>NZ_JFHN01000001.1 GCF_000590885.1 Erwinia mallotivora
GAATTTGCTGGCGGAGGAGGAGAGATTCGAACTCTCGAACGGTTTCCCGTCGCCGGTTTTCAAGACCGGTGCCTTCAGCCACTCGGCCACCCCTCCGCACTTTTATCTGTCGTTGTTAAGCAGGACAACGTTGCATGCATTAACAGAACAACTGATGGCGCGCATTATAGGGAAGCATCAGGCGTTTGCCAAGTGAAATCACACCCAGATTGTTGAAATTATGTGCTTTTATGCGTTTATTTTTCAGTTGACCAGAAAGCAGGCAAATACGAGGTTCCGGGGATGAGATGAGCAATACCAGTGCAGAAGGGGATAAAGCAAAACGGGCCAGCTTATGCTGACCCGTCGAATGTGATGGCGGAGGAGGAGAGATTCGAACTCTCGAACGGTTTCCCGTCGCCGGTTTTCAAGACCGGTGCCTTCAGCCACTCGGCCACCCCTC
>NZ_JFHN01000002.1 GCF_000590885.1 Erwinia mallotivora
ATCTCTGTATGGTTGAGTAAATCCAGCTCATTTAAGCCGGTAATTTTGAGCGTCTCTTTACCGCCCGATGTACTGCACGTTCAGTCATAATGCTTATTTCCTGGCTGTCGTAAAAGCGCCAGCCAGGGATTTTCCTTTCTTCTGATTTAAAATACCTGCCCACAGCCCACAGCCCACAGCCCACAGCCCACAGCCTATTTCGACCGCTGCGCAAAATTCACACTCAGTTTGAATGCTGGGATATTTTCCTGAAAATATATGAAATTTTCTGACACATATTGTTTTAATTTTAACAACATCGTAGCATGCTGGCTGTTTATTGAAAATGATTATCATTAGGGTTGACTGCGGGGG
>NZ_JFHN01000003.1 GCF_000590885.1 Erwinia mallotivora
ATCTCTGTATGGTTGAGTAAATCCAGCTCATTTAAGCCGGTAATTTTGAGCGTCTCTTTACCGCCCGATGTACTGCACGTTCAGTCATAATGCTTATTTCCTGGCTGTCGTAAAAGCGCCAGCCAGGGATTTTCCTTTCTTCTGATTTAAAATACCTGCCCACAGCCCACAGCCCACAGCCCACAGCCTATTTCGACCGCTGCGCAAAATTCACACTCAGTTTGAATGCTGGGATATTTTCCTGAAAATATATGAAATTTTCTGACACATATTGTTTTAATTTTAACAACATCGTAGCATGCTGGCTGTTTATTGAAAATGATTATCATTAGGGTTGACTGCGGGGG
>NZ_JFHN01000004.1 GCF_000590885.1 Erwinia mallotivora
ATCTCTGTATGGTTGAGTAAATCCAGCTCATTTAAGCCGGTAATTTTGAGCGTCTCTTTACCGCCCGATGTACTGCACGTTCAGTCATAATGCTTATTTCCTGGCTGTCGTAAAAGCGCCAGCCAGGGATTTTCCTTTCTTCTGATTTAAAATACCTGCCCACAGCCCACAGCCCACAGCCTATTTCGACCGCTGCGCAAAATTCACACTCAGTTTGAATGCTGGGATATTTTCCTGAAAATATATGAAATTTTCTGACACATATTGTTTTAATTTTAACAACATCGTAGCATGCTGGCTGTTTATTGAAAATGATTATCATTAGGGTTGACTGCGGGGG
>NZ_JFHN01000005.1 GCF_000590885.1 Erwinia mallotivora
ATAATGCCGTTATTTTCGCCGCGATACAGGTTGAAAAATGCCAGCGGCGCGGTGGTGACCGGCATATCCCATACCAGGCTGATACTGTTTTCCGTTGCCGATACAGAGCGCAGGTTAACAGGTGGCGCAGGCGGGGCATCCGGCACTTTCGCCGCCGCCGTGGTGACTTCCAGCGTATTACCCGGCGTCGAGGTGTTGTCGTTAATGTCGCTGGCGGTAACGAAATAGCGGTAGCGGGTGCTGGCACTCAGCCCTGTGTCGTGATAGTCAGAGCGCGAGGCAGGCACGCGGGCCAGCGCGCTGATAATGCCGTTATTTTCGCCGCGATACAGGTTGAAAAATGCCAGCG
>NZ_JFHN01000006.1 GCF_000590885.1 Erwinia mallotivora
TGAGAAAAAGTCTGTTCAGACATTTCAGGGACGACACCGTTACAATATTTATTGATCATTGCGACAGTTCTTGAAAGTAAATTCCCGATATCATTTGCCAAATCATTGTTCAGTCGCTGCTGAATAACTGCCTCGCTGATAATGCCGTCTGAACCAAAACGAAGCTCTTTGATTAGCGTGTAGCGCAAGACATCACAGCTGTATTTTTCAGCGGCATAAAGAGGATCAACACCATTGCCAAGTGATTTACTCATTTTGCGGCCATCACTGCCCAATAAATGCCCTGAAACCAACAGACGCTTGTAAGGAGAAAAACCCAACGCTTTGCACATACTCAGCCAAAACAGAGTATGTGTTTTGAGAATATCTTTACCGATAATATGTTGTGATTCCTGCCAGAATGCCTGTGCATCATCCGGATGATGCACAGGCATTCTGGCAGGAATCACAACATATTATCGGTAAAGATATTCTCAAAACACATACTCTGTTTTGGCTGAGTATGTGCAAAGCGTTGGGTTTTTCTCCTTACAAGCGTCTGTTGGTTTCAGGGCATTTATTGGGCAGTGATGGCCGCAAAATGAGTAAATCACTTGGCAATGGTGTTGATCCTCTTTATGCCGCTGAAAAATACAGCTGTGATGTCTTGCGCTACACGCTAATCAAAGAGCTTCGTTTTGGTTCAGACGGCATTATCAGCGAGGCAGTTATTCAGCAGCGACTGAACAATGATTTGGCAAATGATATCGGGAATTTACTTTCAAGAACTGTCGCAATGATCAATAAATATTGTAACGGTGTCGTCCCTGAAATGTCTGAACAGACTTTTTCTCA
>NZ_JFHN01000007.1 GCF_000590885.1 Erwinia mallotivora
CTGTTTCAGAAGAGTGAGACGCATCCGGACAACACCACTGTTGCCGCGAGGATACACAGACCGAACGAGAGTTTTGACATCATGTTAACTGACCTCATAAGTGAACCGTACTGTACAGTTTACATTTAAAGATCAGCTTGTCAATCAGCCGAACAATATATTTCTATTGATAATTGCTGAGCTCACCGTGCCACCGGGAGTAAACTGCTGCTGAAAAGAACGCTAAAAGTCTGGCCCATCAGGGCTAATTTACTTGCCATTTTGAACCTGTGGAGTGATCGAAATCCTCACGTACTCCGTGTACGCTCCGGTTTCTGCGCGCTGTCCGTGTCCAAACTGGCTGCGACAATAACGCCTGATGGGCC
>NZ_JFHN01000008.1 GCF_000590885.1 Erwinia mallotivora
CTCAGCAGCTGCACGGTGATTTCAAAGGCCTCTGACAGCGCCTCGCGGCCGTTCAGTTTCCAGAACAGCAGGCCGTCTGTCGGCAGATGTACGGTGATACGATCAAACATGGTATGTCCCCTGACCGGGCCCGGCAGACGCCGGGAGAGTAACAAAGATTGAAATTGTGGATTGAGCAGTCATGCGCTTTACGATGAGGTTTTAATCAGGGCCACAAACGGGGCAACGGAGATAATACAGGTAATTACGGGATGACCAATTTCGCAATTGCTATTGCGATTACTTTTAAGCATATCTGTTAGATTCGTAGCATTTTTCCTGCCTGAAAAATACTTACTTTGACCAGCCCGAGGATGAATAATTTTCTGTGTGATGATGAATCTGAAAAAAAAGAATTTACCAAAATCATGATATTAATTTAAATTTGTTATCTTAATAATCAACTTTATTTATTTTTAAGCGCCCGCTATTTTTTTACCTTTTCTGTCTTTTAATATATTCCGGATCCTCTTCATGGGGCAGGATTATTTTAAGCCCACCAGCCATCTGCGAGGCAATATAATTAACATTAGACAAGTTTTTAGCCAGATCAGGATCGCTCGTATCGAATTCTTTTGATGCTAAAACACCGAGATTCATTGTATGTAATTTACTTTTATCTTTCTCGGCTCCGGTCAATACAGCCTGAACATATCGTAACTGGTTAAGAGCCATGACATAAAGGTTGAAATCAGGATTCTTTTTCAATCTTAATTCAACGATTGAAATTGCATCGGTGACATAATTGAGTGTAGCTCTGGAGTTTTTCAATGACTGCATTTATCCCATAAGGTAGAAATATGTAATTTTTATTATTCAAAACTAATTACCATGTGTGAGCCACGCGTTTTTTAATAGCTTCATTAATAAAATAAGATTTAATGCTGTCAGGTAACACTTCATCTTCGTAAGGATATTCGAACCCTTTGATAGTCGATAAATCGGCCACAAACCCTCCAACAATCATCTCCCCCATTACCTTAATTTTTCTGCCATTATGCTCCAGGATGATATATGAACTCATTCCCGTTATTTTCATCAATTCCCCCTTACGAAAATTACCTTCTCAACTTTAGTTACTGGATCTATAGTGGTTATTTTAGTTACATTTCCATTGCCCATCAATCTCGGTAACTCTACATTTCCCCATATATTACCATCACGTAAACTTTCCCCTACAACTGCTCTTACTTCACCAGACACTTGTTTAGCATAGATTCCAGACACATCTTCCCATGCTTTTATTGACTGAGGATTATTAAAATCCCATTCAGGCATCTCAATCGATTTGTCTTTTATTGTCGATTCTAACGTCACACCTCCGCGAGACTTGGCGATACTCTCGGGACCTCTGCATATTTGGTTACCCCCTCTCGTTATATAAAATAAAAATCAGGTTTCATTGTAAAATGGCGCTATTATAAACAGTTTTAATGATTTACTTCATAAATTTCATCGTCAGGTTGTGAGTATTTCATAACTGCTTTGCGGGTGGAAAGGAAAATGTAAGGGATAATTTCTTTATCTTTATTTCCATGATGTGATTTTTTTATTTCGCATGCCAATGACTCCACATCACTGCAAAATCTTATCCTGCTTACTTCGTCTTCACTTAATTTAAAACTTCTGAACACATCCATCTGAGAAACATTATTATACTCTGAAAAAACAATAGTAATAATAAAAACCTCATCAACCTGATAAAAATCGAAAAGCCATTTTTTCCGTACAGTAAAATTACATCACTCATACATTTCATCAGTGGTTATATCATAAATTTTATAACTAACACCTTCGAGCATTTTTTTACATTATCTCTTTTATAAAATCTCTGAAAGCATCTTTGAAAGAGATAACAAGTCAGTTCGTGAGGTTCTTAACCTCACTTTGACTCAACTCTCTTTCTATATTTTCGGGATAAGAGTTTCGGATTTTTTTTGTGATTTCTTTCATTTCCCTCTCATCATTAATTGCAAAAACCTCATCATCTTTCAAATAAAAGTAACGCGCCACATCAACTTTGTAATCCCCCTCGACAAACATAATTTTTATCAGATATTTATTATTATTTGTAAGATACAAAGTAAAATCCCATGGACTGACTAAAACTTTTTTCAACATATTCATAATTTTTCTCCCGTAACAATATCAGTCACTTCGTAATGCTGGCCATTAATCATGTTTTCTGTATGTACAACCGCTTCCAAATCCCCTTTAGGTAATTTCCCTCCTGGCAGCCATTGAGTGTTCGCTCCCCATTCGTTACCTGACGGAATTTTCGGATTATAAAGCTCAGTAGGTTTAAACTCCACAAGAACTAAACTGTCATTCTGCAATTGCCCCTCGGGTATCCCTAATTTATTTGCAATTGCTATTGGATCACCTTTAGACTCATTAATTATATTCATAGCATTGTCTTTGCTTAAAACAAACTCGCTTCGACCTGCATCGGGCTTACCAATCCCATAATCTTCAAATGAACTTCTCGTTACAATTCTGGAAGAACCACTTTCAAATTCTTTAAGATGGTTTTCAACATAATCTTTCGGAAGATAAGTGTCAGGATCGGGCCTGGTACCCTTTTCCATTTCCACAATTTCATCGAACTTCGCTTTACTTATTGGTACACCATTGGTGGTTTCATAGCGCCCAACACTGCGCCAGCTGTCGAATCTCGCGCCACCTTTACCTCCGGCAAGACTACCAACCAGCCCTCCAATCAGCATTGACCATTTCTGTTTATTAGTGCCTTCTCCAAAGAGCCGTCCGCCTATATAACTGCCTGCATACCCCCCACCCAATCCCCCCAGGGTACTGAGAACGGCAATCGCAGGCGTGGCCAGCACGCCTATCGCCGCCGCCCCAACCCCCAGCATCAACCAGTTAACCCAGCCTGGTATTTCAGGATTGATGTCGTCCGTTTGTATTTTACTGCCACCGATAAATACGTTGGACGATCCGGATGCGATCTCGGCACTACAGGTCAGGAGGTCGCCAATGCGTGCAGCAGGAAAATCATTGATATAAACCTTGATCGATCCTTCTGCAACGAGCTGTTTACTACCACTGTGCTCACCACACTCTCCGGTTGATAAGTGCGCACGGATGGCTGCCCGGTCGTTGATGATGACATTTGGCGACCCGTCAGTCAGTTTTCCGGTAACGTGTCTGGGTGCCCATGACATACTTCCAAGCACTTCACCCACGCCACCCGCTGTTGTTGCGCCAGCAGCAGCAGCGGCAACCACAACTAATGCGGTTCCGCCAGTCACTACAACGGCCGCTGCCCCCAGGATAGCGCCACCAATCAAACCTGCTACCATCCAGGCCTTAGATGCGGTATGGGCAATATCATCAAACTCACGCGCCGCACTGAATTCGCTCATGGATCAGCCATCCCTGTTGGCTTTAATAAACTCAGCAACTGCTTCGGTCGTATTGAGCATGGTGGAACCTTTTACCGCACGACACACCAGTAAAACGGATGACATATGCTGAGCCTTTTCAGGCGATGTGGTCCACAGCGCATAACGCGTTACGTCATGCTCAGTAGCCTTGGGTAAGGCAGAAATATGCAGAGGATTACCTGAAGCATCATAGAACAGATAACCTCCATTTAAGGCTCGTTGTAAGTCGATATACTGGTAAAGACTGTTTAGTGTCTCAAAAACGAATAACTCTTTGCTGTCACAGTCCAGTGCAAAATGAACCTCTTCACTCGCTGCCGGAAGCGCCTCTGAAACAAAATCATCCGTTTCCTCTTGACGAAAACGGATGCTGGCAATAATTGCGTGATATTGCTTTTGATAATACTCGTCAAATTTATCCGGGCAGGTCCCAATAAAGCAGACTATTTTTCTGCTTTGCTGTTTATCATTCATTAAAATGACAGATTGTTTTTGCCAGATTACCGCACTACCATTTTTGAAATGGTAAAAAATTTCCATTGCTGGCTTGCCATCAATTAAAACTGACTGAGATGATTCCAGAGAAAAACTCTGTAAAGTGACATCCATTTCTTTGATTAACCTTGAAGCAACGCTTTGTAAATTATCATCGAAGTTTGCTGTTGCTCGTGACACAACAAAAGTGAATTCACTTGCATTATTTTCGCTTAAGGTAAACAGGTTCATTGTCCGGTCTTTAAAAATATCAGGTAATTCTAAAGACGCCTCCTGGATTTTATATATTGACATATCCTCTCCCTGAAAGATTATTTATTTTCAGAAAATAAAGCATTTAACTTCGCCTGAATTTTTTCCTGATGCCCTTCCCCAGGTGCAGCGGTAACGGCTCCGCCATTTGAAGGATTCAGATATAGCTCAGACCCAGTATTAATCTCACCTGTTTTATCCACACTTATATTAAAATTTGTACCTGTGATATTAATATTGCCATCTGCTTTCAATTCAATAACGCTCTTACCACACTCCAGACGGACTGATTCACCCGACCCAATAACATAAGCACCAACAGCATTATTCGTTCGGGTTCCTGCTGTCAGCATCATCGAGTTACCCTTCACACCCACATCCTGATTTTCGACCACCCGGTGCGTCTCATGTGCGCCGACATAGTGCGAATGATTCTGCCCCACGCTGTGCGTGGCGTCGTTCTTGACGTGGGTGTCCATGTTCTTCTGCGCCTGGATCCACAGCTGTTCTTCCCCCGTCTTGTCCTCAAACCGCAGCGCGTTAGCCGTCTCCGACGAACCGTCCTTGCTCCGGCTCAGAAAACCCATCTGCGTCGCCGCTGCCGGCAGCGCCCACGGCGGCATATTGCCGTCGTTGTACACCCGCCCCGTCACGATGGGACGGTCCGGGTCGCCGTTGATAAAGTCAACCACCACCTCATCCCCCACACGCGGAATTTGCACCCCGCCGAACCCCTGGCCCGCCCACGCGCTCGACACCCGCACCCAGCACGAACTGGTGTCGTCTCCCTTCGCCAGGCGGTCCCAGTGGAACTTCACCTTGATGCGCCCGTATTTGTCCGTCCAGATTGACTCCCCCTTCGGGCCCACCACCTTCGCCGTCTGCGGGCCGTGCGTCCTCGGCCACGCCGTCTCCGGCGGCGTTCGGTACGTC
>NZ_JFHN01000009.1 GCF_000590885.1 Erwinia mallotivora
CTCAGCAGCTGCACGGTGATTTCAAAGGCCTCTGACAGCGCCTCGCGGCCGTTCAGTTTCCAGAACAGCAGGCCGTCTGTCGGCAGATGTACGGTGATACGATCAAACATGGTATGTCCCCTGACCGGGCCCGGCAGACGCCGGGAGAGTAACAAAGATTGAAATTGTGGATTGAGCAGTCATGCGCTTTACGATGAGGTTTTAATCAGGGCCACAAACGGGGCAGTTGGCATAAAAATTACCGCCATCGAAACAGATGTGGCTGACGCTGTCAAAGCCTGAAAAACGTCATCCTCTGCATCTCCGCTGTCGGACTGGCGGTGCTGACCTCGTCGGTAAAGGCTGAAAAACTACGGTTAAATACTGTGAATGAACAGGTAAGGTGTCGCGATGGCCCCATTAACGTGCCGGAAGCAACCCCAGGGTACAGAATAAGCCGGACTCAAAGCTGGCTCAGGGGACACCAGTTGTCATCACCTTCAGAATCCAAAGGGCTTCCCTCTGCATTATAAATTTCAATCGATTCGGGTAAGACAGATTCTGTGGTCATAAATCCATATTGCTCTGCCTGATCCTTTACAAGGTGATTGACAGCGTCACGTTTGACCCGAAGCACGCTGGATTTTATCTCGCCGCCATGATGCCCGGTGTAGCTCTGATAACAGGGTTTCATGTCTTTGCCGGTAAAAAAGTAAATATGCTCAGACGTCACGCGCTCCTCAATAGCGTACTCAAGATGAGAGATTTCTTTGGCAAACCGGCACAACACATGCCCGGGCATGTCACGAAGCATGTCGTCTGCCAGCTTCTTTATATTCTCCCGCTCTTTCAGATATCCTCCAGGAGGGCATTTTCCGGTGATCTGCGGAAAGTTTTCACGATAGAATTTCTTTTCGACATCACTCAATTTTTCGTAAGCGTCATTACGATTCGTATTAATATCCAAGGATAAAGGAAACGGCCTGTAGATTTTATTTTTAATTTGCTCCGCCGTATAACCACGAGCAATCGCATAAGAGAGCGGTGACGTCAGCTTGGAGCGGATTTTTATTTGCATATTCTTCTCACGCTCCGAAGCAAAAGCGCCCTCGCTTCGGGCAATGGATGCCCCTGATAACTTTGCAGCAGGTATCAGCCCCTGTGTTTTGATATGGTCAAATGCAATACGTTTTTTAGTAATGTGATACAAGTATTCAACCATTCGTGATTACCCTGGTAGGTATGAAATTAATTTTTCCAGCCTGAAAGGAGAAATCTGCCTGCGTAAATCCCTGGCCGATAAAACAGAAAAAAACTTAAAAATAAAATCAATACAACAGTTCAGAAATAGCAATCTCAGGGCCGGGAATTCCCTCGGGAAACTCACAGCTTCTTTTTTTTCAGCAAGGGATTCGGTATATCGACTAAAACCCTGCCCGGATTACTTCTCAAATATCTGATATTCACTTTCTCACCTGGCTGATATTTTCCTGTATCCATAGCATTAATAACCGCATCGGCTTTGCTATTGACTTCGCTACCCGTGTCGGTAGAAAAGCGGAATGCCAGAGTGATATTCATATATCCGCCCCCCCCGGAACGGCTTCTGACATCGGTAATTACCGCCTGCGTACTCACGCCATTGTTTGCCAGCTCATCTTTTTCTTTTTTATTTTTTGAATCCCTTATCAGAATAGAGATGATGGCGTAAGCAAATACCGCCAGCACGGCAATAACAATCAGGTTGGCAACAATCTTCATCATATCTTCTTAAATAACCATAAACAGTCCGGCTGCTTTCAGACTCATTGCCAGCGTGTCGAACCCGATACCGGCCACACGCGTTTTAAAGCCATTATCATAATGAGGAGTAACAGGATTATTCTCCATTTTTAAACCAGTAATCCCAATACTCAACGGCGCGACAGAGATATCAAGCCCTTTAATATCAGTGTTGTCGCCCTTCGCAAGAAGAAGTAAATCCCCTCCAGCTCCATCAGCCGCCGGATAAAGTCGAAGCTGCTCTCCTGGTGCTGCACGCCGTACTCCCACACCCGGTAGCTCAGTTTCCAGCACAGCAGGCCGTCTGTCGGCAGATGTACGGTGATACGTGAGAACAGGGTGAGTTTCGGAACAATACTTACAACCTGAGAATGACATTTTCTATGAGCCGCAAACAATGCTGTATCTGTTGATTATTCCTTGCCAATACTTATTGTAGAGAGAATAATTTCCATACATCTTTTGTTTATTTCGAAATGATAATCTTGCGCATTTCTCTGCCTGCCGACAAGTTCAGCATAACACCACATACCTGACTGGTTGAAAATATACATCTGATAGAAAGCACGCATTTTTTCTTTCTCACTGTATATCTCGCCAGAGCAGGTTTCAAACACAGCACCGGATGCTTCGTTGATTTCGTTAGGCAGCGGCTCAATCTCATTGGCAGTAAGAGTAAGGCCATTTTCAGGCTGGTGAAATCTTTCACTGGCTTTATCGTAAACGTGTCCAGCAGACGGAAAGTCCGCCATCGGATAGAAATAAAGATTAATTACACCGTAATTTATGTTTTCGATCGTATGCTCAATAACCAGACGGTTGACGGCCAGTGCTCTGGCCTTCCAGGATGCGGGTATTTTAAGCGTGCCATGTTTATTCAAATCAACGGTGGATAATAATTCTGCCATCGCTAAATTACTGCGATGCGAAAGATCCCAGTTAACGGCGGTGATGTAAATATCATTTAACAGGGCCGCATAATCATGACTGGCACAGGATGCTTTCAATAAAAAATAATTCCCTCCACCTTGCTGCGGATTGTAATCTTTCTGCACCGTATAACGCGAAATGACCTCATCACCCGACTCATGCTTTCTTACAGTGAGCACATCAGCAAAAATACCGTTGCCTGACGGTTTACCTGTAAAACGGCGCTGCAACACTCTCTCGCCCATTAAAGCAAGTTTTTTAAATAACCAGTCTGAGGCATTCATTTCCCACTGGCAGTGTTCATACCCTACCCAAACCTCCAGATAGGGTGAATTATCGGTAGTCAGGTAACGTCCGATATTGGTCAGGCTGACCGCCGGAAAATCAACCGCATTAATTTCGGCTGGTTTCAGACTCTGTGAAAGAACCACCCAATAGTTAAGCATTTCTTCCGGTGCAGAGGTATAAAGACACTTCCAGAAGCGTTGTTGCATTTCTTCTTCGGTATACGCTGATGCAACCGGAAACGCATCACTCATTTCAAGGTTCATAGTGCTCCTCAGGGCCAGCTAATTACGCCAGCCAGATTCCATAAAAAATCAGCATACTTCCACAGGACACCACGCATTTTGCAAGAATAAGCAGAGGTGATGAGAATTTATTCGCCAGAGATGACAAACCGTTATAGTTTTCCTGATTATATTTCTGGTGAAAACCCATAATTCTGCTAAATATTTCACAAAGCATGACCACTAAAAACTTCATACCTAAAACAACGCTTAAAGACGCACCGAATTTGGATGTCAATTCTTTCGCCGTACTCAAAGAGAGACCCGACCATACCGACATTAAAAATTTCAGCATAAAACCAAAAATAACGGTCAAAATCAAAACACCGATAAATTTAAGGAAAAACAAAAGCCAGTCTTTCTTGTTAAAAAAATCCTTTCCAGCCCACAGATACCATAACGTAATAAAAATAAAGAAAATAAAACCTGTCGTTCTCATTGCTTAGCCTTTATTAAAATCAATTACCCACCAAAACAGTTACGCACCCGGTTGTGATAGTGCCATCACCATTGTCCGTAGATTTCTTTGCCTCAGCGGCTTTGGTTTCATCATCAAAAATCCAGTCAGTGATCTTCTCGAAGATCAGCTTAACCTCAACATCGCCTTTTAATCCTACAACGGCCGCCAGTTCACCTGAAACTTTCAGGTTGAGTGAATCATTGGTCGTATCCCAATAACCGGTGACGCCTGCGGCAGCCCCCGCTGAACCGGCCGTTGCGCCAAGCTTGCCGTTGGCCACCACAATGCCATATAAATCAACGTTGGTCACCGCTTCCGCTTTGAGCGCTGCGGCTTCGGCTCCCGCTTCAGCACTGAATCCATATCGCCCGCTGTTTCCACTGTAAACCTCTGAAACAGCTTTCGCCTCTGCCGTTCCGATAATCACATCTCCGGCCAGACCTCCGTAAACGGTCCCTTCTTTTCCCATGCCGCCACTGGCACCGTATTGCATTCCCACTGCCGTAGCGCTGGTATTGATTCCTGTAATACCGTTTTCACCGCTGAAACCATAATTCGTCTCTGAAGCATTTACCGTAGCAACCTTAGCGCGCATCTCTCCTCTGAACAGATCGCTACTTTTAAGATTACCGACGGTGATATCTGCAACGGCGAATCCCGCCGATGCCGTATCATAGGTGCCATCTGCGGTTTTATCCTGCAAACTGGTGGTAGCACTCAGCACGGTTGCGTCAAAATGATCTCCGTGTATTGTGCCATCTTCACCGGCTTTTTTTGCCAGTGAACCTCCCCAGTATTGAGGAGGTGCCGTCTGAGGTTTCTTTTCCACCGCTGCGCCGGACAAATTACATTGCGTTTTGTCTCCCTGACGAGCCAGTGGCAGTCCATTCACGAATACGCTGCCAGAGCCACCCACGATAATGCCGCTGCCATGAACTGAACAACCGACAGGATCATTTTTTCTTGCGGCGGGAAACCCGCCGATGATGACATCAGGACTGCCTGACTGAACCGGGCCACTATGTGCTGCTTTATCAACCAGTGCTCTGGCGGCAGGCATTCCCATGCCACTTCTCCTTTTCCGAAACTGTTAACTGTTAACTGTTAATTTTGATGACCGCACCCTTGATATCGGTGAGGTTCGTACCGGTGATTGCCACGCCATCGCTTGCTTTTAGTTGCGTATTAATACCATCGCCCAGCACAGTTAGCTTTTTGCCGGTTAGCGTGGCGATATCCTCGCTTTGTGCCAATATATTTCCTGATTTAACCTGAATTTCAATCGCCTCAGGGGTGATCAAAATATAGTTATCCTTAACTTTTAATTTAATGCTGGTATTGGCTTCCAGCAGCGCATTGCCTTCTTTATCGAGGGTCAGGACCGTTTCACCTTTGCCAACATTAATCACCTGCTTAATACCGGTGTTACTTACTGAATTTGCGCCAACGTCAACCTGAAGATTACGTTTCACCGTCACTTTTTCATCGCGACCAATGGCTTTTCTGCGATCGACACCCACCGAGTGGGTTTCATTGTTCTTGACGTGGGTGTCCATGTTCTTCTGCGCCTGGATCCACAGCTGTTCCTCACCCGCCTTGTCCTCAAAGCGCAGTGCATTGGCAGTATCTTTGTGCCCGTCCTTGCTACGGCTCAGAAAACCCATCTGCGTCGCCGCTGCCGGCAGCGCCCACGGCGGCATATTGCCGTCGTTGTACACCCGCCCCGTCACGATGGGACGGTCCGGGTCGCCGTTGATAAAGTCAACCACCACCTCATCCCCCACACGCGGAATTTGCACCCCGCCGAATCCCTGGCCCGCCCACGCGCTCGACACCCGCACCCAGCACGAACTGGTGTCGTCTCCCTTCGCCAGGCGGTCCCAGTGGAACTTCACCTTGATGCGCCCGTATTTGTCCGTCCAGATTGACTCCCCCTTCGGGCCCACCACCTTCGCCGTCTGCGGGCCGTGCGTCCTCGGCCACGCCGTCTCCGGCGGCG
>NZ_JFHN01000010.1 GCF_000590885.1 Erwinia mallotivora
GACTAGTCCTGGCATAGGTTGACACTTTACGCCCTCAAAACGCCTGATGTACTGCATCTGGCGTTTTATATTTCAGCGACAGATGCGGTCGCTGGCTATTGTAGATTCTTACCGACTCCGCCACCATTATTTCTGCCTGAACGATGTCTGCCGGGCGCGTTATCAGCAGCTCGTTTTTCAGTATTCCGTTGACCCTCTCCGCAATGGCGTTCTGATAACAGTCATACCCATCCGTCATTGAGCAGATTAGCCCGTGTCTTTCATGCACCGACTGGTACATCGCTGAGCAGTACTGTATGCCGCGATCGGAGTGATGGATCAGCGGTGTCCTGCCATGCCGGTTTTTCAGTGCCATCTGTAGCGCCTTCACCACGTGCTCTGTATGAAGACTTTCATGCACATGGTAACCCACTATTTTCCGTGAGAATGCGTCGGTTACCAGGCTCACGTAAGCCGTGCCGGTTCTGACCGGAAGCCAGGTAATGTCCGCCACCCAAACCTGCTCCGGGCCGGAGATGACGGTCCGCCCCGGCCCGTCTTTCAGCAGGTTTGGATGCTTATAAAAGCGATGATGGCTGTGGGTTGTTTTATGATAAGCCCTGGCCGGACGTACCCGCAGCCCGGCCTCCCGGAGTACGGTAAACAGGCTGTCCCGCCCGATATGCAGTTCAGGTGCATCCCGACAGTTAAGGATATGGTGCAGCTTGCGCGTGCCCAGGCGCGGTTGCTGCATCCTGAGGTTTTTCACTTCCTCAGTAATGCGGCAGGCCTGCTCTGACTTACGTTGCACGCGCTGACACCCCTGATACCAGGCCTGACGGCTTATTTTTAAAAACCGGCAGACCCTGACGATGGTCAGTCCGGGTGTTTTTGCCTGCGCGATAACGAAGCTAACTGCTTTTTTGTCAGCGTGGCACCGAACTCAGTGTTCATGACCTTCACGACGGCCTCAAAGAACTGCGCCTTCACTTCGGATTCAGCCAGCTGCTGCTCAAGCTCTTTGATTCGTTGTTCAGGCGTAAGGGGAAGGGATTTTTTCATGAGTCCTCCACGTGCGCTGCGCTGCTTTGAAGAGTGCCAGTCCAGCTGGCCATATTTACGCAGCCACTTCAGAACGGTGGAGCACCCCTGGATACCGTAGCGCTCCTGAGCCTGACGATAAGTCATCTCACCTTTTTCAACCTGCTCAACGACGGCCAGTTTAAAGGACAGAGAGTAGTCGCGTTGTGTACGTTTAACATATTGCTTCATCACATTCTCCTCAGAATCGCGGGAAAATGTGTCAACGCTATTCAGGACGGGTCAATGGCAAAAGAAAGGGATGGTTGTTGGAAAAAACACTTACTACCAAAACATATCAATATTAAGAAAAACGTTTAAAAGCATTGGAATGGATGAAGACATTGTTATCACCATACCTCGTATTGGTTTAACTCTGGCGCAGGGAGTTGATATTCGTTCTGTTCCTGCTGAAGAAAGGAAATCACTATTGACAGTAAGTAAAAAAAACAAGCAGACAGAAAAACGTACCCCGGATTTACATTCACCACCGGAAAACTTACCGGAATCACCCTCTGAACTTCCCGAAAAATTGCTACCTGAGCATAACAGCAACCACATCGAAATTAAGTCAGACGAAACAGCAGAACGCGTGACTGCTCAACCCCTTAAAATTGCAGGAAAGAGATCAAAAATTGCCTGGTTAGTCAGGCCATGCACAAAATACAAAATACTTATTTTTTTTATTTTAATAATAATTCTGACGGCCAGCCTGATATTGCAAGCCAGATCTGAATATGAAGATAAATCGGGAGCACTTCCTGACAAAAATTATGCATGCTTATATATGAATGAAAAAAACAAGACTGAAAATTAAATTATTTGCATTAAAATCACCTGATTGAAAAATTTCAAGTAAACGTTACTTAAAAAAAGAATTCCAAAACCTCAATGTAATTTATTGCAAAAATATGATTTATGAAAAAGAAAATAAATTCAGGCTACATTATATAAATTAAATAAACCTGCAATTATCAATAAGTGCTCTCCCTCTGTTTGTTTTAATCTTATCACTATTTTTATTACTTTCCTTTCTGATATAACTGCCTGAGCAGAATCATCATGCCTTTGTTGAATTATAAATTTACAGAGAATTATGTTTAAACCTCACAAAGAGAGCAATTAACACCCCCTATATACCGCTGAACTAAAACTCACTATTAAATATATTATCGCGGCATTAAAACCATCATCACCGACAGCTTTAATAACAAAACAAAGTATACAAATCGTGCCGATTTTAGTTTTTCCCCAAAAAAAACCATTTAATCAACTTATCTTAATTAACTTATTTTTTTCTGAATATTTCAACACACCCATAAACTTAACTGGCATTCATTTATCATGTAACAATATAGTATCACCGCTGCCAATGTTCCCATTGCAGTAACAACAGACTGGAATCTGTATTTCGTCTTGCAACATATCTCATCAATTAGCGTTAAAGCCTGGTAATGATCAGACTCGCCAGGATTAAATTTAAAGGAATAAATAATGAAAAAGATCGTTTCTGTTTTAGCATTAATGACCGCTATCTCTTCAGCTTGTGCTGCTGATGGCACCATTAATTTCACAGGGAATATCATTGATTCAGCATGTACCGTTGACCTGGATGGCGCAGGCGCAACAACCATGGATGTTGCAATGGGTAATGTCAGTAAGTCTTCATTTACAGGTGTAGGATCCACCGCCGGAGGTAATTCCAGTGCGACTAAATTTAATATCCTGCTGAAAAATTGTCCCGAAACGGTGTCCACAGCCACAGTTAAATTTGATGGTACGGCCTACTCAGGTGACAACAGCGTTCTGGCACTGACCGACGAAACTGGCGTAGCTACCGGCGTGGGTATCCAGCTCTCAGACAACAGCGGCGTGCTGTCTCTGTTCACTGAATCGGCTGCCTATACCCTGACCAGCGGCAGCAATACCAACACTCTGGACTTTACCGCACGCTACATTCAAAAAGCGGCAACCGTAACGGCTGGTAAAGCTAACTCTGTCGCCACTTTCACCGTTAATTATTAATCTTCAATCCGAACACCATCCATCCCGGATGGTGTTATTCATTATGTTCAGAGGAATACAGCGTGAGATATGTTCACATATTTCTGTTATCAGTGGTGCTGTCAGTTACAGGACGTGTAAATGCAGGGGTTATTATCGGTGGTAGTCGCCTGGTATACGAGAGCAGCAAGAAAGAAAAGTCGATTAGCGTGGAAAATCCCGATAAATCACCTTTTCTCATCCAGTCATGGATAGAGGATGCCGAAGGTAACAACATCAGACAGGCCTCTCCCTTTATTATTACACCACCTCTGTTCCGGTTAGACGGTGGGCAAAAAAACCTTCTGAGAATTGTCAGAACCACAACCCAGCTTCCTCAGGATAAAGAATCTTTATTCTGGTTAAACATCAAGTCCATCCCCTCAAAATCTGCGAATGATAAAAATACGCTTCAGATAGCGATACGTTCTCGCCTGAAATTGTTCTATCGACCGGATATGCTCAAGGACAGTTCACCTGAAGACTACGGCAATAAACTTTTCTGGCAGGCGCAAAATGGTCAGCTGAAAGTCACAAACCCATCGAGCTACTTTATGAATTTTTTGTTCATAAAAATTAACGACCATAAAATTATTGATGGCGGTCTGATTGCACCATTATCGTCTGCAACATTCAAACTCCCCGATCACATTCAGTCTGGCGATATCAGCTGGAAATTAATTAATGACTATGGAGGAACAGGTCAGCTGCATCATTCCCGGATTTGATGATTGCAAGGAAATAATCAATCAGATGCTGACCGAATGAATGTCTGCTGGACTGTACGACGGGTTATTCATACACGACGGAGTGTGATAATGAATGGAATTCGCAAAGTTAATGCAGGACGCGCCACCCAATGTGTTTGGGCTTTTTTCGTTTCAACAATTGCATATAACTATGCTGGCCATTTTGCTTATGCCAGCGAAACGTTTAATCCCAATTTCCTGCAAACCAGTGGTGGGAATAATATCACCACCGATCTTTCTGTTTTTGAAAACAAATCACAACCCGAAGGTGTTTATGTTGTCGATATATGGCTGAATGGAACATTTGTAGAAACAAAACCGGTTAATTTTCACAGCCGACAGGATGCCAGTCGCGCTCTTCCTGAGCCTTGTCTCAATGTTGAATTACTGGCCACCTATGGTGTACGAACAACAGCATTTCCCGAATTAATTAATGATGATAAAGGTTGCACAGAAATTACTGTCATTCCCCAGGCATCTGCCACTTTTAATTTCAATTTACAGCGCCTGGACCTGAGTATTCCGCAAGCTGCAATGCAAAACAGTGCCAGAGGATTTGTATCATCGGAACAGTTTGACGAAGGGATCACCGCGCTACTGCTTAATTATCGTTTTTCTGGCGCACAAAATAAGGCTTTGAGTCTCTCATCGAGGGACAATGACAGTCAGTATCTCAATCTGCGTCCAGGATTGAATTTTGGTGCCTGGCGTTTACGTAATTACGGTACCTGGAACCGCAACTCCCTGAGCGGAGGGAACGGAAAATGGGATTCCCTCTACACCTATTTACAACGCAATATCGTTCCGTTGAAAGCTCAGTTAACTTTAGGTGAAAGCACCTCGCCTGCTGAAATTTTCGAAGGTGTTCCTTTTCGTGGTGCTCAGCTCGCCTCGGACGATGAAATGCTGCCAGAAAGCCTGCGGGGATATGCGCCAGTGGTAAAGGGAACCGCGAGGACTAATGCGCAGGTTATTATCCGGCAAAATGGCTACATCATCTATCAAAGCTATGTTGCGCCGGGTGCTTTCGAAATCACCGACCTGTATGCAACGGGTGGCAGCGGCGATCTTTATGTGACGGTCAAAGAAGCCGACGGCAGTGAGCAAACTCTGGTGGTGCCCTACGCCTCGCTGCCGGTGTTGGTTCGCGAAGGTTATCTGAAGTACAGCCTGACCACGGGTCAATATCGTCCATACGATAACGCCGTTGAAAAAAAAGCATTTTCTCAGGCAACGGCCATTTATGGTTTGCCCTGGAATTTTACCCTGTATGGCGGAACGCAGGCCGCAGCCAGTTATCAGTCGGTTGCCTTTGGCATCGGGAAAAACGTTGGTCGTTTTGGTGCATTTTCTGGTGATGTTATCAACGCATGGTCGACGGTGAAAAACGCGGCAAGAACCGACGGGCAGTCTTTACGGGTGCGCTACAGTAAAAACTTCTACGAAACCGGCACCAACTTTGCCATTGCCGGTTACCGTTACTCAACCCGGGATTATTACTCGTTGCCTGAACTGATGGATACCTGGCGCTCTGGCGTCAGTTCATCGCTGCGGGAACAGGCACGAAATCGCACTGAGCTGACACTTAACCAGAACCTGGGATCGGCAGCCGGTTCAGTCAGCGTCAGCCTGTTGCGTGAAGACTACTGGAGAACCGAACGGCGTATGGAGTCGATCTCTACCAGTTACAACAACAGCTATAAGGGCATCAGCTATGGCATCGGATACAGTTACAGCCGTAACTCGCAGAATGCCACCCGCACCCGCAGTTACGAAAGAAATCAGATTTTTATCTTCAACATTTCCATCCCGTTGGATCGCTGGTTATCAAATTCATGGGTGAACTATACCGTCGCTCACAGCAAACCGGGAAATACCAGCCATAGCGTTGGGCTTGGCGGTACCGCGCTGGAAAACAATAACCTCTACTGGAATGTGCGTCAGGGCTATACCACTGCGGGTAAAGGTAACAGCGGCAGTGTTGACGGAGGCTATCGCGGGACCTACGGCGAACTCACCGGAGGTTACAGCTATGACCATGATATGAGGAGACTGAATTATGGCGTGGAGGGAGGGATGATCCTGCATGCAAACGGACTGACTTTGAGTCAGGCCTTTGGTAATACCGCCGCTTTGATAAAGGCGCCTGGTGCAGGCGGTGTACAGGTGACTAATCAGACCGGGGTTAAAACGGACTTTCGCGGCTACACGGTTACGCCCAACCTCACCCCTTATCGTCGTGCAAACGTTATGCTCGATACCACAACGCTCTCCAGTGATGTCGATCTGGATCTGAGCACACAAAGCGTGGTGCCAACCCGGGGGGCGATCGTTCGTGCGACTTTCTCCGCTCAGATTGGCGGCAGAGCCATGATGTCTCTTATCTATCAGGGACAGCCCGTTCCCTTTGGCGCAGTGGTCAAAGATGCCGGTGAACAGAATAAACAGATTTATATTGTGGGGGATGAAGGACAGGTTTATCTGAACAGTCTGAAGCCTTCAGGTGTTTTGCAGGTGCAATGGGGGAAAAGTTCAGATCAGCAATGTCGTGTGAATTACCTTTTGCCTGAGAAAAAATCAGAAAATGGCATTCAGATGTTGAATGGCGTCTGCCAGTAATCGGAAAAGCTAACTATTCTCTGGAGCCGTAAAATGAACATATTTAAATTTATCCACCCATTTTCCGTCGTTATTTTATTCATTTTCCCGTCATTGTCCTATGGTGCCAGCTGCGTGATGGGAGCAACTGGAAAAGGGACAACCGGCGCCATCACGCTGGCCGTCGATCCCACTATTGCTGTTGGTGAAACCCTGGCTATACGTTACAGCAAGGGGCTTTCCGGACAAACGCTGGTGATTGGTTGTACCGGCACCAGCAGTTATCGATCGGCTTCCGTTCTGACTCAAAGCACCACCGTGGATGGTGCTTATGACACCGGAATTGCTGGAGTAGGAGTAATTATTAGCGACCTGTATAAATCAGGGCAGACCGTTCCTTATTCAACATCGATATCGCAGAATTTATTAACACCCTGGACTAATCAAAATGAGGTAAGGCTGACCTTTGTCAAAACCGGTGCGATTACGCCGGGTACCGTCAGTAGCAAAATTTACAGCCGCTACTATCTGAACTCCAGTATATTTGCCACCTTCACCATGGGCAGTCTGACCGTTATTCAGAAAAGCTGCCTGGCAGACGTCAGCTCGAAAAACCAGACGGTCAATCTGGGAAGCCCCAGCCGCAGTGAGTTCTCCGGTGTGGGCAGCACCGCAGCCTCTTCTGAACGGTCCTTCACTATTCTGTTGCAGTGCGAGTCCGATAATATTCCGGTACAGGTGACATTTGATCCGGTCACCAGCTCGACGGGTGACGGAATGCTGAGCATCGATGAGGGGACCGGAGCCGCTACCGGTGTCGCAGTTGAAGTGCTGGACAGCAGCAGCACGCCCCTTACCTTTGCTACCGCGAAGACTTATCATAACCTTGCCGAAAAAACGATTCAGATTCCCTTAACGGCTCGCTATAAACAGACCGGCGAGATTACTGCGGGTACGGCTAATGCGGCAATGACCTTTACCATTACGCAAAACTGATGAGATCTGAATGTGATCACATCCTGAAGTTAACAGATTTATATCTTCAGGTTTATACAACAGTGAGTTGAGATAAAAGTTTTGATGCACAGACAATATTACTCCACCACTAAACACAACTAATAAACAGCTATAATTCACAATAGTTAAAATTAAATAAGTTGTAATAACCAAATTCAGGAAAGTAGAATCCCCCTGTCCAGACAAAAGCGGACATATTAAACGACCTTAACATCAGGGTCAGGATATAAAAAACAAGATATAAGAATAAGGAATCAATGTAATGAGAGAACTTTCCGTAATTGAAATGAACGAAGTTGCAGGTGCATACAGCTGGGATTTTAGTAGTGCTGCTAATGGATTATTAAGCGTTGTATCTAATGGTGCTGAGCTTATCGCTTCTGTTGCAGTTGGTGCTTCTGTGGGTGCCCTGAGCATTGGATATATTGGTGGCCGTCATGGCGCTGAAGGTGGTGGCTTACTGGGTATTGGAATTATTTCTCAAGGCGTTGGCCTGGTTGCTGGTATGATTTTAGGCGGTATAGCTATGGGCGTCACTGGTGCTGTTACTGGCCTGGATAACTCCCTGAAGGTTGCTCAACAATTCTATGATGCTTTCGCAAATGGAACCATTGCTTAATTGTTGATTGAAAAGCCAGGATATTCTCTGTAGCTTAAGATTGCTGACAAAATCAAAGTTTATATGATAAGAAAAGCAAAAATTCCAACTACCATGAACATAGTCTGACATGGCAGCATAGATAACGTTTTTTGCATCATTATGGCAGGTTCATTTCAGCATCTTATCAGATTCAAGCCATGATTATTCATGGCTTTCTACTATTTAAGCCATGGAATTTTTTCATCCCCAAAATAAATATCCCCACCCCTAACATTCACCTTATAAAAAAGGGTCACAGCTATAGTAAGTGTCACTCAGAGTATCATTATACTACATCTTCACAATGCAAAAAATTAACCATTGAATCATCTAATCCTGGCCACAGTAACTCAAAAAAACACCATTACTATAAATAAAAACCTTATAAGTTACATCGCCCATATTCATCTCGAAACCAGTACTTCAATAAAAAACCTTTCAATCCTCACCAGTAATTTCCCACTGTCACCAGATTCTCTCCCATCATATTTACCAAAACATATTTAAGACTCTTTGAACCTTTCATGAGACGGTGGGAAACGCAATAATCCACTCCTTAAGAAGGCATCTTGCCCGGATTTCTCCGGGACTAAAGGTTGTTAAAAGGATTTTTACCATGCCGGATATTGTGGTGATTGATGACCACCCTGCGATTTGTTTCGCAGTCAAAACGCTGCTGGCTCCGCTGGCACAAAGTGAAATACGCACCGCCACTAACGGTATTACCGCGCTCGCCTGTATTAAACAGCACCAGCCCGAACTGGTTATTCTCGATATTATGCTGGATAAAATGGATGGCCTACAGATACTCCAGCACATCCGGCAGTTAACCCCCGGCGTGCAGGTTATCGTTTATACCAGCCTGCCCGCCGATATTTATGCGCCAAGAGCCCTGCGTGCCGGGGCTTCTGCTTTCTTTAATAAAGAGGCGGATATCCGGCAGCTGATCCCTCTGTGCCAGCTGGTATTACAGGGCTATGCCTGTTTCCCACAGACAACGCTGGCCCAGAAAAAAGAGTCGGCGTCGGCTGCCAGCGAGGAGGATCCGCTGGCCCTGCTGTCCGATCGTGAAATGACCGTATTACGCTATCTCGCCACCGGTATGAGTAACAAAGAGATTGCCGATCGCCTGTTACTGAGCAACAAAACCATCAGTACTTATAAACGACGCCTGCTGGATAAACTTCAGCAGGAAAGTACCGCCGGGTTAGCCGACCTGCTGGCGTTGTCGTCAGAGACAGGAGCGGACAATGCGTAAGCTCTGGAGCCTGCTCTGGTTGTGCTGCCTGCCCGTGCTGGCCGGGGAAAAACAGAACTATCGCCAGCTGGAACTGGTTAGCCGGGAACATATTCAGACCCCCTGGCCGGTGTTGAAACAGAACCAGTGGCAATGGCTGCATCGCAGACGCACGCTCAGTTTTGGCGTGGCCAGGCCAGAGTCGCCCCCCTATGAGATGATCACCGGATACCATCAGTTTGACGGTCTGAATGCCGACTATCTTGGCCTGCTGGCTTACAACCTTAATCTGAAAATCGTGGTGCATTATTATCAGAACAAATCGCTGCTGATGGATGCGCTGAGCCGGGGAGAAGTCGATTTTATTGGCAGCGTCACCGCAGACGAGGCCAGAGAATATGGTCTGATAGTCACCACCCCTTATCAGACGCTGATGCCCGCCGTGGTGGAACGGAAAGATATGCCAATCCATCAGACAACAAAAAAGCGGGTCGCCATTGAACCGCTGTTTGAGGCGCGCAAAAGTCTGGCTGGTTATCTCAGCGGCAATCTCGTGCAGCATTATGATTCCCCGCGCATGGCGCTTGAGGCGCTGTCGTTTAACAATCTCGATAGCTGGATAGGCGATGCCATTTCCGCTCGCTATCTGATCAATCAGAACAACCTGATGAATCTGCGTCTACAGGTTCTGTCACAGGAAGAAAGTAATGATTTTGCCTTTGGACTGACCGCCAATAATAAACCGTTGCAGGCTATCCTCAATGCGGTACTGGAACGCATCCCCAAAAATATCCAGGGCAATATTCTCAGCCGTTGGCGGGGAAATGTCCCTTCCCCCACCACCGCCCCCACTCTGCTGTTCACCGCCTTCGAGAGTAAATGGCTACAGGAAAACGCCCTGGTGCGTCTGGTCATTAACGAAGATGCCGGACCGCTTAACTTTTTCGATGATACCGGCCATTTTCGCGGGCTGACGGCGGATATCATCAACACCATAGCGGAACAAACCGGCCTGAAATTTACTTTAGTCCGCTCCGCCACGCTGGCCGAAGCCCTGTCGATGGTGAAATCCGGTAAGGCCGACGCCATCGCCGGCGTGCCCAGAGATGCAGCCTGGTATAACGGATTGATCACCACCCGATCCTATCTGCTTAATTCCTGGGTACTGGTTGGGCATAAAAGCCAGAAACGTCCCGTCAAGATGCAACGGATTGCATTAATCAGGGGGCATCCTTTAGAAACCCCGCTGCAACAAAGCTATCCCGGTGTACAGATCCTTCCTGTCGATACGGCGCAGGAGGGGTTAGTGGCCGTGGAAAAAAATCAGGCTGACGGGCTGGTCCTGCCGATGATTGAGGCAAACTCGCTGCTTGCCCAGAGGAGAGAATCCGGCCTGACAATCCTGACCGGGCTGGATACTGAACAATCACATTTTGTCATTGCCGTGGGGAATGAAAAATACACGCTGGCGACCATCCTCGATAAAGCGTTACTCAGCCTGACGCCTGAAGAAATGCATGCCATGATCCGCAACTGGTACAGTGACGCAGCCCGTATTCGGGTCAACCCGGAAAATAACGATCTGAGCGCTGGCTGGCTCCCCCCTTTGCTGGTGATGGTCGTCATTCTGTGTACCTCTGTGGCGATATACCATTATCTGCGGCGACAACAGGCACAGCAGCACCGGCTGACAGAGCAGTACCAGCAGGCCAAAAATCAGGCTGATGAAGCCAGCCGGGCCAAAAGCACCTTCCTTGCGACGATGAGCCATGAAATTCGTACGCCACTCAATGCCATCATTGGCACACTGGAACTGGTGCTACGCCAGCAACAGCAGGAGCAGCCTGTTGATATCTCGCTGCTGACCATCGCTCATGATTCGGCACATTCGCTGCTGGCGCTGATTGGCGACATTCTGGACATCTCACGCATTGAAAGTAACCGTCTGGTACTGCATCCCACTCGTACCAGCCTGCGGCAACTGATTGAGTCTGTAGCCCTGCTATTTGAAGGCGTGGCGCAGCAAAGAGGGCTGAATTTCAGACTGGAAATTGAAAATGGCCTGACCGGCGATGTGCTGGCCGACCCGGTCAGAGTAAAACAGATTCTGTCCAACCTGGTCAGCAATGCGATTAAGTTTACCGAACAGGGCGAAGTCACCCTCAGCGCGCAGTTGATGAGTATCACTGAGCAGCGGCTGGACATTTGCCTGCGTGTTACCGACACCGGGCAGGGAATGGAACCCGCCGTGCAGCAACGGCTGTTTCAGCCATTTGTGCAGGGCAACAATCCGGCAGGCACCGAGGGTGCGGGTCTGGGGCTCTATATCTGCCGGATTCTGGTTGAAATGATGGCCGGAGAAATTACCCTCTCAAGTCAGCAAGGGGCTGGCAGCACCTTCACCGTGACGCTCTCCCTTCCCCGCATGCTGGCAAAAGTCGATCCGCCCGTGCAGCCTGCCGCAGCACAGCCTCCACATCCCCTGAAAATCCTGATTGTTGAAGATCATCCCGCCGGTCGCGTGCTGCTGCTTCAGCAGTTGCAACACTTGGGGCATCATGCCACGGCGGTGGCAGATGGTGCTGAGGCGCTGCAATACTGCCAGCATCACCGCTGTGACCTGGTCATCACCGACTGCCACATGCCCAGGCTGGATGGCTTTCAGTTCACTCAACAGCTGCGGCTACTGGAGCAGGAGCGGCAACAGAGCCGCACCCCGGTCTGGGGGCTGACGGCCAATGCCCAGAGCAGCGCACAGGAGGCTTGTCTTCAGGCTGGCATGGATGACTGCCTGTTCAAACCCATCAGACTGAAGCTGCTGAAAGAAAAACTGCAAAGCCTGCCGTGCCCTGCACAGGCCGCCTTTAATCCGGATCACCTGCCCGACGAGCTGAAAGATCCCGCCGTGCTGAGGGAGTTCATGCAGACCATGCTGACCAGCCTGCAACAGGATCTGACCCGCCTGATCGATGAAGCTCAGCATTCGCCGCTGCGCGAGGAAGCGCTTGCTGAACTGGCGCACAAAATTGCCGGCGGAGCACGACTTATTCAGGCCGCCATGTTGGAAACCGCCTGCCGCAGGCTTGAGGATGCGCCCTCCGCAGAGACGCTCGCCACCGTCATCCAGGAAACAGAGCGCCTGATCGCCAGTCTGATGGCGGTGCCGGGGACTACAGATGAATAGTCCGGTCCTACAAGCCGATGAGTCCGCTCGCCGCTTTTATCGCGCCGCTCATCACACTATTCTTTTTCGCACTGAGAGGGAGAAAGGGTTTCTCCCCGGTACAAGAATAAAGGATGCCAATATGAACAAGTTCAACACTCGCGTAATCCCTCTGATGCTTTTACTGACCGCCGGTTTCAGTGGCATGGCCCTCGCCGATTGTGATACCAAAATTTCCGTACTCGAAGCCAAAATCAGCGCGGCAGAAGCCCACAACAATACGGCTAAAGCCACTGCACTGAAAAAGGCGCTGGCTGAACTGAACGCCAACTGCACCGACAGCGCCAAACTGGCGGCGGCCGAGCAGAAAGTAGCCAAGCTGGAAGCAAAACTGGCGGATAAACAAGCGAGCCTGGCCGAAGCTCAGGCGGATCTGCGTGAAGCTCAGGCCGCAGGTAACAGTAAGAAAATTGCCAAATACCAGAAAAAAGTGCTGGAAAAACAGGCTGACGTAAAAGAAGCCACCGCAAACCTGGCGCAGGCCCGCGCGGCTCTGGCGGCATTGCAGGGGTAATTGCTCCCTCAGCGCCTGGCGTCCCACCAGCACGCCAGCGGGCGTTGATAAACTGCACGCCCGGTGTCACCAGCCACGTTATGGGCCGGTGACGTGATCATGACAGGCATATTATGCCAATAAATACTGGCGTCCCGGATGGGACGCCTTTTGCCGTTACAGAAGGAAAAGTGTATTTCACGGATGAACATAGTGCCGCGCCTGCTGGCCAGTCTTCTCATCGATGCGGCTTTGGTCAGTTTTGCCGAAGGCGCGTCACAATACATACTGGTTAACGATATTTATCGCGGGCAAACCGAGCTGAATTTCAGTAAGACAAACACGCCCTGCCTGACCGCTCCCCTGTTGCAGGAGTGGGGAATACGCCAGCAGGAGATGCAGAGGCTACACTTCTCTTCGCCCGCAGGCTGTGCCACCGCCCGTTCGCTCGCCGGGCTAAAGATACGCTACTACTATGACCAGCAGGCTCAGGTTTTTACTCTGTATATTCCGCCTGAGATTACCAGTCCGGTGACCAATGGCGTGGCAACCAGCCGCTGGGATGACGGCGTTAATGCTGCTTTTCTTGACTATGACCTGAGCTATTCACATTTCACCGGCGGCAGCTATCGCCGCTATCCCCGCCAGCACAGCCTGGATGTCACCACCACCTGGGGTGCCAACCTGGGTCCGTGGCGCTTTCGCTATCAGCCGGTCTACAGTAAGGATGCCTACAGCGACCCTGTCTGGCACACTGAAAATGCCTCAGCCTTTCGCACCATACAACCCCTGCGTGCCCTGCTGACGCTGGGTGACAACACCACCACGGCGGATATGTTTGACAGCATCAGCTATCGCGGTTTCAGCCTCGCCACCGACGATCGCATGTTGCCTGATGAGATGCGTCCTCTCTCCCCGTGGATCAGGGGCTTTGCCCACAGCCAGGCACAGGTCAAAATCAGGCAGTATGGTACGGTTATCTATCAGACTACCGTGCCAGCAGGCGCGTTTATTCTGAAAGACATCTACCCGGCTGATGCCACCGCTGATATTGAAATGACCATTAAAGAGAGTGACGGCACGGAAACCGTGCGCACGATCCCTTACTCCGCCATGCCTAATCTGGTCCATGACGGACAGTGGAAATTTGCGCTTTCGGCAGGAAAATACCGCCCTTACTATACGCTTGACCAGCAGGAGCCCTTTTTCTCTCAACTCTCGCTCAGCTACGGGCTGCCTGATAACCTCAGCCTGTTCGGCAGCGTGATGGCAGCAGATATCTGGCAGGCTGGTCTGTTTGGCGTGGGAAAGCGACTGGACCGCTGGGGTGCGCTGTCACTGGACGTCAGTTACAGCCACGCGACGGATCCGCGCCGGACAGGGAGCGATCACGGCACGATGACCCGGTTGCGGTATACCAAAGCCTTCTCAGAATGGGAATCCTCATTCAGCCTGACCGCTCAGTACTATCCTGACCAACGCTATCGTACGTTCAGCGAAGCCGTTGCGCAGCAAACAAAATACTGGTGGGACTGGGAAGACGGCGTTTTTGTGGGCGAGTTTGATGCAGAGAAAAAGAACAAAATCGCCATCAGCTACACGCAAAATCTCGCAGAAGAGGACAATCTCTGGCTGACGCTGGCGAGTGAAGCATTGCGTGGCAGGAACAGGCGGGAAACCTCCGTTGAAGTAGGCTACAGCGCCAGCTGGCATAAAATTGACTATGCCATTTACCTTGCCTACAACCGCCCCGATGATGAAAAAGAGGAGAGTAAAATTACCTTTTCCTTTTCCATTCCGTTTCAACTGTTTTCTTCACCCCGCATCAAGCTGAATATGGAAAACACCCTGGCAAAAAATGGTGACGCAGAACGCAAAGTGGGGATCAGTGGCACCGCGCTGGAGGATTACAGCCTGAGCTATAACCTCAGCACCAGCCAGCAGGAGGGAAAAGGCAGCAGCAAGAATCTCACCCTTGATTATCAGTACAACGCCGGTGAACTGATGGCGGTATACACCCGCAAAAAACAGACCAGTACGAAATATCTTGGTCTGACGGGCAGTGTGATGGCACACCCGGGCGGCGTGACCTTCGGACAGGCGCTGGGCGAAACCCCGGCGATCGTGGAAGTGGAGAAGACCCCCGGCGTGGGGATAATCAATCAGTATGGCACCACCACAGATTCACGGGGATTTGCCATTATCAGCAGCCTGACACCATACCGGGTTAACGAGCTGACGCTGGATGCTTTCAGCCTGGCCTCGGGGGAAGAATTGCCGGACAGTGAACGCGAGGTGGTGCCCACCGCAGGGGCAATTATGTACAGCCGCTTCAGAGCGCCCACGCCCTGAAGCGTTATGGCCGGTACGGCGGGCCAGACTGACTTACGCCTTTGCCTGCGCCACAAAGGCGCTGACAACATCCTGCCATGGAGTGGTTGCCCGACCAGTCAGTTTGCTCAGCGTGTGACTGTCATCAAACAGCGCGCCCCTGGCAGCATTGACATCAGAGTCGGCCAGCATCTCCGCCAGCGCGGGGGGCAGTCCGGCTCCGGTCAGCGCCGCCACAAATTCCGCCTGGGGCAGGTTGACATAATTGACAGCCTTACCGCTTTGCCGCGCAATTTCCGCGCTGAATTCAGCCAGCGTATAGGCCGTATCCCCCGCCAGCTCATAGATTTTATTGCTGCTGCCACCGTCGGTCAGCACCGCCGCCGCCGCATCGGCATAATCTTCCCGGCTGGCCGAAGCGATTTTGCCCTCCTGCGCTGCGCCAATAAACGCCCCATGGCTGATGGCCGGCGCGATGCTGGCAGCGTAGTTTTCGGTGTACCAGCCATTACGCAGGATCGCATAAGGAATGCCGGAGGCAATCAGCGCCTGTTCGGTAGCACGATGCTCTCCGCCCAGCCCCATTTCGGTGGTATCGGCGTGGAGCAGGCTGGTGTAAGCCAGCAGTTTAACCCCCGCCTGGCTGGCGGCATCAATTACCGCCCGATGCTGTGTTTCACGCTGACCAATTTCGTTGGAGGAGATAAGCAACACCTTCCCGACCCCATCAAAAGCACGCCGCAGCGTGGCCGGATCGTTATAGTCAGCCTCTCTTACCTGAACGCCTGAAGCCACCAGCTCAGCCGCCTTCTCAGCTGAACGCACCATTGCGACTATTTCTGACGCCGGGACTTTTTTCAGTAACGCTTTAATCACTAAACGGCCAAGCTGGCCAGTTGCGCCGGTTACAGCAATCATAATGCTCTCCTTGAGTCTGAAGGATGATAAGCCTGGCAGACCAGGCTCTGAAACGACGGGCCAGTCGGATGCTGGCGAAATCGTTTGGACCCGAACAGACTATGCCATACACTTACAAAAAGTAAGTACGCACAGGAATGTTAGTATGAAAATAAAAGAAGAAATATCCGCCAGCTCGCTCAGCGAAAAATTTCGCCGGGGTGAACTGCTGGATGCGAAATGTCCTTCACGCGAGGTGCTGAAACGGCTCACCAGCCGCTGGAGCTTACTGGTGCTGCTGGCGCTGGAAGAAGAGACATTGCGCTTTGGTGAACTGCGCAGAAAAATTGGTGGCGTCAGTGAAAGAATGCTGGCGCAGACCCTGCGCCATATGGAGGAAGATGGTTTCGTCACCCGCATCGATCACCAGATGAACCCACCTCACGTTGACTACAGCCTGTCGCCGCTGGGTTACCAGGTGCGGGGGCAGGTCACCGACCTTGCCGACTGGATTGAAATGAACCTGCAACAGATTATGGACAACCGGCGCACCTTTGCGGCTTCATCAGAGCAGCACGATGGTTAAAGCCACCTCTCTGTCGCCAGCAGCAAGGCTAAACGCCACAGAGGGTAGCTTTTAAAACAGGCGCGCCGGTCGGGGGCGGCGCTGCGGACGGTTATGACGGTAGCAGATCCGGGTACATCACCATCAGACGGCGGGTGACACCATTGGTCCAGCCAAAGCCATCCTGAAGGGGATATTCGCCACCGCCCGCCAGCACCAGAGTGGTGCCGAGGACGTTATATTTCTCCACCATCTTGTGATGGCGATGATAAGTGGCGGCCACCACCTGTAACCAGCGCGCGGCGATCTCCTTTGCCAGCAACTCTTCGCCGTAGTGATTCAATCCCTTAATCGCCATCCACTGCATCGGTGCCCAGCCGTTTGGCTTATCCCACTGTTCACCGCTCTCTTCTACCGTGGAGAGCAGGCCACCCGGTGCCAGCAGATGTGAACGAATGGCGGCGGCGGTATCCGTGGCCTGTTCCAGGCTGGACATCCCGACATACAGCGGCGTTACCGAGGCCGCCGAGAACGCGGCTTTTTCCCGTTCACGCCAGTTATAATCGCGATACAGCCGCGCTTCACTGTCCCACAGATATTTATCAACGTTGTCGCGACGACGCGCCGCACGCTGCTGGAACAGTTCAGCCGTCAGCAGATCGTTGCGGCCTGCTGCCAGCCGGGCGATGGTGGTTTCCAGCTTGTAAAGAAAGGCATTAAGGTCGACTGGCACAATGCTGGTGGTCTGAATGCTCTCCAGCCGTCCCGGCTCGCTCAGCCAGCGGGAAGAGAAATCCCAGCCCGATGCAGCACCCGCACGCAGATCACGGTACACCTCGCTGGAAGGTCGCGCCGAATTTCTGGCGGTTTCCACGTCTTCAATCCACGACTCATCACGCGGCGTATCGCGGTCGTCCCAGTAGCGGTTGAGGACCGAACCATCCTCCAGCATCACCACATGGCGATATGCCTCATTGGGTGCCAGGGTATCAGCCCCCTCCATCCAGAATTCATACTCACGTTTCAGCTGTCGCAGATAATGGTGCGCCTCATTAACGCCATCCTTCTCAAACAGTTCCACCATCATGGCGAAAACCGGCGGCTGTGAGCGGCTGAGATAGTAGGTGCGATTACCATTGGGAATATGCCCGTAGGTATCAATCATCCAGGCGAAGTTGTCTGCCATCTGGCGCAGCAGGCCGGTCTGCCCACTCGCCGCGAACCCCAGCATACTGAAGTAAGAATCCCAGTAATAGGTTTCGCCAAAACGACCGCCCGGCACCACATAGGGCTCCGGCAGGGGCAGTAATGAAGAAAATTCCGAATGTTTCTCCGGCTGGCGGGTTAACACCGGCCACAGCGCATCAATGTGCTCTGCCATCGTTCTGCCGGGATCGGAGACATAGCGGCTGTCGTGCGCCCTGGGAAGATCGAAATTCTCCAGTACAAACGTCAGCAAATTAAAATCATCCTGCTCACGTTGCAGGTAATAACGATAAAGAATGCGTTCCGGTTCAGTTTTAGGCGCACAGTCAGCGAAGGTTTTGCTGTCGCTGAATATTCTTGCGGACTGAACGGCTTCGAAAAGTTCCTGATAACGGTCCGCTGGGGTCAGGATATCTGATACGGGCAGACCACGAATGCTTTCCGGTTGCGGCTCAGCCACGCAATCCGGACCTGCTTCATAGTCGTGATACCAGGTTTCATATTCCGTCTGGCTAATGTCAACAATCTGGTCATTTTGATTAAAAGTGATAATAACCTCCAGATGCCAATGACGTTTGACAATGTTACAGAGTGAATTTCGAAACAAGCGATCAGTATAGTACCCTCGTCTCACAACGCAACCCAATGATTTTATTACTGCTGATGAGATAATATGTCAAAAAATGAATGTCTGTTCCCAATATTTCTGCCCTGATTTTATTTTTTTCACGCCCTGTTATGCCGGGGAAAAATAAATAACAGATTGCCGTTATCTTTCAGTGAAAAATAATGGCCTGACCATTGCATCTGAACAGCCGGATACTGACGCGGTCAGAATGGCTTGCAGGCCTTGCCACGTCTGGCATCAATAACTTTATCTGATAGCAAACCAGTATGTTCAACCACAACCAGGGGACTCTCGTGGCACCGGTAGTAAATAAATCCGTGGCGTTGCACCCGGAAAATCTCGCTGAAGAAGATGACAGTTTAGTTTCACCCGCCGAAGTAAATAATCCAGCCATAAATAAAAGTTATATTACCCGTGGCACCCGCAGATTTACCCATGCCACGCTGGCGCTGTTCTGCGCAGGACTTTCCACCTTCGCCGTCCTTTATTGTGTCCAGCCCATCCTGCCCGTGTTTTCGCAAAGTTTTCATCTTACTCCCGCGCAAAGCAGCCTCTCTCTTTCCGTCACCACGGTGATGATGGCGCTGGGCCTGCTGGTCACTGGCCCGTTATCAGATGCCATTGGACGTAAATCGGTGATGTCGGTTTCGCTGCTGCTGGCGGCGCTGTTTACCCTGATGTGCGCGGCCATGACCAGCTGGCAGGGCGTGCTGGCAATGCGCGCGCTGACCGGGCTGGCGCTGAGCGGCGTGGCAGCAGTAGCGATGACCTGGCTTAGTGAAGAACTGCATCCGGTCTTTCTTTCGTTTTCGATGGGCCTGTACATCAGCGGCAACTCAATTGGCGGGCTGGTGGGCCGTCTTTCCAGCGGAATGCTTGCCGACCACTTCTCATGGAACGTGTCGCTACTGGTGGTCGGACTCTTTGCACTGGCCGCTGCCGGGCTGTTTTTCCGCCTGTTGCCCGCTTCTCAGCATTTCCGGCCCAGCTCCCTGCGGCCACGCAAGCTTTTAATCAACTTCATGTTCCAGTGGCGGGACATGGGATTACCAATGCTGTTCCTTGTCGGTTTCGTGTTGATGGGCAGCTTTGTCACCCTGTTTAATTATGTCAGCTATCGCTTTTTATCTGCCCCCTTCTCCCTGAGCCAGACCGTGGTTGGCCTGCTGTCGGTGGTCTATCTCACCGGCACCTGGAGCTCGCCACGCGCGGGAATGATGACCGTGCGTTACGGCCGGGGCGTGGTACTGATCGGCGCACTCTGTCTGATGCTGACAGGCCTGATTGCCACCCAGTTCACCACGCTGTTTCTGGTCCTGCCCGGGCTGATGCTGTTTGCCGCCGGGTTCTTTGCCGCCCATTCCGTCGCCAGCAGCTGGGTCGGCCATCGCGCAAGGCGCGCCAGAGGCCAGGCGTCCTCACTCTATCTGTTCTTTTATTATCTTGGTTCCAGCGTGGCAGGTACGCTGGGCGGCGTGTTCTGGCACGGCTTTGGCTGGCCTGGCGTCTCGGCGTTTATCGCCGTGATGTTAATCGCCGGTCTGGTACTTGCCAATCAGCTGCGAAAGATTCCGGTTCTGGTAAAAAAAGTGCGCTGAACAGACAGGGCGGTGCCCGCCTCCGCCCTGTCTCACCTGCGGTGCCAACGATTTACTTCCCGTCCGTCACCCCTTACTCTGTCGCCATTCTGATTAGCCGCCGTTGCCGTCCGGAGTCACCATGAGCGATGTGGAAAACCTGCATGCGATGATTATCTTCGCCAGAGTGGTTGAAACCCTGAGTTACACCGAAGCCGCAAAACGGCTGGGCCTGTCCAAATCGTCGGTCAGCAAGGAGATCTCCGCGCTGGAGGTGCGGCTTGGCACCCGGCTTTTACAGCGAACCACCCGCAAAATAGCCGTCACCGATGTCGGTATGACCTGGTATCACTACTGCGCACGCATACTTAGCGAAGTCAAAAGCGCCGATCTGTTTATCCGCCAGTACCATGAGGAACCCACCGGCAGCCTGCGTCTGGTGGCCCCGGTAACCTTTGGCTGTCAGTGTATTGTCCCGGTGCTGAACAGGTTTGTCGCCAGCAATCTGCACGTCAGCGTCGATCTTGACCTCACCGACCGCCCGGTGAATCTGGTGGATGACAATATCGATCTGGCCATCGTGGTGCGCCGTGAGCGACCCGAGCACAACCCCTGTCAGAAACTCATTGATATCAGCTGGGGGCTGTATGCTTCACCGGCGTATCTGCATCGTTTTCCGGCTATCAACACGCCCGACGATTTGCCGCGTCATGATTTCATTCTGTTTCGTGGCCCGGCCCACACCATTTCCCTGCCGTTTCGCAAAGAGAAGCAGAAGCGGGATATTGATGTACGCAGCCGTTTTCGCGCCAACAACAGCACCGCGCTGGTCAATTCCGCTATCGCCTGCACCGGCATTGCCTATCTGCCGGACTACAGCGCACAGGAAGCGGTGAAAGCCGGAAAACTGGTGCGCATTCTGCCGGAGTGGGAGATGGATCTGTATCAGTCGTGGATTTTAAGTAAGGGTGACGGCTTTATTTCGCCGCGCGTCAGGCTGTTTATCGAGGCATTGCAGGAGGCGTTACAGCAGCAGTAGTCAGGGGCGGAAAAAACGCTTCCGCCCCCTGTTGATCAGTAGTAGTTACCGTGACGGTAATCCCAGGTGGTGAAGGTGTCAGAAAGCATCGACATGATTTTATCCACGTCCAGACCTTTACGGATCAGCACCGGGCAGGGAGTGATATTACGCTCGCCTTTCTGCTCCGGCACCAGTTTGCCGCTCTCATCAACCATGGCTACCATCACGCCCTGCTCGTAGCGGGTCTTTTCAGACTCATTTGGCTGAATAGACTTCACATAGTCGTTGGCGGCGATGATCAGATCGGCCTGCGATTCAATGCGCTCACCGATGCCTTCAACCAGACCACGGTTGCCTTTACCTGATGGGTTAGCCGAGCTGGCGAAAGAGAATTTACCGTGGTTTTCCCACAGCTCTTTTGCCAGTTTTTCGCCCGGAATACCAAATTTAATAACGAAACAGCTGGTCTGACGGCGATCCATCATCAGATCTTTAGATCCATCGTCCGGGATGCGCGCCACGGCTTCCTCTTTCCACGGCAGGATGCAGCCCAGCAGCACATCTTTATCCCAGTGCTGCTGATACAGCGCTTCGATCTCAGGATTCAGCTGCGCCAGCTCTTTCAGCTGCGCCAGTGAGCCACACAGCACCACGCCGGGTTTATTGCGGTTACGCTGCTTGGCATCAAATTTACGCTCCAGACCTTTCGCATCAGAGGTCATGATGATGTAGCCCACCTTGGTAGGACACACAATCATGCCGCCATCGGCAGAAAGAATTTCAACCGCTTCTGGTTGTAAGCCGCCGTTCCACTGAATTGTCTTATTGCTCATAATCATACCTTGTCTTAAAAGGGTTAATTTTGCGGGCCAGGCGTGCTGATTTTTCCTGCATCAGAAGATGCGGTGCGACGCCTGCCACTGAAAACCGGTTGCATTCATCCTAACCTGTTACGCCTTTTAAGCAACAATAAAGCAACGGATAGCATTATTGTTTCCATCTGGAAACAAATGTTGCGAGGTCAGGCGGGGATCAGCCGTTCAGACTTCAGTTGGTCGAACAGGGCGAAAAACGCGTCTCGCGTAGACTGGTAGCCGGTAAAGCCCGCCTTGCGACTCTTGCTGATATCCGTGAAAACTTCCATTGGCCGACCCAGGTCAGCATCGGTATGCCACCAGGAAACCAGTTTATCGATATCCGCCTGCTGCAAACCATATTTTTCCGCTATCGACCGCCATTCAGCCGGTGCCGTCTGCATACGATCGGCCAGCGGCTGTACCTCAGCGGGAAACGCCGCGGCCTCAATGCCGAAGTAGTCAGCAATCTGGCTCCACATCCACTTCCAGCGGAACACGTCACCGTTAACCACGTTGTAGTCCTGGTTTTGCGCGGAAGGCGTGGTCGCTGCCCACTCCAGGTGCCGTGCCAGTAAACGCGCATCGGTCATATCGGTTACCCCCTCCCACTGCGCTCGGGAACCGGGAAAAATAAACGGCTGACCGCTCTCTTTACACAGGCTGGCATACACCGCCAGTGTCTGGCCCATATTCATCGCGTTACCCAGCGCAAAACCGATAATGGTATGCGGGCGGTGAACGCTCCAGCTGTAGCCATACTTTTTCGCACCAGCAAAAACTTCATCTTCCTGGGCGTAGTAGAAATTATCCACCGGCTGGCGGCCCTGTTCCTCGCGAAAAGGCGTCACCGGCACTGCCCCTTTGCCATACGCATCGAACGGCCCAAGGTAGTGCTTCAGGCCGGTGACCAGCGCCACATGCCCGCCTCGCAGGCTGTCACCCAGCGCGTCGATGACATTGCGCACCATCGCACCGTTAACGCGAATATTCTCCTGCTCATTCGCCTGACGCGACCAGGCGCTGAAAAAGACGCTGTCCACCGTCACCGTCTGCAAGGCCTGGCGGACGGAGTCGCCGTCGGTCAGATCGGCGGTCAACGCTTCACATCCGGCGGGCACCGGTGTGCGACCACGGGATAACCCCGCTACCTGCCAGCCATCGGCAATCAGTTGTTGTGCCAGTGCCGTGCCGATGACGCCACTGATCCCGACGATCAACGCGCGCTTTTGCATACTTTGTCTCCTTATTGAAGTGCAGAAACAAAGCTTAATAGAGAATTTAATTCTTATCTCAGGTATAAATTCAGATCATTAGAGAATATGAGTCATCAATTATGATCGGTCAGGATCGCCTGAAGGGGATCACTCCCTTTGTTGCCAGCGTGGAATCCGGCAGCTTTACCGCCGCCGCCAGTCAACTGCATCTCACCAGCTCAGCGATAAGCAAAAGCGTGGCGCGGCTGGAAGCCAGGCTGGGCTCCCGCCTGTTTGAACGCACCACCCGCAGCCTGACACTGACCGATGCCGGGCTGGCTTTTTACCAAACCTGCACCCGCGTGTTGAGCGAACTGGCAGAAGCAGAGTCCGTGCTGGCGTCACAACGGACCATTCCGGTTGGGCGACTGCGAATCTCGCTACCCAATACCTTTGGCCGGATGCACGTGATGCCACTGCTGACTGCATTTTGTCAGCAAAATCCGGAAATGCAGATCAACCTGTCGTTTTCCGATCGCTTTGTTGATCTGTTTGAAGATGGCGTGGACGTGGCGGTGCGTATTGGCGGGCCTGCTGAATATCCGCCATCGCTCGGCTACCGGTTTCTGGGCAATGAACGGCTCATCTTTTGCGCCGCCCCGGCCTGGCTGGAAAGCCACGGTGAACCTGCATCGTTGCAGGCATTAAGCCAGCACAGGGCAATTGTCTACGACAGAGTGGATGGCAGCACCAGTCCGTGGTATCTGCCTGCGCCAGATGGCCGTATCGCCACCCGCACCGTCGCGCACCGGATGGCGCTGGGTGATGGTGAGGCACAGGTGGCGGCGGTGGTCGCCGGGCTGGGCATTGCGCAGATGGCCACCTGGTTGATGGCAAAACAGCTGGCAGATGGTGAGCTGGTGCAAATCCTGCCAGAACTGACGGTAGATGGCCTGCCGCTCTCGGTCATCTGGCCGCGCAAAAAGCAGCTGACGCCCAAAGTACATGCGCTACTGGCCGCGCTGGATAACCTGCGTATCACCTGAACCCCGGCGGTTTTACTCCTGCTCCGGCGCAGGCAGGGCGTCCGGCAGTGTCGGCACCACCGGGCTGAACAGCCGGAGCCTGTTTTCCGCCAGCTGCGGGCGACCAAAGTAGTATCCCTGAAACAGGGTGCAGCCTTCGATTTTCAGCTGCTCATACTGCTGAATGTTTTCCACCCCTTCGGCAGTGATCTGGATATCCAGGCTGCGGCTCATCCCCGTAATCGCGCGAATGATAGCCAGCGCTTCCCGACTCTCATGCATGTCATTAATAAACGACTTGTCGATTTTAATTTTATCGAACGGAAACGAGCGCAGATAGCTGAGGGAAGAGTAGCCGGTGCCAAAATCATCCAGTGCGATGCGAATGCCCAGCGCCTTCAGCTGTTGCAGGACGCGAATATTATTCAGCGAGCTGTCCAGCAGTACCGATTCGGTGATCTCCAGTTCCAGCCGGTGCGCTGGCAGCCCCGATTCGGTCAATGCCTGTTCCACCACCGACACCAGCGAGCTGCTTTTAAACTGCAATGGCGACAGATTTACCGCCACGCTTTGCTGTTCAGGCCAACCCGAGGCTTCCCGGCAGGCTTCAAACAGGGCCCAGGCTCCCAGCGCGTGGATCAACCCGGTTTCTTCCGCCACGGGGATAAAATCTATCGGCATAATCATGCCTTTGACCGGGTGATGCCAGCGCATCAGCGCTTCATAGCTGACCACCTCGCGTCCGTGTGCATCGGTAATGGGTTGATAATAAAGTTTAAGATGGTTGCCGGTTATCGCTTTTCGCAGATCGGTTTCTATCATCCGCCGCCTGCTGGCCGCCTCGCCCATCGCCATAGAAAAGTACTCAAAACGGTTACGCCCGTTGCGTTTACTCTCATACAGAGCCATATCCGCGCAGCGTAACAGTTCATCCGACGTGGCGATGGCATCACTTCCAATGGCGATACCAATGCTCAACCCAATCGACAGCGTGTGCCCATCAATAGTGAACGCCGGGTTAGTGACATCAATCATCAGCTGCGCGACGGTTTCTGCCTCCGTTGAGTAGTTCAGTCCGGGCAATACCACCGAGAACTCATCACCGCCCTGACGTGACAGAGTATCTTTGTCGCTCACCGTGCTGGCTAAGCGGCGGGCAACGGCTCTCAACAGACCGTCCCCCACCTGATGGCCCAGCGCATCGTTAACGTTTTTAAAGTTATCCAGATCGAGGCAGAGCACCGCCGTCAGTTTACCGGCCGCACGGTCACGCCACAGGGCATCGTTCAGACGCTGACTGAACAGTGCGCGGTTAGGCAGGCCGGTAAGATTATCGTAATGAGCCATATGGTGAATACGCGCATCGGCGTTGCGCTGGTCGGTGACATCATCCGCTATCAGCAGGATATAGTTGCTGCGCACATCATTGCCTCGAATGATGGTGGCCGAGGCGCGGATAATCTTTTCCCCCCGGCCGGTAACCAGCAACTGCTCATTTTTATTGACGCCCACACTACGCTGTACTGTCGATGTCAGCTGCGCGAAATAGCGGCCCACCTCCGGCGAGGTGCAGTCGGCCAGTTTTCTGCCGTTACACTGGTCTTTGCAGATGCCGAGCAGCTGTTCTGCTTTGCTGTTCAGCAGCAGAATTTCGCGGGAGACCAGGTCCTCCACCACCACGCAGGAAGGAATATTGGCAATGATGGTGTCAAGGACGGTTGAGAGCGAGGCCAGCGACAGGCTGTTCTGTTCCGCCAGCTCTTTCGCCAGCAAAATTTGCTGTTCATATTCATGCGCTTCGGTGCAGTCGCGGGTAATCTTCGAGAAGCCGATTAGCTCGCCACTTTCATTATGCACCCCCTCAATCACCACATGTGCCCAGAAAGCACTGCCATCTTTGCGATAGCGCCAGCCGTGATCCTCAAAGCGGCCTTCGCTGCGCGCCAGCCCAAGATTAGTATCAGGCACACCGGCCTGGCGATCCTGAGCGCTGTAGAAGCAGGAGAAGTGTTTGCCGACGATTTCATCGGCCGTGTAGCCTTTGGCACGACGTGCTCCGGCATTCCAGTTGATGACAAAGCCGTTGGTGTCAATCATATAGATGGCATAGTCAACCACGCTTTGAACCAGAAAGCGGTACATCACATCGTTATGGTTAGTCATTCTTTTCCGCCTTAGGGGGCTTATCGCCACTCAGAAGAGGGTCACAACATGCAGCCCGGCCCGTAAGCAGCCTGCATAGCGAACACCCCCCTGCAAGGCTGAACCATTGAGGCCAGTTCCTGAGAGAGGTCGCTGAATCAGGAAAATTCACCTGAAAACGCTCAAAGGGTTATCGACCATCCGCAAATAAAATTCAGGATTAATTTTGGAAATGGGGGGCAGGCAGCACGATTTAATTCGCCATTTTCCCGACGGATTAAAGAATTATCCTGCACTATTCATCGTCGTTTTTTTTAATTGCATTTAAACCAGAATGAATGGCTGACTATTTTGCTTTGAGAAGATTTACTTTCTGATGCCTCATCAACCGCAGAAATTGTGCGGAAGATAATGCGGGAAATATAAGTGTTACAAAGATAAGAACCTGGACATTTGCCGATACAACCCTGGCAAGACCATTAACATTTTATCGCGTTATATAGCTGTGCTAATGGTGTGGAGTGCCTATGTTTAAATCTTTTTTCCCCCGACCTGCGCTGTTTTTCAGCAGTGCCGCCATCTGGTGCGCGATAGCGATTCTGGTCTGGTTTGAAGGCGGCAGGAACTGGCTGTCTCACTTTTCAGCTTTTGCCCATTCTGCCCCGCTGCCGGTTAACGCACTGCGTTTTATCGCGCCCTCTGAAATTGCTTTTTATCTCTATTACCTTGCGGCTTTTCTGCTGTTTGCCGGATTCTGGCGCATCTACAGTCCGCATCCGTGGCAACGCTGGTCGGTGGCTGGCTCTGCGCTGATTATCTTTGCCACCTGGTTTTCGGTTCAGGTGGGTGTGGCGATCAATGCCTGGTATGATCCGTTTTACAACTTAATCCAGCGGGCCATGACTCATCCCAACACTGTCAAAGTGGAAACGTTTTACAGCCAGCTGGCAGGGTTTCTCAGCATTGCGCTGATTGCGGTGGTGATTGATGTGCTGAATATGTTTTTTATCAGCCACTACGTCTTCCGCTGGCGTACGGCAATGAACAATTATTATATGGCGCACTGGTCCGAACTGCGCGGCATTGAAGGGGCTGCCCAGCGTGTGCAGGAAGACACCATGCGTTTCTCCTCCACGCTGGAAGATATGGGCGTCAGTTTTATCAATGCCATCATGACGCTGATCGCTTTTCTGCCCGTGCTGGTCGCCCTCTCGGTGCACGTCAAAACCGTGCCGCTGCTGGGCGACATTCCCTATGCGTTGGTGATTGCCGCCGTACTGTGGTCGCTACTGGGCACCGGGATGTTGGCGGTAATCGGCATCAGGCTGCCGGGCTTGTCATTTCGCAATCAACGGGTGGAAGCGGCTTATCGTAAAGAGCTGGTTTATGGCGAGGATGATCCGCAACGTGCCAGACCGCCCACGGTGCGCGATCTGTTCCACAACGTGCGTAAGAACTACTTTCGCCTGTACTTTCACTATCTGTACTTCAATATTGCCCGCATCCTCTATCTGCAACTGGATGCAGTCTTCAGCCTGTTTGTTCTCTTCCCGTCAATCATTACCGGTGCCATCACCCTGGGGCTGATGACCCAGATTACCAATGTGTTTGATCAGGTGCGTAGCTCCTTTCAGTACCTGATTAACTCCTGGACCACGCTGGTGGAATTGCTGTCAATCTACAAACGTCTGCGCAGCTTTGAGCAGCGGCTGAACGCCCTTCCTGGCCCGCATGATATGGCAGCATAACGCCTGCGAAAACCGCCGGGCGGCGTTATTCCGCCAGCCCGGCGAAGACCCGTTCGACGGCAAAAGCACCGGGATCTTTCACACCGTGCAGACTCTGCGCATTCAGAAAGGATGAGCGTCCGGCACGGGCAGATTCCATCTGTGCGGTGCTGTCAGCCCCTTTTCTGGCCGCGGCGGCCACGTCGCTGAGCGATGCTCCCCGTTCCAGCGCGGCGAACGCCGGGGCCAGCGCATCGATCATCGTACGATCCCCAGGCCTCGCCCCACCATAATGCTGCATACGCGCCAGTCCGTCGTTCAGCGCCTGCGCCAGCGATTTTCCCTCTGCCAGCTGTTGCCCTGCCGCCGTAAACATAATCGACATCAGCACACCTCCTGAGCCACCCATCACCACCGCCAGTTCGTCACCCACCCATTTCAGCAGGCTGTGCAGCTCGTTAAGCGGCAGCTGTCTGTCCCGCAGCGCCTGTAATACTTTTCCGGCACCGAGAGCAAAAGTGGAACCGGTATCCCCATCGCCGACTCTGGCATCCAGCTGGTTCAGTTCACTTTCCAGAGCCAGCAGCGTACGGCAAACAGTCTCAACAATGTGGGCGACGGCGTCATTCTCTGAAGGGGCCGCCTGATGACGTTGCGCCAGCTTTTCACCGTTGACCCGCGTCGGTTGCCTGACATTCACCACCGGATGCCAGCCACTGGTTTCTACCGGGGCGCAGAGCGCTTCGCTGAAATAGTCCGACAGCGCCAGGACGGAGAGGGAGAACCCTTTCATGTCCAGCGCGCTGACCAGCGTGACCGGCCCAATCAACTGCTGCACATGGTTGCCCAGCGGCGAACAGAGCACTTGCCTGGTCAGCGCCGCCATTTCCAGCATCGAGCATCCGCCAAGATTATTTACCAGCAGCGCCACTTTTTTATCCTGTGAATACGCCATCAGTTTTTCCGCCAGCAGGGCAACGATTTGCTGACTGTTCTGTGTGTTCAGCGTCGAGGCACCCGGCTCTCCATGAATGCCCATGCCTAACTCGCTGCATCCCGCTTCCACCCGCTCATCGCGTTTTTCCCCGGGCATATGGCAACCGGATAAAGCCACGCCAATACTGGAGAGGGCGTTGATGGCATCATTCGCCACGGCTACCACCTCTTGCAGATATTTTCCCTGCGCAGCGGCATAACCAGCGATTTTATGCACCAGTACCGTTCCGGCAATACCGCGCGGCTGGGGATTTTCCGGCAGCGAAATATCGTCACAGACCATCACCAGCTCAACCTGGTAGCCCAGCGCCCTGGCTTTTTCCGCCGCAAGGCCAAAATTAAGCCGGTCACCGGTGTAGTTTTTGACAATCAGCAGGCAGCCTTTCTCTCCGGTGACATTGATAATGGCGCTGAGTACCGCATCCACGCTGGGTGAGGCAAAAATATCGCCGCACACTGCCGCCGTCAGCATCCCTTTGCCGACAAAGCCAGAGTGAGCAGGCTCATGCCCTGAGCCGCCGCCGGAAATCAGCGCTACCGCATTTTTGTCCCAGTCATTGCGGACCACCACGCGGATGTCCGGCCCAACATCCAGCAGGCTGATATTGTGATAACGGCTGCTGAGCAGCGTTCCTTCGATGGCCTCGCTGACCAGTCGATTTTTCTGATTCATAAAAAACTGACTCATGATGTTTTCCCTCTGGCAACAGGATAAAAATATCTGCGTCAGTAACTGTAGTTTGCATTGTTACGATGAGCGAGGTGGGATATTCCGTTAAGGAAAATGCAGGAGTGCTTAATTATTATAAGCACAAATGAAAAAAGATTTAAAAATGCTACCCGGATAACATTATTTCCATTTCATTACGATTTTATCACCCTGAAAAACGGTTGATTTGCGCAATTCCCCGGTTAAAAGAACTCGTAATAAAAGAGCGTATGTTATGATAAATAAGGGTTTTTATTTAAAAAAAACGGAATTTATCTTATTTTACCTGTTATTTGTTATTAAGAATTGCGATTGCTATGAGATTTATTATAAAGTTCCTCCATGATTTCAAAAGCAAGAAACTGATAAAACATTTTACCCTCTGCATCAGGCTTTACTGATGTTGTTATGAAATGAGCCTCATTACGATAAAAAACATATCTTACTGCCAGTTATATCTGGAGTTTTTAATTACGCCAACACCAGGGCGTTAATCCGTGCAGGTCGTAAGACCTGCTTTTTTTTACCGACTTTCGCCTCGCAGAGGCCTGGTCAGGACGAACAAAATATCTACCTCAGTACATTGATCGCGCCCACCAGCCGGGTTGCCTGATGCGTCATCAACTCAGAAGCCTGCGCCCCTTCTTCCACCCGAGCCGCATTTTTGTGGGTAATATTGTCCAGCTCTTCCACCGCAAGGCTGACTTCACCCAGCGCCCTGCCCTGCTCGGCGGTAGCGGCACTGATTTGTGCAATCAGCGACGTCACGTTTTGCACCTCGCTGACAATATTTTCCATCGTTTTTCCCGCATCATTGACATGATCGCTGCCGGATTGAACTTTTGCGACGCTGTTTTCCACCAACGTTTTGATTTCACTGGCGGCTTTAGCACTGCGCTGGGCAAGACTACGAACTTCCCCTGCTACCACGGCAAAACCTTTCCCCTGTTCCCCGGCCCTGGCCGCCTCGACGGCAGCGTTGAGCGCCAGAATATTGGTCTGAAAGGCAATGCCGTCGATGACGCTGGTAATACTGGCAATTTTCTTCGAGCTGTCAGCAATCTCTGCCATCATGCTGACCATGTCATGCATCACCTTCCCCCCCTGCATGGCCGCATCGCGGGTATTGTTTGACAGGCTGTTAACCTGCTCTGCCATCTCCGTATTGCTTTTGACCGTTGCGGTCATTTCATTCATCGTCGCAGCGGTCTGCTGCACATTAGCGGCAGCCTGTTCGGTGCGGCGGCTGAGTTCACTGTTGCCCTGAGTAATGGCATCACTGGCGCTCAGTACACCGACGGCCTGTTCACTGACATCATCCACCAGCCAGCGGAACATCAGGCCCAACTGGGCAATCGCACGCAGGGTGGTGCCGACTTCATCCACTCTGTCCATCTGATCAACCGTATGCCTCTCTCCCGTCGCCACCCGCAGCGCCTGCTGACACATCTGCTCAATCGGACGCGAAATCTGCTGCTCAAGCAGAACCGACGTCAGCAGCAGCAACACCGCCAGCACGGCAGCCATTATCCCGACAGCCTGGAGATGCAAGCCCAGCGCCCAGGCAGCGGCAACGCTCAGCGGCAGCAGTGCCAACAGGGGAGAACGGATACGCCAGCGCAGCGGCATGGTTTTGCCAATCGAAGCCCAGCGCAGCAAACCGGTGCGCACCAGTACACCTTTCTGAAAGCGCCAGCCTTTGCGCCTGCCTTCACTGAAACCACGATAAAGCGCCTCCGACTGTTGGATTTCCTGCGGCGAAGGCCGGGTGCGCACCGACATATACCCCTGAATCTTACCCTTGCGTACCAGCGGGACAGCATTTGCCCGTACCCAGTAGTGATCGCCATTCTTACGTCGGTTTTTCACCAGTGCCGTCCAGGGTTCTCCCTGTTGCAGGGTCGCCCACATATCCTTAAAAGCCTCGGGCGGCATATCCGGGTGACGCACAACATTGTGAGGCTGTCCGGTCAGCTCATCTTCGCTGAAACCACTGACGGCAATAAAGGTATCGTTGGCCCAGGTGATGTGGCTTTCAGCATCGGTGGTCGACATCAGGGTGGCGTGCTCGTCAAACACATATTCCTGTTGTGTTACGGGAGAGTTCGTGCGCATTACATGAGTCCTTGCTGCGGTTTTCAGAATTGAATGGCGGGATAATGATTTACGTTGTTACTGTTTTCGACGCAAACATCGCATTCTTTAACATTACCTCGCGATAATGTAAGCAAGGTCACAAAGTTCGCCAGACCGGCGGCAGATAACTTCACGGGGATCGAACGCAGGGTAATGACCATGAAAAAATCAAGTCATTATTCTACAGAGAAATTTCAGGATGGTTGGGGGATATTTTGGCGGGATAGCCAACCCCGGATATCACCAGGGTCGGCGTTCAGCTCTGAATCAGTATTATGGCGGTCAGGAAGCGCCAGGCAGATGTTTCAGTTTCGCTTCGTAAGCCTGCGCCTGCTCGCTGTCAAACTGGTTTTCCCACTTGGCGATAACCAGTACCGCCAGCGCATTTCCCACTACGTTAAGAGCGGTACGCGCCATATCCATGATACGGTCAACCCCGGCGATAAAGGCCAGGCCTTGCAGTGGGATCCCCACGCTGCCCAGCGTCGCCAGCAGCACGACAAACGAAACGCCAGGCACACCGGCAATCCCTTTCGACGTCACCATCAGGGTCAGCACCAGCACAATTTCCTGGCCGATGGAGAGGTCAATACCATACAGCTGGGCGATAAAGATCGCCGCGATGCTCTGATACAGCGTGGAGCCATCGAGGTTAAATGAGTAGCCGGTCGGTACGACAAAGCTGGTGATCGACCTGGGCGCACCATAGGCTTCCATCTTCTCCATAATGCGTGGCAGCACGGTTTCCGAACTGGAAGTGGAATAAGAGAGGATCAGCTCATCCTTCAGAATACGCATCAGCGTGGTAATGCGCAGTTTGCAGATTCGCGCAACGGCACCCAGCACCACAAAGGCAAAGAACAAAATCGCGGCGTACACCAGGATAACCAGCTTCGCCAGCGGCCAGAGCGAGGCAAAACCAAAGTTAGCAATGGTCACCGCAATCAGCGCAAACACGCCTACCGGTGCGTAACGCATAATCATATGCGTCACTTTAAACATGGTTTCGGAAGTGGAACGGAACACATTCAGCAACGGCTCACGCTGCTCAGACGGCAGTGAAGAGAGGCCCAGACCGAACAGCACCGAGAAGAAAATGATTGGCAGCATGTCGCCTTTGGCGATCGCCGCGAAAATGTTCTGCGGTATCAGTGACAAAATGGTGGCGACGAGGCTGTGTGCGCCACTTTCGACCTGTGCCGTGGTGGCCTCGTATTTAGAGATGTCCACCGTTGCCAGCGTTGACATATCAATGCCATTACCCGGTTGAAACACATTCGCCAGGGTAATACCAATAACAATGGCAATGGTGGTAATCACTTCAAAATAGATGATAGTTTTCAGGCCGATACGTCCCAACTTCTTTGCGTCACCGACCCCGGCTATACCGACAATTAACGTGGAAATAACGATAGGCACCACGATCATTTTGATCAGGTGGATAAAAATATCCCCGGCCGGGCTAAGGATGTTAGTGATTAACCATTCACGTTCAGACGGTTGGTTATGCAGTATTGCGCCGACGATAATCCCCAGTACCAGTGCCGTCAATATTTGCCAGGCAAGGCTCAATCTTACAGCTTTCATAATAATGTTTTCCTTTACAAAACCCGTTCTCCGCATGAGGCATGCAGAGTGAATTACTCTCAGGGAGGATGAGCCGAAATCGGCCAATTCGCGGATAATGGATGGTTAATTACTGATTTTCAGGCCCAAGATATCTACCATTTTAGCGGGTATAAATGCAACCCTGTGTGATATACGGCTGCCAGGATATCGACTGGCAGGATAAAACTCCGGATTGATCGTCGCCCACTAAATCATTGTTATAATTGGCAATATTTTAGTCTTTTTTCGCATAGCTATGCAATATATCTGTCACTTTCAGAACCACAACCCGGTTCAACTGATTAACTTTTAACCAGCAAAATCTCTCAGATAGTCTAGCGGTGGCAACAACAGGGCAACATTTTGCCTGTTAAGCATCATTTCAGCCCCATGCCCGATGACGACGACGTGATCTGTGGCGCAAAAAGCAAACAAAGCCCACCGACTCGCTTCATTTAACTTTCAGCTGACATATCATTAACAACTTCAAGGAGATCAGCCATGAGCCAACAACACCGTCATCCCGTTCCCGCCACGGTTGCGGAAAACACCCTGATTAATGCCCAACAGTACTCATCGATGTATCAACAGTCGGTGCAGGACCCCGATGCATTCTGGGGTGAACAGGGCAAAATCCTTGACTGGATTAAACCCTATACCACGGTGAAAAATACCTCCTTTGCACCAGGCAACATTAATATCCGCTGGTTTGAAGATGGTACGCTGAATCTGGCCGCCAACTGCCTTGATCGCCACCTGCAACATCGCGGCGATCATACGGCGCTGATTTGGGAAGGTGACGATGCCAGCGAAAGTAAAACACTAACGTTCCGTGAGCTGCATCGCGACGTGTGCCGCTTTGCTAACTCACTGAAATCGTTGGGTGTGAATAAAGGCGACGTGGTGGCGATTTATATGCCGATGGTGCCGGAGGCCGCCGTCGCCATGCTGGCCTGTGCGCGTATCGGTGCCGTGCATTCGGTTATCTTCGGCGGCTTTTCACCCGAGGCCGTCGCCGGGCGAATTATCGATTCCAGTGCAAAACTGGTTGTCACCGCTGATGAGGGGGTGCGGGCAGGTCGTAGCATCCCGTTAAAGAAAAATGTCGATGACGCGCTGGCCAATCCCGAGGTAAAAAGCGTCACTCAGGTGGTGGTCTTTCGCCGCACCGGCAGGGAAACAGGCTGGCAAAGCGGCCGCGATATCTGGTGGCATGAGCTGATGAACAGCGCCAGCGCTCATCACCAGCCAGAGGAGATGAACGCGGAAGATCCGCTGTTTATTCTCTATACCTCGGGTTCCACCGGGAAACCCAAAGGGGTGCTGCACACCACCGGCGGCTATCTGGTTTATGCGGCCACCACCTTCAAATATGTTTTTGATTATCATCCCAACGATATTTACTGGTGCACCGCCGATGTCGGCTGGATAACCGGTCACAGCTATCTGCTGTATGGGCCGCTGGCCTGTGGGGCCACCACGCTGATGTTTGAAGGTGTACCTAACTGGCCGACGCCTGCCCGGATGGCACAGGTGGTGGACAAACATCAGGTTACCCTGCTTTACACCGCGCCCACCGCGATCCGCGCCCTGATGGCCGAGGGCGATAAAGCGATTGCCGGGACGGACCGATCCAGCCTGCGCATTATGGGCTCCGTCGGTGAACCCATTAACCCGGAAGCCTGGGAGTGGTACTACAACAAAATTGGCAACGGCCGCTGCCCGATTGTTGATACCTGGTGGCAGACTGAAACCGGGGGTTTCATGATAACGCCGCTACCGGGTGCCACAGAGCTGAAAGCCGGTTCTGCCACCCGCCCCTTCTTTGGCGTCCAGCCCGCGCTGGTGGATAACGAAGGCAATGCGCAGGAGGGGGCCGCCGAGGGCAACCTGGTGATCGTTGACTCCTGGCCGGGTCAGGCGCGCACGCTGTTTGGCGATCATGATCGTTTCGAACAGACCTATTTTTCCACCTTCAGCAATATGTATTTCAGTGGCGACGGGGCGCGCCGGGACGAAGATGGCTATTACTGGATCACCGGTCGCGTTGACGATGTGCTGAATGTTTCCGGTCACCGTCTGGGGACCGCTGAAATCGAATCGGCGCTGGTTTCGCACCCGAAAATTGCGGAGGCCGCCGTGGTAGGTATCCCGCATAACATCAAAGGCCAGGCTATTTACGCCTATATCACCCTCAACAGCGGTGAGGAACCCTCGCCGGAGCTGTACAGCGAAGTCCGGAGCTGGGTGCGTAAAGAGATCGGGGCCATTGCCACCCCGGACGTGTTGCACTGGACCGACTCTTTACCGAAAACCCGTTCAGGAAAAATCATGCGCCGTATTTTGCGCAAAATTGCCAGCGGCGATACCAGTAATCTGGGGGATACCTCTACCCTGGCCGATCCGGGCGTGGTGGAAAAACTTCTCGAAGAAAAACAGGCGATTAACATGCCCTGAATAAGGGGACAGCCTCACCGGCAAGCCAGGCAGACGGCATTCCGCTGCCTGGCTTTTTTCAAAAACAGGCGCAAAACCAGCGGACGCTGGCCGCCAGAAATCACGCCAAATCCGGCAGGTTCTGCCAGTGTGCATCCTTCGTCGTATTCATCCGTTCAGCCAACAGGGTGCCCACCGTCAGAACACTGAGTTGCAGATAACACAGCCCGTAAAACCCTTACCTCTGGAGGCTCTGTGATGAATAGTCTTATTTATCAACGGCTGGAAAAGAGTGCCCGCTTTAAAGAACTGGTCAGGAAACGCCAGAACTTTGCCACCCTGCTCTCCGTCATCATGCTCATTCTGTACGTCGGCTTTATTCTGTTAATCGCCTTTGCGCCCGACTGGCTGGGAACTCCGCTGAGCGCCGGAAGTCACGTTACGCGCGGCATCCCCATCGGTGTCGGGCTGATTGTGGTCTCGTTTTTGCTGACCGGTATTTACGTCTGGCGGGCCAACGGGGAATTTGATCGGCTGACCAGAAAGCTGCTTGATGAGGTGAAAGGATGAAACGACACGCTCTTGTCGGCGCGCTCACCGTTCTGTTGCCGGGCTCCGCCCTGGCAGCCGATGCTATCAGCGGTGCGGTTCAGCAGCAGCCCATTAATCGGGAAGCCATCGTGATGTTTGTCATCTTTGTGGCGGCCACGCTGGGGATCACTTTCTGGGCGGCAAAACGTACCCGGTCGCGTAGCGATTATTACACCGCAGGCGGCAATATAACCGGCTTTCAGAATGGCCTGGCGATGGCAGGCGACTTTATGTCTGCCGCCTCATTTCTGGGTATTTCAGCGCTGGTCTATACCTCCGGTTTCGACGGGCTGATTTATTCACTGGGCTTTCTGGTGGGGTGGCCGATCATTCTGTTCCTGATTGCCGAGCGCCTGCGTAACCTTGGCCGCTACACCTTTGCAGATGTGGCCTCTTACCGTCTGAAACAGATGCCGATCCGCACGCTTTCCGCCTGTGGTTCTCTGGTGGTGGTGGCGCTGTATCTTATTGCGCAGATGGTGGGCGCGGGCAAACTTATCCAGCTGCTGTTCGGGCTGGATTATCAGGTCGCCGTGGTGCTGGTGGGTATTCTGATGGTGCTCTACGTACTGTTTGGCGGCATGTTAGCCACTACCTGGGTACAGATTATTAAGGCGGTGCTGCTGCTGTTCGGGGCCAGTTTTATGGCAATTATGGTGATGAAAAGCGTCGGCTTCAGCTTCGATAACCTGTTTGCTCAGGCGGCGATGGTGCATCCGAAAGGCATTGCCATTATGCGTCCGGGTGGCCTGGTGCACGATCCCATTTCGGCGCTGTCACTGGGGCTGGGGCTGATGTTCGGCACCGCCGGTCTGCCGCATATTCTGATGCGTTTCTTTACGGTCAGCGATGCGCGGGAAGCGCGCAAAAGCGTATTCTACGCCACCGGTTTTATGGGCTATTTCTACTTTCTTACCTTTATTATTGGCTTTGGCGCCATTCTGCTGGTCGGTGCCAATCCGGCATTTAAGGATGCTTCCGGCGCGCTGATTGGCGGCAACAATATGGCCGCCGTTCATCTGGCGGATGCCACCGGAGGCAGTCTGTTTCTCGGCTTTATTTCCGCAGTGGCCTTCGCCACCATTCTGGCAGTGGTTGCCGGTCTGACTCTGGCGGGCGCATCGGCGGTTTCGCACGATATCTACGCCAGCGTCATGCGTAAAGGCCAGGCGACAGAACTGGAGGAGCTGCGGGTTTCTAAAATCACCGTGGTAATGCTGGGCTTTGTCGCAATCGCCCTGGGGATTCTGTTTGAGAAGCAGAATATTGCTTTTATGGTCGGACTGGCGTTTTCCATTGCCGCCAGCTGTAACTTCCCGATTATTCTGCTGTCGATGTACTGGTCGAAGCTGACCACGCGCGGCGCGATGGCTGGTGGCTGGCTGGGGCTGCTGACGGCGGTGGTACTGATGATCCTTGGGCCAACCGTCTGGGTTCAGGTGCTGGGCAACGCCCGAGCCGTTTTTCCTTATGAATACCCGGCGCTGTTTTCCATGATTACCGCCTTTGTCGCCACCTGGTTGTTCTCCATTACCGACCACTCCGCGCAGGGCGCAGAGGAGCGTCAACGCTTTCAGGCGCAGTTTGTTCGGTCACAGACCGGCGTGGGCATCGATCGCGGTAAAACGCATTAAGAAAAGAAAGGTGAAGGCAGTAAAGGGGCGGAATCATTCTCCGCCCTTTGCATCAGAAATGCAGCGAGGCACCGACATAAGGACCATCGGCAATGACGTTATCTTTCCGACCGTCTTTACCATTCAGCGCCATATACTGGTAACCGACATGCACATCAACCAGTGAGATCGGCTGGAAACTGACGCCAGCAGACGCTTCCTGATAATTATCAATATGGCTGGAAAACGCATCCGGCGAATAGTAGTACTGGCCGTAAATGTTAAACATTTTGCTCACCGGCACGCTGACGCCCAGCCCGGCGGCAACAGCATAGCCATCTTTGCTGTTGCGCGGATTAGTGGAGATAGCCTTCACGCCCGGTGTCAGGAACACATCTCCCAGCGCCACGTTATAGCCCAGTCCGACGCTGCCCATGCTGCCATCATGGTCACTGCGCAACCAGTTACCGGTCAGCGCAAAACCAGGGGAGGTGGTGCCAAGCCCGGCGTGCAGATTGGTGTATTCACGGCCCACATCCACGCCACCTTCAATTGCCTGCGCCGATCCCGCCAGTGCCAGTAGCGCCAGAGCGCCTGCGGTAGTTGCCACTGCTTTCATCTTATTCTCCTGAAAAATTAACTCACGCCGCTTGCCGACGGCCTCGCCGAGAGTAAACCATCATCAGTTGGAATAACATGAGAGTCGGGCTGATTTACTTAACATTAAAATTCAGTGGGTAACAGAATATGTCTCAGACGGTTGCCCACATCAGATGGCCAATCGCCGGGGCCAGCACCACCGTGACAATCCCGGAAAGCATCATCACCAGGCTGGCAACCACCCCTTCCTGCTGGCCGATTTCGTAAGCTCTGGCGGTCCCGGCACCGTGAGACGCCGCGCCAAATCCGGCCCCTTTTGCCATGCCCTGCTTTACCGCCAGGCGCAGAAACAGCACGTCCCCCACCGCCATACCAAAAACCCCGGTAATCACCATAAACAGCGCGACAAGATCGGGCTGGCCGCCCAGCTGCTTCGCCGCCGCCAGCGCAAAGGGTGTGGTAATTGAGCGCACCGCCAGGCTGCGCTGAACCGCTTCCGGCAAGGTTAACAATCTTGCCAGCCATACCGAGCTGCACACCGCAACCAGCGTGGCGGTGATCACCCCGGCGGTGAGCGACAACCAGTGACGACGAATTACCGGCAGGTTTTCGTAAACCGGCACGGCAAACGCCAGCGTCGCCGGGCCCAGCAGCCACATCAGCCAGTGACTTTCACCGATATAGTTCTGCCAGGAGATGTGCGTCACCAACAGCAACGCCACCAGCACCATCGGCGTCATCACCAGCGGCATCAGTAGCAGTCGGTGCCAGCGGCGATACAGCCGTTTATTGAAAAAGTAAATCAGCAGCGTGACGATCGGACAGAGCGTGGTGATAATCAGATCATTCATGATGGTGACCTGATTTACGCTCTGCCAGCCATATTTCAAAACGGTAAACGCGGTCCACCACCAATGCCGTCGCGCTTAATACCAACAGTGTACTGATGCCAATAACCAGCAGAATACGCCAGCCATCAACCCGCAGCAGATGTGAATAATTCACCACGGCCACCACTGCCGGAATAAAGAACAACAGCATTTCGGCCAACAGCCAGCGCGATCCGGCTTTCACCCAGTTCAGCGGCATGACCCGCAAGACTATCAGCGCCAGTAACAACAGCATCCCCACGATATTGGCGGGTAATGGCAGATGCAGCCAGTCCACCAGCTGCTGCGCCATGATGAACAAAGCGATATATAAAACCACCTGAAGCGCAACCTGAATACGTTGCCACCATCCCGTAGCGGGTATTGCCAGCGCCATAATGCCTTTCCTCTGATAATGCATCCGCAAAGTATAAAGCGGTAACAGAGGGTGAAAAAAATGACTTAATATTATTTCAACTATGCATAAAAGGAATGTTTATGGACGTCCGCGCGTTGCGTTATTTTGTCGAAATGGTACGCCAGCAAAGCTTTACCCGCGCCGCAGAACAGCTGTATGTCACCCAACCGACCATCAGTAAGATGCTGCGACAGCTGGAGGATGAACTGGGCTGCACGCTGCTGATCCGTGAAGGACGCAAACTGCATCTCACCGATACCGGGCAGGCAGTGTATCAGCGTGGCATGACCATCCTGCAAGAGTTCAAACAGCTGGAAGCTGAGATCAGTGATATTAACGATCTGAAGACCGGCGAGCTGAGACTGGGCATTCCGCCAATGGTCGGGATGCAAATTGCCGGATCGATTTCCGCTTTCCGTCAGCGCTATCCGGGGGTGGAGCTGAAGATTTCAGAATTTGGCGGACTGACGGTGCAGCAGGCAGTGCTGTCCGGCAGCCTCGATATTGCCCTCACTGCGTTGCCGGTTGCTGACGATTTACCGCTCAACGCCCTGGCATTAATGAGCCATCCCCTGTGTGTGCTGGTGCCACGCACCACCGAATGGCTGCGCCTTAGCCATATTCCGTTGGTGGAACTGGCCGGGCACCCCATTTTGATCTACAACGAGGAATTTTCACTTAACCGCCAGTTGATGCGCGCTTTCCAGGCCAGCGGCTTTACACCGCAAATTGCAGTACGCAGCGGGCAGTGGGATTTCCTCGCGGCGATGGTCCAGGCGGGAATGGGCGTGGCGATCCTGCCAGAACCTATCTGCCAGCGGCTGGATACCAGCCAGTTGTTGTGGTTACCGCTGGAGTCCGATTTGCAGTGGAAACTGGGCCTGATCTGGCGCGAGGGGAGCTATCTGTCGAAAAGTGCCCAGGCATGGATCAGTTGCTGCCGTGAATTCTGGCCCGGTGATACCCCTGCGCTGTCGGTGTAAAACGTGGCAGAAACAGGGGCAGCGGAATCCGCTAATCGCCTCCGGTTGCGCACTCACTTCTCCCCAGGCCATAAACACCATATGACAGGGTTATCACTGTCGTCTGGTGGCGGCCAGAAATCTCTGTTCAGCCGCACTCCCCTACCATTGATATGTGCCCACATCCTCTTCTCATCCAGAATTCTGTAGAAAAAGAACTTCATCTCTCCGTTCTTTAGCACCCCATAAACACCTTTGTCAGAGCGACCACGGGTTAATTGCGATACGACAGAATCCCAGACCGACTGCCATGTCGTATGGGCATGGGTGCCTTCACGCTGAAAAAAATGATAACTCTGTTGAAAACTACCGCCTGGCGGGGAGGTTTTTTTCAGTTCAGCTATTTTGCCAGTTTGATAATCCAGTTTGACCAGTCTTCCTTCAGGATCTTTGGCAATCACCACTGAATGACCACTTTTCAGCGGAAACCCCTGCTCCCGGTTTTCGCTTTCAGTCCGTATCCAGATCAGACCGAGTGCTTCCTTTTCTCCCAGTTCCATAATCAGGTAATCATATACTTCCTGCCAAAGCTGTTCTGTTGTGCAACTTTTATTGGCTGATGCGTTTGTAATAACTGGCTGGATCTCCATGCTTTTAAATAAATCAGCGATTTCATGAAAACTGGCACCATCCTGCTGCATTATTTCTGTTATCTCCACCATCTCTTTAACGCTTTGATTGGTTAGTGCCGCAGAAGTACAGAAGCAACAATTACCTTCCAGCCTGTCCGGATTAAGATCCTCAGACAGCGCAGAAAAATCATCAAACAGATTATTCCCCATGCCGTAAATATTACTGAAATTCGCCCTCAATGGCCGGGTATGGTGAGAATGCATGAATTCAGTAACCAACTCTTGTAGCTGGGGGTTGGTGTAGAGTGAAAGAGCAGCCGCTGAAGTCTGAAAATCAATTGAGAAACGACCGATTCCCTCGTTGGGATGAGTCGAATTTGACGTGCCGGATGCAATTTTATCTGACCCTGCTCCCGTGTTTGATGGAATAAAGAGTTTTTCATTAATCACTACTCTTGCAAACACTTCCGGCTCTGGCTCCTGGCTATTATTTTCTGTATGAACACTGACACGCTTCTTAACTTCAGATTCTGACTTATCAGACAAATCAACGTTTAATTCTGCTGATTGGGCGTCTCGCTTGTGGTTTTCCGTGGATGATAAAGGTATTTCAGGGCGGGGCTTCGCAGCATCATCGGTTGTATTCACCACTTTCTTAATATTATTACTAAGATTATTGCGCACGGGTAATTCATTAACAGGACTGGTGCATTTATCCGTTACAACAGGGGGTGTTTCACGTGGCCTCACTGGCAACATTAAAATCTCCTGAATTAATTTTACTTATTTAATACCTTATTAAAATTATTGAGCAAAAATCATTAAAACCCAGTAAATAACAATACCAGAATTTAAACACAGAATAACGATTGTGATTTATTTAAGGCGAGTGGGCTACGCAGTCAATTGTACTTAATTAAATTAAATGACGATTAAATAATACTATTCAAAAAAACAGCACGGTGAATCGCGCACCAGAAGGTGCGCGCCTCTCTCTACGCTTCTTTCTCTATCAGCAATGCCTCCAGCAGGTCGAGCTCGTGCTGTATCTTTTGCATGGTCTCGTTACTGATCTTCTGCGTCGCACGCAGATGATAGAGTTCTCCGCGCTCCGCCCGCAGGGCAGTCAGCCGGAAACGACGCTCCAGGTTCTCCGCGTAAAGCGCCTGCTCCAGATCCTCTTTACCTTCCACCCGTCGACGCAGGTTACCAATCACCCGCGAGCTGATCTCTTTCACCAGTTCAGGGTCAATATTCTCCTCGGTGTCGGCAATCAAACGCTCTTCCATTTTGTGCAGGCTGTCGATGGCGATACCGGCCATTACGGCGCGGGCCATCTGCGTTTCGTGACGATGAGCGGTTTTATCCATGCCTTCCACGCCACGCAGCAACAGCGGTAGTATCACCACGCCAACCAGCAAAGAGAAAAGAATCACCCCTGTCGCCAGGAAGACCAACTCATAACGCGCCGGGAATCCCTCACCGGTCGGCAGAAACAACGGAACAGAGAGCACACCGGCCAGGGTGATTGCGCCACGTACACCGGCGAACGAGGCGATCAACAGTTCGCGTAATGAATAACTGGTGAACTCCATCGGGTGTTTTTTCAACAACCGCTGGCTTATCAATCGCATGGTCCACAACCAGGCAAAACGCACCAGCATCAGGGCGGCGTAAACCATCACGACCGACAACACCAGCATCCAGAAATCCACATTCGGATCGGCGTTTGCCTCGGTGACGGAGTTTTGCAGAATGTCGGGTAATTGCAGACCCAGCATCAGGAACACCATGCCGTTAAAGACAAATTCCAGCATCTGCCAGACGCTGTTAGCACGCAGGCGCATTGCCAGCGGAGCCTGACGAATAATGCCCGAACGGGTGATGGTCATCCCGGCGGCCACCGCTGCCAGAATGCCTGAAAAACCAATATGTTCCGCAATCAGATAGGATGCAAACGGCAGCAGCAACAGCAGTACAGTCTGCGTGGCAGGATCATCACCGCTCCAGCGGCTGAACAGGCGCAGCGAGCGGCCATACAGCCAACAGATAACGATCCCGGCCACCAGACCGCCAACCGCTACCTTCACGAACTCCAGCGAGGCACCGGAAACGGTAAACACCATCGTCCCCATCGCCACCGCCACGGCAAATTTCAGTGAAACCAGACCTGATGCGTCATTCATCAACGCCTCACCCTGTAAAATCGCCTTAATCTTTTTGGGGATACGCCCTTCACCTACGATACCGGAAAGCGCCACGGCATCGGTGGGTGACAGCACCGCCGCCAGGGCAAAAGCAGGCAGTAGCGGGATACCCGGCACCAGCCAGTAAATCAGATAGCCGATTCCGACCACGGTTATCAACACCAGCACCAGCGCAAGGCCAATAATTTCCCGGCCATGCCGCAGGAACTCACTGGTCGGCGTTTTCCAGCCATCAGCGAATAGCAGCGGAGGGATAAACAGCACCAGAAACAGCTCAGGATCAAAATCCACGTGCAGTCCAAAGGTAGGCCAGGCAAGGAGTGCACCTAACACAATCTGTACCAGTGGCAGTGGAATTTGAAAGGGGATGATGCGGGCCGCGACGCCAGACAGCGATACCATCAGCGTCAGTATCAGGATAGTAAAGAATATTTCCATGTTGTCCTTAAAAAAGCTCTTCCAGTGTGTGCCACAATCCTGCCTGGGGCAGGCGCAGAGGAATAGTAAAACAAAAATATAAGCCGTTTAAAAACAGGATGTGCGCTGATGCGGAGAAAAAAGAGGAAAATGACAGAGAACAGAGGCCGGGTGCCCGGCCTCTGGAAGAAGAGTTAAATCGCCCAGCCTCCCGCGTAGAAGGCCACCAGCGCCACGGCAATCACCACGGTGCCCAGGTTAAGCTTGCGCCATTCTCCGGCGAAAATACGGCCGATCACCAGCGAACCAAACCCCAACATAATGCCGGTCACAATGTTACAGGTCAGAACGATAAACACCGCAGCCAGCAGGCCGGACATCGCATCGACAAAATCACTGAAGTCAATTTTCGACACATTGCTCAGCATCAGTAAACCCACATACATCAATGCGGGGGCTGTGGCATAGGCCGGAACCAGGTAAGCAAGCGGAGAAAGGAACAGGATCAGCAGAAATAACACGCCAACCACGATAGCCGTCAGACCGGTTTTGCCACCGGCTGCCGTACCCGCCGCCGACTCGATGTACACCGCTGCCGGTGCGCCGCCTACCAGGCCAGAAAACACGCTGCTCAGCGAATCCGTGGTCAGGGCTTTGCCGCCATTGATAATCTGCCCTTCTTTGTCCAACAGATTTGCCTGGCCCGCTACCGCACGAATGGTGCCGGTGGCATCAAATACGGCAGTCATCACCAGCGCCAGTACACTCGGCAGTACCGCAGGTTTCAGCGCGCCGAGAATATCCAGGCTGAATACCAGTGAATGACCCTGAGCATCTGACAGGGACGGCATGGCAAACAGCCCCTGATATTTCACCGTTGGATCAAAACACAGGCCAGCAACCGAGATGACAATGATTGTCAGCAGGATGCCGCCCGGCACGCGCAGTTTCTCCAGGCCAAAAATAACCGCCAGCCCAAGCAGCGACATCAGTACCGGAAAAGAAGCAAAATTACCCAGCGCCACAGGCAGGCCGGGTGCCGGATTTTTTACCACCAGCCCCACACCATCAGCGGCAATCAGTAGCAGAAACAGGCCAATACCCACGCCAGTTCCGTGCGCCACGCCCATCGGCAGGTTGCGTAAAATCCATGCGCGAATACCGGTGGCGGAAATAAGGGTAAACAGCACCCCCATCAGAAAGACCGCGCCGAGCGCCACAGGCACGCTGATGTGTTGTCCCAGTACCAGGCTGAAGGCGGTAAAGGCCGTCAGTGAGATCGCACAACCAATCGCCATCGGCAGGTTGGCCCACAGCCCGATAATTAAAGAACCAAAACCTGCCACCAGACAGGTGGAAACAAACACGGCGGTTGGCGGGAAGCCCGCTTTGCCCAGCATTGAGGGCACTACAATCACCGAATAGACCATCGCGAGGAAGGTGGTCAGACCCGCTACCACCTCCTGACGAACGGAACTGCCACGTGCAGAAATAGAAAACCAGGTATCCAGCGAACCGCCGGCCTGAGAAGAAGGAGTAGACATTGAGAAATTCCCCTGAGATTTCTTATCATTTATGGAAAGGCAAACGATTATCCTGCCTTTATCAATGCACTTTCAACTCCTGACCGTGCATAAGTTAATGTCAGCACGCTGGCTCTTAACAGAAAAGACTCTACCCATCCCGCAAAGCGTATCCTAATAGCACTTTCTTATGGACACAGGGGCACCTGGCAGGATGAAAGTCTGATGCTACGGGAAATCAGTCCAGATGAACTTCGCCGCCCTTCTGCACTGCACGTTGCCAGGCGGCACGCTGTTTAACTTTGCCCAGCCACGCCTGAATAGCCGAGGAATCAGCCGCACCACCACGACTACTGAGCGCCTGCAATGGAAAACTCATCTGCACATCAGCAATACTGAACCGCGATCCGGCAAACCACTCATGGCCCGCCAGATGTTGCTCAATAAAATCACGGTGGGTGGCAAGCTGCTTATCCAGATAGCCCTTGCCGACTCCTTTAGCAAATGCGTTGCCTATCGGGCGCATCAGCCAGGGCACCGGCGGCTTACCCAGCCGACTGAAGATCAATTTCATCACCAGCAGCGGCATCAGCGAACCTTCGGCATAGTGCAGCCAGTAACGAGACTGCAAACGGGCATCCTCATCATAAAGTGTCAGTCGGTTTTCGCTGTCGTATCGTTCCTGAAGGTATTCAAGGATAGCCCCGGATTCCGCGATAGTGCGGTTACCGTCAGTAATCACCGGGGATTTGCCCAGCGGGTGCACTTTTTTCAATGCTTCCGGGGCCAGCATGGTGCTTTCTCGCTGGTAAAGTTTGATTTGCCAGGGCAACTCCAGTTCCTCAAGCATCCACAAAACACGCTGTGAACGGGAGTTATTCAGATGATGAACAGTGATCATAACCGGTCCTTGTGTGAAACGAAGAACCCTCAGTATAGACGTCGCTAGTCGCTGGCAGGCTCCAGCAGGATCGCCCCGGTCCCGCGCGCGCTCAACTGGTCATCAGGATTGCGCAGCGGACAATCGGCCATAGACAGGCAACCACAGCCAATGCAGCCGTCAAGATCGTCACGCAGGCGGGTCAGCGTATTGATGCGATCGTCCAGCTCTTCGCGCCATTTTGCCGACAGCACCGCCCACTCTTTTGGTGACATGCGCTTACTCACTGGAAACTGCATCAGATGCTCGCCAATGGTTGCCAGCGGAATACCAATACGCTGAGCGATTTTAATAATCGCCACCCGCCGGAGCACGTCGCGGTTGTAGCGCCGTTGATTACCGCCGTTACGGAAGCTGCTGATTAATCCTTTGCTTTCATAAAAATGCAATGCCGAAACCGCCACCCCACAACGCCGGGCCACATCTCCGGGGGTCAGCTCACGTTTGTTCAGAGAGTGAAGATTTTTTTTCATCTTTACGCTTTACCTCAAGTTAACTTGAGGAATTATACTCAGCAGCCATTACGAAGGCGAAAGAAAGTTACCCATTATCCAATGACCAACAGGCCAGTCGTCAGAAACCAGGGAGAACACAACGTATGCATGATCAAATCATCAACACGCTCACCAACTGGATCGACAGTAATCTGGATAAAACACTGTCTATCGATAAGGTGGCGGAAAAATCCGGCTATTCGAAATGGCATCTGCAACGTATGTTTCGCACCGTAACCCGGCAGACGCTGGGGGGCTATATTCGCGAACGTCGTCTGACCCTGGCCGCAGAAGCCTTACGCCAGACCCAACGTCCGGTTTTCGACATCGCCATGCAGTATGGTTACGATTCACAGCAGACCTTCTGCCGTGTTTTTCGGCGGCAGTTTTCTCTGACGCCCACCGCCTATCGCCACACCATGCGTCGCCGCACTGTTACCCACTGAGCAGCCCCACCCCGCACGGGGCTGACATTTCCGGCGTAAAAAACCACCTGATTACGCCTTAAAAGTGTTCAGTTTTTGAAAATGGCTGATATAATGTGACCTTCGTCACACTTCTTTGACTGACTGGTCAGTTCAGGTGAAAAGCATTCCTGGCAACTTTCTTACCTGAATTGTGATGAAAATTCACTGTCAGGCCTGATTTGTCGCGGAGTTTGCAAAAGAAATGGGTACCCTAACCGCCAGCCTGGTGTTAATGAGATGGGAACTGTTAAGTGCAGTAATGATGTTTCTGGCCAGCACCTTCAACGTGAAATGCCGTCAGGCAAGCCATAACGGTATGGCTTTTGTTTTCACCGGCGTGGGCATCGGTATGTCCTGCTGGTTCGTCACCGGCCTGCTGGGTATCACGCTGAGCATGGAAAATCTGCTCAATTTCTGGCACATCACTAAAGATGTCTTTGTGGATGTGATGAGCCACACCCCTACTGACTACCCAATGCCGTAAAAATTTCCCGCCGCGCTCTGAAGAGGGCGGCGGCAAGACTGACCGGTGATTAAACTTTCTTCAGCATCACCGGCAATGCAGTAACAAGGCTGCCCGAGTTTTGCGCTTTGCGGTCCTGCTCCCACATGTTGCCCATCATTTCGTTCAGCCCCTGATCCAGGCCAGTCACCAGACCTGCGCCCGGCGTGAAAGTCAGTTCGCCAAAATAGATTTGTCCTTCATTGATATACCAGTCAACCCGGACATAATCGAAGTCCGCCGCCAGCTTTTTACTCAATTCCAGCGCTTTTTCCAGCGAGGGCATCTCGCTACTGGTATCAAACCCGGTATCGCGAATTTTGTAAAAGCAGGTCTTGAGGTTATTTACATAAAAGCTCATTGACAAAGGGGCCGCGCCAACACGGTTATAGATAACCTGCAAAACATACTCAAAATGACCATTTTTCTTATTAAACATGTGGAATTTATAATCCACTGCGGCGAATTTACCGTCGCCGACATATTGTTCAACCAGGATGCGTGGCTTGATATAGCGATAATGGATTTCGCGCGCTTCCAGAGAAAAATCACGGCTTAACCACTCTTCGCATTGCTTAATCAGCAATTGCTTTTTTATACAGTCCGGCTCCTCAAGCACAATTTCGACCATTCCGGAGCCATGATTCGGTTTGATGACGGTATTCTTTAATGACTTCAGCTCCAGCAACGTAATCGGTTGCGATGTTTCATGTATCATAGGAATCAGATACTTGTCACCAATCGTTTTTGCTATGTAATCTCTCACTAAAATTTTATCTGAAAGAATGCCATAACGAACATGATCACCCGTAACAAATTTACGATGCAGTATTTTTTCGTTAAATAATTTCGGCTGATATATATTTGGCAACCTCTTAAATTTACGAAAATAATTAATTCTGTCCTGATAAACCCACGGCATTTTCTTAAAAATATACGAGATGCTTTTTCTCAATTGTGTTTTGAGTTTTAACATTTTTGCCTCAGTTTGTATGTTTTGTAGTTGAGTGAGGAAAGCTGTATTTTAAGAATGACGCCATTCTTAAAGAAATAATTCATTACGGTCAGAGACAAAATCTCAGTAATGAGCACGCTCCAGGCTGCTCCTGTTAATCCCCAATGCTGAATGAAGTACCAGTTGGTCACCACGCTTATCATTACCAGCAAAATAATTTTTATCAGCAGATAATTGAACCCACCTTCTTTCACCATATAGCGATAAGCGACGGTGCCCATTGCCGAAAAACAGGTTGCCAGTGACAACAGCGTAACCAGATTGCCGGACGCGGAGTAATCATGCCCGTACAGGGAACGAATCAGATGCTCCCCTGACAATGCCACCAGCAGAAGCATCAGTAATGATACCGCCATAACATAGCCATTCAGCCTGGCGGCCAGCTGTATCGCAACCTCCTTACGCTCCCTGAAAATTTCAGCAAAGCTGGAAGTAATAAGGGCCACCGGGATAAATATCCACGAGGCAGAAATCGTATTTGCAGCGGTGAACAGCCCTAACTGATGGGCAGAACCGACGCCGACCAGGAAAAACTGCGCCAGCCTGACCTGAACGGAGATAAACACGCTGGAAATCGCCAACGGCAATCCGGCGTGCAGCAGATAGCGCAGATAGTTACGCTGCTTCCGCTTTGGTGGCGAGCTGATGCTGTTGGTCTGATAAAACAGAGTGCGCTTAATCAGGTACGGTACCAGCGTGACCGACACGACAGAGAGAGACAACCACAATGGGCTGAGCCTCAGCCAGGCAATGGTAAAGCTGATAGCAAAGCTCAGTATCATTCCCGTTGCGTTAGCAAGGGTATTCATGCGCGATTCCAGTCGTGCATTGTTATAGACGCTGAAAATATCCTGAGTGACAAAAATGGCAGACAGGAAAGATGCCACGGTGAAAATCAAAAAATTTTCCCGCATCATTAACCAGACATAAATTAATACCGGCACGGACAGTAATAATAACAATGTTATACGTAGCTGCTTAGCAACAGCCATCAGGCGCGTCCCCCGATTTACACTCTTACTGATACTTTTAAACAGAATGGTTTCCGTGCCGAATATAGCAATTGTCTGAATAATAGAAAAAAGCGAGGCAGAAAATGCTATTTGTCCGAATACAGATGGCCCAAATGATTTAGCCACATAGGACGTTACAAATATCACACCGAAAACTGAAACCACTTTTTCAGACATCATCCAGGCGGCGTTTGAGACAACACTGTATTTCATTGGAGCATCCTTTGTCGTACTTAACTTAATGCCAAACTGCGTACATCCTTGTCTGGAAGAGACAAAAAACCACGTCAGACACCCGAAAAAAAAGGAATCTGAAAATAAGATTACAAAAAAACCAGACCGCTCTTATTTTTAGTTTTTATTGCTGCCATCCGCTCCGTTCAGGAATATTCCGATCTCAGCCGGACTTAATTCAAGTGAAGCATATTTAAAACACCTGACTAATAAATAGCAGAGACACAGGAACTATCCTGGGGATTATTCTTAATTACGTTCAGCCAATGCCTGACGACGTGAAAAGAATTTATAACAAAAAACGAAATATCGAAAGTCAACTGGCACCATGACAAATAAAACAGGAGAAATCCCATGATGATATTTCTTCATAATACCTTAACGTAAAGCATTCAATTCAAATCGCGCACTTAACGAGACTGAACTAATTTATGGATTATTTAGATCCATTAATTAATGAAATCGTTCTCATCACATTATAGTTAAGAAAGGTAATAGCATTTATGAGAAAGTCACGATATACCGAAGAGCAAATCACCAGTGCTATTAAAGCATCGGAATGCGGCGTTAAAGTGAAAGAGATTTGTGAAGAACTGGGGATTTCTGAAGCCACCTTTTACAGCTGGAAAAAGAAGTATTCTGGCCTTTTCTCAGAGGAAGGCAGGAAAATCAAAGACCTGGAGGATAAAGTTCACACGATGGAGCGTGAGCTGCAAACCCTGTCCTCAGATAAGGAAATGCTGCAAAGCGTGATGAAAAACTTCTTTACTACCAATGAGAAACGTCAGGCAGTTAATTTTCTACAGGAAACTTTTGAGATCGGCACCCGACGCAGCTGCCGGTTGATGGATATTAGTCGCAGTGTTTATCACTATCCTTATAACTTAGAAAATCATTAATTGCGGCTGGCAAAAATGTCTTCTTTGAAAGTATGAATTTTAAATATTCTGGTTATTGTTCTTAAGTTTAGTGCCTTTTTTGAACGACATATTTTCTGTATTGTTAATCATTAAACTCAACGTCCATCCGGGCGCCACATCCGTCGCACGTCAAATTTAACCTGCAACATCAGTAGAATAGAAGCACATCTCTCTCAGTAGCTGAGAGAGATGTGCTTATTACTACATTAGCATCACTGACGATTATCAACGATTATGTCTCTTCTGGTGCCAGATAAGATAATCTGTTTCCTGCTATGTCTACGAACTCTGCTGTGCCCTGCGCGCTCTCATGGCGAGAATATACGTATTTACAGCCATAACGTCAGGAAAGGCGATGCCCCTCTGACCACTGACCGAAGATAAACTCAGTAAAAACACTTAACGTTTGATTCATTATCCAGCAATAACTAAACAATGATGACTCTTTTATCCCTCTGTGGTTAATGTGTCTGGAAAGGTAGTGACCATTATTAACCAGAGCGAGACTAAAGAAATTTGAGTTAATGATGGCTCACAGGGACGAAGACAGTCTGGTTAATTCTGCGGGAGGAAATGAGTAGAACAAATTGACTGTCCCGGAAAAGCAAAGAATAGGATTAGCGATTATTCTGATAGCGGAACAATTGTTCCTTGTGGCAGGCAAACCATGAATGCCACGCCAAAGAAACTGATATCGTAATTGTGCAAAAATGAGGCAAACGTCACAAATTTTCGCCAGGAAAAGTTCCGTTCTTTGTTTATATCCCGGCGAGAAGAGTGCCTGATTCATTTAACGTCAGCGATTTTTCGAACCAGTGGTTGCGGTTTGATTCGCGTGGCCAGCACCACCCCAACGACCAGGCAGCCAATACCAACACTGGTCAGCAGTCCAGGCCAGCTGTGACGTAATATAAAGGTATAAGCCAGACCGGCGAGTATCTCGAAAACAATCAGCGGACCCACCAGAACCGTTGGCAGCCGCTGGCTGGCTTCATTCCAGCACAGCGCTCCCAGCCAGGAACAGAACAGGCCAATAGCCAGCATCAATGCCAGAAATATTGCCGGTCGTGGGCCAAGCGGCAGGGGAAAATCAGGACGACTGAAGTGCAGCTGCATATTCACCAGCAGATACCCCATCACTGCCAGGGGTAAGGTGGCGATCCCCTGGGCAGTAGCCCAGGTGGTGGCTTTGCTGCCCGGATGTTCACGCAGCCAGCGGGCGTTACGCAGGGGATACCATGTCCAGCAAACCATTGCCGCCAGCGCCAGCAGGATGCCGCTGAGATAACGCAGCAAATCGTTTTGCTGCCCCATTGCCTGCCATTCCGCCACGTTGACCAACCCCAGTCCGGCAGCGATCAGCACCAATACGGGAACTAACTTCAGCCAGGGTAACCGGCCATCCTCACCGCCATACAGCAGATTCGCGCTGATGGAGATCACGACCGGCAGCGTGCCAATAATCATGGTGGATACCGGTGCGCCAGTGCGCTGGATGGCACTGGCCAGGCAGGTGTAATAAAGAAGGTTGCCGACCAGCGCCAGCTTCAGGGCTTCAATCCAGTCGCTGCGAGCCAGCCGTTTCAGGCGGTGGCGATCGCGCCAGGCAAGCGGCAGCGCAATCACGCCAAAAGCAACATAGCGCCCGACAGATTGCAACGCGCCGGGATAGTCCGGCACCAGCAGCGGGCCAACGAAGATCAGTCCCCACATCAGCCCGGCTGCCAGGGCAAAAAGTACACCTGCTAACATCATCGTCCTGCCTGTCTCAGTTCAGAATAGTTTTCAGCCCAGACCTCATATCATGATGACATTTCCGGTGAAAAATCATCACAACATAATGACACTGCGCAATATTCCCACCCCGAAAACAACATAATAATTTGCCTTTAGTTGCACTAACTTAAACACCTCATCAACCATTTATAAAGACAGCTAACGACAAATTTATCATTTATCTGATGTTGAAGATTGGGGTGTTTCACTGGGCTTTTGACCCCTGGAATACTTAACATGTCTGACACCACTTTTTTACCTCATCCGGAGAGCAGTCTCACATTCTTCTTATCCCTTGTTTCGGGCAGGCTCAAGCCAGGTAAACTGTGGTATGACCGTGAATATCGTGTTAAGTATCTGATGCGTTCGCTGATTTGGCCCGCCCAGACGCATCGTCTGGTCAATGCCATTACCGCCGAGCCGGTGATGCGCAGTATTCTCTCCGTCCAGCACACCTTACCCAGTAAGATTCACCGCCCTTATCTCTATGGGGGTATGCCGGTGATGCAACGCGTGCAGGCCGTCATCGATCATTATGATTTCATTAAAAATCTGTCGTCGCCGCGCCTCAGGGAGGCGATGCTGACGGCGCAAGGCGTTGAGTTGTTGCAGTTCGACGGTAAAAATGGCGAGCACTTCAGCATTACGCTGGCCTGCACCGGTCGCTGTGAACGTGAAGGAGAAGTTAATCTGTTCGTCAGCGTCGATGGCGAGAAGCTGGCGATGCTGACCTTTGCCGTTGTGTGTCAGAACGGAAACCCGGTGGTGGTGATCGGCGGTATTCAGGGGGCACACAGAGATACCCCACATGAACGTATTCGCGAAGCGACCAAAGCCTGTTATGGCCTGTTCCCCAAACGGTTGCTGATGGAAACACTGCTGTTATTTTGTCAGGCAACCGGCGTAGTGCAAATCCAGGCGGTCAGTGATCACGGACATATTTTCCGTAGCCTGCGTTATCGTCTGAAGAAAAAGAGCCTGTTTCACGCCAGCTATAACGAGTTCTGGGAGTCACTCCATGCCGTACCGCTGTCAGCTCAGCTCTATGCCATCCCAATGACATTTCCGCGCAAGCCGCTGGACGAGGTGGTCAGCAAGAAGCGTTCGGAATACCGTAAACGTTATGAACTGCTGGACAGGCTCAGCCAACAGTTTGTCGGGCGGCTTTGAGTGCCGCGCGACTTATTTATTCTCTTTAACCACATCATCAATCCGCCAGCCATGACGATCCCGGTGCAGAGTGACCAGCAACAGTTGCTGATCGCTGGGATCGTTGCCGAGAATGACATCCCCTGACGCAGTATCGCCATCAATGGTGAAACGACTGACGCTGACGTGATCAATCCAGGCATCGCTGTAATCCTGATCCTGCAAAAAATAGTCATCTTCCATGCCATCAGGACTTTTGATCAGCACGTTGATTTTTTGCAACAACCGGGGCGTGACGTAGTCGTTCAGTAACGGATCGTGCTCATCTATTGGGCTTTCATCTTTATTCAGTGCAGCAAGATACCAACTGTAGAAATTTTTGCTGGTAGTCTGAGGATCGCTATTTTCCGCCGCACTGGCGTACAACGCACACAGCGCCAGGCCCAGCGCCAGTAACCATTTTTTCATTCTTACCATCTCTTCCCGATTCATGCTTTCAGTAACTACCCCGTTGCATCCATGCTGCTGTAACAGGACCCCCGCTAATTTACCCTTTCGCACTATTTTTTGAGCGGATTTCTGCAATTTATTTAGTAAATTTTTATCCTGGCGTGTCGGACAGCCAGCGACAGATACATCTGGTAAGAGAAGCGGGTTGTTCCAGCGGCAGCATATGCCCTGAATCATCAATGATTTCCAGCGTGGCATCAGGAATAAGTCGATACATTACTTGCGACTCCTCCAGGCTGCGCATCCTGTCCCCGGCAGCCGCGATCACCAGCGTCGGACAAGAGATCTGGTTTAACAGATGTGTATCGCTGTGACGGTCCATCAGTAACTGACGGCAATATGCCTCTTTTCCCATCCGCAGACTCATCTGCCGGATTTGCGTCTGCAACCCGGGATCACTGGCATGGTCTGCACTCAGTGACAACGCGATAGCCTTTTGTCCAGGGCCATGAAAAGCCCCCTGGCTGCCCGACAGTGATTTTGCAGTGGCGACTTTGACAGCACGGGTTTGTGGGCTGTCCTGCTGGCTGGACGTGGCAATCAGGATCAAACGCTGCACCCGCTCGGGAGCCTGTCGAATCATCTCTCGGGCCACAAATCCGCCCATTGAGAATCCGACCAGCGTAAAACGTTCAGGAGCCTGAGAAAGGCACCTCGCCGCCATCTCCTCCAGCGAAGCGTCGCGGGATAAATCACCATAAATCAACGGCCCGTATCCTGCCAGGTCGGCTACCATCTCCTGCCACAGCCCGGCATCACACATTACGCCAGGCAATAAAACCATCCCCGCCATCTTATTCTGCCCTGTATAAGCCAGCGGTGATGATAACAGTCCTGCAACAATTTTTTCAGCGGATTCGTCTGACGTTGCTTTACTGGCTGGCTACGATCTGAGGAAAGTGACGTTCTGTTTCGCCCGCTCATCTACCTGAAGCGAGAACACATCAGGGCGCGAGTAGTGTCCGGAAACATCAAAATCATAACGCGCACGGACCAGCTCAGCGCTGTCGATTTGCACCACCAGCAGACCGCTAACGCCAGTCATCGGCCCCGCCAGCACCTCGCCCAGCGGCCCGACGATCATACTGTTGCCATTAATTAATGCGCGCTGTGGCTCCCAGCCCGCCACCTCAATGCCCAGTTCGGCCGGAGAAGGCTGAACCTGGCAGGCGGTGATCACAAAACAGCGCCCTTCGTGCGCAATGTGCCGCATCGAAGCCCGCCAGACATCGCGTTCATCAACGGTGGGCGCACACCATATTTCCACTCCTTTGGCATACATGGCTGCGCGTAGCAGTGGCATATGGTTTTCCCAGCAAATAGCACTGCCCGCTTTACCCGCTGCGGTTTGCACCACCGGCAGCGTCGAGCCGTCGCCCTGCCCCCAGATCAGACGCTCGGTCCCGGTCGGCATCAGCTTGCGATGCTTCGCCACCAGTCCCGCCTGCGGAGAGAAAAACAGCGAACTGCAATAGAGCGTGCTGCCGTCACGTTCGATGACGCCGATAACCAAATCGGCACCACTGCGTGCAGAAAAAGCCGCCAGCTCGTCACACTCCGGGCCAGGAACGTCAATGGCATTGGCGTAATAATCAGCAAATGCGTCGCGCCCCTCCGGCAGTCGGAACCCCAGCCATGTACCAAAATTACTGCCTTTCGGGTAGCCCCCCAGCAACGCTTCCGGCATCACCACCAGGCTGATGTTCTGACGGCGGATCTCATCTTCATAACTCAGGATCTCCGCCAGGGTGGCGGCTTTTCCGGCAGGATGCGACCCCATCTGTAATGCGGCAACAACGGATAGCGACATGATGATTCTCCTGTGATTTTTTCACCATGCTGAGATAGATTGAGTCATCAATCAATCATCCCGGGACGCTAAGTGATATGAATAAAATTGATATCAGCAGACTGGATCTGAACCTGCTGAAAGTGTTTGAAGCCCTGTATGAGGAAGGCGGCGCGGGCAGGGCCGCAGTGCGTCTGGGACTGACGCAATCTGCGGTCAGCGCGGCGCTGGGAAGATTACGTCTGGTCTGGCATGACCGCCTGTTTGAACGCACCGGACGGGGCCTGCGCCCGACCGCCAGGGCCAGCGAACTGAAGCAGCCCATTTCTGACATTCTCAATCAGTGCCGCCTGACGCTGTCAGCCTTTTCTGCTGAAACATCCGGCTGGCAGGGACGCACGGTGATTCTGGCCCTGTCAGATGATTTTGAACTTGCCTGGGGCAGTGCGATCATCGCCGCTGTTCGCCAGCAAATGCCGGGATTACGCATTCAGTTCAGGCAAACTTATGCGCAATTGGTGGAGGAGATGCTGATACTGCGCCAGGCCGATCTTGCGATAACTTCCGGCGGAATCAAATCCCCTCTGCTGAGCCGACAACTGTCAGGAACCGGCCGTTACCGCTGCCTGCTGGCCGGTAAGCCTGACGGCCCTTTTGAACTGGCCGAGTTCCTTGCCAGACCGCATATTCTGGTCTCTTCCGGCGGCTTCATCGGTATTGTCGACGAGAAACTGGCAGAGCTGGCGCTGACCCGCCATGTCATTGCCTCGACCACGCATTTTGCGGCCTTGCCCTGGATGATTGGCGAGACAGACGCCATCGCCACCCTGCCCGCCCATGCCGCAGAGGCGCTGGCAGAGAAAACCGCCCTGACGGTGGTGGACTGCCCTCTTGCTTTGCCGACGTTTTCCGTGGAGCTGGCCATGCGCCTGGATAACCAGCGCGATCCGGCGGTGAACGGCGTCCGAAATCTGCTGACCGCGCTGCTGACATAATATCGAGCCCTTGAAGAGTCCTTACCGTTAAGCGATGTGCCTCGCAGAATTGAATTATCTGCGCCTGTATCGTCAGGAGTGGTCGCAATATAATCATTTACACAACGGAAAAGAACTTATGGACAAGATCTTTCTGGCCACACTGCTGGCCGCTCAGGCCGGGATGGCCTCAGCCGCAACATCCCAATCCCCCTCGCAGCCCACAACAGATAACGTTTTTACCAAAGAGAAACAGATAACGGTCATCGCATCCCCTGATTGTTGCACAGAGGCAGACAATCAGGCCGGTGCGGGTTTTGTCACTGAGGATATCAGCGTCGGCCCTGTGGGTAATCTGCCCTGGATTGAGGCTCCGTGGTCTGCCAACAGCATTACCAGTGAGATGCTGACCAATCAGCAGGATAACAGCGTCAGTGAATTACTCAGGTATGCGCCCGCCAGCCAGATGCAGGCGCGGGGCGGCATGGATGTTGGCCGACCACAAAGTCGTGGTATGCAGGGCAGCGTAGTGGCTAACAGCCGTCTCGACGGACTGAATATTGTCGCCACCACGGCGTTTCCGGTAGAGATGCTGGCGCGGCTTGATGTGCTTAACAGCCTGACCGGCGCGCTGTACGGGCCTGCCAGCCCGGCCGGACAGTTTAATTTTACCGCCAAACGTGCTGGCGCAGAGACGCTGAACCGCATCACCGTAGGCTATCAAAGCCGCAACAGCTGGCAGGGCCATGCAGACTTTGCCGGGCATATTGATAGCGTAGGTTATCGTCTGAACCTGCTGAATGAAGATGGCGAAGGGAGTGTGGCTGACAGCACGCGGCGTCGCAAACTGGCCGCCCTCGCGCTGGACTGGAATATTCAGCCGGGGACGCAGCTCCAGCTGGATGTCAGCCACTATCAGTTTATCAAGAAAGGCATGACGGGTAGCTTCAGCTACGGCGACACTATCCCGTTGCCCGCCGCACCCGACAGTAAAAACAAAAACTACACCCTGCCCACCAGCGGTAGCGTGCTGACCACCGATACCGTCAGCACCCACCTGCTCCACTATTTTAATGACAGCTGGTCAGTGACGGCTGGCGTGGGATATCAGCAGGCGGACAGAGCGATGCGCTCGGTTTCCAGCACGCTGAGCGACAGCAATGGTACGCTGTCGCGCTCCCTGAGTGATTCAGCCGCAGCCGGTCGCTTTCGGGTGCTGAGCAACATGCTTACGCTGAATGGGCATCTGCAAACGGGCAGCCTGACGCATGATCTGGCCCTCGCCACCAGTGGATATATCTGGTCCATCTACGCGGCGAAAGGGGCCAGTCAACGTTACAACCTGGGTGAAACGTCCTTCTTTGACCCCGCGCCATTACAGGAACCGGCAGCAGGTCGCATTATCAGACAGGGCGCACGTTATAAATCCAGCGAGAACAGCCAGCAGAGCCTGACCGTGGGCGACACCCTCAGATTTACCCCGCAGTGGTCAGCGATGATCTATCTCAGCCACAGCTGGCTGTCCACCCGCAACTACAACCGGCAGGGCCAGAAGACCAAAGAAATCAATGATAATGGTTTCAGTCCGATGGCCGCGCTGCTTTACAAAATCACCCCTTCCGTCATGGCTTACATCAGCTATGCGGATTCACTGGAACAGGGTGGCACCGCGCCGACCGGACAAAACATTGTTAATGAGGGACAAACGCTTAACCCCTATCGCAGCAGGCAATACGAAACCGGACTGAAAAGCGAATTTAACGACATGAAGCTGGGGGCAGCGCTGTTCTGGTTGCAACGCCCGTTCGCTTATGTCGATCCCGCTGATAATCGCTACAAAGAACAGGGCGAACAGCGCAACAGAGGCGTGGAGCTCACCGCCAGTGGCAATGTCTGGCAACAGCTGAATATCTACAGCGGCATCACCTTCCTCGACCCGAGGCTGAAAAATACCCTGTATGACAGCACCCGCAATAAACGGGTGGTTGGCGTGGCAAAAATACAGGCTAATGTCCTGCTGGAATACAGCCTGCCCGCTCTGCCCGCCTGGGTGTACAGTGCCAACCTTCACTACACCGGTAAACGAGCGGCGAACCAGGTCAATACTTACTGGACAGCCAGCTACGCCACCCTGGATCTGGGTGCACGCTATACCACCAGGCTGAATAACCTGCCCACCACCTTTCGGCTGAGCGTCAAAAACATCAGCAATAAACATTACTGGGCTTCTCTGTTTCCTTCGGACAGCGACGGCAACGGCGGCTCCGCCAGCGCATTCGCCGGGGCGGGCAGGGAAATCCGCGCCACCGTAACCGTTGATTTCTGAATAGCAGGAGCACCCGATGATTATTCTGCAACACCTGAGATATGCGCTGATGGCGGGAGTGATGTTGTTCTGCGGCTTTGCGCTGGCAGGCAGCGAAAACCACAGCGAAATACGCGTTGCCACGCCGTGGCCTGCGCAAAGCACCATTATTGCCATGCTGGGCTACAGCCGGAATATCGTTGGCACCTCGGCGGTGGCACAACGCATTCCTCTTTTTCGTCAGATCTATCCCGACATTATCCAGGTCCCGGTGGTTAGCGTGACCAGTGCGCACGAGATCCACCCTGAGCAGGTGATTGCCCTGCGGGCACAACTGCTGATTATTCCGCAAAACATGCATCTCTCCCAGGCCGGGGTGCTGGCCCGCGCCAGTATCAAAACGCTGGCGCTGCCGGCCAACTCTCTGACGGCGCTACGTCAGCGGGTTACCCTGACCGCTCAGGCGCTGGGGCCGGATGCACAAGCGCAGGACAGGCGTTATCAGGCTTACTTTGACCGTAATCTCAACCTTGTCAGGCAACGGCTGCGTCATTTGCCTGACACAGAGCGGGTGAAGGTTTATCACAGCATGGGCAGCCCGCTCATCACCAGTGGCCGCCCTTCACTTAATCAGGACTGGATGGATGTGGCGGGTGCGGAAAACGAGGCAGAAAGCTGGTTTCCGGCGAAAAAAAACGGTGCAGGAGAAGTGCCGCTGGAGAAAATAGTGGCGGCTAATCCACAGGTGATCGTGGCGATGAACGCCAGGGATGCCGCCGCCATCAGAGAGAACCCGGCATGGCAGGGAACCTTAGCGGTACAGCATCAGCGTGTTTATACCAATCCGCAGGGATTATTCTGGTGGTGCCGGGAAACCAGCGAAAGCGCGTTGCAAATTCTCTGGCTGGCAAAAACACTTTATCCACAGCACTTTGCTGATATTGATATGGTGCAGGAGACCAGAGCGTTTTATCGCCGTTTTTTTGCGGTCACGCTCAGTACAGCGCAGATTGAAAAAATACTGCATCCTGAATAAATTCGTTTTCTGGCTCATGAAAAAATATCAATATTTCTTGATTGTGACCTGAAAAATTCGATAATGAGGCACGGTATAAAGAGATGTAATTATCGTCCGGAAAATAAAATGAATTCTAAAAGAAAAATAGGTGAATCACAGGTTATCGATTTTTTCTCTGCGGTATTAAGGGATAAATTCAATGACAGATATAAAAAAAACGAACCCATCAGCATCGGAAATTTCTCTGGCTCGCAGGACAGAAAATTTGCTGATTTTTTTGCCGGAACCACCTCTTCCAATATCCTGATTGAATTCAAAGAGTTCGAAAACGATTATACAAAAGAGTGGGATAAACCGCTTCGTCAGACGCTTTGCCAGATTATCGATGCTGATACGGCGCAGTTTTCCCGTCGTTGTCATTTTATCGCCTGGCGGGAATCAGGCCCCGAGGTACAAGTCAGTATCGCGCCCTATATTGATAAAGTCTGCCCTCAATACAACACCATCCCACCGTTACAGGCTTTTAATAATATACCGCACAAAGATTTCATTAATGATTTCCTTGATGACAAAAAGGGCATAACGCCTGAAGAATTTAAAGATTACGTTAAATATATGGATGACATTGCGGGCGGAAAACAGGCCGGAGAAAATGTCCCGTTCAAATCTATTCTTTACAGTTATCAAGACGAGGAAATGGTTGCTACTTATTTTAAAAATCCCGGTGAATTAAGAAGCCTGATTACCCAACTCTTTCCAGAAAGAAAAATGAAAAGAAAAATTTAATCAGCCGCAGTCTGGAAAGCGTTGCAGCAGACTTTTTTTCGATGAATATACCCCGCTTTTCTGCCTCAGGCATCAGGCGGGCAATAACCGGTCAGCAGAGCCGTATCTTTGTCATATAAACCCGGCAGTATGGCATCACACTGACGCCTCAGGACTGCACCCCCTGGTAAATTTAACGGCCGGGTACATACTACAGGCAGGCAGAAACCCAATCAGGAGAGACACATGCGTCTGGCTTCATTCAATGTAGAAAACCTCTTCGATCGTGCGAGGGCCATGAACCAGGGGGAGTGGCAGTCAGGTAAACCGACTCTGGAAAAGTTTGCCCGGCTCAATCAACTGCTGGGTGAAACAACCTACACGGCGACGATCAAAAAAGAGATGGTCTCTCTGATGAATGATCTGGGCCTGCAAAAATCGGATACCGGCCCCTTTGTGATCCTGCGGCGTAACCGCGGCAAACTGCTGACCCGGCAGAAAGAGGGGGCGGGCATCAGCATTGTTGCCGACGGACGTGCTGACTGGGTAGGTTCTCTGGAACTGCGTCGCGCTCCGGTTGATGAAGTGGCGATGGGCCTGACCGCTCAGGTAATGGTGGATTTACATGCCGACCTGCTGACCGTGGTGGAGGCGGAAAACCGGCCCGCACTGCTGGCATTTAATAACGAGATGTTGCCCGCGCGTAACGGTCAACCTTTTGAGCACGTTATGGTTATCGATGGCAATGACGAGCGGGGAATCGACGTCGGTCTGATGACCGCTGCGTCTTTCCCTGTTGATACCATGCGCAGTCATGTGGATGACAAAGATAAAGCTGGCGCGCTGATCTTCTCCCGCGATTGTCCTGAATTTGCCATTCCACTTCCCGGTGGAGAAACGTTGCTGGTGATAGTGAATCACCTGAAAAGTAAAGGCTACGGCGGTAAAAGCAGTTCAGACAGCCGCCGCCGCGCTCAGGCGGAACGCGTAAAAGCGATCTACCAGCAACGCATTCAGGAGGGCATTACGCTTATCGCCATCAGCGGCGATTTTAATGATACGCCGGACAGCGAACCGCTGGCACCCCTGCTTCGGGACACCGACCTGAAAGACGTTTTTACCCACCAACAGTTCGACAATGGCGGATATCCCGGTACATGGGGGAGTTGTACTGCTGCCGGTAAAATCGACTACATTCTGCTCTCGCCTGCGCTGTGGCAGAAAGTGGAAAAAGGCGGCGTCTGGCGTAAAGGGATGTGGCCCGGTGTACGTCCGGTGAAATGGGAAACCTATCCGGAGCTGAAAAAACCGGTCAATGCCGCATCCGATCATGCTGCTGTATGGGTTGATTTAGCGCTCTGAATGGTTTTCGGGGAAATAAGGCATTGCCTTACCAGGTTATAATCACCAGGCACGAATCAATGGCTTCAGAACAAAAGACAGCGCCTCACGCTATGGTTACGCCAACCCGCTGGCCTGAAGTGAATCCCTGGTTTTTAACATCAATGAAGAAGCGCTTCCGGGCTGCCTGGACACCGAGCTGACGCCGGATATCGGTGAATATTATCGTGGTATTCTGCACGACGACGAAAAGATTCTGGTCACAAATAAAATGAGCATCGCCATTAAAATCTTCAGATACGGCGGACAGGATAGCCTCAGGTCATTTATAGTTGAAAAACGACGCTGGCGATTTTTTGACCGCCCCGTGGTATTGCCTGCACCCGGCTGGAATTAGCCAATATTTATCTGTCCACGTTTCTCAACCAGTACCACAGAAAACCGTTCGTTTTTACCCGCCTAACGCAGAGGTTTACAAACAGGGAGTGGCAGGTAATTTTGCTGCTCTTTCGCGGTGTCAGGTGCAATGCCATGCGTGGAATACTGAGCATCAGCGCATCAACACGGCGTAACAGGCTGATTCGTTGCTGCAACAAAGCCGGGGTAGTGAATACCGCAGCCCTTCTCCAACTCTGTTGGCAAAACGGATAGGATAACTATATTCCACCCTGTTTTCTGCAAAAAGGGCATGTTTCACTGTCATGATTTGATGAAACCTTCCGTTTCGAAGGGCCAGTAATGGAGTCGTAGCCAGAAATAAATGGTTCAAAAATCATTTGGCAGCTATGTTTTTAATCTGAAATTACTTATTCCTCGGTCCAGTTGAGCCTTATATCTTAATGACGTAAGAAGTCAGCCTGTAAGCTCCCAGAAGGACTAATAGTGAGATAAAAACATTATTAATCCCTACTGGGATTTTGACTAAGCTCCAGGTCATACCCAGTGGCTCCAATACGCTCGACCAGATGAACAGGGTAATTAATGGAGCAATAATTATTTTTTTAAGAATGCTGAATTTTCTATTTTCCCAACTGATGTTTTTTTCCACTTTTAACCTCATCAAAAAGATAATTTCTCTTTTTTTATTTATCTATTGATCATCCAAATGAAGCATCGTTATCGGAAGAAAATTTATTGCAGGTTAATCCTGTAGCAATGGCTACCAAATGACTGACGTCTACGGATGTGATCGCATGCATTGCTGATAACAGGCTCGTCCGGCAGGAATACCTCAACAGCATGTATCCCGAATAAATAATCCACAACACGGGTGGGTAATCTGTCCGACAGACTGTGGATAAGAGAGACTGGGAAGGTCAGAACAGGCACAACACATTCTGCTCTTTGTTCAATCTTTCCCTTCTTAACTTAGCGGCGGTCTTTTGAAAGACCGCCGTACACATTTACCAGTGGCACTGTCCGTTAGCGCTGTTTTCGCTGGCGTCGCCGCCCAGAGAGCCTCCGCCATTGTTACCGCTTCCGCATTCAGGAGCGCTGGTATATGCACGAGCTGCACCGGCTGCCGCGCCTGCCAGCC
>NZ_JFHN01000011.1 GCF_000590885.1 Erwinia mallotivora
GCCCGCCAACGGCAGCACCGGCCGCTGCGCCTGCCAGAGTCCCCGGACCAGAAGCTGCCGTACCCAGCGCACCAGACACTGCTCCCCCTGCTGCTCCAGCCACAGCGCCGTCTGTCGCTCCCTTAGTAACCGCATCAGAGCATCCGCCTTCGTACCCTGAATTAGCGTTACCTCCTGATACGATTGTAATTTCTTTCTCTGTCAGCAACCTGATAGTCATAGTGTATTTTTCCCGATTAAGGTTTTCGACAAAATGAGCCTGTCAACAATTACGACGAAGATGGCAGCACCAATGACTATCTGATTAAAGCTGACGTGAAGACCCAGTAAATCTGAGGTTTTACCAACAGACCAGCCCAGAAATGCGCCAATGATGAGGGCCATTAATGCTCTGAAGATCAAGTTCTTAATCATCCCTCCCCCTTTGTAGTAACCACTGTATGTATCTGTTCAGATGATATTTAACCAAATAATGATAAGAAATGTAAACTATCTTTTAACTAAGATATAACATTCAGTCATCAGTAACAAAATAGGAAACGGGCGCAGCCGCCACCTTATCGACGATCTGCGTCGACATCCGGTGCTGTACAGACTGAGCCGCGGACAGATAAAGTCTGCTGTCATCACTGTAGAGGGGCTCTTTCAGCTGTTGTGCAGAAAAATCCGTGCAGTGGCTGTAGATATTCATAAACAAATTGTTGTAGTTGCTAATGTAGTTTTCAGTAATTCGAATTTTTGACGGGGTAACATTTTTATCATCCAGGCTGCCCATCTGAGCCGGGTGAATGATAAAAATGGCCTCCTTCATGGACTGTCGCTGGTCTGCGGCGCAGTAGGGAATGGTAGCAGCCGAGGCCACCACTGACAGATTAACGGTAGTCACGGGTAAGCGCGAACCGCGGATGGCATAGTACATCGATAGCGCCGAGTCCATATCTCCCCCTACACTGTTGAAATAGAGATAAACATGCTCTGCATTTACATACCGCTGATTAATCTCATCCAGTACCGACATAAAAGCCGCTGATTTTTTAATGGTAATCAGACCGCTGAAGGTGACCTTGACCGTTTTCACATCCTTAAACATGGTGTTATCGGCCATCTGATAAGTGTTGGCCATCGCCATGGATGGCAGGAATATGGCCATCAACAGAGCAGCTGTTTTTTTCTTCACGTTCTTCTCCGGTTATAAAGGGGAGTTTATCACTGCCCGGGCAGGCCGAGACGGATGACCCGATCGGCAGAATTAATGGTCGATGGCCGGTGTGCGATGATCACCCGGGTAATATCCAGTGCGGCAATGGCGTTGTTAATCAGCATCTCATTAGTTTCGTCCAGGTGACTGGTTGCTTCATCCATAAACAGGATCCGGGGCTGGCGATACAGGGCGCGGGCGATGAAGACGCGCTGCCGCTGACCTCCTGATAGTCCCTCTCCCAGCTCACCAATCAGCGTCTCATAACCCATCGGCATGCCGATAATGTCGTCGTGGATATGCGCAGCCCTGGCGCAACGCTCCAACAGCGCCTCGTCGGCGTTTTCGCAAAAACCGCTGATGTTATCCTTCAGAGAGCCGGAAAAAAGCCGGTCTTCTTGCAAAATGCAGGCCACCGCCTGCCTGAAACTGGCGGCGCCCAGCGTTCTGACATTTCTGCCGCCCGCCAGTACGCAGCCCTCCGTCGGTTCGGTGAGTCCGCACAGCACCTTCATCAGGGTACTTTTGCCACATCCGGACGGTCCGGTAATGGCCACGCTTTCGCCGGCATCGATATGCAGGTTAAGCCCGGTAAACACGGCAGGCGCGTGCGCGTCATAGCTGAACGTCAGCGCCTGAGCAGTAAGGGACAAAGGACCCTGACCTGCCAGAGGAAGTCTGCCTGATTCGTCGGACTCAGCTTCACTGAGTGCAATGTCAGCAATTCTCTCGTTGTGCACGGAAAGCATTCTGAGCTGAATAAAAAGCCCGGTCAGCGACAGTATCCGGTCCGAAAACAGACCGCGAAAGGCGCTGAAGGCGACAAATGCCCCGACCGTCATCTGATTGTCCATCACCCGCGTGATGCCAAGCCAGAGGATCAGAACGTTATCGCAGGCGCTGATAAAGGCACTCAGCACGCTAAAAAGCATGTCGAAACGGGCCAGCCGGAAACCCGTGCTCACGCTCTCTGATATCTGGCTGAGCCAGTTCTGCCGCCGTCGTTCAGATAATCCCTGCGCCCGGACGGTAGCCACGCCAAACAGTGTTTCGGTGAACGACGAGGCTGCACGACCATTTTTGACCAGGAGTTCCTCTGAGGTCTGCCGGTAGACCGGATAGAACAGCAACCGGATCAGCACGTAAAGTGCCGTGACCACCACCACCACGGCAGCGAGCCACCCACCATAAAGGCACAGCAGCACCAGCGCGCCCGCTGACATAATGCCGTCGGTCAGTGCCCCAGTAATATTGCGCGTGAACGTGGTCCTGATGGCGTCCAGTGAACCGAATCTCGACTGAATGTCACCGGTATGTCGTTTTTCAAACCAGACGAGCGGCAGCCGCAGAAGATGACGAAACAGACCGTCTTTCCACTGGATGTCGGTCAGGGTATTCATGATCAGCGACGTCCGGTTTCTTAACACGCTGAGTCCGGCCTGAAGCAGCGTCAGCATCAGCAGGCCGAGGCAAATCAACATCAGAAGGCCGCGGTCATCTGCCGGCACGGCGTGATCCATCACCATCTGAGTGCCAACAGGCAGCAGCAGCCCGATAAACTCAATGACCAGTGAGAGACTGAAAATCACCGTCAGTGAGGCGCGCAGGCCGGTGATATTACGTGCAAGCCTTCCCGTATGAAGGCGCGTTCTCTGCCGGGTTGGTGTGAATCCGGCATCCGGCCAGATTTCCAGCGCCACCCCGGTAAAGTGCTCTGTAAGCTCCCGATGCCCGACGACCCTTCGGCCCAGCGCCGGATCGTGTATGACACAGCCGTCCTTTCTTACCTTCACCAGTACCACAAAATGGCTGAAGTCCCAGTGCAGAATGCAGGGCAGTCGGATTTCCGGCAGGTCGTCCAGATCCAGAGACAAAGGTCGGGTGGCCATTCCGTTACGGGTGGCAATCTCCATCAACTCAGCCAGCGTGGCACCGCGAGAGGAAATACCGTGAGCATGACGCAGCGTTAACAGGTCCGTATCCCGACCAAACCACCCTGCAACCATCGCCAGGCAGGCCAGTCCACACTCAGCCGACTCGGTCTGCAAAATTAAAGGGAAACGTCTGCGAAAACGCAGATCCAGCCTCTCCGTCATCCTTAACATCGCGTCTTTATTTTCCACCGGTAGGCCCTCCCGCGCTTTCAATCAGATCGTAGAAAGGAGACAGCACCCACTGATACAGTCGTCGGTTCTCAAGAAACAGCGTGGCAGAGGCCTTCATGCCATTCTCAGCGGGCAACTGGCGTCCCTGCCAGGCAAACCGGCTGGAGTCAGGCTCGACGCTGACACGATACCAGGTCTGGGGATGCTGGGGATCGATACCGGGCGCGGACGGATAGGTGGCCATCTCCTGGAACGTTGCGGGCACCCCAGCGACGGCAACAATGTGTCCGGGATAAAGACCAAATTTTTCTGACGGAAATGCATCGTAGCGGATATTGACCCGATCTCCCGGACGCAGAAACGGTACTGCGTTATCCGGCACCCACAGCACGAGCTGATAGCGGGATGCGTTTCCGGGGATGATTTGCATCAACGCATCACCTGCACGCGCAACCTGACCGCTGGCGGTATTAACAGAGTCAATCTGCCCATCGGTTGGTGCGGTAACCACCAGTGTTCCTGCCGCCTCCGCATCCGTCAGCTGCCGGTTGAGATCACTACGCTGTATCTCAAGCTGATAAATCCGGTTATCAAAGTCGGTGGCCTGAGTCTGGATATTCCCCTCCAGTGACATCACCTGTAGGGCGTTTTGCTCATTCTGGGTGACCAGTGAAAGCAGGTCATTCTGCTGCTGATAATAGAGGGCCGTCTGGCTGGTCAGCTGATCCTGATTTATCAGCCCGCGGCGATGATAATTGCGGTAATTTTCCATGCCGGACTTCATAATTTCCAGCCCATGCTGGGACTGGCGGACAATATCCGAGGAATGCCTGAGCGCGTCTTCATAACGTGCTTTCTGGGCCGTCAGGGTATCGAGTGTCACCTGCCGGTTCTGCCTGAGCCGGGCAATAATGCTCTCGACGGTAGCTATCTGGCCGCGAATGGTTTCCCGCTGGCGTTCACTGACGCCACCCGATAATGTGGTTCTGCTGACGTCAATGTCCATAAGGGGTTGCCCCTTTTTGACCCTCTCTCCAGGCCAGACGCGCTGCGTAATAACAAATCCCTGCGCCTCCGAAAAAAGAGTGACGGCCCGTGGAACGGAAACCAGCTCCCCTCTGACGGTAACCCGCCGCGTGTAGGTACCCGATATCAGCAGGCTGAGCAAACACAGGAAGAATAAACCGGTAAAGGTGACAACAATGACGGGGGAAAGCGGTGGAATAAGTACGGCTTTTCCGGTCCATCGCCGTTTTCGGTGCTCCACCGCTTCCTCTCTGAACAGCATCCTTAATGACTCCTGATAAACGTGGACAATGTCATCCCACACGGCTGTATCAGGAAGGTTAATCATCAGATAACCTTCCTGATACAGTAAAAATAAACTGGTGTACTGGTTAAAAAAACACATCGGGGACCACAATGATATTCAGTCCACATGGTCAGCCCCCCGATTCCGCATACAATCAGACTCATTAATAACGGTGCAGTCAGTACAGGTAAGAAAACAGGGTCTATTTGTAAATTCAACCCTCGCCATACCGTGGGCGAGAGCGAAACTGAGCAGGCCAAATGAGAAATGATTACTCGCCCGGCCGGTTATTTATCGCTGCGTTTTTTCAGGGTGATCTGGCCCAACGTCTGCCACAAACGGGCTTTGTCACTGGCGTTTAAATGCTTCTGATTCAGTGAGTTCATAAAAGCCTTTTTATCGTTAAAGCGCTCTCCCCGGCTCAACCTGGTGCCAATTCCGCTAAGAATGCGGGTGCTTAACAGGCTGATTTTTGAACGTACCTGATCCAGAGGTTGTGGCTGCCAGCCTGTTTCCACGGTCGACAGCCAGTCTGCGCGATAGCGATACTGAATCGCTTTGGCGGCATCCATCTGTGCCTGAATAAAAGGTTTCACCGACTCCCCGTCCAGACCCAGCTTCTCCGCCTCAGAGACGGAGGCGGAAAGTACCTTGCTTTCCTGGGATAAATCTTCAATGGCAAGGTGATTATTTGCTTTGTATCCCGCCACGTCTTTCATATAAGACAAACGCTGGTTAATCAGGGAAACCACCTCGTCATTGCTGGCTGGCGCGGCCATCGCGGCGACAGAAAAAAACAGTCCGGCCAGCAGTACGCTTGCGGAAATCTTCGTGTCCATTCAACTTCACCTTTATTTCATTAACAGCCTGTTTCACCAGGCATCGTTCTTCTCAGCTGTTCCACACAGCCACGGCGTAACAGCATCACTTATACCGTCAGTGAGTGAGGACTTTGCGCTACCCGGTTCCCGCCTCATATCTGACCTGCGCCCGACGTGGTTGCTGAGACTGGCTTAATCAGCAACGGCGGTTATCAATACGCCACCGGTTTTATCACCTGATACCCCGGCTGATTGATATATTTTTCCAGCACCTGTTCCGACCACCGGTTTTTGTCCACCGGCTGGATGGTGACAGAGACAAACTGGCCGTCCACGCCCAGTTTTTCAGTGATAAGGTCGCTCAGAGCAGCGGACAGATCCGCCAGATCGATATGTTCTTCAGGGCCCTGATGAAAACTCAGATTAATATGCGGCATAGTGTCTTCTCCTGATTACTGGCTGAAGCTCTGGCAATAAAGGTAATGGGCCATGGCGATTTCCCCTGCCACTCGCGCCGTGTTAATCAATACCGCCTTATTGGCCTCGGCAGAGCGACCGGCGGTCATTTCCTCGGTCGCTTTCATGATGAATTTTGTTACTCCGCTACCGGTTATTCCATTCTGTCTGGCCTGCAATATGGCGCTGTCGATCACCTGCTGAATTTCCTCACTGTTAATCGCATCCTCTTCGCGCGTGGGAGTGGCAATAACCAGTCCCGCAGAGCCAGACAGCTGACGATTAATCTCAATGGCGCTGGCAATGTGCTGCGTGGAATCGATGCGCATCGGGCTTTTAAAACCGCTGCTGCGACAATAAAAGGCCGGGAAATCATCTGTCTGCCAGCTGACAACCGGCACACAATGCGTTTCGAGATATTCCAGCGTCAGTCCCACATCAAGAATGTTTTTCACCCCCGCGCAGACCACCGTCACTTTTGAACGCGTTAACTGAATCAGATCCGCTGAAATATCCATCGAGGTTTCAGCACCCCGATGCACCCCACCTAATCCTGCCGATGAAAAAAACGGGATACCGGCCAGCTCTGCAATAATCAGCGACGAGGCGACGCTGGTCGCCCCCATTGCTTTTTTTGCCAGAATAAATGGCAGGTCGCGACTTGAAACCTTGGCAATATCTGGCGTGGTGGCAAATTTTTCTATTTGCTGATGATTCATCCCCACCAGAATTTTGCCATCATCAATGCCAATGGTTGCCGGAACAGAGCCGCTGACCCGCACCGCCGCTTCAACTTTCAGCGCCGTGGCCACGTTGTCAGGATAATTAAGCCCGTGGGTAATGACGTTAGATTCCAGGGCAACGACCGGACGCCCCTGCTCAAGCGCATCTTTGACTTCAGGTTGATATTCCAGGGCCAGCTTTTTATTCAACATACTTTTTATCCTTGTGATGAATAGCAGGGGGTAATTTTTGCAACAGCTCGTCGATACCCTGGGATTTGAGCACAGCATAATGATCGACATTCAGCTCAATCAGCGTCAGCGGTTGCAGGCTGAAGCCGGGCGCATTATCAAGGAAGGAGTAATGATCCCCCTGCGCTTTAACAATGGTGACCGGGGCGTTCAGTTGACGATTTTGTAGCTCATCGAACGCATAGCTAAAGTCATAGGTGATTTCAACAATACGTATGATCCGCTCGACGATCTCTTCATGTAGCAAGGGAAAACGCTGACAGATAAAAGCAATAAATGCTTCACGCGTCTGGCATTGCGCCAGGCAGCGCGCCAGCAAGGGGCCATCGATTTGATGGGCGAAAACGGAAAATAAAATCGCCAGAAACACCGGATTATCAAAAGCGGCTTTATGCTCATAGCGCTGCTCACGTTCCATCTGGGTAACAGGAGCCCCCGGTGCCAGCAGGCAGAGCGTCTCAACCTCTTCCCCCTGCGCTTCAAGCTGGGCCGCAGTTTCGAACGCCACACGAGCGCCAAAGGAGTATCCCCACAGGGTATAAGGCCCTCGCGGCTGCACGGCTTTGATTTGCGCAATGTCCGCCAGCGCCATCTGTTGAATGGTTTGCAGGGGCGCTTCCCCTTCATTAATGCCGAGAGCCTGAACGCCGAAAAAAGCACGCTGATCAGGCAGGTTTTCAGCCAGCTGCCTGAGATTCAATGGATAGCCTCCCAGCCCCGGCCAGCAGAACACCGGACGCTCGCTGAAGGCGTTAAGTTTGATCAGCCGTGAGCAGTCCACGTCAGACTGCCTGCATGCGGCAACCGCTGCCGCCAGGCCTGAAATAGTGGGCGTCTGAAATATCACCTGTAACGGCAGTTTGATATTGAAATGCCGGTTAATACGATTAACCAGTGCCACGGCGGTAAGGGAATTTCCCCCGCCCTCAAAAAAATCATCGTTGGCAAAAACCGTTTCCCACTTCATCACCGCACACCAGATTTTACCGACAGCCTGTTCCAGCGCAGTGCTGAGCGGTGTTTTCTCACCGCTATCCGCTGTCTCGTGCAATTCCGTCCGCGCCTTCAGCGCCTGAAGGTCAATTTTTCCATTGGCGGTATGCGGCAGGTTGTCCACAATGATGACTTTATTCGGCACCATATATTTCGGCAGCTGCGCCGTCAGGTCCTCTTTCAGTAACTCAACCGGGCCCTGCATATGAATGCGATCCTCATTCATTCCCTCATGCAGATACTGCGCCTCGCTTATTGGCCCACCAAGGCAAAAATATAAGCAATCCATCGGCAGCTTGTTCTCCGCCAGAATGCTGCGCAGGGTTACCGCCGCTGGCAGATCATGCTGGCTTTTCGAACTGTAGCCGGAAGACATCATGCCCAGCAGTTGGTCATTTGATTGCAGCCGATGCATTTCACGCCCGGCAAGCGTGTAATGTTCATCAGGGTCTGCGCCGTTGCACACCACGCTGATACCAAACTGTGCCCGTTCAAACACCCGTTGGTTAATGGCAATCACATCCTTTTTTTGCAACATGCTGTCGGTCAGAAAATGCAATGCGCCCTGACGAAAAACATAAAGTCCGGGTTGCAACCCTCCAGTGGGTTGGTGAATTTGCAGATAGCGTTCAATCTGTGCCGCGTCAGGTCTGACCGGGCGACGACTGACCAGATAACCGCCCAGGTAGTCATCATACTCTTTACCCTCATACCAGACGGGCAGTTCGCCTCTCTGCGAGGCTGAACGCTCAGCGTGCAGGCCGAACTCAGGAAGCAGTTGATCAAAAAGCCCCAGCATATGGCCCGCTTCCATCTCCAGCACTTCGCGCAGATTATTTTTATACACCGGCTGAATGGCATCACGGTTGCCGATGAAATGCAGTTTTATCCAGGGCTCGCTGGTTGCCACCAGTGGCGCAACTGGCACCAACAGATGCTCAATCGGGTGATAGTAATAAATGCCGGTCGGCAGCCCTGCCACACCACTCAGTTCAAGATAAAGCTGTGTCGCGTACAGCGCGCCCGGTGAGGCATAGGCATATTTAGGCAGCAGCCTCTCCTCATTTATAAACTGCCCGAAATAACGCAGCATTTTGCCGAAAGCCTCCGCAGTCAATGTGCGCTGGCCCGGCGGTACTTCGCCTGCTGGCGGCTGGCAGCTCAGCACCCCGATCAGCCGTTGCTCGGTGAGAGGCGTATCGCCTGCAAAAAAACGGTAGGTCTTGCGACCAAAAGCGATTTTGCGCTGCTCGCGGTCAGGCTCCTTAAAGGCTAAGGCAATGCTTTGCGCCCGCTGCTCAGTAGAGAGCTGGCGGCAGCCCGCATTAGAGAGTTGCGCTCTGACCTGAAACTTACTGGATTTGGAGATATGGTGGCTGTCGTGATTGTCCTGGTCCATCAGGGCGGCCTGCCGCTTATCCAGTTCAACGCAGGCAATCAGCGTTTGAAAACCTGAGCGAGGATCCTGTTTAACTATCACTGCGGCGGTCTTAACCCAGTGATGGTTTTCAATCGCCAGCCGGATTTCATCCAGTTCCACGCGGTAGCCACGCAGCTTAATCTGGTTGTCTGCACGCCCGACAAAAAAGGTATTGCCGCTGCTGTCCTGACGGACCAGGTCGCCGGTCCTGTACAGGCGATGGTGGCCGGGAGTAGTGTTGCCCGGCAGCGTAATAAACTTCTCCCGGGTCAGGTCGGGGCGCTGCCAGTAGCCTTGCGCCACCTGTAGACCTGAAATGTAGAGTTCCCCCGTCTCACCGGGCTTAACCGGCGCGCCTGCGCTGTCCAGCAGATGATAAAGGGTATCAGCGACCGGCCTGCCTATCGCAATCGCATCCGGATAACCTTCAACGGATTCAGGTTCGAGGGTAAAGGAAGAGGCATTAATCGTGCATTCGGTTGGACCATACAAGTTAGTCAGAGTCGCCTGCGGCAAACGCTGAAAAAATTCTACGGCCAGATTGCGGGTCAGAATTTCTCCGCCGCTGAACACCTTTTTCAGCGTCAGACAATCCGGAAACAGCGGGTGCCCGACCAGTGCCTGAAGCAGAGTGGGCACACACTGCAAGACGGTTATGCGATGATTTTGCAGCGTTTCAATCATCGCATCGGGGTCGCGATAACAGTTTTTGGCTGCCACCACCAGCTGACTGCCAAAAGCAGGTGCCAGTATTTCCCACTGCGCCGCATCAAAACTTACCGGTGTTTTTTGTAAAATCCGGTCGTGATGATCAAAACCAAACTCTTTTTTCAACCAGGCCATCTGATGAGAAATATTAGCGCCGGTCACCACCACACCTTTCGGTTTACCTGTACTGCCAGAGGTATAAATCATATAAGCCAGCGGCTCCCGCTGAACAGGTAACACCGGAGACAGCGCGTCTGTGGTGGCGTCCTGAAGCTCGTCACAGCTGATAATCTTCACCCCCGCGCCTGCGATATGCGCCAGCTGAGCTTTAAGATGCGTTTGTGTTAATACCACCTTAATGCCGGAGTCATGCATCATATAGCGCAGACGTTCGGCAGGATAATCCGGCGCGAGGGGAAGATAGCCACGCCCGGCCGCCAGAATGCTCCAGGCACCACAAATCATCTCCACGGAGGGGTCGCAATAGAGCCCGATAAACTCCACGCTTTCATCAATCATCAAATGCAGAGTGGTGGCATTGCGCCTTATCGTCTGCAAAAAATCACGATAATTCAGCGAACTGCAATCATCTTTCACCGCGATATTTTCTGGCCGGTGAACAGCCTGTTTCTCCAGCATAGCCAGAAGACCGTCAGAACTGGCGCAGATAACTGGTTCTGGTAACGATTCAGCAACAGGGCTTTTGAAAGTCATGAGAGGTGATCTTTCTGAATGTTATAGTTCACCTGGAAGATACTTTTTTGTAAATCGATGTCAAGTGTCTTTTTATGAAGATACTTTCTTATGGCTGGGGTGGCACTAAAAAGTCAGCCGCTCACCGACCGTACATGGCCGGTGAAAAGATTATTTTTCTTTGGCTAACAGCCAGATACGTAATAGTGAAGCCAGCTGTTCACGCTGTTCGGCGTTAAGGGGAGACAAGATGTCATCTTCATTAGAGACATGCTCAGATATCGCTTTGTCTATCAACTGCATCCCTTTATCCGTTAATGACAGATTGCAGCTGCGCCTGTCGGCTTCACTGTACACGCGCTCAATAAAGCCCCGCTGAACCAGCCGCTCAACGCGCGTACTCATCGCACCGGAGGACAGCATCAGCGTCTGATACAGCTCGGTGGGCGTGGTAGGTGTATTGAGCCGCCTGAGCGTCGCCAGAATATCAAACTCTGTCTGACTTAAGTTATTATTCTTAAATGTTTTTTCCAGATTTTTCTCTACAATCCGGCTCATTCTGCTCACCCGGCCAAGCACCCCCATAGAAGAACAATCCAGGTCGGGGCGTTGCTGAAGCCACTGGACGAGTAGCCTGTCTACATGGTCGTACTGCATGGTCTTCCTCATAAAAAGAAACTTGAAAAAAGCGGAGCATGTGATTATCTTTTGCTTAAATATCTTTTATGAAAGATATCTACATGAAAGATATAATCATCTTAACATCTTATTGTCGTTTCTCAAGGACGCATCTATGTCTGACTACCGAAATGTCCATGTGTTGCCTGATTCGCCCTGGTTATCCTCTTTACATCTTCAGGCTCGCGATAAAACGGCAAGCCTGAACACCTTTGTGCACTCTTCCAATCTGATTATCCGGTTGTTATTAGAAAGTGCAGCGCAATATCTGCCTTACAGCGATAAGACGGTTATCACGCCGACAGGGGATGTTTTCCAGGGAAAAATGCTAAAAAACGGCATTTGTGGTGTTTCGGTAATCAGGGCCGGAGAAAGCATGGAGGCTGAGTTTCGGGCCATGTTTCCGGGCTCCCCCATTGGTAAAATACTTATTCAGCGGGATAAAGAGACCAAACAGCCCCATTATTTCTATTCTCATCTTCCCCCCGCTCTGGACAGCATGTCGGTCATGCTGTTTGAACCCATGCTGGCAACCGGCGGTTCGTTACTGAAAGCAATCGAGGTGCTGAGGGAAAGTGGCGTGGCTGTTGAAAATATTATCGTCGTCAATCTGCTGGCTTCACCGCCCGGCATTGAGAGGGTGGTGAAAACATGGCCCACATTGAAAATTGTCACCTCCTCCATTGAAGAAGGGCTGACCGAAGCTGCGTTTATGCGTCCCGGGATCGGAGATTTTGGCGACCGGTATTTCGGAACCTGGCCTGGGGCTGCTCATGAATAAATTTACGACATTATTTAATATCCTTATCACCTCACTGGCCCCGGTCATCTGGGGCAGCACCTATATCGTGACCACCCAAACCCTTCCGCCACATATGCCCATACTGGCATCGGTAATCAGAGCGCTGGGCGCGGGTCTTATCCTGTTAATTTTCTGCCGCATTCGTCCGTATGGCATCTGGTGGCTGCGTATTGCGATTTTAGGATTTCTGAATATTGGATTGTTTTTTTATTGCTTATTTACGGCCGCTTATTTTCTGCCTGGCGGGCTGGCCTCGCTGGTGATGTCCTGTCAGCCGGTTATCGTGATGGTTGTCGGCGCGGTGGTTTTCCGCCATAAGCTGAGGATGCTACACGTTATATCAGCCGTGATTGGTGTAACAGGTATCAGCCTGCTGGTGTTGAACAGTGCTGTGGTATTAAATTTTTACGGCGTGGTGACCGGACTCCTTGGCGCGACCAGCATGGCGCTGGGCATTCTTCTGACCAAACACTGGGGCCGACCGAAAAATATGTCTTTACTGGCCTTCACCGGTTGGCAATTAACGCTGGGCGGATTAATGCTGCTGCCCGCTGCGCTGACGCTGGAGAAATTACCTTCGACGCTGACCTTTACCAATCTGCTGGGTTACAGCTGGCTGACGCTGGCCGGTGGCGTACTGGGCTACGTTATCTGGTTCCGCGGAATAGAAAAATTACCGCCGGTGACCACGTCTTTCCTGGGATTTATGAGTTCCCTCGCCGCCTGCGTTCTTGGCTATGTCATTCTGGGGCAGACATTTACGGGCTTACAGCTGGTGGGCTGTCTGGCAATTATTACCGCCATCTGGCTTGCCCGTCCGCAACGTGAAAATCCGCCCGCACGGGCATCGCAGCCTGAAAACATAACGCATTCCGCTAAACGGCGCTGCTAAGCTTTCCTGATAAATGCATGTCTGAGAGTCATATAATGAAAGATAATCACATCGTCGTGATGTTTGACCTTGACGGTACGCTTTTCGATACCGCACAAGCTATTCCTCTGGCGTTTAATGCCGCTTTTCGCACTCTGGGGTTAAGTGAGCTTCCGGCTGCGGAAATAAAAAAAACCATCGGATTACCGTTAGAAAAAGCCTTTTCCGGCCTGATGAATTTACCGGTGGATCAGCCCCAGGTGGTTTGCGCGGTGAAAGAGTATCAACAGCAGTTTAAGACTCTTATTCTGCCCCTGGCGAAGGAGCTGCTTTTTGCCGGTGTTACCGTCGGCCTTGAAAATCTTAAATCATCGGGGTTCCGTTTGTCGGTCACGACAAATAAATTTGCGCACAGCGCCAATACCCTGCTGACCGCAGCCGGAATTTCTCACCTGTTTGATATCGTGGTCGGCGCGGATGAGGTGACCCTGAAGAAGCCGCATCCTGAGTCCGGACAGAAAATACTCGATTTCTTTCAGGTAGATAACTCACAAGCCATTATGGTGGGTGACACCACCCACGACATTTTGATGGCAAACAATCTGGGCTGCGCGTCGATAGCGGTAACCTACGGTATTCATGACCGGCAGACGCTGATCTCTGCCCAACCCATCGCGCTGGCAAAGTGCTTTGATGATGTGGTCGAACAGTGTCACCAGATAAAGTCATTACGCTTTCCCGCTTAATATCCGCCCCTCTGACTATTTCAACTATCATTGGGCTGTTTTATTACCTGTTAATCGCAGAGCTGATTAACGGCTGTCTGTCAGGGCGGGCAGGCTGCCAGCCCCACCAGAAGGGAAAATCGCATATCACCAACGCTCGGCAAGACATGCATAGCATCCCTGTTTTGCATTATGGATCTGAATGTAAGCGATCCTCTGGTCGCTGAAAAAACGTTGAATCAGACCTTCTGCCCGCTCTCCGTCACAGAGATCCGCCTGTTGCAGAAAATGGTGCTGGTCATATGCCCGTAACGAAAGAATTCGACCTGTCAGCACTTCCGGCAAGGCGTTAGCGTAGATGCCTTGCTGCGTGCATCCTTCCCAGATATAGATTGCGTGGGAACCGTAATAAGGCGTATCCGCAGGTTGATAGATATGGTTGACCAGAAGCGCCGTTTCTCCGGCAGGAATTTCACACAATGAAATTCGATCCGGATAGCCGGGATGGCTGTCCACCGTTATTCTCACTGCACCCTGTTTTTTCAGATCGCACTCGCTCTGACCAAAAAGATGCGTAAATTCTGCGGCTTTAAGACCTGAAATTTTATATCCCATCATTATCTCCCGTGATGACCAGAAGATTCTGGCCTGCACTGACGGATAAAACTCGCTGTTTCAGGACATCGAAGCAGAAATAATCAACGTTTCTGTTATGTTATTGTCTGGTGATCACCCCCTTCCATGGCCCTTTTGGTGCCAGAAGAGCTGTTCGAGGTAAAAATTGAGGTTATGAAAGCGGAGAAGATCAATACCGGCCTGCCGGATAAAAGTGACTGGATAGCGCGTATCTCCCCGCCGAATAAACCAGAGTGCATTGAGGCTTATTTTTCCGGTCACGGCTACGACCTGCATCGCCATGATACCTGGGCTATTGGTCAGACTCTGGCGGGCGTGCAGAGTTTTCATTACCGGCGCACTCTGGTTCACAGCCTGCCAGGCAGAACAATGGTGCTTCACCCCGACGAGTTACATGATGGTCATGCGGGTACGGAGAAAGGATTTCGCTACCGCATGGTCTATATCCAGCCCTCGCTGATACAGCATGTATTGCAAGGCTTACCTTTGCCATTTATCGCAGGCGGCCTTTCTGATCATCCGGGACTGTTTGCCGCATCAAATGCTTTACTCAACCCAGGGCAAAGCGCCGATCCGCTGGAAACCGATGATGCCCTGTTTGATCTCGCCCATGCCCTTGCCGCCGCATCGGGTGTCCGACGTGGCCGAAAAAGTATTGATTACCGCTCGGCTGAACAGGCCAGAATTTATCTGCTGGACAGTCTTGAACATCCCGTAACGTTAGAAGAGTTAGAACAAGCCACCGGTCGTGAAAGATGGTCTTTATCCCGTGATTTCAGGGTGCTTTTTGGCACCAGCCCTTACCGGTATTTAACCATGCGACGACTGGAACTTGCGCGGTGCCTGATTTCCTCAGGCATTCCGCTGGTCCATGCCGCGATAAGGGCAGGATTTGTTGATCAGAGCCATATGACCAGACATTTTAAAAAAACCTATGGGCAGACGCCCTGGCGTTGGTTGCAGGTTCAGCAGCACTCTCCTGCTGAACATCGCGTTAACCTGCACGATCGTACAAGACGGTGGTAACAGGCCTGTCTTATCCTGGCGTCTCCGGATTTTTAAACAGGCTCTTATTACTATGCGTAGCACAAATGAACGTCCTGATTCTCCCCAGGTGGTTAACTTTCATCACAAACTGAATTTGTTAACCGAACACTGGCAGCCCCGGATAGTGGCTGAAATGAATAATTATCAGTTTAAAATAGTCAAAATTCTGGGTGATTTCGTGATGCACACACATGCCGATACCGACGAAGCCTTCATCGTGTTAGAAGGTCAGCTTCGTATCGATTTCCTGGAGGGGCACGTTGTGGTTAATGCGGGCGAGATGTACGTTGTCCCGGCGGGTACAGCCCATAAAACCCGCGCAGAAAGCGAGGTCAGGATGCTGATGATCGAGCCTGAAGGCGTGACCAATACCGGTGATGAAGGGGGCGAGCGAACAGCACCCAATGACGTCTGGATATAATCCTGTCTGATATTTTAATGATTAAAATATTATCGAACTGCTAAACCGGCACCTGATATTTTTATTAAAGCCATCGTTAAGAAAAAAGATGGCTTTATTTATTATCAGAAGAAGAAAAAAAATTCTGATAATTTAATTCTGTCAGCCACAGCAATTTATTTCATGGGGGCTGACAGAAACTCTGGCAACTGTTCTGCCAGCATGGCGAATCTGTCTGCCTCTGGATACTGTCCACCACTGACGCTATCCGGCAACATCATAACCGTAAAACTCCAGGCCACGGCGATAGTAATACCTGCAATGCTCAGGGCATCAGGAGCACTTTCCCGCAGGCGCTCTTCCAGCGTCTGCCACGCGCCATGAAGTTGCCCGGTCACCCTCTCCACCCACGGCTGATGCTGCTTTTCCTCCGGCCTCAGACGCCGTTCGTAAACAAGCTGCACCGCCTTCTCGCAGGCTGCCAGAGCAAGCCCCGTCAGGCATAAATCCCGCACGCCTTCCGGGCCGGATGCTGATACCCGCCCTGAAGTCTGAGCATCTGATGTCGCGAGGTAATCCATTATCAGCGTTGAGTCCATCAGGACCTGGTGGTCATCGGTGATCAGCGTCGGGACTTTAACCACCGGGTTAATTTTTTTAAATGCCTCAAAATCAGCAAAAACCGACAGCGGACGATGTTCAAACTCTGTACCCAGCACCTTCATAAAGATGGCAACACGTCTCACATACGGCGAATCCAGCATTCCGATCAGTACCATCGCTTTACCCCATAATATGTTGATTAACAGACTCAATCACCTGCGCGCCAACAGGCAGTATAGTAAGCCGCCTGGAAGTTAACCGTTGCCGGGCAGATATTTCACCGCTGAGGATGAATACGCCTGCACACGGACCTCAAAGAAAGAGCAAAACCTGCGGCAATGACTTATTACCCGGCAGCGGTAATTCCGGCTTGTTTTTAAATCAATGGCGTCAGATCTGACTTTACGCCATGCTGCTACGACAACGTCAACTCGCATCAGGATCAAAACGCTATGCTCATCAGGACCGCCCCGCCCTCCGGAAGTTTTTTCAACTGCGCTGACGCCGGTGACAGCAGGGCAGAATTCTGGCGGGATGAGTATGTGGAAAGTCGTCGCGCCTGTCACAGCCGGGCATGTTATAAACCTCACAGCCATCCCACCTTTTCCGTGGGTGCCGTTGATGCGGGTGGCAGTCTGTTCACCGGGACATCAGCTGGCCCCTGTGCGTTGCGCCCGGGGATGATGGTGTTCATTCCGGCAGGCGGCGTTCATGCCTGTAATCCTTTACCCGATCGGCCCTGGAGCTACCAGATGATGCATCTGGATACCGGATGGTTAAGCGAGGTTATGGCTGAAATAGCGGCTGTTTCAGGCAAATTCTTCAGTGAAAGTGAAATCCGCATCGTTGATGATGGCGCTGTCTATGGTCGCTTCTGTCAACTGAATACCCTGCTGTTTTCAGACGCCAGCGCAGAAGAAAAAAATGCCGCGTTGATCGAATTTATTGGCGACTGTGAGTGTGATATGGATGCGGTGAAAACCTTTGCGGTGACCCCGCCGTCGGCCAGGCTGGCGCTCAGAAGCGTTATTGAGGCGTTACAGCAGGCCAGGCCGTGGGCGCTGGCCGAACTGGCCGATATGGCAGGCATGAGTCGTTATCAGCTCATCAGGGAGTTTCACGCCGCCACGGGCATGACACCACATGCTTATCAGCTCAATGTGCGTATTAATCAGGCTCGCCGTTGGCTTCAGTCCGGTCATGACATCGCCGATATTGCTTACCGGCTGGGTTTTGCCGATCAAAGCCATTTTCAACGGGTTTTCAAGGCGCATACCGGCGTCACGCCGGGCTGCTATCGCACCTGAGTAACCTGCAATTTTATTCAATACAACGCAGAACCGGCACTGCATCCTGTTAAAAATTTTAAGAGGGTAATGCAGTGATGGAGCAGTTTTTATTAGTGGCAGCCGCACATTTCCTGGCGTTACTGTCGCCCGGCCCGGATTTTTTTCTGGTTGCACGCACCTCAATCAGAGCCGGCTGGCGTCATGCCGCAAAAGTTTGTCTGGGTATAGCCACCGCCAATGGGGTGTTTATTCTTGCGGCTTTCAGCGGTATCACCCTTTTCCGTCCTGAAAGCATCAGTTTTATAATTATTCAGCTGGCAGGCTGTGGCTGGTTATTGTATGTCGGGATACTTTTTATTCGCTTTGCTGGCAGCAGTGGCCTCGCTGAGCATGACGTCAACCGCATGACAGAATCTGCCGATATACTGCGTGACAGTCGGGCATTCGGCATGGGCTTCCTGTCTGCAATTCTCAACCCTAAAAACGCACTGTTTTATGTCAGCCTGGCGACACTGATTGGTAATTCTCATACTGCGCCGGGTTTGAAAATCGCCTATGGCGTGTGGATGTTTAGCGTTGTGCTGCTGTGGGATTTATTGATCGCCATCTTCATTGGCAATCAGCGGGTACTGCACTCTTTCTCGCAGGCATTGCCCTGGCTGGAACGTATTTCAGGCGTCATTCTGATTGGACTGGCACTGGGTGTTATCGCAGTCAATGTCATCGCTCTGGTCTGACGGGCGGCGCGATGCCCATCAGCAGGTGGAAGCACTGATTAACTGCCCTTTTCCCGCGTCGGTATCCCAGACCACTAAAACCTCGGCAAAGGGATCGGCCGCAATGACTAAATCGCCCTCTGAATTCCAGATACCCGATTGACCGGCGCTGAGGAAATTATCTGACGGCCCGGTGCTGTTTGCCATCATTACGGTCATTCCGTGTTTTTTCGCGATAGCTGGATAATGAACATATGCAGCGTTAACACCGTTGTTTGATTTGGCAACGCTGGCGAGGTAGAGCGTGGCTCCGGCTTTCGCGGCCTTCTCCGCATGGCCTGGCTGGAGGGACTCATAGCAAATGGCCGGAGCCATCACCTGCTGTTCAGCATAGAATAATTTATCTTCTCTGCCCGCCACGAAAAAAGGCAGTTCATCAGCGTGTAAATGCTGTTTAGCGTAAAGGCTGCGTGGCGCATCTGGCTGGAAAACGATCATACCTATCTTCACTCCCGCCGCATCCTGCACGGGTGCGCCAGCAGCGATCACTATCCCATGTTGGCGGCTTAAATCCTCAAGCGGGTTGAGTTGTGGATCTGTCGGAGCGATAGCCAACTGCCTGGCAAGGCCCGGTTCATAACCCGTCAGGGAGAGTTCAGGGAAAAAAATAACTGAAATGCCGTTAGCAACCGCCAGTTCTGTCAGCTGTATATGCTTTCTGAGGTTTAACCCGACATTACCTGCCACGGTAGATATTTGCGCAGCTGCCAGCTTCATCGCGACTCCAGACCTGAATAATTCTGCTTAAGATATCAGCACTATAACATTCTGATAACCCATCGAACATTTGCAGGTGTAAAATTAGCCAGCCGCGATGCTGCATCGCGGATTATGGGCCCGCTCATCATTTCAAATCGCCTGCCCGGGTCCGGCATACAGGTATGAGCGGGCTAAGCATTTTACGCCACCAATGTGATGGCGTAGCGGTTCTCAGCTCTGCGTCTGTTGTTCCAACAGCGCCCGCACGGTCTGATGGCGATGCCAGTAAAGGCCCAGCGTGTGCTTAACCTTCTCAATCTCCTTTTTCAGACCAGGCAAGCGGATCTCACTGCGTTTTTTTCCCTGAGCGTTCGGTTGCAGATGCTGCACATACAAAATATCTCTGCCGAAATTGCGAATAACGTTAATATTTTTGACATTATCCCAGGCTAACAGCTCAGCCGTTTTCGGCGTCACAATACCCTGCCAGGTGATTTCAATCTGCGAGCCGTCTTTTAAGGTAAAAGGCATATTGGGGAAATGCTTCAGCACCAGCGCGGTCTCTTCTTCACCAGTGGGCTGATAGCGCCAGGCCAGGCTTTGTTCATGAACAGCAGAGAAATCACGCTCATATTTTTGCCACAGCTGTCGTTCAATCTGTTCGGCAACGGGCATCAGATCAACCCAACTTTCACCCGGCTGTTCAGAGGCAACAACGGCATAACGGGCTTCTTCGACGGTATAACCAACATTACGCATCCTCTCCACCAGCGGCGGGTGTGAATCAAACGGATGCGGCACATTCTGTTCACGCATGATGCTGATAAAGTCGGGTGAGTTGACGTGTTGAGGCAGCCCGTCAGCTATCGCTTTATGGATCCCCAGTTCATTCTCATGCAGCGTTTGATTCTCAAAAAGGGTGTGTTCGACTTCATTACGATAGCTGGCATAAGCCGAAATTTTGATCAACGATTCAACAATCGCTTCGGGTGAAACCAGCGTTGACGCCCTTCTGTCAGCCACAAATTCACGCTCACGACTGTTACGCTGCCATGCCAGTTCAAACAGCATGCGATACAGATAAAGCGGATAGAATACGATCAACGTCGCCAGATTCTCGCCCATCAAATGCATGTAGAGATCGAAGCGGTTTAGTTTCGGCCCGAGTAATGCACCTGAAGCAGTGTCACCTTCATGCAGGTGAGTCAGCTCATGTACCATGACGCCATCAGCCTGCGCCGTGGTCAGCTGCCGCAAGAGTGGCAGACTGACATACAGTTTGCGGCCACGGAGCTGTTGTTCATTGACACTCAGCGGCGCTTCTGTCACGTAGAAGTTCGTATCAATACCGGCAACAATATGGTCAGGGGGAGATGTCCCGACCCTGGCGGCCAGGGTATCAATTCTTGACCAGAGTGCAGGCGCTGCCTCACGGGTCACAATCTCACCTTCAATACTCTCTTCAGGCGGGAGCTTTTTAAAGATACCTTTGATCATATAGTACATACCGGCCAGCGCCAGCAGTCCTACCCCAAACACCAGCTTTGGATAGTAAGTTTGCGTGAAGAAAGCGGTTCCCCAGAACGACAGCCATACCAGCATTGCGCCCTGCACCACCACTTCCAGTGAACACGCGAACATCAGAAAGCGACGCGCCAGCGTCAGGCTAACTGCCTGCCCCCTTCGGTCTTTGAAGGCCAGCGCACCAAACAGCAATACCATCAGCAGTACCACGCCGCTACCGAGCAGGGTCCAGCGTGCGGCTTTATCCATCGTGTAGAACTGCCACAGTTCGGATTTTGGCGCGCAAACTGCATTTTTATAGCTGAGAAGTTGCTGGGCTACCGGGCCGCAGACGCTGTCAGGTGGATACTGTTGCAGAAAATTCGTCAGGTCGCCGACATCCTGATTCTTTGCTCGCGCATCATCAATAAAGATTTGTGTGTATTGCTGATTGAGTTGATTGCTACCGTATTCGGCAAAAACCAGAGTGATAATCGGAATAAGGAAAAGCGTGAACAAAAGCCAGAAGAAGACCTTAGCATAACCTTTTTTCAAAGCCGTTAATTTGTTCAAAGTATTAAACTCGCTAACTGTAAGTGGGAGGAAAAGCTGCTTGTCAGGAAATACCGGAACAAACTTCCCACTCAGGGGAAACGGCGTGAGATCCTTCTCTGCATGCTTCAGTTAAATTAATTTAATAATTACCGCAAGTTGATTATAAAAAAGTAACGTTAACATTCCGGAAAAATACGGAATAATTTTTCAGCCGCTACTACCTGTCATCGAGCGGCTGTGAATAGCGCAGGTATATCCCTACCAGCGCATACCTTTAAACGGGCTCCAGCCCTGCTCACCTTTTCTTTCTTTGAGATAATAAGCATAGTTGGTGGCAATGCCATACAGTGCATTAAACCCAAATCCCAGACCGAAATCGAGATGCTTTGGATAAGCGATTCCCAGCATGGCAAATGCAATCTCCAGCACAGTATATACGGCTATCATAATCAATATCAGCGTTATATTTTTCATCCATAACCCAAGTACAAACAGATAAATGGGACCAAAAAAGAAAGCAATAAGATTGAAATTTATTTTCACCTTAGCTTTGAAAGGGAGCTGCGCTAGCGCAGGCTTGTAACCCGGCGCAGAAGGCGCACCATGCAGGTCAAAAAAATCAAACCGAGCCTGCCACTTAGCACTGTAACTTTTCCCTGCATGGGCTTTTTTAGTACTTTCCATTTGTTGATCCATTATGACCTCAGAGTATTGATTGTTTTTTATGTTTATGATTTTAAATGACTTTAATTTTATTGATAAATAAATTACCGCGCAGATAATACTTGTAAGCAGGGCAGGCCATTGCATGGGAATATAAAAAAAGTGATGGCGTAAGCCAGAGCTATCAATTCTGCTGTTTAATAAAAATCCCACCAGGGTATTAATCGCTGAACCGATTCCTGCACCCAGAAGAACCTGTTCCAGTGATGTATTACCCTGCCTGACCGTAGGGTCTGGAAATAACCACATGAACAACAGAATCATCAATATGGGAGTGAGAAGCGTCAGAATACCGGCTCCACGATAGATAATCATTAAAGAAGTTCTCGCCAGAATGAGAAATATATGTTAATTTTTTGTGAATTATACATTGAGCTTTTTAAAATTCAAGGGTGAAGACAATGATTGTCTGGAAGGGCGTGGGTTTTTTCGTTGCTGCATTAATTGCTGTTGCTTACGTATTTTGCAAATGGACTATTAATATCATCTGGCAGGATGGTTATTTCTCAACGCATTTATGGGCAAAAGGCGTAACATTTATCCTTTCCGCCATTTTTTGTACGGTTTTTATTTTGCTTATAAAGCAGGAAAAACCCTGGACTATATTGCCAGGATGACCAACAGCCAACCAATGATGGCACCTGAAAAAACGCACAGTTTCTTTTTTATCCCGGTCATTTACTGGCCGGTGATTCTGTTTTTATCCGGTCTGGGCATATGTATTTATGACCTGATGAAGTAAGCCACCACCTGTAATTTGCATATGGTGTGTGCCATCTTTATTCCGGCGTAACAAGAGCATTAACCATAAAGAGGGAGTTTAAAGTGAAGTTAAAAAAATCATTAAACGTTATCGGCACACTTTGTCTGATGACCACACTTGCCATCACGGCGGTTGAAGCATCGGCTGCTGAAAGTCAGCCATCTGCAACAGCCAACAGCGAAGTCCTGACACTGCTTAAGGGTAAGCTGTCTTTTAAACTTCAGGGTTATGACGTTCAGCCGGTTCCGGGCAATGGTCCTGGCAAAATGTATGTCAATAAGCAGGCTAAGCGCGTGCTGATCATTGGCGAAGAGGATGTTCCGTTAATTTCCCGTAGTCTCAGTGAGCAGGAGGCTCTTGAAAGTATGGAAGAATCTATCAAGGAGCGGCAAAAACAGGCTTCACCAGCCTATACCGTAACCAGCGAAAAAACTGAAAACGTTAAGGGTCTGAAGGTGTATCACATTGAAGCCACCAGTAATATGGGCGGGAATAATGTGCTCCAGGATACGTTAATAGCTACAGCTGACAATAAATTCACTGTTATTCAGATTATTTCTAATCCTAAAAATAAGGCGGGTCACATCAGCGCGGTGAACAATATCCTCGGTAAGTGAAATATTTCCGGTTTTATAAGGAGAGGAATGCCCGCCACATTCAGATCACAATCTGAATCGCCCTGGCACAATATCTGACACGTCGGATCTGCAAAGCGCATAAATCTGTGCCGGAAGAGTCTGACAAAGAAAAGCCCCGAATAACGGGGCTTGCAACAGATACGCTAACGGTAGCTAATGACCTGGAATATCGAGATAACCATCTGATTTTTTTTAAAATCCCGAATCAAAAGGGTTCCTTTAACCTAAATCATTATAATTATTTTATATTCTTGATATATAACGTATTATTTATAAACTGTAAAATATTTGGTAAATAATTTAAAAATAAATTATTAGAAAATTATCAATTAATAGTTTAAGCCTATTGATTTATTAAATTTATATGTTACTAGTTATCAATGTCAGGAAGACAATTTTATTTGATTGCAAGGACGCAACTTATGAACAAACTGAAATATATTTCTCAGGAAGAGAAACTTATACTGTTGCTACAAAAATATGTTGAAAGATTGAAAGAGTCTGGTTTTGGACAGGAGAAAATCATTCGATATATTTGGCTTTTCTGCGTGGGATATTACATAAAATATTACTTGCCAATTAATCAAAATAACAAAATAGATAGTTTTACGATTATTGCCATGCTATCAAATGCTTTGATAAACAGCACTGACAGACTTGTAGAACATTTGGGATATGAGCATGAACTCACTTTTCTTTTCAGGTATTTAATTCACTATGTTATCAATAACAATGTTGAAGCTGAAAGTATATACAGTAAGGAAAGAGCAAAATACGAAAAAGCACTTTTATCAGATAAAATACATGCTGTTAAGAAAAAAAGGAAAGGAAGAAGACTGTAGAGACTATTATGCCTCTACATGCCATTTAGTTAAAAGCCGTTATGAACTGAGTCGGATTTAGAGCTAAAATTCCAGTCGCTTACTTTGTCTCCTTTAAAAGTGACAGTCAATGACTTTGATTGCGTGTCTGATCCAGAAGAAAAAAGATTAATAATAGGCACATAAGTTAATGCGGTCATATCTGATTTATAAGAAGAGTATAACCATTGTTCTTCATTACTACCCGTACTGGTCTCACGGCCTGGCTTGCCGAAGGAAGCAAGAACCTCATTCTTCGTGGTTTTTCCATTTTTGATTTTCGTGCTTACACTTTGCTTCGTCTCATTTGAAATAGAATGATTTCCAGCTGTTGAACTGCAACCAGCAATTCCGAAAATGAGGAACGAAAAAATAATCTTATTCATTTCACTTCTCCATTGATAACATTATCAAAAATCCGACACCAGCGTTGAAGTTGTTCTTCTGTGTCTTTAATTCCTTTAAGGTGGTGAAACTTCCCTTCACGTGGATAGAATTTAATTTGCCAAGTGGGAAATTCAATATCATTGACTCTGATAAAAAAACCAGAATTTTCAATATTATTGTGTTTGATAGATTGATTGTGTCCCGTTGCTCCTAAAATACTAACAAGGTCAAAAGCGACAATTTCACCTCCAGATTCAATTTGGCAATACCACTTCTCAACCTGATCAAAAGAGTAAGTTTTTTCACGTTTACCGTTTTTCAAAGTCAACTTTCGGGTATGAGTGTCTAAAAGCATTTTCGAATCTTTGAATTCATGACTCCAGGTGCCGTTGTTATCATACTTATCAATAGTCGAAGCATTAAGTTTTTTATAGAGATAAGACACGTAAGCGCTTAATAAAATAAAGAAAGAGGGAATACACCATAAAATCAGAACGTCTTTTGCTTTGTTATCCGCAGTGATATGCAGATACAGATATAAAGCTACCCCAACAACAATCCAGACTCTGAAAGAGCGGAAAAAGGACGGCTGACGTAAATTTTTGATTTCCATTGCTGTTTCTACCTGATTTGAGTTAAGTGAGCTTACAGATATCGATAACTATATGATTGGTCACTACTTTTGAAATCGATTTTTGAGAAAGCTCAAAACTTAAGCAAATCATTTGTACCGATCAATGCCTGCTTTATGATAGACATAGACTATCATGAATAGTTTATTGATCGTATTTATCGATCAATTAGTTTGG
>NZ_JFHN01000012.1 GCF_000590885.1 Erwinia mallotivora
TCGTGTTTTGTATAAGGATTCGACACCCATATCAAAACCGGTAACTCTCAACCTTTCAAGGCTATATGTCAGATCAAGTCGCGACTAATACATATCAGGTAAGCACCGGTAATCATGTCATTGCTGAAATTGTTAATGGTGTACCTGGCATGTCTTCATCACTCACTAACCGAACCTGGAAATTCAGTAGTAACAGTATTTCTCTGAATGAACTGAACATTCAGGTGAGTCTCCACGGTTATCTTTTCACCTTGTTCTCTGACTCGAAAACTGAATCTCAACTCAGGGAGAAGATAAATACACTCTACCTGAATAAATCATCCGGAATTTTAGTTGAAGGGGTAAGTCAGAACGTTATTGATGAACTTTCCCGCTCAGTTAATTCTGCGGTGATGTCAGCCAGCAGTAAGCAACGGCTTCTGGAACTGCTCTATCAGGTGCAACAAATTTTCCTCGAAAATACTATAACCAGCGTCAGTGTCTCTGCCAGTCGTGTGGTGGTCGCTTTCAGAAATGCTGACTATCGCGCACAACGCTATGTTATCCGTGCTAATGGTACTTATGTTTCAGAAGTTAACAATGGCTCAGCCTTCTATTCTTCAGTAAGTAACAATAACTGGTCAACTACCGTCACGGCAGAACAGTCATCGAATATTATCATTGAGGTGAGAAGAACAGAAAAAACGTATGTTGTTTATCAGAATGTGCAAACTTTGAATCAGATTATTTACGATAATCAGGGTTCATTTCAGGATGCATAGCATCTAGCGCTAATATTTTATATCTTGATGAAGCGGGCAAAAAGCCCGCTTGCCAGCAAATAAAGCCTGCAATTAAATGATGTTTGTCACATCGATAAACTGTGATGAATTAATATTGCTGGAAGATATGGTGGCCTCAGTGAAGGCATATTTCTCTCTTTCACCAGAGCGGTCGAGTGGTAACTGAGCAAAATCGAACAGATTTTTATCAGCAAGCTGACTCGGTATCACGTTTTGCAAAGATTTAAACACGCTCTCAACCCGACCCGGTTCACTTTTATCCCAACCGGTAAGCATGGCTTTTATCGTCTGACGTTGCAGATTTTCCTGTGAACCACAAAGATTGCAGGGAATAATGGGAAAGTTTTTATATTCGGTATAGCGGATCAAGTCTTTTTCCCGGCAATAAGCCAGCGGTCTGATTACCACATTACGTTCATCGTCGGAACGAAGTTTCGGGGGCATAGCCTTCATTTTCGCCCCGTGAAACATGTTGAGAAACAGAGTCTCAACGATGTCATCCATATGATGACCCAGCGCAATTTTGGTTGCACCAATTTTCTCCGCGAAGGAGTACAGCGTGCCTCTGCGCAAACGTGAACATAATCCACAGGTCGTCTTACCTTCAGGGACTTTTTCTTTTACGACGGAGTAAGTATCTTTGTCGACAATATAATAAGGAATGTTAAGCGTGTTAAGCCACTCCGGTAAGATGTGCTCAGGAAAACCAGGCTGCTTTTGGTCTAGATTCACCGCGATCACTTCAAAATTAACTGGCGCCGCTTTTTGCAGGTTTAACAGGATATCCAGCATAGCAAATGAGTCTTTCCCCCCACTCATGCAGGCCATCACTACATCACCTTCTTCAATCATGTTGTAATCAGTGATGGCATTACCAACATTCCTTCGCAGCCTTTTCTGAAGCTTATTAAACTCAAGTGTCTCTTTTCTGGTGTCTTCTTGTATCATCATTTTTGCTTTCAAAAAACCGCGCAGGCAGCCTGTCTGTTGAGGAATTGCCGCAATTATACGTTTTTTCCAATAAGGTTGGAACCAGCCTCATCGTGATGGGGTAAACCAGGCTGACATAAAGCCAGCCTGCAACAGTCAGCGAAACGGGGGGGGATCGAGAATGGGGTCCGGGTCGACGGGTGGTGGATCGGGCATTGGCTGAGGGGATGGGATTGGACCGGGAACGGGCGGTGGATCCACGGGTATAGGTTCTGATGCCAATGGCTTGTCAGTTATCATGACTGAGTGCATGCTTTTCTCCTCCCATAGGTGAGTTTTAAGCATAGGTGCGACTCTTCTGGCTGGCAAACAGGCAAAAAAAAGCCGGTAATAACCGGCTTGTGCGAATCAAATGTGCTATGCAGTAATTCAAAAAAGGAAGTAAGACAATATGGAGCGCAACGCCCATCGCTTGACGTTGCATTCACCTGCGGAAAAGAGTTTGCCTCAGCTGTGCTGGCATTTTATTGATGCTGATCAGCATAAACGTCCCTTTATATCTTTCCGAAGTGCACGGTAAGATATTACTCACAACCATTTACGTCGCCGCAACCACCAGGCAACGCCCAGTACTAAGCACATCAGCAGTAAACAGAACGCGCCAAATCCATAGCGCCAACCACCGCCGGGAATCCCGCCCAGGTTAACGCCAAACAGTCCGGTGAGAAAGGTGGTGGGCAGAAAGACCATTGCCAGAAGTGACATGGTATAGGTGCGACGGTTCATCGCCTCTGCCATTACCGAGCTGATTTCATCCGCCAGCACTGCCGTTCTGGCTACGCTGGCATCCAAATCGTCAAGCCCCCTCCCCAGTCTGTCAGCAATATCCTGCATTCTGCGGCGATCGTCATCGTTCATCCAGGGTAGTCTTTCGCTGGCAATACGTGAAAAGACATCACGCTGAGGAGCCATGTAGCGGCGCATGATGATCAGTTGCTTGCGGATTAGCGCCAGCTCACCTCGGGGTGGAACACGTTGGTCTACTACGGCATCTTCCAGCTCAATAATGTTGTCATGGAGTTGCTCAATGAATTCACTGGTATGATCGGTCAGCGCATCGCAGACATCAACCAGCCAGCTGCCGCCATTGGTGGGCCCGTTACCATTTTGCAGATCGGTCAGCACTTCATCGATAGCAAAAACTTTTCTCTGACGAGTTGAAACAATCAGTCTGTCATTGATAAATACCCGGATCACCACCAGTTGGTCCGGACGTGATTCGCTGTTCAGGTTGACACTCCGCAAAGTGATCATCGTGCCATCTCCCAGACGATTCACCCGCGGGCGCATACTGTCGCCTGCCAGCGCATCTCTCACCGCATCAGGGATTAACGGAGTGGATGCCAGCCAGTCAGCGCTTTCGCGATGGGTATAGTTCAGATGTAACCAGCAAGGCTTATCACAATGAATGACGTCCTTATCATCAATGGGAATTAACCCCCCTTTACCGTCCAGCTGGCAGGAAATTATGGCATCTGATACCTGTAAAGCTTTACCTTCAATGACGTCCACAGCAACTCCGCGCTCTGATTAATCAACGTGATACAGTCTAACCTGAGCCACGAGTGTTGCAAAACAACCGCAGCCGGCTTATCCGTTAAAAAAAGTGTCATTGTGCAACTAAAATTCGATCCTGTTCACGGAACTGAATTTGCTGCCCCTCGCTGCCTTGTTATTTATCTGTAGTTGCTGAACTATTTTGCTGACATATCAGGGGCCTCACTTGCCCGACAGAAAACCCGAATCTATGAATCCCAACAATGTCTCCATCACGTACGAATGACAACAATGAATCCAGCTCTGGCCGCTTCGTATCTTTACCCGATGCTTCATCGACGAAGACTTTATCCACCTGAGTCTGATCCAGTTGCCGTTCTGGGTTCTGGTCATAGCTGCTTACCCGGATATAACCAATACTTAACCTTTCATACGCCCCCAACACTTAATGTGTCAGAAAAGAAACTATGTCCCTTAATTACGAGTATCAATAAATACATAGAGCCACTTAATTCTGACAGTTTTCATCATCAGACCAGACTTCAGGTCAGGGTATAATCAAATATGATGTTAATTAATACATCCTGATTACACAATTGTGTGGATTTAGGTCATATATCTTCGAAGAATTCACCTGAATGCGTTAGGTTAATGACTCCTGCGATACATGCAATAAATTAGTGAAATGAGCAGGCTTGCACTCCTGACAACGTTGGAGTAAACACATTAGATTATTTACAGGAAGTATATATGTTCCCAGTCAATGCAAACTCATCACAGTCCATCCTGCAAAACTTGCAATTAAGTCGTTCTACTTTACCCGAACAGCTGGAAAGAGAGAGTAATTTGATACAAAAAGCTTTGCCAGTTAATGGGATTGTATATTCGTATGACTTGCGTAAGGCTGCAATCAGCGCGCTCAATTCGAGCAACATAGATGTCAAACCTGCAGTCAGCAATAAAGTTGGAACAAAGTGTTATATAATAACTCTGGAGAATGAACACCGCCATATTGTAGAAATGAGCAATGATGGATACAACGTACGTGTCCTGGGAGGAGAAGAAAGAACAGAGGTGCTTTCCAGGTACAATACTCCTCCAGGAACAACAAGTTTCAAAACCATTTTAACTGCAGCTGGGAATTTCTTAAATCCAGTCAATACTAATAACAGATATTGTATTAGTCACCAGATGGCATATAAAAAAACGCTGGAAAACGTAGCGCTTGGGGCGGCTAAGATAGAGCGTGTTTTAGCTGAGAGAATAATTTCTGGTGGTAACAAGGATGAAAACGTCCTGTTTGTTGGTTGTGAAGATTTCTTCAGAGGCGCAGATATAGCATTGAATCACTGTGCTCCAGTAGGTGCAGTATATAAAGCGATTAACGATTATCTTGTACCTCTGAGCCAACGTTATCCGAATGCGATAATTGCTGCTGGTTCGATTTACATATCTGGTCCGCTTTCGGAAGAACATCGTTCATCCAAAGACGTTAAGCTTATACAAGATAATCAAAGAATACCGTTGCACAGTCTTGTCAACTTTACGGCTAATATTATGCCTGTTCTTCGAGATGGAAAGTTACTGGCTCTGGTTCGTAAAGGTGATCATTTGAAATTCAAACCTAACCCAAATAATAATGAAAAGAAATTACACGCTGAAACATATGTACTGGACAGGATTAGTAATAAACCTTTTGCGCCAGGAAAATTGATAGTTATGAATTATCGGGAGGATAATCTTGATGATTTACAAGATAATCAGCACAAGGGTACCTGCTTTTCAGGTAAGACCTTATTACCTGGTGAATCAGAAAGTATAGAAAAATATGTGTTAAGACATTTCGATCCGATGGCAAAAACGCTCTCTTCCGACATTGAGAAAAAACTCTTCTCTCATGAATTTGTAGTCAACGATGAGAAATTTTTGGCTGTAATTTGTGGGGAGTTTCGCACTGTAGCTGACGGAATACCCAGTGAGGCAAGGTCAGTAGCCTTACCTCATGGTGAAGATATAGATAATGCGGTTCGATATTCCTATATTATCCACCCGACTGTAGGGGGAGATATTGATAAAACATTGCTTAGTACTACATTTCATTATGTACACTCAGATTTTGGCAACATGAATAAGATGCTGTCTCATGCCAAAGAAATAGATAATAGTCAACAGAGATACGCATCTTCGGATGACCTCGTCAGTTTTACATATGATAAATTTGCCTGACGAGATTCAAAAATACAGATTGCAAGGGGGATATGTCCCTCTATGAAATGGTTAAAAATGTTCTTACCGTACGTTCTCGTACGGTTTGGATTTTGCAGGTCGGTTTATTACAGGTTACGAGCCACGCTGTGTGGTGGTGCAACGCGTATTCTCCAACTGTTTTAGCTGAGCCATTCGCTGGTCTGCATGTTTACGGGCCTGACTTTTCGCCACCCCGTTCCCGATGCCAAAGTCGCCGATAAAGCCAAGTACTGTCAGACCGTCAAACTGTCCGGTTTTGTCGATCTCTGCCTCTACCTGTTGTTGGCTGATTATTGCTTGTTTAACGCCGTTACAGTCCAGTTGCGTAGCCTCTACCGAACTGACAGGTTGCGAAGCTGGATATTGTTTCAGTGCACAACCACTCAGCAGAAATACCAGATTAAAAACAAAGAATTTCACCACAAGGCACCCGATCTGGAAATCGAAAGATAACAAAACAATAACAAAATGACGCGAAAGCGTCATTATCTGGTGCAGGCTGAAACTTCTGTTAGTTACGAAGCAGACGCGTCTGCGTCTGCCCCGTGAACATTAATGACTCAGGATATACAGGGTGCGACTGTAAGCCACATCTTCCGGATTAGTGACAGGGTAACCTTTTACCCACGGTTTGATCAGGCGCCCATTGGTAAACTGATACAGCGGGGCAATCGGTGCCTTATCAGCAATGATTTGCTCAGCACGATTGTAATCATCATTACGAATGGTGGGACTGGTTTCCCTGCTAGCTTTTTCAAGCAACGCATCATAGTTATCGTCTTTAAACCGTGAGATGTTGCCACTGTGACTGGATGTTAACAGACTGAGGAAGGTGGAAGGCTCGTTATAATCAGCAATCCATGAGGCGCGAATCACATCGAAGTTACCGCTATTACGGCTGTCAATGTAGGTCTTCCACTCCTGATTCTGTAGCCTGACGGTCACACCCAGGTTCTTCTTCCACATTGATGCCACGGCGATAGCAATTTTCTGGTTATTCTCTGAGCTGTTATAAAGCAGTGTCAGATTGAGTGGATGCGTTGGACCATACCCTGCCGCCGCCAGCAGCGTCCGGGCCTGCACATTCAGCTCTTCCTGGCTGTGCTGTTGCAAAAAGTCAGGTTTAGCTTTGAAACCGGCTGTGGCATCCGGCGTAAAATGCCAGGCCGGTTTTTCGCCCGTTCCCAGTACTTTTTCCGCAATAATTTTTCTGTCAATACTCCACGAGAGCGCCTGGCGAACCCGCACATCTGCCGTCGGACCTTTCACCGTGTTAAAGGCAAAATAGTAGGTGCCCAGTTGATCAGGAGTGTAAACCTGATCCGGGATCTGTTTTTTTAGCAGGCTGTACATGTTTTTCGGGAAAGACTCCGTGATATCAATGTCCCCTGCGCGATAACGCTTGGTCGCGCTGGATTCTTCACTGATGGGCACGAAGGTGACCTTATTAAGAACGCTGTGGGCGTTATCCCAGTAGTTTTCATTACGAACCAGAACCAGTTTTTCATTAATCACGCGTTGCTGCAGTTTATAGGCACCGTTGCCCACCAGGTTGCCCGGCAGGGTCCAGTCATTGCCGTATTTTTCAATAACCTTCTGTGGCACTGGATAGAGGCTGAAGTTAGCTGTCAGGCTGATAAAGTAAGGAACGGGCCTGTCCAGCGTCACCTTCAGTCGATAGTTGTCCAGTGCGCTGACGCCAAGTTTATCCGCGGTCATTTCCCCTTTAGTAATGGCTGTTGCATTTTCAATCCCTGCCAGCCCGGCGAACCACGCAAAAGTCGAGCCAACTTTAGGATCCACCAGGCGACGCCAGCTCCACACAAAATCCTCTGCCGTTACCGGCTCACCATCTGACCAGCGAGCATCTTTACGCAGCGTAAAGATCCAGGTTTTGTTATCGCTGGTCTGCCACTGAGTGGCTACGGCAGGGATGATATTTCCAGCTGCATCCTGACTGGTCAGTCCTTCAAACAGATCGCGAATAACCGGAATTTCCGGTAAACCCACGGCTTTGGCCGGATCGAGTGAAGCCGGTTCATCTTTAATGTGGCGAACAATTTCCTGTCGTGCGGCCAGTTTGGTTCCTGGCGGAACATCAGCGGCAAACACTGTGGTAGTGGCAACCATAAACAGTGCAGCCAGCGTAAAACGTGAATTGATCATCGGCATTCCTTAACCTGTTATTGGCGGGATGGGTTTACAGCGAAATCTTAAAGCAACTTATTGAAAAATATTATTCATTTTTAATTTCAGACGGACAATTATCACAATTACTGATTGTAATCACAGCGGTGACAAACGGTAAAGCTTGAGATGGCCTCAGTTTCAGGTGTCATTAATGGTCAGATGCCGGGCTGGCTGACACTGACAGCAAATAAATCTTGCTCCGTAAAGCGAAATGGGCCTGGCGTACTAGAAACAGACTGTTTTTATTTCAGGGTGTCTTTTGCAACCATTTTCCATTAAGTCCACGCACATATTCCCCCGGCGCTGCCCGTTCGACCAGTTTTTGTCCAGCTATTCGTGCGACCTCTACCGTGCTCATATTATTTTTTTCCGCCAGCGCCCGGTACTGCTGCTCACGCCCCTGATTGATTTTTGATACCAGTTCCAGCGTCTCGCTGTCCTGCTTCAATGGGGCAATATAGCCCGATAATGTTTCACCGGCCCGCCCCTGCTTTCTTGCCTCATCCAGGGTTAAAGCCATCAGTGGCGGTGCTATCAACAGCAAAACCGATAACAGAACCTGTAGTTTCTTCATCCGGCACCTCTTTCAGAACAGGCCATTCTGGTTTTTTAGCAACGCTTCAACGTCTTTATCTACCTTGATGTGAATTTCATGTTCGATTTTCACATTCATATTGATAGTAATGGGTTCCTTTGGCGCTGCCACTTCAATACGCGGTATACAGCCGCTGAGCAACCAGATTGTGCCTGGTAATAACAGGCTAATGCATCTCATTTTTGTTTTCCTTCTGAGTTGGCAGGGAAGCATTCTGCTCCACCCAGGATTGCAAATTATCGGCAAAGCGCAGGCTACGCCAGAGCTGGAACAGGTTTTCCTGCTGCGTGTAATTGAGTGAAACACGCTGATTTTTATCACTGAAACGACTGGTGCCATTGACCTGAGCTTTTAAAGTCAGTTGACCAATGTTGTCGATATTCAGGGTTGCATAGCTACGTGAAATTTCCATGTAGCGTAACCAGTCGGTTGCTGCCCCGGCTGCGATGTTATTCGCTGAGACAGCATCAGCAAAATCTTTGTCCAGCCGCACGGTGAGAGGACCGCTGTTTGCAATCCATCCCTCTTTCACCAGCCAGTGTGAATCATCCAGCCACAGCGGCAAGGCAGCATTGATATGACCGGACATCGCAATCTGTTTTGGTCGGATGGCGGTGATTAACTCACTCATACTGATATTTTTCAGCCGCAGCGTGGCGGCTTCTGTTTGTGGCATTTGCAGGCTTTCCATGCGCATTTTTCCACCCAGTATATCCATTCCAACATTACTGAGACGCAGAGGATGACTTTTGCTCCACGGATACCAGCCTTGCAAATCAGCCGTAATGTTCTGTAATGCAAACTGATTCTTAACCTCTTTGATGCGTAACGACACCGGCCCCCTGGCACCGAAATACCATTGATTATTCCTGAATCGAAAAGGTAAAGAGAAATCGGCACCATTAATTTCGTTGTCCGGCATAAGCATGCGGCCATCTGCTACCACCCAATGTCCTCCGGCTGCCAATCCCTGCCCGCTGGCCGCCGAAAAAGCCATCTGTGCTTTCAATGTTCCACCCTGGATCTTCATTTTCAGATCGTCACTGAGCAGTGGCTGAAAAACGGTTAGCGGCTGTTGCGGCCACCATGCCTGACCGCGCAAACGCTGACCATCCCAACGCCCGTAAAGTCGCACTGGCCCGATGGGGCTGGCCTGCAATGTTCCTTGCAATAAAAAGGAACCGGGATCGCGTCCATTCAGCGCCAGGCGCAATATCGCCGGAGGCAAATGCCCTCCACTGCTGAACGTCGTTTGCTGCGCATTAAGTTTCAGCTTTCCGCTGAAGGATGGTGCAGAAGTATCGCGTTGCCATCGCAGCGGGGTCTCCAGCGTAAGACGGGGAGCATGTACATTGACACTGTCGTAACTGATCTGGTTGAAGCCGGTGGAGAGTGACTCCAGCTCAATCAATTTGTCCTGCCAGCGTCCCCGGCCATTTACATCCCATTCAGCCTCGAAAGAAGACAGCACGCCATCCCCCCAGTAACGCCACTGCCATCGCCCTTGATCGGGCCAGAAATTATCGGCGCGGCCATCCAGATGCACGCGAAACCGACCGGTGTCAGGATCATGTGCGGTCAGAATTGCCTGTAAACGCCCGTCAATGCCAGAGGAGGAGACCTTAAGGCCGGAAAGAGGCCAGCGCGCTTCATCTACTTCAAGCGTGGAGAGTAGCTTTCCTCGCATTCGCAACAGTGCGCCAGGTTTGAGTATCATTTCGGGTGCAGATAACGATCCCTGCACTTCCCCCGGAATGGCAGCAAAAAAGAGCATCTGTTCCATTTTGCTGTCACCGGTCAGCCTGAACGGTAACTGACACTGTTCCCAGTCCAGATGACCCGGCCCCAGGGTCAGCACCACGTTGCCTTTACCGCCTTTTCCCTGTGTCAACGCGTTCAGACGCCCGGTAACCTCGGTTGATGACAGCCCCTGTTGCCAGTTTTTCAACGAAAAATTGATCCTACCGGAGAGCAGCTGACTGGCATATGGCCAGTGCCACTCCCCTTGCTGCACGGTGATTTCCAGCGGAGATATCTGCCAGGGCAGTCTGAACAAAAGCGTTTTTGTATCTTCGGCCATGATCCTGACCTCCCCCTTATCCTGCTGCCAGTTTAGTGTGGCAAGCAGAGGATGCGGAACGCTGTCGGTTGTCAGGTTAGCGTGGATAGCACCGGCATCAGGCAGCGCGTCAGGAATAGCTGGCAGGGTTACGCTTCCGCCTACTCTCACTGGCTGTGGCAGACCCGACGCATTGACCACCAGAGAAGAGATATCGAGACGCTGACCATAGAGTGCCGCCGCCAGATGAATGTTTTTTCCCTGATAATCAATGCTCTGCTGTTCAGGTTGCAGATCGAGTTGTAGAGAGCCCGCCCAGTTTTGCCAGGGCGTGACCGTCAGTTGACTGACTGAAACCTGTGCAGAGGGGAGCAGAGACTGCCACTCAGCCACCGATTTTGGGGCCGTTGGCTGACTGTTCTGCGGGAACTGACTGAAGCAATTGCTGTTGACATCTACGTTACCGGCAGCTAACTGCCAGCGGCCATTTGCCCTTTTTAATGACAGATCCTCCACGGCGGCCAGTTGACAGTCACCGACGCGATAGCTGATTGCGGGCAACCACACCCCCCCGTCACGCCAGGAAAAATTGCTCTCCAGTCGGATGGTGGTGTTAACAGGTAACCAGAGCCCTGCAAGACGGGGTAACCAGTGGACAGCGGTCAGCCACAGGCTTGCGCCAGCTAACAGCAGTATCGTTATTATCGCAGTGAACAGCTTCCAGCTGCGGGTCATGACAGTTGTTCCGTATAGTCCGTAAAAGTCACAGGGCTGAATGATGTCATGTTATCTGCCCGGCGAGAAGCATTGTGAAAGGTTTCCAGGCCAGAATGCCTGGTGATGTAAAGCAGGCTCGCCGCAGAATACGAATTGTTGTTATTATCCTGTCAGTCTTTTTTATCTTCAGAACATCAGGAGAGATAATGAAAATCGCGGTATACAGTACCAAGCAGTACGACAGGAAATATCTCGAACAGGTAAATGCCACCTCTCACCATGAACTGGAATTTTTCGATTTTCTGCTGACTGAAAAAACCGCCAAAACCGCTTCCGGCTGTGAGGCAGTGTGCATCTTCGTCAATGATGATGGCAGGCGTAGCGTGCTGGAAGAACTGGCCGGACTGGGCGTTCGCTTCGTGGCACTCCGCTGCGCAGGGTTCAATAACGTCGATCTTGATGCGGCAAAAGAGCTGGGTATTAAAGTTGTCCGCGTTCCTGCTTATTCACCGGAAGCGGTGGCGGAACATGCTGTAGGTATGATGATGACGCTTAACCGACGTATTCATCGTGCGTATCAGCGCACCAGAGACGCCAATTTCTCTCTCGAAGGATTAATTGGTTTTAATATGCATGGCCGTACTGCCGGCGTTATTGGCACTGGCAAAATTGGTATTGCCACTTTGCGGATCCTGAAAGGATTCGGTATGCGTCTGCTGGCTTCAGACCCTTACCCTAATCCACAGGTTCTGGAGTTGGGTGCCGAATACGTTGATTTACAAACCCTGTTTCGCGAGTCTGATGTTATTTCGTTGCACTGTCCGCTGACAGCAGAAAATAATCATCTGCTCAATATGTCAGCTTTCGAACAAATGAAAAATGGCGTAATGATTATTAACACCAGTCGCGGCGGGCTGATAGATTCTCAGGCTGCTATTGATGCGCTGAAAATGCAGAAAATCGGATCGCTGGGTATGGATGTTTATGAAAACGAACGTGACCTGTTCTTTGAAGATAAATCTAATGACGTGATCCAGGATGATGTATTCCGTCGCCTTTCTGCCTGCCACAACGTGCTGTTTACCGGGCATCAGGCTTTTCTGACTGCTGAGGCACTGACCAGTATCGCGCAAACTACACTGGAAAATCTGACAATGCTAAAAAACACTCAGCATTGTCCCAATGAACTGACCATCTGAGATAATTTTCGCAGGCCGGTTTAACCGGCCTTACCTCAGTCCCTAACGTACGCAGCTGCCACTGACCAGGGCATTTTCTCCACAGCGGCGACCATTGGCCAGCTGACACATGCCAACCGAACTGCCATCGAGCTGCCGGGACAGCGCCAGCGTGCCTCCGGCATTGCTGCAAACCTGCTCTGCCATGCCGGACATCTCCACGCGTGGCGAGACATGTGCAGCAGTGGCCTGCTGAGGGGGATCGTCATCACCATGACCACTACATCCGGCGAGTAATAATGTCGTGGCGACGATGAGAAAGGTTGCAGCTTTCATTCAAAAAACTCCATTTGCGTTGGGCAGGCAGTTTGCCAGCATAATCCACGTTTTCGGGCAGGTCGAGTCGTGAGATAAATATTTTTGAAATAAAAAGAAACCCGATGACAATAGCCTGCGCCGATGATTACTTTAACCAAAAATAATGATCAGAAATCATCACGGCAAATAAAACAATCTGACCTGAACAGCGTGAAATCGCGGCAACGAAAATAATATTTTTCTACTTCTTCAGGACTGGCCCGTTGTCGTTCTCTGTAAGGTCGCAGAAAATATGGCATGATGTTCTACTGATTCGATAACGGCAGTTGTGTCAGTCGTTATCACCTTTTCAGGGCTGGATTATGTCCTGTTTATCAGCGTAATTAAGGAGTGGATCATGACCGAAAAAAACGTCTGTATCGTGGCAAAGTTCGTCGCCATTGCCGGTAAAGCCGATGAACTGAAGAAAGTGCTGAATGCAGGGGTGAAACCCGCCCGAGCTGAAGCAGGTTGTCTGCATTACGATCTGTATCGCAGTGTCGAGGATGGCAATGTTTTTCTGTTTCATGAAACATGGAAAAATGCTGCTGCCGTCGATTCTCACGGAAATCAGCCTCATTTTAAAACGCTGATGGCTGAAGCAGGACCACTACTGGCACAGCCGCCTGAGGTAACTAAAATGTAGCAACGAGTAAGGCCAGATTACCTGGCCTTGCAAATGTCTGAACCCAGCGTAGCTGAATCGTATGGTCTGTATTCACTTCCCTTTCATCCCCCCGCGAGGCGAACTTTCATCCCTTTTGACTCCAGCAGGCTTTTCAGCAAGTCACGTTTATCGCCCTGAATTTCGATAACGCCATTTTTAACTGAACCGCCACAGCCGCATTTTTTCTTCAATTCCGCCGCCAGCTTATCCAGTTCGCCATCAGAAAGATCCAGCCCCGTGACAAGGCACACGCCCTTACCTTTTCTGCCACTGGTCTGACGTTGAAGACGAACAATTCCATCGCCTTTTTCTCTTTGTACCGCTGGTGCAGATTCGGTAATTCGCCCTGTTTCCGTAGAGTAAACCAGCCGACTGTTGTTATCGGTCATTGCGCCCCCTGCAAAGATGTCAGAATGTCAGCCAGCGCGACGGCGGGATCGGCAGCCTGAGTAATTGGACGTCCAATTACCATGTAGTCCACGCCAGCCTCTTTAGCTTCCTGCGGAGTCATAATCCGGCGCTGATCACCTGCTTCGCTGCCCTTTGGGCGAATACCGGGTGTGACCAGACGAAAATCTGTTCCCAACGTGCGCCTGAATCGTGCTGCTTCTTGTGCCGAACAAACAACCCCGTCAAGTCCACACTGATGGCTGAGACTGGCCAGACGTTGAGCGTGATCGCCGGGTGTGGCATCAATCCCAATTCCTCTGAGATCTTCGGCATCCATACTGGTCAGTACCGTCACTGCTATCAACAGCGGAGCATCGTTGCCAAATGGCATCAGCGCTTCGCGTGCAGCATCCATCATTCTGGCTCCCCCGCTGGCATGGACATTCACCATCCAGACACCCAGTTCGGCAGCGGCGGCAATCGCATGCGCAGTGGTGTTGGGAATGTCATGAAATTTCAGATCGAGAAACAGGTCAAAACCACGCTGCTGTAAATCCTTTACCAACTGTGGTCCAAAAAGGGTAAACATCTCTTTACCCACTTTCAGACGGCAACTACGCGGATCAATTCTGTCTACGAAAGCCATAGCCTGGTCGCGGTCGGCATAATCAAGTGCGACCAGAATCGGGGAATCGCTTGCCAGCGGTGATTGCATAAGAAGACCCTCTGAAAATAAAGCACCTGGAGGCGCAGAAAATAAACGGCAGGCATTTTACCTGTGGTATCGATAAATTCACAGCCTGACGCGCTTTTCTTTTCTGTCAGACGCAAGCGACACTGATGCTCGAGGTATGATTAACCAGGCAATAAAGAGTATGTTGTAACTAAAAAACGAAAAAGAGTGTCGTTCATCAGCCAGAAATTATTGACCATCAAGCCCGCGTATCGGTTTAACCGATGACCAGGCACGACAGGATGGACAATGCCAGTACAGTGCATGTGCAGTAAATCCACATTTATGGCAACGATAGCGAGGCTTGGTACGGATCTGCTCTCCAACCAAATCCCGCAGCACCATCAGGCTCTCTTTTGCCCTGCCGTCTTCCGCATCATTCAGATGGAAATCGATCAGTCGATGGAAAACACGCATGGTGGGATGTCGTTCAAGTTGACGATTGATATAAAGTTGAGCGACGTCCCCTCCTTCATCACGTTCGATGATATCAGAGAGGTAAAGCTCGGCTACAGCACCCGTATTTTCTTCCACACAACGTCGCAGATAATCGGCCCAGGCCTGAGGCTGCTGCAACTGGTTATAACAACTTTCCAGCATTTCCAGCGTTTCGCTGACCAGCTCTTTATCCTGCTCGATCACCCGTTGAAGCAGGCCAACGGCTCTGGCGTAATCACCTTTCGCCATAGCAATACGGCCCATCATTATTGAAACACGTGCGCTCTGACGATCGGCACCCTCACCTTTTTTCAGCAGATTCATGGCACGATCCAGATCGTCACTGCCCATAGCCTGCAATGCCAGCTCGCAATAAAAATGGGCAATTTCCATCCGCTGTTTATCTTTGCCCAGTTTGACCAGCCGTTCAGCCACCTCAATGGCTTTCGGCCAGTCGCTGGTTGCCTGATGAATAAGCAGTAACTGTTGGAGTGCACCGACACGGAAATCTGTTTCATCAACAAGTTGAGAGAACATTTCCTCTGCACGGTCATAAAAACCTGTCGCCATATAGTCGCGACCAAGTTGCTGTAAGGCCAGCAGGCGTTGATCATAAGTGAGCGAAGCGCTTTCCATCAGCGCCTGATGAATTCGAATCGCACGGTCTACTTCCCCTCTGGATCGAAAAAGATTGCCCAGCGTCAGATGAGCTTCGACCGTGCCGCTGTCTTCTCTGAGCATATCAAGAAACAAATCGACCGCTTTGTCCTGCTGATTGGAGAGCAAAAAATTCACCCCGGCAACATAATCACGCGACAGCCGACTGGCTTCCTGCTGCTTATCCTGTTGCGCACTTCTGCGCCCCATGTACCAGCCATAGGCTGCGGCAACGGGCAATAACAGAAACAGCAGTTCCAACATGAGAAATTATTCCTTAGCGACAGGTGCAGGTGACGTTGTCACCGATTCTTCAGTCTGCGTTATCTGTTGCAGACGTTTTAACTTTCGCTGAGCTGCCGCCAGTGAGACACGAAGTCGCAACCAGAACAGCCCACAAATCGCCCAGCCAAGAATAAAGCCGACGGCGAAAAGCGTTGCAACCAGCGTTGAAACCCGATACTGCCCCTGTGCCAACAAATAATTGAAGGTCACGATTTGATCGTTGTGTGCCCCAAGGGTGATTGAGATGACAAAGATCACTAAAACCAGTAAAAAAATCAGCAAGTATTTCACAGTCCGTCCCGTAGTCTGGTGATAACCAGATGAATTATGCCAAAAAAAACGCCCTGTTGCTTGACTGATGCGTTAACGAAATCTGCGCAGTGACAGAACCCTTATCACGCAATGATATTGGGGCACAGGTTGATAATCACAATCTAATCACTTTCACGTTGACGTATTTCATGCTCTTCCACCGGGGGTACGCTTAATGGACCGCACCAGCGCTGGACCAGCCAGGTCGCAACAGTAACCAGCAGCCAGCTGATCAATGTTGAGATAACCAGATCCCGAGGCCAGTGCATACCCAGTACCAGTCGACTTGCCATGACACCCGTAGCCCAGCCAAAAAGTAGCAGCAGAGTCACAACCCGGCGGCGTGGCCAGAGCAGACCAAAGGCCAGCAGTGCCCAACTTGCGGCAAACATTGTATGGCCGGAGGGGAAAGCATAGCCTGTTTCAAATTCCCAGTGAGCTTTCAGCCAGTCCGGCAAACGATTGTCGCTGGCCACAGCCTCACTCACCAGCCTGCTACGCTGCTGACGGGGTTGTTGATAAAACATTTTGTCATCCAGCGCATGATTTTTTTCCAGCCATAACACGTAGGGGCGCGGTTCCTGCACCTGTTCCTTGATAACGTTTTTGGCGTACTGTCCCGCAAGAATCGCCAGAATCATAATTCCCAGTAATAATATCGCTGGCTTCAGTCTGAAACGCAGGCACCAGACGAACCACACGCAAAGGATCGCGCTGGTTACAGCTCCCCACGGACTGGTGACGGTTTCAGTTACCCAAAACAGCACCCTGTGCCAAATTCCCATATTATCAGGTTGCCACTGCCAGCCAGAAATCCAGACGCCAACAGGCATAATCAGCAGTAATAATGCGCCCAGCGTAGTGCGCCTGACTATTTCAAACATAATTTTCCTTTATTGACCGGCGTTTTATTGCCAGTTTTTGCTGACATTATGAGAAAAAATAATAACATAGTGAGCTGAATGATGATAATTGTGCAGTATCACAACAATCGCTCCAACTTGTTAACTGCACTGATACTGATTGTGGCAAAATAGCCACCGTTAATTTTTCAGCCTGCTGAAGATGCCCTGCCATAAGGGCGATGTATTACCTGGTGTATCTGGAGAGTCACATGCAGCTTAAACGGGTGGCAGAAGCCAATCTGCCCACGCCATGGGGAGATTTCCTGATGGTTGGATTTGAAGAACTGGCAACCGGCCATGACCATGTCGCGCTGGTTTATGGTGATATCAGTAACGGCGAGGCTGTGCTCGCCCGCGTACATTCAGAGTGTCTGACCGGTGATGCCCTGTTCAGCCTGCGCTGTGATTGCGGCTTTCAGCTGGAAGCCGCGCTGAATCATATCGCAGAAGAAGGTCGCGGCGTGTTGCTCTACCATCGCCAGGAGGGACGTAATATCGGCCTGCTGAATAAGATTCGCGCTTACGCGTTGCAGGACAAGGGATATGACACGGTTGAAGCGAACCATCAGTTAGGTTTTGCAGCTGATGAGCGCGATTTCACCCTTTGTGCTGATATGTTCCGTTTACTTGGCGTTAACGAAGTAAGGCTGCTGACTAATAATCCCCGAAAAGTTGAGATACTCAGTGAAGCCGGTATCAACATCGTCAGCCGTGTACCGCTGATTGTAGGGCGTAATCCGGAAAATGCGCATTATCTGGATACCAAGGCCGCTAAAATGGGACACCTGCTTTCTTAAGTATCGCGACATTACACGCAATGAAATCGGTTCTGTCAGCCTGTAGAGCTGGCATCCTATAGCGTGAGCAGGCGGCACAAGCTCAAGTATTGTGCCACCTGTCCGGTGAACTCAGTTCAGCATGTTGCGAATGACATAATGCAGAATGCCGTCATGTTGATAGTAAGTAAGCTCATTACCGGTATCGATGCGGCAGCGCGTTTTCAGTACGGTGACCTCACCATTTTGCGCGGTGACCGTGACTTTAACCTCCCCACCGGGTTGCAATTGCGCCAGATCCTGCACATCAATCTGCTCATCCCCCGTCAGACTCAGCGTTTTGCGCGTCACACCTTCGGGAAACTCCAGAGGCAGGATCCCCATACCAATCAGGTTTGAACGATGAATACGCTCAAAAGATTCGGCAATCACCACCCTGACGCCAAGCAGGCGAGGCCCTTTTGCAGCCCAGTCACGACTGGAGCCTGAACCATATTCTTTCCCGGCGATCACCGCCAGCGGCGTTGAGTGCTGACGATAGCGCTCAGCCGCATCAAAAATCGCCAGCTGTTCATTTCCCGGAATAAAACGTGTTATCCCCCCTTCCACGCCAGGGACCATTTCATTGCGGATGCGGATATTGGCAAAGGTACCCCGCATCATCACTTCATGATTCCCCCGTCGCGAACCGTAAGAGTTAAAATCACTCTCACGGACGCCATTGCCGACTAAATAGCGACCAGCCGGGCTGTCGGCTTTGATGCTCCCTGCGGGAGAAATGTGGTCAGTAGTGACAGAATCTCCCAGCATCGCCAGGATCCGCGCGCCTCTGATATCGTTGACTGGTTTCGGTTCTTTGCTCATGTCATCAAAGAATGGCGATAACCTGATATACGTTGAATTATCGTCCCAGGCATACGTGACATCGTCACTTACAACGATCTGTTGCCACTCGGGCGTGCCTTTGAATACTGCGGCATACTGCTGATGAAACATTCCGGTGGACACCATCTCCAGCGCTGCGTCAATTTCCGTCTGCGAAGGCCAGATATCTTTCAACCATACCGGATTGCCGCTTTTATCATTGCCAACAGGGTCTTCACGCAGATTAATTTTCATATTACCTGCCAACGCATAAGCTACCACCAGCGGCGGTGAGGCGAGCCAGTTTGTTCTGACCAGAGGATGGATACGACCTTCAAAATTACGGTTACCTGACAGTACAGCGCCAACGGTGAGATCGCCCTCTTTAATGGCGCGCTCCACCTCATCAGGCAGTGGTCCCGAATTACCAATACAGGTCGTGCAGCCATATCCCACCAGATTAAAACCAAGCTGGTCGAGGCTGGATGTCAGATTCGCTTTTGCCAGATAGTCAGAAACAACTTTAGACCCCGGAGCCAGAGAGGCTTTAACCCATGGCTGGCGCTGTAAACCTCGTTCAACAGCCTTTTTCGCCAGCAGCCCGGCGGCCATCATCACTCCCGGATTGGAGGTGTTAGTACATGAAGTGATAGCGGAAATCACCACCGCGCCCTCTTCAAGAGTGTGGCTGAGGCCAGTCTGACTGTCGGTATAGCTTACAGACTGGGGATGTTCATGTGTGCGATTCACCTCAAGACTGTTGCCGGCGCTGAAAGCTCTCGGAACATCCGCCAGTAAAACACGATCCTGTGGACGTTTTGGCCCGGCGAGGCTTGCCTCAACCTCACCCATATCTAAAGCCAGTGAACTGGTGAAAACCGGTTCGTCACCTGCCTTGCGCCAAAGCCCCTGCGCTTTGGTATAAGCTTCCACCAGCGCGACCTGCTCAGCAGATCGCCCGGTGAGCGTCATATAATCCAGGGTGACAGCATCGACCGGAAAAAATCCACAGGTGGCACCGTACTCCGGAGCCATATTAGCGATGGTGGCACGGTCAGCCAGCGGCAGCTGGTCCAGACCATCGCCATAAAATTCAACAAATTTTCCCACCACACCATGCTTACGCAGCATTTGTGTTACGGTCAGAACCAGGTCGGTAGCGGTAATTCCCGGTTTTAACTTACCGGTCAGTTTAAATCCCACCACATCGGGGATAAGCATTGAAACCGGCTGTCCAAGCATTGCCGCTTCAGCTTCGATACCACCCACTCCCCAGCCTAATACCCCCAGCGCATTGATCATAGTGGTGTGAGAATCGGTGCCAACCAGGGTATCCGGCCAGGCAAAGTCTTTACCATTGATTTTTTCATGCCATACCGCCTGGCCGAGATATTCCAGGTTCACCTGATGGCAAATTCCGGTTCCTGGCGGCACGACACGAAATTTATCAAAGGCTTTCTGTCCCCAACGGAGGAATACATAGCGTTCATGGTTGCGTTCCATTTCCAGCCCGACATTTTCTGCAAATGCCTGCCCGTCACCAAAATGATCAACTGTTACCGAATGATCAATCACCAGGTCAACGGAAGAGAGTGGATTCACCCTCGCCACATCCCCTCCCAGACGTCTGACGGCCTCACGCATGGCGGCCAGGTCGACGACGGCGGGAACACCTGTAAAGTCCTGCATCAGCACCCGGGCGGGACGATACGCAATTTCACGATCGGCGTGTGCATGTTTGAGCCATCCCGCCAGCGCAATAATATCCTGCTCACTGACAGAATCTTCGTCATGCCAGCGAAGTAAATTTTCCAGCAAAACTTTCAGAGATTTTGGCAGGCGGGTGAGGTCCCCCAGAAACTTTTCAGCTTCGGCCAGGCTGAAATAATGATAATGCCGGCCCTGCACATCCAGCAGTGCACTGACCTTTTGATGCAGACTGGACGTCATGGCTTTCTCCTTTGTTAATATCCAGATAACCTGAGTAACTACATGGTTTGATCTAAAGATAGTACAGATTCAATTTAACGATCTGATAACAAAGTCAACAAGCACTGATTACCGCGCACGTTATAGCATCAATCAGGCATTTATCTGCGCCAGCGTCCTCTCTTCAGATCCGGCTTAACAAAAATGATTACAAGTCAGCTTTCAGAAAATGATTTATCAGCAATAAAAAAACGCCCCTCGCGATAACGATGGGGCGTTTTTAAGGAATTCTTGTTGTTTAAATATGCATGTTTGATGCATCGGTATTGCCATAATCAAGCTGACGTGCAACTCAAAACAAAAAAGAGTTAGCCACTTGCTTAAATTTGCCTTAATTTCCGACTCAGACCACAAAAAAAGGTTCACTGTTAACCGGAAAACAGCATCAACATAAAACTGTCAACGCCAGTAAAGTTTTTTAAATGAAATTAAAAATGGTGTTAAGTGCATAAAGCAGTCAGGGAATGCCTGAACTTGTAATTTTAATGGCTGGCCGCGCGCCAGAAATTTGACTTTATTATTTGCTTTTATTATCGGACATTGAATCAATAAAACTGCGCTGAAGCTCGCTCAGGCCCCATGACTCGGGAATTTTCACGGCTTCAGCATCTTTACTTTTACAAAAACGCTGTTTCACTTTGGTTTGCTGTTGCTGCTTACGATTGAATGTCTCCAGATGCATCTTTATCCCCAGAAGTGCCAGACCATCATTGCGACGGCCAGCCAGAATAGTGCTGAACCAGCGAAAACAGCCATCCACGCTTTGCGTTTGAGGTTAGTATTACGCTGAACCGGTACGGTCTCATGCCCGAAGCTGGGCTCTACTGATAGTCTGGTAGTCATAGTTATCGATAATCACTCTCATTAAAACGATTGATCAAGCCAATCAGAAATTAGGATGAATCCTAAACATTTTATGGGACGAAATCCAGTCATTTTTATTGAACTAAACGATTAACAACCTTTATCAAAAAAGTAAAATTCTATTAGCTGTCTTTAATCAAACTGAAGATAGTTTATTAATCCTTAAAGCAAATACGCACACCGAAAGACTTTCATAGTTCCATTTATAACTGTAGTTATCTTTTTTCATCCCTGACAGTAAGCTCCTCTTACGACCTGTAAATCAGAGTGTAAGAATAGTCCTGGCCGCCTGCAAAGCAATAAACCGAAAAATGTGTACCATTTCTCATTTAATAAAAAACAAAGAAAAAACATGTGATACATGTTTCATTCACAAAAAAATAATAAATGAGATTGATTGATACGGATAAGAGCAGATCCAGCAATAATGCAGAGAAGCCTGGCAGCCCTCTGCATACCCACATTTAATGAAAGGATATCTATTTAGCCGGTAGCTTGATGTCTTTAAACATCGCTTCGATGTCTTCATTTGAACGCAGCCCTACGGCAGTATCGACCACGTCTCTGGTAAGATGGGGGGCAAAGCGCTGTATAAAATCATACATATAGCTGCGCAAAAAAGTACTACGGCGAAAACCAATTTTGGTGGTGCTGTAGCTGAATACATCAGTCGCTTCAATTCTCACCAGATCGGGGTCGGAAAGCGGATCGACAGCCATGCTGGCTATTACACCAACGCCCAAACCAAGGCGTACATAGGTTTTAATGACGTCGGCATCGGTGGCGGTAAACACAATTCGTGGGGTCAGACCGGCACGATTAAACGCCGTATCCAGCTCTGAACGACCAGTGAAACCAAAGGTATAAGTCACTAACGGATACTCTGCCAGCTCCTCAATAGAGACCTTCGCTTTCTCAGCCAGTGGATGATCGGGGGTAACCACAATCGCCCGGTTCCAGTGATAGCAGGGTAACATAATCAAATCGTCGTAAAGATGAAGAGCCTCGGTTGCAATAGCAAAGTCGGCGTTGCCTTTGGAAACAGCCTCTGCAATTTGTGTTGGTGAGCCCTGATGCATATGCAAAGAAACACGAGGATAACGCTCAATAAATCCTTTGATGACACCAGGCAAAGCGTAACGAGCCTGCGTATGAGTGGTGGCAACATAGAGAGAACCTTTGTCTGGCCAGGTATGCTCACCCGCCACTGATTTAATCGCATCAACCTTGGAGAGGACTTCACGGGCTATGCGAATAATTTCCTGTCCGGCCGGAGTGACCTGAGTCAGATGCTTACCACTTCGCGCGAAAATCTGTATACCCAGCTCATCTTCCAGCATGCGTACCTGCTTACTGATTCCGGGTTGAGAGGTGTAGAGCCCTTCGGCCGTCGACGAGACGTTGAGGTTATGATTAACCACCTCAACGATGTAACGCAGCTGCTGCAATTTCATGTTGATTCCATCCAGGGGTTGTAAGCCGCGCACCCGTAACCCAGTGCTGTCATATCGTTCACAGCCATGGTTTGCAGGATCTCCGGTTTAATGCGATTTGATAATAAGAAATGATATTTCTATAACAACTATACCAAAAGCTGGCGTGATGTGAAGCAGAGATAAGAGGCGTAGGAACACAAAGTCGCTTGTTAATAACACAAGAGCTCTGATTAACAGTCAGTGAAACAGGGCCAGTCTGAACTGGCCCTTAATGAGATAATTACTTCTTAGCAGACGACTTAGTGGTCACCTGCCATTTACCATCAACGTAAAATGCTGACCAGCCGGTTGCTTTCCCGTCTTTTTCGGTACTGACATATTGCTGTTTGGTTTTACGGCTGAAGCGCACCACCGATTTATTACCTTCATCGTCGGCTGCCGGAGCATCTGCCAGGTAGCGAAGTTTTTCAGGCAGTCGGTCGCTGAAGCGTTGCAGTTCCTCAACCAACGGTGCACGTGTTTCACGAGATTTCGGAAAAGTATTCGCCGCAAGAAACACCCCGGCCGCCCCATCGCGTAAGACAAAATAGGCATCTGACTTTTCGCAGGCCAGCTCCGGAAGTGGCACAGGATCCTCTTTAGGTGGAGCGACATCGCCATTGCGCAGAATTTTACGGGTGTTTTTACACTCATCATTTGTGCAGGCCATGTACTTGCCAAAACGCCCCATTTTCAGGTGCATTTCAGAGCCACACTTCTCGCATTCAACCACCGGGCCGTCATAACCTTTGATACGAAACTCACCCTGCTCAATCTCATAGCCATCACAAGCCGGATTATTACCACAGACGTGGAGTTTACGCTGGTTGTCAATCAGATAGCTGTCCATTGCTGTGCCGCATTTATTACAACGGCGACGGGCACGGAGTGCATTGGTTTCTGCATCATCACCTTCCAGAACATTCAGTACTTCATTTTCCGGTATCAGGTTGATGGTCTGTTTACAGCGCTCTTTAGGTGGCAAAGCATAACCAGAACATCCCAGGAAAACGCCGGTACTGGCCGTGCGAATCCCCATCTTGCGGCCACAGGTTGGGCAGTCAATCGAAGTCAGGATCATCTGATTTGGCTGCATCCCGCCCTCTTCCGGATCCTTGTCGGCTTTCTCCAGCTGCTGACTGAAATCAGCAAAAAAAGTGTCGAGCACACTTTTCCATTTTGCCTCGTTATTGGCTACCTGATCGAGGCTGTTTTCCATATGAGCGGTAAAATCGTAATTCATCAATTCGCGGAAGTTCTCTTCCAGACGATCGGTGACGATTTCTCCCATTTTCTCAGCGTAGAAACGGCGGCTTTCAACCCGCACATAACCACGGTCCTGGATGGTGGAGATGATAGAAGCATAGGTCGAAGGCCGGCCGATACCGCGTTTTTCCAGCTCGCGCACCAGAGAAGCTTCACTGAAACGCGCGGGTGGCTTGGTAAAGTGTTGGCTCGGCTTCAGTTGCAACAGTTTCAACTCTTCACCCACTTCGACCGGCGGCAAAGTGCGATCTTCATCACCTTTACGCAGCGCAGGCATCACTCTGGTCCAGCCGTCAAAACGTAAAGTGCGGCCCTTCGCTTTCAGCCTGAAATCACCGGCGGTCACCGTAAGCGTGGTGGAGTCATATTTCGCCGGCGTCATCTGACAGGCAACAAACTGACGCCAGATCAACTGATAAAGTTTTTGCGCGTCGGCTTCCATATCTTTCAGCTGTTCGGACAGCACGCCGACATCAGAAGGCCTGATCGCTTCATGCGCTTCCTGGGAATTATCTTTGCTGACATAAGCGTTAGGCTCTTTTGGCAGATACTTTTCGCCAAATTCATTTTCAATGTAGCCACGAACCATGCCAAGGGCATCCTGACTGATATTAGTCGAGTCAGTACGCATATAAGTAATATGTCCAGCTTCATAAAGACGCTGAGCCATCATCATCGTCTTCTTAACACCGTAACCCAGTCGGGTACTTGCCGCCTGCTGCAACGTGGAGGTAATAAAAGGCGCCCCCGGTTTACTGCTGGTCGGTTTATCTTCACGATCCTCTACCAGATAACGGGCTTTCTCCAGCAGGCTGACCGCCGCCTGAGTCTGCTCTCCGTTAACCGGACGAAACGGCTTATCATGCTGGTGCGTCACTTCCATCGGCAAATCGCTGCCTTTAGGCGTGTTTAAATCAGCATGTAACTCCCAGTACTCTTCCGGAACGAAGGCCTTGATTTCGCGCTCGCGCTCAACCACCAGGCGTACAGCCACCGACTGCACACGGCCCGCCGACAAGCCACGGGCGATTTTTTTCCACAGCAGCGGTGAAACCATGTATCCCACCACACGATCCATAAAGCGACGTGCCTGCTGTGCATTGACCCGACTAATATTCAGTTCGCCAGGCTTCTCAAACGCCTGGCGAATGGCATTTTTGGTAATCTCATTAAACACCACGCGACTGAAGCGTGAATCATCACCCCCGATCACTTCGCGCAGGTGCCATGCAATGGCCTCTCCTTCACGGTCAAGGTCGGTCGCGAGATAGATATGTGAGGCATTCTGTGCCAGTGATTTCAGCTCGGAAACGACTTTCTCTTTGCCCGGCAGAATCTGATAATTGGCATCCCATCCATGATAAGGATCAACGCCCATCCGGCTTACCAGCGCCGCTTTTTCGTCCTTCTTCACCTTTTTGGTGGTTTTACTGGTTGTAGAGTCAGCGCTCTTTTTAGCTGTTGATCCACTGGTCGGCAAATCCCGGATATGACCCACGCTGGATTTCACCACGTAGTCATTTCCAAGATATTTATTGATTGTTTTGGCTTTTGCCGGGGACTCAACTATTACGAGAGCTTTGCCCATATTTACCTTTACCTGATTAAAACATCCGTGAGTGAATGGTGTCGTTTACCGGGGCAAATCCGCCGCGTTAGCGATATCGCTTTCAGGTTTTTCGTTTTCAACCCTGTCGCAATTTGCCGGGATAACCGCTGTCACTCGTGAACTTAACTTATTGATTAAAGTAAACTTTTACAACACTCTTCGTGATGCACTCACTAAGCGTAAAGCCAGTTTTACGCCCGGAACCCGAAACGCCCACACTCTACCTGATAAAATCTGATACGCAACTTAATTAGCATCTGCCTGCGGTTTCTGCCAGAGAGCGGGATAAAAAGAGTGATGAAAGGTAAGGTCGCGCAAACATTGTGCTTTTGTTTAGCGAGGTCGTAATATAGTGCCGGTTGTCATCGACTATAAAGGAGAGCTGGGATGAACCAGACCAACGTTATTGACAAAGTAACCCTGCTGCAAAAAGCCAACGAACTGGTTGCAGAACATGAACTCTATTTTGAAGGTCTGACTGCGACGGATGTGGAGCAAAAAGGTGACCTTCTGGTGTTTCGCGGCGACTACTATCTGGATGAGCACGGGCTTCCAGGCGAAAAAAGCACCGCCGTTTTTAACGTCTTCAAATATCTGGCAACGGAATTATCATCCCGTTACCAGCTGAAAAACTAAGCGCCTGCGCTTACCCCATAAAACCATTAAAGCAGTGGCTTTTCACCCCGCTGCCAGAAACGCAGTATCACACCCTCTGCACTGCTGGCTGCACTCTGAGTAAAACGGTCCATCAGTTTCCTGCGTCTGGCATAACGCACGGCGATGACTTCATGGCCGTTCAGATGTTCAATGATCAAATCATCGCTGGTGCCGATAGCATCCACCAGCCCTTTTTCCAGGGCCTGGGTGCCGAACCAGTGTTCGCCGGTTGCCACGCTGTCGATATCTAACCCTGGGCGCATCTGGTGAACAAACTGTTTAAACAGCAGATGGGTTTCATTCAGATCTTCGCGAAACTTTTCACGCCCCTGCTCGGTATTCTCACCAAACAATGTCAGAGTGCGCTTGTACTCCCCAGCGGTATGGAGTTCTACATCAATTTCGTTACGTTTCAGAAGTCGGTTAAAGTTTGGGATCTGCGCGACCACGCCAATCGACCCGATAATGGAAAACGGTGCAGCCACGATACGATCGGCCACGCAGGCCATCATATAACCACCGCTGGCGGCGACTTTATCCACCGCCACCGTCAGCCTGATCTTTTTGTCACGCAGACGCTGCAACTGCGAGGAAGCCAGACCATAACCATGCACAACACCGCCCGGGCTCTCCAGACGAAGCAGCACTTCATCTTCTGCTTTTGCCACCGCCAGCACCGCTGACACTTCTTCGCGAAGAGACGAAACCTCATGGGCATCCATGCTGCCGCGAAAATCGATGACAAACAAAGTGGGTTTCTGCTGGATGTGATTCATCCCCTGCTTTGCAGATTTCGCCTCCTGTTTTTGTTTTTTCTTTCGCTCTTTCTGCCACAGCTTTTTCTGTGGTTGTTTCATCTTAGCCAGCAGCATGTCATCTTTCATTTCCAGATAACGTTCACCCAGATGGGTCAGCTCAAGCTGACCGCTCTGTCCGCGTCTGCGCATAGCCAGATTGGCGATCACAATGGCAATCGCAATAACTGCCAGCACTATCGTCACTGTCTTTGCCAGAAACAGCCCATAATAAGAGAGTAGTTCCACTCATTCCGCCTTATTCACATCGTGTAAGCAAAACGGCTAGTTTTGCTGAGTCACTGGCAGACGTCGCCCAATTCCTGTTAAATACCGTCTGCGTTAACAGTGCGATCACATTGAACTGACAGCCATTTTCAGGCATAACACACTCTGTTCATCGCGGGCGACAAACGTTGTCAGCCCCGCGCCAGTCTGTTCACTGCTGAGGACAATCCTGTGCATTATCTTCCAAAAAGCGATTTGCTGACCGATCGCATCATTCTGGTAACCGGAGCCAGTGAGGGTATTGGCCGTGAAGCAGCACTGACCTGTGCACGTTATGGTGCAAAAGTTCTGCTGCTTGGGCGTAACCCAGAAAAACTACAGGGCGTTGTCGATGAGATTGCGGCACACAACCTGCCGGTAGCCCATAAATTTATTCTCGACCTGGAAACCGCTACGCCCGCAGATTGCCGGCAGCTGGCATCAGAGATGGCGCAACAGGTTTCACGGCTGGATGGCGTACTACATAATGCCGGGCTGCTGGGTGATATAGCCCCTGTTGAACAGCAGGACCCACAGGTCTGGCAGCGGGTGATGAGGGTAAATGTTGATGCTGCCTTTTTTCTGACGCAGGCATTGCTGCCGCTGATGCTCAAATCGGCCTCGGCATCGCTGGTTTTTACCACCTCAAGCGTTGGTCGTCAGGGACGTGCGGGATGGGGAGCTTATTCGGTTTCCAAGTTTGCGACTGAAGGCCTGATGCAGGTACTGGCGGATGAATACGACAGCCAGTCACTCCGGGTCAATTGCATCAATCCCGGCGGAACAAGGACTAAAATGCGCGCCAGTGCCTTCCCCGGCGAAGATGCGGAAAAACTGAAAACACCGGCGGATATCATGCCGCTTTACCTTTATCTGATGGGTGATGACAGTAAAGGAAAAACCGGAATAAGTTTTGATGCCCAGCCGGGTCGTAAACCCGGAGCCGCATCATAATGGCTGAAAATCGCCACCAGCAACGTCAGCAGCGGTTAAAAGAAAAAGTCGATGCCCGGGTAGCCGCAGCCACTGAAACACGCGGCATCCTGATGATCTTTACCGGCAATGGCAAAGGTAAAACCACCGCTGCGTTTGGCACGGCTTTACGCGCATGCGGTCACAAAAAGCGGGTCGGGGTTGTTCAGTTTATTAAAGGCGAATGGCCGAATGGCGAGCGCAATGTGCTGGAACCTCTCGGCGTGGAATTTCAGGTTATGTCGACAGGGTTTACCTGGGATACGCAAAATAAAGAGACGGACACCGCCGCCTGCCTGACCGTCTGGCAGCAGGCAAAACGAATGCTGGAAGATCCCGCGCTGGATTTGGTCGTGCTGGATGAACTGACGTATATGATTAACTTCAGTTACCTGCCGCTGACAGAAGTTATAGCCTCGCTGTCACTGCGCCCGGTCGGCCAGAACGTGATTATTACAGGTCGCGGGTGTCATCGGGAATTGCTTGAAATGGCCGATACCATAACCGAGATGCGGCCGGTTAAACACGCTTTCGATGCGGGTGTGCAGGCTCAGCAGGGGATTGACTGGTAAGATTGCTCTTTGGCTTCAGAAGAGAGGTGTTGCTGTCTCTTCTGAAGCTCGCAGCATTAGCGTTTGCCGGAAGGTCGACGACCGTTGCTCACCTGTGAGTGACGTTTAACCGCACGACGAATCTGGTTAGCCTTGGTGCGGCGACGATCTTTATCAACCGGCACTTTGCTGTTGGTTTCTGCTGGCAGACCGACCAGCTCGCGCAGGTAGTTGGTGGGGGTCAGATCCAGTTCCGTCCATCCCCCACGCGGCAATCCTTTTGGCAAATCGATGTCACCATAGCGGGTGCGGATCAGTCGACTGACCTGAACACCGACCGACTCCCACAGACGGCGTACCTCGCGGTTGCGCCCCTCAGTCAGCGTCACGGTGTACCACTGGTTGATCCCTTCCCCACCGCTAAATTTCAAGGTTTTAAAAGCCGCAGGACCATCTTCCAGTTGTACCCCCCGGCTCAGCTGTTTGATTTTTTCATCATCAACCTGGCCAAACACCCGCACCGCGTATTCCCTTTCAACTTCCCGGCTGGGATGCATCAGGCGGTTCGCCAGTTCACCATCAGTGGTAAAGAGTAAAAGCCCGCAGGTGTTAACATCCAGTCGGCCAACCGCAATCCACCGCGCCCCGCGCAGTTTTGGCAGACGATCAAATACCGTAGGACGCCCTTCAGGATCATTACGGGTGCATAATTCGCCTTCAGGTTTGTAATAGGCCAGTACGCGGCAGATCTCTTCGGTTGACTCTGCGACGGAAACGAGATGACCGTCGATGCGGATTTTAAGTGCTTTACTGGATTCAACCCGATCGCCCAGCGTTGCCAGCTTGCCATCCACGCTGACGCGACCTGCTGAAATCATGGTTTCGATCTCGCGGCGTGAACCGTGCCCGGCACGAGCCAGGACTTTCTGTAATTTTTCGCTCATGGAACTACCTCGTTGTCGCCTTCCCAGGCGTCAGATATACTTTAAAAAACATAGAGATATAGAGAAACCACTCTAACTCTCTGATATGTAACTAATTCATGGCACATAACATGGCAAACAAGTTGTCACACAAACTGTCACACACTATGATACGTGGTCGCACATATTACACTAATTTTAGGCTAAATGATTCAAGTAGTTTAGTTCGTATCTCTCTGGGAACTGACAGCTATAAACAAGCCGAAATCCTAATGAATCAGGTTCGCCCGTTTATCCCTCTGGTCCAGAATGGGACAATGCAGATTGCCGAGTTTAAATCTCGTCTCAAAGGGTTTCGTGCCGCAACGAAAAAGGATTTTGACGAGTATCTATTGAACTGGCTTCAAAGTGGTTTAGATGAGGCCAAACGCTTACCTGAATTAGGCCGATATCAAAAATTGATGACGGATTCCCCTATTTCTCCTCAAGTCAGTGCAGAGCAAGCCAGGGGCTATTCAGATTATTATTTGGGAAATATGTATAACGGCAACGATATGTCAGCCCGGATGATGATTGCCGCGCTTAAAATGAAAAAATTAGAAGTAAAAGAAGCCGATATTGAGCAGGTTTACCAAGCGGCAAATCAGATAGATGTGAATCAGGCGATGATGTCACAGGCTTATGAGGCTTTTTATTCAGGTGATTTACTCAAGTATCAGCAACTCATTGATTCGATGACGTCTTCTTTGCAAAAAGCCACATCTGTTACTACTCAGCTTCCAGAAGATATCCGTGAACAGATTCCGAAAAGTTTAGCTCCAAGTTTATTGGAGTGTTGGAACAACTATACAAACGATAAGGGAAAAAACTGGCGTAAATCTATAGCCAGTGAAAACCAGCGTTTTTTTGATGTGCTTTGCCATGTTGTTGGTGATATCCCAGTTGACCAGATAACCAAACAACTCATTAGGGAATCTTTAAAGGTTGCGGAGAATCTCCCAACACGCATAAAGCTACCCTATTCAAGAATGAGCCTTGCAGAATGTATTGAATATGATGTGCCAGAAGATGACTTAATTACCTCTGAGCACGTCCACAAGCACCTTAAGCTGTGGCGGTCTCTTCTGAAAACATACCTGGTTGATCGGTGCGACATTCTGACCAAATCTCCGACAGATGGGATCACTTATGAGGTCAAGCCTAATAGAGGGGGAAACTACACCACCAGCGAATTGAGCCGGATTAAAGATTATCTTTTCTCATTGCCTGATAACAATTATCGGAAATGGTATTTTCTTACACTGGTTTACACTGGCGCTCGCCGTGGTGAGATTGCAGAGATTAGGAAGCATCATATCAGGAAAGACGATGAAACCGGGCGATGGTACATTTTCATTGAAAGTGGCAAAACTGAACACGCCATGAGAAAAGTTCCACTTCACAGGGCGATAGAGCCGGGCCTACTGGCTCATGTGGAGGGCCTGAAAGATTCGGATCTTGTTTTCAGCACCCTTCCTAATTACACGATCATAACTTCGGATTGGATAGTGCTGATGAGGGCTGTTGATGTGGCAGATTATAATGAGTATGGATTAAAGCGCCGAGTGCATTCTCTACGCCATACGTTTATAAGTGGTGCTATAGCTGCCGGGTGTAGTTCTGCACTGGTGCAGTTTGTTGTTGGTCACAGCAGGACACAATCACTCGGCATCACGGCAAGATACACCCACACTCCCCCGCTGAAAGATTTGCTTCCAGCCGTGGATTTGGCAAATCAAAAATAATTTATTTAGTCTGATTGTTGATGAAGTCGCTCCGCTTGTTGTTAGTACCACCAACGGAGTTATGGCTTCTATTGTCTTTTTGTAATGAGGCTTTATGATAAACTATCTCTATCTTTAGGCTGTGCAAATGTGAAGGAGCCAAAGTGGCATTAAAAGGAAAGTTTACTGTTAATGATGCAGACTACTCGCCTCTGCTCATATACGGCATAGGAACGTTTATGGCGTTCTCTGGCAATGGTGAATACCGCAACCGTTCAGGATGTATTGCAATTCCCGATAATGGACCAATCCCTGACGGGGTATATCACATCGTAAAACGCCCAACTGGTGGTTTTAAAGGCATTGTTAGAACAGATTTGCATGACTTCTACTCATGGCCAACCTCTACACCTGTTATCAAGTATGAATGGTTTGCACTTTATCGTGACGATGGAAAGATAGACGATCATACTTGGATAAATAACGTAGAAAGGGGGAATTTTCGTCTTCACCCTCGCGGCCCTCTTGGAATCTCTTTAGGCTGCATTACCCTCCAACACAGAACAGATTTCATAGCTATACGGCAAGCATTGCTCTCTACACCACAAGTGAAATTACGTAATGGGCTTATGTCGTTTGGAACAATTGAGGTGGTTTTAAATGGAAGCAAAACGTGTCCCAACGGGGTTTAGAATACTGATAGGTGTGGCTATTTTTGTTATTACCTTCTTGATAGCCAGACCTTCAGACCCATCAACACAAGGCCAACAAAATTTCTGGATATTCTTGGCAAGAATTTTTGGTCAGCGTGACATTGAAGGCTTTGTAGGAATTGGGTTGTTAGTGATTTGCACCATAGTAACTATAATTGGTTATCAGGTGATAGTAAGAGCTATTGAGAAGAAACTTAACGCTACTGAATGAATCTCACAGGGGAGAAATGAACTATGGATATGTTTAAAAAGATAAAAATCAAGTACCATATTAATGGTGAGGAAATCACAGATACTATAACTCCATATGATCACAACAAATACGATCAAGTCATAGAGTTTCTTGTCCAAAAATATGTACCAACAAAATTAATTGAGTCACAGCTCCGTCAAGGAGAAAGAAATCAGATTAGTAAACGAAATCTGATAGAGAATGGTATCAGTGAGGTTTCTTATTATGAGGATGAGGATGATGTTTGGGTGGGTATTCCAGACCTTAACTTAAAAAAGGTTTAGTTCGCGGTATCAAAAGACATAGCTGATTTGCAACTCTGGCTCACGGGAACTTCAATAGTACGAGTGATGTGTATTAGCTCAGACCTGATCTGACAGTTACCGGTTATTTATACAGGTGTCTGTCAGATTACATCTGGCTTAAGTTTTTCTCAGCCCAGATGTGTTTTCCATCAAGTAACGTTTCCATTGGCGTCCGGCCACAGCACATTTTCCCCTGATGGGTTCGTTCATTATTATAGTGAACCAGCCATTCATCAAGATCCGACTGTAATGTATCGAGTTCGCCATACAGTTTTTTGCGGAATGCTACCTGATAAAACTCCTGCAATATCGTCCTGTGGAACCGTTCGCAGATGCCGTTCGTCTGCGGCGACATCGCTTTGGTCTTCGTGTGGTCGATATCATTTATTGCCAGATAAAGCT
>NZ_JFHN01000013.1 GCF_000590885.1 Erwinia mallotivora
ATCACGTGTTCGCTGAATCGCTTTTTGCATCAGGCGTCGTTCGCCACGGGGTATTGGTGCTATGATCGGCATCGCTCAGTCCGGTTGGTGATTTGTTTTGATTTGGCGATTGATCAGATCGCACAATCCGGGCTGAGTTCCCTTAAAGTGATCTACTATTCCGCGCAGCTATTTAGGACCTGATTTTATTGATAAAGTTAACAACGGCAATGCCGGGCATTCTGTTGACGGTAAGCAAACCTATCCTCATCGTATTGACCGTATTTACACCCAGCCGGAAGACTGTAGCCTGATCGGTGATAAAACTGGCAACCGTATGCTGGAAGTTTATCATCATCATCAAAGTGACGTTGTCACCTGGAATCCGGGTCCTGAACTTTCACAAAGCATGGCGGATATGGCAGATGATGGATACAAAACGATGGTTTGTGTCGAAACAGCTCATGTCTCCTCACCAATGAAAAGCACCGCTGAATCACCAGCACGACTGTCGGCAACAATCAGAATACGCAAAGGCAAATAACCAGGAGATAAACAGCGGGCAGTGTTTTACCCGCTGAATCAGGACTTTGCTTCTCCCTCTCTGGTCAGCAACCTTATTGCCGGGACTAAACTGGTTGCCAGTGTGGCAACCAGAACGGCAACCGCTGAGATTACCAACACCGTTTTATTACCGAGCTGCAAAGCCAGTGGGCCAGCAGCCAGTTCACCCAGTGGGATGGCGATAAAAGAGCCCATCGCATCCCAGGCGCAAATACGGGCAAGCTTGTCAGCGGGAATACGGGTTTGCAGATAATGGGCCCACACCACACCAAACTGACCAAAACCCACCCCGGCAAGAAAAAAGGCCCCGCACAACAAAAAAGATGATGCCGGGATACTTAACAACAGCATTGGCAGGGCGCAAAGTGCAATCAGCATGACGCCTGCCTGCATATCACGGCGCGGACGCCAGCGTAATGCCAGACATGAACCCGCTATCAGCCCACCACTTTGTGCGGCAACCATTACGCCCCACACCGTCCTGCCAAAAGAAGCATCAGCTATAACCGGGCCAAGCACCATCACAATGCCGCTAAAGGCGACGTTGACCACGGCAAACTGAGCAACAACCGACCATACCCAGGTGTGAGCAATAAACGTCTTCCAGCCTTCGCGAAGTTCATACAGCATATTACGCTGCAAAGTCGCCACCCGTTGTTTGCCCACCCTGATCAACAACCACAGCGGCGTGGCGGCAGCAAAGCCCAGAGCGTCCACTGCCAACCCCCAACCTGGCCCAACGGCCCCGATCAGCATTCCGCCCAGTGAAGCGCCGGTAATGGTTCCGACGTATATTCCCAATTGAATAAATGCATTGGCCTGCCTGAGTTTCTGGCCAGGCACAGTCAGAGGCACCATTGCGCCAGAGGCCGGTAAAGCCATACCCGCTGCTGCACCGTTAATCATCCCCAGAATGATCAACTCACCGATCGTTGCGACGTGCTCCAGCACCAGCCAGGCGCACAGGCCCTGAGAAAGCGCAGCAATAACAGAAGCACTAAAAAGAAGGCGAGTACGTGAATAGCGATCTGCCAGTACACCGCCAGGCAGAAGAAACAGCACATTTATCAGTGAACGTGATGCCACCACAATACCCAGATCTCCGGCATTTCCCCCCATATCCAGTACGGCAAAAGCCAGGGCTATCGGGGCGATACCATTACCTGTCACGGTGAGGAGGCGGGCAAAAAACAGGTGTCTGAAGGCGGCATAGCTGAACAGGTGCTGGCGGGAAGCACTCACTGAGTTCTCTCCCTGACATTAGCTGCTGACAGGTTGTGTGCGATGGCATTATCAATGCCGGATATCCGGAGCATATTTTTGGTGGATGCGTAAGAGCGGATAAGCTGCGGTTTATTCATTCCTCGTCCCTGGAAAATTATCATTTCAATACGCCAACCCGGCATCAGAGCCCGTCCGTTGACGGTGAATCACACTGCACTCTGCCCGCAAAAAAACGAGCTGACCGGCACCTAAACCATATCCAGCGGCATTTTACGTTCTGGCGGCGGATAAGCCAGATTGATTTTTGTCAGATCTTCACTACTTAATACCACATTCAGCGCTGCGGCATTTTCGACTACATGAGCAACTGAGCTGGCTTTAGGAATGGCTATCACACCCTCCTGACGGATAACCCATGCCAGCAGCAACTGGGCCACGCTGATGCCCTTTTGCTGTGCCAGCTCACACAACACCGGCGCATCCATCAGATCACGACGCAATCTGCCCCCCTGGGCTAGCGGGCAATAGGCCATCACCGGGATCCCACGTTGCTGACAGTCGGGAAGGAGATCATGTTCGATACCACGAGAACCCAGATGGTAAAGCACCTGATTAGCATCACAGCCATCTCCCCCATCTTCAGCCAGCAGGTCGGCAAGGTCATCACTGTCAAAGTTCGACACTCCCCAACGCAGAATTTTGCCAGACTGCTTTAATGATGCCATCGCGGTAAGCGTTTCCTCCAACGGCACGTTACCGCGCCAGTGCAACAGATAGAGATCGAGATAATCGGTTTTCAGTCGGCGCAGGCTGCGTTCGCAGGCCTCAATGGCGTCCACGGCACCTGCATTCCACGGATAAACTTTGGAAACCAGCCATGCTTTATCCCTGCGCCCTTTCAGCGCTTCACCCACTACGGCTTCTGCCTCACCATCAGCATACATTTCTGCGGTGTCAATCAGCCTCAGTCCTGTATCCAGTCCTGCCTGAAGCGCTGCAATTTCCTGCTTGCGTCGGCTGGCATCCTCACCCATGTACCAGGTTCCCTGACCAATAGCCGGTAAAATGGCCCCTGAACTGAACGCTATATTTTTCATTACCTACTCCTGCTGCACCTGTTTATTTCACCACCTCTATGCAAAAGGGCGCTCAGCGCCCTTTTTTAGTGCATTGACGGTGATATCAGAACGTGTAGCTTACCCCCGTCCATACTGATACCAGAGAATCTTTATTGACCATCGGGCTGTCTTTCACCTCACTGGCCAGTCGGGTATAGCGCCCGGAGAGGGTCGCGTTCCAGTTTGATGACAGTGACCATGCCGCGGTCAGTTCAAGATAGGGATTCCAGCTGTCATCCGCATCGTAGCTGGCCAGCCCACTGCGCCGGGACTCCTGCTTCGATATACCGTAATAGTAATTGTTCTGGCGATCGCTGCTGTAGACCAGACCAAGGCCGGGCGTCAGACTGAACTCTCCCAACTGGAAGCGATAAAGATAAGCCAGATCCCATTGATAGCCGTCACTGTTACCCAGCATATCGGCTGCTAAGGTCGTGCGTATGATCCCCCACTCTGCCAGATGCCGGTAATCCAGGCCTCCCATCATCGTCATGTGGCGGTTATCAAGTTTCTTGAGCTGTTTATTGTAAGTGTGATCGGTATCAAAACTTTGCGGCGAGCCCATAATGGTCAGCGACAGCTGATCCTGCTGGTCTTTCCACAAATAATATCCCGCCTGTACGGTACGAAAATAAAAGCTGTCTCCTTCGTAATTGATCACCGGCAATGGGAAATAGCGGCCCTTTGCTCCTTTATACGGACTCTGACTGTAAATTACCGACGCCCCGAGGCTCAATGGATTCGCCAGCGCACTGACAGAGGTAAAACTCACTGCCGAAATCGTGGCAAGCACGCTAAGTTTGAAATAGTTCACAATTAATTCATTCCATAAACATAACAATTAAGTCAGGTAGTTTAACAAACCCGACATCCCAGGCGGAAAGTTTACACGATTGTACACCGGCTGCCAGATGTCAAAGGGTGCGGTACGGGGGTTATCATCGCTTATTTACAAATATCAGCCAGCCCGCATCAGTCAAGGGCGGCGTTAAGCTGATTTATGACTTTGTTATTGAAATCTCATCGAAAAAGACAGAAGTATCAGGAAATTTCTTAGATAGCCAACTACGCTTAATTCATCGACAGTGCATTTTAAGAGAGCAGTAGCCATAAGCTTTAATTATCCCGATAAAAAATGTCAGGTTGGCATAAGGGTTGCTGTAATTCATAAGTTCCTTCAGGGGGTGAGGTTTTAAGCTCCCTGTTACCTGTGCTAAAAACGAAAGGACGGGCATCGCTATGAATATATTCGATCACTATCGTCAGCGCTATGAAGCCGCCAAGGACGAAGAGTTTACACTTCAGGAATTTCTTACCATTTGTCGGCAGGATCGTAGTGCATACGCCAATGCAGCTGAGAGACTGTTAATGGCTATTGGCGAGCCGGTAATGGTAGACACTGCTACAGAGCCACGCCTTTCCCGACTTTTCTCCAACCGTGTTGTTGCACGCTACCCTGCTTTTGAAGAGTTTTATGGCATGGAAGAGGCGATTGAACAGATCGTCTCCTACCTTAAACATGCCGCTCAGGGACTGGAGGAGAAAAAACAGATTCTCTATCTGCTGGGGCCCGTTGGTGGGGGTAAATCATCTCTGGCTGAGCGTCTGAAGTCTCTGATGCAGAGAGTGCCAATCTATGTGCTCAGCGCCGATGGCGAGCGTAGTCCTGTCAATGACCATCCTTTGTGTCTTTTCAATCCGCAGGAAGATGCCACGATCCTCGATAAAGAATATGGCGTGCCCCGCCGTTATCTCGGCACCATCATGTCCCCATGGGCCGCCAAACGCCTTCATGAATTTGGCGGAGACATTTCGCGCTTTAAAGTCGTTAAGGTATGGCCTTCAATTCTTGAACAGCTGGCAATTGCCAAGACGGAACCTGGTGATGAAAACAATCAGGACATTTCAGCACTGGTGGGTAAAGTAGACATCCGCAAGCTGGAAAACCATGCGCAAAACGATCCTGACGCCTACGGATATTCAGGCGCACTTTGCCGTGCAAACCAGGGGATTATGGAGTTTGTTGAGATGTTTAAAGCACCGATTAAAGTGCTACATCCCCTGCTGACTGCCACTCAGGAAGGAAATTATAACGGTACTGAAGGGATATCTGCCCTGCCATTTAATGGCATTATCCTGGCGCACTCTAACGAGTCAGAATGGGTCACCTTCCGTAATAACAAAAATAACGAGGCGTTTCTTGACCGTGTATATATCGTCAAAGTGCCTTACTGCCTGCGGGTATCAGAAGAGATTAAAATCTACGACAAACTTCTTGATCACAGTGAGCTGACTCATGCACCCTGTGCTCCGGGAACGCTGGAAACGCTGGCACGCTTCTCGATTCTTTCACGACTGAAAGAGCCGGAAAACTCCAGCACTTATTCCAAAATGCGGGTATATGATGGTGAAAGCCTGAAAGACACCGACCCGAAAGCAAAATCCTATCAGGAATATCGCGACTATGCCGGTGTCGATGAAGGTATGAATGGCCTGTCTACCCGCTTTGCCTTCAAAATCCTCTCCAGGGTGTTCAACTTTGATCATGCTGAAGTGGCAGCAAACCCGGTTCATCTTTTCTACGTACTCGAACAACAGATTGAGCGTGAACAGTTCCCTCAGGAACAGGCCGAGAAATATCTTGAGCATCTGAAGGGTTACCTGATCCCGAAATACGCCGAATTTATCGGTAAAGAGATTCAAACTGCTTATCTTGAGTCTTATTCTGAATATGGTCAGAATATTTTTGACCGTTACGTTACTTACGCTGACTTCTGGATCCAGGATCAGGAATACCGCGATCCGGACACCGGTCAGTTATTCGACAGAGAATCCCTGAACGCCGAGCTGGAGAAAATTGAGAAACCGGCGGGTATCAGTAATCCGAAAGACTTCCGTAATGAAATTGTCAATTTCGTATTACGCGCCCGGGCACACAATAATGGCCGCAATCCAAACTGGACCAGTTATGAAAAACTGCGCACGGTTATTGAGAAGAAAATGTTCTCAAATACTGAAGAGCTGCTGCCAGTTATTTCATTTAATGCGAAAACGTCCACGGATGAGCAGAAAAAGCATGATGATTTTGTCGATCGGATGATGGAAAAAGGCTATACCCGCAAGCAGGTTCGCCTGTTGTGTGAATGGTATCTGCGTGTTCGCAAATCATCGTGATACCAGCCTCATAAATGCTGAAGGGGTCAGGGCAACCTGACCCGGTTTGCACTGTTTTTTGGGGGAGAGTTATGGCCTATTTTATCGATCGGCGGTTAAACGGTAAAAATAAGAGCGCGGTTAATCGCCAACGCTTCCTGCGCCGCTACAAATCGCAAATTAAACAGTCGATTTCCGAGGCCATTAATAAGCGTTCGGTGACCGACATCAGCAGCGGCGAGTCCGTTTCAATTCCTGTTGATGATATTAATGAACCTGTTTTTCATCAGGCTCGCGGTGGACATCGTCACCGCGTTCATCCCGGCAATGATCACTTTGTACAAAATGATCGGGTCGAAAGACCGCAGGGCGGCGGCGGCGGCGGAAGTGGTCAGGGCAATGCCAGTCAGGATGGTGAAGGACAGGACGAATTTGTTTTTAATATTTCAAAAGACGAGTATCTCGATCTACTGTTTGAAGATCTCGCCCTACCCAACCTGAAAAAAAATCAGCACAGACAGCTCAACGAATACAAAGTCCATCGTGCAGGCTACACGGCAAACGGTGTTCCCGCCAATATCAGCGTGGTACGTTCGCTGCAAAATTCACTGGCGAGACGCACCGCCATGACCGCCGGCAAGCGACGTATGCTGCATGAACTGGAAGACGCACTGGATGCCGTTCAGAAAGCTGAACCCGCACAGCTGCTGGAGGAAGAGCGTCTTAAAAAGGAAATCGCTGAACTGCGTGCGCGAATAAAACGCGTACCCTTTATTGATACTTTCGATTTACGCTACAAGAATTTTGAAAAACGCCCGGATCCATCCAGTCAGGCGGTGATGTTCTGTCTGATGGACGTGTCAGGTTCAATGGATCAGGCAACCAAAGACATGGCAAAACGATTTTACATTTTGCTCTACCTGTTTCTCAGTCGTACCTATAAAAATGTCGATGTGGTCTACATCCGTCACCACACCCAGGCTAAAGAGGTGGATGAGCAGGAATTTTTCTACTCACAGGAAACCGGTGGCACCATTGTTTCCAGCGCACTGAAACTGATGGATGAAGTGATTAAAGAGCGTTATGACCCTGCTCAGTGGAATATTTACGCAGCGCAGGCTTCAGATGGTGATAACTGGGCAGATGATTCGCCACTGTGTCATGAGATTCTGGCAAAGAGTATTCTGCCCGTCGTGCGTTATTACAGTTACATTGAGATCACCCGGCGCGCCCACCAGACTTTGTGGCGCGAATATGAACACCTTCAGGCTATGTTTGATAATTTTGCTATCCAGCACATCCGCGAGCCGGAAGATATTTACCCTGTTTTCCGTGCGTTGTTTCACAAGCAGACCGAGAGCGCCTGATGAAATGCAGCCAGTACCAGACCGTACTGGCTGTTTATCGCGAAATCGTTATTTCAACTTCTGTTATCTCAGCTTAACCAACCGAGCGTGATGCAACGCCGCGCCCCACCCGCTTTTTACTTAACATGACCTGCCAATCATCAGAATTAAGTTTGCATAAACCCTTTCTTGATTTCTGGCCCTGAAGGGTAATAACGTCAGGCGGTTTAATTGGCTGAGCAGCCACATTTTATCGTTGTTATTCTTCTTATCACGAAACCTGACATACAGATTATGATGAGTTGGTTGATAATAAGGCCAGCAACGCAACAGATAATGAGGCAACACACGCAGCATCTGAATTTTGACTTTTAAGGTACTCTTGCAACACACTGTCAGGGCAGATGATTTAACCAAAACAGGAGAAAAAATACATTGGAAGCCAGCGCGATTTACAGTCTGTTTATTATTGGTTCAGTGCTGGTTGCAGCAAGCATTTTACTCAGTTCATTCTCATCCCGGCTCGGCATCCCTATTCTGGTTATTTTTCTCGCGCTGGGTATGCTGGCAGGGGTCGACGGTATTGGCGGTATTGCGTTTGATAATTATCCCGCAGCCTATCTGATTAGCAACCTTGCCCTCGCGGTCATCTTACTGGACGGTGGAATGCGAACTCAGGCCAGTTCTTTCAAGGTGGCACTGGGCCCGGCACTGTCACTGGCAACGGTTGGCGTATTAATCACTGCCGGACTGACTGGCATGGCGGCCGCATGGTTATTCAACCTGAACATGATGAATGGTTTTCTGGTGGGGGCGATTATTGGCTCGACGGATGCCGCCGCCGTTTTTTCTCTGCTCGGGGGCAAAGGTCTTAATGAGCGTGTAAGCGCCACGCTGGAGATTGAATCCGGCAGCAATGACCCGATGGCGGTGTTTCTGACCATCACCCTGATTGAGATGATTCAGCAAGGACAAACCGGGCTGAATGGCATGTTCGTCGTTCACCTTATTCAACAATTTGGCCTGGGTATCGTGCTGGGAATTGGCGGCGGCTGGGCTTTGTTACAGCTGATCAACCGCGTCTCACTGCCCGGAGGTCTTTATCCCCTTCTGGCCGTCAGCGGCGGAATTCTGGTCTTTGCCCTGACTACCGTGCTGGAAGGCAGCGGCATCCTCGCCGTCTATCTTTGTGGTTTCGTACTGGGTAATCGTCCAATCCGAAATCGCTACGGTATCCTGCAAACCTTTGATGGCATGGCGTGGCTGAGTCAGATTGGCATGTTTCTGGTGCTTGGCCTGTTAGTGACGCCAACCGACCTGTGGAACATCGCCCTGCCTGCCATGCTGCTGTCCGTCTGGCTGATACTGATCGCCCGCCCGCTGTCGATCCTGATTGGCCTGTTGCCATTCCGGGGTTTTAATCTGCGTGAACGACTGTTTATTAGTTGGGTTGGTCTGCGTGGTGCCGTGCCGATCATCCTGGCTGTCTTTCCGATGATGGCCGGTCTGCCACACGCCACGCTGTTCTTCAATATCGCCTTCTTTGTCGTGCTTGTCTCTCTGATGATACAGGGCACTTCGCTGGGTTTTGCCGCACGTAAAGCCAGGGTAATTGTTCCCCCCACCGCCTCCCCAATTTCCCGTGTCGGGCTGGATATTCACCCCGAAAACCCGTGGGAACAGTTCGTTTATCAGTTAGGCGCTGACAAGTGGTGCGTGGGCGCTGCGCTGCGCGATCTGCACATGCCAAGAGAAACCCGTATTGCTGCACTGTTTCGCGATAATCTGTTGCTGCATCCTACCGGCAACACGCGTTTGAAAGAGGGAGACGTACTGTGCGTTATTGGCCGCGAAAAAGATTTACCCGAACTGGGAAAACTGTTCAGCCAGTCTCCTCCGGTCGCGCTAGATCAGCGCTTTTTTGGTGACTTCATTTTGCAGGCAGATGCCCGTCTGCATGACATTTCTGAAATTTATGGTATCGAACTGGACGATGACATGAATAATCAACTGACGCTGGGCCATCTGGTTGCCGGAATGATCGGTGGTGCGCCGGTGGTGGGTGACCAGGTTGAATGGAAAAATATGATCTGGACGGTGGCTGAAAAAGAAGGAAATGAGATTAGCAGAATTGGTGTCCGGGTAACGGAAGATAAGGAATAATCCTGGAAATAATCGCTCGATCTCTGCGGAATCAACGCTACGCTTAAAGTTCATGTCTTTCCGTATGGGAGAATATCATGGGTCATATCGTGAAGATTGGTCGCTATGAAATTATTGATGCAGAGCTGGACGGGCAGGATGTGGAAACCATCAGCATCCCCTGCCATACCAACCCAGGCCTGACTTATCAGCTTGATGGATGGGATGATGAAACCAGTGTGCCAGCCTGGATTGACGGCCAGCCTGTCGATCTGGCCATTGGGCATTATGACCAGCAGCAAAATCGCTGGGTGCTGAAAAAACCTGCCTGATCTTTCAGACTCACCGATGCAGAAATTAGCTGAGGTGAGTCTGACATCTTATTGCAGTAAAAATGTTATCTTTCCGAAAAAATGACGCCATTCATCTGTTTATATTTTTCCCTCCCGCCTGTTTTTAACTATTCCGCCAAAAAGCAATTTGGAAGTTTTAGGAATTACCCGTATTAACTAAGCCAAATGTCTGCTGCATACTTGCCTCAGCTTTACGAAAAAGATCCGACGTTTAATTCAGCGCGTCGAATTTTTTAAGCGTTTGTATATAAACAAAGAAACAATAATTATCTGAAACTAAAGAGATTTACTTTAGTTCGTTTCCCCCTGAACGCGTGCTTGAACCTCGTCAGGTCACTTATTCTTTATCAAAAGAGAGCAGGCATTATGGCAAGTACTCTGGTACTGAATGATCGACGTCGTGCCTTTAGTGGCACTCGAAAAAACATTATTACCAAGGTGACATTGAGTCTGGCAGATTTGATATCAATTAACCTTGCCCTGTTTTTATCTGCGGCTACCGTGCAAGGTTTCTGGGGAAACCTGGATATCTTTATTCCACCTCAGGAAGTTAAGGTCCGTTTTATCGCGCAGTTCGTCATGTCGATTGTCTGCACGGCCTGGTTCTGGATGCGACTGCGTCACTACACTTATCGCAAACCTTTCTGGTTTGAATTAAAAGAAATAATTAAAACGCTGGTCATTTTTTCACTGTTAGACCTTGCGCTGATTGCCTTCTCAAAATGGGATTTTTCCCGCATGTTGTGGAGTTTCACCTGGGTGTATGCGCTTATCCTGGTTCCACTGCTACGCTCTTCGGTTAAACATGCCATCCTCAAAGCGGGCCAGTGGCAAAAACAGACCATTATTATTGGTTCAGGTAAAAATGCGCGTGAAGCCTACGCCGCGCTACAAAGCGAAGAACTGCTGGGTTATGAAGTAAAAGCCTTTGTTGCTTCAAACGGATATAAAGGCGCGGAAAATCTACATGGCGTGCCGGTGATCACGGCCAGAGACATTGTCTGGGACACGGTTGATCTTGAAAACACGCAGTTTATCGTGGCGATGGAGTATGAACAGCAGTCAATGCGCGATAAGTGGCTGAAGCTGCTGTCAAAAAAGAAATGCCGTTCAGTTTCAGTGGTACCTACCCTGCGTGGTGTACCGTTATACGGTACGGATATGTCATTTATCTTCAGCCATGAAGTGATGATCCTGCGGGTCAGTAACAGCCTGGCTAAACGCTCTTCCCGTATCCTCAAGCGTGCGTTCGATATCGTGGTGGCCTCGCTGCTACTGCTGGTTCTTGCCCCCGCATTTGGCCTGATTTGCTGGATGGTAGGACGCGATGGCGGTAATAAAATTTACGGACACGAACGTGTGGGCCAGGATGGCAAAAAATTCAAATGTCTGAAGTTCCGTTCGATGGTGACCAACTCGAAGGAAGTGTTGGAAGAGCTGCTGGCGACTAATGAAGAAGCCCGTGCCGAATGGGATAAAGACTTTAAGCTGAAGAACGACCCTCGTGTGACAAAAATTGGTGCATTTTTGCGTAAAACCAGTCTGGATGAGCTTCCGCAATTGTGGAACGTGTTGCGGGGTGAGATGAGCCTGGTTGGCCCGCGTCCGGTAATAGAAGCAGAGCTTGAGCGTTATGCCGGGGATGTTGATTACTATCTGATGGCTAAACCCGGGATGACCGGACTGTGGCAGGTCAGTGGCCGTAACGATATCGACTATGATACGCGTGTTTACTTCGACTCCTGGTATGTAAAAAACTGGGCACTGTGGACCGACATTGCCATTCTGTTTAAAACTGCCGGTGTGGTGCTTCGTCGCGACGGCGCTTACTGATACCACAATACGAAAGCCGTGAAGCGCACGGCTTTCGTATTCAGAGCCACATTCCCCTTTTCTTTTCCTCTGTTAATCACTAACCTGTGCGGCTCGCTTTTTAACGGACGTCGCTTCGCCTGATGCAAAAATTTACCTTACTTCTTCTTAGCCTGGTGCTACTGGCACCTTTAGGTATCGACCTCTATCTGCCCACCTTACCGGAGATTGCCCTGGGACTGGCGACACCGGTCAGTCAGATTCAGACCACTATCCCGCTGTTCCTGCTGGTAATGGGACTTGGGCAGCTGGTCGCCGGCCCCCTGGTGGATAACCTGGGGAGAAAGCCCATTGCTCTGGCCGGACTGATGCTCTATCTGCTGGGCAGTATTCTCGCCGCTACCGCGGGTGGCTGGTCACAATTCCTGATTGCCCGCCTGGTGCAGGGCTGCGCGGTCTGCTGCACAGCCGTCGTCGCTTTCAGCGGGGTACGCGATCGCCTTGATGGCGATGAGGCCGCCAGGGCGTATGGTTTCCTCAACGGTGCATTAAATATCGTCCCGGCGCTGGCTCCCATGCTGGGCGGTTTTCTGGCTGATGCGTTTGGCTGGCGGGCACCTTTCTGGTTTCTGGCTGGCTATGCCACAGTGATTGGCGTGCTGGTGATTGTTTTTCTGCCAGAAACCCGTCCGGCAGATACCGTTGCGGTGCGAGGCATCCCTCTCAGGCAATACTTTGGTATCCTTTCTCAGCCGCGTTTCCTTGCCTTTTCGCTGGCAAACGCCGGAGCGCTGGGCATGGTGCTGACCTATGTTTCACTGGCACCTCAGGTGCTGATGACCGAAGGCAAACTCAGTGCGCTGCAATTTTCGGTTGCCTTCGGGGCAAACGGATTCTGGATCATGCTGGTCAGCGTGCTGGTTAATAAAACAATCCGCAAGCTGGGACGGCCATTTTGCCTCGCCACCGGCAGCATCGCTATGGCGCTTGGGGCGGTGATGTTGATGTCAGGCGTGTGGCTGTTTCCGGCAGGCTGGCAGCAGCACTGGGCGCTGTATATGTTTCCGGTCGCCGTTGCGGTGGCCGGTCTGGCTTTTACCGTCGGTCCGGCCACCAGCTTCGCTCTGGAACCTTATCAGCAACAGGCAGGGGTAGCTTCGGCTCTGGCCGGATTCATTCAGATGGCCGGAGGGTCATCAGCAGGGCTGGTTGTGATGGCACTGCCGCTGCCAGAAAAAACCGCGCTGGCGCTGATGATGGTGGCAGGTACCCTGCTGACAGGACTGGCATGGATTTGTAGTAAAAAGGTGCGCGGCACGTTGACCGCGCTGAAACCTTAACTGACGCGAACGGGTACGCGTGGAGCCAGTGCGCACATCAGCTCATAGCCCACCGTACCAGAAGCCAGGGCAACCTCATCGATTTTCACATTATCACCCCAAAGCTCTACCGGGCTGCCAATCACAGCCTGATGGCAGGGCGTCAGATCGACGGTAATCATATCCATCGAGATCGCTCCCACCGTGCTGGTTTTCACGCCATCCACCCATACCGGTGTACCCGTTGGCGCATGGCGTGGATAACCATCCGCATAGCCACAGGCCACCACGCCAATACGCTGTTCGCCCTCTGCACGGTAGCGCCCACCATAACCCACGGCATCACCGGCTTTTAACGTCTGCACGGCAATAATCTCACTACGTAGCGTCATGGCTGGCCGTAAACCAGTGGTGGCAATGTCCTGCCATCGCCCGCTGGGAGAAGCACCATACAAAATGATACCTGGACGCACCCAGTCGCTATGCGTCTGTGGATGCCACAGGGTGGCGGCAGAGTTAGCCAGTGACCGCGGGCAGTCGAGTGCCTGTGCTGCCAGGTCGATTCTTTTCAGCGGCCCGGTGATACCGTCCGGCGAATCTGCCTCAGCAAAATGGGCCATCAGCGTCATTTCAGCGACACTGGTCAGCTCACGCAGGCGACGCCAGGCAGAATTAACCTCTGCGGGTTGAAATCCCAGTCGGTTCATGCCGCTGTTCATTTTCAGGTAAATATTGAGTGGCGCAGAGAGTTTTGCTTTTTTCAGTGCCTCAATCTGCCACTCGCTGTGAATACTGGTGGTCAGGCGGTAATGATCGAGAGCAGCCAGCTCATCTGCGTGAAAAAAACCTTCCAGTAAAAGAATCGGTTTTTTCCAGCCGCGTTCACGCAGCAGGATCGCCTCTTCCAGATTAAGCAAAGCAAACCCGTCGGTGTCCGATAAACTTTGCCATACCCGGTCAATGCCATGACCGTAAGCATTAGCTTTGACTACCGACCAGATGCGGGAATGAGGTGCAGCCTGGCGGGCAATCGCCAGGTTATGTCGCAACGCGCTGGTGTGTACAGTTGCGACAATAGGACGAGACATAACTTCTCCTGGTTCCTTAAAGACAAAAACTAACGAGCCTTACCCGTCGGCGGATTAAAACCGGGCAGATAGCGCATCACTGACAGGTCGTCTGCATCAATGGCCAACGGGTGCCCGGAGATAATATCAGAGATAAGCTGTCCGGAACCGCAGGCCATAGTCCAACCGAGCGTTCCGTGACCGGTGTTCAGATAAAGATTTTTCAGCGGCGTCCGGCCAACAATCGGCGTGCCATCCGGCGTCATAGGGCGCAATCCGGTCCAGAAAGTGGCCTGCTCAATATGGCCGCCCTGTGGGTAAAGATCACGTACCACCATTTCCAGAGTCTGGCGACGTGCCCTGCGCAGTTCCGTGTTATAACCGACAATTTCTGCCATACCGCCGACCCGAATACGATCGTCGAAACGGGTAACAGCCACCTTGTAGGTTTCATCAAGAACGGTAGAAACAGGAGCCGCCGCACTGTCTTTGATCGGCATAGTCAGTGAATAGCCTTTAAGGGGATAAACCGGAATGCTGACAATGCCATGCAGCAGGCTGGTTGACCAGGATCCACTGGCCACCACATAGGCATCCGCTTTTATCGTTTCCGCTCCGCACTTCACCCCCACGATCTGATTGCCTTCATGCAGTAAAGCATCGACCGGCGTGTTAAATCTGAAGTTCACGCCCGCCGCTGCCGCCATCTCTGCAAGGCGTTGGGTAAACAGCTGGCAATCGCCCGTTTCATCGCCAGGCAGGCGCAAACCGCCGGTTAATTTATGCTGAGTGGCAGCCAGAGCCGGTTCAGCCTCAGCCAGCTGGCTGGCCTCCAGTAACTGGTAGGGTACGCCCGCCTCTTTCAGCACGGCGATATCTTTGGTGGCGCTCTCAAACTGTTGCGTGGTACGGAACAGCTGAAGCGTACCGCCCTGACGCCCCTCGTAGGCAATCCCGGTTTCCTGACGCAGCGTCCGCAGACAATCCCGGCTGTATTCAGCAATACGCACCATGCGACTTTTGTTCAGTTGGTAGTGCTGCATGTCACAATTGCGCAGCATCTGCCACATCCACTGCAACTGAAAACGCGTTCCATCCGGGCGAACAGCCAGCGGCGCATGACGCTGAAACATCCATTTAACCGCTTTCAGTGGTACTCCCGGCGCGGCCCAGGGCGCGGAATAACCGGGAGAAATCTGACCAGCATTACCGGCACTGGTTTCCAGCGCCACGCCCGGCTGACGGTCAATAACCGTGACCTGATGCCCGGCTTTGGCAAGATACCAGGCGCTGGCGACACCCACCCCCCCACTTCCCAGAATGACAACTTGCATATTCGCTCCAATAACGCTCAAAAGAAGAATACACTACCCTGACGGCACAAAGTCAGATGATATAACCAGACCACCTCCCCCCCCTGCGCGCCGATATACTTCACCCTTTTTTTCATCCGGATGCGAATAAAAATAAGCATGACCTCATACTTCAGAGTTAAATGCTGGCTATGATTCTTTTTAAGAATCATATCATTACACAAAAGGGATTTTTTACTTTTGGCAGCAGATTGTTATCTGGTAAAAGGTTTAACTTATATACAGATTATTATTCTGCAAATAAGCCTTATTTATGCATTAAACATCGGCGATAACTTTAATTCGCCCGGTAACTCTGTTTTCTGGTTACAGATTTCAATTGTATTAGCCAGAGCAATCAGAGAGAGTGAACTATCATTGAAAGATTGGCTTTAATTCCAGCCCTGCTCCGGCAGGTTAAAAATGAAAACGAAAGCTTTGCCGTTACATGATGTAACGTCGAGAAACGGTTTTTAAAAGGGGTGCGCTATGACGACTATCTTTGATGATGCCATGACCACAGCTAAACGCCTGAGTGATGGACCAGACTGGACTTTCGAACTGCTCGATGTGTACCTGAGTGAAATTGACCGCGTTGCCAAACTCTACCGACTTGAAACTTATCCGCATCAGATTGAAGTGATTACCTCTGAGCAGATGATGGATGCCTATTCCAGCGTCGGGATGCCAATAAACTATGCACACTGGTCGTTTGGTAAGAAATTTATTGAAACGGAACAACGTTACAAGCATGGACAGCAAGGTCTGGCGTACGAAATCGTCATCAATTCTAATCCCTGCATTGCCTATCTGATGGAAGAGAACACCATCACCATGCAGGCGTTGGTAATGGCCCACGCCTGCTATGGTCATAACTCATTTTTTAAAAATAACTATCTGTTCCGCAGCTGGACCGATGCCAGCTCAATCGTCGACTACCTGATTTTTGCGCGTAATTACATTACCCGCTGCGAAGAACGCTATGGCGTCGAAGAGGTCGAGAAGCTACTGGATTCCTGCCATGCGCTGATGAATTACGGCGTGGATCGTTACAAAAGGCCGCAGAAAATCTCTTTGCAGGAGGAAAAAGCGCGTCAGAAAAGCCGCGAAGAGTATCTGCAAAGTCAGGTTAACATGCTGTGGCGAACGCTTCCTCGTCGGGAGAGAGAGTCAACACAAGCTAAGGCCGCCCGCTATCCTTCTGAGCCCCAGGAGAACCTGCTCTATTTTATGGAAAAAAATGCGCCGCTGCTGGAGTCATGGCAACGGGAAATTTTACGCATCGTGCGTAAAGTCAGTCAGTATTTCTATCCACAAAAACAGACTCAGGTGATGAATGAAGGCTGGGCAACATTCTGGCACTACACCATTCTTAATCATCTGTATGATGAAGGAAAAGTTTCCGAACGTTTTATGCTGGAATTCCTGCACAGCCATACCAATGTGGTTTACCAGCCGCCTTATAACAGTCAGTGGTACAACGGCATTAACCCCTATGCGCTGGGCTTTGCCATGTTTCAGGATATCAAACGTATCTGTCAGGAACCGACTGAAGAGGATCGCTACTGGTTCCCGGACATTGCCGGCAGCGACTGGCTGGAAACACTCCATTTTGCCATGCGTGAATTTAAGGATGAGAGCTTTATCAGTCAGTTCCTCTCGCCGAAGGTAATGCGCGATTTCCGTCTGTTTACCGTTATGGATGATGACCGCAATAACTTCCTTGAAATTGCGGCTATCCATGATGAAGCAGGCTACCGGGCGATCCGCCAGCAGTTGTCTGCCCAGTATAATCTGAGCAACCTGGAACCTAACATCCAGATTTATGATGTGGACCTGCGAGGCGACCGTTCACTTACCCTGCGCTATGTTCCACAAAACCGCGCGCCGCTGGATAAAAGTCGTCGGGAGGTGCTGAAACATGTTCATCGCCTGTGGGGCTTTGATGTCCATCTGGAACAGCAGAACGAAGACGGCAGCACTGAAATTCTCGACCGCTGTCCACCGCGCCCGTCTGCCTTATAATCCCTTCGATCATCTGCCCCGGCCTGCCGGGGTTTTTTCTTTACGGCCAGACTCTGGCCGCCTGGCGTCGATATACGATCACTCTTTGCCCGCACGCAAGTCAGTATCCAGAGACCAGATGAAGAGAAGGATTTACCACAAAGAACCGGCTCAGGATGAACCGGCTACGATTTAATGCGACTTGAGAGACAAATCCGTGGGCATGGTATTCTGCATACCGTGCCAGATTTCCCCACTGCGACGCCCGTAATCCCGCACCGTGTCAACAATTTTATCAAACTGCTCCTGCTGACAAATACTCAGCAACTGCTGATAAAAGTCACGCGCCAGCTGGCGGGCTTCCGGATTGGAAAAATAATGGCGTCCGACCCGGGTATACAGGCCTTTGAGGCCGTTCAGGATCAGGCCATAGATAGGGTTACCGGAAGCAAAAGCCAGTCCGCGGAAAATATTGTAATCCAGTTCCGTATAAGCATCGGCCCGGTCTTCCACATCCTGCGCCGTGACCAGTACATCACGGGCTTTTTCCGGATAGGTACGAATGGCGCGGCGGATAAAAATGGATGAGATATTGGTTCTGACGGAAAGCAGATTATCAATCAACTGGGGAACGCTGTCATGATCAAGACGCGCCAGCGTTTCCAGAATATTCAGCCCTGAAGTTTCCCAGAAATTATTTACGCGGGTTGGCTTGCCGTGTTGGATAGTTAACCAACCATCACGAGCCAGCCGTTGCAGCACCTCACGTAGCGTGGTGCGGGTGACACCTATCAGCTCCGAAAGCTCCCGTTCAGCAGGCAGGATCGAGCCGGGAGGGAAACGATTATTCCAGATGCTTTCAATAAGATATTCTTCCGCGAAACCGGCAGGGCTCTGCGCCTTGATGACCATAGGATTTTGTTTCCGTTACGTTCACACGAGTGCAAAATTCGGCTCATCATACCAGATGCCTCCGGCATCACCTAGACTGCCCGTCAGGAAAACGATCGTCTTGCCGCAAATTTCCAAAAAAATTTGCCGGGGTGATTTATGCCGACCCACAGACTCATATCGGTCTTCATTTAATCAGTCAGCGTCAGTTAAGTTGATTTCGGGCTGCAATATTTTCGTCAGTAATTTGTCTTAACGGGCTGGCACAGCAACGCTTTTGGTTTACACTGCCCGTTTCACGCCCATTACACGGATTGATTATGTTGCGATATTTGAATGGCTGTTCCCGGGGTCGCGGAGCCTGGCTGTTGATGGCACTGACCGCTTTTGCGCTTGAGATGGTCGCGCTCTATTTCCAGCATGTTATGTTGTTGAAACCCTGCGTGATGTGTATTTATGAACGCTGCGCGCTGTTTGGGATTATGGCTGCGGGTCTGGTCGGCGCCATTGCCCCTAAAACCCCGCTGCGCTGGGTCGCTATCCTCATCTGGCTTTACAGCGCGATTGAAGGTCTGCGTTTGTCATGGGAACACACCATGATCCAACTGCACCCGAATCCTTTCACCACCTGCGACTTTGCTGCCCGCTTCCCGACCTGGCTGCCGCTGGATAAATGGCTGCCTTCGGTGTTTGTCGCCTCGGGTGACTGCGCCACAAAGCAATGGTCTCTGTTCTCACTGGAAATGCCTCAATGGTTGATCGTCATTTTTGGCGTCTTCCTGACAATCGGTGTTCTGGTGCTGGTGGCGCAGTTTTTCAGAGCGAAAAAACGCGAACTTTTCGCCCGCTGATAATGGCACAGCGCATATCGGGCAGCTAAGATGAAATGACCTTTCACTGATGGCAGGAGCCTGATGAAAAAGTCAATTCTTTCCTTAATCCTGATATTTTTCTCTTTCGCGTTGTCTGGCTGTTTGTGGCAACACGATGATCTTCACAGCGCGCCACCTGCCCCACCCGGTGGGCAGCAACCACCCGGTGCACCCGGTGGAAGTGGACCAGTTGGCCAGCCACAGGCTGGCGGATAAACAACCGGAATAAAAAAACCGCCTTTGTCAGGCGGTTTTTTTGTCAGCGATGGGGACGGTTAATAATATGATCTTCCCAGTCTCTGACCTCACTTTCACGCACTGCAATATGTCTGACGGAAATGCGGGCGGCGTGCATGGCTGCTTTTGAGCCCGTGCGCAGCGGGTGCCAGACAGGTAAGTTTTTACCTTCGGCAAGCACACGATAAGCGCAACTCGGTGGTAACCAGGAAAATGTGGGCAGGTTTTCGCGGGTCAACTTGATGCAGTCTTCTTCGTAATCAAAACGCCGCTCATAATGACGGCACTGGCAGGTTTTGATATTCAGCAGGTTACAGGCGACGTTGGTGAAGTAAATCTCATCCGTATCGGCGTCCTGTAATTTATTAAGACAGCACTCTCCACATCCATCACAGAGGGATTCCCATTCCTCGTCGCTCATTTGTTCCAGCGTCTTACGCTGCCAGAAAGGGGTCTCAGTCATGTTAGTTGTCCGGTTGAGAGAAAACCCGCACCTTATAAACAGTTCGGGCCTGAGATGCAAGTTTCAGAGAACGCGCGTGGCCACGCCATAACCGCCCAGCGACACTTCCAGCCTGTCACCCGAAAACATCGGACCCACACCCTCTGGCGTTCCGGTGATCACAATGTCACCGGCACGCAGGGTAAAAAAGCGGCTCATATAGGCAATTAATGGCAAAATTTTGTGGATCATATCCTGCGTATTCCCCAGCTGGCGAACCTCACCATTAACCATCAGTTTCAGCTCAATGTTCTGTGGATCGGCATTAAATTCGCTTACCGGGATAAAACCAGAAATCGGGCAGGAATTATCAAAACCTTTGGCTTTCTCCCAGGGCTGCCCTGCTTTTTTGCAACCTGCCTGCACGTCACGCAGCGTCAAATCAAGCGCCACGCCATACCCGGCAATAGCTTTAGCAACATGCTCCTCAGACGCCTGTTTTAAATCAGAACCAATCAATACCGCCAGTTCAACCTCATGATGGACGGCACCGAGGTCTTTAGGAATCGAAAGTGGCTGGCGTATATCACACAATGCCGTTGCTGGTTTGATAAATAATACCGGTTCGGCAGGCACTGCGTTGCCCATTTCCTTAATGTGTTTTGCGTAATTACTGCCAACGCAAACCACCTTACTTACCGGATAATCTAACAACGCGCCCTGCCAGTTATGATGCTGATACATAAAACTCCCCTTCCTGTGATAAGAACGGATGGTCAGTCATTGAGCATCCTTTCATGGTCCTGCGTGAGAAAAACGCTGTCCGGGTAACGAATATGTCTCTGCAATCAGACAGATTGTTATCCCCACACATTTTAAGATGGATCCTGGCGACAATTTAAATTCACGACTTGATGCATGAATAAAATATTTTACCGACGCATCCCGGTTAACTTTTTTTATCATCCGCCAGATGATGCTTAAGCAAATTTTCTACCGGAGGTGGAACCTGTAAATAATAGCCCTGCTCTTGCAGAGCGCTTTTCACTTTTGCTAAATCAGCACTGGCAAGACGTTTCGAACCGTCAAGCGGCAATATCATTGCCAGCTGGGGCCGCCCGAAGCCGTTGAGCAGTTCAGACGGGACCCGGTCGAAATCGTCTTTTTTTTCGACATACAGATATGTCTGATCGCGTCGGGGACTTCTGTAGATTGCACAAAACATATTTTTACCTGAATTAAGCTGGCTGCTCACTTGCCTGAATATAGCAGTAACTATAACATGCTTGCAGAACTTAAGAATATTGTTCCGCCGCGATTAAATGTCTCTCTTCAGGCATGATTTAGCGGGGAAACGAAATAACAGGAATGAGCGCGACAGATGTCACAAACGCCAATAGAGTTGAAAGGCAGCAGTTTTACTCTGTCTGTTGTTCATTTACACCACAATGATGCCGATATTGTTGGTCAGGCATTACAGGACAAAGTCAGTCAGGCGCCAGCATTTCTGAAAAATGCCCCTGTGGTGTTGAACGTTGCTTCACTGAGCAGCGAAGTTAACTGGCAACAGATGCAGCAGGCGGTCACCGCCAGTGGATTGCATGTTGTCGGCGTCAGCGGATGTAAAGATGAACAGTTGAAACGCATCATTGTTCGTTCTGGTCTGCCCCTTCTTTCGGAAGGCAAAGAGCAGAAAAAAGCCGCTGAGGTGGTTAAACCCAGTGAAACACCCGCAATCAAAACCAAAGTAATCAGTACCCCGGTCAGGTCCGGACAGCAGATTTATGCCAAAAACAGCGATCTGATTGTCACTAACAGCGTCAGCGCCGGGGCCGAGCTGGTTGCCGATGGGAATATTCATATTTATGGCATGATGCGCGGACGTGCGCTGGCGGGTGCCAGCGGTGACCGTGATTGCCAGATTTTTTGCACCAGCTTATCAGCGGAGCTCGTTTCCATTGCCGGTGAATACTGGATTATGGATCAAATTCCTGCTGAATTTTTTGGAAAAGCGTCGCGTCTTTGCTTAAAAGACGGCACCCTGACTATACAGGCACTGAACTGAGCAGGTTCACCAGCCCTTTCTTTTCTTAAGGAAATTATTTTATGGCACGCATTATTGTAGTGACTTCAGGTAAAGGAGGCGTGGGAAAGACCACGTCCAGCGCGGCCATCGCTACCGGTTTAGCCCAGAAAGGTAAAAAAACCGTGGTGATCGATTTTGATATCGGCCTGCGTAACCTTGATTTGATTATGGGCTGTGAGCGCCGGGTGGTATACGATTTCGTCAATGTGATTCAGGGCGATGCCACGCTGAATCAGGCATTAATAAAAGATAAACGCACAGATAATCTCTTTATCCTGCCAGCCTCTCAGACCCGTGATAAAGATGCCCTGACCCGTGATGGCGTGGAGAAAGTGCTGAACGACCTTGCCAAAATGGAGTTTGACTTTATCGTCTGTGATTCACCCGCTGGTATTGAAACGGGTGCATTGATGGCGCTCTACTTTGCCGATGAAGCGATCATCACCACCAATCCCGAAGTCTCTTCGGTTCGTGACTCAGACCGTATTTTGGGTATTCTTTCCTCCAAGTCCCGCCGCGCTGAAAATGGTCAGGACCCGATTAAAGAGCATCTGCTGCTGACCCGCTACAACCCGGGCCGGGTGAATCGTGGAGATATGCTCAGCATGGAAGATGTGCTGGAAATCCTGCGCATTCCTCTGGCAGGGGTTATTCCGGAAGATCAGTCTGTCCTGCGCGCATCCAATCAGGGTGAGCCGGTTATTCTGGATGCTGATTCTGATGCGGGTAAAGCATACGCTGATACCGTTGACCGTATCCTGGGTGAAGAACGCCCCTTCCGCTTCATTGAAGAAGAGAAGAAGGGTTTCCTGAAACGTCTGTTTGGGGGATAAACCATGGCCTTACTCGATTTCTTTTTATCCCGAAAAAAGAGCACAGCCAATATAGCCAAGGAGCGGCTACAAATCATTGTGGCTGAACGCAGAAGGGGTGACAGTGAGCCCCATTATCTGCCACAGTTGAAAAAGGATCTTCTGGAAGTGATCTGCAAATACGTGAAGATTGATCCAGAGATGCTCAGCGTCAAACTGGATCAAAATGATGATGATATTTCGATTCTGGAACTAAACGTTACGCTTCCGGAGGCGGAAGAAGCACCGAAATGATCCTCTTTCCTCCCGGATGTTCCCCTGCTGGTTCGCAGGGGAGCCCTCTGTCTTAATCGTGCAGAATGTCCCTGATCCCCGCCTGCAGCAACTCACCACGCCAGCCATCCAGCAGTTCCGGTGTCCGGTCACGCGGTTTCAGTTGCCAGTGCCAGTTCAGTAACTGATTGATCTGTCTGCGTGATGCCAGCAGCTCCTGACTGATGCCATTTTTTTCTGCCACTCCAGCCATCAGCGCCTTCAACGATTTGAAGATTTGTTTGTAGCCGGGATAGTCAATCAGATTGCTCAGTGGCTGCGGCAATTCACCCTCGTCCAGTTCATTTGCTCTGGCAACCATCGCCACCAGCGCTTTGCCATGAAAGCGAATTTCCTGGCCTGACAGCCCAAGATGGTCAAGTTCTCCCAGACTTCCCGGCATAAATCGCGCCACTTTCCACAGATTCTCTTCACGCACCACGAAGTTAACCGCCATATCTTTTTCGCGAGCCAGCTCGAGCCGCCAGGCAGCCAGCAAACGCAACGCGGCCAGCTGACGCGGGCGCAGCTGCCAGGCATTGGTGATGTCTCGCCAGGCCTCCAGGGGTTCCGTCACCATCCGTCGGCGCTGGCAGAGTAATTCACACTCATTAAGCGCAGCTGCAATGTTGCCTGCTGCCCGGGCAGTGGCCATCAGCTTTTCGGCGATCGGCAGGAGATAATAGACGTCGGCTGCCGCATACTGGCACTGTTTGCCGGTCAACGGACGTGCCAGCCAGTCAGTACGCGATTCACTTTTATCCAGCGCGATACCGGTGAAGGATTCAACCAGCGTGGCAAAGCCACAGGAAAGTGGATGGCCGTTAAACGCGGCGAGGATTTGCGTGTCGATCATTGGCGTGGGCAGCATGCCAAACTGATGGAGGAAAAGCTCCAGATCTTCGCTTCCGGCATGCAAAAACTTAATGATCTCACGGTTGCTGAGCAGTTCGCGAAAGGGTTGCCATTCAGTAATCGGCAGAGGGTCGATCAGCGAAATATGCTCACCATCATAAAGCTGGATCAGACCCGCTCCGGGGTAGTAGGTTCGGGTGCGAACAAACTCGGTATCCAGCGCGACGGCAGATACCTTACCGGCAGCCTCGCAGCACGCGGCCAGCGCTTCATTAGTGGTTATCAGGGTGTAATTCAAAATGTTCCTCGCGCTGTGGCGTGTTTACCTCAGTGTGGTTAGTGCCAGATTGCCCTTACTTCGGACGGCTTTGTTATTACGCACCGGGCGGTTAACAGGGCCTGCACCTCTCTGCCTGCTGTAACCCGCACTAGCACTCGCCATTGCGAGAGGTTAACCGGGCCCGGGTGACAGACTTTCGTCAACAGTAAAAACGCCGGGTTTTCCGGCGTTAGGCGCTTTTTGATGCAAAGTGAAGTGCGTTGTTCATCCCGCTTTAAGCAACTTTATCGCCTCGTCACGCAGTTCACGTCGCAAAATTTTTCCGACATTAGTTTTTGGTAAATCTTCGCGGAATTCAACTATCTTTGGAATTTTATAACCGGTCAGATGCTTCTTGCAGTGAACAAGCAACTCTTCGGCGGTGAGGGATGCATCCTTTTTCACCACGCAGGCTTTAACGGTTTCACCGGCTGAGCCACCCGGTACGCCAATTGCCGCAGCTTCCCGCACTTTTGGGTGAAGCATCAACACATCTTCAATTTCATTGGGGTAGACGTTAAAACCGGATACCAGAATCATGTCCTTTTTACGATCGACGATGCGAATAAATCCCTGAGAGTCAACGGTGACGATATCACCACTGTGCAACCAGCCATCTTTCAGCACTTCATCGGTGGCATCCGGACGCTGCCAGTAGCCCAGCATCACCTGCGGCCCCTTGATGCAGAGTTCTCCCGGTTCGCCTTCGCTCACCTCTTCCCCCTGATCGTTAACCAGTTTGATGTCGGTTGAAGGCACCGGCAGGCCAATGCTGCCATCGTGAACATGAATATCATAGGGGTTAACCGATACCAGTGGGGAGCATTCTGTCAGTCCATACCCTTCCAGCAGATAGTGTCCGGTCAACTTTTCCCAGCGCTCTGCCACCGCTTTCTGCACCGCCATGCCCCCACCCGCTGAAAAATTGAGGTCTGAGAAGTCCAGTTGCTGAAAAGCTTTATCGTTCAGTAACGCGTTAAACAGCGTATTGACGCCGGTAATGGCGGTAAAACGGACTTTTGACAGCTCCTTCACCATACCCGGAATATCACGCGGATTGGTAATCAGCAGGTCAGTCCCGCCAAGCTCAAGAAACAGCAGGCAGTTCACGGTCAGCGCAAAGATATGATAGAGAGGAAGTGCGGTAACCACCGTTTCCCGGCCATCCTTCAGCAGCGAGCCATAGGTCGCCCGCGTCTGCTCGAGATTGGCCTGCATATTACGATGGGTCAGCATCGCTCCTTTTGCCACGCCGGTAGTGCCGCCGGTGTATTGCAGGAAAGCCAGATCGTCATTAATGATATCCGGCCGTTGATACTGCATCTGCCGTCCCAGATGCAACACGCTTCGAAACGAAATGGCATCGGGCAGATGATAATGGGGAACCAGACGCTTGATGTATTTCACCACGAAATTGACCAGTGTCCCCTTTGCCGGCGAGAGTTGATCGCCCATGCGAGTCAGAATAACGTGCTTTATCTGCGTCTTATCGACGACTTTTTCCAGGGTGTGGGCAAAATTCGACACAATGACAATGGCACTGGCACCGCTGTCATTCAGCTGGTGCAACAGCTCACGAGGGGTATAGAGGGGATTCACATTGACCACAATCAACCCGGCACGTAATACGCCAAACAGCGCCACGGGATATTGCAACAGGTTGGGCATCATCAGGGCAACCCGATCGCCCTTTTTCAATCCCAGTCCCTGTTGCAGATAGGCGGCAAAAGCCCGGCTCCGCTCTTCAAGCAGACGAAAGCTCATCGTCTGGCCCATGTTGATAAAGGCAGGTCGATCACCGTAACGCTTTACTGCCTGTTCAAACAGATCGATAAGGGATGTATAGCGGTCGGCGCTGATTTCTGCCGGTACATCTGGCGGGTAGCGGTTTAACCAAACCTTATTCAAGAAAACACCTCGGAAATGATTATTCACAGTCATCACAATCTCGATCCGGCACGTTTGTTAACATTATTTTAACTCAGCGTACCAGTCAGCTCATCTCTCTGTGAAAAGGTTGCGAAGCCCATCACTAATTTTCTTCCAACCCGCGTAAATCAACAAAAACGCCCCGGAAACTGAGCCACAGTCGCCAGGGCACGTAAAATAAGGTTGGTTATTCCGTCAGGATGGTCTGCACCTGAGCCGGTCCCTGATTATAGAAATAGCCCGGAGGGGGTCCCCAATAGCCTCCACGATGACGGCCTGGGGGTGGACCGTACCAAATCCAGGGATCGATCGGCTGAGGAGGCGTAATAATCTGCTGTGTCAGATGCCAGCGCTGATAACCGGTGACGTTGATGGTCACGAAATTATAGGATGCCTGACCTACCTGCCCTTTTTCACTGCCGGTAACCGGTCCTACCACGGTGACCATCTGATTATTAAAATCTACCGGATCGGCAAAACCTTTGTTATCGGCATAAATGCGGCCAATCGACGGAGAACCTAACAGCGGACGGGCCGTATCATCCAGCCTCATCGCCGCAATTTCCAGCCGGGTGACACCATTTTTATTGGTAACTTTCACCACTTTGCCGCCGAAGCGGGATTCCTGACCGATATAGAGCTGGGGCGCATTCATGACCCGAACCAGATCCTGCTGCGGGCTGGGGGAGCTACCACGAACAGAGTCCGGGACGCTGACACATCCGGCCAGTAAAACGGCCAGCAAAACTAAACTTCCAGACTGCATTACCACACGTTTACGCATAATGTTCTCCCTGTTACCGAAAGCTTGGACTGCACCGCTGCGGAATAGTTGCGTGGCCGGCTAACAGACCAAAGCGCGGGCAGAACCTTATCCACTGCGCCTGACCTGTATCTGCCACTCAGTCGCGACCCGGCAACTTTTTCCATGTCACCTCATTACGCAGATAGGTCGGCTCTGCGTCTTCGGGCGCTACCGTGTTGCCCGCAGCCAGCGCCGCGCGCGCCAGCGGCAACATATCCTCCGCAGAGGGTAAGAACACGTCTGAGCCCTGTAAGTGCAGTCCATGACTGATTGCCACCAGCGACGGATAAGCGTCCCAGCCCGTCCCCACCTGCATCCACTCACCGGTCAGTTGCAACATGCGTTGCGTTGCCGCCTCTGGCTTCAGCACGGCTTCCGTCTCTTCACCCTGCCAGTTCCCCTGCTCATCCCGTTGATATTCAGCCCAGTAAACTTCTCCCATGCGCGCATCCGTCGCCGCCAGCACGCGCGTCGCGCCATGCAGACGCCAGGCACGTTGCGCCATCGTCTTCAGGGTGGAGACGCCTACCATGGGCAGCCCGGCCCCTAACGCCAGGCCCTGCGCAATGCCGATAGCGATGCGCACACCGGTAAAGCTTCCCGGACCACGGCCAAAGGCCAGCGCATCCAGCCGGGCCAGCGTGGTCTGACCTTCAGTCAGGATTTGTTGCACCATCGGCAGGATGCGTTGAGTATGCTCACGGGCGCATAACTCAAACTGCGCTTTGATCTGATCGTTCATCAGTAAGGCCACAGAACAGGCTTCGGTTGCCGTATCAATGGCTAAAATTTGCGGGGACATGAAGACCTCAGGCAGGAGAAAAAATTCGCTGCGCAGCATAACATACTGTGGATGAAATTACCCTTGAGGCGGCGATGTGAGAAAGGCCACCGCACGTTGAATATCGCGGGTACGAGGCGTCGGTGGCAGGCTGTTAAGGAAAACCGCGCCATAGGGGCGCATCACCAGACGATTATCACAAATCACCAGCACGCCACGATCGTCCACGTCACGGATCAGCCTGCCGACACCTTGTTTCAGGGTGATCACCGCATCGGGCAGCTGCACCTCATTAAAAGGATCGCCACCCCGCAGTCGGCAATCCTCCATTCTGGCTTTAAGCAGTGGGTCATCCGGCGAGGTGAACGGCAGTTTATCGATGATCACCAGCGACAGCACATCGCCCCTGACGTCAACCCCTTCCCAGAAACTGCTGGTAGCCACCAGCAACGCGTTTCCCGCTGCAATAAATTGCTTCAGCAGTTGCCCTTTACTGGTTTCCCCCTGTAACAGCACCGGCAGGGTCAGCAGAGTGCGAAACTCCTCCGCCAGAGAGCGCATCATCTGCCGGGAGGTACACAACAGAAAACAGCGACCATTGTTGGCTTCAATCAGCGGCAACAGCATCCGGGCCATCTGTTTCGCACTGCCGGGCTGATGAGTGGCAGGCAGATTTCGCGGTACGCACAGCAGGGCCTGACGGGCAAAATCAAAGGGGCTGTTAAGGATAAGCGTTCTGGCCGTGCTGACACCCAACCTTTCGACAAAGTGGGTCATCTGCTCGTTCACTGCCAGCGTCGCCGAGGTAAAGATCCAGCTGGCCGGACGTTCGTCCATCACTTCACGAAAACGTTCAGCCACCGACAGTGGCGTAAGCGCCAGCACAAAATGGCGGGCACTACACTCATACCAGTAACTGAACCCCGGCTGGCTGACATCTTTCAGCCGCCGCAGCCTTCCCCGATAAAGGGTGGCGCGTTCAAAAGCTGCGTCCAGCAGCGCAGAACGGCCCAGCGCCATTCTGGTCACGTCATGACAAAGTTCAAGTGCATCATCCAGCAGTAATAACGCGCGTTGAGTATTGGGATTATTAAGCATATCGCGCAGATTGCCGCGAAACCCCGGTTCACCCAGTGCCAGCCGGAAATCCTGCGCGCTCTGCGTCAGACGATCCGCCGATTTTTGCAACTGCTGCATATCGCGAATTTCCGTCCGATAGGCAATGGTGATATCTCGGGCAAGATCCAGCAGCTGTTTGCTGGAAATCTGCTGACCAAAATACTGGCTGGCAATATCCGGCACCTGATGAGCTTCATCAAAAATCATCACATCCGCCTGCGGGATTAGCTCGGCGAAACCACTCTCCTTCACCACCATATCCGCCAGAAACAGATGATGATTGACCACCACCACATCAGCATCCATCGCTTTGCGACGGGCTTTAACCACAAAACAATCCTGGTACTGAGGGCAGTCACTGCCCAGACAGTTATCGTTAGTACTGGTGACCAGCGGCCAGAGTGGACTGTCTTCTGTCACGCCACCACAGGTGCTGATGTCGCCATCAACGGTTTCAGACGACCAGCCGCGCAGGTGCACCAGGTCGCTCATTGCCTGGGCGACCAGTTCGCCCCCGGCCATCGATTGCTGCTCCAGCCGTTCCAGACAGAGGTAATTGCTGCGTCCTTTCAGCAACGCAAGCTTACCTTTGAATTTCAGAGCGCGGGCGACGGTGGGTAAATCACGACTGTAGAGCTGATCCTGTAAGGCTTTCGAGCCGGTAGAAACGATGACTTTTTTACCTGAACGCAGCGCCGGGGCCAGATATGCATAGGTTTTGCCCGTGCCGGTCCCTGCCTCCACCACCAGCTCATTTTTACTCTCAATGGCCTGTCTGACCGCATCAGCCATCTGGCGCTGAGGTTCACGCGGTTTAAAGCCAGGGATGGCCTGCGCTAACGCGCCCTCTGCTGCAAAGTCGTCTGCCACATATCCTCACTGCCAGCAAAAAAAAACGTCTTATTATGTCAGTCCGTACATCAGGATGCAAAAACGTAAAAAATGCATAATTACATAATCTTAGCGCGATAACGGCATCCGGTCTGCCAACAAGGGCTGACCGTCACCTAATAACAGGTCAGCGTGCTGATGGGGACGCAATTGCCGGATAATGAAACGCCCGCGTCTGTTCTCTCTGGGGCAAAAGCGTGGCCCGTGATATATTCAGCAGTATTATGCAGCTTTATGTCTGTTTAAGGGCGGATTATGGTCGATTATGATGCATTACCGGAGGAAAGACAGTCGCTGATTCACCAGATGCTGAACGAGAAAGGCAGAGTTATTGGCGCAGATATGGCCCGTCAGCTGGGGGTTTCCGAACATACTATTCGCCGGGATTTACAGGAACTGGCCCGCAAGGGGTTGTGCAAAAAAGTCTATGGTGGCGCGGTCAGTCAGCTGAAACAGTCGGCCAGTTTTGACATTCGCTCCGCACAAAATATGACGGAAAAATCACGCCTGGCAGAAAAATGTACAGCGCTGATTCGGCCCGACAGCTGTATTTTTATCGACTGCGGTTCGACGCATTTTGCCATGACGGCACACATTCCCGCACAGACAGAACTGACCATTGTCACCAATTCCCCGCAGATAGCGGCGGCCCTCAGCCCGCGACTCTGCGGCGAGCTGATATTACTGGGAGGCAAAGTCAACCCCAAAACTGGCAGTGCGCTGGGTTCAGATACCGTGAATCAAATCCGCAATATGGTTTTCGATCAGGCATTTATCGGCGTCTGTGCGCTAGATCCTCAGGCGGGGCTGAGTGCGGTTAACTATGAAGATGCCTGCTTTAAGAAGGAAGTCCTTGCCCAGAGCAGTGAAATTATTGCTGCGGTGACCGCCGACAAAATTTCGCAGGTGGCGAGGTATAAAGTTGCCCCCTGTGAAGATATTGATGTGCTGGTGGTGAGCGATAAAAGTCATGCCGTCGATTTCGCTCATCTCAATCTGCACATTGAAGTAGCCTGAACATCATCCCGGTTGAACAGGAGCCGGCTGGCATCGCCGGTGCAACAGGCCGCTGATTCAGGGCCGGTCAGTCAACAGATTACACCTGCACAGGCGGCACAGAGATGTTACTTTACCACACCCGAGCCGCGCCGATTGGGGCGTGAAAAATGATGATTAAGGTTTTGCCATGTCAGATGAAATAATCAGAGTCGAGCCAGTTGAACACCGGATGTCCGAAGCTGTCATTCACAACAATACCGTCTATTACACCAGCGTGCCTGACAATCTGGATGAGGATGCGGAGGCACAAACGGCCAACGCCCTGTCAGCCATTGATCGCCTGCTGACCCGCGCAGGATCGGATAAGAGCCGCATTCTTGATGCGACCATTTTTCTGGTGAATAAAGAGGATTTTCCGGCGATGAATCGCGCATGGGATGCCTGGGTGTCACCGGGCAATGCGCCAGTACGTTGTACCGTTCAGGCAGGATTGATGAATCCCGGTTATCTGGTGGAAATCAAGATTATCGCCGCCCGATAACCTGCTCCGTTAAGCGTCAGCGGCTGAAAAGCCGCTCTCTGCCAGCATCAGAGGGAAACACACAGCGCACATCGTGGCGACAGCCCGGCACCACGTCGAAGGGATGCGGCGTGACAGGCTTCAGCATCGCTGCGTCATAATGTGCATAATTGACCGCACGATCCAGCCGGTATTGCCCCTGACTCTCTGCGGCGCAGGATTTATCAAGAATGTGTTCATACCTGCCCGGTCCACTGCCCTGATCCTCGCCCCCTACCAGATAACTTACCGCTGCCGCACGATAGCGATCCCTCGCGCCCTCTGCGCTCCCCACCAACCATGCGGGAACCTTCTCCATTCCATATTTCCACTGATTCACCTGCCGGCAGCCGTTGGTCGGACGGGGATCAAACCACAGCCAGCTTCCCGGATCGGCGACCACGTAACGCATCCGTATCCCCGCCGGAGGGCGGGCAAAAGCAATATAGTGCTGAACAAACTGTCCGCCCGCAGAAAAACCCGCAAAGGTCACCTGATGCAGCCCAGGCCAGCGCTGTTTAAGCTGCGCCAGCAACTGATCGATTGCGGCAAAGGCGCTCAGCTTACCCTGTTCATCCAGCCCCCCCTCCAGCCAGGAATGGCAGTTCCACAGCACATCCCCCGCCGAAGGCGCAGGCAAACCGGGTGATTTACAGCGTTCATTCTGCGAAGCAGCAACCTGAAACAAAGGGGCGACGATCGGGATATGGCTGGCGGAGGCATTACCGCTGGCGGCCTGTCTGGCGGCACTGAGGGTTCTGCCTACATCGCGCGGATGACCGTGCATCACAATCAGGACAGAAGTGACAGGGTAACTTTTATCGGCGTTGGTAACAAAATAGTGAACATTTCCGGCAGCGTGACGGGCAGCAAAGCGGTATTCAGTCGCCTGTTGCCGCCAGTCATCAGCAGCCGCATGAGCAACAACCGGCAGCCCACCGCACAGCAGCATAAAAAGAAGGCGCGGCAGAACCGCGTGCCGCCCGTTCTTACCGCGCCCTCTTATCATCATCCCTACTCTTCATCTTCATCATCAAAACGGGCGGCAATCATCCCACCCGTATGATTCTCACGAATTTCGGCAGCCACCAGTTGAATGGCCTGGCCACTGCTCATTCCTTCTGCCATCAGTTGCTGAATGCGTTCGACAGCCTGTTGTTGCTGTTCATGGGACAGCGCCGGTAAACCAGTGATCATATCTGCTCCTGTGAGATTGCGCGGATTATCACACGAGGAACAAACAGATGCCAATAACAGAAAAATATGCCAGGCTGACGGGAAAATATTGTGCCGACCCTGAAACTGTATGCCGCCTGTTTACTCTTCTCTCCACTACACGCCTGATGCTCTGGAACAGCTGTTCAGCGCTGTATCCCACCAGCCGTGGGCAATGCTGTTGCACTCTGGCTTTGCCGCTCACAATGATAATCGTTTCGATATCATGGTCGCCGAACCGTTAATCACCCTGACCACCGTGGGCAACCTGACCACCGTTCACCGTATCGACAGCGTGACGGAAAGCGGTGAAGACCCGCTCTCTCTGCTGCAAAATAGCTTACAGGATGCGCAGTTGCAGGCCGATGAAAACGCTGACTATCCCTTCCAGGGCGGCGCGCTTGGTCTGTTTGGCTACGATCTGGCGCGTCGTTTTGAAAAACTGCCGCAACAGGCAGAACGGGATCTCTTTACCCCGGATATGGCAGTGGGCATTTACCACTGGGCGCTGATTGCCGATCACCAGCTGAAAAAACTGACGTTGATTACCCACGGCGACCCGGCTTCACGACTTGACTGGTTAGCCACGCTGAAACCACGGCACACCGGTAAGCCGTTCCGCCTGACCAGCCCGTGGGTATCCAATATGACCCGCGAGCAGTACGGAGAAAAATTCCGCCGTATACAACAGTGGTTACAGAGTGGTGACTGTTATCAGATAAACCTGGCGCAGCGCTTTCGGGCCAGCTATTGCGGTGATGAGTGGCAGGCTTTCCGCCTGCTCAATCAACAGAACCGTGCCCCGTTCAGCGCTTTTATCCGCCTGCCGGAAAGCACCCTTATCAGCCTGTCGCCGGAGCGTTTTCTGAACATCACCGGGCGGCTAATCCAGACCCGACCCATCAAAGGCACCCTGCCACGTCTGAGCGATCCGGCTGAGGATCTTGCTCAGGCCAGCAAGCTGGCAAACTCGCCAAAGGATCGTGCGGAAAACGTCATGATTGTCGATCTGCTGCGTAATGACATTGGCCGGGTCGCGAGTCCGGGCAGCGTACAGGTGCCGGAGCTGTTTGTGGTCGAGCCTTTTCCGGCCGTCCACCATCTGGTCAGCACCATCACCGCCAGGCTGCGCCCTGAACTGACCGCCTGCGACCTGCTGCGCGCCTGTTTTCCGGGGGGGTCAATCACCGGGGCCCCCAAAGTCAGAGCAATGGAAATTATTGATCAACTGGAGCCGCACCGGCGCAATGCCTGGTGTGGCAGCATTGGTTACCTCAGCTTTTGCGGCAGAATGGATACCAGTATCACCATCCGCACGTTAACGGCGGAAAACGGTCATCTGTACTGTTCGGCGGGCGGCGGTATTGTGGCTGACAGCAGTGAACAGGCCGAGTATCAGGAAACCTTTGATAAAATAAATCGTATCCTGCCCTGTCTGGGGAACGACGATGTCTGAGGTGCCGCTGACGCTGGCCGCTTTCATCAGTCGATTTTTGCTACAGCCACCCGCCACGCAGACGCCATGCGTGGCGGGTCGTCAGGCTGCCGTGCTGGTGCCCGTCGTTAATCGCCGCCATCCCACACTGTTACTGACCCGACGAGCCAACACGCTGCGCAAGCATCCCGGCCAGGTGGCATTTCCCGGCGGTATGATGGACAGGGACGATCCTTCGTTGATTGCCACTGCGTTACGCGAGGCACAGGAAGAAATCGCGCTTCCGCCAGAGTGTGTCGATGTACTGGGGGTACTGCCACCGGTGACCAGCAGCAGCGGCTTTCAGGTGACCCCTGTTGTTGGCATCCTGCCGGACAATCTGCGCTGGCGGGCCAGTGATGAGGAAGTGGAATCCATTTTTGAGATGCCGTTACAGGAAGCACTGCGTCTGAACCGCTACTCGTCGTTGGATATCTGGCGTGGTGGCCTGTCTCATCGAGTCTGGCTGTCCCGGTTTGATCATTATTTTATCTGGGGCATGACCGCCGGAATTATTCGTCAGCTTAGTTTGCAGGTCGCTGACTGAACCCGCCTGAGTCTCCTGCTGCCCTCTGGCAGGCATAAGGCTGTCAATCCGGCACTGAGTGTCTTTTTTTACTGTCGCTTTTTGCCCTCAACATCTCTCCTGTTCAACTTAACCACTGCAAAACGGGCTTTGATGCTATATATTGCAGCGCTGGTTCCGGGACCATCCCCTCCTGTCAGTGGTAAAGCCTTTGAGTGCTCTGACTGACAGCCCGATCGGTGCATTCAGCCATAATTTTTTTGTCTGAACCTGATTAGTTTATTTCATGCGAAGATCGGAGGTCGGATGATTACTATTACCGCATCAGTTTCCCAATATTTCCGGTGTGCTAAAGGAGCAGAGTGTGATTAGCGTTTTCGACATGTTCAGAGTGGGCATTGGCCCCTCCAGCTCCCATACCGTAGGCCCAATGAAAGCCGGTAAACTGTTTGTCGATGAACTGACCAGCGCGGGTATCCTGACTGACGTCACGCGCATTGCCGTTGACGTCTATGGTTCGCTGTCACTGACCGGTAAGGGGCACCATACCGATATCGCCATCATTATGGGATTGTCCGGCGCGGCACCGGAAACCGTAGACATTGATGGCATCCCGGCATTTATTCGTGATGTTGAGGAGCAGCAACGCCTGCTGCTGGGCAATGGCCGCCATGAGGTGGCTTTCCCGCGTGAAGGTGGGATGGTGTTTCGCAGTGAAAACCTGTCACTGCATGAAAACGGTATGCGCATCACTGCGTTTAACGGCGAACAGTCCATTTTCAGCAAAGTCTATTACTCTATCGGCGGCGGTTTTATCGTTGATGAAGCCCATTTCGGTCAGTCAACGCTTAACGAAGTTTCCGTGCCCTATCCCTTCGATTCTGCTAAAGAGATGCTGACACACTGCCATCAGACCGGTCTTTCCCTCTCCGGGATGATGATGAAGAATGAACTGGCGCTGCACAGCAAGGCAGAAATTGAGCGCTATTTTGCTGATGTCTGGCAAAACATGCGCGACTGTATCGATCGCGGTCTGAATACCGAGGGCGTATTGCCCGGCCCGCTGCGTGTTCCGCGCCGTGCCTCCGCGTTGCGTCGGCTGCTGGTTTCTTCTGACAAACTCTCCAGCGATCCGATGAACGTTATTGACTGGGTTAATATGTTTGCGCTGGCCGTTAATGAGGAGAATGCCGCCGGGGGCCGCGTGGTAACCGCGCCGACTAACGGTGCCTGCGGCATCGTCCCGGCAGTTCTTGCCTACTACGACCACTTTATCCAGTCAGTCAGCCCCGACATTTTTATCCGCTATTTCCTTGCCGCAGGCGCAGTGGGCATTCTTTATAAGATGAACGCCTCGATTTCCGGTGCAGAAGTGGGATGTCAGGGAGAGGTTGGCGTCGCCTGCTCGATGGCGGCGGCGGGCCTGGCTGAACTGTTGGGGGCCAGCCCCGAGCAGGTTTGCGTGGCGGCAGAAATCGGCATGGAACACAATCTGGGGCTGACCTGCGATCCTGTGGCCGGTCAGGTGCAGGTTCCCTGTATTGAGCGCAACGCCATTGCTTCAGTGAAAGCAATTAATGCCGCCAGAATGGCGATGCGACGCACCAGCGAAGCCAGAGTGTCACTGGATAAGGTGATTGAAACCATGTATGAAACCGGTAAAGACATGAACGCTAAATACCGTGAAACCTCGCGTGGCGGACTGGCTATTAAGGTACAGTGTGATTAATTGTCTGCTGCCGTTCTGATTTCGCTTTACCGCTCTTTTTTAACTGACTGACGCAGGCTGAAGGCATAAAAGTGTGCAGACAGCCTGGGTTTTCCGGTTTAAAAAGTCGATGTATTTCACGGAAATAGTAAGTCAACTCACTGTTTTAGCTCGCCCTGCATTTCCGCCAATAAAGACTAAACTTAGTACTGATTCTGCCGATATCAGGGGTTTGGTTTCTGAATTATTGTTTCGATCAAAGGGTGATGACTGATGCAAATGTCCCAGGAAGTTTTAGGACAGTTTCGCCGTAAGCGCTTGCTGATCGCTTTGACGGTTGCCGCGTTGGTGCTTATCCTGACCCTGGCCCTGCGTTTTTTCGAAGAAAAAAGCCGTATTGAACAGCAATCCCATACCTTTGCAGGCAACGCCATCCAGCGCTTCGATCGCCTCTTTTCGCCCCTGGATGTTGCTGCCAGCAATACCCTGGGACTGGTAGGGTTGCCCTGTGATGAGGTGCGTTTTCCGCTGATCGAAAAGCTGGCAACGTTGCAGACCGTGCGTTCAATTATCCTGGTGGATAAGGACAGCATGTACTGTTCGAGCATCTACGGCCGCAGTGAGATAAATTTCAGCAGCACCTATCCGGAACTGGCGGTAAACAATCAGCGCATGATGCTTGGCATTGATGAGCATTTGCTGAAAGGGACCCCAATCCTGCTGCTGTGGACGCCGCAGGATACCGATAACCGCTCAGGGATCCTTCAGATCATTAATATCGAAATGATCAGCAACTATCTGCTTGAGCCAACCCTGCCCTGGGTTGAGCGCGCCATTTTTAACGTGGGCGGCCGAAGTCTCGAATACGGTAATCCGCTGCTGGAACAGGCCCTGCCCGCTGATGACGAGGTCAGCTACCAGGAGTCTTCGCTGCGTTATCCCTTCAGTATTACGCTGTTCGGTCCGGCTCCTGGCCGGATGGCGCTGATTACCCTGCCTTCGCAACTGCCACTGGCACTGTTGCTGAGCCTGCTGACCGGTTATATCGTCTGGCTGGCAACCGCAAATCGTATGAGCCTCGCCTGGCAAATCAGCTACGGCATTACCGCCAGGGAATTTATGGTTTACTGCCAGCCACTGATTAATTCACGAAGTGGCGACTGCGATGGGATTGAGCTGCTGTTGCGCTGGCATAATCCCCGCCAGGGCTGGGTGCCACCGGATGTGTTTATTCCCCTGGCAGAGCAACATCACCTGATTGCCTCCCTGACCCGCTTCGTGCTCGGTGAAGTCGTTCGTCAGTTACCCACGCTGCCAACCAGCCCCACATTTCATATCGCGATTAATGTGGCCTCCGGCCATTTTCGCGATCGGGAAATTATCGACGATCTGCAAAAACTCTGGTGGCCCGCCAGCCCGCTGCCCCAGCTGATTGTCGAACTGACCGAGCGCGACGCCCTGCCCGCAGTGGATCAACGGGTGGTTTCCCATCTGCATAAAATCGGCGTCAAACTGGCGATCGATGATTTTGGCACCGGCCACAGCTCCCTCTCCTATCTGAAAACGCTGAGTCCGGATGTGCTGAAGATTGACAAGGTTTTTACCGCAGCAATCGGCACCGATGCCATCAATGCCACGGTCACGGATATGGTGATTTCTCTGGCACAGCGGCTGAATATCAGTCTGGTGGCGGAAGGCGTTGAGACGGCAGAACAGGCAGAATATCTGCGGGAAAGAGGCGTGGATGTGTTACAGGGATATTTCTTTGCCCGCCCGATGCCTCTGGGCGACTTCCCCGAATGGCTGACGGAATACAAAAACAGTCTTAACCACTGAAAAACAGGTCGCCATCTGGCGACCTGCAACAGGATTATGCTTCGCTTTCTTCATCATGCGCATCGCGTTCGCGGGTGACACGAACCAGATCGATACGATAATCCGTCGCTTCCAGAATCTGGAAACGCAACGGTGGCAGTTCGATGCTTTCGCCCACTCGCGGCAGCTGCCCTTTCTGCGCAATCAACAGGCCAGCCAGCGTGGCGTGATCATGGTCCGGATCGACCAGTCCCTGCGTATCCAGCAGTTGCTGTAAAGAGTGCAGATCTGTCCCTCCCTTCACCAGCCATCCCTCACCATCGGCAATAATATCCGGCGTTTCATCTTCGTCAGGAAACTCTCCGGCAATGGCTTCCAGCACGTCCAGCGGAGTAATCAGCCCCTGCACCACGCCAAACTCGCTGGTCACCACCACAAAGCTTCCTTTTGCCCGGCGCAGGACACCCAGCAGATTAATCGGGTCGAGGGTATCGGGAACAATGATCGGCGGTGTCGCCGCCGCAAAGGTTGCCACGTCCATGCCATGTTCGAGGGCTACCAGTAACTCTTTCGCCCTCACCACGCCGATAATTTCATCCAGTTCACCCCGACACACCGGGAACAGGCTATGGGGGGTATCCAGCAGCTGGATGCGGATTTCATCCACCGGCCGTGCGGCATCCACCCAGGAGATGTCACCACGCGGCGTCATGATGCTGCGCACCGAACGGGAGGCCAGGGTCAGCACCCCGTTGATCATATAGCGCTCTTCATCCTTGAATGCTTCCTGTGGCAGTATCTGGGCGACTTCCGTCCCTTCGGCATGATTCGCTTCCTGACTACGACGGCCCCCCATCAGGCGCAGTATTGCCTCTGCGGTACGTTCACGCATCGGCTTACGCGCCTGATTACGCATAAAGTTGACCCGCGCAATCTGATTAAACAGCTCAATGAGGATGGAGAAACCAATCGCCGCATACAGATACCCTTTCGGAATATGAAAACCGAAACCTTCTGCCACCAGGCTCAGACCAATCATCAAGAGGAAGCTCAGACAGAGCACCACCACCGTTGGATGAGCATTGACGAACCGGGTCAGGGGTTTAGAGGCCAGCAGCATCACGCCCATTGCGATAATTACCGCAGTCATCATAATCGCCAGATTATTCACCATCCCGACGGCGGTGATGACAGCATCCAGCGAGAACACCGCGTCCAGCACGACGATCTGTAATACCACGGCCCAGAAACTGGCATAGCCTCTGTTACCCCCGTCCGCATGGTCACGATTCTCAAGGCGTTCGTGCAGCTCCATCGTCGCTTTGAATAACAGAAATAATCCACCCACCAGCAGGATCAGGTCTCGCCCTGAAAAACTGAACTCACCGACGCTGAACAGTGGTCGGGTCAGAGTGACCATCCACGAAATCAGTGACAGCAGCCCCAGACGCATAATCAGCGCCAGCGACAGGCCAATCAGGCGGGCTTTGTCCCGCTGCTTAGGCGGCAGCTTATCGGCGAGAATGGCGATAAACACCAGGTTATCAATACCGAGAACAATCTCAAGAACAACCAGCGTGAGCAAACCGGCCCAGATTGAGGGGTCCAGAAGAAATTCCATTACAGACTCCGAAAAAAGGTGCAGTAAGACGCAGCAGGCGAACGCAAAATCGCACAGCACGAAGCAACGCAGGATTGAGAAAAGATATCGTCAGGTGACGGGGAAATACGGGCCGGATAATCCGGAGAAATGATATAGCGACGTCGGTGACAGTCCATAGGGAGGGCTGATGCCCGTTACTCCTGTGTTAAATAAGAAACAGTACTGTAATCAGCAACTCAGCCGCCGTCAAAATATTTTCTTACATTTACATTGTTTTAAGCGGTTTTGTGTTGCAGTTTCAAAATACCTTTGACGGTTAATGTAACGAGCGTCTCAATTACGGAGCATCGTCACACATTTTATTTTTTCGCAAACTAAAATAATTCCCGTCTCATTAACTGAGTCCGTGATGGTTTAACGGGGTAACCCGCGCTGACCATAATGCAATAAATCCATGTTCCTGATGTTCAGGCTTAATGCGTTCGCGTTGAGCTGAATAATGATGCGGCTCTGCGTTACGCGGCCGTGGAATCACGCATAAGGAGGTAGCAGGTGAGTATTGCGATTGTTATCGGCACGCATGGCTGGGCTGCGGAGCAACTGCTGAAGACCGCAGAAATGCTGCTCGGTGAACAACAGAATGTTGGGTGGATTGATTTTGTGCCCGGGGAAAATGCGGAGACGCTGATTGAGAAATATCAGGCTAAACTTGCCGATGCCGACACCAGCCAGGGTGTGCTTTTTCTGGTCGATACCTGGGGAGGCAGTCCGTTTAACGCTGCCAGCCGTATTGTAGTTGATAAAGATAATTACGAAGTGATCGCCGGGGTGAATATTCCGATGCTGGTCGAAACATTAATGGCGCGTGATGACAATCCCACGCTGAGCGAACTGGTCGCGACAGCACTGGAAGCCGGGCGCGAAGGCGTTAAGGCGCTGAAAGCAAAGGAACCTGAGCCCGTTGTGGTCAGATCCCCCACGCCAGCCCCGGCAATGCAAAAACCCGCCGGCCCCCATGAGCATATGAAAATTGGCCTCGCCCGCATCGACGATCGCCTGATCCACGGCCAGGTGGCTACCCGCTGGACCAAAGAAACAAACGTCAGTCGTATTATCGTCGTCAGCGACGAAGTGGCGGCTGACAAGGTGCGTAAAACATTGCTGACTCAGGTAGCTCCGCCGGGAGTAACGGCCCACGTGGTGGATGTCGCCAAAATGGTACGCGTCTGGAACAACCCGAAATATGCCAGTGACCGCGTAATGTTGCTGTTTACTAACCCTGGTGATGTGGAACGGCTGGTGGAGGAAGGGGTTAAAATTACCTCCGTGAATATCGGCGGGATGGCATTTCGTCAGGGCAAGACGCAGGTAAATAATGCCGTTTCCGTCGATGAGAAAGACATCGCTGCATTCAGAAAGCTCAACGAACGCGGTATTGAGCTGGAAGTACGCAAGGTTTCCAGCGATCAACGGCTGAAAATGATGGATCTGATTAATAAAATGGCCCGCTAGCCACCCCCCAACTTTATTACCTGCTTCGTCAGGTTTAACTCAGTTCACTACTGTCAGAGGAGAAGTACAATGGAGATAACCACTCTTCAAATTGTGCTGATATTCATTGTTGCCTGTATTGCCGGTATGGGTTCCATTCTGGATGAGTTTCAGTTTCACCGGCCGCTGGTGGCCTGTACCTTAATCGGCATGGTTTTAGGGGATATGAAAACCGGCATTATCATCGGCGGTACCTTAGAGATGATCGCCCTGGGCTGGATGAATATCGGTGCAGCGGTCGCCCCGGATGCCGCCCTCGCCTCAATTATTTCCACCATTCTGGTGATTGCCGGTGGTCAGAGTGTCGGTGCCGGCATCGCCCTTGCCATTCCTCTGGCCGCCGCCGGACAGGTGCTGACCATTATTGTGCGAACCATCACCGTTGCCTTCCAGCACGCGGCAGATAAAGCGGCGGAGAAAGGCAATCTTTCCGCCATCTCCTGGATTCACGTCTCAGCACTGATTTTGCAGGCCATGCGCATTGCTGTTCCTGCGTTGATTGTGGCTGTCTCTGTTGGAACCAGCATCGTGCAAAGCATGCTGGAGTCTATTCCCGAAGTGGTCACCAATGGCCTGAATATCGCCGGGGGGATGATTGTGGTGGTCGGCTATGCAATGGTCATCAATATGATGCGCGCGGGTTATCTGATGCCTTTCTTCTACCTGGGTTTTGTCACGGCAGCATTTACCAGTTTCAATCTGGTCGCGCTGGGTGTCATTGGCGTGGTGATGGCGGTGCTCTATATCCAGCTGGCCCCAAAATATAACCGCGTGGCGGGTTCACAGGCTTCAGGTCCGGTAGCTAACGACCTTGATAACGAATTAGATTAAGAAAAGGTGAATACCATGGTTGATACCACAACTTCTGCGCCTGTCGGCAGCCCGAAAAAACTGACGCCGGGAGATATTCGCGGCGTGTTCCTGCGCTCTAACCTTTTCCAGGGATCATGGAACTTTGAACGTATGCAGGCACTCGGCTTCTGTTATTCAATGGTGCCGGTCATCCGTCGTCTCTATCCTGAAAATGACCAACAACGTCGTCAGGCGATTAAGCGCCACCTGGAGTTTTTTAACACCCACCCTTACGTTGCCGCGCCGGTACTGGGCGTCACCATGGCGATGGAAGAACAGCGGGCGAACGGTGCGCCAATTGACGATGCCGCAATTAATGGTATCAAGGTGGGGCTGATGGGACCGCTGGCAGGGGTCGGTGACCCTATCTTCTGGGGTACGGTCCGTCCGGTATTCGCCGCACTGGGGGCGGGCATCGCGATGAGTGGCAGTTTGCTTGGCCCGCTGCTGTTCTTTGTGCTGTTTAACCTCGTACGAATGCTGGTGCGCTATTACGGCGTAGCCTACGGCTATCGTAAAGGGGTGGATATCGTCAGTGATATGGGCGGCGGCTTCCTGCAAAAGCTGACTGAGGGGGCATCCATTCTTGGCCTGTTTGTCATGGGGGCGCTGGTCAATAAGTGGACCCATGTCAACGTCCCGCTGGTGGTTTCGCGTATCACCGATCAGACCGGAAAGACTACGGTCACTACCGTGCAGTCAATTCTCGACCAGTTGATGCCCGGTCTGATCCCTCTGCTACTGACCTTTGGCTGCATGTGGCTGCTCAGACGCAAGGTCAACGCCCTGTGGATCATCATGGGCTTCTTCGTCATTGGCATTTTCGGCTACTGGACAGGCCTGCTGGGCGTGTAATTGGGATGCCGGATATCCCGGCATTCGTTTAGCAACAACCGACATCGTGTTAACTGAAAGGATGTCGGTTTTTTTCAGGAGGAAGGATGACGCTGACTGATTGTGTCATTGCACTGTTTATCGCCCTGTTTCTGCTGTATGCCATCTGGGATGAAGTCATTATTGACCGCCTGAAGGGTAAAACCGGTCTGAAGGTACAACTGAAACGCAGGAACCGGCTGGACAGCCTGATTTTCGTCGGGCTGATTGCCATCCTGATTTATCAGAACGTGATTCATCATGGTTCAGCGGTCACCCGTATCCTGCTGATGCTTCTGGCGTTTATGGCGCTGTATCTGTTCTGGTTCAGGCAGCCCAGGCTGCTGCTGAAAGCATCCGGCTTTTACCACGCCGGTGTTTTTATCCACTGGGAGCGAATGAAAAGCCTGAATTTGTCTGAAGATGGCATTCTGCTCGTCGGGCTGGAAAATCGCCGTCTGCTGATCCATGTCAGTAAGCTGGACGATCTGGACAATATCTACCAGTTTATGATCAAACAGGCGTGAGCGTTATCCGTCGCTGTTTCGCTGCCACAGGCGCAGGATAAAATCTGTTTCACAGGTAAATTCAGTGGTGGTCGCCAGTACTCCCCAGACCTCAGGGCGCGCCCGCCAGGCAAACGGCGTCATTTGCAACAGTGCCGCTGATTCTTCACTGTTAAGTGTGACCGGATAGCTAAGGGAGTGCTCAGCGGTAAGGGTGAATCCTTCCATTTTTTCCGGAGTGGCATCATGTAGCTTCACGTCCTGGTAAATAAGCTCTTTAAATTGAATCAGATGGCGTGGGCCAGGCGTGACCGTCAGCACATATCCCCGATCTTTTACTACCCGAAACAGCTCTTCAGCTTTGCAGGGAGCATAAATCCGTAATACCGCATCAAACTGGCTGGCGGCAAAGGGGAGTCGGTGACTGGAAGCCACGCAAAACTCCACGTTGTGGTAGCGTCTGGCGGCGTAACGAACAGCAACTCGTGAAACATCCAGCCCGTAAATCCTTGCCTCTCCCCTCGCCTGTAGACGCCTGGCGACTTCGTCAGTGTAATAGCCTTCACCACAGCCAATATCCAACAGGCTCAGCGACGACGCTGGCAGCACGTCCTCGAGGCGTTCACATACTTTTTGCTGTAATGGCCGATAGTGCCCGGCGTCAAGAAATTCACGTCGTGCATGCATCATGTCAGCGCTGTCGCCCGGCTGGCGGGAACCTTTATGCTGGACCGGTAGCAGATTAACATAGCCCTCTTTTGCCCGATCAAACTGGTGACGGTTTTCACAGCGCCAGGCCGTGGCTTCAGGAAACAGGGGCTGTTGGCAAAGGGGACACTGGTAAGACATAACACACCTCTGGCAGGATTGAGGGCGGCAGTGTACCGGAAACCTTCAGTGGACGGCATATTTTCTTAGCGGGGTCAAAAATCACTTGTGCAAAAGGCTTTTCCGTTGCTCCGGACGTTTGTTGAGGGAAATAAAAAAGCCTGACCATTTCTGGCCAGGCTTTTTTATTCGAATTCGTGCCTGAATTACACGCCAGGCGAGCAATATACAGGCTCAGATCGAAAATTAGATTGCGGTGACGTTCACAGCAGCAGGGCCTTTCTGGCCATCCTGAATTTCGAACTCAACGTTCTGGCCTTCAGCCAGAGTTTTGAAACCATTACCCTGGATAGCAGAGAAGTGTACGAAAACATCTTTGCTGCCGTCTGCAGGAGTGATGAAACCAAAACCTTTAGACTCGTTGAACCACTTAACCTGACCTTTAATCTTTGCCATTTTACAAATTCCTTAGAATGTTTATTCGCCCGAAGGCTTACGTACAGAAAAAACCAGAGACACTACTGCATGAGGCACAAATTAAGGCTCGGCAAGGAAGCGGTATTCAACTTTACGTATTTACTCGAAACTTCTTTACTGAAGATGCCACACATAAACAGAACTGTACCTCGTTTAACCCAGAAAGCGTTATCACATATTCGTTAATTAATGGCAAGTTATTTTTAAACAGCTCTCGGGATGAAGCACAGAATTGAAACAGTCAGCCAGAGCTTGCTTCAGATTAGAATACGCTCCCCCTTCTCCGGTTTTAAAGTTGAGGTTATCCGCACCCTGTTGAACGCATGAAGCGCCTGATGCCAGACTTAACTTCACCGGGATGAATTATCCCTGCCCCTTCCTGAAACCACCGCTGAATTTATTGCACAATTATGGCAGAGCTTACTCAAAAAACTTCATTTAAAAAGCATACCCTTATGCATCACATGGTCAGCACCAACTGAAACAAAAGAAGCGGCTGGTACAATCTGAATTTAAATTGCACCAAAATCAGGAGACTGCATTTATTTCTGCCCCAAATAAAAGCGACATTTATTGTGTTAATTAACGGACTCACCATCAACAGATTTGTTTTATTATATGAGCATCTCATTTTTAGGATTGTTAAATACAACCCCTTTAGGATTATTCCTGGTTCAGGTTATTCAACAGGCGTCGCTCACCAATTTTCCATGCATGAAAGCGTTGTCGATCCATTCCCGCATCCTGCATCGCAGCAGAAAGTACCTGTGGAGGTTCATCCAGTGACTCATCTGCCAGTTCAAAAACCCCCCAGTGGATGGGAATACTCAGCGGTTCTCCAAGTTGCTGGTGCAGCCGGACGGCGCTCTCCGGATCCATATGCTGTCCGTGCATGAACCATTTTGGTGCATAGGCACCCACCGGCAGGGCCGCCAGGGTGAAAGGTCCAAGGCGACGAGGGATCTCCAGCAAGTCTTCAGCAAAACCGCTGTCACCGGTAAACCAGAAATTCAGCGCCTGATAGCGAATAACCCAGCCACACCAGAGTGAACGATTACGATCCCATAATGTTCTCATGCTCCAGTGACGGGCAGGTACTGCATGAATAGTCATTTCACCTGACGATGTCTGCTGCCACCAGTCCAGTTGAACGACATGCTTTGCGCCCCTTCGTTTAAACCATGGCCCAAGCCCCAGCGGCACAATAAATTCAACCTGTGGAAAACGTCTGAGGATTTTTTTGATGGTCGGTCTGTCCAGATGATCGTAATGATTATGTGAAATCAACACGCTGTGTAGCGAGGGTAAATCCTCGATACGCAGAGGCGGAGGGGTTTTGCGTTGCGGCCCATAGAAACTCACCGGCGAGGCGCGCGCCGACAGCGCAGGATCAATCAGCGTATATCGACCGGCGCAGCGCAATAACAGACAGGCATGTCCTAACCACCAGACGGCATCGTCCACCCCGGACAAATCGGCTGGTTGCCACCACTGCTGAGTAAACTGCTGATAGCCACCAGCCGGAGGAAATGGCAATCCCTGCTTTTTGCGTTCCCTGCGCCAGCGTTGCAAAGCACCTTGTGGTCGCTCTTCAGCACCAGGAGTGCAAAAACCTTCAGGGGTGTGATGGGGTTGACCGGGGTCGTACCAGGGATTGTGCCAGGCCATTGAAGAAAATTCCTTCTGTTGCGCGTTTACCGCTGCGGAATAAAACGCGTGAAATCGTCGCTTTCGCCTTCAGGCTTCTCTGTCTCTGCTACGGATTCAGTAATCCTGCGCAGCAAAGCGTTCTGGCGCTTGTGTTCTTCCAGTATTGCTTCGAGTAAACGCACCTGTTCAGTGGCTTTCACGCTGGCGCGGTTAATGAAAAACCAGGCAATCAGCCCGACAATAACCAGCGCGACGGAAAAACCGATTGATGCAAACCCCATTGCACCACTTGCTATTTCGTTCATAAGTGCCTCAAAATGCCAATGTTTTCTGTAATCTGAGCCCGGTACGGGAGGATTTTACCCGCTCACCTGTAAATTGACAGCCAGATCACGAAAATTTCGGAAGGTTCACACAGGCAAAGCATGTCGGAATGTGTATTCTCAGCAACGAATTACGTAATTGATCGCAAATATGCTGGCATATCAGCGACTGACGGCAGGGCGGAAACGCCGGTACAACGGTCTGGAAAAAAATAAGGGGAACCATGAGATTTTTAGTTCGCATCGCAGCACTGCTGGTGATTGTCTGGCTGGCCATGCTGTTTACGGGTTATGGAATTCTGGCCGGCAGCAGCAAAAATGTCGCAGGAATGGGGCTTCAGTGTCAGTATCTTACCGCCCGGGGTATGATTAGCGCACAGTATCTGCACAGTGACAGCGGCATTATCGGCGTGACCGATTGTCCATTGCTGAAAAAGAGTAGCCAGGTTGTCGATAACTGATACCTGCCGGACCAGTGCTGAACTGGTCCGCTTTATCAGAATGCGTAGTGATGATATCCCATCTGTTCAGAAATAATTCTTCCCGCCTGATGCAACATCTTCACATAAGTGCTTTTGTCCTCTTCGGAGAAACGCAGCGTCGGGAAAGAGATGCTCAGCCCCGCCACAACCACGCCAAAACGATCAAACACCGGCACGGCGATGCAGCGTAGTCCTTCTTCCTGTTCTTCATTATCTTCGCCGTACCCCTGCGCCCGCACGCTGTCCAGCACAGGCAGGAGTGCTTCGGCACTGCTTACCGTACGGGGCGTACTTTGGGTGAATTCGACGCCGGAAAGGATCTCCTGCACTTCCGCCCTGTCGCGCCAGGCGAGCAGTACTTTACCAATTGCCGTACTGTGCAGCGGATTACGGCGACCAATGCGGGAATACATCCGCAGGTTATAAAGTGAGTCGATTTTGTGAATGTAAACAATGCTGTCCTCTTCCAGAGCGCCCAGATGAATGGTTTCGCGGGTCTGCCGCGAGATTTCCCGCATCTGTATGTCTGCGCTACGGATCAGGTCCACGTTCTGTAAGGCTTTCGCCCCCAGTTCGAACAGTTTCAGCGTCAAAGTATATTTTTCTGATTCGCCTTCCTGTGCAATATAACCCAGCGTTTTCATCGTCTGTAAAAAGCGATAGACAGTGCTTTTTGACATCATCAACCGCTGTGAGAGTTCAGTGATGCCATGTTCCCTGCCCTCGCCTAACGCCTGTAAGATGCCAAAAACCTTCAGCACCGATGAGACAGAATCCGGCTGTTTGTCCATATCGTCCTTCGTCATACTGAAACCTTTTATGATTGTTTTATAAAAAATGGAACGGCATTTCCAGTATACGTTTGGCTGTGTCAATGCTGCAACATCTGCCATTAAATAAGCGTATTTACATCTGCTGATGGTTTTAGCCGGGCGTCATACTGGAATAGTCCCGGAAAACCATTAGCATAGTGGTACTCACTTCCCTCTGATACGAAACTATGCCGCAATTATCACCACAGGACGGTCTGCCCGTTCCCCAACGTTATGGTGCTATCATGGCCATTGCGCTGGGCATCACCGTCGCCGTGCTGGACGGTGCCATTGCTAATGTTGCCCTGCCCAGCATCGCCCGCGAGTTACATGCCAGCCCGGCAGAGTCGGTCTGGATTATCAATGCTTATCAGCTGGCTATCATCACTTCGCTGCTGTCTCTCTCTTTTCTCGGGGATATTCTTGGTTACCGTCGCATTTATCAGTCCGGTCTGGTGCTGTTTACCTGCACCTCACTGTTATGTGCATTCTCAGATTCACTCGGCATGCTCACCCTGGCCCGTGTGATGCAGGGCTTCGGCGGTGCCGCTCTGATGAGTGTCAATACGGCGTTAATCAGGATTATCTACCCGCAACGTTTTCTGGGCCGGGGAATGGGAATCAACTCGCTGATTGTTGCCGTTTCCACTGCCGCCGGACCGACGGTGGCAGCGGCGGTGCTCTCTGTTGCTTCCTGGAAATGGCTGTTTCTGATCAATATCCCGGTGGGCGTGCTGGCACTTTTTCTCGCATGGCGTTTTCTTCCGGAAAACAGCCAAAAAAGTCAGGGACAGCGCTTCGACATCCCCAGTGCTGTTATGAACGCCCTCACCTTTGGCCTGCTGATTTCCGCTATCAGTGGTTTTGCTCAACGACAAAATAACGGGCTGATTCTGGCAGAAATCGCAGGGCTGCTGGTTACGGGTTTTTTCTTTATTCGCCGCCAGCTACGCCTGCCTTTTCCTCTTTTACCGGTTGATTTATTGCGGATCCCGATTTTTTCCCTGTCGATAGGCACGTCGGTATGCTCGTTCTGCGCCCAGATGCTGGCGATGGTATCCCTGCCCTTTTTCCTGCAAAACGTGCTGCAACGTGATGAAGTGGCAACCGGTCTGTTGCTGACCCCCTGGCCTCTGGCAACAATGGTGATGGCACCCATTGCAGGCAGGCTGATTGAGCATTACCACGCAGGCCTTCTTGGCGCGATTGGTCTGGCGATGTTTGCGGGTGGATTACTTTCGCTGGCACTGCTACCTGCTGCACCTGACGATGTGAATATTATCTGGCGCATGGCACTTTGCGGGGCCGGTTTTGGTCTGTTCCAGTCGCCCAATAACCACACCATCGTCTCTTCTGCACCACGGCATCGCAGCGGTGGAGCCAGCGGTATGCTCGGTACTGCACGCCTGCTTGGTCAGACCAGCGGCGCGGCGCTGGTTGCACTGATGTTTAATTTGTTTGATGCCCGGGGCACTCATGCTTCTTTATTGACAGCAGCGGTCTTTGCCTCAGTTGCTGCGGTGGTCAGTGCGCTGCGTATCAGCAGAACGCCCTGAGTGTAAAAAACCCTGTCAGCACAGTGATGCTGACAGGGTATGGTGAGGGACCTGCTGAGCGTTATCAGCGCAGCTTTTACCACTATTTCAGGTATTGCCCGCTACGTAATGCTTCGATGCGCTTGTCCAGCGGGGGATGCGACATAAAGAGTTCGCTCAACGATTTCGATTTGCCGTTGATGCAGAACGCCATCATGGTGCTGGCTTCCTGCGGCTCATAGCTGGTTTTCAGACGTTGCAGGGCGGCAATCATTTTTTCACGACCCACCAACTTTGCAGAACCGGCATCGGCGTGAAATTCACGGTGACGTGAGAACCACATGGTGATGATGCTGGCGATAATGCCAAACACCAGTTCCAGCACCATCGATACCACAAAATAGACCAGCGGATTGCCGTTGCTGCTCTCTCCTTCATCGCGATCGCCTGAGAGAAAGCCAGCGGCTATCTGAGCAATAATGCGTGAAATGAAGATAACGAAGGTATTTACGATACCCTGAATCAGCGTCATGGTGACCATATCACCATTGGCGATATGGCTGATCTCGTGGGCCAGCACCGCTTCAGCTTCATCGCGGCTCATATTTTGTAACAGACCGGTGGACACCGCGACCAGCGATGCATCACGACGCGCGCCGGTGGCAAATGCATTGATGTCCGGCGCGTGATAAATGGCCACCTGAGGCATGGCGATCCCCGCCTGCTGAGCCTGCTGTGCAATGGTCTGCATCAGCCAGCGTTCCGTTTCGTTGCGCGGCTGTTCAATCACCTCGCCACCGACGGAACGTAGCGCCATCCATTTAGACATCAGCAGTGAAACAAACGCACCGCCGAAGCCAAACAGACCCGCCATAATCATCAGGCCCTGTACACTGCTTGACTGGATCCCTGTCAGGCTGAGTATCAGCCCAAAAACCAACATCACGCCCAGGTTGGTCAACAGGAAAAGCGCAATACGCATCATAAAATTTTTTCTTCCTCAGTTAACAAAAAATGCTTATAACAGCCCCTATCCTATGGGCATTGCAAAACATTTCAAGCTATGGACCCATTTAACTCACTTAAAAAACATAACTTTACACTTTCTGGCAACACAGTGTTCCGGTGCTGAAAATCGCTGTCAGAAAAGGTGAAGTTTGCGCATGAAATAAGAAAATTCAGGTAAAAAAAAAGCACAGCTCTCGCTGTGCTTTGTGGGTTATTTTGCTGCCGTGGGTGGCGCCTGGGTTTTCTCAAGCTGTGCCAGGTCGTTAGCAATATTGACCGTTTCATCAAGATACGGATCGGGCTCTTTGTAATCTTTAGGCAAATCGTCGAGTTTCGCTAACGGCTTCTTGCCCTCACGCTGCATACGGGCGTTGATTCGTTCCAGACGAAGTGCATCATCTTCATGATTCTCTTTCTCACGCTCGGCAAGATTAAGCGAGATGATGTTGCGCTTGTCCTTGTTAGCGTTAAACCGCGCGATGTCCTTAATGATGTACTGGAATTCCGTATCTCTGGCGATCCGATCCTGATGCATTTTAATCAGCTGCGGCTCCAGCGGTTTTAAATCACCGGTTTTGCTGTAGGTGGCAGCATTAATGCTGTCCCACGGCAGAGCATTGTCTTCAAACTTCTCTCCCGTCTCCACCGCTTCCACACCGGTCGGCATCAGCAGGTCTGGCGTCACCCCTTTACGCTGGGTACTGCCGCCATTCACCCGGTAAAACTTCTGGATGGTGTAAGTGATGGATCCCAGAGCAGGCCACTCCGGACGGAGCATCTGATCGTAAATGCGATTCAGTGAACGGTACTGCTGAACCGTCCCTTTACCAAAGGTCGGTTCGCCGACAATCAGCGCGCGGCCATAATCCTGCATCGCGGCGGCGAAAATTTCGGATGCTGAAGCACTGAAACGGTCAACCAGCACCACCAGTGGACCTTTGTAATAGACGATGCCGTCGTTGTCACTGTCTTCGCGAACTTTACCGTTGTTATCACGCACCTGAACCACCGGGCCAGATGGAATAAACAGGCCGGAAAGAGAAACCGCTTCGGTCAGCGCTCCCCCGCCATTGGTGCGCAAATCGATTACCACGCTGTCCACGTTCTGTTTTTGCAGTTTTTGCAACTGCACCTTCACGTCATCTGTCAGACCAACATAGAATCCTGGAATATCCAGTACGCCGACTTTTTCTTTGCCGACATTGTGCACACTCATTTTTACCGCACGGTCTTCCAGACGGATTTTTTCACGCGTCAGGGTAACGGTCCGGGTTTTGGTGCCTTTACCGGCAGGTAAAATTTCCAGACGGACTTTGCTGCCTTTTGGACCTTTAATCTGCGCCACCACATCATCCAGCCGCCAGCCGATGACATCAACCACTGGCTTACCGGGCTGGCCCACGCCGACAATGCGATCGCCAACGGTTATGGATTTGCTTTTTGCCGCCGGTCCGCCCGCCACCATCGAGTTGATCACCGTGTAATCATCATCCATCTGAAGCACGGCACCGATTCCCTCCAGAGAGAGGCTCATCTCGGTATTGAACTGGTCAGTATTGCGTGGTGAAAGGTAACTGGTATGGGGATCGATTTCGCGGGCAAAGGCCGTCATCGCCAGCTGGAAAACGTCCTCACTGTTGCTCTGGGCCAGTCGGCGAATCGCGAACTGATAGCGTTTTGTCAGGACATCACGAATTTCTTTCTCGTTTTTTCCCGCCAGTTTGAGGCTCAGCTCGTCATATTTGACTTTTGCATCCCACAGCTGATTCAGCTCTGCGGTGCTTTTGGGCCACGGAGACTTGCTGCGATCGATATCAATGGTGTCGTTGCCGGTGAAACTCATCGGCCGGTTGAGTACGGTCAACGCATACTGATAGCGTTCAAAGCGACGTTGCTGAGCAAGGTTGTAGAGATCATAAAATACATCCAGCTTGCCGCTTTTCAGTTCATCACCGAGGGTGGTTTTTTTCCCGGCGTACTGATCGACATCTGATGCCAGCAGAACGTTGTGGTTGTAGTCGAGAAGGTTAAGATAGCGGGCAAAAATCTTCTCTGAGAAAGCCTGGTCCAGATCAAACTGACGATAGTGCGAGCGGGTGAAGCGTGACGTTACGCGTTCACTGACTGTCGCATGCTGCGGCTCCTGATGGAGCTGCGGGATCTGATCTGCGCGCGTAATGGTATCGGCAGCAAACACATTACCTGCCAGAAACAGACCAGCGATAACGGTGGTTCTGAAAAAATTGTTCATGCCCTGATTGGCCTCCGTCTCAGAACTGCAAGTGTTCTGCGCGCACGATCATCGCAAGGCCAGAAGCCAGCTGGACGCGGACGCCATCTTTAGTTACTTCAAGAATGGTTGCATCCATCGCATTTTTTCCCGCAGTCACTTTAATACTCTGGCCCACCTGTAAAGCACGGGTATCAGTGACAGGTGCGGTGCGGGGAGACGCCTTGGGGGCAGCTGTTGGCTGACGCTCTGCGCTGTTACTTTGCGGCTTGTTGCGCGCCTGACGCGGCCGTTCACCTTCTGCGGCAGGTTTACGGGCAGGTTTGCGTGGACGGCGGGGAGCCGTTTCTTCACCCGCTTCACGTTTTTTCGCCTGCTGCTGCTCACGATGTGCCTGTACACGCGCTTTTGCTTCTTCAAGCTGCTTACGCGCATGTTCCACGTGCTGCTCGTCAAGAACACCACAGGGATTACCATCAAGGTCAACACGGGTCGCACCAGCTTTGATGCCGTAAAGGTAACGCCAGCTGGAGGTGTAAAGCCGTAATGCAGAACGAAGTTGAGTTTTACTCAGATTCATTTCGCCCTGAACGCGTTCGACCAGATCCTGAAAGATCCCGATTTTGAGCGGTCTGGCTTCGCCTTCCGCACTAAAACACTGAGGAAAGCGTTCGGCCAGAAAGGTAATAACTTCTTTGCTGCTATTCAACTTGGGTTGATTTTCCATGAAATTTCCTGATTACAACGGGTTGCCAACAAGCCGCAGGCATGAACAGGCGTCATTATAATGACACCATCGGCAAATGCTACGTGATCCAGCGCTTTAGCTGCGTTTCATGTGAATAAATTTTTCCACATCAGACCCGGCAAGTACCTCGCAAAGCCCGGCAGTAAGGGTTGACAGCCCCTTTTCATCCTCGCTGTCGAAGCGGTTATATTCCACACTGTCGATATCGAGTACGCCGATAATCTGGCCGTTAACCACCAGCGGTAAAACAATTTCAGCATTACTGGCAGCATCGCAGGCAATATGACCGGGGAAAGCATGGACATCATCCACCCGCTGAACACGGTTCTCACTGACTGCGGTGCCACATACGCCCTTGCCAACCGGGATACGTACGCAGGCAATTTTGCCCTGAAAAGGCCCCAGCACCAGCGTATCTGCTTCCGTGAGCAGGTAAAAACCCACCCAGTTGACGCCGTCGAGACGCTCATACAACAGAGCACTGCAATTGCTCAACACCGCGAGAAAACTGCTCTCCCCGGCAATAAGTGCACCTGAATCCCGATTCAGGTCCGAATAATACTCAGCTTTTGTCATCTTTTAACCATTGTGAAAGCATCTCGCAGTAACCGTTTCGGTTACGCCAGATAAAAATAAGCATTAAATATACTGTCAGACAAGGTGAATGATTCTGTTAGTTAATATAACCTTATTCACCAGGAGCAAGTGAGCATGACCAGGTAGGGTCCGTTAATCGCTATGGCGACCAGAAAACTTAACCCTGCCCTGCACCTGAACTGTTGCCCGGGCCTGGAGCACCCTGTTCAGGATCATGAAAATATACGCCATCAGCCACGCTTTGCCTCAGGCACGTTATCAGCGTTGCCCCCAATGCGATACCCTTTTTTCCTTACCAGATGTTAAATCGGACCAGTCAGCGCACTGCCCGCGCTGCAATGCGAGGATCCTTAACGGCCGCGACTGGTCGATGACCCGCCTGATGGCGATGGCTGTCACTATGCTGCTGCTGATGCCCTTTGCCTTTAACGAATCACTGCTGACCGTTCACCTGCTGGGCACCACTATTCGCGCCAGTCTGCTGGAGGGGATTCTTCAGATGGCCCAACAGGGCGATGTGATCACCGCCGCAATGGTCGCCTTCTGCACTATCGGCGCACCGGCAACGCTGGTGGCGTCTTTTGCCTGGCTGTGGTTCGGTAACAGGCTGGGAATGAATCTGCGGCCGGTATTACTGATGCTTGAACGGCTGAAAGAGTGGGTGATGCTGGATATTTACCTGGTGGGTATTGCGGTCGCGTCGATAAAAGTCAAAGACTACGCGGATATCCAGGCCGGGCCGGGGCTGGTTGCATTCATTTCACTGACCGTCCTCAGCCTGATAACGCTTATTCATACCAATGTTGAGCAACTCTGGCATCGCTTTTATCCGCAACTACAGCCCCATGTCACACCTGAGCAGTTGCAGGTCTGTCTGAGTTGCCATCACACCGGGTTGCCGGACGATCGTGGCCGTTGCCCGCGCTGCCACACGCCTCTTTATTTCCGACGTCGTTACAGCCTGCAAAAATCCTGGGCGGCGTTAATCGCGTCGATCGTGCTGTTGATCCCGGCTAATCTGCTGCCGATTTCCGTCATTTATCTCAACGGTGCAAAACAACAGGACACCATTCTTTCCGGCATCATGTCACTGGCTTCCGGAAATGTTCCGGTGGCCGCCGTGGTTTTTATTGCCAGTATTCTGGTGCCTTTTACTAAAGTCATTGTGCTGGTCACGTTGTTAATCAGCATTCATTTTAATTGTGAACAGGGGCTGAAAACCCGGGTGCGTCTGCTACGGGTGGTTACCTGGGTAGGCCGGTGGTCAATGCTCGATCTGTTTGTCATTTCACTCACCATGTCGCTGGTCAATCGCGATCAGCTGCTGGCTTTTACCATGGGACCGGCTGCCTTCTATTTTGGCGCAGCGGTTATACTCACTATCCTTGCCGTTGAGTGGCTGGATAGCCGTTTACTTTGGGATGCACATGCAACAGGAAACGCCGACTACACCGACTAACGCACGCATCAAAAGCAGGCGTAAGATTTCACCGTTCTGGCTGCTGCCTTTTATTGCATTGCTGATTGCAGGCTCGCTGGTCTGGACTAATTATCAGGAGCGCGGAACCACCGTCACCATTGATTTTGCCTCGGCTGATGGCATCGTGCCGGGCAGAACGCCGGTGCGTTATCAGGGGGTGGAGGTCGGTCTGGTGCAGGGGATCAGCATGACCGACGATCTGCGCACGATAAAAATTAAAGCCAGTATCAAAAGCGACATGAAAGACGCGCTACGCGAGGATACCCAGTTCTGGTTGGTGACGCCAAAAGCGTCTCTGGCCGGGGTATCCGGACTCGATGCTCTGGTGGGCGGTAACTATATTGGCATGGTGCCCGGTAAGGGGAAACCCCGTGACACCTTTGTGGCGCTGGATACCCAGCCCAAATACCGGGTCAACGCTGGCGAAATGCTGATTCATCTGCACACGCCAGACCTTGGCTCACTCAATTCCGGCTCGCTGGTCTATTTCCATAAAATTCCTGTTGGGCGGGTCTATGACTACAGCATTAATTCGGGCAATCAGGACGTCACGGTGGATGTGCTGATCGAACGTCGCTTCACTAATCTGGTGAAAAAGGACAGTCGTTTCTGGAACGTTTCGGGGGTCAAAGCCGATGTCAGCCTGAGCGGTGCTAAAGTTCAACTGGAAAGCCTGGCCGCGCTGGTAAATGGTGCCATTGCTTTCGATTCGCCAGAACAATCGCCGCAGGCCAAAACCGACGACAACTATGACCTGTATCCCGACCTCGCTCACAGCCAGCGCGGGGTAAATATCACTCTTGATCTGCCTGACGGCAAAAACCTGAAAGCGAACAGTACGCCGCTGATGTACCAGGGGCTGGAAGTTGGCACCCTGACTGGCCTGACGCTGCAATCCGACGGCAAAGTGACCGGCTCTCTGACCATCGACCCATCGGTCACCGGTCTGATGCGTACCGGCACGCGAATTGAAATGCGCAGTCCCAAAGTCAGCCTGACCGACACCAGCCTCAGCGCGCTACTGACCGGTAACACGCTGGAGTTAATTCCCGGAGAAGGCGAACCACAGGACCATTTCACCGTACTGAAAAGTAATGAGTCACTGCTCCAGCAGCCTGCCACGCTGGCGGTCACGCTGACGGCTCCGGAAAGCTACGGCATCGATGCAGGTCAGCCCGTTGTGCTGCATGGTATGCACATTGGCCAGGTCGTCAGTCGGCAACTGAATGAACAGGGCGTCAGCTTTGTGATTGCTATCGCCCCCGATTACCGCCAACTGGTTCACGGAGACAGTAAATTTATTATCAACAGTCGACTGGACGTCAAATTTGGTCTGGACGGCATGGAGGTGCTGGGTGCCAGCGCAGGCGAGTGGGTTGATGGCGGCATCCGTCTCGACCCCGGCAGCAAAGGCAGCGTTAAAAGCAGCTATCCGCTGTACGCCAATGCAGAAAAGGCAGAAGAAGGGATCACCACCAATCAGTTACCCACCACCCTGACGTTGACCGCCAACAGCCTGCCGGATATTCAGGCCGGCTCCATAGTGCTGTACCGGAAATTCCAGGTCGGTGAAATCGTTGAGGTGATACCCCAGGCCAATCAGTTTGATGTAAAGGTTCATATTAAACCGCAGTACCGCAAACTGCTGACGCCTAACAGCGTCTTCTGGTCTGAAGGCGGCGCGCGCGTGCAGCTGAACGGCAGCGGTCTGACCGTGCAGGCCTCACCGCTGAATCGGGCCCTGAAAGGCGCAATCAGTTTTGATAATCTGACCGGAGCAGGCGCGGGGCTGACCAGCAGAGACAAACGCGTGCTGTATGCCTCGGAAACCGCTGCCCGGGCAGTCGGCAGCCAGATTACACTCCATACCTTCGATGCCAGTAAACTTTCCCCCGGTATGCCGATTCGTTATCTTGGCATCACCATCGGGCAGCTGGAATCGCTGGCGCTGAGCCCGGATAAAAACCAGGTGATTGCTAAAGCCGTGCTCTATCCGGAGTACGTGCAGGACTTCGCTCGTCTGGGCAGCCGCTTCTCGGTGGTCTCACCTGAGATCTCCGCCGCCGGAGTCAGTCATCTGGACACACTGCTTCAGCCTTATATCAATGTTGATCCCGGAAAAGGCCACGGTCAGCGCAGCTTTGAACTTCAGGAATCAACCATTACAGATGCGCGTTATCTTGACGGACTCAATGTGGTAATGGATGCACCGGAAGGCGGCTCGCTGTCTGTGGGAACGCCGGTGCTGTTCCGTGGTATCGAAGTAGGAACGGTAACCGGGACGTCGCTGGGCGCAATGGCTGACCGGGTGCAAATCACCCTGCGTATCAGCAAAAAGTATCAGCATCTGGTGCGCAATAACTCCATCTTCTGGCTGGCGTCTGGCTACAATCTGAAGTTCGGCCTGATTGGCGGGGTGGTGAAAACCGGCACCTTCCAGCAGTTTATTCAGGGCGGTATTGCCTTTGCCACACCGCCGACCGTCCCGCTGGCACCGCAGGCGACATCCGGCAAGCATTTCCTGCTGGAGGATGAAGAGCCGAAAGACTGGCGGAAATGGGGCACCGCACTTCCGGCTAATTAATGCCAACGGGCAGTCAACACGACTGCCCGTTTTTTTTCCCGGCAAAGGCTGTGTTAAACTCCCCCCACTTCACTTCTATTGTCAGACGGAACCTTCCCAGTGCCCTGCTCTTCTTCGCTTTACTTTCCTGACGCTTTTCTTGCACAGATGCGGGAGCTGTTGCCCGATCCCGCGCAGTTTGATCGGTTTATCGCCATCAGTCAGCAGCCACTGCGCCGCAGTTTGCGGGTTAATACGCTGAAAATCAGCGTGCCCAACTTTCTGGCTCTGGTTGCGCCCTGGCGCTGGACTCTCACTCCCATTCCCTGGTGTGAAGAAGGCTTCTGGTTGTCGCGTGAGGATGTCGACACCCTGTCTCTGGGCAGTACGGCTGAGCACCTGGCCGGTTTATTCTATATTCAGGAGGCCAGCTCAATGCTGCCGGTCAGCGCGCTGTTTGCCCGCGATTGCCAGCCTGAGCGGGTTATGGATATGGCCGCCGCACCGGGTTCCAAAACCACCCAACTGGCCGCAAAGATGTCGACTCACGGCACGGTTGTCGCCAATGAGTTCTCAGCCAGTCGGGTAAAAGTATTACATGCCAGTCTCAGCCGTTGTGGCGTCACCAATACGGCAATAACCCACTTTGACGGACGGGTTTTTGGCGCAGCGTTGCCAGAAACTTTCGATGCCGTTCTGCTGGATGCGCCCTGCTCTGGTGAGGGCGTAATCCGTAAAGATGCCGATGCCCTGCGTAACTGGACGCCTGAAAGTACCGCAGAAATAGCGGCGACCCAGCGGGATTTGATCCTCAGTGCCTTTCACGCTCTGCGGCCCGGCGGTACGATGATCTACTCCACCTGTACGCTGAACACGATTGAAAACCAGCAGGTGATTGCCTGGCTGATGGCGACTTTCCCCGATGCGGTAGAAATCGAACCGCTCAACACGCTTTTTCCTGAGGCGCATCGGGCCTGCACGCAGGAAGGCTTTCTGCATGTTTTCCCGCAAATTTATGACAGTGAAGGCTTTTTTGTAGCCCGGCTGCGAAAACGCCGCTCAGTGCCGCTGCTCCCCCCGCCCGGATACAAAATGGGTAAATTTCCCTTTGCACCACTGAAACCGGCAGAAGAACAGGCGGTGATTGCTGCTGCCATGCAATCCGGTCTGGGCTGGAACAGTGACACTCATCGTCTGTGGCAACGTGATAAAGAACTCTGGTTATTTCCACATGCCATCGAGCCCATGCTGGGCAAAGTCCGCTTCTCACGTATCGGGCTGAAACTGGCAGAGGTCTTCTCCAAAGGTTATCGCTGGCAACATGAAGCGGTGACTGCACTGGCACAGCCGCTGGCCGCCAACCGATTCGAACTGATCACCGGCGAGGCGGAAGAGTGGTATCGCGGGCGTGATATCTACCCTGAGCGGGAAATACCCGCCGATGAAGTACTGCTTACCCACCAGCATCACCCTGTCGGGCTGGCTAAAAAGGTGGGAAACAGGATTAAAAACAGTTATCCCCGTGAACTGGTGCGTGACGGCAAACTGGCCACGCCATAAGGACTTGCCGTCAGGCCGGGGGCGAGTTAGTGCCTTAATCATCTGGCTGATTTTAGCCAGCGCGGAACCTGTTGCCTGACGATTTATCATCTCGCCTGTGAATACCCGTTGTGCTGCAACGGGTGTTGATAGCACGTATCTGATGACATGCCTGTCGATGGCTACACCCATTCACGTCAGGTATGGATTATCATCAATCTTGCTCAGGTTGACGGTTTGTTTAACTGATGGACTCTATTTTTGTTCAGGGTTCAGGGTTCAGGGTTCAGGGTTCAGGGTTCAGGAAATGACATAAATGAACAATCAAAAGCAGTTTTATTTTGTGCTGGCACTGCTGTCCCTCGGGAGCGCACTGATTATTGAAGTACTGGCAAGGCTGGTTCATTTACTGATTGTTGGATAAGTGGTTTGCCTTCCGCACCCTGTTTCCGCCAGGGTATTTCTGCACTGATAGTGGGTAATTTAAATAATTTTCCACAATTAATAACTCCGACGATCAGATAAAAACGTCGAAATAATAAAATGCTGTCTTTATTCTGAATGAAAAGGAACTTTCGATATTTATGAAAGCGATTATGCTGCTAATTCTCAGCACATTACTCTCCGCCTGTTCTTCTGATCCACACCAGCCCCACCCCTCTTCGGGTGAGATATGTCAGGGCTTCGGCTGTAGCACGGCACCCGGAAAGTTACCCAGCAGAGCTGATACTCACAAGCCAACGAAAGAAGAGAAAATACGTGTCCGGCAGGGGGGAACGCCTGATTTTGGTTCTGATGAGATGAGTATTGGTGGCCATTTTCCCTTATAAGCAAGGTCGATAACGAAATAATATCTGCTGAATATAAACGGTATGCACCCTTTATAATGCTTCTTCCCGTTCAGAAATTTTATGTCCTGAATACTGCTAAAGAGTCTGATATTAGTACAGCGCCGTTTGCAGAATAAGCATTCAGTGAAAAAGCCTGGTCGGTAGTGAGCTTATGCAGCAACGACAGGAACGCACACAGCTCGATGAGCGCGGTGATAACTGCTCCATCATTTCCCGTTAAGTCATCGGGCGCTGCCAACTGGTTACAGCTGGTAATGAGGCTGAAAGTTTGCACCGCCCGATGGCTGAATATTTTTGGCAGATATACAGATTATCTCCTCCTGAGTAATAACAAAAAGACTTTTGCCTGGTGCAGTGCTCGCTGGCAGGCTCTTACGTTGCTGACCGCATCGTCAACATGTTGCAATCTTTATGTTAACCCTCTAATTAAAGATAAAAAAAGACCGAATACTAATTATCACTTTCATTATCTATAAGTCACTATACAAAGTGGCGATAAAATAGCCATATCACTTTATGATACCAGATGTGGCGCATTTTAAATTCTAATAATTAATGTATATTTTATTTAGCATCAGCATCTTTGTTTTTATGCTTTTTTTTATTTTTACCATCTAATTTAGATATCATTGAGTTCATTGCATGAACGTGTATACCTTTTAACATTTTTACTTCATTGTTATAATGTTTTTTATTTAACGATTCAAGTGGGGATTTCATGATTTCATTTTGTACTGCCCTTATAAACTCAGTAGTGTTATCCGCTCCCGTTTTTTCTATTTCGTCTTTGATTGAAAGTAGTGATAATGACAAAACTTTCTTGTAAGCATAATCTTCAATGATGTTTTTTTGTTTGACATATTGATTAGCGCAAAACCAAGTTCCAATTAAGAAAAGAGGTGCTATTAAAAGCCTCGAAATGAGATAATGCAAATTACCATCATTAATATTTGGTAAACTATCAGTGAGAAAAACGGCAAGAAGACATTCTATTATAGCACCTAATAAAAATGCACCACCTATTAAAGCCCATATAATGGCCCCCTTTTTAGATTTTTCATACTGATCTTTAAAGTGCCCTCCGAGTTTAATAGTTGAGGCGTTCCCCAGAGCATCATTAGCTTTTGAAATCAATATATCTACTTCAGAAATTTTATCTTCTAAAACTTTATTTATTGAAGAACTTCTAGAACCTAAATAGCTGCGCGGAATAGTAGATCACTTTAAGGGAACTCAGCCCGGATTGTGCGATCTGATCAATCGCCAAATCAAAACAAATCACCAACCGGACTGAGCGATGCCGATCATAGCACCAATACCCCGTGGCGAACGACGCCTGATGCAAAAAGCGATTCAGCGAACACGTGATAAAAATCATGCCCGCAGGCTTACCGCTATGCTGAGGTTGCATCGGGGTGACAGTGTCAGCAACGTTGCCAGAACACTCTGTTGTGCTCGTTCTTCCGTCGGGCGCTGGATCCACTGGTTCACACTGTCGGGTGCTGAAGGTCTGAAATCTTTACCTGCAGGACGCTCACGACATTGGCCTTTTGAGCACATCTGTACCTTGTTACGTGAG
>NZ_JFHN01000014.1 GCF_000590885.1 Erwinia mallotivora
GACTGACTTTACAAGCGCAGCCAACGCAGCATCGGCGTAAAAGATTCGTTCCGAGCACAAAGAATTTGCCTGGCGGCCGTAGCGCGGTGGTCCCACCTGACCCCATGCCGAACTCAGAAGTGAAACGCCGTAGCGCCGATGGTAGTGTGGGGTCTCCCCATGCGAGAGTAGGGAACTGCCAGGCATCATATAAAGCGAAGACCCCGACCGGAAGGCCGGGGTTTTTTGCGTTGTGTCGCGGTAAAAAGCGGATACCTCCTTCCCGGGCCGACTTTTTCCTCTGAAGATGTAAAAAAATAAGCCTTACTGACCGATCGATCAGGTAAACTGGCGGCAGTCAAATTTGTTAAGGCCATCTGATGTCCAGCCAGTCCCCCTCTCTGAAACCCTTTAATACCTTCAATCTCGATGTCAAAGCAGAACAAATTGTGGTGGCCGAAACCACCGCTGAGCTGATTAATGCCTGGCAAACCAGCCAGAAGAATCAGCAGCCCGCTCTTTTACTCGGAGAGGGAAGTAATATTCTTTTTCTGGAAGATTTTCAGGGTGTTGTGATTGTCAATCGTCTGAAAGGCATCCACGTTAAAGAGAGCGATGAGGCCTGGCATTTGCACGTAGCATCCGGTGAAAACTGGCATAATCTGGTGCAGTACTCATTGGAAAATGGTTTCTCCGGTTTAGAGAATCTGGCGATGATTCCTGGCTGTGTTGGCTCCGCACCGATCCAGAATATTGGCGCTTATGGTGTGGAACTGAAAACTGTCTGTGAATATGTTGATGTGCTGAAACTTACCTCTGGTGAAACGCGGCGTTTGTCAGCGGAAGAGTGTCAGTTTGGTTATCGCGACAGCATATTCAAGCATCACTACCAGACAGGCTATGCCATTATTGCCGTCGGACTTAAGCTGAAAAAAGCGTGGCAACCGGTGACGACTTACGGTGAACTCAGTAAATCTGATCCGACTACGATTACGGCACAGCAGATTTTCGATACCGTCTGTCATATGCGCAGCAGTAAATTGCCCGATCCTCGTACCACTGGAAATGCCGGCAGTTTTTTCAAAAACCCGGTTGTTGATGCGGCTTTTGCTGATTCTTTGTTAAAAAATTATCCTGACGCTCCGCTTTATCCTCAGGCTGATGGCACGGTCAAACTGGCGGCTGGCTGGCTGATTGATCGTTGTAACCTGAAAGGATTTTGTGTGGGGGGAGCTGCCGTGCATCGGCAGCAGGCGCTGGTTCTGATCAACCAGCAACAGGCCAGCAGTAGCGATATTGTGGCGCTGGCACATGAGGTGCGACAGCGCGTTGGGAGCAAATTTAACGTCTGGCTTGAGCCTGAAGTACGCTTTATTGGTGCTACAGGAGAAAAGGATGCGGTTAAGGTAATTTCATGAAAGCGAATATCGTTCCTCTGGCATTAATCAGGCTGTTAGCGGATGGCGAGTTTCATTCGGGCGAGCAGTTGGGTGAACAGCTGGGTATGAGCCGGGCTGCAATCAATAAACATATTCAGACCCTGAAAGACTGGGGCATAGATGTGTTTACCGTGGTGGGGAAAGGCTACAGTTTGCCAGCGCCGATCCAGTTGCTGGATGAACAAACGATTACTGCGCAGCTGGTTGATGGTCGCCTGGCCGTAATACCGGTGATTGATTCCACCAATCAGTATCTGCTGGATAGAATGGATCAATTGCAATCCGGAGATGCCTGTGTTGCTGAATATCAGCAGGCAGGAAGGGGCCGCCGCGGCAGGCAGTGGTTTTCACCCTTTGGCTCCAACCTCTATCTTTCGATGTACTGGCGTCTGGAGCATGGCCCGGTTGCCGCGATGGGATTGAGCCTGGTGATTGGCATTGTCACCGCCGAAGTATTACAGGAGTCAGGGGCCAGTGATGTACGGGTAAAATGGCCAAATGACCTCTATCTGCACGATCGTAAACTGGCGGGTATCCTGGTAGAACTAACGGGGAAAACGGGCGATGCGGCGCAAATCGTGATGGGAACAGGCATTAACCTGGCGATGCGCTCGCCGGATACGACTATCGTCAATCAGGGATGGATTAACCTGCATGAAGCAGGTGTTGATATCGACCGCAACCTGCTGACTGCCAGGCTGGTAAACAAAATGCGCCAGTCGCTGACATTGTTCGAAAGTGAGGGACTGGCTCCGTTTATCGACCGCTGGAGAGCGCTGGATAATTTTATCGATCGTCCGGTGAAGTTACTGATAGGCGACCGTGAAATCCCTGGCATTGCCAGAGGCATCGATCAGCAGGGTGGATTACTACTGGAGCAGGATGGCATCGTGAAATCATGGGTAGGAGGAGAGATCTCGCTGCGTCCGCAGGATAAGTAACGATTCCCTGCGCTGCCTTCATTTTTCCGTCATCGGTGCGGAATCTTTAAAAAACAGCCAGACTTTCATTCCAGATGCGTACAAAGAGGGGCCGGTGGCCCCTTTTTTTCATTTTGATTACAGAGAGTTAAGAAAGGCCAGCAGGTCCTCGTTCAGCTGCTGTTGATGGGTCACGGCAAAACCGTGCGGCGCACCGTCATAAATTTTTAACTGAGACTGTTTAATCATCTCAGCGGCGAGCTTACCGGTGGCTTCGAAGGGCACCACCTGATCGTTACTGCCATGAATTATCAGCGTTGGCACGGTAATTTTGGTCATATCCGGCCGGAAATCGGTTTCAGAAAATGCGGTGACACAGTCAAGTGTTCCCTTAAGGGAAGCCAGCAAGGCCATATTCAGCGTCTGTGTTAATACGCCGTCAGAAATCGACATCCCCTTATTCAGGCCGTAGAAGGGCGTGGCAAAGTCACTGATATACTGTGCCCGATCTTTGATTAATCCGGCCTTAATCTCGTCAAAGACTGATTTATCAACGCCTTCAGGATGGTCATCCGTCTTTATAAACAGGGGTGTGACTGCGCCCAGCAGCACCAGACTGGCCACCCGATCTGTACCATACTTCCCGATATAGCGGCTGACGTCGCCACCGCCCATAGAAAAGCCCACCAGAGTGACATCCCGCAGATCAAGATGCTGCAACAGGTCATTAATGTCTGAAGCAAAAGTATCGTAATCATAACCTTGCCAGGGCTGATCTGAACGACCAAAGCCACGACGATCCCAGGCGATCACCCGAAAGCCGCGTTCTGCCAGGAAATACATCTGGCTGTCCCACATGTCCGCATCCAGCGGCCAGCCGTGGCTGAAAATGACAGGTTTACCTTTACCCCAGTCTTTAAAATAAATCTGTGTACCATCCTGTGCCGTAAATGTACTCATGTTCTTTTCCTCAGGTCATGCCGTGTCTGTTAACCATAGCTTCCCTGAAGAAAAAAGAGACATCAGAAATATTCACGCACAGTTCAACATCGTCTTATTGCTCATTGATCTTTTGTTATCTGACAGACTTCATGGGCGAGGTTGAATTTAAAAGGAGAAGGTTGAGAAAAGATGCAGCCTGAGCTTAAACAGGAAAGGCGATCACAACCGGAATCTGATTCAGGTAGCTGAGGCTGATAAGCCAGGAGGGGCGAGAGGCCCCTCCTGGTGAACGTTACGCCAAATCGAAACGATCCAGATTCATTACCTTGTTCCATGCCGCTACGAAGTCAGTAACGAACTTCTCTTTGGCATCACTGCTGGCGTAAACTTCCGCCACGGAACGCAGCACTGCGTTAGATCCAAATACCAGATCTGCGCGGGTAGCGGTAAATTTCACCTCCCCGGTGAGTCGATCGCGTCCTTCAAAAATCTCGTTGCTGCTGCCGGTCGCTTTCCATTCATTACCCATATCCAGCAGATTAACGAAAAAGTCGTTGCTGAGTATGCCCGCGCTTTGCGTGAACACACCATGCTGGCTGCCGTCAAAATTAGCGCCAAGAACGCGCAGGCCACCAATCAGGGCGGTCAGTTCAGGTGCGGTCAGCGTAAGCTGCTGCGCTTTATCAATCAGCAACTCCTCGGTAGAAGCACTATTGAAGACGCGACGATAGTTGCGGAAGCCATCAGCAGCTGGATTAAGCAGTTCGAAAAGATCAATATCGGTTTGATCCTGGCTTGCATCTACCCGTCCTGCCGCGAAAGGAACGGAAATGTTAACGCCCGCGGCCTGCGCGGCTTTCTCAACGCCAACCACACCCGCCAGCACGATAATATCAGCCAGCGAAGCTTTGCCGGATGCCTGCTGGATGCCCTGCAACACGGACACCGCACGCGCCACATTTGCATTCACCGGCCAGTCGCGTTGTGGTGCCAGCGCCAGTCTGGCACCATTTGCACCGCCACGTTTGTCACCACCCCGGAAAGTGGACGCTGACGCCCAGGCAACAGAAACCAGTTCGCTGACGGACAGATCGGATTGCGCGATAGCCGTTTTCAGATTGGCAATATCTGCATTGTCAGGATGATGAACCGCCTGCGGCAGCGGATCCTGCCAGATTAACGCTTCTTTCGGCACTTCCGGTCCAATATAGCGAGCCAGAGGCCCCATATCTCTGTGAGTCAGCTTATACCAGGCGCGGGCGAACGCTTCGTTAAACGCCTGTGGGTTGTTAAGAAAACGGCGGGAAATTTTTTCGAATTCCGGATCGAAACGTAATGTCAGGTCGGTAACCAACATGGTTGGCTTACGTTTTTTAGCCTTATCGAATGGATCGGGAATAATTTCTTCAGCATTAACCGCCTCAAACTGAATGGCTCCCGCCGGACTACGTGTCTGCACCCACTCATATTTGAACAGGTTTTCGAAAAAGTAATTGCTCCACTGCGTCGGTGTTTGTGACCATACCACTTCCAGACCAGAGGTGATGGCATCTGCGCCTGAGCCACTTCCATGCGTGCTTGACCAGCCGAAGCCTTGTGATTCAATCGAGGCGGCTTCCGGATCGGCTCCGACATGACTGGTTTCGCCAGCACCGTGAGTTTTACCCAGCGTATGACCACCTGCAATCAGAGCAACAATCTCCTCATCATCCATACCCATATTGCCGAAGGTCGCCCGAATCGCCGGGGCTGCTGAAGCAGGATCGCCGCTGTGTTCAGGCCCTTCAGGGTTAACATAAATCAGACCCATTTCGGTGGCACCCAACGGAGCCTGGGCCAGAGATTCAGGATGGCGATGCTCCAGCCAGGTTTTTTCACTTCCCCAGTCCACATCCATATCCGGCTCCCAGACGTCTTCGCGCCCGGCACCAAAACCGAAGGTGCGAAAACCGGCACTTTCCAGCGCCACGTTACCGGCCAGAATATAGAGGTCAGCCCAGGAAATTTTCTGACCATACTTCTGTTTGACCGGCCACAGCAGGCGGCGGGCCTTATCAAGGCTGACGTTATCCGGCCATGAGTTTAATGGCGCAAAGCGCTGCTGACCGCGTCCGGAGCCGCCACGGCCATCGACAGAACGGTAGGTCCCCGCACTGTGCCAGGCCATACGGATGAAAAGACCGATATAGCTGCCCCAGTCGGCTGGCCACCACGGTTGAGAATCAGTCAGCAGTGCTTTGAGGTCACCTTTCAGCGCAAAATAGTCGAGCTTGCTGAACTCCTGACGATAGTTAAAACTTTTGCCCAGCGGATTAGAACGTTCAGAGTGTTGATTGAGCAGGTCCACGCGTAATTGATTGGGCCACCAGTCACGGCTGGTCGTGCCGCCACCCGCATGCTGTTCCTGTTTGCCCTGATGAAAGGGGCATTTTCCCGCAGCGGAGGTGTCTTGTGAATCGGTTGGCGTACTCATGAATAAGCTCCATTTTTTAAGATGTTCTGATGTCTTGGTACGATAAATGCCTTTCCGGATAAGTCCTACCTGTATAAAACTACGGGTGTGATAGTTAATTCCTTTCATTTTGTCGAGGATTACGGGACGTGACGGTCAGGGCACGACATTGCTTCCGCTGATAAGCGTAGGTCAATATGCAACTCGTTGCTTTGAAAGGCATGATTGGGCGGGAAGAAAAAAAGGGCCCTGATTATGGGCCCCTGTGTGACTGAAAATTCTCTCTGCGTCCCTGTTCAGCGCGCATTAACATGCGTTGCGTAACCGCCGAGAACTGCAATCAGCATGATTGCGGGCGAGAAGCTGAATCAGCGCATGGTGACAAATTCTTCCGCACCAGTCGGATGAATCGCTACGGTATTGTCGAAATCTTTTTTGGTTGCGCCCATTTTCAGCGCCACCGCAAAGCCCTGCAATATCTCGTCCATACCGTAACCGATGCCGTGAATACCGACAATTTTCTCATCTTTTCCGACGCAAACCAGCTTCATACGGCACGGCTGGCGATGCTGCGTCACAGCGGTATACATGGCGGTGAAAGCGGATTTATACACTTTCACCTGGTCATCCCCGTATTGCTCACGGGCTTCGGGTTCGCTCAGGCCAACAGTACCAATTGGTGGATGGCTGAAGACCACGGTGGGGACGTTGCTGTAATCCAGGTGCTCTTCCGGTTTGTTATTAAACAGGCGTTCAGACAGGCGACGACCCGCTGCCACCGCGACCGGCGTCAATTCGACTGCGCCAGTGTTATCACCCACCGCGTAAATGCCCGCGACGCTGGTATTCTGATATTTATCGACGTTGATATAGCCTTTTTCATTCAGCTTTACACCGGTCGCTTCCAGGTTCAGATTATCAGTCGCCGGTTCGCGACCAATCGCCCATACCAGGCAATCAACGGTCTGCTCTTTACCGTTTTCCAGTTGCAGAGTCAGGCTGCCGTCGGCATTTTTGATTACCGCCTTTGGCACAGACTCGGTGTGCAGCGTTGGGCCTTCGGTGTTCATCACCTCAACCAGCGTTTCAACGATCAACGGATCGAAAGAACGCAACGGGGCATGTTTGCGCACGAACAGATGAGTTTCAGAACCCAGAGCGTTGACCACGCCCGCAATTTCAACCGCGATGTAACCAGCGCCCACCACGGCGGTGCGTTTCGGCAGGGCATTCAGCTCGAAAAAGCCATCAGAATCGATACCGTATTCTGCACCAGGCACTGAAGGCTGGCTGGGACGGCCACCGGTGGCAATCAGAATGTGGTCCGCAGTGATCTTCTCACCGTTAACTTCCACGGTGTGTGCATCAATAAAGCGGGCGAAACCTTTGATTACCTCAACCTTATTTTTGCCCAACACGTTGTCATAAGAGGTATGGATGCGGTCAATGTAGGCGCTACGATTTTTAACCAGCGTATTCCAGTTGAAGCTGTTTACGGTGGTATCAAAACCGTAGTCCGGGCCGTACTGATGGATTGCTTCGGCAATTTGCGCTGCATGCCACATCACTTTTTTCGGCACACATCCGACATTCACGCAGGTACCGCCCAGATCTTTTGCCTCGATCAGCGCGCACTTTTGTCCATACATGGCAGCGCGATTTACAGAGGCGATGCCGCCGCTGCCGCCACCAATAGCAAGGTAGTCATAATGTCTGGTCATCGGGAATGTTCCAATAAGTCGGTGAAGTAAACTGGCGTTAGTGTAGCGTTACTCGGGTCCATCCCGCAAAGATTGCACCTATGATTGTGATAGGGCGGAGTGCAGAAAAATCGGTAATAATCGGGGCTTGCTAAGCAACGCGCAGAGGGAAGACGGATGGAACTGCTATTTTTAGGCACCGGCGCAGGCACACCGAGCCGCCTGCGTAATGTCACCAGTATTGCCTTAAATCTACCGCCAGCGCGCGGTGGCAGTTGGTTGTTCGACTGTGGGGAAGGCACGCAGCATCAGATAATGCGCAGTCCGGTCAAGCCAGCCAGGCTGGAGAAAATTTTTATTACCCATCTGCATGGCGACCATGTTTTTGGCCTGCCGGGATTGCTGACCAGCCGGTCAATGAGTGGCAACAAAGATCCCATCACGCTTTATGGACCGCCCGGGATTAAAGCCTTTGTGGAAACCACCCTCAGTCTCAGCGGTTCCTGGCTCTGTTTTCCGCTGGAGATTGTGGAAATTACTGCCGGAGAAATCTTCAACGATGAGCACTTCCGTGTAACAGCCTTTCCGCTGACCCATCCGGTCGAATGCTATGGCTTTCGTATTGAACAGCATGATAAGCCGGGAAGGCTTGATGCTGCGCGTCTGCTGGCCGATGGCATCAAACCAGGCCACCTTTTCCAGCAGCTTAAGCGAGGCAAAACGGTGACGATGCAGGATGGCCGGGTTGTCGATGGCCGCCACTATCTGGGGCCATCGGTGAAAGGGCTGACGCTGGCGATTTTTGGCGATACCGGCCCGACAGCTGCCGCGGCCGAACTGGCTGACAACGCCGATGTGGTGGTACATGAAGCCACCCTGGAGGTGGCAATGCAAGAAAAAGCCAATGGACGCGGACACTCTTCCACCGTGCAGGCTGCGACGGTGGCAAAACAGGCCGGAGCGAAAAGGCTGATTGTGACGCACCTCAGTTCGCGTTATCTGCGCGAGGATGATGAACGCTTACTGGCAGAGTGTCGGAAGATTTTCCCGCAAACAGAGATGGCGCACGATTTTTCGCTCTTCAGCTTATAACGCCACAGAAGCTGCCGGGAGCGTTACCCGGCAGCAAAGATTACTCCGGTACAATCCAGCTGACTTTAGTGTGCCCGGTGCCGCCGGGGACCAGATGCTTATGCAGCCACGGCAACACATTATTCATCTGCTGCTCCAGTTTCCACGGTGGGTTAATCACCACCATGCCCGATGCGGTCATGCCGCGCCGATCGCTGTCAGGCAGTACCGCCAGTTCGATCTGCAAAATACGACGGATGCCGGTGGCTTGCAGATCGGCAAACAGACGCTTAATCTGCTGGCGCAATACCACCGGATACCACAATGCATAGATGCCGGTGCCAAAACGTTTATAGCCTTCCTGAATACCCTTCACGACCGCCTGATAGTCGCTTTTCATTTCATAGGGCGGGTCGATCAGAATCAGGCCCCGGCGTGAGGGTGGCGGTAGTTTTGATTTCAACTGCTGGTAGCCGTCTGCACGCTCGGTGCGGGCGCGTTCATCTTTCTGGAATTCATTACGCAGCAGCGGATAATCACTCGGGTGCAGCTCGGTCAGATTCAGTTTATCGCCAGCCCGCAGCAAATGACGCGCAATCAGCGGTGAACCGGGGTAATAACGCAATCTGCCGCCCGGATTCAACGCCTTGATGCAGGAAATATAGCTGGCCAGCTCTGCCGGTAAATCATCCTGCTGCCAGATACGGGCAATACCTTCCAGATATTCACCTGTACGTTCAGCATGTTCGCCGCTCAACTGGTAGCGTCCGGCACCGGCATGGGTATCAAGATAAAGGAACGGTTTCTCTTTCTCGTTGAGCGCATCAATGATCAGGCTCTGAACCGTGTGCTTAAGTACATCGGCATGGTTACCGGCATGAAAACTGTGTCGATAGCTGAGCATTCTTATTTATCCTGTTGATTTTACAAGGCTCTGATTGATGGTAATCAATTTACTATAATGATTGCCCACGAATTACCCCACAGAACGACGCACAGCAACGGATGCAGGAAAAAGCATGAGAACCCTTTGAGGCGGAGGATTATATCAGGGATGCTCGCCGGATGGGCTGAAAGCAACTGAACAAATCGGCATGATTTGCCGCAGGCAGAGAGGTCCGGCGGTTAAGGTGGCGGACAGGCACCCGTCCGCACGGTAAGATCGTCTGTTATGCCGGGTGGTGCTGCCAGACAGGGTAGGTAAAAAACAGCAAATGCAGCAGGTTAAAGCAAAAATGGACCAGCGTGGCCAGCCAGATTCGTCCGCTCCACAGCCAGGCGAGGCCGTAAATGATCCCGGTGAGGGTGGCAAAAAATACCAGTAGCGGGCCACCGGCAATATGCGCCAGGCCGAACAACAGTGCTGCAAGCAATAATCCCCAGATATTGCCCATCAACTGGCTGAGTCGCTGCTGAATATAGCCACGGAACAGGGCTTCTTCTGCCAGCGAGACAAAGAACAGATTGGCCAGCATAAATGACCCCAGCCACTCAGGGGCGTGAAGCTCCACGCGCAGCCCGCCTGAAAGCGTGGCGACCAGCAACAACATCGGCATCGCCAGCAGCAGTACCAGCCACCACAGCGAATTGGCGGGAGAAACGGCGGGGCGTCTGAGCAGGGTTGGCAGGCAGGCCAGCAGCAGGAAAGGGATCAGCGCTTTATCCAGATTGTACCAGAAGCTGAAAGGCGCACTTTCCGGCCCGACTTTCACCGCCTGCACAACCTGATGGTTGTTGAATCCGGGAACCAGATGCAGCATCAGTGCCAGCGATGCGGCAACCAGAATAAACTCCGCTGCCCTGCCCGCCACAGAGTGCTCACTGGCCTTCACACGATAAATTGCCACCGCCGCCAGCCCTGCCAGTGCCATCAGACCTGGCAGTTGCAGCGTATGGTTGAAAACCCCAACCGCCAGCGTGATTGCCAGCAGAGCCAGTGATATGCGCAGGTGAAACGGTAAAAAGAATAATGAGGCGGCTAACAGATACCACATAGTGAACGCTCCCTGTGAAATAAACAGTCATACCAACATAGCGGCGGAAAAAGTATGCTACCAGGCGGCCTCTCAGGCAAGCGCGCTGCCCTGCCTTGATTTTCGCTACACTTAGCCTCATGTTAACGTAATCGTGCGTTTAACCGCGCTTCAAACCTATCATGAACAAGGACTGCGCTATGACCAACCCGTTACTGACATCTTTCACTCTCCCGCCTTTCTCCGCCATTAAACCAGAACATGTTGTGCCTGCCGTAACCAAAGCCCTGGAAGACTGCCGAGCGGCGGTTGAAACGGCGGTGGCAAAGGGCGCGCCTTATACGTGGGAGAGTCTGGTGCAGCCGTTGGCTGAAGTGGACGATCGTCTGGGACGTCTGTTCTCGCCTGTCAGCCATCTGAATTCGGTTAAAAACAGTCCGGAGCTGCGTGAAGCTTACGAGCAGACGCTGCCTCTGTTGTCGGAATACAGCACCTGGGTGGGGCAGCATAAGGGGCTGTATCAGGCGTACCGTAACCTGAAAGAGCACAGCTATGAAGGTCTCAGTCTCGCGCAGAAGAAAGCGGTTGATAACTCGCTGCGTGATTTTGAGCTGTCCGGGATTGGCCTGTCACCGGAGAAGCAGAAGCGCTATGGCGAAATAGCGGCGCGCCTCTCTGAACTGGGTTCGAAATACAGCAATAACGTGCTGGATGCCACTATGGGCTGGAGCAAGCTGATCGCTGATGAAAGCGAACTGTCTGGCCTGCCGGAGAGCGCGCTGGCGGCGGCAAAAGCGCAGGCTGAGGCGAAAGAACAACAGGGCTGGCTGCTGACGCTGGATATTCCCAGCTATCTGCCGGTAATGACCTATTGCGATAACCCGGCGCTGCGTGAAGAGATGTATCGCGCCTACTCCACGCGCGCCTCCGATCAGGGGCCGAATGCGGGCAAGTGGGATAACAGCGAGGTGATGGCCGAAGAGCTGGCGCTGCGTCACGAGCTGGCGCAATTGCTGGGGTTTGCCTCTTATGCTGATAAATCGCTGGCGACCAAAATGGCTGAAAATGTGGAGCAGGTGACCGGTTTTCTGACCGACCTGGCGCAGCGCGCGCGGCCACAGGCTGAGAAAGAGTTGCAGCAGCTACGCGCTTTTGCGAAGAAAGAACACGGTGTCGACGAGCTGCAACCCTGGGACCTGACCTATTACGGCGAGAAACAGAAGCAGCATCTCTACACCATTAATGACGAACAGCTACGGCCTTACTTCCCGGAAGAGCGCGCGGTCAGTGGCCTGTTCGAGGTGGTGAAACGTATTTATGGCATCACCGCGCAGGAGCGCAAAGATGTGGATGTTTATCATCCGGATGTGCGCTTCTTCGACCTGTTTGATGAAAGCGGTGAACTGCGTGGCAGCTTCTATCTGGATCTCTATGCCCGCGAGCACAAACGCGGTGGGGCGTGGATGGATGACTGTGTTGGTCAGATGCGTAAGGCGGATGGATCACTGCAAAAACCGGTGGCTTATCTGACCTGTAACTTCAACCGCCCACTGGCAGGTAAACCGGCGCTGTTTACGCATAATGAAGTGACCACGCTGTTCCATGAATTTGGTCATGGCCTGCACCATATGCTGACCCGCATTGAAACGCCTGGCGTATCTGGCATTAACGGTGTGCCGTGGGATGCGGTCGAGCTGCCAAGTCAGTTTATGGAAAACTGGTGCTGGGAACCGGAAGCGCTGGCATTTATCTCCGGACATTATGAAACGGGTGAGCCCCTGCCGCAGGCACTGCTGGATAAAATGCTGGCGGCAAAAAACTATCAGGCGGCGCTGTTTATCCTGCGTCAGCTGGAATTTGGTCTGTTTGACTTCCGCTTACACGCCGAGTTTGAGCCTGCGAAAGGTGCGCAAATTCTTGAGATGTTGCAGGAGATTAAAAAGCAGGTGGCGGTGGTGCCGGGGCCGTCGTGGGGGCGTTTCCCCCATGCTTTCAGCCATATTTTTGCGGGTGGCTATGCGGCTGGCTATTACAGCTACCTGTGGGCCGACGTACTGGCCGCTGATGCGTATTCGCGCTTCAAAGATGAAGGGATTTTTAACCGTGAAACCGGTCAGTCCTTCCTGGATAACATCCTGACTCGCGGAGGGTCTGAAGAACCAATGGAGCTGTTCCGGCGCTTCCGGGGACGTGAACCGCAGCTGGATGCGATGCTGGATCACTACGGCATTCAGGAACAGGTTTAGTGGAAATTTGTTTTATTGATGAGACAGGCGTCGGCGACGACGCCTTTTCTGTTTTGGCGTCCCGCTGGCAGTTGCACCATGCTGACAGTGCGTCAATGGCTCTGGTGATGACGCCCACCCACCTGGAGCTGCGTAAGCGTGATGAGCCAAAGCTCGGCGGCATCTTTGTGGATTTTGTGGCAGGCGCGATGGCCCATCGCCGACGTTTTGGCGGCGGTCGTGGTGAGGCGGTGGCAAAAGCAGTAGGAATCAAAGGCACTTTTTTGCCGGCAGTCGTTGATGCCACAGCGGGACTGGGACGCGATGCCTTTGTGCTGGCTTCGCTGGGGTGTCGTGTCCGGATGCTGGAACGTCATCCGGTGGTGGCTGCGTTGCTTGAGGATGGCTTACAGCGGGGCTATCAGGATGCCGAAATTGGCGGCTGGCTGCGTGACCGGTTAACGTTAATCCATGCTTCCAGCCTGGCGGCGCTGAGTGAGTTCAGCGACAGGCCCGACGTGGTCTATCTCGACCCTATGTACCCACATAAGCAGAAAAGTGCGCTGGTAAAGAAAGAGATGCGGGTGTTCCAGACGCTGGTTGGCGCAGATGATGATGCCGATGGCTTACTGGCCCCGGCCCGCAGGCTGGCAAAAAAACGGGTGGTGGTAAAGCGGCCAGATTATGCCCCGCCGCTGGCTGGCGTAGAGACCCGCTCTGCGGTGGTGACAAAAAGTCACCGTTTTGATATCTATCCGCCACTGGACGGCGAGTAAAAGCCAGCTTTTCAAGGGACTGGAGCGGTAAAGTAAACGTCCCCCCTGTGCCGGACATCTATCTGTCACAGGGGGGACGTTTTTTTAAGGTACATCGCTTCTGATTCAGAGCTGCCGCGGTTTGACATATCGGGGCAGTAAATCGTAAAGCCAGAACTTACTGATCTTCCTCATCGCGCAGGGGCACAATCAACATATCAACGTGGACAGTATTAATAAGCTGGCGGGCTGATGACATCAGTTTGCTCCAGAAGTCCTGGTGATGCCCGCACACCACCAGATCCACATCGTACTGTTTAATGGCATCAACCAGCACCTGACCAAGATCGCCACTGCCGCTCAGGGTTTCTGACACCGGATACCCTGCGCTGGTGGAGAGCTCTGTTAAAGCTGAGTGAGTTTCTTCAGAAATGCGCTTCTGCATATCGCCCAGATTAACATCGATTAATCCGGTGTAGAGATCAGAATAGTTTACATCCACGTGAATCAACGAAACTCTGGCATCATAGGGGCGGGCGATGGAAACTGCCTTAGCGACCAGCAGCTTACTTTCCGGTGAAAGATCGACGGCAATCAGAATGTGCTTGTAAGACATAACGCTACTCCTTCCATTTGTTGCGGCAGGTCGCCGCAAGACAATCTTGTCTTGTTGCTATCATAACACATTGAAATCCTTTGTAATGTTGAAGATGGGCGGGATTTTTCAAGGCCTGTACAGTGGGCTGGCTGGTGACGCTTTTCTTAATGCGATCCAGTATAGCCCGAATTGTTAACCCATGAGTCTGCCGCGTATGGCCTTTGCGAAGCGGATCAAATTGAATTTTTCTCTTTTTAATAAAGTCACAGAGAACATCGCTGGAAAAATTTTAAACTGATCTCCTACACTGAAAAGTGAAGATAATTCCTGCGCTAACGGCCTTCGCGCTACCTGGAGGAGAGATGATTAGCACTACCGCGCTTTTTTGGGCTTTGTGTGTCGTTTGTCTGGTGAACATGGCGCGTTATTTTTCCTCTTTGCGCGCATTACTGGTGGTGCTTCGCGGGTGCGATCCTTTGCTGTATCAGTATGTTGATGGAGCGGGGTTTTTTACTTCACATGGGCAGCCGGGCAAGCAGGTAAGGTTGGTGCGCTATATCTGGTTACAGCGTTATCGCGATCATCATGATGATGAATTTATTCGTCGCTGTGAGCGTGTGCGCGGGCAGTTTATTCTCAGCAGCGCACTCTGTGGACTGGTGCTGGTCAGCCTCGCAGGTTTACTTTTCTGGCATTGAATAAACCGCAGAAAGTGAAAAGGGTGGGAACCAGTCCCACCCTTTTTTATTGACATGACCCGTCCTGAATAGCGTTGACACATTTTCCCGCGATTCTGAGGAGAATGTGATGAAGCAATATGTTAAACGTACACAACGCGACTACTCTCTGTCCTTTAAACTGGCCGTCGTTGAGCAGGTTGAAAAAGGTGAGATGACTTATCGTCAGGCTCAGGAGCGCTACGGTATCCAGGGGTGCTCCACCGTTCTGAAGTGGCTGCGTAAATATGGCCAGCTGGACTGGCACTCTTCAAAGCAGCGCAGCGCACGTGGAGGACTCATGAAAAAATCCCTTCCCCTTACGCCTGAACAACGAATCAAAGAGCTTGAGCAGCAGCTGGCTGAATCCGAAGTGAAGGCGCAGTTCTTTGAGGCCGTCGTGAAGGTCATGAACACTGAGTTCGGTGCCACGCTGACAAAAAAGCAGTTAGCTTCGTTATCGCGCAGGCAAAAACACCCGGACTGACCATCGTCAGGGTCTGCCGGTTTTTAAAAATAAGCCGTCAGGCCTGGTATCAGGGGTGTCAGCGCGTGCAACGTAAGTCAGAGCAGGCCTGCCGCATTACTGAGGAAGTGAAAAACCTCAGGATGCAGCAACCGCGCCTGGGCACGCGCAAGCTGCACCATATCCTTAACTGTCGGGATGCACCTGAACTGCATATCGGGCGGGACAGCCTGTTTACCGTACTCCGGGAGGCCGGGCTGCGGGTACGTCCGGCCAGGGCTTATCATAAAACAACCCACAGCCATCATCGCTTTTATAAGCATCCAAACCTGCTGAAAGACGGGCCGGGGCGGACCGTCATCTCCGGCCCGGAGCAGGTTTGGGTGGCGGACATTACCTGGCTTCCGGTCAGAACCGGCACGGCTTACGTGAGCCTGGTAACCGACGCATTCTCACGGAAAATAGTGGGTTACCATGTGCATGAAAGTCTTCATACAGAGCACGTGGTGAAGGCGCTACAGATGGCACTGAAAAACCGGCATGGCAGGACACCGCTGATCCATCACTCCGATCGCGGCATACAGTACTGCTCAGCGATGTACCAGTCGGTGCATGAAAGACACGGGCTAATCTGCTCAATGACGGATGGGTATGACTGTTATCAGAACGCCATTGCGGAGAGGGTCAACGGAATACTGAAAAACGAGCTGCTGATAACGCGCCCGGCAGACATCGTTCAGGCAGAAATAATGGTGGCGGAGTCGGTAAGAATCTACAATAGCCAGCGACCGCATCTGTCGCTGAAATATAAAACGCCAGATGCAGTACATCAGGCGTTTTGAGGGCGTAAAGTGTCAACCTATGCCAGGACTAGTC
>NZ_JFHN01000015.1 GCF_000590885.1 Erwinia mallotivora
AGCTTTATCTGGCAATAAATGATATCGACCACACGAAGACCAAAGCGATGTCGCCGCAGACGAACGGCATCTGCGAACGGTTCCACAGGACGATATTGCAGGAGTTTTATCAGGTAGCATTCCGCAAAAAACTGTATGGCGAACTCGATACATTACAGTCGGATCTTGATGAATGGCTGGTTCACTATAATAATGAACGAACCCATCAGGGGAAAATGTGCTGTGGCCGGACGCCAATGGAAACGTTACTTGATGGAAAACACATCTGGGCTGAGAAAAACTTAAGCCAGATGTAATCTGACAGACACCTGTATAAATAACCGGTAACTGTCAGATCAGGTCTGAGCTAATACACTTAATTCAACCCGCGAGAATTTTCCAGAAATACTTTCATGGGATGCAGACGATGAGTTTGAATTGACTCAAAAGTCCCGCTTTGGGTTTCGGGGAAGAGCAGCGCCTCCTGATATAATACGGATTTACCTTGGTAAAAAGATTCCGGATGAACTGAGAAAGAAAGGCGCTATATCCCCTGTGAAATATTCTCCCGGTTTTTAACTTTTGGGTCGCTTATGCCGGACTTTGATAGGCAGCCATTCAGACTGCTGCTTACCAACAGAACCACTTTATCTTTAGCAGGGACTTGCTGAACGCCACCGACTGTCGTAGCATAATTTTGCCAACCGTTGTCATCACGACAACTGCCAATGTTCCGGTGATTTGAGAGGAACGCCTTCGGGTAATCGCATGCCAATGCCATCGTAACCTGAGAGATGGCGCTTTCGGGCGGTTTTAAATCTGTTAACCTTTGAAAACAGAGACTCATGCGAGTTAAGGTCCTTTCAACGCGCTTCCTTTTTTCTCAAACTTTCATTTTCCCCGGAATCCTTATTCCGTGGATCACACGTTTCGCTGCCGTTCTTTCAAAAGACCGTTCAGTGACTCACTCACCCATGCGGGGATTTATCTCCCTGCGGAGTTAAATCCTTTTTATTTTTTCTGAAGAGGATTTATCTGTGATGAACTTTATTCATACCCCCTATGAGTCAGGTGTCGCCCTGCGTGAAGATGTGTTTCACCGCCAGTTTACCATTCGCGTTACCGGCATGATGGAATACCCTGAGGACGATCCGGTATACGGCACATACGATGTTCGGGCAGTCCTCGACGTCTGTGATTCTTCAACCATCAGTGGAGCGGTTGAAAATCTGCTTTGTCTCCATGAAAGCGATGAATGGCCGATACGTGATGAAAACGAGGATTATTACGATTCGGAACTCGGTCACGACTGTGGTCCCGTTTCGTTTACGCCTAAGTTTGCTGAAATTTACGACCGTCGTCATCGTCGTGTTTTGTGCGGTGATTTTTCCGCAGGTCTGACCTGGTTCACGCCGGTCAGTTCGCAGGAAGACGTTGCGGCGCTGCGTACAGAACAGTGCGTTCTGCGTGACGACGCTGCCGTTGAAGTCAGCTGGGATAATTACAGCACGGCAGAAAGGCTGCGTGACCGGGCAACCCGTCTGAGTATGCACCTGACTGACCTACGATATGCCGCACTGCCAGAGGTTGTGGCGCTGGCCACGCATAGTTATACGCCCCAGGCTTCTGCCTGATTTAGCCGGCGTCGTTAAATAAACGTCAAGGTGGTTTTAAATCTGATTACACATCACCTCTTTAACTGTGTTTCTTTCCGTTTATCACCCTCTCGGGACTTTTGTACCCGTAAGGGACAGGGTTCCTCATACATTAAAGGAACTTAATCCTATGAACGATCTTACAGATCTGCTCTCCTGCAAAATTGCACTGGCAAAAGCTGAAGGGGATTTATTGATCATTGCATCACATCGTCGGCTTGGCCTTAACACGGACATTGATGGCGATGGCTTTTCATATTACATGTGGGAGCTTGCAGAAGTTGCCAGTAACATGGCTAAGCTGTCTGCGCGTAAGCTTGTTCCTGCAACCTGGAAGCCATTTTTCGAATTTCTGTGCAATATAGCTAAAAACATTGATGAACAGGCCTGGGCGTTTTTTTTCAAACGCGCTCTCAAAGATGAAGAGAACCAGGTTAATGAAGAATTATACATGGACTGATATTTATCTCTCAAAGCAAACAATTTTCTTGTTTTCTTATTAACAGATCTCAAATCACCCCACAGGGATTCTTTCCCATTGGGAGAGGTTCCTTTCCTACGTTTTTGAGGAACCTTTTATGCATTACACCAAAATCATCACGCCTGCTGCTTTCTACCGCAGCACACGCTCTAACAATAAAGCTCTGGTGCTGTTTGCTGAAACAGAGTCGGAACTGGTCCTTATCGGCATTGAGAACATGTTCGGCGTGCCGGATACGGTCGATGCCGATCCAGTTGCAAAGGCTGACGGATTACCGGACAGGCTGACTCGTCTCAGATGGATTGCCCACACGATTGGGGTTGCCACAGGTTCAGGCTGGTTTGAGCCTGAATTTTTTGATACCTGGATTGTTGATCTCATTCTGCTGGGCGTCTCGATACACAGCCGGCACTGGAATGAGGCATTCAACCAGGGCCTCTACAACGCGCATGATGCTCTGAACGTGCGCTGATACAGGACGATTATTTACTGATTTACCCACCCGTGCGGGGATAACCTTCCCGCTTCTGCGTTGGGGGTTTCTCCGCATTTTAACTGAGGAGAAAACCATGAGCAGTATAATGCTTTCCATTGTTACACGCATTGCACGCCGCTTCAGCCGTCTGGCAGAAGCCATGCGCCATCAGCAGGCGGAGTGGTTTACCAATCGTAACGGCCGTTGCAGTTTCCGGGCCGACGTTATTCCTTCTGACGGCAGATTTACCGCCGTGATTTCACAAAGAACGGGTTACAGCTCGCGTGACTGGCAGTACCGGCGGCTGGCGGTTGCCGGCGAGTTCTCGTCTTCCCGAAAAGCATTACGGGCAGGACGGAGAATGGCTCAGCAAATGGCCGGGCTGCGTTACCGCTTCGACTGATAACACATTAACGTTTTAACACTTCCCGGAGGGACCTTCCCTCCAGGGGAGGTTTCCTCCTTATTTTTCCGGAGGAGCCATGATCCGATTTACGTCCACTGCATTGCGCCCGTTGCTTTCACAGGCCGGAGCCATACAGCGCCCGCTGATACTTGAGCGCGGCCCCGACCTCTACCTTCGTGTACCGGACGACAGTCGCCCCGGCGAATGGCTTAAAGCCCATGCCGACGGTTGTGATCCCCGTATGGACGCTGACTGGTCAGCAAACTCTGCGGCGCTGATACCGGACTGCAAGTTTTCTTTTAAGACCTTTATCGCGCACAACCTTTGTGACGACGTACTGGAGAAGCACCACGATTTACTGATGATGCCTTTCACAGGAGAAGTCACCAGGGCACTCACCCTGCACAAAGAGACGCGGCCACCGCAGGTGGTTTATGTACCAGTGGGGGAGTTTCGTGACCGAATCGCGTGGCTTTATGACCAGTCACTGAGGCACTACCACGCCTGCGTGAACGATGTCGAACGTATCAACTGGCGTTCGCAGGCGCTGCATGTGCTGGACCAGGTTATCCGCCTGGATGCAAAACGTGCAAAACCGACCGATCGCGAGATGTTTGCGCGTGCCGTCGAAAGCGTGCGCGGGCGTATCAGCATGGTAAAGCCTGACGGTTCAGTCAGGCATTTTCGCTAACCTTTTTTCCACTCTCCGGAGGCGCATCTTTCGCCTCCGGGCAGGATGCGTCCCGCATTTACAGGCTGCATCCCGATGAAGAAAACAGTATCCCGCCGCAGGGCGGCAACCACTCAACACACCGACCTGTATCAGCAGGTGACCGACAAAATCATACTGGCACTGGAGAACGGCGTACCGCCGTGGCGGCGACCCTGGCGTGCTGAACGACACGTTCATGGCAGCGCACTGCCGGTCAACGCCACAACTGGCAGTGCTTACAGCGGCGTCAATATTCCACTGCTGTGGATGGCCGCCGAGGAACGTGGCTTTGTTTCAGACCGGTGGTTGACGTTTCAGCAGGCAAAAAACGCAGGTGGTCACGTCAGAAAAGGTGAGGCCGGCACGACGGCCGTCATCTGGAAACCGTTTGAGAAACAGGCCCGCGACGCGGGTGATAACCTGCTGTTCCGGGACGGTGAACCCGTCATGGAGAAGCTGAGCATGCTGAAACAGCTACAGCTCTTTAACGTGGTCCAGTGCGATGGCCTTCCCGGTAACGTACTGGGACTTCAGCCGGATGCTGTGCCGACTGACTCACTTTCACTATCAACTGCGGCAGTAAGGCAGCGGGTGGAGGATATCCTCAGCACCACCGGCGTGAGCTGTGGGCACTACCGGCAGGACAGGGCGTATTACCAGCCACTTTCCGACCGCATAGTGATGCCACTCTCGTCGCAGTTCGTGACTGAGGCGGATTATCTATCCACGCTGTTACACGAGCTGGTTCATGCCACCGGCCACGGTAACCGTCTGAACCGCGACGGTATCACGTCGTCATCGCGCACCTTTGGTGACCCGGTTTATGCCTTTGAGGAGCTGATAGCCGAAACCGGCAGTGCGTTTCTCTGTGCTGCGCTGGGCATTATCGGCGACGTGCAGCACGAAAGTTATCTGGACGGATGGCTGAAAGCCCTGCGTGAAGATAAAAAAGCGATTTTCCGCGCCTGCCGCTTTGCGCGGGAAGCATCGGAATACCTGCTTAATCCAACGACTTTCGAAACGGAGTCGGTGGCATAACGTAACGGGCGACAGTCGTCGCCATCATCCCCCTGAGGGCATCTTCCTCAGGGAGATGCCCTCTTTTTTGTTTCAACCTTAAAGAGGAGTTCGACAATGTTTTCATGGTGCCATAACCGTCTTGAAATCACCGGTAAGTCAGTCTGCATTGATGTGATGCAGTCATGGGTCGCCGGCACGGAAACCCCACTGTATCGCCATGCTATCCGGCGGGGGATAAAGCTGTTTCTTGCCGGCTGCGCCGGGATACTTAAACCGGTGAAGTTTACGGAATATGTGCCTTATCCGATGCTGACCGCATCGGGGACGGGCACGCATATCGCACCGAATCAGGCGTTCCAGCACTTTCTTGAGCTGCTGGAAAGGGACGCCTGGCTGGACGGCACGACGCTTTCACGCCTGGAGAAAATCTGGCAGATGTCAGATATCGGTTCTCTAAAGTGGGAAAGTATACCCCTCTCAGCGCGACAGATAATGACGCAGCTGATGGCCGTGCACGGTGCCGACTGGTTCGGCATGGCGGGGGCAGGAGGGCAGTTCGATCCGCAGGAGCGATGGGAATGGCTCAACGCGCTGCCGGAAACGACCTGCCATTGTGACATGCTGATGGTGATGCCGTCACGACTGGGTACCGAGTTGACGGGTAACAGCGGGTTATTTAAGGGACTCAGCAGTACCTCAGAACTGTATGTTCAGCTGTACGGCATGGAGTTCCCGGCTGGCCATCAGGCACGCTGGAACCGTGAGGATATGAGTTCACTTACGCTTATCCTCTCAACGCCGTGGTATCCCCCTTCTGGTGAGGTGATGGGGGAGATGTCACAGATGTTTGACTGTGAAATCCGTCATTACTGGCTTTCACCGGATATCAGTCTGTCCGGGTACAACTGCTTTGACCGTGGGGACCACGTTGACAGCGGCCCCTGGCCGGCAGAAGCGTCAGCCGTCTCCACTCACGGTGAAAACACCCGGATGTATCTGGTTGGGTCAGAAGTGCAAGATGCACCGACGTCAGTGGCGTTACATTACGGCAGCATACGTGCCTGACATTATCTGAAAGCCGGTTTAACCGGTTTACTCTCCGGCCACAGCGTTTGCTGTGGTCATTTTTTTCACTCCTGAGGGAAACACCGTTTCCCGAAGGGGCGTGTTCCCTTTTTTCACCGGAACACGTATGAAAAACCGAATAAATAACGAGAAGGCGTTTCTCTCTCTTTTTAACCAGACCGCACGATATCACCCACGTCACAAAGTGTTTGAGGACTTTATCAGTTGCAGCGTTATTGCCATTCAGAACGGCCTGCAATTCTGTGACAAACGTGAGAAGAAGTACCTGGACATCGTTGCCCGGTACAAAAAGCCTGACGTGATGAATCTGGCAGATTTACTGGTGCATCTGGTAAATGGCCTTCAGGAAGAACAGAGTGACTTTCTGGGGCGGGTTTTTATGCAGCTGGAGCTGGGTGATAAATATCGCGGGCAGTTCTTCACGCCGTCGAGCGTTGCACGAATGATGGCGCAGTTGCAGCTTGGCAAATGTGGAAGAAAATTTCAGGGAAAAACCGTTTATCACGCTCTCTGAGCCTGCCTGTGGTTCAGGTTCTATGGTGCTGGCCTTTGCCAGTGTGCTACGGGAGGCGGGCTTTGCCCCGCATAGGTATCTGTGGGTGTCCGTCACCGATATTGATCCGCTGGCGGCAGGAATGGCGTATTTACAGCTGTCACTGTGCGGCGTTGCGGGGGAAGTGGTCATTGGCAACGCTTTGTTTGATCAGCGAAGGCGGGTGCTCTGTACACCGGCGCACTACTGGGGAGGATGGGCGTCGAGGATTCAACGTCATATATTAAAAGGGAAAGTTAGCGAAAACATAGTATCTGATTAATGCAATTATACGGACCCACGGAGGGTCCGTTTTTTTAACCATACAAAAAAAAGGTGCAATATTTTTTTCATTTGATAACACGGAGATAAGCTTCACGCCAGATTGACTGGTTGACGAAGGCATGAACTTCAGGAATATACTGTATAAAAATACAGTTATAAGAAGGTTGTTATGCTCAGTTTTTACCCTTATCCGGATTGCCCCCTTTCCGTCACAGCACCGCTTTTTCTTGAACCCTGCGAAGCTGGCTTTCCCTCACCGGCCGCTGATTATGTTGAACGCGAACTGGATCTCAATGAGTATTGTATCCGTCACCCTGCCGCGACGTTTTTTGTTCGTGCCTCCGGGCAGTCGATGACGGATATCGGCCTGAAGGATGGGGATTTGATGGTTGTTGACCGTGCCGTCACGCCCTGTCATGGAGATATTGTTATTGCTGCCATTGAGGGCGAGTTCACCGTGAAGCAGTTACTGCTTTCATCGAAAGCACCGCGAGTGACCTTACAGCCTATGAACACGAGTTATTCCCCTATCTATCCCGACCCGGACACGCTGGAAATTTTCGGGGTTGTTATGGTTTTTCTACATAAAACACGGGGTGAATGATGTTTGCTATCGTTGACGTCAACAGCTTTTATGCCAGCTGCGAAAAGGCGTTCAGACCAGATCTGCGTGATGCACCTGTGGTTGTCCTCTCTAATAATGACGGCTGTATAATTGCACGTAGCAAGGATTATGTGGAATTGAAAATCTACAGAAATCTTTAACGCTTTCAATGCAGTTTCTGTAACTATCAGAATCCCCTGGATACGTACAACCTCATTTATAGTTCGACGGGGGTGATGAGTGAATCACCGGAAAAAAAAGAGATTAGATTTCTCAGCACAAGAGTAAGCATTGCATCAGTGGATTCGGGAGACAAGGCTGCGACATGGGGTGTGAGCAGTGTATTTTTCAGTAATAAAAACCCTACGGGAATTACTGGTTCATCTTCAATAACGTCCAATGCTGCTCCCCTGATACGGTTTTCTCGAAGGTAGCTTATTAACAAATCGCTATTTACAGCTTCTCCCCTTCCGATATTAATCAGGTAGCCATCACAACCAAGATTATCGAGTACAGTTTTGTTGACAATATCGGCATTTTCACTTCCTCCGGGAGTGCAGATAAGCAGGTATTCAGACCATGAAGCCAGGTCTTCAGTACTGGAAAAATACTGATAGGGAACGTCGTATTTTTGCCTCCTGTTGTAAAAGCCCACTGGCATGTTAAAAGCCAGGTGACAGCGGGATGCGATTGCCATCCCGATATTACCTAAGCCAACAATACCTAATTTTTTTTTATTAAGTGTCGGTAAATCCCCCCTGAGACTGCTCCATTCCCGCGAACGCATTCCATTGTCAAGGATGTGAATCTGTCGGGTAATCCCCAACATCATTGCAATGGCATGCTCAACAACAGTGTCAGTATTTGTTCCTGGACCATAGGTCACAGCAATCCCTCTTTGCCTTGCGCCAGCGAGATCAATTTTGTCGTATCCTGCTCCGATGATGCATATAATTTTAAGAAATGGCAGCTTGTCCATATCTGATTTGGTGACGGGACATATTCCGTTAGCAATCAGCACATAGTACTTTTTCTTGGATGTGAGTTCATCATCCGGAAATCTCTCACCATAATCCACTGACAACCCTGATTTTTTAAAGATATTGTAATGTGTTTCACTTAAAAAAACCTGGCTTATAACATTTATCACTTTGCCTCCTCATTTCACATGTGGGGATATGTGCTGATACTAATAATTCAGCACTGCCTCGTTATGTCACGTGACATAGCGTCCGCAAGCAGCTCTACATACCCGGGCTCAAGAATTGAGGTGTGAGTTCCACCAATGATATTTAATTCAAGCTGAGTGGCTAAAAACTCTGCCCATCCGTGTGATGGGTCGGCTTCTCCTGTACAGTCACCTACATATAAAAATATTTTTCCCAAAGACGGTATTATTTCCGGAATATAAGACAGGCATGCCGCTGAGAGCTCTCTGGTTAACTCTGCTTTAACTTTTAAAAATTCCATATCAATGTCAGGTAAAAAAATGCCGTCCTTTTTCATTAATAAAACAGCCTCAGCCAGGCCATGGTCTTCCAGAATATTCCTGATCTTCGCAGTTCCGTCCTTATTCAGGTTGTGAATAAGGCGCAACAGAATTTCTTTCTGCACATCTTCATCTGATTTAGACAGCAGGATTTTTTTTGCATCTTTTTTTCCAGGCAGTACTGCATCTATTAATGCCAGGTAACTGACGTGCTTACCTTTTTTAAACAACTGTCGGGTTATTTCATATGCAATATGCCCCCCGCCTGACCAACCAGCGATGAAGTAAGGTCCTTCCTTTTGCTGACGTGTTATGACATCTACATAATTTGCTGAAAGTGTGCGTAAAGATATTGGTTGTTCTCTTTTCACCGGAGGCTGTATGCCATATACCGATATAGTGGGTGCAAGACGGTGAGCTAATTCTCTATACGAAGTGATATCACCCGTTGATTCATGGATCATAAACAGTGAGACATGGCTGTCTTTGCATAATCGCATCGGCATTATATGCTGTACTGGTTTAAAAGATTCATATCCTTCCCGGGTTATCGCTCGAGCCATTTCGTCCAGAACAGGTTTATTGAAAATGTCTCTTATTTCCAGAAACATGCCAACCTGGTTCAATCTGTCAACCAGACTTATCAGTAGCAGCGAGTGGCCGCCCAGCGTGAAGAAGTTGTCGTGGCGGCCCACCCGGTCAACCCGCAGCAGCTCGGCCCACAGCCCCGCCAGCAGGCACTCGGTCTCACCCTGCGGCGGCGCATAGCCCGCCTGCCCGAGCGCGCCGGC
>NZ_JFHN01000016.1 GCF_000590885.1 Erwinia mallotivora
TAGCTACCGTTTCCAGTAGTTATCCCCCTCCATCGGGCAGTTTCCCAGACATTACTCACCCGTCCGCCACTCGTCACCCGGGGAGCAAGCTCCCCTGTGCTACCGTTCGACTTGCATGTGTTAGGCCTGCCGCCAGCGTTCAATCTGAGCCATGATCAAACTCTTCAATTAAAAGTCTGATTTGCTTCAACTCGTGAAGCGGTGCTCAGGGAAAACCGTAATGAATTACGTGTTCACTCTGAGGCTTGATATTTTTTTGCATCCTAAGATGCGGATATCAACCCTGTGAGTGCCCACACAGATTGTCTGATAAATTGTTAAAGAGCGGTGCAACCGGCAGCGCTGCTGCTGTTGCGAGGTGGCGTATATTACGCTCTCCTCCTTCAGAGTCAACTTCTTTTTTAAGAGGTTTTCTCCGGCGGCTCAGCGTTGCTGAACCTCCTGACCCGCTGGCTTCTCAGCCGCTGTTCCGTGTCAGTGGTGGCGCATTATAGGGATCTATTTTAAGAGAACAAGCCTTTTTTCGATCTTTCTTATTCATTGATTGATTTTAATTCATATTGCAGAAATACCGGACGATCTCCACAAAATATCTGCCTGTTTATCAGCAGATATTGATCACCATTCCCATCCGGCACTACGCTTAGGCATTCTTTCTTATAGCTGAGGTAGTTATGACCAGAAATATACGTCGATATAAAGATGCTTACCCACAGCAAGGTCAGAGAGTCATGATTGATGAATCCAGCGTTGTGGTTGGCAATGTATGGTTAGACGATGATGTAAGTATCTGGCCACTGGTTGCTATTCGCGGTGATGTAAATCGGGTAGTTATTGGTAAACGTAGCAATATCCAGGACGGCAGTGTTCTTCACGTTACCCATAAATCGGCAGCTAACCCTGAAGGTAATCCGCTTCTTATTGGTGAAGATGTAACTGTCGGGCATAAAGCCATGCTACATGGTTGTACAATCGGCAACCGTGTTCTGGTCGGAATGGGATCTGTTCTGCTGGATGGGGTAATAATTGAGGATGATGTAATGATTGGTGCCGGGAGCCTGGTTCCTCCTGGTAAGCAACTGAAAAGTGGCTTTCTTTATTTAGGTAGTCCGGTAAAACAGGTACGCCCGCTAACAGAAGAAGAAATCAAAAACCTGCTCCGTTCATCAGACAATTATGTCGGCTGGAAAAATGACTATCTTGCTCAGGAAAGCCAGAACCTTCCCTGATCATCCTCATGACCTGCTTTGATCATCGCTTCAGCTTCATCCTCCAGATCCCAACGATGCTGACGGAAAAGATCTAATACCGTTCCTTCACTACCAAAACGGTGGATCACTGATTCGCCGCTGATAAAGCAAATGACCTGGAAACCATCGACCAGAGCAGGGAAGCAGATCGCTTTGAGAACATCATCCCACTCCTCCAGATCAGGAAACTGAACAGACTGATTCATGCGCTAAGCTCTGCCTTAAGAATCGCAATTGTCGGGGTGATATCAGGAAGCTGACCATGCCACAAAAAGAAAGAATGGGCAGCCTGTCCCACCAGCATTCCCAGACCATCCGCCAGTTGGGTGGCACCGTGCTGCCTGCACCAACTGAGAAAGGGTGTCAGACCAGCCAGATAAAACATGTCATAGCAGCGTGTATGCTGATTAATTAAGGCAGGAGGCAGCGCGGGAACATCTCCGCTCACACCGCTGGATGTCGCATTGATAATTAAATCAAAGCACTTCCCCTCCAGTTGCTCCAGCTCACAGGCATGAATTGCACCAGCTTGCTGAAAAAAATCCGCCAGTTTTTTGGCTTTGTGAGAGGTCCTGTTAGTGATGGTCAGGGAACAGCCAAAAGAGAGTAATGGCAGGATCACACCGCGTGATGCTCCACCCGCCCCGACAAGCAGGATCCGATCGTTCGGCTTGATCAACTTCAGTCTTTGAAGATCGGTTAGCAGGCCAATTCCATCGGTGTTATCCCCAAGCAGGCGACCATCCTCCAGCTTCTTGAGGGTATTTACAGCACCCGCGGCAGATGCACGCGGCGTGAGTTCATCCACCAGCTCATAAGCCTTTTCTTTAAAGGGCAAAGTCACATTGGCGCCACCTCCCTCTCCAGCAAGGAAATCCGTTATTGATTCGGCAAAAGCATCAATCGGAGCACAGATGCGGCCATAAGGATGAATGATTCTCATCTGCTCAGCGAACAACTGATGGATGCGCGGAGACTTACTGTGATTGATCGGATTACCGAACACCGCAAATTTTCGAGTCATTGTGGTTATCCCTGACGGATGAGTTTGCCAGTTAAAGCATCACGAATTTCTGACGGATTGATACGCCCTCCTGTTTCTGCCAGCAAAACCGGGAACGCTTCGCCAAACTGCTGGTGAACTTCTGCCGCAGTTCGACATGGAGGTAACGTCGTAAGATTGGCACTGGTTGATACCAGAGGTTTATTCACTGACAGGCAAAGCCGCCTGACCTCAGGATGGTCACTAACTCTGACAGCCAGTGAATCAAAGCTACCGGTGAGCCAGCGAGGTGTCGTTGAGCGGGCAGGTACAACCCATGTCACCGGACCAGGCCAACAAGAGAACATACGCGCCTTCTGTTTTTCAGAAAGTTGTACGTCGTTAAGATAGGGCTGCAATTGCTGGTAATTTGAAGCAATCAGAATGAGTCCTTTTTCAACAGGACGTTGCTTTAACGCCAGCAGAGCCATTACGGCTGACTCGTTGTCAGGATCGCACCCCAGACCAAACACAGCCTCAGTGGGATAGGCAATAACGTTTCCTTTCCTGAGTTGCGCCACACATAAATCGAAAGAACCTGACAGAAACTCATTCTTCACTGCTATTTCCTGCTATGACTGGCTTTCCACAGGCCTTACTGGCGCAATATCGCCTGGCTCCATGCGCCGTTTTTTTTTCAATTAATAGTGGGTAGTGACAAAACTCACACTCACCTTCTACAGGGGTGAAATTACAGACAAACTGGCAGTCCGGATACCTGTCACAGGCGTGGAACGTTTTGCCGTAGCGTGAGCGACGCTGAACAAGTTTGCCATTATGACATTGCGGGCAGGCAATTGTGGTTTCGTCAGGCTTGTCAATCAGCTCAGTATGCTCACATTCAGGATAGTTGCTACAGGCTATAAACATTCCGTAGCGCCCCTGGCGAAGAACCAGTACCGCCTCGCATTGCGGGCAGTGCTGCCCATCCAGAGCCTTAACAATATGACCTTCAACCTGATTTTTTAACGGACGATTAAAGTCACATTCGGGGTAATTTGAACATCCAAGGAAAGCGCCATGTTTCCCCGAGCGAATTACTAATTCTGCCCCACAGTGGGGGCAGGGTTCACCTTTTCGCACAGAAAAAAGCGCTGTTTTATTCATAACCTTCGTACATGCACGAGAAAAATCCTCAGTGCACTGTTCCTTCATTGACGTCGAAAAGTAGCTCTTCCATCTGCTGATAAGCGTTTTCACATCCGGGGATGTTAAATAACACCATCAGCACAACCCATTTAAGATCTTCAAGATCAAACTCAAGGGTATCCAGCGCCATAATACGTTCAATAACCATTTCACGGGTTTCAAGATTTAGTACCTGGATTTGCTCCAGGAACAAAATAAAACCACGGCAATTGGCATCCAGACGCTGACTCTCTTCCTCGGTGTAGATACGCATTGATAATGGATCGGTGGCTAACAAAATCGGAGCGACAAGGCCGTCCTGATAATCAGCCAGCTTTTCCAGCCAGTTCAACGCATTATATATATCTTCACGATGAAAACCGGCATCGGTTAGATCATCAGTTAATTTATTCTGGTCAACCCGCATTTCTGCTTCGTTGTGGATATACGTTTCAAACAAGTACATTAGTACGTCGAACATGGCTTGCCCTCCTCAATCGGACATAGCCGCCGGGTACAGCTGCGATCCACCCTGCTAACTCCAACTCAAGCAGCTTAGCTACGATGGTTGGCACAGGTTGGCCGGCACGTTCAGCGACGACGTCAACAGGTGTAACCTCATCTCCTACGTTAGCCAACACATCAGCAAATGGCAATGGAGTATTGTCCTGCGAAGCAGAATATATTGTTGATTCTTGTGTAACAGGTAGCCATTTCAGGTCACTCTGTAATTGTTCGAGGATAGAATTGGGGTGCGCGGTAAGTAAAGCACCCTGCTGGATAAGCCAGTGCGTCCCTTCGCTCCCGGAATTACCAATTGCGCCAGGAACAGCATAGACATCGCGATTCTGCTCTAACGCCAGTCTGGCGGTGATTAGTGAACCGCTTTTTAAGCCCGCCTCAATTACCAGTACCCCCAGGCTAAGACCACTGATTATTCGGTTACGGTGCGGAAAATTTCGGGACAGTGGCGGCGCTGAAAGCGGAAACTCAGAAACTAATGCGCCACCACTGGCGATAATTTCCTGAGCCAGCAAACTATGCTGCCGTGGATAAATATGATGTAAGCCGCATCCCATAACTGCCAGCGTTTTTCCTCCAACCTCCAACGCACCGCGATGAGCAACACCATCAATACCCGCCGCCAAACCACTGGTAATCGTGATGCCATTCAGTGCAAGGGCTTGTGCAAAATAGTTCCCCCAGTTACGGCCATAATGTGAACAATTCCGACTTCCAACAATGGCTATCTGCGGTGACACCAGCAATTCAGGATCTCCTTGCACAAAGAGGAGAGTGGGATAATCGGAGATGGCTTTCAGGCGCTCCGGATAGAAGGGACTGTTAAAAGCCAGCAGATGATTTTTGGGGTATTCAAGCCAGCCAAGCGTCGCCTGAATCGTTGCCTCATCACGTTGTAAGAAACCTTGTATCTGCCCGGCATCCAATCCTGAAAACTTCAGCGCATCCTTTACCTGAATACCAGGCTGCTCGAAGGCATGAATAATATCGGTATACTGTTGCGCTTCTAATCCCCTGACGGCTGACAGGCGCAGCCAAATCTCTGCTGACGTCATTAAACAATCCTTGTGATGACCTTCCCCAACATAGCGGCAATGCTGTCAATCACCGACTGAAATGTCTACAATGGGAGGAATAATTCTCTCATCCCCTGAACACAGATCTGGAAAGTTATGTCAGTTTTGCAGGTATTACATTTTCCCGACGATCGTTTACGCATCGTTGCCAGGCCAGTAAAAGAAGTGAATGGCGAAATTCAGCGTATCGTTGATGATATGTTTGAAACGATGTACGCCGAAGAGGGTATTGGACTGGCGGCAACCCAGGTCGATATTCACCAACGTATTATCGTGATTGACGTTTCTGAAAATCGCGATGAACGGCTGGTTTTAATCAATCCGGAAATGCTTGAAAAAAGTGGAGAAACCGGTATTGAAGAAGGTTGCCTCTCTATTCCTGAGCAGCGTGCGCTGGTCCCTCGCTCTGAAAAAGTTAAAATTCGGGCACTGGATCGCGACGGTAACAGCTATCAGCTGGAAGCAGACGGACTGCTGGCTATCTGCATTCAACATGAAATGGATCATCTGGTTGGTAAGCTCTTCATTGATTATCTTTCACCAATGAAGCGCCAGCGAATTCGCCAGAAACTGGAAAAACTTTACCGCCAAAACGCTCGCGACTGATGAGCCTCCAGATAAGGGAATTTCGTGTCCAATCTGAACATTATCTTCGCCGGTACGCCTGATTTTGCAGCGCGTCATCTCGATGCGCTATTGTCATCTGGTCATAACCTGGTAGGCGTTTTTACTCAACCTGACCGCCCGGCTGGCCGTGGCAATAAAGTGACCGCCAGCCCGGTTAAGCAACTGGCAGAGCTGCACAACCTCCCCATTTTCCAGCCTCAATCTTTGCGACCGGAAGAAAATCAGCAGTTGATTGCCAGTCTTAAAGCCGATGTTATGGTTGTCGTTGCTTACGGACTGATTCTCCCTGCACCAGTACTGACCATGCCAAAACTGGGATGTATTAATGTACATGGTTCACTGCTGCCAAAATGGCGCGGAGCAGCACCCATTCAACGTGCATTGTGGGCGGGAGATACTGAAACCGGCGTAACTGTTATGCAGATGGATGTAGGGCTGGATACCGGCGATATGCTGTATAAACTGTCCTGTCCCATTGAAGCCGAAGATACCAGTGCCACTTTATACAACAAACTGGCTGAGCTTGGCCCTGCCGGGATGCTGGCCACACTTGAACAACTTGCTTACGGAACGGCAAAGCCAGAGGTTCAGGATGAAACCCTGGTTAGCTATGCAGAAAAACTCAGCAAAGAAGAAGCAAAGCTGGACTGGTCACTCTCCGCTATACAGTCAGAACGCTGCATCCGTGCGTTTAACCCCTGGCCTGTTAGCTACTTCACTATCGAAGGTGAGCCGATTAAAGTGTGGAAGGCCTCAGTGATGCCTCATGTTGATGCTCAACCAGGTGAAGTATTGCAAGCAGATAAGCGCGGTATTCAGGTGGCAACGGGTGAGGGTGTCCTGTTACTTGAAGAGTTGCAGCCAGCCGGTAAAAAAGCCATGAAGGCCCAGGATTTACTGAATTCCAGACGTGACTGGTTCATCCCTGGCAATATTCTTGCCTGATATTTTGCCCGTCAGCCTGACGGGCGAATTTTGATTTGCGATTGCTAATGAAAAAAAATTTAAACCTGCGTGCTCTGGCTGCCCAGACTATTGAAAAAGTCGTCGAACAAGGCCAGTCATTAAGTAACGTGCTTCCTGCCTCACAAAAAGCGCTATCTGAAAAAGACTCGGCTTTGTTACAGGAGCTTTGCTATGGCACGCTTCGTACATTGCCACAGCTGGAATGGATCATCGGGCAGTTGATGGCACGGCCGATGACCGGCAAGCAACGCGCCATTCACTTTCTGATCATGACGGGACTCTATCAGCTGATCTTCACCCGTATTCCAGCCCATGCCGCACTGGCTGAAACAGTGGAAGGGGCGATTACCCTCAGACGTCCACAGTTAAAAGGCCTGATCAACGGCGTACTACGTCAGTTTCAGCGTAAGCAGGAGGAACTGATGCAGACGATGAACAGTGGCGATCAGCAGTACCTTCATCCGCAATGGTTGCTCGCTCGACTGAAACGCGCCTGGCCGGAGGAGTGGCAAAAAATTGTTGCTGCCAATAATCAGCGGCCCCCAATGTGGTTGCGTGTGAATCGTCAGCATCACAGCCGCGATAGCTGGCTTGAGATACTGCAAAAAGAGGGGAAAACGGCTGAACCTCACCCCGAACATCCTGATGCCCTCCGGTTGGAAACCCCCTGTGCGGTTTCTCAGCTCCCCGGCTTTGATAAAGGTTGGGTGACGGTACAGGATGCATCAGCACAGGGTTGTGTGGCACTCCTCGCACCTCAGGATCATGAGTTTATACTTGACCTGTGTGCCGCTCCGGGTGGGAAAACAACGCATATTCTTGAAGCTGCCCCCCAGGCCAGGGTGATGGCTGTCGATATTGATGCTCAGCGGCTGACGCGAATCAACGAAAATCTTCAGCGCCTGCATATGAGCGCAGAGGTAAAACTCGGAGATGGGACTACACCGGAAAAATGGTGTGGTAACGCGCAATTTGATCGCATTTTGCTGGATGCACCCTGTTCCGCCACAGGCGTGATTCGCCGCCATCCCGATATAAAATGGCTGCGTCGCGATCGCGATATAACCGAGCTTGCAGCTCTCCAGCAGCAGATTCTTGATGCTGTCTGGCCGCACCTGAAGTCCGGCGGTGTTTTGCTGTATGCAACCTGCTCAGTCCTACCAGAAGAGAATCATCTGCAAATTGCCGCTTTTTTGAAGCGCCATAGCAACGCCAGGCTTGAGAATATGGGCAGCATTGACCAACCGGGTAAGCAGGTATTTCCTGATCCTCTGGGTGGTGATGGTTTTTATTACGCAAAACTGACTAAAAGTTAAATGCCAGGTCGGTCTGACCGACCCCATCTGACCCTTAACAGCAGACTGAAGCCCAATGAAAATAATTATTCTTGGAGCCGGCCAGGTTGGCGGCACGCTCGCTGAAAACCTCGTGGGTGAAAACAACGACATAACTGTAGTCGACACAAATGGCATTCGCCTGCGTCAGCTACAGGATAAATTCGATCTACGTGTCGTTCAGGGACATGGTTCTCACCCCAGAGTACTGCGTGAAGCGGGTGCTGAAGACGCTGACATGCTGGTTGCAGTGACCAGTTCAGATGAAACCAATATGGTAGCCTGTCAGGTCGCCTACTCCTTATTCAACACGCCTAATCGTATTGCCCGTATCCGGGCGCCGGATTATATCCGTGATGCGGAAAAACTTTTTATTCCTGAAGCTGTTCCTATTGATCACCTGATCTCACCTGAACAACTGGTGATTGATAATATCTACCGACTTATCGAATATCCAGGTGCGCTACAGGTCGTAAATTTTGCTGAAGGCAAAGTCAGCCTGGCTGTCGTTAAAGCGTATTATGGTGGGCCTCTGGTAGGGAATGCTCTTTCAATCATGCGCGAACATATGCCGCATATTGAAACTCGCGTTGCTGCTATTTTTCGTCAGGATCGCCCCATTCGTCCGCAAGGTTCAACCATTGTTGAAGCAGGTGATGAAGTCTTCTTTATTGCCGCCAGTCAACATATCAGGGCAGTAATGAGTGAGTATCAACGCCTTGAGAAACCGTACAAACGCATCATGATTGTTGGTGGTGGTAATATTGGTTCAGGCCTGGCTCAGCGGCTGGAAAAAAATTACAGCGTTAAATTAATCGAACGGGACCAGCAACGTGCCGCTGAGTTGGCTGAAGTTCTGCAAAATACAATTGTATTTTATGGCGATGCTTCCGATCAGGAACTTCTTGCAGAAGAGCATATTGATCAGATCGATCTGTTTATCGCTATTACCAACGATGATGAAGCCAATATTATGTCTGCAATGCTGGCTAAAAAGATGGGCGCCAAAAAAGTCATGGTGCTGATCCAGCGTAAAGCTTATGTTGACCTCGTTCAGGGAAGCGTAATCGACATTGCGATTTCGCCACAGCAGGCGACTATTTCTGCACTGCTGGGACATGTCCGCAAAGCGGATATTGTAGGGGTATCCTCATTACGTCGTGGGGTTGCAGAAGCCATTGAGGCGATTGCGCATGGTGATGAAACAACTTCTCGGGTAGTGGGCAGGCAGATCGAAGATATTAAACTGCCTCCGGGAACCATCATCGGTGCGGTGGTGCGTGGAGATGATGTATTGATAGCCAACAGCAATCTGCGCATTGAACAAGGCGATCACGTCATTATGTTTCTTACTGATAAAAAGTTCGTTCCGGACGTTGAACGCCTTTTTCAACCCAGTCCCTTCTTCCTTTAAATCAGCCTGCGATGGCGCTGAATACGTACCGTTGATAAAAGGGCACGCTACAGAATTTATTAACAATTGCCATGGCAAAAGTGCTGTCGTTTGTTAGACTTAAAAATTGGCACAGGAAAGGAGATAACAATGAGTTTATTCAAAGAGTTTCGCGATTTTGCAATGCGAGGTAATGTTGTTGATTTGGCAGTCGGTGTCATCATCGGCGCTGCTTTTGGAAAAATTGTATCCTCTCTGGTGGCAAACATAATTATGCCGCCACTGGGATTATTGATAGGTGGTGTCGATTTCAAATCATTCAGTTGGGTCTTAAAACCTGCTGAAGGTGATACTCCTGCCGTAGTAATGCAATACGGTGTATTTATTCAGACTATTTTTGATTTCGTTATTGTCGCATTTGCCATTTTTATGGCGATTAAATTGATGAACAAACTTTATAAGAGAAAAGAAGTAGAAAAACCGGCACCAAAACCGACCGCAGAAGAGCTGCTGTTGACTGAAATACGTGATTTACTCAAGCAACAGCAAAACAACGGCCAGCTTTGATTTTCCAGATAAGACGCACATGTGAATAAGCGTTAACATTTATATTAGTGGATGATGCATTTTTATTGAGAAAGCCAGTGGTAAAGCTGTCTTTACCTGTATTAGTCGCGACTTGATCTGACATATAGCCTTGAAAGGTTGAGAGTTACCGGTTTTGATATGGGTGTCGAATCCTTATACAAAACACGAG
>NZ_JFHN01000017.1 GCF_000590885.1 Erwinia mallotivora
ACGGCGGTAACGGCGGTAATGGCGGTGCCGGTGGCAACGGTACGATGACGCTGGATAACTCTACGATGACGGTCAGAAGTACATTAACCGTCGGAGGTGCAGCAGGGGCAGGTTCAGATGGTGGAGATGGGGCTTCCGGCGGTCAGGGTGGCAATGCCGGAACGACATCAGGATCGACCAGTGACGCTGGCGACAATGGTAATGGCGGCTCCGCTGGCACAGGAGGTAATGGTGGCGACGGTGCAAAAGGCGGTGATGGGGGCACAGGCACGCTCAATCTCACCAGCAGCACGGTAACGGCTCAGTCCATCATTGTCGGTGGTAATGGTGGGAATGGCGGTAACGGCGGTAGTAGTGGCAGCAACGGTACTACCGGCACTTCAGGTACCAGTGGCTCAGGTGGTAGCGGTGCCGCAGGCGGCCAGGGGGGTAACGCAGGAGATGGCGGTACGGCTGGCACCGGCTCACTGGTGGTAACTAACAGTACGCTAAATGTGACATCTGGGATTCAGATTGGTGGTACGGGCGGCAACGGTGGCAACGGTGGTGCCCTGCAAGGAAGCAATGCTGCCGGAAGTGGCGGAAATGGCAGTGATGGCGCATCTGGTACGCTGACGTTCACTAACAGCGTCATCAATAATAAAGGCACCTTAACGCTCGGAGGCCAGGGCGGAGACGCAGGCGATGGCGGAACCAATACCAGCGTCAGGGGGCGTTCAGGTAACGGTGGTGAAGCCGGGAACGGCGGAAGTGGAACCGCCATCTTTGTCAGTGGCAGTGGTCAGATAGCCAGCGATATTCAGATTGGCGGACAAAATGGTAGCCATGAAGGTGTGCTGAACAGCAGCTCTCTGGCGCAAACCGCTGGTCTCGGGGGTGCCGGGACGCTTGAAATTCGTGGCGGTACATTCACTGCCGGAACGCTGACGCTGGGAGTGGCAAACCTCTGGAGCAGTTTGACTGACACGCTGACTACAGCGGAAAATCAGTTTTTACAGAGTGGCGGGACATTTCAGGTCAACAGTTCAGTGCTGAATAATGGCAGCATGATCATCAGTGACGGGACCTTCGCCAGCGGAACCCTGGAAGCGAATCAGGGAACCTTCACCGTCAGTGGCGACGGTACGGTAATATTTGGCACAACAGAGTTAAATGCTAACAGCTGGCAGGAAAATGTTGCACTGCTACAGGAAAGTCTCGGCCAGACATTCAACGGTAAGCTGGTGCTGAGTGGCGATACCACTCTGGATCTTTCCAGTACCGACCTTAACTGGCGCGTAGGCGGAGATGATTCGACCTCCGGGCTTGGGGCTTCTTCTCTGACGGTGTTGAACGCCCGGTCTTATATCGATTCCGGTAATGCTGCACTGGCGATGGGATCGGCTCAGATTGATTCCGGCGCTTATTTGCTGGTACTGACAGATGGCGACATCAAGGCAGGCGAATCATTTACCGCAGTGACCAGTTCCGGCACGTCTGCATCAGCCACCTGGCAGGATTCTAATATCAGCACCACCAGCAGGTTGCTTACCGCAACGCAAACCGCCAGCACCGATTCAACCCTTATCACGCTTGGAAATGCCGATCTGAGCTCAACCACCCCGGACATTTCTTCCAGTTCAGCCTCTTTGCTGAATGCGATGACCGAACAGATTGGGGTGAGTGTGACCTCTGATAACGCAGCCCAGCAATATCTCTCTAAGGCAATGGATGTTCGTTACGTCAGTGATGCCAGCACCGCAGCACGGCTGGTTGAGTCTGCCATTAATCTGGCTTCTGTCGCCAATGTGGCCGGGACCAGTTTCCGGGTGATGTCCGCCACCACGAAAACGCTGTCACAACATATGTCAATGGGGCAGCATTTTTTCCAGGGTACACCGCTGGAAGAAGGCTTTAATTTGTGGACGTCTCTGCTGTATGACAACAGCAGACTGTCAGGATATAACGCTGGCGGTTTCAATGCTAAAACCAAAACCTGGCTTGGTGGGCTCTTTATTGGTGGTGAAGATACTCTGATAACCACTCAGGGCAAAATTCTGAAAACAGGGGGATCGCTGAACGTAGGGAAAGGGAAAAGTCGCTCCAGAGGCAATCTGTATCCGGTCAAAAACGACCTTGATTTCTGGGGAGCTTCACTTTACGGCAGCTGGATTAATGGCAACTGGAATCTGCTTGGCGATGTCAATTACTCAAGAGTCAGCCACAGCATGAAGCAATCGCTCGATCCGGTAACGGGCTACTCAAACTTGTCCGGGGATGCTAAATCAACCATTTTCAGTGCCGGCCTGACTCGTGAATATGTTTTTGAAACTGAATATGTTGACATTATGCCACATATTGGCATTCGCTATACCCTTTTGAAAAATAACGCGTTTCAGTCGAAAAGCGCGGGAACAACACTGTTCAGAAATGGCTCAAACTCACAGTCACTCTGGTCTGTTCCACTGGGTGTCAACTTTGGCAAGGAGTATAAAAACGACGCAGGTTATACGCTGAAACCCTCACTGGATTTAAGTTATATTGCCACCGGAGGAGACACCACCAGTGGAACCCGTGTCACCATGCAGGGTGTTACCGGGTCGGCAAGAGGCGAATCGCGCATTGCTGACAGTTCCGCCTGGAGCGCCAGTGCAGGCTTTTTGCTGCAAAAAGATAATCTTACTTATGGCCTGAATTACGGTGTTCAGAAATCATCAAATGAAACCTCTCAGACCGTTGCGGCTTCATTCAATCTGAAATTCTGATGATAAAAAAGGCTGATTACCCGGGTAATCAGCCTTTTCTGCATTCTTTAAACGTCAATAAAAAGGCGACAAATTTGTCACTCAGTGTCCCGGAAAGCTGACAAGGCTAAAGCATTCAATTCCCAGTGCATTGAGACGTGCCTCTCCACCCAAATCAAACAAATTGATGACGAATGCTGCATCCTTAACTTCTCCACCCGCACGGCGGATCAGTCGGGCGGTGGCTTCAATCGTCCCCCCAGTCGCCAGCAAATCATCCACTACCAGAACCTTGTCGGCTGCGGTAATGGCATCACAATGCAGTTCAAGCTGGTCGGTGCCATATTCCAGCTCATAACTTTCAGCAAAAGTTTTACGTGGCAGTTTTCCTGGTTTCCGCACAGGAACAAAGCCCACGCCCAGCGCTAACGCCACTGGCGCACCGAAAAGAAACCCGCGCGCTTCAGTTCCCACCACTTTGGTTACCCCTGCCTCACGGTAGCGTTCAACCAATAATTTAATGGTGAGAGCGAAGGCGTCAGGATCTTCCAACAGACTGGTCACATCACGAAACAGGATGCCCGGCTTAGGATAATCAGGGATGCTTTTGATACTGTTTTGAAGAAATTCGAGCTGCTGCGCTGTTACGGTCATAATTTCATGCCTGGTAAATACAAATCTGACTCGCGCAGCTTCAACGGCTCTTGCAAAATCAGATCACAGAGCCCGACAGTTTATTCAGGGGAAGCCACGCACGAAAACGCCCAAATTTATGCAAACCCTCCGCTAATTGCAACCGAAGAAAACAAAACCTGTGCAGACCGCGCTATCATATCCGGCAAATCAGGGGAGAAAACAAAATGAAAAGTGCGGATCTGTTGTTGCAGTTAGAAGAAAAGCTGGCGGAGCTGGCCCGCGCAGTAGAGCCGTATGCAAATCAAAAAACGTCCGGAGCACGTTTTGACAACCAGCTGTTTCACACTCGCAGCACTCGCCCTGGCGATTATCTTGCTGAAATTCGTCACAGCCTGCTTATGCTTAAGCAGAGCGTCGATGGGCATCGCAGTGAGAGTGTGGCATGGATGGCTGAACGGATGGTATTACAAATCGGCGCACTGCAACGCGAACTGGCGACTCAGGCATTACGCAGAAGTGAAATCCGTACAGAGTCTGAAAGTGAAAATATGTATGAAAAACTGGCAAAACATCAGGGCTATGAAAGGCGGTTACGTGCCATGATTGCCGACCGGGAAAGCCAGCTTGCCCGACAGGAAATACTGAGTGGACAACAAAATCTGCAACGGGAGATTGCGGCACTGGAAGGGCGTTTGCAGCGCTGCCTGCACGCCCTGAAGCGAATTGAACACACCATTGAAAAAAGTGAACAGTAGCTATAATAGCTGCATATCAATTATCAATGGAGATAACGGATGGGACTTCTCTCCTGGATCATTATCGGCCTGCTGGTCGGGCTTATCAGTCGCTGGTTTTTTCATGGTCGTCCAGGCGGATTCATTGCAACGCTGGTGCTGGCGGTGATTGGTGCACTGATTGGTGGCTACGTCAGCGCCTTTTTTGATTACGGCTCGCTGGCAGGAATGGACCCGAGAGCCATGCTGATTTCCCTGGCTGGTGCCCTGATTATGGTGCTGGTGGTCAGAAAACTTCGTATCTGAACGCTATATAAGGAAGACCATGACACTCGATAACGCCCCGGAAGAGATCAAACTGGCTGTGGATTTGATCATGCTGCTTGAAGAAAACGCCATCCCCCCACATACCGTGCTGGCTGCACTGGCTATCGTGCAAAGAGATTTTGAAAAAAAGCTGAACACATCAGAAACGCGTTAATCATGGGGAATGCGCAAGGAAGTGCTGTGCCTCAACATATCGATCAACACCTCAACCAGCTGTGCGGCATCGGCTGCCAGATCAAAGCTCTCAGGCATAAACAGCCAGTTCTCCATAATGCCGGTGATGTAGCCACGGATAACGACCGCTGTGCGACGGGTATCAAGATCGGCAGGCAGCTGACCCGCGTCTATACACTGACGAAGAACATCTTCAATCTTGTCGTAACATTCCAGGTACAATGTTTGCTGCATCAGCTGCAAAGTGGTCATTTCACCCACGAATTCACATTTGTGGAATATTATCTCCATTAATGAACGTCGGCGGGTATCCCGTACTGTTGCTTCAAAGACATAGGAAATCATTGAACGCATCACGGAGAGTGGATCGAAAGGATATTTTAATTGATACTCAACCTCTAAGTCATCCAGCCCCGACTCCGACTGTGCCCAAATCTCATTGAGTAGGTCGGTTTTGTTTTTGAAATGCCAGTAAATTGCACCTCGCGTCACCCCTGCCGCAGTGGCGATGTCGGCCAGTGACGTTTTGGACACTCCGTGTTCGGAAAACCTTTCGATTGCCGCATCAATGATCTGATTGCGCGTTTCCAGTGCCTGTTGTTTGGTTTTTCGTGCCATACGGGGATTTTTACAAAAAGGCGTACTTACATACATTTGCGAATGTATGTACCATAGCACGACCATAATTTAAACGCAGCAATGGGTTTATGGTTTTGGGAGCCATTGCGCTATCGATATCGGACACTCGAGGTTTATTTATGAATAAAAACAGAGGGCTAACGCCTCTGGCGGCCGTTCTGATGCTTTCAGGCAGCGTATTGCTGACAGGATGTGATAACAAGGGAGCGCAGCAGGCAGGACAGCAGCAGGCTCCTGAAGTGGGTGTTGTTACCCTTAAAACCGCCCCGCTTACCGTGACAACTGACCTGCCGGGACGGACATCCTCATTCCGTATCGCAGAAGTTCGTCCCCAGGTTTCTGGCATTATTCTGAAACGTAATTTCGTTGAAGGCAGCGATATCAAAGCTGGAGAATCACTTTACCAGATCGATCCTGCTACCTATCAGGCTGCTTATGACAGTGCTAAAGGTGATTTAGTGCAGGCGCAGGCTAACGCACAAATTGCAGCACTGACGGTAAAACGTTACAAGCCTCTGCTTGGCACCAAATATATCAGTCAGCAGGATTATGATACTGCCGTTGCCACAGCAAGTCAGACTGCGGCGGCGGTTCAGGTTGCTAAAGCCAGTGTGGAAACGGCGCGTATTAATCTCGCGTTCACTAAAGTGACATCGCCAATCAGCGGTCGTATCGGTAAATCTTCAGTGACAGAAGGTGCGCTGGTACAAAATGCCCAAACCACAGCGCTGGCAACCGTTCAGCAGCTTGATCCCATTTATGTCGATGTGACTCAGTCCAGTGAAGATTTCATGCGACTGCGTGCGGAACTCAACGCCGGTACGTTACAACAGGCTGGCGGAAAAGCGCAGGTCAAACTGTTGCTGCAAAATGGCAGTGAATACGCTCAAAGCGGCACACTGGAATTCTCTGACGTTACCGTCGATGAAACCACCGGTTCCATCACCCTGCGTGCCGTCTTCCCTAACCCTGACCATGCATTGCTGCCCGGTATGTTCGTGCGTGCGCGCCTTAATGAAGGGACCAATCCAAATGCGCTGTTAGTTCCTCAGCAGGCTGTCACCCGCACACCTACTGGTCAGGCGACTGCAATGGTTGTCGGCGCTGATAATAAAGTTGCCGTGCGTAACCTGAAGACAGAACAGGCCGTTGGCGATAAATGGCTGGTCACTGACGGTCTGAAAGCAGGTGATAAAGTCATTACCACCGGTGTTCAGCGGGCAAAACCGGGTGCTCAGGTTACCCCACAAGAAGTGAGTACAGACAGTGCCAGTCCGGCAAAGTCTGAACAACCGCAGTCTTAAAAAGGAGCCGCTGATACATGGCTAAGTTCTTTATCGATCGCCCCATTTTTGCGTGGGTTATCGCCATCATCATTATGCTGGCGGGCGTGCTGTCGATTCTAAAACTGCCGATCGAGCAATATCCCAATGTTGCCCCCCCGGCAGTACAGATAACAGCGACCTATCCAGGTGCCGATGCCAAAACGCTGCAAGACTCCGTAACCCAGGTTATTGAACAAAATATGAACGGTATCGATGGCCTGATGTATATGTCATCGAACAGCGATTCCTCAGGCACCTTACAATTAACACTGACATTCCAGTCGGGTACCGATCCGGACATCGCACAGGTTCAGGTGCAGAACAAACTGCAACTTGCCACACCGTTGCTGCCGCAAGAAGTTCAACAGCAGGGGATTAAAGTTCAGAAATCGTCCAGTAGCTTCCTGATGGTCGCTGGGTTCGTCAGCGAAGATGGCAGCATGACGCAAAATGACATTGCTGACTATGTCGCTTCGAACATTAAAGACCCCATCAGCCGTACTCTGGGCGTGGGCGATACCCAGATATTTGGTGCTCAGTACGCCATGCGTGTCTGGATGGATCCGCACAAACTAAACAATTATCAGTTAACACCGGTTGATGTTATCAGCGCGATTACCGCGCAGAACTCACAGGTCGCGGCTGGCCAGTTGGGCGGTTCGCCTCCGGTTCCCGGTCAGCAGTTGAACGCCTCGATTATTGCGCAAACCCGTCTGACTTCTACCGATGAATTCGGCAAAATTCTGCTGAAGGTCAACGCAGATGGATCGCGGGTACTGTTGAAAGATGTCGCTAAAATCGAGCTTGGCGGTGAAAACTATGAGGTTATTGCCCGCTATAACGGCAAACCTGCATCAGGTATTGGTATCAAACTGGCAACCGGTGCTAACGCACTGGACACGGCAGAAGCGGTAAAAGCAGAGCTGGCTAAACTGGAGCCTTTCTTCCCGTCAGGAATGAAAGTCGTTTATCCCTACGACACCACGCCATTCGTCAAAATCTCCATTATGGAAGTGGTAAAAACCCTGCTCGAAGCTATCGTGCTGGTCTTTATCGTGATGTATCTGTTCCTGCAAAACTTCCGGGCTACGCTGATCCCAACGATCGCTGTGCCAGTGGTGTTGTTAGGTACCTTTGCCATCATCAGCGCCTTCGGCTATTCGATAAATACCCTGACGATGTTCGGGATGGTGCTGGCGATAGGGTTATTGGTGGATGATGCCATCGTCGTAGTTGAGAACGTTGAACGCGTGATGGCTGAAGAAGGGCTGCCACCAAAAGAAGCTACCCGCAAATCAATGGAGCAGATCCAGGGGGCGCTGGTTGGGATTGCCCTTGTTCTTTCGGCGGTGTTTATCCCTATGGCTTTCTTCGGCGGCTCTACCGGGGTCATTTACCGCCAGTTCTCCATTACGATTGTTTCTGCAATGGTGCTGTCAGTAGTTGTGGCGATGATTCTGACGCCCGCCCTGTGCGCCACCATGCTTAAGCCTGTCGCTAAAGGTGAACATGGTAAAACCACCGGATTCTTCGGCTGGTTTAACCGCATGTTCGACAAAAGCACCCATCACTATACCGACAGCGTAGGTCATATTATCCGCAGCACCGGACGCTACCTGGTGATTTATCTGGTGATCGTGCTGGGCATGGCCTGGCTGTTCCTGAAGTTGCCCACCGCCTTCCTGCCAGAGGAAGATCAGGGATTGCTGCTGGCGCAGGCCCAGCTGCCAGCGGGTGCGACTCAGGAGCGTACAGAGAAAGTATTGGATCAGGTCACGGATTACTTCCTGACTAAAGAGAAAGACAATGTGCAATCGGTCTTCACCGTTAACGGCTTCGGTTTTGCTGGTCGCGGTCAGAACACCGGTATTGCCTTCGTCAGCCTGAAACCCTGGAGTGAACGAAGCGGAGCTGCCAATAAAGTCGATGGCATTGCCGGTCGGGCAATGAGAGCATTCGGGGCAATTAAAGATGGGATGGTCATTCCGTTTAACCTGCCAGCCATCATTGAGCTGGGGAACGCCACCGGTTTCGACTTTCAGCTGATTGACCAGGCTAACCTGGGTCATGACGCTCTGACCCAGGCGCGTAACCAACTGTTTGGTATGATTGCTCAACACCCTGACACTCTGGTTGGCGTTCGCCCGAATGGCCTGGAAGATACCCCTCAATACAAACTGACCATCGATCAGGAGAAAGCTGAAGCACTCGGCGTCTCAATCTCCGACATAAACACCACGCTGGGTGCTGCCTGGGGGGGTTCTTATGTGAACGATTTCATTGACCGCGGCCGTGTAAAGAAAGTGTACGTGATGGGGACAGCTGACTCCCGTATGCTGCCAGATGATGTCAATAAATGGTTTGTACGTGGTTCTTCCGGACAGATGGTACCGTTCTCAGCCTTTGCCACAGCTAAATGGCAATACGGTTCTCCACGTCTGGAGCGTTATAACGGTTTGCCTTCTATGGAGCTTTTGGGCCAGCCTGCACCGGGCAAAAGTTCTGGTGAAGCAATGGGGCTGATGGAACAACTGGCCTCTAAATTACCACAAGGTATTGGTTATGACTGGACAGGCATGTCATATCAGGAGCGCCTCTCTGGTAATCAGGCTCCGGCTCTCTATGCCATTTCACTGATTGTCGTCTTCCTTTGTCTGGCGGCATTGTATGAGAGTTGGTCGATACCGTTTGCGGTTATGCTGGTGGTGCCGCTCGGGGTCATTGGTGCATTGATCTTTACCACCCTGCGTGGACTGAGTAACGATGTCTACTTTGTGGTAGGTCTGCTGACAACTATTGGCCTCTCTGCGAAAAACGCCATTCTGATTGTTGAGTTCGCCAAAGACCTGATGGAGAAAGAAGGTAAAGGTCTGGTTGAATCAACACTGGAGGCGGTGCGCATGCGTCTGCGTCCGATACTGATGACTTCGCTGGCCTTCATCCTGGGCGTACTGCCACTGACCATCAGTACCGGTGCGGGTTCCGGCGCACAGAATGCAGTTGGCACCGGGGTAATGGGCGGAATGGTGACCGCTACGGTACTGGCTATCTTCTTTGTTCCGGTATTTTTTGTGGTGGTACGCCGCCGCTTCGGTAAAAACAAGGAAGAGAAAAAGCAATCGCTCCCTGAACAACATCCTCAACACTGATTTATTGTTGATTGAATGTCTGAAGAGGCCGCTGATGCGGCCTCTTTTTTATTACGGTGACCCGTCCTGAATAGCGTTGACACATTTTCCCGCGATTCTGAGGAGAATGTGATGAAGCAATATGTTAAACGTACACAACGCGACTACTCTCTGTCCTTTAAACTGGCCGTCGTTGAGCAGGTTGAAAAAGGTGAGATGACTTATCGTCAGGCTCAGGAGCGCTACGGTATCCAGGGGTGCTCCACCGTTCTGAAGTGGCTGCGTAAATATGGCCAGCTGGACTGGCACTCTTCAAAGCAGCGCAGCGCTCGTGGAGGACTCATGAAAAAATCCCTTCCCCTTACGCCTGAACAACGAATCAAAGAGCTTGAGCAGCAGCTGGCTGAATCCGAAGTGAAGGCGCAGTTCTTTGAGGCCGTCGTGAAGGTCATGAACACTGAGTTCGGTGCCACGCTGACAAAAAAGCAGTTAGCTTCGTTATCGCGCAGGCAAAAACACCCGGACTGACCATCGTCAGGGTCTGCCGGTTTTTAAAAATAAGCCGTCAGGCCTGGTATCAGGGGTGTCAGCGCGTGCAACGTAAGTCAGAGCAGGCCTGCCGCATTACTGAGGAAGTGAAAAACCTCAGGATGCAGCAACCGCGCCTGGGCACGCGCAAGCTGCACCATATCCTTAACTGTCGGGATGCACCTGAACTGCATATCGGGCGGGACAGCCTGTTTACCGTACTCCGGGAGGCCGGGCTGCGGGTACGTCCGGCCAGGGCTTATCATAAAACAACCCACAGCCATCATCGCTTTTATAAGCATCCAAACCTGCTGAAAGACGGGCCGGGGCGGACCGTCATCTCCGGCCCGGAGCAGGTTTGGGTGGCGGACATTACCTGGCTTCCGGTCAGAACCGGCACGGCTTACGTGAGCCTGGTAACCGACGCATTCTCACGGAAAATAGTGGGTTACCATGTGCATGAAAGTCTTCATACAGAGCACGTGGTGAAGGCGCTACAGATGGCACTGAAAAACCGGCATGGCAGGACACCGCTGATCCATCACTCCGATCGCGGCATACAGTACTGCTCAGCGATGTACCAGTCGGTGCATGAAAGACACGGGCTAATCTGCTCAATGACGGATGGGTATGACTGTTATCAGAACGCCATTGCGGAGAGGGTCAACGGAATACTGAAAAACGAGCTGCTGATAACGCGCCCGGCAGACATCGTTCAGGCAGAAATAATGGTGGCGGAGTCGGTAAGAATCTACAATAGCCAGCGACCGCATCTGTCGCTGAAATATAAAACGCCAGATGCAGTACATCAGGCGTTTTGAGGGCGTAAAGTGTCAACCTATGCCAGGACTAGTC
>NZ_JFHN01000018.1 GCF_000590885.1 Erwinia mallotivora
CGATTCTGAGGAGAATGTGATGAAGCAATATGTTAAACGTACACAACGCGACTACTCTCTGTCCTTTAAACTGGCCGTCGTTGAGCAGGTTGAAAAAGGTGAGATGACTTATCGTCAGGCTCAGGAGCGCTACGGTATCCAGGGGTGCTCCACCGTTCTGAAGTGGCTGCGTAAATATGGCCAGCTGGACTGGCACTCTTCAAAGCAGCGCAGCGCACGTGGAGGACTCATGAAAAAATCCCTTCCCCTTACGCCTGAACAACGAATCAAAGAGCTTGAGCAGCAGCTGGCTGAATCCGAAGTGAAGGCGCAGTTCTTTGAGGCCGTCGTGAAGGTCATGAACACTGAGTTCGGTGCCACGCTGACAAAAAAGCAGTTAGCTTCGTTATCGCGCAGGCAAAAACACCCGGACTGACCATCGTCAGGGTCTGCCGGTTTTTAAAAATAAGCCGTCAGGCCTGGTATCAGGGGTGTCAGCGCGTGCAACGTAAGTCAGAGCAGGCCTGCCGCATTACTGAGGAAGTGAAAAACCTCAGGATGCAGCAACCGCGCCTGGGCACGCGCAAGCTGCACCATATCCTTAACTGTCGGGATGCACCTGAACTGCATATCGGGCGGGACAGCCTGTTTACCGTACTCCGGGAGGCCGGGCTGCGGGTACGTCCGGCCAGGGCTTATCATAAAACAACCCACAGCCATCATCGCTTTTATAAGCATCCAAACCTGCTGAAAGACGGGCCGGGGCGGACCGTCATCTCCGGCCCGGAGCAGGTTTGGGTGGCGGACATTACCTGGCTTCCGGTCAGAACCGGCACGGCTTACGTGAGCCTGGTAACCGACGCATTCTCACGGAAAATAGTGGGTTACCATGTGCATGAAAGTCTTCATACAGAGCACGTGGTGAAGGCGCTACAGATGGCACTGAAAAACCGGCATGGCAGGGCACCGCTGATCCATCACTCCGATCGCGGCATACAGTACTGCTCAGCGATGTACCAGTCGGTGCATGAAAGACACGGGCTAATCTGCTCAATGACGGATGGGTATGACTGTTATCAGAACGCCATTGCGGAGAGGGTCAACGGAATACTGAAAAACGAGCTGCTGATAACGCGCCCGGCAGACATCGTTCAGGCAGAAATAATGGTGGCGGAGTCGGTAAGAATCTACAATAGCCAGCGACCGCATCTGTCGCTGAAATATAAAACGCCAGATGCAGTACATCAGGCGTTTTGAGGGCGTAAAGTGTCAACCTATGCCAGGACTAGTCACGGTGAACAAAAAACCGTGGTTTAAAAGATCCCACTCATCATTTCCCCTACCCCGCTTTTAACGGTTGCAATTCTGAAATGCCATGCGCATAATATTTGTTATGTTATAACATAACTAAATTCAACGAGGATTCATGAAACAAGGTATTCATCCTGGCTACCGAACTGTGGCATTCCACGACACCAGTGCAGATACGTATTTTATCGTTGGTTCCACTATCAAAACTGAGCGGACAGTTGAACTCAATGGCAAGGTGCTGCCTTACGTGGCGTTGGATGTCTCGTCTGCTTCGCATCCTTACTACACGGGCAAGCAAAAAGAGTTTACGAAAGAAGGCAGCGCTCACCGCTTCAATCAGCGCTTCGGCCGCTTCTTCACCTCAGCGAAATAAGGATTCAACATGCAGGTACTCAGTTCACTGGCTTCAGCCAAAAAGCGCCACAAAGATTGCAAAGTCGTACGCCGCCACGGACGTGTCTACGTTATTTGCAAAAGTAACCCACGCTTTAAAGCCGTACAGGGCAGGAAGAAAAAGCGTTAAGTGTTAGTTCAACGGCTGCACCAGCTGCTTTAATCCGATACAGCTGGTGCGGTGGCTTGCAACACCCTCTCATCACAAGACTTCTATACTCTATCCACAGCGCTAAATGTGCTTCATGTCAGATTTTTAACTTAGCTTGATGCACTACCGTCAATGGCCCAGCCGGTGACACTTTACGTCTTAAAAGGAGCGTCCCTGCCCCCTTTCTGCTTATTTCATACTACTTATCATGGCATTAACGTTATGTTTAAAAGCTGCGACGTAGCTGTCCGCCTCACCACCTTTTTTAGTCAGTGCCTCCGGAAAGAGTTCGCCTCCCGGCTGAGCACCTGTTGCTGCGGCAATTTGTTTTACCAGCCGCGGGTCGGTCTGATTTTCAATGAAATAGCTGCGAATATGTTCTTTTTTCAGTTGCGTAATCAATCCCGCAACATCTGATGCGCTGGCTTCTGACTCGGTAGAGAAACCAACCGGTGACAGGAAGCTGACGCCATAGCGTTCACCAAAATAGCCAAAGGCATCGTGGCTGGTTAGTACTTTCCTTTTGGCAACCGGCACAGCAGCAAAGCTACTTTGCGCCCATTTATCCAGCTTCTCCAACTGCTCCAGATAAGCCGAGCCGCGTTGACGGAAATAAGCGGCATCCTGAGGATCAGCAGCAATCAATGCATTCATCACGTTACTGGCATACACCTCGCCGTTTTTCATGCTGTTCCAGGCATGGGGATCGGTAATGGTTTTACCATCTTCTTCCATTTTACGGGTGGTAATCCCGTCTGATGCAACAACCACTTTACCTTTGTATTCAGACGCAGAAATCAGACGATCCATCCATCCTTCAAGTCCCAGACCACTGACAAACACCACATCAGCTTTTGAGAGTGCCTGGCTGTCCTGAGGCGTGGGTTCAAAACTGTGTGGATCGCCATTAAAACCCACCAGGCTTTTCACTCTCACATGGTCACCACCGACCTCTTTAACAATATCGGCCAGCACCGAAAAGCTCGCTACTGTATCAACCGTTTTTGCCATCACCAGGGGCGTGACGAAAAACGCTGCAACCGCCAGCGCTACAGGTATTTTCTTCATACTCTCTCCTTACCAACTGAAAAAGGGCGCGTGCGGAAAATTCCGCCCTGAGGCCCAACTAAAACCGAGAAAAAAAACAGTATGGCGGCACTGAGCACAACCGCCGGACCGGCAGGAAGTGACCAACAGTAAGAGACGACTAATCCGCAACAGCTGGCAATCACCGCAATAATCATCGCTGAGGCAATCATGCCAGGCAGTCCGGCAGACCAGAAACGCGCAGCAGCAGCAGGCAGCATCATCAGCCCTACACACATCAACGTACCAAGCACCTGGAAACCAGCAACCAGATTGGTTACCACCAGAATGAGAAAAATGCCGTGAACCAATGCAGGCACCCAGCGGCTTTGCGCACGTAAAAATGTGGGATCAAAAGCATCCATCACCAATGGGCGATAAATCAATGCCAGCACCAGTAAGGTGCACCCGGCAATACCGCTGACCAGTAAAATCGACGGATTATCAACCGCCAGTAGAGAACCGAACAGGACATGCAACAGATCCACACTCGATCCACGCAGTGAAACCAGTGTGACGCCCAGTGCCAGCGAGCCCAGATAAAATCCGGCAAAGCTGGCATCTTCCCGTAGCGGCGTGTAGCGGCTTACCGCACCGGAAAGCAGTGCCACTGATAAACCCGCAATCACCCCGCCCGTGCCCATCGCCACCAACGACAAGCCGGATATCAGGTAGCCGATGGCGGCACCGGGAAGCACAGCATGTGATAGTGCATCGCCAACCAGGCTCATTCTGCGCAGCAGCAGGAAAACACCCAGGGGCGTGGCACTAAGCGATAAGGCAATACAAGCCACTAACGCACGGCGCATAAAGCCAAATTCGAGAAAAGGCTGAACCAGGATAAGGCTCATCTGCCCTCCCTGATATGCGTAAAATTAAGCCGGGTGATGGGTGCGCCCTGTGCTGACCATTCAGCATGGCTCTGTTTCAGCCGCAGAGTTTGTGGAAAATGCTTCTCAACAGCAGCCATATCGTGCAGTACCACAATCAGGGTGCATCCCGCCCGATGCCGCTCTTCCAGTAATGTCATCAGCAATGCCGTCGTCTGACTGTCGATGCCGGTGAAAGGCTCATCCAGCAACAAAAGCGCTGCATCCTGGACAAGCAAACGAGCAAACAGCACACGCTGCAACTGTCCTCCAGACAGGGTGCCCGGCTGAGCGGTAGCATAATCCAGCATATTGACCTTCTCCAGCGCACTCATCACCGTCCGGCGCATGTCACGGTTAATTGCCCCGAACCAGCCGCAACGCTTCCAGCCCCCCATGGCCACCAGATCGAAAACACTGATCGGAAAGGTTCGCTCAATTTCCGATTGCTGAGGCAACCATGCCATGCTGGAGCGAGGTTGATGCTTAATGACCTGTCCCGTGACCGGAGGCAGCATACCGGCCATTGTTTTAAGCAGAGTAGATTTTCCTGAACCATTGGCCCCAACCAGAGCCGTCATGGTGCCCCGTGAAAATTGACCATTAAGGGTTGGAGTGACAGCCCTGCCCCGGTAGCCAGCAGTAAGATTGTCGAGCGTAATCATCCGCAGACAGCCCAGTAAGTCAGGGTCAACAGCAGTAAAATCAGACAGCTGGCCAGAGAGAGTCGTAACAGAGCTGACTGTGTCAGCAAAGTTCCCTTGCGAACCAGAGATAAACAGGCAGACATTGCATGAACCATGGATGTTATAACGTAACAATACTCTACGCTGGCGTTGGTTAATATGCCTGCACAAAGTGTATCTAAGTATGTCCTGCTGTATTGGCGCAGATGTACAAAGATCATATAAAAAAATTTTAACTTAAAGACTTTTTCTATCGCAGAAAACGGTTTTATCTACTAAAATAATTAACAATAAAATCATGAAGATAGTTAAATCATAATTTCAGCCACTTGATAATTTAGCTTTTGAGAACAATTATCTCTATAGCGTTTATTATATCTGTGTAGAAAAAACACTCAGTATTATTACAGTTACGATATAATCTGATTGCCGGTGGACGTTTAGAGAGATGAAAATATTCAGCAGATAATTCTCAAAGTATAAATTGCGCAAAAGCTGGTATTGTTAAGGCTTTCACAAAATGCACAATATGTTCCCGGGCGTGTTAAATTTATTTTTATAGAATATTTAAATGAATCGCGTTATAAGTCATACATTGTCTGGCGGACATGCTTGGAATACCACTGTGGTATATTGACCATGAAATGGTAACCTCTGGAACAATAAATTTCGTATCTCAGTTCAACACGTTGATTTTGATTTCGTTACTTCATTTAGATACGTTTTTTTGGCTAACTGTAACTTTTAGTAAGGATAACAAAAATTCGTTTTTAAGCAGGCTATATTTAATTATGTCTGAGTAGGGTTTTAATATCGCTTCCTGGCACACCATTAGCAGAATGCCCAAACTGATGGCACCTCACACTCGCTATGGAGGGGAAAAAGATGGACGAGTACTCACCAAAAAGGCATGATATTGCCCAGCTGAAATTCTTATGTGAAAATTTGTATGACGAAAGTATGGCTACACTGGGTGACAGTCACCATGGTTGGGTTAACGATCCAACTTCAGCCATCAATTTACAGCTTAATGATTTGATCGAACATATTGCTGCCTTTACGATGAATTACAAAATCAAGCATATTGAAGATAGCGATCTGATTAGTCAGATTGATGAATATCTTGATGACACATTTATGCTGTTTAGCAATTACGGCATTAATGTTCAGGACCTGCAACGCTGGCGAAAATCAGCAAAGCGGCTGTTCCATATTTTTGCAGAGGAATGTGCTCATGCTGTAGTTCAGACGAGCCATTCGTTTTAAACACTCTATTTTTTCAACGGCTTAACAATGACAGATAAAGTTCTGACTAAAACCGATTATTTGATGCGTTTAAGAAAATGTCGCTCTATTGATACTCTTGAACGCGTTATAGAAAAGAACAAATATGAATTATCAGACAATGAGCTGGCGGTATTCTACTCTGCCGCCGATCATCGTCTGGCTGAACTGACCATGAATAAGCTTTACGATAAAGTACCGGTTTCCGTGTGGAAATTTATACGTTGAAGAAACAGAAGTGCAGGGCTTGAATTGGTGGAGGCCCTGCCAGCTACATCCCGGCACACACGACGTCTGCTGCGGCTGCTTCCTTCCGGACCTGACCGAGTTCACAGATTAGTGTTGCGGGAGAACCAACAGGGCCTCCATTGACAAACTCCAGTGACTGGAGCGAGGGCATTATCAATGAAGCCCAGGGTAATTGCAAGCCCGCACCTGGCAACCGTTTGTTTCTTGCGCAAATCCTTTATCTCTTTGTTTTGCAAGCCAAACTGCATTAATTTTTTTTTGCGGCATAACTGCATGAAATCACTTCAGATGTTTTCCATTTTCCATTACCCTGGCATCTGAAGAGGAAAAAACAATGAGCGAACAAGATAATTTTTGTCAGAGAATCTGGCAAATCGTTGCGGCTATTCCCTTCGGCAGAGTGACTACCTATGGTGAAATAGCCCGACTTGCGGGGTCTCCCCGTGCGGCGCGGCAGGTCGGCGGCGTACTGAAAAGATTACCGCGAGGCAGTAAATTACCCTGGCATCGGGTGATAAATCGCCAGGGTCAAATTTCATTGTCGGGAGATGATCTTCAACGCCAGCGTCAGGCGCTACTGGCAGAAGGGATTGAGGTCAGTGCTGAGGGCAAAATCGCCCTCAGCCAATACCGCTGGGATATAAATGCAGACCAGACGGATACCGGAATTACAGTGAGGTAGGCGCAGGCACGGAAGATGATGGGCTAACCTGGGTTGGTGAACCAGGAGGCACTGTCGTGGCAGCTCCGCTTTGCGTCGGCACCGCAACCGAAGGAACCGGGACCAGTATCAACTCCTCCTTGCTTGCGCCATTAGTAATAGCGGGTTTTACTGCCTCAGTAATAAAGGTCATTTTGCCGTCAACGGTAATTGCCGCACTCAACAAAATCCGCGCACCAGGCTGAATATCGCCCGGAGTGAAAGGCAGTATAAATTTGAATGGAGCCTGCTTTCCGTCAGTTCGAACTGCCCGCTGTGCAATAACTTTAGAAGGTGCATTGGCAACAGAGGCATCTGAAAGCGTCACGGTCAATACCGCGTCAGGCGGCAGCACTACCTTCTGTCGGATGTACACGGTGCCACTGACATTGGGCTGGCGCAGCGTAGTTTGTTGTCCCGCCACCTTAGACGCCAGCGTCGCGGTAGGAACATCTTGTCCTTTGTCAGAGCAGCCTGCAAGTGCAACAGCCACAGCTGCGCCGGTAAGTAATGGCCAGAATTTCATTGATTTATTCTCCTTTTGATCAATGTGCAAGGTTTATCTCATTGAGCCATGAAAGACAGAGGTTCCCTGTCACGTACCCGTTAAGTCTGGCACAACTTACTGAAATTGCCTGGAAGCCTGTTAAACGCCCACTGTAATTTGAAATCCCAGGTCGCCCATTGACGAAAACTGGTCGGATCTCGCAAACTGACCTGAAGATGACTTTTGAGGACGCCCTGATGAGCCGCGCATTGCATGACCTGTTAAATTTGTTGGATCTCGAAAAGCTTGAGGAAGGTCTGTTTCGTGGCCAAAGTGAAGATATTGGACTGCGCCAGGTATTTGGAGGCCAGGTCGTTGGACAGGCTATCTGTGCTGCGAGACAGACCATTCCATCCGAACGGATAGCCCATTCTTTCCACAGCTATTTTTTGCGTCCGGGCGACAGTCAGAAAGCGATTATTTATGAAGTTGAAACATTGCGTGATGGTCACAGCTTCAGTGCCAGGCGAGTCAGTGCAATACAAAACGGTCAGCCGATTTTCTATATGACCATCTCATTTCAGGCACCGGAAACCGGCTTTGAACATCAGAAAACCATGCCAAAAACGCCAGGCCCGGATCATCTTCCAGCCGAAAGTGATATTGCCAGGCAGCTCGCGCATTTAATTCCACCACAGGCACGGGAAAAATTTCTTGCGGAGAAACCGTTAGAAATCCGCCCGGTAAAATTCCATAACCCGTTGAAAGGCGAGGTCGATCAACCTTTACGCCATGTATGGTTGCGAGCGAACGGTACGCTTCCACCGGATCAACAGATTCACCAGTATTTACTGGGCTACGCATCTGATTTCAATTTTCTGCCGGTTGCACTGCAACCCCACGGCAAAGGCTTTCTTGAGCCAGGTATGCAGGTCGCCACTATCGACCATTCAATGTGGTTCCATCGCCCCTTTGATCTGAACCAGTGGCTGCTGTACAGCGTGGAGAGTACATCAGCCTCCGCGGCCAGGGGATTTGTTCGGGGAGAATTTTTTACTCAGGATGGGACTCTGGTCGCCTCAACGGTACAGGAAGGTGTAATACGTATGCGTCAGTGAACCAGATGGCAGGCGGGAATATTTAGTGGAAAATAACAAAACGGCCCTCTCAGGGCCGTTTGTTATTATGAACAATGCTTAGAAAGTGAACTTACTGGTTGTAAGCATTCTCACCGTGACTGTTCACATCAAGACCTTCGCGTTCCTGATCTTCCGGCACGCGCAACCCAACGATCATGTCAGCCACTTTGAAAGCAATAAAGGCAACTACGCCAGTCCAGACAATAGTAACGCCCACGCTCAGCAGCTGGATCCATACCTGATGGCCCATCGTCACACCCTGAGCATAACCCACACCGCCCAGAGAAGAAGATGCGAAAACACCCGTCAGGATACAGCCCACAATACCGCAAACACCGTGCACCCCGAAGACGTCACAAGGGTCATCTACGCGCAGCCATTTTTTCAGGGTGGTGACGCCCCACAGACCAGCAAGACCACCAACGATACCGATAATCAACGCCCCGCCGACACCAACGTAACCACAGGCTGGCGTAATGGCAACCAGACCGGCAATCACCCCGGAGCAGACACCCAGCAATGAAGGCTTGCCACGTAATGCCCACTCGCCAAAGGTCCAGCTCAGCATGGCACCGGCCGTAGCCATAACGGTATTCAGGAATGCCAGACCCGCAATTTCATTAGCCGCACTGGCTGAACCAGCATTAAAGCCAAACCAGCCCACATACAGAATGGCAGTACCGGTGAAAACCATAGGCAGGTTATGTGGTTTAAACGCTTCTTTACCGAAGCCAGCACGTTTACCCACCAGGTAAGCCCCCACCAGGCCGGCAACCGCTGCGTTAATATGCACCACGGTACCACCAGCGAAGTCCAGCGCGCCATCCTGTGCCAGTAAGCCACCTGACCAGACCATATGGGCGATAGGCAGATAGGAGAAGGTCAGCCAGATGGCAACAAAAATCAGCACCGCTGAAAAGCGAACACGTTCGGCGATGGAACCTACGATCAGGCCAACCGTGATGCAGGCAAAAGACGCCTGGAAAGAGACGTGAATATATTGATAAAACGTACCCACCAGCGCAGTGAGCTGAATGTTTTTCAACATCGCCATACTGAAGCCGCCGAAAAATGCGTTGCCTTCACTGAACGCCAGTGAATAGCCGTAAACCATCCACAACACGCAGACCATCGCAAAAGTAACAGAAACCTGGGTCATCATCGAAAGGACGTTTTTAGCGCGGATCAGACCGCCATAAAACAAAGCAATACCGGGCAGGGTCATAAACAGCACCAGCGCGGTGCAAATCATCATAAAGGCGTTGTCAGCTTTATCTGCCACTGGCGGGGTCGCGGCCATCGCAAGCGACGGTAACAGGGCCAGGCTGGCAAGGCCAAATACAGCAAGTTTTTTATTCATTTTATCCCATCCCATCACAATTCTTCGCTTCTACAGCGCAGCTTCGTCAGTTTCGCCAGTGCGAATACGGATCACTCGCTGTAGCTCTGCAACAAAAATTTTGCCATCACCGATTTTACCGGTGTAGGCAGCCTTGCTGATTACATCAATCACTTCATCAAGCTGATCTTCTGCAATGGCAATGTCTATTTTTACTTTTGGCAGGAAGTTCACGCTGTACTCAGCACCGCGGTAAAGTTCTGCATGCCCTTTCTGGCGACCAAAACCTTTTACTTCGGTAACGGTCAGCCCCTGAATGCCGATAGAAGAGAGCGCCTCGCGCACATCCTCTAATTTAAATGGTTTGATTACCACGGTAACCAGCTTCATACGATCCCCTCCAGGTATTGAAATAGTTGTTTCACCCGACACGGAATCAGTTAAGCAAAGGCTGTGCCATAAATTAAAAAGTGGAATTTTTCAGATGATTAGTCAGACAGGCCCTGAATCAGCCTGTTGCGACAAAAAAGCTGAGAGTGAGGTGAAAGCAGGCACCGGGCCACATCAGTGCACCTTAACAGTGCATTGTGACTCAATGGTGTGCAAAACTACTTTTCAACGCGCCTCTCTGCATGATGTTGGTGCAGCGAAGCGGCATTATTGTGCTGTTGCACTCGCTTCTAACTCTTCCCCCACCAGTTGAAGCTGATACATTTGCCAGTAGCGGCCTTGCTCTGCCAGCAGCTGTCGGTGATGGCCCTGCTCAACCACGCGGCCACGATGCAGTACATAAATGGTATCCGCCTCAATAATGGTAGAGAGGCGGTGGGCAATAACTATCAGCGTGGTTTGCTGGCGCACCAGCCGCAACGCTTTCTGAATCGCCTGCTCGGTACCGGAATCAATATTAGCCGTCGCTTCGTCCAGAATAAGAATCTGCGGAGAGTCAACCAGCACCCGAGCCATTGCCAGCAGCTGCTTCTGCCCTGTTGACAAGGTATTCCCCTGCTCACCCAGTCGGGTATGGATCCCTTGATCCAGACTTCTGGCCAGTTCTGCCAGTTGGACGGTTTCCAGCGCCTGCCATACCGCATCTTCGCTGATATCCCGTCCCAGCGTCACATTGGCAAAAAATGTATCGGCCAGCACCACGGGATCCTGCTGAACCAGCACCACCCCCTGTCTTAAAACAGGGTGAGACAGCGTATTCAGCGGCCTGCCATCAAGGCTAATCTCTCCCTTTATCACCGGGTAGTAGCCCATAATCAGATTGGCCAGCGTACTTTTTCCACTGCCGGTGTGCCCGACAAGTGCCACGAAATGGCGGGATGGAACGGTGAGATTAATATCACTCAGCACCTGCCGATCTTCACGATAGGCGAAGGCCAGATGACTGATATCAACACGGCCCGAGCACAACGGCCGATTGTCGCTGCCATAGGGTTGCCGTGGCGCATCCATCAACTCAAAAATTCGCTCCCCCGCCACCACGGCCTGTTGCAGCATTGACTGCTGCGTGGTCAGCTCGATTAGCGGTTCATTCAGCCTGCCCAGATAGTTAATAAAGGCATACAGCACGCCGACTTCGATACTTCCCTGTCCGGAAAAACCGAATAACATCATCAGGCCGCAAAGGATCAATGCGGAAAACAGACTGAGCAGAGGACGTAACAGGAAACCATCCAGCCGCAATGTTTCCATTCTGGCCAGATAATGCGAACGACTGGCCTCCCCCATCCGCTCGCCAAACCGTGCCTGCTGACGAAATTGCTGGATGACACTCATTCCGTTGATCACTTCATTAAAGCCGTTATTAATGTCGGCCAGATAACTGCGCACCCGCCGCACGATGGGTGTACTGAGACGTTGATAAATCAGCATGACGATAATGACCGCCGGGAAGATAGCTACAGCGACCAGCGCCATCTTCCAGTTGAGGCTGAACATGGCTACCAGCATCGCGCCAATCAGCGCTGCGCTGCGCAACACGGTTGCCACGACCGTCACATAGAGATCGCGTACCACTTCCGTGTCATTGGTGACACGCGAGATGATTTGCCCCACCGGCTGTGTATCGAAGGCGCTTAGCGGCTGGCGTAACGCAGCATCCATAACATCAGTTCGTAAGCGCTGAACGACGCCTACCGCAGCCCGGTTAAACAGCAGGGACTGGCAGTAATGCAGCAAACCGGCCAGCATCTGCAACAAAATATAACTGACCGCCAGCCCGCTGACTAAGCCCAGCGGCATACGATGTTTCGCCACCAGATGGTCGATAAAATAGCTGACCAGCACCGGACCCAGAACTTCAGCAGCTGCCGAAATCCACAGCAACAACACCGCCAGACCAAGAGATTTTTTCCAGGGCTTTCCATAGCTCAACAATCTTTTCAGCGTCGGCCAGAATTGAGTCAGATTAGCCATGAGGAACACCTTTCTCGGTTTCATCCTCGTCCAGTGCGGCCTCAAGCTGCTGATAGCGATACATGTCCTGATACCAGCCGGGGTGTTCTGTCAGCTCAGCGTGCTGGCCGCGTTGCACCACCATGCCGTTCTGCATCACCAGGATTTCGCTGGCTTCCTGTAACGCGGACAGGCGATGAGCGCTGATTATTACCGTTCTCCCCGCTCCCCACTTACGCAAATTCTGCAAAATGAGATGTTCTGTCCGACCATCCACTGCCGACAGCGCATCATCCAGCAACAAAATTTCGGCATCCAGCAGCAGCGCTCTGGCAATCGAAATACGCTGCTTCTGACCTCCTGACAGCATCACACCGCGCTCGCCCACTTCAGTTGCATAACCCTGCGGCATGCGCAAAATATCTTCGTGCACGTTTGCCATTCTGGCAGCCTGTTCTATTTCATGCTGACTGGCCGTTGGCCGCCCGAGCGCAATGTTATTCGCCACCGTATCGGAAAACAGAAAAGGTGTCTGACTGACAACGGCCAGACGGCTGCGCCAGCTGTCCAGATTGATCTCGGGCAGTGGAATACCGTGATAACAAATCTCACCGTTTTCAATATCAAAATGTCGCTGGATCAGACGGAGCAGGGTCGTTTTTCCTGAACCGGTCGGCCCGCACACCCCCAGCATTTCACCCGGTTTGAGACTGATATTCACCTGCCTTAGTGAAGAATGCTGAGTGCCGGGATAACAGAACTCGCCAACACCAATCTGCAACGGCCCTCGCTCTGCGGGTAGCACTTTACTGCCATCTGTCACCGCAGGCGTTTCAGCCAGCAAAGACTGGATCCTGACCCAGGCTGCACTACCCCGCTCAACAATATTAAACATCCACGCCAGAGCCAGCATCGGCCAGATCATCAGCCCCAGATACATGACAAAGCTGGTTAACTGACCAAGCGACATTTGCCCATGCCAGACCAGCCAGCTTCCCCCACCAACGGCCAGCAAATTAGACATTCCAATCGCGACGTAGATGGTGGGATCAAAACGCGCGTCAACGCGCGCCACCCGAAGATTTTTTTCTCCGGTATCACGAGCGATATCTGCAAACTGGCCGGACTGATGGTCTTCCAGTCCAAATGCTTTGATCATGCGGATACTGGTCAGACTCTCCTGAGTTTGATCATTAAGGGATGAGAATGCTGCCTGCGCCAGTTTAAAGCGGTGATGCAACTGTTGCCCGTAACCTTTGATTATCAGAGCCATCAGCGGCATTGGCAGCAGTGCCAGAAGGGTAAGTTGCCAGCTGATTTGCGTACTCATTACCACCAGAACAGCCAGCCCCATCACCAGCGAGTCCACCAGCGTCAGCACCCCTTCCCCGGCGGCAAACACCACGCGATCCACGTCATTGGTGGCACGGGCAATCAAATCTCCGGTTCGATGACGCAGATAAAACTCCGGATGATGGCGACTTAGCTGGCGATAAAAATCCTGGCGGAGTTCAACCGCCAGTTGGTAAGACGCACCGAACAATAATACCCGCCAGACGTAGCGCAGCAGATAAATAACCACGGCGGTTGCCAACATCACGCCTGCCCACATCATTAACCGGGATCCACTCATCTGCTGATGCGTGACACCGTCAACAATAGTCCCGACCACTTTGGGCGGCAGGAGCTGAAGCAGCGCAATGATAATCAACAGAAACACCGCGCCAAGGTAGCGCCGCCATTCCCGAATAAAAAACCAGCTTAACTGGCTAAACAGTCGCACAGTAAACGTCCTGGTTAAAATTGAGCGAAATTTTCATAAACAACCATCAGTTGAGCGGCAATGCCGTGGTGTATTTGATCTCTTCCATCGCGAAGCTCGACGTTACATCCAGTAAACCCGGAACCCCGTTAACCAGACGTTTATAAAAGGCATCATAGGATTTCATATCCGCCACCTGAATACGCAACAGGTAGTCATATTCTCCGGCCATACGGTAACAGCCCATGACTTCGGGCATTTCCTTAACAACCATGACGAACTGCTGATACCAGCTGCTGCTGTGTTGCTGCGTTTTAATCAGCATAAAAGCCGTCAGCGGCAGGGAGAGTTTCTCCGCATCTAACAGTGCCACACGGCCGCGAATATAGCCTTCATCTTCCAGCCTTTTCAAGCGTTTCCAACATGGGGTGGTCGTAAGATGTACCGCATCTGCCAGCGCCTGCAATGATAATGTGCAGTCATTCTGCAATAGTGCCAGTAACTTCAGGTCAGTTTTATCTGTCATTCCTCTCCCCACGAGAATAACTTTCTCCAGAAAGACGATTATAAAGTAAAAAGAGAAAACTTTTTTCCTGTGTATAGCTTACTCTCTAACAAATTTTACCAGGACATAAAAATGAAAAATCAGTGGGTTTCCCGTGCAATACAAGAGATTAATGCCGACATTCAACGTTCAGCGGATACTCACCTGATTCGCCTGCCATTACCTGGCTATCCCGGTATCTGGCTCTACCTGAAAGATGAAAGTACCCATCCCAGTGGCAGTCTGAAGCACCGTCTGGCACGTTCACTGTTTCTCTATGGTCTGTGCAATGGCTGGATCAAAGAAGGCACACCCATTATTGAGGCGTCCTCGGGGAGCACTGCGGTCTCAGAAGCCTATTTCGCCCGGCTGCTGGGTTTGCCATTTATTGCCGTGATGCCAGCCACTACCGCCAGACGAAAAATAGAGCAAATTACCTTCTACGGAGGCCGCTGCCACTTTGTCAGCGACCCCTGCCAGATGTATGCCGAATCAGAGCGGATGGCGCGTGATCTTAACGGCCATTTTATGGATCAGTTCACCTATGCTGAGCGTGCAACCGACTGGCGTGGTAATAACAATATCGCCGACAGCATTTTTCAACAGATGAAAAACGAACCGTTCCCCATTCCAGAAACCATTGTCATGAGTGCCGGAACGGGTGGAACCTCGGCAACTATTGGCCGTTATCTGCGTTACCAGGGCCACTCCACCAGACTGATGGTGGTGGATCCTGAAAATTCAGTATTCCTGGATTACTGGCATCAGCGTGACCGGTCACTACGTAACACCACTGGCAGTAAGATTGAAGGAATTGGCCGCCCACGGGTTGAGCCTTCTTTTATCGTCGATGTGGTCGACGAGATGATGCGAGTGCCCGACGGGGCGAGCATCGCTACTATGCTCTGGCTGGAAAAGCAGTTGGGACGCAAAGTGGGGGCTTCCACAGGCACAAACGTGTGGGGAGCGCTCCAGGTGGCAAAAAGTATGCTGGCAGCCGGACGCAAAGGCTCAATTGTTACTTTGTTATGTGACAGTGGAGAGCGCTATCTTGACACTTATTACCATCCGGACTGGGTTGCAGAGCACATTGGTGATATCAGCCAATGGCAGCAGCCAGATACGCTGGCATGAGCAGAACTACCCTTCATTGCTTTCAGCAAGTAGTATACCGCGCAGAAAATTAAGAAGGTGAAGAACATGAAACGTGCAGTAATGGTTTTCAGTGGCGGTCAGGATTCAACAACCTGCCTGATTCAGGCAGTACAGCAATATGAAGAAGTACACTGTGTCACTTTTGATTATGGTCAGCGGCACCGTGCAGAAATTGAAATTGCACAACAGCTCAGCCAAAAACTGGGAGCAAGAGCGCATAAGGTACTGGATGTTACCCTGCTAAACGAACTGGCTATCAGTAGCCTGACCAGAGACAGCATCCCGGTTCCGGCCTGGAATCCCGACGCCAGCGGCCTGCCCAGTACTTTTGTACCGGGCAGAAATATTCTTTTTCTGACTCTGGCATCCATCTATGCATACCAGGTCGAGGCTGAATCGGTTATTACCGGGGTATGCGAAACAGACTTCTCAGGCTATCCCGACTGCCGGGATGAATTTGTTAAAGCGCTCAACCAGGCAGTAACCCTGGGGATGGCTCGCCAGCTACGCTTTGAAACGCCGCTTATGTGGCTGAACAAAGCAGAAACCTGGGCGCTGGCCGACTACTGGCAGCAGCTCCCGCTGGTACGCGATGAAACCCTGACCTGTTATAACGGCATCAAAGGTAGCGGTTGCGGCAAGTGCGCGGCCTGCAATTTACGTGCTAATGGCCTGCGTGAATATCAAAACAACACCGCCGCCATTATGCAGAGCATGCAAAGTAAGTCAGGCCTTGATTGAGAACATCTCTTCCATTCTGCGTTTAAGCTCTCCTTCCACAGGCTGAGCTTTTTGTGTCAGCAAATCGATACAAACAAAGGTGAGTCGCGCATCTGCCACCGCTTCACCACCGGAAGCCAGCGTGACTGTCTGAGCTATTACGCCACTTTTACCACTCAGTTCCAGTAGCTCACTGTTTATATTCAGCTCGTCGCCCAACACGGCCGGGCGACGATAGTTAATATTGATGTTGACCAGCACAAACGCCAGCCGGTTTTCCGTCATCCAGTTAAAAACGTCCAGCTGCTCAAGCCAGGCCCAGCGGGCTTCCTCAAGAAACTCCAGATAACGAGCATTGTTGACGTGCTGATAAACATCAAGATGGTAGCCGCGAACCTTTATCGTGGTCTGATGCATGAATCTGCTCCTGTAAACTGAGATCACCCAAACTGGTATGACCTCATACAGGCTAGCAGAGTGGTGATGCTCAGGAGCCGCCCGGCAACAGACTCACGAGAGCGATCACAATTTTAACCGGGAAAGATTTCGCTCCACCAACGCATTCCCGATTCCCGGCACCTCCTTCAACTGTTCAACCCCCGTAAAATCGCCATACTCTTCACGATAACTCACGATAGCCTGAGCCTTTTTCAGGCCAACGCCATTCAGTGCCGCAGCCAGTTCTTCCGCTGAAGCCTGATTGATGCTGACCTTGCCTGCTTCCTGATCTGCCGTTTCGTTTGCAGAGAGAGTCTGACCGTGTAGCGAACCCCGTTGAACTGACTGGTTCTCAGATATCGGGTTGGACTGCTGAGGCCGATCGGCTGTTGCCAGCGTACTGGTTGACTCTGCCTGGACGTTGCATGCCGCCAGACCAATTAACATCGCCAGGCCTGTAGCTGAAAATCCCCTCTTCTTCATGCTGTTTTCCTCCATGTGTTTGACAGCGAATCCAGGGTACGTCACTCCCCTCAGACGGGCAAATACCAGAAAACAGAAATGGAAAAGGCCGCAGAAGCGGCCTTTGATTTTGCAAAACGTTGCAGAAAAATTGCGAGGCTTACTGCGCCTGAGCTGCTGCACCGTATTTAATTTTAGCGTCCTTACGGAGGTTGCTCAGCAGCGCAGCGAAGGCAATTTGTGCATTATTCTGCGTCACACCCTGCACCATCGCTTTCTTTTGCCCTTCAGCCATGGTGCCGCTGTTGACCTTATCCAGCGCCAGCAGAACCACATTCCCTTCGCCGTCTTCGCTGATCGCATAGCCAGGCTTGTCTTTTTGCGGCAGCGGCATGGCAAATGCGGCCTGGGTAATAGCATCCTGCCCCGCGCGGCTTAACGTTTTCTGTGCACTAAAGCTTAATCCAGCCGCTTTCATCGCTTCATCACCTTTGCCGGCTTTCAGTTCGGCCAACAGTTTTCCTGCCTGATCCTGCGCCTCTTTTTGCGCTTTTTCAGTTTTCAACGTATCGGTGATTTGCGCTGTGACTTCACTGAGCGGTTTAACCGTTTCAGGCTTGTGTTCAGTGATACGCAGGACGAAAGCGCGATCGCCATCAACAGTGATAATGTCAGAGTTGCTACCCGGCGCACCGTTTTCTCCCACCAGGCCGCCGTTGAAAATGGCCTGCTCAACCGGTTTAAAGTTAAGCTCTGCTGGCAAAGAATCGTGGCTGAACCAACCCGTTTCTACAGCTTTAGTGCCTGCTGCGGCTTCAGCACCTGCCAGCGACTCATTATCATTGCTGGCGGCATCACTGACTTTTTGCTGCAATTTGTACCAGGCGTCCAGTGCTTTTTCCTGTTTCACCTTAGCAGCGATATCATCATGAACCTCAGTGAGAAGCTTGATTTGTTGCGGCTTCACATCATCCAGCCGGGCGACAATAAAGCCAACCGAAGACTTAATTACACCTGAGAGCTGGCCTTTACTGGTCAGCCCGGCATTTTTGAGTTCATCAGGGGTGGTATCCGGTTCCAGCCAGCCCATATCTCCCCCCTGACGAGCAGAGATGGGATCGGCTGATTTCTGTTTTGCCAGCGCAGCAAAATCAGCGCCTTTATTCAGCTCGGCCAGCACGTCTTTGGCTTCAGCCTCAGTTTTGCTCTGAATAATACTGAAACGACTACGTTGAGGCTGGGTGTAATCCTGCTGGTGCTGATCGTACCAGCTCTGAATATCCGTTTCGCTGACCGGTTGCTGCAATGCAGCGGCGTCCAGTTTGATATAGCTGACGCGGAACTGCTCTGGCGACATGAAATTGTTTTTATTCTGCTGATAGTTGTTACTGATTTCCTCTTCGCTAACCGCCTGTTTAGCGGTCAGCGCAGCAACATTAATCGTTGCTTCGCGTACCAGACGCTGCTGAGAAACCAGTGAGGCCAGCGCATCCGTTTCACTGGCAAGCATGAAATCGGTGCCGGTAACGGCAGTAATCAGTTGTTGGGTGGTCAGCTGATTACGTAATGCTTCTGCATAACGATCAGCAGTAAATCCCATGTTGTTGATAATGCCAAGGTATTTGCTGTTATCAAATTTACCGTCAGTCTGAAAAGCAGGCTGGCTGAAAATGGCCTGCTTAACCTGGTCATCGCCAATTGCCAGTCCCAGATTTTTGGCATATTGATCCAGCAAACGCTCATCAATAAGTTGTGAAAGGGCCTGCTGGCGAATTTGCTGCATGTAGCCGGGGTTGCTGGCCAGTACAGAGAACTGATCGCCAAGCATCTGCTGCTGGCGGTTACGCTCATTAGAAAATGCGCTTTCAAGCTGACTACGACTGATTTCCTGACCGTTCACTTTTGCCGCAAAATCGCCATTGCCGCCGATCAGGTAGTTGCCCACCCCGGTCAGAACGAAAGACAGGATGATCAGACCCAGTATAATTTTGAGCACGACATGGTTCGACGCCGCGCGTAAATTGTCCATCATGGTGTGACAACACTCCGCTGTAGTGTGAATGTAAACCTTGAGCTTCGTCCCACATTCCCAGGAACGCTCCACGCCGCTGCGTATCAGGCTCGTTTGTCATTAAACATAAAAAAGGCACATCAGAATTCTGACGTGCCCTTATGGTACAGGAGAACACCTTAACAGTCCTCACTACAACCCGAGAAATTACTCAGAATGCCTTAATTAACGGCATCTTTCAGTGCTTTGCCCGCACGAAAACCGGGCACTTTGCCAGCAGGGATAGTAATTTCTTTACCTGTTTGTGGATTGCGACCGGTACGCTCTGAACGCTCACGAACAGAGAAAGTGCCAAAACCGACCAGTGCGACTTCATCGCCCGCTTTCAGAGAATCAGAAACCGAGTCCATGAAAGCATCAAGCACACGTCCAGCAGCTGCTTTAGAAATATCAGCACTGGCGGCGATTTTGTCGATCAATTGTGACTTATTCACTCAATCATCCCCTCTTAAATTATCCACCTCGCAATCGGGTTTACCCCATCACGGATGCGCATCAGTTATATAAGTTTTGTCTGTTGAGCCATAGCAAATATCGCGAGCTCTGGCCTTCACTGGCTAAACAGCACTCTAAATTAGCGGCACAAAAAAAAGCTGGCAAGCCCGAATTTACCTGCCAGCGGTGGTTTTAAGGTGTTTTTGTCTTAAATCACTATTTTGCAGTGGCTACCTGCATGCCATAAGGGGCATTCTGCAACGCCAGCGCCAGCACTTCTTCAATCCGTTTAACCGGATGGATCTCCAGATCGGCAATCACGTTATCCGGGATTTCTTCCAGATCGCGTTTGTTTTCATCCGGGATCAGCACGGTTTTGATTCCGCCGCGATGTGCCGCCAACAGCTTCTCTTTCAAGCCACCGATAGGAAGAACCTGACCACGCAGGGTAATCTCACCCGTCATGGCCACATCGGCACGCACCGGATTACCGGTCAGGCAGGAAACCAGCGCGGTGCACATCGCGATACCGGCACTCGGTCCATCCTTCGGCGTAGCCCCTTCAGGGACATGCACATGGATATCACGCTTTTCGTAAAAATCACCGTTGATACCCAGTTTCTCAGCTCTGGCCCGCACGACGGTCAGCGCAGCCTGAATCGATTCCTGCATCACTTCACCCAGCGATCCGGTATAGGTCAGTTTACCTTTACCCGGCACGCAGGCGGTTTCAATCGTCAGCAGATCGCCGCCGACTTCAGTCCATGCCAGCCCCGTCACCTGACCTACACGGTTTTCGCTATCGGCACGTCCATAATCGTAACGCTGTACACCCAGATAATCTTTCAGATTATCGCCATCGATCCTGATGTGTTTGACCGCTTTGTCCATCAGCAATGATTTAACGGCCTTACGACACAGCTTGGACAGTTCACGCTCAAGGCTACGTACTCCTGCCTCACGCGTGTAGTAACGAATGATGCCCACTATCGCACTGTCATCCACCGTCAGTTCTGTCTGCTTCAGCGCGTTGCGCTCAATCTGCTTGGGCAGAAGGTGTTGCTTCGCGATATTCAGCTTCTCGTCTTCGGTGTAGCCAGAAAGACGGATAACCTCCATGCGATCCAACAGCGGAGCCGGAATATTCATGGAGTTTGAGGTTGCAACAAACATCACATCAGAGAGATCGTAATCTACTTCCAGATAGTGATCGTTAAAGGCAATGTTCTGTTCAGGATCAAGCACTTCCAACAGGGCGGATGCCGGATCGCCACGCATATCCGACGACATTTTGTCGATCTCATCCAGCAGGAACAGTGGGTTTTTCACCCCGACTTTTGCCATTTTCTGAATGAGTTTACCCGGCATAGAGCCAATGTAGGTACGGCGGTGACCGCGAATTTCGGCCTCATCACGTACACCACCCAGCGCCATACGCACATACTTACGTCCGGTTGCTTTGGCAATAGACTGGCCCAGAGAGGTTTTACCCACGCCTGGAGGCCCCACCAGACAGAGGATAGGCCCCCTGATTTTACTCACGCGACTCTGTACCGCTAAGTATTCCAGGATACGGTCTTTTACCCGCTCCAGCCCGAAGTGGTCGGTATCCAGTGTTTCCTGCGCCTTGACCAAATCCTTCTTGACCTTACTACGCGCATTCCACGGAACCTGCACCATCCAGTCGATATATCCGCGAACGACGGTTGCTTCTGCTGACATCGGTGACATCATCTTCAGCTTCTGCAATTCGGCTTCCGTTTTTTCACGGGCTTCTTTTGGCATTTTCGCCGCGTCAATTTTGCGTTTCAGCGCTTCATTTTCATCCGGGGCATCATCCATCTCTCCCAGTTCTTTCTGAATCGCCTTCATCTGTTCGTTCAGATAATATTCGCGCTGACTCTTCTCCATCTGTTTTTTAACGCGGTTACGGATGCGTTTTTCAACCTGTAAAAGGTCGATCTCCGATTCCATCATCGCCATCAGATATTCGAGACGCTCGTTGACATCAGACATTTCGAGCACTGACTGTTTATCGGCCAGTTTCAGCGGCATATGGGCAGCCACCGTGTCAGCCAGGCGGGCCGCGTCTTCAATGCTGTTAAGCGAAGTCAGTACTTCCGGAGGAATTTTTTTGTTGAGTTTGATGTAGCCCTCAAACTGATTAATCGCCGTGCGCACCAGCACTTCCTGTTCGCGCTCGTCAATTTCCATTGAGGCCAGGTACTCTGCCTGAGCAGTGAAGTGATCGCCATTATCTGCAAGAGTGGTGATATGCGCACGTTGCAGGCCCTCTACCAACACTTTTACCGTGCCATCAGGCAATTTTAACATTTGCAGGATGGAAGCTACGGTGCCAACAGAGAAAAGATCGTTAATGCCAGGTTCATCCGTTGAAGCCTCTTTCTGAGCGACCAGCATGATTTTTTTATCATGATCCATGGCGGCTTCGAGACAGCGAATTGATTTCTCACGACCAACAAACAACGGAATTACCATGTGCGGATAAACCACTACGTCACGCAACGGCAACACAGGGATTTCAATGCGTTCAGAACGCTCAGCATTCATAGAGCTCTCTCTCAGTTTAATTTCCGCCAGGGTGATGGGGACTGCTAAAAACAATGTAAAAGGCAGTTTTACCCAACAGGTTTCTGAGTATATGGGGATGGATGCGACACATTCAATGTTAAGTGCGCGAGAAAAACAAAAGGGAGAAAATTTTCTCCCTTTTTGCGATAACTGACTGGAAAGGTTTGGTTAATTATTCGCCAGAAGCCTGCTGTGCCTCGTGCTTACCATAGATCAACATCGGTTCGGTCTGACCGTCGATCACCGAATCGTCAATCACCACTTTTTCCACGTCATCCATTGATGGCAGGTCGTACATGGTGTTTAACAATGCGCCTTCAACGATCGAACGCAGGCCACGTGCGCCGGTTTTGCGGGACATGGCTTTTTTAGCAATTGCCGTCAAAGCTTCATCACGAAATTCCAGTTCCACACCTTCCAGATTGAACAAGGCCTGATACTGCTTGGTGAGCGCATTCTTCGGTTCACGAAGGATCTGAATTAATGCTTCTTCACTCAGCTCGTTCAGGGTGGCAACCACCGGCAGACGGCCAATAAATTCAGGGATCAGACCGAATTTGATCAGATCTTCTGGCTCTACCTGCTCCAGCAACTCACCTTCTGTCGCCTTTTGCGATTTACCTTTTACCGTAGCGCCAAAGCCGATTCCGGTACCCGTTTCCACTCGCTGAGAGATGACTTTATCCAGGCCGGCAAATGCGCCACCGCAAATAAACAGAATTTTAGAGGTATCAACCTGCAAAAATTCCTGCTGTGGATGTTTACGTCCACCCTGTGGCGGAACGGCCGCAACCGTACCTTCAATCAGTTTCAGTAACGCCTGCTGTACACCTTCCCCTGATACGTCACGGGTGATGGAAGGATTGTCTGATTTGCGGGAAATTTTATCGATTTCATCGATATATACGATCCCGCGCTGCGCTTTTTGCACGTCATAGTCACATTTTTGCAGCAGTTTCTGAATAATGTTTTCGACGTCCTCGCCGACATAACCCGCTTCGGTGAGGGTGGTGGCATCCGCCATAGTAAAGGGGACGTCCAGCAGGCGGGCAAGCGTTTCAGCCAACAGCGTTTTACCACTACCGGTCGGCCCAATCAGCAGAATGTTACTTTTGCCAAGCTCAATGCCATTGCTGGTATCACCATTACGTAGACGTTTGTAATGGTTGTAAACCGCAACCGCCAGCACCTTCTTCGCTCTTTCCTGACCGATAACGTAGTCGTCAAGATGATGGCGAATTTCATGTGGCGTTGGTAAGGCACTGCGCTCACGATGCGGTGCAACTTCTTTTATCTCTTCGCGAATGATGTCGTTACATAAATCCACGCACTCATCGCAGATATACACTGACGGGCCGGCAATCAGCTTACGCACTTCATGCTGGCTTTTGCCGCAAAAAGAGCAGTACAGCAGCTTTCCTGAACCGTCTTTGCGCTTATCTGTCATCAGTTAACCTCTTCTGTTATCTTCGTCCGCTTTGTACGCGGCGATGATGCCTTAAGTCGGCATCCTCATTCGTCGCTCATGCCCCTCAATAACTATAGACGACAGAGGGGCTATGGCTTAGCTGCGATGCGTCAGAATTGAATCGACCAGACCATACTCTACAGCTTCGTTGGCAGACAGGAAACGATCGCGTTCAGTGTCACGCTCTATTTCTTCAAGAGTTTTGCCCGTATGTTCCGCCATCAGCTCGTTCATTCGCTGTTTGACCTTGAGAATTTCACGCGCATGGATTTCAATATCCGTCGCCTGGCCCTGATAGCCCCCCAGCGGCTGGTGGATCATCACGCGTGAATTTGGCAGACAGTAACGCTTGCCTTTTGCACCGGCGGTCAACAGGAAAGCACCCATTGAACATGCCTGGCCCATACAGATGGTGCTGACGTCTGGTTTAATAAACTTCATGGTGTCGTAAATCGACATGCCTGCGGTGATCACACCACCTGGCGAATTAATATAAAGATGGATATCTTTTTCCGGGTTCTCGGCTTCCAGAAACAGCATCTGGGCGACGATGAGATTTGCCATATGATCTTCAACCTGACCGGTCAGGAAGATGATACGCTCCTTGAGCAGGCGAGAAAAAATGTCGTAAGAACGCTCTCCACGAGAGGTCTGTTCTACCACCATCGGCACTAATGCCATATGAGGTGCTGTTTGTTCACGTTCGCCACTGTATGACATTATCTGTCTCCTGGATAAATTTCACTTGGCCGGACTCCTATCTGGGGATGCTGCCCCACTGATTCAAGCATAACAACGTTTTTATCAACTGCTAACCAGGAAAAATAGCTTAGTCGATAATTTGCCGGTTTAATGAGCGAATAACGTCAGGAATGTCGCTGTGCGCAATGGATAAAACAAAAAGCCCGCGGTTGTCACAACCGCGGGCTTTTATTTATCCTTGAGAATCAGTGAATCAGGCAGTCTGTACCTGGTTCATCAGTTCCTGGAAGTTTGTTGCTTTTTCCGTCACTTTAGCTTTTTCCAGTACGGCTTCAACCGCCTGTTCTTCCAGAGCAACATTACGCATATTGTTCATCAGCTCGTTGTTTTTGCTGTAGAACTCGACTACTTCAGAAGGATCTTCATAAGCTGAAGCCATTTCTTCAATCAGTGCTTTAACACGGTCTTCGTCGGCTTTCAGCTCGTGGGTGCGAATAACTTCACCCAGCAGCAAGCCAACCACGACACGGCGCTTAGCCTGCTCTTCAAACAGCTCACGAGGCAGTTCCAGCGCCTGCTTCTCGTTGCCACCAAAACGCTGCGCGGCCTGACGCTTGAGCACGTCAATTTCGCTGTCAATCAGAGCAGCAGGCACGTCGATGGCGTTAGCATTGACCAGACCATCGATAGCCTGAGTCTTAACACGGTTACGCACAGCGCCTTTCAGCTCGCGCTCCATGTTTTTACGCACTTCAGTGCGCAAACCTGCGACTGAACCATCTTCGACGCCGAAACGCTTGATGAATTCTTCAGTGAACTCGGGCAGTTCACGTTCTTCAACTTTTTTCAGCACGATATCAAACTTCGCTGCTTTACCTTTCAGGTTTTCAGCGTGGTAATCTTCCGGGAAGTTGACGTCGATAGTGAAACTTTCGCCCGCTTTGTGACCCACAACACCTTCTTCAAAGCCCGGGATCATCCGGCCCTGGCCCATGGCCAGAACGAAATCAGAAGCTTTACCGCCTTCAAACTCTTCGCCGTCTACAGAACCGGAAAAATCCAGGGTAGCACGATCTTCAGCTTCAGCCGCACGGTCGGTCTCTTTCCAGGTCGCCTGCTGTTTACGCAGGGTTTCCAGCATCGTGTCCACATCAGCATCGGTCACTTCTACCAGCGGTTTTTCAACCTCGATTGCTTCCAGACCTTGCAGCTCGACTTCCGGATAGACTTCGAACTCAACGGCATAGGTGAAATCTTCACCCATTTTGTAATCGCCCGGAACATAAGAAGGCGCACCGGCTGGATTGATTTTTTCTTTGATGATGGCGTCAACAAAGTTGCGCTGCATCAGGTCGCCCAGAACATCCTGGCGAACGGAAGCGCCATAACGCTGTGCAACGACGGTCATCGGCACTTTCCCTTTACGGAAACCGTCGATACGAACTTTTTTTGCTACGTTGACCAGCTCACTTTTCACCGCGTTCTCGATTACATCTTTCCCGACGGTAATCGTAACGCGGCGGCCCAGGCCCTGAGTTGTTTCTACTGAAGCTTGCATCTTAATTACCTCAAAAAATCACGTGCTCGGTCAACTTCAGACCCTACCCGCGCTATGAAAAGCGGAGTTAGAGACTAAGAACCGGGGCGGCTTCTGATATCAGAACCGCACTCCCTGTATCAGAAGCGTCCCGAAGACATTCCGGAAAAAAACAGACGCAGCATTATAGCGGCAACGTCAAAGCGAGTCGAGGCCACACCCACACCCGATTTCAGTATCCCGACAAGTTTTGTCTGATAAAACCGTTGAAACCCCAAATCGGGGGGATTTTGTGGCAGGCAGAAAAAAGCGGCCCGCAGGCCGCCAGAGGTAGTGATACGGGATCACGCCAGAGTACTGGCCCCGCGACAATTGGGTGAGGCCGGAACCGTATCCTGCAACCCCTCCCACTCCTTCCTGGTGTAGGTATGCAGAGCCAGCGCATGGACGCTGCCAGCCAGTTCATCCGCCAGTACGCCGTAAATAGCACGATGGCGCATCAGAAAACGCTGATTAGTGAAACTGTCGCTGACAATTACGACTTTGAAATGGCTTTCTGCACCTGCGGGAACATTATGACGATAGCTCTCGTCATGGACTTCCAGGTGCACGGGAGCAAACGCTGCACTTAACTTTGCTTCTATTTGTTCGCGAACCATACCTTTACTCCTCATGACCGTGAATGACGTGCCTTAACAAGGCGTTACTGGCTGAAAATGCAGGACGATGAATTTACGTCTTATCAGGGCTTCAACTTGTGAAAAGCGATGTTATGATGACCGCCGTAGTGTCTGCACCACACCTTTAAGTCACCGAGAAAATAAGCATGTTAAAAAAAATCATTTTCCCTCTGCTGGCCATCTTCGTTCTGGCCGGTTGTGCAAACAACAGCAACACGCTGACTATTTCCCCAAAAATTCAGTTGCCTCAGCAGGATCCAAGCCTGGGCGGCGTCACCGTCAGCATTAACGGTGCCGATCAGCGCAGCGATCAGGCGCTGGCAAAAGTGAATCGCGATGGTCAGCTGGTGACGCTGACCGCAACCCGCGATCTGCGCTTCCTGCTTCAGGAAGTGCTGGAGAAGCAAATGGGCGCACGTGGCTACATGATTGGACCAAACGGCGCAGTTGACCTGCAAATCGTCGTCAATAATCTGTATGCCGATGTCACCCAGGGCAACGTGCGATACAGTATCACTACCAAAGCGGATATTTCTATTATCGCCACCGCCAAAAATGGCAACAAGCAGGTTAAAAATTACCGTCAGACCTACAGTGTTGAAGGCGCATTTAATGCCACCAACGATAAAATCACCAATGCGGTTAACTCCACCCTCAGCGACGTAATTTCAGATATGGCTCAGGACACCAGCATTCATCAGTTTATCAGGCAGAATGCCCACTGACAGAGGATAGTTTAGTCCTGTTTAGCCAGCCCGGGCGGGATATCAGCCGTTACCGCAGTGGGCTTAAGGGATCGTCAGGGATGACGCTTAATCTTTTCAAGTTGCCGTCGCATTCTGAGCCAGTAATCCTGTGACGTCTTACGCCTGACGCAGCGTGCTTTAAGGTTCTTATGACCCGTCATTATCTGCAAATTTTTACCCAACGTAATGCCGCCCTGCTGCTGGTGCTGGGCTTCGCTTCTGGTTTACCCCTTGCACTGAGTTCCGGCACCTTGCAGGCATGGATGGCCGTGGAAAACGTCGATATTAAAACCATCGGTTTTTTCTCGCTGGTCGGTCAGGCTTATGTTTTCAAGTTTCTCTGGTCGCCGCTGATGGACCGCTATACTCCGCTTTTTTCAGGGCGGCGTCGCGGCTGGCTGTTGGTGACGCAAATCCTGCTGATAATCGGCATTGCGCTGATGGGGTTTATGCAGCCCTCGCGTGATTTGACGCTGCTGGCCGCGCTGGCCGTGCTGATTGCCTTCTGTTCCGCATCCCAGGATATCGTTTTCGACGCCTGGAAAACCGATGTGTTGCCCGCAGAAGAACGGGGCAGCGGCGCAGCGATTAGCGTACTGGGCTATCGTCTGGGCATGCTGTTTTCCGGCGGGCTGGCCTTGTGGATTGCCGATCGTTATCTCGGCTGGCATGCCATCTGGTGGCTGATGGCGTTGATGATGGTTCCGGGCGTTGTCGCCACCCTTATCGCCAGAGAGCCGGATAGCGCCATCGCCGTACCGGCAACGCTGGAAGAAGCGGTCATCGCCCCGCTGCGTGATTTTTTTAATCGCAATAATGCCTGGCTGATCCTTTCGTTAATTGTCCTTTATAAGCTGGGAGATGCTTTTGCCCTCAGCCTCACCACGCTGTTTCTGATTCGTGGCATGGGATTTGATGCCGGAGACGTTGGCCTGATTAATAAAACGTTGGGGCTGAGCGCGACCATCCTGGGTGCGTTAACTGGCGGTGTGCTGATGCAGCGCATGAGCCTTTTTCGTGCGCTGATGCTGTTTGGCATCCTGCAAGCCGTCTCTAACCTCGCTTACTGGGGACTGTCGGTCACCGACAAACATCTGTACAGCATGGCTGCGGCGGTATTTGTGGAAAATCTGTGCGGCGGTATGGGCACGGCAGCTTTTGTCGCCCTGTTAATGACATTGTGCAATAAATCCTTTTCAGCCACGCAGTTTGCCCTGCTCTCTGCACTGTCAGCGGTGGGCCGGGTGTATGTTGGTCCCCTCGCGGGCTGGCTTGTCGAAGCCTGGGGATGGTCGAACTTTTATGCCTTTTCAGTGCTTGCGGCCCTGCCGGGTCTGATGCTGTTAGCAGGATGCAAAACCACGCTTACACGGGCACAAAGCGGCGAGGATTTTGCCGTCCGTACGCATTTCCCCCAGGGCTACCGTTGGGCATTACACGCGCTGAAAACGGGGGCAATGCTGATAGCGGTGGGGCTGATAATGCTGGCACTCAGGGCAACCGGGCTGTTCGATGCAGGTAAAGCAATTGGCCTGCTGTGGCAAAGCGGCATGGCGCTGGCAACGCTTGGGATTGTCTGCGGTAGTATGCTGGACTATCTGGCCCTGCAAAAACCATCTTCCCGCTGAATACCGGGCTGGCAGCGTTTAAAAACGGTATTCAATGCCAGCCCAAAATTGCCTTCCCGGTTCGACAAAGCCTTCGGTCAGTTCATATTTTCTGTCGAAGACATTTTTAATTGCCGCGTTCAAAGTAACCCCTTTGCCCGTCAGCAGATCCATGCGCAGATGGCTTATCGCATAGCCTGCGGCCCGACGTGTGCCCCCACTGTCACTGTCGCTGGCAGAGCGCGCTTCTTCGGTCAGCGTCAGGCTCCAGTTATCATTTGGGGCAAAGGTCACCCAGCTGGTCAGCGTCTGCGCAGGCAGATCGGTGATATTACCCGCTGAACGCTGTTTTACCCGATGATTGATGCCGCCATAATTCAGGCCCACTTTTACTTTTTGCCCGACAGCGCCGTGCAGACCGATATCCAGACAGTAATAGTCCACCTCGCCACTGTTGCGGTTCTGGACCGTTTGCGCATCAATATCAATACTGAGAATGGCCCGACTCAGGCGTTGGTAACAGGTGCTGAGTTCAAGACGCCACGCCGGTGTAATCACGGCGCTCCAGCTTAAATCAACACCGAGCGCGCGCTCTGGCCTGAGATGTGGATTGACTAGCGCACTCAGGGCATAAGCCGGACGCGAGGTGGTATAGCGTTCCTTCAGCGTCGGAAAGCGAGTGCGATCAAACAGCGTAAAGGAGAGCGCATCCCCACCCGTAAAGTGGTATCTGAACATGCTTTGCCAGTTAAACGCTCGCTGACGGTTAGACGCGTAACGAGTGATGCTGCCGTCACTTTCATGTTTCAGACCTTCCCGGCTGTCCCGCCAGTCATAGCTGAAGCCCGCCACCACCTCCAGCATCTCCGTTGCTGCCCACTGATATTCCGTCGCCAGCGACCAGGTTCTGTCGGCATAGCGATCGACCGGCCCTTTTTTAGCGCTTTTTTCCCGGTGAACGTCATCTTTCCAGTGAGCGGCAAAAGAGAGCAAATCGCCGTCACGCAGTCCGGCAGAGAGCTGTAACGCAGCCCCGTTGCTGTAGTCATCATAATGGCTGTAACTTCCCTGCTTTTTTTGTCGGGCGGCAGCGGAGTTATACATCAGCAGGGTATTCCTGAAAGTGTCGTGATAAAGGCGACTTTTCAGTGAAAAAACGTCGTTGAGGCGTGAATTTCCCTGATAGTAAAGGCTTTGTTTGTCATATTCCGGCCACTGCCAGTAACGCGACTGAACATTGCCGTTTCCGGCCCAGGGCGGACTGTTTTTTTCACCCTGTTGGTTATTCCAGCTGAAAAGATACTCATCACCCTCACGAGGGGTCCACCCGAGCCTGACCAACCCATGATTATCCTCAGAGGCCGAATTATCCCGTCGGCCATTTTTTCCGGCAGTTCGATTGCTGATCCCCTGAGGCAGAGCGGTAAAGTCCGTTTTTAACTGGCTGGCGCTGAGTTGCAGAAATCCGCTTTCGCCTTTCATTCCCAGCGAGGCATGACTTTCTCTGGCATTCGCTCCCGCCCGGCTCCATCCCTGACGAACGCCAACGCGTCCCTCAAGGCTTTTCTCTGGTTTGCGGCTGGCGAGATTAATCGATCCGCCCAGCTGATTCGGCCCCTGCAATAACGAGGTGTAGCCTTTGGAAACCTCCAGCGAGGAGAGATCGGCGCTCAGGAAGCGTCCCAGATCGAGATTGCCATCGTAGGGGATATAAACCGGAATACCGTCGAGGTAAACCGGTACCTGGCGGCTGTTGAAGCCCCGAACCCTGACCTGCATTTCGTTACGGTTTCCCGATTTCTCCAGCGTTACTCCGGCTACGGTCGCCAGTGCTTCCGCAGCATTATGTTTTTCCAGCTGGGTTATGGTCTCTGCGGTCAGTATGTCCCGACTGGCGGCAACCGGGCTTGACCAGACTTCCAGGGTCGGTTCCGCCGCCAGCAGCCTGCCGAAAGAGGCCAGAGCGAGGATGAGAAACAGATTGAAAAATGACGTTTTCATGATCTTTTCCCTGATCGATGGCGGCCACCCGCCCAGGCGTTATCCGTCTGAGGGTTCCATCACCACAGCAAGATCTGCCGGAGCCGCATGATAAGGCGCCGAAGTCACCAGCAACCCCACACCGGTCTGCGCCCAGGCTTCAACGTTATCCAGCGTAATCCCCCCCGCAACGGCAAGCCGACAGGAAGGCGCAATTCTTGCCGCAAGCGGCTGTAGCTGTAATACCTGCTGCGTGGTGAACTTGTCCATTTGCAACACATCCGGCAGAGCCTGCAAGGCCGTCTCTGCCTCCTCCGGGGTGGCGACTTCAACAACGATCGCCTTTTCCGGTGCCTGCTGGCGCAGTCTGACCATCATCGCCCCCCAGTCCTGTGGCTGAGGGTAAAAACGGCGATGGTTGGCGAACAGCAGCACCGTTTCCGCGCATCCTGCACGATGAATAATGCCGCCACCGTCCAGCACTGCCTGCATCGACAGCAGCCGGGTGCCGGGGATGATTTTACGGGTACAGGCGATCTGCCCGTGTGCCACATAACGTTGCAGCCGCTGGCGTAGCTGATAAACATAATTTGCCACGCCACAGCTCCACTCGAGCAGATTCTGGACTGCTTTCCATCCCTGATGCAGAGCCGCTGCCTGGCCGGTTGCACACAGCAGGCTGGCCCCTGCTGCCACCACCTCACCATCACTGACCGCATATTCAATATGCAGATCCAGACGCTTGAGTATGCGTTGTGCCAGAGCCAGCGCACTGACACAGCCGCCCTGCCGGTGAATAAAGGTCATTCTCCCCCGCTGCCCGCCAATACCCAACGCCCGGCAGGTCAAATCACCCCCCTGGATATCCTCCAGCAACCACAGGTCAAGCTGAGCGTCGGGTATAAAAATCATTCTGCCTCCCGTAAAGCACAGCGTTGCGGTTGCCAGGAGAGCACCGCCCAGTCGCGATGCGCAGGGTCGCGGATAAAATCCACCTGCGCCTGAATACCCATCTGCCAGAGCACGTTAACCGCATAGATATAGTTGGGCAGCTCATCATCCTTGTTTCCCTCCCCCGCTGAGCACGTCGAACCAAAAAAGCCACTGACGCTGTGAGTGGTAACGACCCACAGACGGGCATGTTGATTCAGCTTTAACATGGCCGCACGCAGATCGCCGACCAGCGTGGAGCGCGATGCGACCGCAATATCACACACCGGCACATCGTGCCAGCTGTCCTCCCAGGCACGGTGCAGCAAGGTAACGTTGTTTAATCCCATTGCGGCCGCCTTCTGCCTGGCGACCGCCAGCATCCCTGCGCTGTAATCGATTCCCCATACCTGCTGCAATCGTGAAGCGACATGCAGGCAGACCGTTCCTGGCCCACATCCCGCATCCAGCAGCGTGGTGGCTCCGGTGAAATCAATGCGCGAAAGCAATTGTTGCAGATAGGGACTGTCAGGGCGGGCGCAGCTGACCGCCATTTCTACGGCTCTGCTGTCCCAGTACTGCGGACTTTTTTCGCTGCGTTTTGCCTGTCGCAGCTGCTGCTGGTAAAGCGCAGCGAAATCAATATTATCAATCAGCATGATATTTTCTCCCGCGGTCGATCGTGCAGATTCAGATGCCGGCAGATCTCTTCTGCCTTTACCTGATAAAGATGCGCCAGCGAGGAACTGGTTAACATGACATCCGGCGATCCCACCTGTACGCCTGCCGTGGGACTGACAAACGCCACCCGATCGGCAATGATCCGCGCATGAACAGGGTGATGAGTGGCAATCAGCAACGTCATTCCGCTGACTTTCAGCTGACGGATTTTCTCCAGCAGGGCAATCTGATGACCAAAATCCAGGCTGGAAGCGGGTTCATCCAACAGCATCAGCACAGGCTGCTGCACCAGCGCACGGGCAATCATTACCAGCTGACGCTGGCCGCCACTCAGGGTGGAATAAAGACGCTGTTCCAGTCCGGCAATCCCCAGCGCGGCGAGGGTGTCACGCGCCTGTTGCCGCTGCTTTGCTCCGGGCGATGCCAACCTGCCCAGTCCGGCGACGCTCCCCATCATCACCATATCCAGCACGCTGAAAGCAAACGGACTGGTATGCGACTGAGGCACCCAGGCAACCATCCCGGCCCGCTGTCTGGCTGACCACTCGCGCAGTTTTTTTCCGGCAAGGATAATCTCACCGGCCAGCGGCTTCAGCACACCCGCCACGCTACGCAACAGGGTACTTTTCCCGCTGCCGTTTCCGCCTAACAGGCAACAGACCTCCCCTGAGCGGATACTGAAATTCACCTCATGCAGGATGCTGACATCCTGATAACCCAGGCTTACGCGATCAAACTTAACTAAGGTCATTTTCTCCCTCCCTGAAGCAGCAACAGCAGAAAAAAGGGGGCTCCCACAGCAGAAGTCAGGATCCCCAGCGGCAACTCTATGGCCCCGATACTTCGTGCCAGGGTGTCAGTCAGCAGCAAAAAAATCCCGCCTGCATACAAAGAAGCCGGAAGCAGCCGCAGATAACTGGCTCCCACTATCAGCCGACAAATATGCGGCACCACCAGCCCCACCCAACCGATGATTCCGGCAATGGAAACCGCACTGGCCGTCACCAGGGTGGCACTAACGATAAACAGGACGCGCAGGCCAGAGACATTCATTCCCAGCGACTGTGCTTCTTCATCCGGCAGACTGAGCAGGTTGATGCGCCAGCGCAGCAGCAATAAAGGAAATAATCCGCTGATGATCCCCGCGGCCGCCACGCTCAGATCATCCGGAGTAATCGCCGACAGTCCTCCCAGCAGCCAGAAGGTGATGGTGGCCAGCTGCGTATAGGGATCGGCAATAATCTTAATCAGCGAAATGGCCGCGCCGCACAACGAGGCCATTGCCATACCGACCAGCACCAGCGACAACACCGCATCATGACGGCGAACCGTGCCCGCAATCAGACTGGAGAAGGTGACAGTCAGTAACCCGCCGATAAAGGCCAGCAACTGAACAATCATCATCGGCATCGCCAGCCAGATAGCCAGACTGGCACCCAGTCCGGCTCCGGCGGCAACGCCGAGAATATCCGGTGAGACTAAAGGGTTGCGAAAGATCCCCTGATAGGCCGCACCGGCAGCCGACAAACCCGCCCCAATCAGTAACGCGGCCAACACTCGCGGCAGACGGATTTGCCAGAAAACTACCGCCAGTTGTGGTGGCTGAGTCGTTACCTCCGGATTAAAAACCAGGCCGATCATTTGCGTCAGCGTCAGCGGAAATGCCCCGGTCCCCAGCGAAATAGCCAGGCAAAACAGCAGGCCCGCTGCGGCAGACAGCCAAATCAGAACCCGGCTCATACGGTATTCAGCCATTGCTGCCACTGACTGCTCTGCGGCTCAGACTGCCAGAACACCCTGAAAAACAGCGCAAGATCCCCGGCAAGCCGGGCTTTTATCTGTGGGTCAAAATGGGCATGTAAACGACGTAATCCCATCAGTCGGTTTACCCCGGGCGGCGCGTCCAGCCAGCCGAATGGATGATGGGGTAACAGCAACACCTGTTGGTGCTGTACTGCGCTGATCTGCTGCCAGAGGGGATCACGGGTGATGTGTTGCCAGGCCGGACGACTTTGGGTGATCACCAGCTCCGGTTGCCAGTCCAGCAACTGCTCCATGGATACCTGAGCAAGGCGGGATTGGCCCACCTGTTTTGCGACATTTTCCAGCCCAAGAAACTCAGCGGCGGCCGTGTGTAATGAGCCTTCCAGCCCGGTTTCCTGCCCTTTCAACCCGCGAGCCGAATAAAATGTGCGCCTGACCGTCTGCCGGGCGGCAAAATCCGCTGCCTCGTTGAGGAAACGTTCTGCCAGCCGGGCCTGTCTCTCAGCCCTGTCAGCCACCCCAAGTAGCGCGCCCAGCTGTCGCAACTGGCGTGGGGTGGAGGCCAGACCGCCTTCCACCAACACCCACGGGATACCGGTTTGCGCACTGACCCGCCCCGCCAGAGAGAGATACGTGGCATCGGTCATACCACAATCAATAATCACATCCGGCGCGATTGCCATTACCCGTTCCAGTGACAGGGTGCTGGCTCTGCCCGCCAGGCGACCCGTTTTGGGCAACCGGCGCATCTTCTCTGGCAAAAATTCATTACCCGGCTGTGCCAGTTGATAAAAAGACAATCCGACCAGTTTTTCTGCCGCCAGCGCCAGCAGCAGGGGATCACCGGGCGCACCGGCGCTCAGCACAGTGTGAATACGTGAAGGAGGAGGAAGCCTGCCAAAAATGAACAGACCAGGTTCAGCGGCCAGGAGGTGTGCGGGCAGAACCGAAAGCAGGGTGCTGGCAGCGAGAAAGCCAGCGAGTCGACGTCGGGTGATATCCATATCAGCTCCAGTAAATCGTTCGCTATATAGCGGAATACATAATGGTAATCACTTTTGCCTGTTGTCAATGGTGAAATGATAACGGATGTCATCAGAAAGTGATCTCCGCCACAATCCGGATATTGCCGGAGAAATCTGGCTGTACGCTGCGGTTCCAGCGCGGAAAAATCCGGGCGAAGGACGCGAAATGAAGGACGAATTGGCCTGATGCAGGCTGATATAAAACCTGGCAAATTGCACGCTTTCTGGTCAGCCAATGTGACCATGCTGACGGGTAATCAGCAATTGTTAACATTTTTCCCGCTGGCGTAATCGGTCGCACGCCAGGTTATTTCTTAAAAGATTTTACAGTTTTACCCCATTTCAAAGAGAATATTAAAAACCGGTGCGTTATTATTCCGCTTTAATTTTCCCCATTAAATGATGCAGATTTGTTAAATATTTGAGTGGTAAATTCTCTGGTTATAGCAACCGCTTTTTCATAAAGGGTTTTCACATCATTTTTTGTTATATTCATGCCAACCCCCTGCGTTTATTAATATTTTGTCACCTAAAGCAACATCTGTGACAGCCTTTGCAAAAGGTGTCTACACGCCGCTGACACAAGTTTCTGCTGGTTTACAGTAATGAAACCTTCCCGTAAAATGCCGCCACACTTAAACGACAATAGAGCCCTTGTCATTGAGGTCGTTAAATGAGACTCAGGAAATACAATAAAAGTTTGGGGATTTTGTCATTAATTGCAGGCACTTTATTGTTAAGTGGCTGTGATAGTGCATTGTTAAATCCCAAAGGACAGATTGCACTGGAGCAACGTTCGCTGATACTGACAGCCTTCGGCTTGATGATGATCGTCGTAATTCCGGCAGTCTTGATGGCCGTGGTCTTCGCCTGGAAATATCGGGCATCGAATACTGAAGCCAAATACAGTCCGAACTGGTCACACTCTAATAAAGTGGAAGCCGTGGTCTGGACCGTTCCCATTTTGATTATTCTCTTCCTTGGCGTTCTGACGTGGAAATCAACTCACGCGCTTGAGCCGAGCAAACCGCTGGCATCCAATGTCGAGCCGGTTGAAATCGATGTGGTGGCACTGGACTGGAAATGGCTGTTCATTTACCCGAAACAGGGTATCGCTACCGTCAATCAGATCGCTTTCCCGGCCAATACGCCAGTAAATTTCAAGATCACCTCAAACACCGTGATGAACTCCTTCTTCATCCCAACGCTGGGTAGCCAGATTTACGCGATGGCAGGAATGCAGACCAAACTGCATCTGATTGCCAACGAACCTGGTACATTTGACGGTATCTCCGCTAACTTCAGCGGTCGAGGCTTCTCCGGTATGAAGTTTAAAGCGATTGCCACCCCGGATCAGGCTGCCTTTGATCAATGGGTTGCAAAAGCAAAACAATCATCCAACACGCTTATGACAATGGATGATTTTGAGAAACTGGCTGCGCCGAGCGAAAACCATCCGGTTGAGTTCTACTCTGCTGCTAATCCTGAACTGTTTAAACAAGTTATTGGCAAGTTCAAGATGAGCCACGGGAAAATGGACATGCCCGGACACGAAGGCATGGACATGAGCGAAGCCTCTCACGCGGGAGCCGAGGAATAATACGATGTTGGGAAAATTAACCCTTGATGCAGTTCCGTACCACGAACCGATTATCGTGGTGACGGTTGCCGCCATCCTACTTGGTGGACTGGCTATTGCTGGAGCAATCACTTATTTCGGTAAGTGGCAATACCTGTGGTCAGAATGGCTGACGTCTGTTGACCACAAGAAACTCGGTATCATGTATATCATCATGGCCTTCGTCATGCTGCTGCGTGGCTTTGCCGATGCAGTGATGATGCGTAGCCAGCAGGTGCTGGCTTCTGCGGGTGAGGCCGGATTCCTGCCGCCCCATCACTATGATCAGATTTTCACCGCCCACGGCGTGATCATGATCTTCTTCGTGGCGATGCCATTCGTGGTCGGCCTGATGAATATCGCCGTTCCTTTGCAGATCGGTGCGCGCGACGTTGCTTTCCCGTTCCTTAACAACCTGAGCTTCTGGTTCACGGCTGTGGGCGTGGTGCTGGTTAACCTGTCGCTGGGCGTGGGCGAATTTGCTCAGACCGGCTGGCTGGCCTACCCTCCCCTCTCCGGCGCGGAATACAGTCCGGGGGTAGGCGTTGACTACTGGATATGGAGTCTCCAGCTGTCGGGTATTGGTACGACATTAACCGGGATTAACTTCTTCGTTACTATCCTGAAAATGCGTGCGCCAGGCATGACTATGTTCAAGATGCCGGTATTTACCTGGGCATCTCTCTGCACCAACGTATTGATTATCGCCGCCTTCCCGGTACTGACCGTGACGCTGGCGCTGCTGACTCTTGACCGTTATCTGGGCTTCCATTTCTTCACTAACGAAATGGGCGGCAACATGATGATGTACGTCAACCTGATTTGGGTATGGGGTCATCCGGAAGTGTACATTCTGGTGCTGCCGGTGTTCGGTGTGTTCTCCGAAGTAGTGGCAACCTTCTCCAAAAAGCGTCTGTTTGGTTACACCTCGCTGGTATGGGCAACGATCGTTATTACCATCCTGTCCTTTATCGTCTGGCTGCACCACTTCTTCACCATGGGTGCGGGTGCCAACGTGAATGCCTTCTTCGGTATTATGACGATGATCATCGCCATTCCGACCGGCGTAAAAATCTTTAACTGGCTGTTCACCATGTACCAGGGACGCATTCAGATGCACTCTGCCATGCTGTGGACCGTCGGCTTCCTCGTCACCTTCTCCGTTGGGGGAATGACCGGGGTACTGCTGGCAGTGCCAGGTGCTGACTTCGTTCTGCACAACAGTTTGTTCCTGATTGCTCACTTCCATAACGTCATTATTGGTGGTGTGGTATTTGGCTGCTTTGCCGGCGTGACCTACTGGTTCCCGAAAGCCTTTGGTTTCTGCCTGAACGAAAAATGGGGCATCCGTGCCTTCTGGTTCTGGATTATCGGCTTCTTTGTTGCCTTTATGCCGCTGTATGCACTCGGCTTTATGGGCATGACCCGTCGTCTGAGCCAGAACATTGACCCGCAGTTCCATCCATTGCTGGTGGTGGCTGCCTGTGGTGCCGCGCTGATCGCCTGTGGCGTGCTCTGCCAGGTGATTCAGTTCTGGGTTTCTGTCCGTGACCGTGAGCAACTGCGCGATCTGACAGGCGATCCATGGGGCGGACGTACGCTGGAGTGGGCAACCTCTTCACCACCACCGTTCTATAACTTTGCTGAAGTGCCGGTTATCCACGAGCGCGATGCGTTCTGGGAAATGAAAGAAAAAGGTGAAGCTTACAAACAGCCTGCTCAGTATGCCGAGATTCACATGCCGAAAAACAGCGGCGCAGGTGTGGTGATCGGTGCATTCAGCCTGGTATTTGGTTTCGCCGCTATCTGGCACATCTGGTGGCTGGTGGGTCTGTCATTCCTTGGCATGATTGTCTCCTGGGTCATCAAGAGCTTTGATCAGGACGTTGATTACTACGTTCCCGTTGCCGAAATCGAAAAAATCGAGAATCAGCACTTTGACGAAATTAGCAAAGCAGGTCTGAAAAATGTCAACTGAAACTCTGGCTAAACACCACGACGCCCATGCGGAGCATGGGCATCACGATGCAGGAGCCAACAAGGTTTTTGGCTTCTGGATCTACCTGATGAGCGACTGCATCATCTTCGCCACCCTGTTTGCCACTTACGGCGTAATGGTAAACAGCACGGCGGGTGGTCCCGCAGGTAAAGATATTTTTGAACTGCCCTTCGTTCTGGTCGAAACGGCGCTGCTGCTGTTGAGCTCCATTACCTATGGCTTTGCTGTTATCAACATGAACAAAGGCAGCAAAGGGGCGGTTATTGGCTGGCTGGCACTGACCTTCCTGTTTGGTCTGGGCTTTATCGGGATGGAAATCTATGAATTCCATCATCTGATTATGGAAGGCTTCGGCCCGCAGCGCAGCGGCTTCCTGTCGGCATTCTTCACGCTGGTTGGTACTCACGGTCTGCACGTAACCTCAGGTCTTATCTGGATGGCCGTGCTGATGTATCAGATTTCCCGTCATGGTCTGTCTGATACCAACCGTACTCGCGTGATGTGCCTGAGCCTGTTCTGGCACTTCCTGGATGTTGTCTGGATTTGCGTATTCACCATTGTCTACCTGATGGGAGCCATGTAATGAGTCATTCTGCAAACGAACATGGTGCATCACACGGTAGCGTGAAGTCTTATATGATCGGCTTTATTCTGTCGATCATTCTGACGGCAATCCCGTTCTGGATGGTGATGGATGGCGGTGCTTCTAAAGCAACCATTCTTGGTGTGGTGCTGGTGTGTGCCGTGGTCCAGGTGCTGGTGCATCTGGTGTACTTCCTGCACCTTAACACCTCTTCTGAAGAGAGATGGAACCTTGTGGCGATTGTCTTTGCCGCAATCATCATCTTGATAGTTGTTGTTGGCTCGCTATGGATCATGTGGAACCTCAACTACAACATGATGGCTAACTAACCGAGCTACCTGTGATGATAAAGCAATACCTGCAAGTAACAAAACCAGGAATTATTTTCGGAAATCTGATTTCTGTTATCGGGGGGTTTCTGCTGGCCTCTAAAGGCCATATTGATTACGCCCTGTTTCTCTTCACCTTAGTTGGCGTCTCGCTGGTGGTCGCATCGGGTTGTGTTTATAACAACTTTATTGACCGTGACATCGACGTAAAAATGGAGAGAACCAAAAATCGGGTGCTGGTTAAAGGCCTCATTTCTCCGACAGCATCCCTGGTTTATGCCACCTTTTTGGGTATTGCAGGATTTGCGCTGCTGTATTTCGGAGCTAACCCGCTGGCCATGTGGCTGGCGGTCATGGGCTTTGTGGTGTATGTCGGCGTCTACAGCCTGTATATGAAGCGTAACTCTGTTTACGGAACGCTGATTGGTAGCCTGTCAGGCGCTGCGCCGCCGGTCATTGGCTACTGCGCTGTGTCCGGTCAGTTTGATGCCGGTGCGTTGATTCTGCTGGCGATTTTCAGCCTGTGGCAGATGCCGCATTCATACGCCATTGCCATCTTCCGTTTTAAAGACTATCAGGCGGCCAATATCCCGGTGTTACCGGTGGTGAAAGGCATTTCCGTTGCTAAAAACCATATCACGCTGTACATCCTGGCGTTTATGATTGCCACGTTAATGCTGACTCTGGTGGGCTATGCGGGCTACAAATATCTGGTGGTCGCCGCAGCGGTCAGCGTGTGGTGGCTGGGGATGGCGTTGTCAGGCTATAAGACGCAGAACGATCGCGTCTGGGCCAGAAAGCTGTTTGTCTTCTCAATTGTCGCCATTACTGCTCTGAGCGTGATGATGTCGGTAGACTTTATGACGCCAGCATCAAAAGACCTGCTGACTTACCTGATGTGAGTTAAATCCTGTTTCAATAAGGGCACCGGGTGCCCTTTTTTTTGCCTGAAATCCAGTGAAAAGTGACTTCAGTTTACCCTGAGCCTTGATGATAAAATATGCCAATGGTTTCTGACAGCAGAAACGTAACCTGCCATTTCACATCATTCGACGACGTTCTGGACGTCCGTCGCTTCCCTTAGTGCCAGTGATTGTCAGCCATCCGGATCATACGATGCTCACCCCTTTCTTTTTGTTACGACTTTAATTAATAAAAATTTTACCCACCCCGCCCTGCCACATAAAATGCGCATAACAGATAATTTGAGGTTGTAATGAACGATAACAAAATGACTCTGGTGGAGCTGCGGGCCACCTGGGGCTTAGGAACCGTTTTTTCTCTGCGTATGTTGGGCATGTTTATGGTTTTGCCCGTTCTGACCACATATGGCATGGCCCTCCAGGGAGCCAGTGAAGCCTTAATTGGGCTGGCTATTGGCATCTACGGCCTGGCGCAGGCTGTTTTTCAGATCCCTTTCGGTTTGCTGTCAGATCGCATTGGACGCAAGCCATTGATTGTGGGTGGATTACTGATCTTTGTTTTGGGCAGCGTGATTGCCGCCTGTACCACCTCCATCTGGGGTGTAATCCTTGGCCGTGCCCTGCAAGGCTCAGGCGCTATCGCCGCCGCCGTGATGGCGCTACTTTCCGACCTGACCCGCGAACAGAATCGCACCAAAGCAATGGCATTTATCGGTATCAGCTTTGGCGTGACTTTTGCGCTGGCAATGGTGCTGGGACCTGTCATCACCCACGCTCTGGGCCTGCATGCACTGTTCTGGATGATTGCTATCCTCGCCACCAGCGGCATTCTGATTACCCTGTTGGTGGTGCCCTCGACACCCAATCATCTTCTCAACCGTGAATCCGGCATGGTAAAAGGCAGCTTTAAAGCAGTGCTGATGAACAGCCGTCTGCTGAAGCTGAATGTGGGCATTATGTGTCTGCATATCTTGCTGATGTCGAGTTTTGTCGCCCTGCCTGGAGAATTTGAACAGGCAGGCTTCCCGGCAGAACAACACTGGAAAGTCTACCTGATTACCATGCTGATCGCTTTTTGCAGCGTGGTGCCGTTTATCATTTATGCCGAAGTGAAGCGCCGGATGAAGCGGGTTTTTGTCTGCTGTGTCGCGCTGATGTTAATTGCGGAAGTGGTGTTGTGGGGAGCAGGTAACCATTTCTGGACTCTGGTGGTCGGTGTACAGCTGTTCTTTATCGGTTTCAACCTGATGGAAGCCATATTGCCTTCGCTGGTCAGCAAAGAGTCACCGGCAGGTTATAAAGGAACGGCGATGGGGCTTTACTCCACCAGCCAGTTTATTGGCGTGGCCATTGGCGGCAGCCTCGGCGGTTGGATTTTTGGTCATTTCGATGCGCAGACGGTGTTTCTGGTCGGTGCAATCATTGCGGCCGGCTGGCTGCTGCTCAGCTGGACTATGCAGGAGCCGCCTTATGTCAGCAGCCTGCGTATTGTCCTGAGGGATGACATCGACATCCCGGCGCTGGAAAAAAGATTAAACGCACAACCCGGTGTCGCCGCCGTCTTTATTGCTCAGGAAGAGAAAAGTGCTTACGTAAAAATAGACAGTAAGGTGACCAGTCGTCCCGAGCTGGAAGCGCTGGTTGCCAGTTGCTGACATCATCAAAGTGTTAACACAGGCCCAGGTCCGGGCCTGTTTTAAGTAAAAGTCGCTGGATGTTTTTTGTATTGTTAGTCTTTATGCCTGTGCAGCGCTTCAATTACCGCACAAAGTCGCTGAATGACGTGCTGAGCCGCTCGCGATAACTGTCGGGAAGGTGCGGTGCATAATGCCAGCGTAAGCGGGCGCAACTGGCTGTTTCGGAGGGGGACAAAACGCAGATTCCCTCGCCTGACATCCGTCATCACATCCAGGCGACTCAGGACACAGACCCCGGCCTTCTGCATAATCATGTTGCGGATAAGACCAATATCATTGCAGGAGATGAAATTATCCGGAAATTGCCCGTTGCGGTGATAAAGCGAGATAACCCGTTCGTGAACCACCAGAGAGGCCTGCGGGATAATATGTCGTTCACCGCTCAGTTCACTCAGGCTGAGGCTGGTTCTGGTGCTCAGTTGATGATCGACAGGTAGCACGACCCCCATCTCCAGTTCGGCAAAAGCCAGTACTTCAAGCCCGGTGACAGCACCAGGATCGAGTATCAGACCAAAATCAACCTCAGAATCGCGGATCATCCGGCAAATCTCTGCGCTGTTTTCCACCGCCAGTTTTAGCGTCAACCATTCATTTTCAACCGCAACCGTTGCCAGTTCCTCAGCAATATCCCCCTCGGTCAGCGCCTGGACCAGCCCTGCACTGACCTGACCACGCTTCATCCCCTGAATTTCATCAAACCGTTGACGGGTGACGCTGAACTCACGCTGCCAGCGTATCAGGTCGCCATACAGCAGCTCTCCGGCTGTTGTCATCCGCATTCCTTCCGGCAGACGTTCAAACAGCGCGATAGCGAAACTCTCTTCCGCCTGCAAAATCTGTCGGTTAATCGCCGAGGCGGAGACGTGTAGCTTCTCAGCGGCCTTCCGCAAACTGCCGCTGCGCGCAACCTCAATAAAATAAACCGCGAAACGGGAAAAGGGACTCATCACCCGCCTATCTCCTTTTTTGCAACACAACAGTGAATTAATGCTGATGGATTAGAACACATTAAAGCATTAACAATATCCGGACAAACATAAAGGCAAACTGCTAAGCGAATCACGGGATATGGGTATGAACAAAATAACGCCTCCTGCACACTGTACTTTTGAACCTGACGACTGGCTGCGACTGGCGCAGCAGTGGCATCCCGTTGCCCGTTCATCAGATATCACCAGTGCGCCATCCAAAGCCGTGCTGCTCGATGAGTCGCTGGTGATTTACCGCATTAACAACAACGTCGTGGTGGCGCGTGATATCTGCCCCCATCGCGGCGTTCCATTGACGCTTGGCTTTCATGACGCAGAGGGCATTGTCTGTCCTTATCATGGACTTCGCTTCGGTGAAGGTGGCAAGTGCAACCGTATTCCCTCCAGTCCCAATCAGCCCATCCCGGCGAAACTGAACCTGCTGACCTTTCAGGTTGAAGAACGCTATGGTCTGGTATGGGTCTGCATGATCCCGGATGCGGAGAATCCTGCCCTGCTGCCGGTAATGCCCCACTGGACAGACGACGGTTTCCAGCAGATTAACTGTCCGGGATTTGACGTAAACGGTTTTGCCGGACGCCAGGTGGAAGGATTTCTTGATGTGGCCCATTTTGCCTGGATACATACCGAAACCTTCGCCGACGCCAATAATCAGGTGGTGCCCGCATACAATCCGGTTGAAAAGGCATTCGGCTTTGAAGTCGACTACTGGAGCACGGTTGGCAACTATCCGGCCAGCGCACAGCACCAGGCTACGGAAGGATTCCAGTGGCTACGCCATTTTGAAATGCATCTTCCCTTTACCGCCACGCTGACTATCCATTTTCCGGGAGACTCGCGGCTGGTCATTATGAACGCCGCTTCGCCCGTTTCAGCGCGAAAAACCCGCATGTTTGCGCCGATAGCGAGGAACTTTGATCTGCATGTTCCCGTGGAAGAAGTCCATGCCTTCAACCAGCGGGTGTTTGAAGAAGATCGTCTGATGGTGGAAACCCAGATGCCGGAAAGATTACCGCTTGATCTGACACTGGAGGCGCATATTCCCGCCGATCGCAGCTCGATTGCCTATCGCAGAAGCCTTAAGCGTATGGGCTTTGGTGAATTTTTCCTGGTCTGAGGGAGATAACGATGACGAACCTGATCAAGGTAGTGGTGGACGGCATATGGCGTCAGGGCGATCGCAATCTGGGGATCAGCCTGGTTGCAGAGAACGGGCAGGCGCTGCCTGACTGGCAGCCAGGTGCGCACATTGATGTTTATCTCAGGGAGAATCTGATACGGCAATACTCACTGACCGGAGCAGCAGGTCATCCCGGTGAGTACCAGATCTGTGTAGCGCGGGAACAGCAGTCGCGCGGCGGCTCAGCCTGGATACATGATGTGCTGCGTCCTGGGCAGAGCCTCAGTATCTCCGCTCCTCGCAATCTCTTTCCTCTGCAACCCGCCGGTAAGGTTATTCTGCTGGCTGCGGGGATTGGCATCACGCCACTGTATGCGATGGCAGAAGCGCTTGAAGCCAGTGGCATCCCCTTTCATCTGCATTATTATGTCCGCAAGCGAAGCGATGCGGCATTTCTTGCACCGTTATCGAGAGCTTTCCGCCATGGAACCTGTGAAATCTGGTCCGGCAGCGACGGGCAAAGTCCACGTACCCATACGCCTGCCGCGCTCAGCCAGCCTTCAGCGCAGACTCATCTCTATCTTTGTGGCCCTGAAGGCTTTATGACACAGATGGCAGATACGGCCGTCGGCGCTGGCTGGCAGGAAGAAAATATCCACATCGAAGCCTTCAAACCACCGTCATCCGCGACGAGTGAAAGTGGCGATAACTTCACGGTCACCCTCTCTTCCACAGGCCAGCAGTGGGTTGTACCGGCGGAAAAGTCGATTGCCTGCGTGTTAATTGAGAACGGCATTGATGTGCCGCTTTCCTGTGAAATGGGCATGTGTGGCGCCTGTCTGACGGCGGTGAAGCAGGGGATGGTTGATCACCGGGATACCGTTCAGTCAGAAGGCGAAAAACAAGCAGAGCAGCAATATGTTGCACTTTGCTGCTCGCGAAGCCTGTCGCCAGAGCTGGTGATTGATCTTTAGCCCGTCAGACGCCGATGGGCTGATAGCCCTGCCATTCCGGCACAAACCGCGCACCGGATTCAGACGGGGTGAGATGGATGTAAAGATTGCCGAGCTTTTCCAGCAGCAGGCAGTCATCGACATCTTTAAGGTTATCTTTGTGCTGTTGCAACGCGCCATTCAGCAGGCTCGCCAGGCCACGGGCTTTCGCTTCTTTCATGTTTTTTGCCACAAAAAAATCAAAAGCATGTAACTCTGCCAGGCTGGAAGGATGATAACCTCCGGCGTTGACAAACCAGAGTCGCATGGCCTGATCATCCGGCGGCGTCGCGCGCAGACTGATCGTGTAACCATCCGCCCATCTCACTCTGGCGTAACCATCGATGTGTATCTTATCGGGGTCGCCAAACCAGGCTTCACGCAGTGCAGGCCAGGCATCTTCCGGCTTGTCAGCCGCAACAAACTGGATGTCATGAACTTCAATATTCGATTTCCCGGCATTACCACCCAGGTAAAAAATATACAAATACACGTCAGCTTCCTGTATCAGAGGGACCTGTGCGAAATCAGGCTCGCTATTTCGAGTACGTTGTATATCACCCCACATAACGCCACGCCAAGTAAAAACAGGGAAGAGGTCAGCTCAATGGTTCTGCCGTGACGGGATGGCATCCACCGTTTAACCGTCAGAATATAGAGCGTAAGAATGGCAAAATCGAAGAAAATCCACACCACGCACAGCGTCATGATACTGGTGCTGAAATCACGCGTTACCGCAATAAACTGTGGGAAGAAAGAGACGAAGAACAGAATATCTTTCGGATTGGCAATGCCGGTCATGAAGCCGCGAAAGAAGCCGCCGCGGTGGTTTATTGCCGGTTTGACCGTCGGGCCATCCTGTGCTGGGCGGCTCAACAGGCTCTGAAGCGCGGTATAGCCAATGTAAAGCGATCCGGCCACGCCGGTCAGCCACAGCCAGACCGGCGAGAGTGAAACAACCCCTTTCAGGGTCAGCGTAGCCAGTGCAATAAGCACCAGCGATGCGCCGTTAGTGCCCACCGCCGTGGCAAAAGCGCTGCGATAGCCATAACGGGCAGCCGTGCCGGTAATCAATGCCACTACCGGGCCGGGCGTCAGCAGCAGCATCATGACCGAAAGAATATACGCCCCCAAAAGAGTGATGTTCATTGCAATTTTTTTTCCTTATGGATGTGAAGTGGACAGCCGGAAAAACTGGCCGAACCGGGTTCGTTTAACTGATATTGTTTCCATTCCAGACTGCCATCATCGCCATAAAATCCGAGTTCACCAGGCACATAGCCCTGATTGTAATCACTGACTCTGGCGCGGATTTTCTCGCGGATTTTGATCCCTTTAGGGTCGCGATGACTGGCAAGAATGTCGAAATGGGGCCTGGGGTTAATGACAAATACCACCCTTTCGCCGAGATTCCGGCTGCGTAGCCGGGCGTGTCCGGGACAGCTGATGTTGATAAAGAGTTCTGTGCCACCAAAACAGAATGACCAGGCACTCTCGTCAGGCGAAGTAGGAATATGTTCCGGCCAGGGACGGGCATCGTGGTCATGCAGCATTTGCAACTGCTGCCATGCGAACCGGTGAGCCTCGTCGAGAGAAGAGAATTCGTTCTGCTCAAAGATCAGGATCAACGGGCTGTACAGGCGTTGCTCCTCCGGCAGGGTCTGTGTCCGCCTGATAAATAAATTCATCACCGAGAGCATCTCACTGCTGGCCTGTTGCCGGCTGATAAATCCAAACAGCAGGCTTTCAGATTTCCATGCATGACGGGCGAATAAGCAGGGAAAATGCCGGTCTTCCAGTTTGTCAGCGATATCGCTGAATCCGTCCAGCCTCCAGCCTTTGCGTGCCCGCGCACCCACTATATCTCTGTGCAGCATCATTAAATCGGTCTGCCTGAGTATCGCCCCGTTGCTGAGTAACCTGTCTTCCATCTCGTTTCTCTGTTAAGCCTGATTGCCGGACGGAATTATTCATTTCCGGACAGCACTTGAAAAACGGATAAAACTCGCGCTTAATGTGACAAAAAATCAAAATGAGAAAAATGATGTCACTTCCACCGCTCTACGCATTACGCGCATTTGAGGCAGCAGCAAGGCTCGGCTCATTCAGCAAAGCCGCAGATTTACTCAATGTTACGCCAGGGGCTATCAGCCGACATATCCGTACCCTGGAAGCCTGGTTTGACTGCGAACTGTTCAGGCGAAACGGTCCCCGAATCATCGTTACCGACGCGGGCCGGGTGCTGGCAAATCAACTGACTGAAGGTTTCTTTTGTATCGAACGGGCCTGCTTTGCCTTTCGCAGCAATAATCACAATCTACGGCTGAAAGCGCCCTCCACCCTGACCATGCGCTGGCTTCTAGACGTGCTGAACGCCTTTCGTGAGAGCAACGCCACGCCGCATGTGGAAATTACCAGCGTCTGGATGGATACCGATGTGGTGGATTTCAGCTTTGAGCCCTATGACTGTGCAATCCTGCTGGGCAATGGCAATTTCGGCGAGACAACAGCCAGCAAACTGTTGTTTGATGAGTGGTTAATTCCGGTGTGTACACCGCTGTTGAAGACCGCTGCTCAGGTCAATCTGGCAGGCTGTGAGCTGATTCACCCTTCTCCCGATCGACGTGACTGGCGAAGATGGCTCAAGAAAACCGGCAAATATCCGGGCCTGAACCTCTCAGGCGGTAAGGTCTTTGACACCCTCGAACAGGGCAACCTCGCGGCTATCAGCGGGCATGGCGTTTCTGTTGGCGATCTTCTGCTGAGCCTCGAAGCCATTAATAACGGCCTGCTTTCGCTGCCTTTTGAACAGGCCGTTGCCACCGGCGACGGTTACTATCTGGTCTGGCCAGCTAATTCACCCAGGCTAAAAAATATTGAGTTGCTGTTTGACTGGCTGAAAAAATCGGTGCCTGTCTTACCACAAAAAGGAATCCTTTACAGCGACCCTGTATGACAGCGATAGCCTGCGTTCGGCATGGCATCCGGACAATATACCCGCAGGTTTTCTGTTAACCCTTTCTGTCATCATCCCTGAGCTGGCGGCGGCGTTCTTATGCCGCCTTAAACACGCTTAACAGTGATTAATTATCAATCCCCTTCGCTCATCCTTGACTTAAATCATCGTCATCATGCTGAGAAATGATAATGATTATCTTTTGACTCTCTTCCCTCTGCCTTATGGAAAAGGACTATGCAAATTGATTTAACCCCGTGGTTTGCACAACCCGGCGTTCAGGCTTTCACTGAACGTCGGACTGCCATGCCGTGGCGTAACAAAACGCCATTAGCGGCTGACGCAATTCAATCCGCCTGGCAAAGGTTATTGCAGCAATCCTTGCCGCCCCGTAAACGTCTGCTCTATCTCCACATTCCGTTTTGCGACACCCGCTGTACATTCTGCGGCTTTTACCAGAATAAATTTCACGCCGATGAGGCCGAAAAATATGTCAGCTATCTGCTACGTGAAATCGAAATGGAAGCCGACAGTCCGTTACATCAGTCAGCCCCAATCCATGCAATATATTTTGGCGGCGGCACCCCGACATCACTCTCAGCGCAAGGACTGTACCGTATCATCAGCCTGCTGAGGAGCAGGCTGCCACTGGCACCGGACTGTGAAATCACCATCGAAGGCCGGATTCTTAACTTTGATGATGCGCGAATTGATGCCTGTCTGGACGCCGGGGCCAATCGCTTTTCGATTGGCATACAAACGTTTGACAGCCGTATTCGTAAGAAGATGGCGCGGACATCCGATCGTCAGCAATCCGTCGCTTTTCTGGAGGCACTGTGCCGTCGTGACCGGGCCGCAGTGGTCTGCGATTTGATGTTTGGCCTGCCCGGACAGACGGCGGAAAGCTGGCAAACCGATCTCGAAACGGTCAGGGACATTGGCCTTGATGGCGTGGATCTTTACGCCCTGAACCTGCTTCCTACCACGCCGCTGGCTAAAGCCGTGGAAAATCAACGCACGGATCTGCCGGATGTCACTGAACGGCGGGATCTTTATCTTCAGGGTGCCGCCCTGCTGGCAGATTATGGCTGGCGACAGTTAAGCAACAGCCACTGGGCCAGAACGACCCGAGAGCGCAACATGTACAACCTGCTGATTAAGCAGGGTGCCGACTGCCTGGCGATCGGCTCTGGCGCTGGCGGTAACCTCAATGGTCAGGCGTATATGATGCACCGCCAGCTGGAAAACTATTACCAGGCGCTGGACAACGACCAGAAGCCCATTGGCATGATGACGCCAGCTACAGAGCATCCACAGCAATGGCGTCACCAGTTGCAGGGCGGAATTGAGGCAGGACGGCTGGATCTGACGGCGCTCAGCCCGGATGCCGCCACCCTTCAACCCCTTGTTGAGCAGTGGCATCAGTCAGGGTTGCTGACTGACAATTCGCTCTGCCTGCGTCTTACCGACAGCGGGCGTTTCTGGGCCAATAACCTGATGCAGTCACTGGCAGAAATTTTTATGCAACTTAACGCCACCCCATCCGAAAAAGGAAGTCATTATGCAACCCACCCTCTCTGAATTTATGCAGACAAATCCGGACGGTACGCTGGAAGAGATTGCAGAGCGTTATGCCGTGCCGCTCCAGACGGTGATTACGGCATTACCTGTCAGAACATTGATCGACGGTGCGCACTTTGATGCAGTCTGGGACAACATCACCCGCTGGGGAGATGTGACCACGCTGGTAAATAATCAGGATATTATTCTGGAGTTTCACGGGGAATTACCTTCTGGTCGTCACGGCCACGGTTATTTCAACCTGCGCAGCAAACAGGGACTGAGCGGTCACATTCGTGCCAGCCACTGTCAGCACATTGCCTTCGTCGAACGTCCTTTTATGAGCATGGCAACCGCCTCGGTTATTTTCCTTAACGCGCAGGGCCAGGCTATGCTGAAAATCTTCGTGGGTCGCGACAGCCATCGGCAGTTGCAACCCGACCAGCTCAACGCTTTTCGCCAACTGGCAGAAGCCCTGCAACAGGGAGAGAATTAATGGCAAAGTGGCTGATTTTTGGCGCTGCCAGAGGAACCGGCGCGGAGTTGTTGCACTTTGCCGTCAGGCATCAACAGCCGGTGGTGATAATGGTGCGTAAACTGGAAGATGCAGAGCGGCTGGCCGCAATGAACAACGTACAGGTATTCGTCGGCGATGCCTGCGATACCCGCAGCGTGATACAAGCCTGTCAGGCTGCCGGACCTGATGCCGTAATTATTTCTACTATAGGTGGTCATCACGACTATCTCGCCCACCGGAATATCATTGACTGCGCCGAGCTGACCGGCATCAGCCAGATGCTGATGGTGACATCGCTTGGCTGCGGCGACAGCTGGCCGACATTGTCCGAGCGGGCCAGACAGGCATTTGGTCAGGCGGTCAGAGAGAAGTCGCTGGCAGAAAGCTGGCTGCAAACCAGTCGGCTGGCCTGGTGCATTATCCGGCCCGGCGGTCTGCTGAATGGTGAAGCGACCGGAAAAGGCCAGCTACTGCAAAACAGAGAGGTTCATGGCCTGATACGTCGTGCAGATGTGGCCCTGGCCATTATTTCCCTGCTTGAAAACCCGCTGGATAATCAAATCTACAGCCTGGTCGAACCGGGGTTAACGCCCGAAAACAAACCAGTCAGCGGCGAAACGAAGTAGCCGCTGCACAAATCCTGCCTGCCAGGGAATCGGCACCCGGCCCGCATGGAAGCGGCTGAATGCCTGAACCGCGTCCGCAAACAAAGAAAAGCGTGAGTCTGTGACACCGGGGGCGAATCAGTTCGCCCTGTTTGCTCAGTCGCGGAAGTTTTTGAACTGAAAAGGCTGACCAAGATTACCACCGCGCACCACAGCCATGGCGCTTTGCAGATCGTCACGGGACTTGCCGGTAACCCGCACTTCTTCACCCTGAATTTGTGACTGCACCTTCAACTTACTGTCTTTGATCAGTTTCACCAGTTTTTTTGCCACGTCTGTAGGGATACCTTTTTTCAGCTGGGCATCCACCGCCCAGGTCTTGCCGCTGTGTTCAATTTCTTCCGGGACTTCCAGCGCGCCGCCCTCAATCCCACGCTTCAGCAATTTTTCACGCAGAATATCCACCAGCTGTTTCACCTGAAAATCAGATTCGCTCAACACCCTGATTGATTCATTTTTCTCGTTCAGTTCGTAACTGGCGGTCACATTGCGAAAATCGAAGCGGCTGGACAGTTCACGGTTAGCATTTTCAACGGCATTTCTCACTTCCTGCATGTCGATTTCTGAAACAACATCGAAAGATGGCATGATGTATTCTCCTGATTCTAAAGTGACAGGCATAATACCGACTTAGCTGGCTTAAAAAAACCACCCGCGTCTGAAGCTGTAGCAGAAAAACCAGGTGCCGGGGGCGGGCCATATTTCACCCGTATGCGGAGAGGATCAATGAAGATTACCGTCTTAGGATGCGGAGCCTTAGGGCAAATCTGGCTGGCTGCCCTTGCCGCCCGTGGACATGATGTTCAGGGCTGGTTAAGGGTGCCACAGCCCCATTGCGCGGCAGAGGTGGTGACGCCGGATGGCGAAGTCATTAACAAAACCTTTATCGCCAACAGTGCCACGTTTCTGCGAGCCAGCGAGTTGTTGCTGGTAACGCTGAAAGCCTGGCAGGTATCCGGGGCGGTTAAAAACGTGCAGTCTCTCCTGCCTGAAGCCTGTCCGGTTCTTTTACTGCATAACGGCATGGGCACCCTGGAAGAGCTGAAATCTCTGCAACAACCGCTGCTGCGCGGCATTACCACACATGCCGCCACGCGCGACGGCTCGCGGGTAGTCCATGTTGCAACGGGGATTACGCATATTGGCCCGGTATCCCCGAACGGCGAACGCTTCAGCGATCTGGCAGAAATGCTGCACCAGGCCTTGCCGGATGTCGCGTGGCACAACAATGTCGCATCCGCAGCCTGGCAAAAACTGGCGGTCAACTGCGTGGTGAATCCGTTAACGGTGAAATATGACTGTCCAAATGGATTACTGCTCAACCATCAGCAGGAAGTGGCAACACTGTGTGATGAAGTGGCCAGCGTAATGGAACGTGAAGGCCACCATACTTCGCGTGAGGCGCTACTTGATTATGTGATGGATGTCATTAACAGCACCGCAGCCAACACCTCTTCGATGCTACAGGACATCCGCGCGGGAAGACGGACCGAGATAGACTACATTAACGGCTATGTGATTCGTCGTGCCAGAGCGCAGGGCCTGGTCACACCGGAAAACAACCGGTTATATGAACTGATTAAGCATAAGGAACAAAATGATGAGCATCAACGCATCGGTACTGGTCTGCCTGGCCGCTGGCAGTGAAGAAATGGAGGCGGTGACCACCATCGATCTGCTGGTGCGGGCAGGCTTATCGGTGACCACCGCCAGCGTAACCGAAGATGGCAGTACGGAAATCCGCTGCTCACGCGGCGTCAGACTGATAGCTGATGCGCCACTGATTGAGGTCGCTGATAACGATTTTGCGGCCATCGTTCTTCCGGGCGGTCTTAAAGGCGCTGAAGCGTTCCGCGACAGCCCCCTGCTGGTTGAAACCGTTCGTCAGTTTCACCTTTCCGGGCGCATCGTGGCCGCTATCTGCGCAGCAGCCGGTACGGTACTGGTGCCGCATGACCTGTTTCCGGTGGGCAATATGACCGGATTCCCTGGCCTCAAACACACCATTCCTGAGTCAAAATGGATGGATAAGCGGGTCGTGTGGGATCCCCGCGTTAATCTTCTCACCAGCCAGGGACCCGGAACCGCCATTGATTTTGCCCTGAAACTGATCGACCTGTTGTTAGGAAAAGAAACAGCCCATCAGGTTGCCAGCCAACTGGTGCTGGCCGCCGGGATTTTTGATTATCGTGAATGGGTGGAATAACTGCCGCTGAGGTTTGTTAAGACAAATTTTCAGACCACTAATCCTGTGCAGCCACCATCCGCTTTGTACTCAATCCCGATTCTGACCGCAGAGAATCGGGATTAAATCGCAAAAGCCCCCTCAGTTTTGTCAGGGAAAATAAAACCAGGCGGTGCTAATCAGACCGTCGTTGACCTCGAAGACGGCAACGCTCTCCAGTGGATTGGCAGATAAACCATAAATAAGCTCATGGTCGAACACTTTATTGCCCAGTACGATTCTGGAAATAAGCTCGGCCTTCAGCTGAGGATTATTAAAACGGTTATTGATGTAGAACTCCCTCAATGCGGCCTTACCCGTTGTTGACGGTGTTTCAGCAGGCATACGATATCCGCGAAAGTCATCAGCAAAACACGCGATAAAAGCCTCAATATCATGCGCATTGTAAGCAGCAAACTGCGCCTTAACTGGCAAATCGACCGACATAACACCCCTCCACATTGACTATTTATTCAAATTAATAGCATTAAAATTCATAATTTAACAGCGTAGTTTGCTGCCGTTTTGCTGTTGCGTCGGAGAGAGTAATCAGATTTTTGTCGGTATCGCCGTTCAGGAGAACAATAATGACCCTGTAAAAATGATTTAATTCATATTGTTACAGGAATTGCATTACTGAGGTGAGCATGGCGGATCATCAATTACTGCGGGCAAGGGGCGAATGAGTTCGCCCCGGCAATTTATGGACGGTAAACCCTGACGTTGGTAAAACCCTGTTCATGCAGGTACAGAGCCTGTAAGCGGCTCATCACGCCACGTTCGCAGTAAAGGAGCCAGGTTTTGCTCTGATCGAGATCGCCAAACTGGCTGCTGAGCTTGTAAAACGGCAGGCTTTTCACCTCGACACCCTCCAGCTCCAGCGGCCTGTCGTCCTGCTCATCGGGGGAGCGGATATCCAGCACCACATCGTTGGGGCTGAAAGACACCACGGTTTCCACCTCCACCACTTCCTGCTGCGTTTCTTCAGCAATCTGACGAATATCAACATTGGTCGCTTCTGCCACCACCCGGTCCAGAATGGTAAAGTCGAAGTTTTGCTCTTCCGCCTCAATTTTCGCCTTCACTGCCTTCACCGTCGGGCTTTTTGAAATAACGCCACAGTATTCCGGCATGGTGCGGGCAAAATCTTCCGTGCCGATTTGCCGCGCAAGGTCAATAATCTGCTCTTTGTCATGGGAAATCAGCGGACGCAGGACGAGGGTGTCAGACGCATTATCGATCAGCCGCAGGTTGGTCAGCGTCTGGCTGGATACCTGACCAAGCGCTTCCCCGGTAACGATGGCCTGCACACCATAGCGTTCTGCGATGGTTGACGCCGCACGGACCATCATCCGTTTCAGCACCACCCCCATCTGACCATCCTCCACTTTTTCGAGGATCTCCCCCACCACCGGCTCAAAGTTAATGGCCACGAAACGCACCTTGTGTGAGCGGCCAAAACGGTGCCACAGATAGTGCGCCACCTGACGGACACCAATCTCATGCGCCGCGCCGCCCAGGTTGAAGAAGCAGTAATGCACACGACAACCACGACGGATCAGCATGTAGCTGGAAACGCCGGAGTCAAAGCCACCAGAAATCAGCGACAACACCTCTTCCTGGGTGCCAATAGGGAAACCGCCAATGCCGGCAAAACGCCCGGTGACCAGCAGCAGACGATCGTCGTCGATCTCCAGATTGACCGTCACTTCAGGATGATTGAGCTTAACCTGAGCGCTGGCAACATGCTGATTAAGACCGCCCCCCACATAACGCTCAACGTCCTGCGAACTGAAGGCCTGTTTGCCACGACGTTTAACCCGGACACAGAAGGTTTTTCCTGCAATCCTGTCGCGATTCAGCTCCAGCGTTTGTTCAAAAATATGATGAATATCGTTATAAGCACGATCTTCCACCGCAAGGATATGATGAATACCGGGAATACGGGTCAGTTCCGCGACGATATTACCGCGCTGGCTTTCATCTTTCGCCCGCACCTCGATATGGTCCCAGTGACGCACAACGGCGAGGGCCTCGTCGTACTGTTTCAGCACGTTGCGGATATTAGTGGTCAGAATTTTAATAAAACGCAGACGAACAGACTGACTTTTAATCGTAATTTCCGGGAAAAGCTTGATGATAAACTTCATGGTGACAGGGCTCAAAAGGCAATAAGGCGCTGAATATTCAGCACTCAGAGAGTAAGATGATGGTATTAAGCTGGCTTACCCGACTTAATCAGCCAGGCTGACTGGCGCGGCAGTAAGGCAGCAAATGCACACTTGTCCGAAAGCTCGCTCAGGAAAGTACCGGAATCAATGCAGGGCTTTAAACATGTAGGGTGCATTCTGAAAACGCGAGTGTATCACAGCTGTCTGTTAACCGCTTCTCCATCTGTTAACGGCAGCATTATTTTGCTAATCATTTTGAGTCAGCTACCATGGACGCCTTCATGGTGAAAAAAAACGACTGAGCCGATAGCCATTATGCCGAAAAAAGCCGAACAGCCCGCCAGCTTCGAAAACTCGCTGCAACAGCTGGAACAGATTGTGTCCCGTCTGGAAAGCGGAGATTTAGCGCTGGAGGAGGCGCTCAATGAATTTGAGCGTGGAGTCCAGCTTGCCCGCCTTGGACAGCAAAAACTGCAACAGGCAGAACAGCGCGTGCAAATCCTGCTCAGCAACGATCAGGAAAGCGAACTGAAGCCCTTCATGCCGGAAAATGACTGATGGAGCTGAGTACTCTTCTCACCGCGCATTACGCCCGGGTGAATCAGGCTTTGCAACGCTTTATTGCGCCGCTGCCGTTTCAGAGTTCTCCTCTGGTGGAGGCGATGGAATATGGCGCACTGTTAGGCGGGAAACGATTACGGCCATTTCTGGTTTATGCCACCGGAGAAATGCTGCACGCCGACGATGCGGCCCTGGATGCGCCCGCCGCCGCCGTGGAATGTATCCACGCTTATTCGCTTATCCATGATGATTTACCTGCTATGGATAACGACAGCCTGCGGCGCGGGCAGCCAACCTGTCATATAAAATTTGGCGAGGACACGGCTATTCTGGCAGGTGACGCCTTACAGACGCTGGCTTTTACCATCCTTGCCGATGCCCCAATGCCCGGCGTTACCCCAGCCGGACGCGTTGCCATGGTGTCGGAACTGGCTCAGGCCAGCGGTGTGGCCGGTATGTGTGGTGGTCAGGCTCTGGATCTGGCGGCGGAAGGTCGTAATGTGGATTTGAACGCGCTGGAACAGATTCATCGCCATAAAACCGGTGCGCTGATCCGCGCTGCGGTGCGGCTGGGCGCATTAAGCGCCGGTGAGCGCGGTTGTGAAGCGATTCCGGCGCTGGATCGCTATGCCAACGCAATTGGCCTTGCCTTTCAGGTGCAGGATGACATTCTCGATGTGGTAGGCGATACCGCCATCATTGGTAAGCAGCAGGGTGCTGACCAGCAGCTGGGGAAAAGCACCTACCCAGCACTGTTGGGACTGGACGGCGCGCGTGCAAAAACCCGGGATCTGCACCAGCAGGCGCTTAGCGCACTTGAAACACTTGCAGCACAATCCTATAACACGACATCGCTACAGCTGCTTGCAAGTTATATAATTGAACGCAATAAATAACGCCCACAATGAGTCTCTGATGAGTTTTGATACTGCAAAATATCCGACGCTGGCGCTGGCCAGCTCGGTACAAGAACTACGTACGCTTCCAAAAGAAAGCCTGCCAAAACTCTGTGACGAGCTGCGCCAGTATTTACTGGACAGCGTGAGCCGTTCAAGCGGCCATTTCGCCTCCGGGCTGGGCGTGGTGGAGCTTACCGTTGCGCTGCATTATGTCTACAACACGCCATTTGACCATTTGGTGTGGGACGTCGGTCACCAGGCTTATCCCCATAAGATCCTCACCGGACGCCGCGATCGCATCGGCACTATCCGTCAGAAAAACGGCCTGCATCCTTTTCCCTGGCGGGATGAGAGCGAATATGACGTCCTCAACGTCGGCCACTCTTCTACCTCGATCAGCGCCGGGCTGGGGATGGCAGTAGCTGCGGAAAAAGAGGGCAAAGGCCGCCGTACCGCCTGCGTAATTGGCGACGGAGCGATCACCGCCGGGATGGCATTTGAAGCGATGAACCACGCCGGTGATATCAAACCGGATTTGCTGGTGATACTTAACGACAACGAAATGTCAATTTCCGAAAACGTCGGGGCACTGAACAATCGTCTGGCGCAGATCCTCTCCGGTAAAACCTATTCGCGGCTGCGCGAAGGCGGGAAAAAAGTGCTGACCAACCTTCCCCCGATCAAAGAGCTGGTCAAACGTACCGAAGAACACCTGAAGGGCATGGTGGCCCCTGGCACGCTGTTTGAAGAGCTGGGCTTTAACTATATCGGTCCGGTTGATGGTCATGACGTGCTTTCACTGGTACACACGCTTAAGAACATGCGTGAACTGAAAGGCCCACAGTTTCTGCATGTGATGACCCGGAAAGGGAAAGGTTATGCACCAGCCGAGAAAGATCCTATCAGCTGGCACGCCGTACCCAAATTCGACCCGGCCAGCGGACTGTTGCCTGAAACGGCGGAAGGATTGCCCAGCTACTCGAAAATTTTTGGTCAGTGGCTGAGCGAAACCGCCGCCGATGATGCCAGACTGATGGCCATTACGCCCGCCATGCGCGAAGGTTCTGGCATGGTCAGCTTCTCCCGCGATTATCCTCAACAATATTTCGATGTAGCCATTGCTGAACAACATGCGGTCACTTTCGCTGCTGGTCTTGCTATCGGCGGCTATAAGCCGGTGGTGGCGATTTACTCCACCTTCCTGCAACGCGCTTATGATCAGTTGATTCATGATGTGGCTATTCAGAAACTGCCGGTGCTGTTTGCCATCGATCGTGGCGGCATCGTGGGTGCGGACGGCCAGACCCATCAGGGGGCATTCGATATCGCCTTCCTGCGTTGTATTCCCAATATGGTGATTATGACGCCGGCTGATGAGAATGAATGCCGTCAGATGCTGTACACCGGTTATCACCACGCTGAAGGCCCCAGTGCCGTACGTTATCCTCGTGGCACCGGGACAGGTGCCGAGCTGCAACCCCTCGCCCCGCTAGCGCTCGGTAAAGGCGTGGTGAAACGTCATGGAGAAAAGCTGGCGATCCTTAACTTTGGTACGCTGCTGCCCGAAGCGGCCAGCGTGGCGGAATCACTCAATGCCACGCTGGTGGATATGCGCTTTGTCAAACCACTTGATGAGGCGCTGATCGTTGAGCTGGCTGCCAGCCATGAGGCGCTGATTACCGTGGAAGAAGGCGCAGTTAAGGGCGGTGCAGGCAGTGGTGTGATTGAACTCCTGATGGCAAAACGTTGCTGTGTGCCGGTGCTGAATATCGGTCTGCCTGACGAATTTATTCCACAGGGTACGCAGGACGAAATTCGTCATGACTACCTGCTGGATGCTGAGGGTATGACCCGACAAATTAATCAGTGGATGGCGCTGTAACGATTATTACGACGCGGAAAGCAATAATTTTCCGCGTCTCCCCATGTTTTGTCTGCCCGTTCCCCCTCCTGTGAAAATACGCAGTATCAATGAAAACCACCTTTTCATTTTTATCACTTTTAAATAACCAGCGTCCCATTTTATCAGAAAATAAACCGGAACAGCCCGGTGATTAATATTTCCTGTAATTCACCATAACCCACCAGTAAAATAATTACGCTGCAAAATAGTTTTGCAGAAAAAAATAATCGTGTTAAAAATGCCAAAATAATCTGCAAATTTATTTATATAAATCAGGGGAGATGGCTTTGTTATCCCTTCAACCCCACAGCATCTGAAATTTAATAAACATAAAAAAATACATGAAACACAGTTAACCGCATTATTAATTTCAGAAATAAAAAGACCCAATATTTTGATGATTAAATCTGCAAACGAGCTGTCCGGTTTTATTCTGTCCCGATATCAGCCATTAATAAAAGTCGCCCTGTTCTCAGCGGTTATCAATCTGCTTATGCTGACGCCGTCAGTTTATATGTTGCAAATTTATGACAGGGTACTGGGTTCCGGCAATAGCGACACCCTGCTGATGCTTACCCTGTTGGCCGTGCTGATGTTTACCCTGCTGGCAATACTGGAATATATCCGCAGCATGGTGGTTATTCGTCTTGGCAATCAGCTGGACAGCCAGTTTGCCGCAAGAGTCTGGCTCGCCGTCAGCCAGTCCAGCCTGCAACAAAATAAAACTGATGCAGGACAAATGCTGAATGAGCTGAGTGCGTTACGCCAGTTCCTGACCGGCAGCGCATTATTTATCTTTTTCGATGCGCCCTGGTTTCCCATTTATCTGCTGATCATTTTTCTTTTTAATCCGTGGATGGGATGGCTGGCAATGACAGGGGCACTGTTGTTGACTGGTCTGGCGATACTCAATGAGCAGCTGAGCAGACGGTTACTTAAAGATGCGGGACATTTCGCCCGATTATCCGCTCAGAATGCCAGTGCCTGCCTGCACCAGGCGGAGGTCATTGCCGCCATGGGGATGCTCTCCGGACTGAAAAAACGCTGGTATAACCTGCATCTTCGCTTTGTCTTTTATCAATGCTGCGCCAGTGAACGAGCGGCCCTTCTTACCGCTGTCAGCAAATCCTGTCGGCTGGCTTTGCAGTCAGTGATGCTGGGACTGGGTGCCTGGCTGGCAATACGTGGTGAAATTACCCCAGGCATGATGATTGCCGGCTCAATTCTGACCGGTCGCGCTCTGGCCCCGATTGAACAGCTGACTGGCATCTGGAAACACTATCGTTCGGCTCGTCTGTCATGGGGCAGGCTGGTTAATCTGCTGGATGCTTTTCCACCACCGCCGTTTGCTCTGCCCCTGCCTGCACCTCAAGGGCACCTGTCGGTTGAAAATATCAGCTGTATCCCCACTGGAGCGTCCATTTCTGTGCTGCAAAATGTCAGTTTCAGCGTGCAGCCTGGCGATCTTCTGCTGATTGCCGGCCCCAGTGCGTCAGGAAAATCCTGCCTGGCTCGCGTTGTTAGCGGAATCTGGCCGGTAACTGAAGGCAGCGTCCGGCTGGATCAGGCAGATATTCACCAGTGGGATCGACAGAGCCTTGGCCCACATATTGGCTATCTGCCACAGGATGTGGCGCTTTTTTCCGGCACGGTGGCGGAAAATATCGCTCGTTTTCAGGAGATCGACGCAGAGAAGGTGGTGATCGCTGCGCGCATGGCTGGGGTACATGAGTTAATCCTGCACTTCCCTGATGGCTACGACACCCATATCAACGACGGAGGCGCAGGCTTGTCTGGCGGGCAAAAGCAGCGCATCGGGCTGGCCAGGGCATTGTATGGCAATCCCACGCTGGTGGTGCTGGATGAACCGAATGCCAGCCTGGATGATGCCGGAGAGAAAGCGCTGCATCAGGCGCTCAGAACGTTACGTCAGGGCAAAAAGACCGTGGTGGTGATATCTCATCGTCCCGGACTGCTCTCTCTGAGTAACCACCTACTGATTCTGGATAGTGGCAGAGTGAAACATTATGGCCCCACTCAGACTTTGCTGAAAACCCTTTCCCGGCAAGGGGCCAGCGATAGGGAAAAGCAGCAGGAGACACATCATGTTGACTGAAACACACCTCCCCCCGGACGACTTCCCGGTCAGCGAACTGCCTCAAAATGCGCAGCCTTATCTGCGTCTGGGCCTGCTGACCCTGTTCGGCGGCGTGGGATTATTTCTGCTGTGGGCGGCGCTGGCACCGCTGGATAAAGGCGTGGTGTCACCAGGCATCGTGATGGTTTCAGGTTACCGTAAGGTCGTGCAGGCTCCGGTCAGCGGCAGCATCGAAACCATTTCAGTCAGGGACGGGCAGCAGGTAAAAAGCGGGGAGACGCTGATGACCCTTGTCCAGACTCAGGCGCTGGCCCAACTGTCGGCAATACGTGAACAGTATGCGCTTTCATTGATCATACAGCAGCGTCTGCTGGCAGAACGCGAGCATCACTCGCTGATGGCCCGTCCTTCAGCGGCAGTGCTGACAGACGAGATTGCCCAGAGCATCAATGTCGCAGAGATAATGAAACAGCAACAACACCTTCTCTGGTCACGAAGACAATCCCTGGAGAGCGAAACCCAATTATATCAGCAGTCGGTGACGGGCATTCAGCAGCAGATTGCGGCGCTGGATAAGGTCAGAAGCAGCAAAATCACCGGTCTGGCTTATCTGGCGCGCCAGATAAAAGATTTACAGGCGCTGGTAAAAGACGGCTTTTTCCCCCGCAACCGCTACCTGGAGCTTCAGCGACAGGCAGCGGCCACAGAGAGTGATATTGCCGCCACGGAAGAGCGCATCAGGGAGTTGCACAGGCAGCGACAGGAAAACCAACAACATATTGTGCTGCGCGAGGCGGAGTATCAGAAAGATGTGGACACACAGCTGGAACAGCTCCGCATTGAGATCAGTGAAAGCAGTAAAAAACTGAAACTGGCCACCTTCAGCCTGGCCCAGACGCGCGTTACCGCACCGCAGGACGGCATTGTTATTGGGCTGAATACCACCACCCGTGGCGGCGTGGTCAGCGCAGGTGAACATCTGATGGATGTGGTGCCGCAAAAAGCCGCGATGATTGTTGATGCCGAACTGAAAGTTGGGATGATCGACAAAGTTCACCAGGGAATGCCGGTTACCCTGTCTTTTACCGCCTTTAACCACGTTACGACCCCCAGAATTCCCGGTCAGGTCACCCTGGTTTCTGCCGATCGTCTGATTAATCCGCGAGACAGCACCCCGTTTTACAAAGTCCAGATTGCCGTCACGCCGGAAGGCATGAGCCTGCTGCACAACGCAGAAATAAAACCCGGTATGCCTGTGGAGGTGTTTATCAAATCCGGTGAGCGCTCCCTGCTGAATTATTTATTCAAACCCTTTCAGGATCGTCTGAATGGTGCTTTCACGGAGGAGTGATCATGCAGAAAACAAGGCTCATCATTTTGTCTTTGTTGATAACACTGTCATCTGTTTCGTTACAGGCGCAGGCCCTCACTCTGGATGAGGCCTGGCATCTGGCACTGAACCATGATCCCGGCTACCTGGCCGCGTTGAAAGAACAGGCGGCCGCCAATGAGGATGCCGCTATCGCCACGGCTGGCCTGTTACCTGCCGTATCACTGAGCTGGCAGAACGCCCCCAAAAACTGGCAGCAGCAGAATTATTCACAAACGGACATCCGGGGGCAGCATCACAACGTTGAGCGTCAGCAGCAATACCAGAGTTACTCCGGCGCGGTAACCCTGGTACAACCGCTGCTCGATTATGAAGCCTGGGCGCGTTATCAGCAGGGAATCAGGCAGAAAACCGGCTCAGAGCATCGTCTGCGACAACGTTTTCAGGACCTTGCGGTCAGGGTGGTGGAAGCCTATCTGAAAGTGGTTTCCTGCCGGGAAAAACAGGCGCTGCTCAGCCAGCGAATGACTCTGCTTGAACAACAACGGCTGTTAAACCAACGTCTCTACCGGGCGGGAGAGGCCGCGATTACCGAGCTGAAAGAGACGGAAGCTGAATACGCGCTGGCAGTGGCAGAGCATCTTGAGGCCGGAGATGTGCTGGAGGCAGCACGTGGTGAGCTGGAAATGATTACCGGGCAGCCACTGGTGACCGATTTGCCTGTCCGACTGACGGATGCCACAACAGCACTCCCCATACCATCAGGTGGCTGGCAGGCGTGGCAGAAAAATGCACTGGCTCTCAATCCACAGCTTCAGGCAATGAAACAGGATGTGGAGAGCAGACGCTATGATATTGAACGCAAGCGGGCGGCCTTTTTCCCTCGCGTCGAATTGTATGCCACCCATTCACAGAGCGATTCTGCTACGGATACATCGGTACATCAGCAATATCGTACCGATTCACTGGGCATCAGAGTGAAAATGGCACTTTATGCGGGCGGCAGCAACGCGGCCTCCATCCGCCAGGCGACGGCAAAATATGAACAGGCGCAATTCACCCGCGATGCGCAGCGTCTTAAAACAGTCAATGAGCTACGGCAATTTTATAATCAGTGTCTGCATGGTCCGGTAAAAATCCAGGCCTGGCTCGCCGCCGTAGCCGCGGCCAGAACACAACTTTCAGCAACCAGAAAAAGTATTCTGGCCGGGCAGCGTATTAACATTGACCTGCTCAACGCCGGGCAGAAACTGTTCAAATCTCAACTTGATTTGGCTGATGAAAAATTTAACTACATGAAAGCCTGGATTAACCTGCTGGATCGTTCAGGGACATTAAGCATTGAGGATCTGGCAACCTTAAATCGCCATCTTATGGAATAAATCACAGCAAAACTAAGGAGAACGTATGGCAGTTTTTGATTACAACAATGAAAAAAACATCGAATTGTTACAGGACACCATTATTTTAGAAAGCGTCAACCTGAACTCAGTACTGGACAGTAATTACTGTTTTTCTGGCGAGGGAGGATGGCAAATTCTTGACGGAGAGACATTGCAATACGACGGCAATACCAACGCATACGGTGCCTTCTATGGTGAATCGCTGTTGATGTCCTCAGCCGAGTGCAACGTATTTGGTCAATACGACGATAACGGCAATATAACTAAAATTGGTATCAGCTTCTGGGGAACGTCCACCAATATTGGTGCATCCGATTTTATTTCGAATACGGCACTGGATGTGGTCAGCGATCTGGCTTCCGGTTTAATCAGCGGCTATGCCGACAGCTATTCCGTCAATGCCTTTAATCAGTTGCTTACCTCTGTCGCGGCCTTCGCTACCGCTCAGGGGCTGACGGGTGAAGATATTATTATTACCGGACACAGCCTTGGCGGGCTGGCGGTTAACAGCATGGCCACCAGCTCAGAACTGGGTATGTGGGACGGATTTTATCAGGATTCCAGCTACGTGGCGCTGGCGTCCCTGACCCAGAATACGCTGGATGACAAGGTGCTGAACATCGGTTACGAAAATGATCCGGTATTCCGCGCACTGAATGGAAGCGCATTCACTTGCGAAACACTCTTCAGCCACGACACGGCCAGAGAAACCTGCACAAATAATATGGTTTCATTTAATGACGCTTATGCCGGATTAAGCTGGAATATTGACTTTATGTCGTTAGCCAATCCAACGGCCTGGAGTGCACACCTGGGAGTGGATTATCTTTCAGGCATGATCAAAGTCATCAACTCTGATGTTTACGATTACACCACCATTGATTCTAATATCATTGTTTCCAATCTCAGTGAAGGCAATCGGGCGACCACCTGGGTCGAAGATCTGAATAAAAGCAATCTGCACAGCGGGTCAACCTTTATTATCGGCACTGAGAGTGATGATTTACTGAAAGGCAGTGAGGCAAATAACTATCTGTGTGGTGGAGAAGGCAATGACACTTTTAAGGATAACAGTGGATACAATATTATCTACGGTGGCAGCGGCAATAACAGCTACATTACCGAGTTCACTCTGTCGGAGATGTCGATAGCACGAAGTTACGATGGAACCTTATATTTCAAATACTCCACCGGAGATATCACCCGGGCGGAAAACATTCAGAATGTCAATATCGACAAGGTCGTATTCAACTTCTGGTTTATCAATGTGACTGAGCATAATGATTATGCAGTAACAGAGGAGGGGTTACAGGGAACTGAGGGCACCTGCGATTATGCGCTGAGTTACTACTCCTGTGAGAATAATAATTACACCATCTCTTCTTCTTCCGATGATAACTGGCTGTTTTCATCAGACAGTGACAGTACGATTTACAGTTACAACAACAATACCAACATCGTCTCTAATGCGGGTAATGACAGTATTTACCTTGGCGGCGAGGGGGACTCATTACTTTTTTACGGTAATTTCGGCCATGACACCATTTATAATCTGTCGACCACCGACACCCTTTTATTTATGGCGAATAAAAACATTGGCATCGACTATGACTACAACCATTATCTTTCCATGGTGGACAATGATGCGGTTTTTCAGTTTGGTGACAGCAGCGTTACCCTGGTGGGCGTCAATACTGAGATGCTGCATGAGATGAATATTGTCATTGCCTGAGATGCTCATCATGCAGAAGACAATCTCTTCTGCATGACTTCTGCTCCCCGCACTATGCTTAACCTCTGGTCCATCAGATTTGAAAAACGACTATCACCAACAGGAGCCATAATGAACACCGTGAAACTGGGTAATACCGACCTGACCGTTTCCCGCCTCTGTCTGGGCTGTATGACCTTTGGCGAACCGGATCGTGGCCGCCATGCCTGGACACTGCCGGAACAAAGCAGCAGACCACTGATCAGGCAGGCGCTGGAAGCAGGCATTAACTTCTTTGATACGGCAAACAGCTATTCTGACGGCAGCAGTGAAGAGATCGTGGGGCGTGCGCTGAAAGATTATGCCCGGCGTGATGAGATTGTGGTGGCGACCAAAGTCTACTTCCCGATGAGCAATCTCTCTGGTGGGCTGTCTCGCGCCAACATTCTGCAATCAATTGATGACAGCCTTACCCGGCTGGGGATGGACTATGTTGATTTGCTGCAAATCCATCGCTGGGATTACAACACGCCGCTGGAAGAGACTCTGGAAGCGCTGGATGAGGTGGTGAAATCCGGCAAGGCACGTTACATCGGTGCCTCCTCGATGTATGCCTGGCAATTTGCCAAAGCACTTTACACTGCCGATCGCTACGGCTGGGCACGTTTTGTCAGCATGCAGGATCAGTACAACCTGATCCAACGGGAAGAGGAGCGCGAAATGCATCCACTCTGTCAGGCAGAAAACATTGCGGTACTGCCGTGGAGCCCGCTGGCACGAGGACGTCTGACCCGCCCGTGGGGCGAAACCACGGCCCGTTCGGTGTCCGACGAGTTTGGCCAAACGCTGTATAACAAAACAGAAGAGAACGACGGGGCGATTGCGCAACGGGTGGCAAACATCGCACAACAGCGGGGCATAAGCCGGGCGCAGGTTGCGCTGGCGTGGATGCTGGCTAAACCGGCCGTCACCGCGCCAATTATTGGCGCATCGCGTGCTGAGCAGCTGGATGATTTGGTAAAGGCGGTGGAGACAGAGCTGACCCGCGAGGAGATGGCAGAACTGGAGAGCGTTTATCAGCCACATGATGTGGTGGGCTTCGAATAATCCTTCAGGCATGGCGCATCGTCAGCGCCATGCTTATGCCCGTTACAAAGCCAGATGGTGCCCGGCATAGTAAAGAATACCGGCAGAAATAATTCCGGCTACGATATCATCCACCATAATGCCCATGCCGCCATGAACGTTACGATCAAACCAACGGATTGGCCACGGCTTCCACATATCGAGGATGCGGAAAATAATAAATCCTGCCAGTACCCACTGCCAGCTGTTGACCGGTATCGCCATCAGCGTAATCCACATGCCGATAAACTCATCCCAGACGATACAGCCGTGATCGTGCACGCCCATATCTTTTGCGGTACGGTGGCAAAGATAAACACCAATACAGATGCCGAACATCACCACCAGCGAATAGAGGTCCGGCGGCAGCCAGGTCATCAGACACCAGAAGGGAATGGACGCCAGCGAACCTACCGTGCCCGGCACCCAGGGGCTCAGCCCGCTACCAAATCCGGTGGCCAGCAGGTGCCACGGGTTACTCATCTTCAGGCGACTTTTCGCCACATCTTTACTGGCTGGCAAAATGATCGAATCCCTGCATGTTAATCTCCACGGGTTTGCCATTCTGCAACAGCACTAACCCTTCACTCTGCGGTGCTATCTGGCCGACGCAGGTAAACGACACGCCTGAATTACCCAGCGCCACATCCAGCGCACCGCGATTAATTTCCGGTACGGTAAAACAGAGTTCGTAATCTTCACCGCCGCTGAGCGCCCAGCTCAACAGCTGATCCGGCTCAAAGTGCTGCTTCATCACCTCCGACAGAGGTAAGGCTTCGAGATTGAGACGGGCACCACAGCCGCTGGCCCGCAGAATATGGCACACGTCCGAAATCAAACCGTCAGAAATATCAATCGCTGCACTGGCGAGATCCCGTAACGCCTGGCCTTGCAGGATACGTGGCATTGGGCGCAGATGGCGTTTGATTAAAGCTTCATGGACCACCGGGTCGTCAATTTTGATCCGGTGCTGTAGCAGCGCCAGACCGGCGGCACTGTCGCCCAGCGTGCCGGTGACATAAATCCAGTCGCCGGGACGCGCGCCGGAGCGTTTCAGCGCCCTTCCCTGCGGGATCAGGCCATGAATACCCAGCGTCAGACTCAGTGGCCCACGGGTGGTGTCACCGCCAATCAGCTGCATATCGTAATAATCCAGCAGCTCAAACAGGCTGTCACTGAACGCCTTCAGCCAGGCCTCATCGACCGACGGTAATGTCAGCGCCAGCGTCAGCCAGGCGGGATCGGCACCCATTGCAGCCAGGTCGCTGAGATTAACCGCCAGCGCCTTGTAGCCAAGATCGGCCGGATGAATATCACGCAGGAAATGGACACCTTCCACCAGCGTATCGGTACTGATCGCCAGCGTTTGCTTTTCCGGCAGGGTCAGTAGTGCGCAGTCGTCACCGATGCCTTTTTCCACATCGCGACGGGAACTGGTCACGCGATCAAAATACCGGGTGATAAGTTCAAATTCGCCACATGCCATATACAGTGTTCCGGATCTGAAAATGAAGAAGGCCGGATAAACCGGCCCTGGCAGGATTATTTCTTGTTGGGACGTATCTGCGGAGCGGCTTTATCCAGTACACCGTTGACAAACTTGTGACTGTCCTCGGCACCAAACACTTTAGCCAGCTCAATCCCTTCGTTAATGGCCACTTTGTAGGGAACATCGGCACGCTTGCTCAGCTCGTACAGAGAAAGGCGCAGGATTGCCTTTTCGACTTGACCCAGCTCTTCCAACTGACGGGACAGCCAGGGTTTCATCAGGCCATCAAGGTACGCGCTGTTGGTTGCAACGCCGCTCAGCAATTCACGGAAGTAGCTGATATCCATATCTTTGACGTCTTGCTCCGCCAGAAACTGGTATTCGACATCGGCAATGTCGTTGTTAGATAACTGCCAGGAGTAAAGTGCCTGGACAGCACATTCACGGGCGCGGCGGCGAGCAGCAGGTTTCACGAAATTCCCCTTAAAATCAGGCTTTGATAGCTTTCAGTACGTTAATCATTTCAAGCGCGGTCAGGGCAGCTTCCGCCCCTTTATTACCCGCTTTGGTTCCGGCGCGTTCAATGGCCTGCTCGATGTTTTCTGTCGTCAGCACGCCAAAAGCAACCGGTATATCACTGGTCATAGCAACGTTTGCCAGACCAGAACTGGCTTCTCCCGCCACATATTCAAAATGCGCAGTCCCACCACGGATCACCGTACCCAGCGCAACAACCGCGTCATGCTTGCCAGCTTTCGCCAGCGCACGGGCGGCAACCGGCATTTCGTACGCACCCGGAACCCAGACCACGGTGATATTTTCATCTTTCACCTGTCCGATACGTTTCAGCGCATCGATCGCACCGCTCAGCAGGCTGTCGTTGATGAAATGGTTGAAACGCGCGATAACAATCGCCACGCGTGCGTCAGGAGTAGCAACAGCAGCTTCAATAACGTTCATAATTTTCCTTTCAGGGTTCGGTTAGGGCCCCGCAGGGGGGCGGATTCTATCACACTCTTAAACGGTCTGCTTGTCCGGATTAGCAACCTGCCGGACAACATTGATAAAGCACGGCCCGGTCATCATACCGTTAGCGTGAGGCGTAAATCCGGCCCCACCTGCCGGACATCGCTAAAACTGAGCTGGGGTGCCTGCGCCAGCTGTGTCAGGCCCGGCAGATGGCATAAACCGCGTGCGGCATCACCCAACAGCTTAGGAGCCAGATAGATAATCAGCTCATCGACCACACCGGCGCTCAGCAATGCCCCCGCCAGCGTGGCACCTGCCTCAACCCAGACGCTGTTAATCTGGCGCTGTCCGAGCATCATCATCAGCGAGACCAGATCTGCCTGCTGATGGTGCTGTGGCAGGGACAGCTGCTGCACATTATCCGGCCAGTGCAGCGTATCGGGCTGCCGGCGCGCCAGCCAGGTTTCTCCCGGCTGGGCGATCAGGCGATGCTGCGGTGTGACGCGATTATGGCTGTCAATGACCACCCGTACCGGCTGAGGCCGCTGTTCCTGCGGGCAGCCGGGTTCATCGTTCAGTTCATCCCAGCGCACCGTCAGGGCAGGATTGTCAGCCAGTACCGTGGCGCTGGTGGTCAGAATGGCTGAACTTTGCGCACGCAACCGCTGCACATCGCGTCGTGCCTCCGGAGAGGTAATCCACTGACTTTCACCACTGGCCATCGCCGTGCGTCCGTCGAGGGACGCCGCCATTTTGAGTTGCAACCAGGGAAAACCGGTGCGCATGCGCTTGAGAAATCCCCGGTTCAGCGCTTCCGCTTCCTGCATCATCAACCCGTGGCTGACCTTAATCCCGGCCTGACGCAGACGGTAGAGACCACGACCGGCGACCTGCGGATTAGGGTCCTGCATGGCCGCCACTACGCGACCAATACCGGCAGCAATTAATGCGTCGCAACAGGGGGGAGTACGACCGTGGTGGCTGCATGGCTCAAGGGTGACATATGCCGTTGCCCCACGAGCCTTTTCGCCCGCCATGCGCAGCGCGTGAATCTCAGCGTGAGGTTCGCCAGCACGCAGGTGCCAGCCCTCTCCGACGATGACACCCTCACGCACAATGACGCAGCCGACCTGGGGATTGGGCGCGGTGGTGAAACGCCCACGTCGCGCCAGTTCAAGTGCGCGGGCCATCCAGATTTCATCTTGCATGGTTCAGTCCTGTAGGCGGGCGATCTCTTCGCCAAATTCGCGAATATCTTCGAAACTACGGTAAACCGAAGCAAAACGGATATAAGCCACCTTATCCAGTTTTTTCAGCTCATCCATCACCAGGTTGCCAATCATTTTACTGGTGACTTCACGCTCGCCGGTGGCACGAAGTTGCGTTCGGATATGACTGATAGCGTTTTCAACATCGTCTGAGTTGACCGGGCGCTTTTCCAGCGCCTTCATCATACCGTTGCACAGCTTGTCTTCGTTGAACGGTTCACGGATATCATTGCTTTTCACCACCCTCGGCATCACCAGCTCGGCCACTTCAAAAGTGGTGAAGCGCTCATGGCACAGCAGACACTGGCGGCGGCGGCGCACCGAGGTGCCTTCCCCTACCAGGCGGGAATCGATCACTTTGGTATCCACAGCAGAACAGAACGGGCAATGCATGATGCTTCCTGATAGTCCTGAAAATTGGTGCACAGTGTAGCGCGAAGTGGCAGTTAACAAAATAACGGGCTGACCATTTCACTGATTTCCGGGAAAAGTGCGTTGCCGGACTCAGAGCACTCGGATAGGGCAACGCTGAAAAATGCAATATGCTGGTAGCCACTGACAATCTGGTGCATGTTGAACCGGCTGACCTCAGCTAAAAAGATAAGCTTTAACAGAATCGTGATCTGCAAGGAGCTGGCTGTAATGACCAGAGTAATAAAAAGAAAAAACCTGTTGTTGATAACGGCGTTGCTGGCAGGCTGCGCTTCCCCGTCAAAACAGTCTGACCTTAATAAACTGCATAAACAGGTCGGCCAGTTGAACAGCGAAATGCATCAGCTGACGCGGCAGGCTACCGCCCTGACGCAGCAAAATATGCTCAACACGCACTCCACCCAGGGTGCCTGGCTGTTACCTGCCGCCACGACGCCGGTTTTACTCGACAGCCAGGCCGGTGAAATCCGTCTGTCATTGAGCCCTCTTATCAGCGAGGGCAGCCACACCCAGACGATGCTGCATATTCGCGCTTCCTCGCAAAACACGCTACCTGCCTTTACGCTTCAGGTGGAATGGGGAGAGCTGGACCCCACGACAGGTAAATCACTACAGGCTGATAATCAGAGTCAGTCCATCCATGTCGATAAGGTATTGCTGCCACAAAGTGAAATCACCGTGCCTCTGATGCTGCGTAACACCACGCCGGAACAGACGGGGTACCTGCGAATTCATGATCTTGTGGTACTTGTCGCCTCGCATCCCTGACGGGGTTTATCCCGTCGTCAGTGGGGTTTCAGTGCCGCCCCACTTAATCCTGCCGGCGCTGAGAAAAATGATCGCTGGCGATAAGCGCGGAAAAAACATCAGTAAAAATCAACATAATTTCCGAAAATTCATTTCCTTTTCTTATTCTTTACAATAATTTCCTTAAAAAACAAATTATATTAATCATTAACTTAAATAAAAAACCATTACACGGATCACGTTTTTTATTGAAAACATATTAAGCGGATCTTGCCAGTTTTATTCTTTATCATTAACATCACTTACAAGACGACATTTTACTGCAAGCCACTATTTTCTCCTTTGAGGGAGTTGCAATGTCTTACAACATCCGCACTGTCAGTCTGTTGAATTATAATTTTTGTCATAATAACGGAGATATATCTCCTTTATTCATCAGCTTTTCCACTTAACCTGTACCTCCACCAGCCATAATTATTCGCAACATAACACTGCGCGATAATTTATTGCGCTAATTAAATTTAATTTTTATATAAACGTGGTGAACCATGGCAACTTCTGTTTCCCTTAATCTGGGCGATCAGGATTTACTGACTGACAGCCTTGCGTTATCTTCCTCGGCCTTATTGCAACAGAGTTACAGTAATTTACTCCTCACCCAGCAGGCTTTTCAGGCCGGTAATATGGATGCCGGTCTGGCAACTAAAATTGTGGCGTATCAACGCCAGATGTACAGCCAGGCGAGTTATTTTAAACAGGAGAGCCTTCCTGCCATTATTAACCTGATGACATTTGGCTCTAATTTCTCAGCCCTGGTTAATGCTTTTAATTCTATTTTAATCACAAAAAGTGATGAGGATATATTAAATGGCCTGACCCAACTGAACAGACAGCTGGAATCCCTGTCCGATCAGGCTCAAAGTTATGGCGTGATTGCTCAGTCACTCAACAGTCAGCTACAGGTTGCCTGGAGTTCACTGTCACCCTTGCTGAAAAACTATCAGGCGCAGTTAACTCAGGCCGAACAGACATTAAGTAAAGAGGCTGCACAGTGGGCAGAGACGATCAGGAATCTTAACACCCAGATTGCTGCCAATATCCAGGGTATCGTCAGTAAAGGTAATAAAGCCGGTGATGGCGTAAAACAGCTGGCAAAAGGAATTATCACTTCCTTTCAGGTGGATAATAATTCCGGCAAGAGCACTGAAAATAAAGATAACAGCGAAAGCAAAGATGACACCGAAAATAAATCAGATTCGACTGAGGAAAAAGGTGATCAGGATAATAAACCGCAGACTGGCGATAACAATCAGAGCGGAGAAAATAAACCACAGAATCCTTATAACGAGCAATCCGTGGAATATATGGTTTCGGGTATTACCGCAGTCTCATCAGGTATAGCCGGTTCAGGTCAGGCAGCAAAAGATTTAATCAGTAATACGGAAAAGCTGGCTCAGGCTTATCAGGCACTGGCTAAAACCAATGCGATGCTTACCGTCGCTAAATCAATTGATGCGCAAAACCAGCTCTTTGTGGACAACTACAGCCGGGTTGCCCAGACAGCCGGGAAATTCCCGCAAACCTGGAATGATATCGCCAGCGCATTTCAGGAGTGCGTCTCTCAGGTTAATAACCTGAAAAATGAAGATGATATCTGGCAGTTCAAACGCGCGCTGGCAAAAGATGCATTGCAGTGGAAGCTCCTTTCACAACAGATTGACAGTATTAAAGCTGTCTATGCAGGTAACGGCAGTCTTCCGGATGCCTTCTGATTAATCCTCACTTACAGGAATTAACAATGACCACAGCAACAGACGTTTCAATGGATACCAGTATGTCTGGTCAGGCGTCACAGGCTCTGCAAATCCAGAATTATTGCAACAGTGTCAAACAGCAAATCCCGGTAGATTTTAGTCAGTTTCCTAATCTTCAGAACTTCCAGACAGAAATTAATCAGGGGCTGAGTACCGCACAGGATCATGCCAATGGCTATCTGAATACCATTCAGCCGCAAATCATCACCAATATAAGCAACATTTCCAACTACTTTGCTCTACAGAACGCCGTTCCGGCCACTCTGCCGCCGGGTTCAACCAAAGAACAGTGGTTAAGCACATTGAGCATGATGAAAGACCAGGCAACGGAATATCAGTCGCTGTCTGTCAGCACTAAAAATGTGCTGGTGGTGCTTAACAATAATCTGGTGATTGATTCCCGCAATTTTCAGCAAATCGTCGTCGATCTCAACACGCAGGTAAATGGCGATAATGGCGTGCTGGAACAGCTGAATACGGAAATTGACGGCATTAACTCGGCCATTGACGGCGCTATCGCCGGTATTGTGGTCGGGGGATTACTGGTAATAGGAGGCGCATTTGTTACCGCCATTGGCGCGGTAGCAGATTTCGTCACCGCAGGCACATCGACGCCGGTGGTGATTGGCGGGGTGGCGATGATGGTCGCAGGCGCAGCAGGCATTACCGCCGGATCGATTGTGCTGCACAATTCGCTGAATGCCCGTCAGGACCTCTACCAGAAACGCAGTTCGCTGAAAAGTGAGGTACTGACCGCCACACAGATTGGCACCGGTTATAAAGGGCTGCAAAATCAGGCACAAAATGCGGTGAATGCCGCCACGCAGATGGCTAATGCCTGGGATTCGCTGACCAGCGATCTGGGAAGTCTGATCCTCGATCTGGATAAAGGCATCACCAGCGGCGACGCGATTCGTCAGCTGTGGCTGACCGCGGCCAACACCACGGTTAAAACGATTATCACCGATGTCAGCACCATTAAAAGCCAGATGGCGGGCGTCAGTCCAATGGCGGTTCCGCAGGGCACCACCCTTGCCAATTATGTCAATCAACTGGCGATCGCTGCCTGAGATCCCACTTCAGGGCGGGATTTTACCCGCCCTTCTCTTTCGGAGATATTCCCGTGAGTAATGGCATGTTGTCCCAGGCTATCAGCAATATTCAGCAGTTGCAGGCAACCATTAATGGTTTCAGCGGCTTGCCACAGCAGGCAATAGCGATTCAGCAAAGTACATCAGCCCTGTTGAATGACCTGCTCCCGCAGGTGCAGGAGATGCAGAAACAGGTTCTGGCGCTGGGCATCACATTGCAAAGCCAGTTAAATCAGCAAATGGCGATTCTGAATACCCAGAGCGCGGATCAACTGCGTGCTGCGCTCCAGCAGGTGCAGACGGAGATTTCGCCGGTTGACGGTCTGGTCAACCAGACGATCACGGCAGGCAAAGCTGCTAACGAAAAAATCATTCAGGATAATATCGAACTGCAACAGATCGATGTCTCCCTGCAAAACAGTATTGCCGGATTACAATCTAACCTTGCTGGCGCAAATCAGCAGCTTGATACCCTGAATAAGCAGAAATATTACTGGCTGGCGCTGGGCATTCTGGGCGTACCGGGGTTGATTGCGATGGCGGTCGAGCTAAGTAAGGCACAGGACAACGTTAACGGTCTACAGGGCCAGATTAATCAGATTCAGCAACAGATCCAAAGCCAGCAGGGATTCTTTACGCAAACCCAATCGCTTTCTGGAAATTTCACTACCCTGGTGGATAAATTAACCGGGCTGGGCAGCGCGATCACTTTTCTCAGTCGTGATATTGGCAATATCACCCACGATTTGGATGATGATGTCCCACGGCAACAGATTCAGCTGCTGTTCAGCGTCGCGTTAATGGAAGTGAACACCCTGGTCACCGATGCATCCTGATATCTGCTGCCAGAGGCTTTGCAGTCCACACCAGCGTTACCGATTTTATAAAGAAAAAGGGCCGCATCAGCGGCCCTTGCACATCAACCATTAAGGTAAAATCGAGGGCTGGTCAGCCCCTTCTTTTTCAACCTTTTGCTGCAACAGATGTTCACGTTTCATCCCCAACTTCAGCGCCAGCGCAGAAGCCACGTAAATAGATGAAACTGTACCTATTGAAACACCAATCAGCATGGTCATCGAGAAGCCTTTCAGTAATGCCCCACCAAAGATAAACAACATCAGCACCACAACCAGCGTGGTGGCAGAGGTCATAATGGTACGGCTCAGCGTCTGCGTCAGCGAAACGTTGAAGATCTCGTAAGGCGTACCGCGACGTATCTTGCGGAAATTCTCACGAATACGGTCCGACACCACGATACTGTCGTTCAGCGAGTAGCCGATTACCGACATCAGCGAAGCAATGATGGTCAAATCAATCTCTATATGGAACAGAGACAGAATGCCCATGGTGATGATCACGTCATGCGCCAGCGCCAGCACGGCCCCCAATGCCAGTCGCCATTCAAAGCGAAAACCAACGTAGATCAGAATAGCAATCAGCGCCACCAGCAGCGCCATGCCGCCAGTCTGCGCCAGATCGCTACCCACGCTGGGTCCGACAAACTCGATACGCTTGACGGTGGCGTTTTGCTGGCTGACCTGGTTGATAATGGAAACCACTTTATTGCCCAGTTCCTGGCCTGCATTGCCCTCATGAGGCGACAAACGCACCAGCACATCACGGCTACTGCCGAAGTTCTGGATTTGCGGATCGGCAAAGCCAGAATGTTGCAGAGCACCCCGCAGGCTTTCCAGATCTGCCGGTTTTTCCAGGGTAATTTCAATCACCGTTCCACCGGTGAAATCCAGCCCCCAGTTAAAGCCCTTCACCCCCATAATGACGAAGGAGGCAATCAGTAGCAGGCCGGAGAGAGTAAAGGCCAGTTTATCCCAACGCATAAAGTCATAGACTTTACGGCCGTAGTTCAGTTCTTCAACGCTATAGTCCTGTGCCACAACGCACTCCTCAAATAGACAGCTTGTTGACGCGTTTGCCGCCGTACAACAGGTTGACGATGGCGCGGGTACCGACAATGGCGGTAAACATCGACGTCAGCACACCGATTGCGGTGGTGATGGCAAAGCCTTTAATCGAACCGGTGCCCACGGCATAGAGGATCACCGCAGTGATCAGCGTGGTAACGTTAGCATCGATAATACTGGAGAACGCACCGCTGTAACCCTCATGAATCGCCTGCTGGACAGAGCGCCCGTTTTTCAGCTCTTCTTTGATACGTTCATTAATCAGTACGTTAGCATCGACCGCTACCGCCAGCGTCAGCACAATACCGGCAATACCCGGCATGGTCAGCGTCGCCCCCGGCAGCAGTGACATGATGCCGACAATCAGCACCAGGTTAGCGACCAGCGCCGTGGTGGCAATCACACCAAACTTACGGTAGTAAAACACCATAAAGATAATTGACGTGGCCAGTCCCCACAGACAGGCTTCCAGACCCTGAGTAATATTCTGCTGACCCATAGTCGGGCCAATCGTGCGCTCTTCAACAATCTGAATAGGTGCAATCAACGCACCCGCGCGGAGTAACAGCGACAGCTGACGGGCTTCATTAGGGTTGTTGATACCGGTGATGCGGAAGCTGTTACCCAGTCGGGACTGGATATTGGCAACGTTAATCACCTCTTCCTGCTTCGCCAGAATCGCCCGACCGTTGGCATCTTTCTTACCGCTGTCTTTGTACTCCACAAACAGGGTTGCCATTGGCTTGCCAATGTTGTCCTTGGTGAAGTTGGACATGATATTGCCACCGGCACTGTCCAGCGAGATATTTACCTGCGCCTGATTGTACTCATCCTGGCTTGAGGTGGAATCAGTGATATGGTCACCGGTCAGGATCACCCGCTTAAAGAGCACCACAGGCTGACCATCGCGGGTGTTTTTCACTTCAGAGTCACCCGGTACACGACCATTAGCCGCAGCGGTGGTATCCACTGAGGTGTTAACCAGACGGAACTCCAGCGTTGCGGTTGCTCCCAGGATCTCTTTCGCCCGCGCCGTGTCCTGAATACCCGGCAGTTCCACCACGATGCGATCGGAGCCCTGACGCTGCACCAGCGGCTCTGCCACACCCAGTTGGTTCACACGATTACGCAGGATATTGATGTTCTGCTGTACCGCATACTCACGGGCTTCACGCAGACGATCGTCACTCATCACCGCTCGCAGCAGGTTGCTGCCGCTTGAGTTGATCACCAGGTCACGGTGGCGGGCAGTCAGATAAGTAATCGCCGCGTCACGCGACTGGGTATCACGAAAGCGAATTTCCAGACCATAGTTATCGGTTTTACGCACGTTGGTCCAGGGGATATTTTTGTCACGCAGGTCGCTTCTCAGGCTGTCGATATTCTGTTCCTGAAGTTTGCCCAGCGCGGTATCCATATCCACTTCCATCAGGAAATGGACGCCACCGCGCAGATCAAGACCGAGCTTCATTGGCTCGGCTGCCAGCATACTCAACCATGCTGGCGTCGCGGGGGCAAGATTGAGGGCCACGACATAGTCCTCGCCTAACACCCTGGTGATAGCATCACGGGCGCGCAGCTGGACGTCGCCATTAGCAAAGCGCGCCATAATCGCGCCATTCTCCAGCGCGATGGATTTGCTCTGAATATTTTCCTGTTTTAGAACGTTCTGGACCTGACCCAGCGTCTGCTCACTGGCGGCGCTTCCGCGCGCACCAGTGATCTGAACAGCCGGATCCTCACCATAGAGGTTGGGAAGTGCATACACCAGACCGACGATCAGCACGACGACCAGCATGATGTACTTCCACAAAGGATAACGGTTTAACACGGCAGTTCCCTTAGGGAAAACAAAAAATTACAGCGCCTTCATCGAACCTTTCGGCAGAACGGCAGCCACGAAATCACGTTTTACGACCACTTCGGTGGTGTCATTCAGCGCGATAGCCACGTAACCCGTGTCAGCAACTTTTGTGACGCGGCCAACCAGACCACCGGTGGTCAGCACTTCATCACCTTTGGAAATGGAGTCCATCAGTTTTTTATGCTCTTTCGCACGCTTTTGCTGTGGACGCAGGATCATAAAATAGAAAATCAGGCCAAATACCACCAGCATAATCACCAGTGAATAGGGGCTTGACTGTGCCGGTGCGCCTGCTGCCGCCACTGCGTCAGAAATGAAAAAACTCATCAACTTTCCCTCATTGTTTAATTATTAAACGGCTAACGGCGGAACCGCCTTGCCCGTCCGGTTATAGAATTCGCTAACAAAGTGCTCTAATTTACCCTCTTCAATAGCCTGACGTAAACCTGCCATCAGACGCTGGTAGTAGCGCAAATTGTGGATGGTGTTAAGGCGTGCGCCCAGTATTTCGTTACAACGATCAAGATGATGCAAGTAAGCACGACTGTAATTGCGACAGGTGTAACAATCACACTCAGCATCAAGTGGAGAAGTGTCATCTTTATACTTCGCATTGCGGATTTTCACCACGCCGTCGGTGACAAAAAGATGACCATTGCGCGCATTGCGGGTTGGCATCACGCAGTCGAACATATCAATGCCACGCCGGACGCCCTCCACCAGATCTTCTGGCTTGCCAACGCCCATCAGATAGCGGGGTTTATCCTGCGGGATCTGCGGACAGACATGCTCCAGAATCCGGTGCATATCCTCTTTCGGCTCGCCGACCGCCAGGCCGCCCACAGCGTAACCATCAAAGCCTATCTCTACCAGCCCTTTTACGGAGACATCTCGTAAATCTTCGTAAACCCCGCCCTGAATAATGCCAAACAGCGCGTTTTTATTGCCAAGCGAATCAAAGCGATCGCGGCTGCGCTGCGCCCAACGTAATGACATTTCCATTGAACGTCTGGCGTAATCGTGGTCGGCCGGGTAAGGCGTGCATTCGTCAAAGATCATCACGATATCGGAACCGAGGTCGAACTGAATCTCCATCGATTTTTCCGGATCGAGGAAAATAGCGTCACCGTTGATAGGGTTGCGAAAATGTACCCCAGCCTCAGTGATTTTACGGATATCTCCCAGGCTGAAGACCTGAAAGCCACCGGAATCGGTGAGGATCGGGCCTTTCCACTGCATAAAATCATGCAAATCGCCATGCAGTTTCATGATTTCCTGGCCGGGACGCAGCCATAAATGGAAGGTGTTGCCCAGAATGATCTGCGCACCCGTGTCCTGCACTTCTTCCGGTGTCATTCCCTTAACCGTGCCATAAGTGCCGACCGGCATAAAAGCGGGTGTTTCCACCACGCCACGATCAAAGACCAGGCGGCCGCGACGTGCGCGGCCATCGGTGGTGTCTAATTCAAACTTCACGTTGCCTCCACCAGAGAAACAGTCTGATGATTGATAAAATGTGGCGCATTCTAACAACCATGCAAGACGCAGCACAAGCCAGCCAGCAGGGATAGCGTCAATCTGATGCGGCTTATTGATGCTTTGTTGTCGCCGTCCCCGGCCACAATTTCACGGGCATGTGAATAGTCATAAAACTAACAGGCATCTTTATTAGCGGATGATGTTTATTCAGCTTTTCAACATCCATTATTGTGCACGCCCACCTTCTCATTCACCGCCTGAGGATTATGGGTGATAAACATCGCATCACCGTAACTGAAAAAGCGGTACTGCTCTGCCACTGCCTGCTGGTAGGCCCGCAGGGTATGACGGTAACCGGCAAAAGCGGATACCAGCATAATCAGCGTCGATTCCGGGAGATGGAAATTGGTTACCAGCGCATCAATCACCTGATACTGATATCCCGGATAGATAAAAATTTTCGTGTCATCAAAGAATGGCGCAATTAACGCATCCCCGGCAGCCTGAGCCGCGCTTTCCAGCGAACGGACAGAGGTGGTGCCCACCGCCACCACGCGATTGCCCCTGGCTTTACACGCCAGCACGGCATCCACCACCTCCTGAGGCACTTCGGCATATTCGGCATGCATAATATGATCTTCGATACTTTCCACCCGCACCGGCTGAAAAGTACCTGCACCGACATGCAGCGTGACAAACGCCGTTTCAACCCCTTTATCACGCAGGGCATCGAGCAGAGGCTGGTCGAAGTGCAGACCCGCAGTAGGTGCCGCCACGGCACCGGGACGCTGACTGTACACCGTCTGATACAGTTCACGGTCGGCCTCTTCGTCCGGGCGGTCAATGTAAGGCGGCAGTGGCATATGCCCCACGGCGTTGAGAATATCCAGTACGGCCCGCTCATCGTCAAAGCGCAGCTCAAACAGCGCATCATGGCGCGCCACCATGGTAGCCCTGACACTCTCATCATCACCGAGCAGCAGCTCAGCACCGGGCTTTGGCGCTTTAGAGGCGCGTACGTGTGCCAGCACCCGGTGATCGTCGAGCATACGTTCGACCAGCACTTCAATCCTGCCGCCACTGACTTTGCGTCCAAATACCCTCGCCGGGATCACTCGCGTATTGTTGAATACCAGCAAATCGCCAGCATTAAGCTTGTCCAGTAAATCCGTGAATACGCCGTGCGTCAGCTCCCCATCGGGACCATTCAGCGACAGCAGACGACAACCGCTGCGTTGCGCCTGAGGATAATGGGCAATCAAAGATTCTGGTAACTCAAAAGAAAAATCGGCAACGCGCATGGTCATTCACTGTCCGGGAATCGAGGGCGCATAGTCTAGCTGAAATCTGCTGATATCTGAACAATCCCCTGCCCTGTTGCTTGTAAAGCGTCCATTGCGACAAAGAGCGGCCCACTCACGCCGCTGTGATGTCAGCCAGGAAGAAGATATACTCCGGCGATGAATTTTCTTGCCCACCTCCACCTTGCCTCGCTGGCCGGCAGCTCTCTGACCGGTAACCTGATGGCTGACTATGTGCGCGGCGATCCTCACGGCGTCTGGCCGCAGCACATTGCGCTGGGCATCCAGCTGCATCGCCGTATCGACGCCATGACCGATTCACTGCCCGAAGTGCGGGCAGCGCGACGATTATTCCGCCCGGAAACCTTCAGGGTAGCGCCTGTGGCACTGGATGTTATCTGGGATCATTTCCTGTCTTTACATTGGGATACAATCCAGCCGGAAATATCCCTGCCAGTTTTTCTGGCCGATTGCTATTCTGTGATCCAGCCCGAATTAGCGGCCACACCCGAGCGCTTTCAGACGCTTAACCGTTATTTATGGACCGAGCGCTGGATGGAAAGGTATGCCGATGCGTCATACCTGGAGAAGGTGCTGAATGGCATTGCCGCCCGCCGACCGCGCCTGACGGCGCTGTCAGCGTCGTATCAGGATTTTGTCGATAACTATCAGAATCTTGCTGATATATTCTGGCAACTCTATCCACAGATGATGAGCAGAGCCGTTCAGCAACAACTTTGAGACTCGATACAGACTTCTGCCGCTGGTTTTTCTCTGCCACGGCCATTAACATAAATATCACTTGCTGTTTTCAGATGGCTCAATAGCTACAACCTATCTGAATAATCGGTGACTTATGCTGGTTCACGGACGAGCATCGACCGTATACTTGCGTTCTTATTTTCATCAACCTAACTACCTTTACAGGAGTGAATATGGTCCTGGTAACCCGTCAAGCCCCTGATTTTACTGCCGCAGCTGTGCTGGGCAACGGTGAAATCGTTGAAAACTTCAACTTTAAAAAACACACCGCTGGTAAAGCCACCGTTGTGTTCTTTTGGCCAATGGACTTCACTTTCGTCTGCCCTTCAGAACTGATCGCCTTCGACAAGCGTTACGAAGAGTTCCAGAAGCGCGGCGTGGAAGTGGTTGGTGTTTCTTTTGACTCCGAATTCGTTCACAACGCATGGCGTAAAACCCCTATCGATAAAGGCGGCATCGGCGAAGTAAAATACGCGATGGTTGCTGACATCAAACGCGAAATCCAGAAAGCCTGGGGTATCGAGCATCCGGAAGCGGGCGTTGCCCTGCGTGGCTCGTTCCTGGTTGACAAAGCCGGTGTGGTTCGCCACCAGGTGGTTAACGACCTGCCACTGGGTCGTAACATTGACGAAATGCTGCGTATGGTTGATGCGCTGCAATTCCACGAAGACCACGGCGAAGTGTGCCCGGCACAGTGGGAAAAAGGAAAAGAAGGTATGGGCGCATCGCCGGACGGTGTGGCTAAGTACCTGTCTGAAAACGCAGCTAAGCTGTAATTCCGATCCGATTAAACTGAAAAGCTCGCTCCGGCGGGCTTTTTTTTTGCACCGTAAAACCCGCCAGGGCATGCTGGGCCCACTTTTTTAAGCCAAAGCCGGACTACCCGGTGCGGACGGTGCCCATGTCTGATCTACGCAACATTCTGTTTCTGCTGATGCTGTCTCTCCTGAGCACGGTGGTGCAGGCGCAGGATTACACGCTGGAAAAAGTGGTGCAGGTCACCCGACATGGCGTCCGTCCTCCCTCCCCCGATAACCGTCAGATGATTGAAACGGGTGCCGGACGCCGCTGGACAGACTGGCTGAATCAGGATGGTGAACTGACCGGGCATGGCTACACGGCGGCATGGTTGAAAGGCCGCTATGAGAGCCAGCGCTACCGCCAGCTGGGATTACTTCAGCACCCCTGTCCCGCCGATAATGACGTCTATATCCGTGCCAGCCCACTGCAACGCACCCGAGCGACGGCAGAAGCCTTTGCCGACGCCGCCTTTCCTGGCTGTGGCGTCACTATTCATTCCGCAGCGCACAACGATCCTTTGTTTCAGTACCCTGAAGGAAAAGCCTCGCCGGAAGAGGCAGAGGCACACCGCCAGCAGGCTTTACAGGCAACCGGCGGCACTCTGGCAGAGCAGCAACAGCGTATGCAGCCTCAGATTGCGGCGTTAAAACAGGCGGTGTGTCAGGCCGGACAAGCCTGCCCGGCATTCAGCCAGCCGTGGCAACTGGCGGTCTGGTCTAACGGCACCGTGGGCATTAAAGGGCTGGATACGCTGGCGGCGATGGCTGAAACCATCCGGCTGGAATACAGCGAGAACAAGCCACTGTCGCAGGTGGCCTTTGGTCATGCGCAGAACGCTGAAGAGGTCGCCAGACTGCTGCCATTGCTCAGCGTTAAGTATCAGGACAGCAACGACCTCCCTGGCCCGGCACAGCGTGGCGCTTCGCTGTTGATGAACCAGATAGCCAGCGCGTTACAATCCGGTACAACCGGTCAGCACAGCACACCGCCTGAGGTTCGCTGGCTGCTGTATGTCGCTCACGACATCAATATTTCCTGGCTGCGCACCCTGCCTGGCTTTCACTGGCAGCAGGGGCTTTATCCACCGGGCAATATTCCACCCGGCGGCAGCCTGGTCTTTGAACGCTGGCACGACAGACAACAACGCCGCTTTATCCGTATCTATTTTCTGGCCCAGAGCCTCGATCAGCTCCGCCAGCTGACCCTACTCAGTGAGAGCCAGCCTCCCCTGCTGACTGAGCTCACCTTCCCCGGCTGCCAGCACTCCGCCGTTGGAACCCTTTGCCCGTATGACAGCACCCTGCAACGTATCAGGCAACGTACTCTGTCATCCGCAGTGCCGGTCAGTTATCCGCAGTGAGGTGACAAGCGGAAATGAAACAGGCCGGAATCTCCGGCCTGTTTCATTGTGGGAAATATCTTTCCCGCCCTGCGGTGTTATTTCAGGCTCTGATTTTTTTACGCACCACCATCCAACTGACCAGCAACACCACCAGCCAGCCAACACCGACGTACAGCGACACGCGGGTATCCGGGAACCAGCCAATCAGTCCGATAATAAAGAACAGAAATAAGATACCCACCAGCGCGGTGAAGGCTCCGCCAGGCATGGCGAATTTCAGCGCCCTTTTCTGTTCATCAGTCAGGGTACGGCGGAAACCAATCTGGGCGAAGAGGATCATAATCCACACCCAGACCGTGGCAAAGGTCGCCAGCGAGGCGATCACCAGAAACACCTTTTCCGGCATCAGGTAGTTCAGATACACCGCCACCAGCATGGCAATCATCATCACCACCGTGGTGACCCAAGGAATACCCCGTCGCGAAACGGCGGCGAAGGCTTTTGGCGCATGGCCCTGCTCAGCCATCCCGTGCAGCATACGTCCTACGCCAAACACATCGCTGTTGATGGCCGATAGTGAGGCAGTGATCACCACGAAATTCAGCACCGCCGCCGCCGCTGCGATACCCATATGCTGGAAGGTCAGCACAAACGGGCTGCCCTGGGTGCCAACCTGATTCCATGGATAAATCGACATGATGACAAACAGCGTACCCACGTAAAACACCAGAATACGCAGAGGAACGGTATTAATGGCACGGGGAATAGAGACTTCGGGATCTTTTGCCTCACCGGCGGTGATACCAATAATTTCGATGCCGCCGTAGGCAAACATCACAATCTGCAACGACAGCACCATCCCGATCACGCCGTGGGCGAAGAAGCCGCCGTTGCTCCACAGATTACTGATGCCGGTTGGCTGTCCCCCGTTACCGATTCCCCAGAGAATGATGCCGATACCGGCGACAATCATGATGATGATGGTGGCGACCTTAAACAGTGACAGCCAGAACTCCACTTCACCAAACACTTTCACCGTCGCCATATTTATCGCACCAATGATCAGCACCACGCTCAGTACCCAGACCCAGTGCGGGACATCCGGAAACCAGACGCCCATATAGATGCCAAAGGCCGTCACATCAGCAATGGCGACAATCAGAATCTCAAAACAGTAGGTCCATCCGGTGATATAGCCTGCCAGCGGACCCAGGTAATCCTGGGCATAACGTGAGAACGAACTGGCCTGCGGATTATTGACCGACATTTCGCCCAGCGCCCGCATAATGATGTAGGCAATGGCACCGCCGATGATATAAGCGAGGATCACACTCGGACCGGCCATCTTCATCGCATCAGCCGAGCCATAAAACAGTCCGGTGCCAATCGCTGAACCCAGCGCCATAAAGCGGATGTGGCGGGTACTCAGTCCTTTTTTGAGCGTATTTTTAGTCATTTTCTGTCTTCACAATGTCAGCTTCTCCTGCCGGATGGGCAGGAGAAGGTATCACACTCTTTATTGCTGATGGGCATTAACCTGCTGACGCCCCACCACACGATCGTAAATCGCGACCAGAAGCAGCATCGCCAGTGACGGCGGCAGCCACGCCAGTCCCTGATCCGCCAGCGGCAGATGGGTGGCAAAACCGGGCAGCAGCGCGGCAAAGCTGGTGGTTTTAACCGCATCTACCATGCCGAACAGCAGGCTGACCAGCATCGTCGATGCAATGATGCGGCTGCTCTTTTTCCACCAGCCCAGCGTAAAGCTCAGTAACACCAGCACAATGCACGGGGGATAAATGGCCGTCAGCACCGGAATCGAAATCTGAATCAGATGGCTCAGCCCCAGGTTAGAAACCAGCATGGAAAACAGCCCAAGGATAAAGACCAGCTGGCGATAGCTCAGCGGCAGATACTGCTCGAAGAACTCCGCACAGGCGCAGGTCAGGCCAACCGCCGTGACCATACAGGCGACAAAAATCAGCGCGGCGAGGAACAGGCTGCCCATACTGCCGAAGGTCTGTTGCACATAAGCATGAAGGATCGCCGCGCCGTTAGCGCTCTGACTGACAATTGAGGCACTGCCCGAACCCAGTCTGAACAGGGTCAGGTAAACCAGCGTCAGGCCAATACCGGCAATCAGCCCGGCAATAATGGTGTAACGGGTCAGCAGTGACGATTCACTAACACCGCGTGAGCGAGCGGTATTGACGATAACGATACCAAACACCAGTGCGCCCAGGGTGTCCATGGTCAGATAACCATTGACGAACCCGCTGGAGAATGCGGCATGTTGATACTCTTCTGTCGCCGGGGCCAGGCCACCAGCAGGCCACAGCAGCGCGGCAATACCCAGCACCGCCAGCGCCACAATTTTCAGCGGCGCAAGGAAATGACCGACGGTATCCAGCAACTTGCCGGGGTAAAGCGAGATGCCAATAACCAGCACAAAATAGATAAGGCTGTAGATCAACAGCGGCAGTGCGCTGTCGCCGGTCAGTGGGGCAATACCGACTTCAAAGGAGACCGTGGCCGTACGCGGTGTGGCAAACAGTGGCCCAACGGCCAGGTAGCAGACGGTTGCCAGCACAATTCCTGCGGTCTTACCGATGGGCGAGCTGAGCGCGTCAATTCCCCCACCCACGCGGGCCAGGGCAATCACGGTGATCACCGGCAGCCCCACTGCGGTAATCAGAAAGCCGGCCGCCGCAACCCACACGTGCTCACCAGACTGGATACCCACCATCGGCGGGAAAATAATGTTACCGGCACCGACGAACAGGGCGAAGGTCATAAAGCCCAGTGCGACGATGTCTTTGAAAGTTAAACGATTACTCATAAGCAGCGGATTAACCTGTTACTGGTGTTAGTGAAAACGTCATGTCAGCGTCCCCCCTGCCCGCACTAAAAATCCCGGCCCGGCCAACCGCCACAGCCTGATGTTCTGGTCCAGTGCCACTTACCAGCGGATTTGCGCTGATTATGATCTTTTTTCAGGGGGAAAACGGAAAAACGGCGCTAAGTAAACCGTTTATAGCGGAGAAAGGCAAGGTGGGATCGGGAAAGCAGAATGATATAGCGTAAAAAAACGTCCAGCCAGTTCATCCGTTCAGTTTATAAGCCAGAACCCTTAGATGATGTGTATTTTTTCTGCGCAGGGGGAGTGCAATTTATGCAAAAAAAGAGGATTAGCTGCACAAAAAGCGCGCTTTCGCACGCTTTTTACCGTAATTCACGCAAAACGCATCACCAGACTTCGCTGGCAATATCGGTCACCAGACGCAGCTTGGCCCACTGCTGTTGCTCAGTGAGGCTGTTGCCCTCTTCGGTGGAGGCAAAGCCACACTGCGGGCTGAGGCAAATCTGCTCGAGGCTCACGTATTTCGTTGCTTCAGCAATACGCTTTTTGACGCTTTCAGGATCTTCCAGCTCGCCATTTTTGGTGGTGATCAGCCCCAGCACCACCTGCTGGCTGCCGGGTTTGATAAAGCGCAGCGGCTCAAAACCGCCGGAACGTTCATTGTCATACTCAAGGAAGAATGCATCGACATTGACGCTGCCAAACAGAATGTCGGCCACCGGCTCGTAGCCGCCTTCAGAAATCCAGGTGGAGCGAAAATTTCCCCGGCATACGTGCAGCCCGATGGTCATATCGTCTGGTTTACCTTCCAGCGCCTTATTCAGCACCTGTGCATAGGTGGTCGCCAGCTGCTGCGGGTCGTCCCCGCGTTCGCGGATCTGACGCTGCTGATCTTCAGAGCACAGATAAGCCCAGACGGTGTCATCCAGTTGCAGATAGCGGCAGCCGGCCGCGTAAAAGGCCTGGATTGCAGCACGATACGTCAGCGCCAGGTCATGGAAATAGTCCTGCAAATCAGGATAAACCGTGGCGTCAATCATCTTACGGCCACCACGGAAATGCAGCACGCTGGGGCTGGGGATGGTCATTTTGGCGATGGCATTACCGCTGATACTTTGCAGGTAACGAAAATCTTCCAGCATCGGATGATCGCCAAAACCCAGCCTGCCGGTCACCTTCACGCCGCGCGCTTTCGTCTGGATACCGTTAAACTGGATACCCTGCTCCGCTTCGTAAGGCTCCACGCCTTCCAGGCCATCAAAGAAATCAAAGTGCCACCACGCCCGACGGAATTCGCCATCGGTCACCACGTTGAGCCCACAGGCGCGCTGCTGCGTCACCACCTCGCGGATCGCTTCATCTTCGATACGCCGCAGGGCCACCGCATCAATTTCCCCCCGCTGGAACTGCTCGCGAGCCTGCTTTATCGCTGGCGGACGAAGGAAACTGCCGACCACTTCGGCACGATATCTGGCTGAATCTCTCTGCATTCTGCTCACTCCTGGCCTGCGCATACCACGCATCATGGTTAAAATAGTTTCGCTGAGTTACTTCAGGACTTCCGGATGTCCACATGGCTAAAAAGAATGTCACGCCGCACGTTTAGCGGCAAACGAGGAAATTTCATCACAGATGAAAATTTTTCACTCTCCGGGTGAGAAGCCCACTTGAATAGTGGCTTCTCACTCTGCCGGATGCGGGCTGACAATCATTCCCGGCGGCAGCAGGAAACTGAAGCAGGTCTCTTTTCCCGGCTGGCTGACAATCTTCAGCCGGGTGTGGTGATGCGAGAGCGCGTGTTTGACGATAGCCAGTCCCAGGCCACTGCCGCCGGTCTGCCGTGAGCGGGCCTTGTCAACGCGATAGAAGCGCTCGGTCAGGCGCGGGATATGTTCAGGGGCGATGCCGGGGCCGTTATCGCAGACGCGAAACAGAGCACCCTGCGCTGTTTTCAACCAGGCAATCTCCAGCCGCGTCCCTTCCGGCGTATGGTTGACCGCGTTATACACCAGATTGGAGATAGCGCTCTGCAACTGCTCTTCGTTACCCAACACCCGCAGATGCGCATCGGTTTGGAAATGTATCTCATGACGTCCCTGACTGAGCGTCTCCGCTTCGCGCTGCAACAGTTGCAGCATCGCCGGGACATCAACCTGCTGGCGGAGATCCAACGCAGGCGCGGCCTCAATGCGGGAAAGCGTCAGCAGTTGTTTTACCAGGCCGTCCATACGACGCGTCTGCTCCTGCATGGTATGGACCGCCTTATCGCGCAGCGGCCCGGCCATGCCGTCGCCGGTCATCATCTCGAGGTAGCCCTGTAACACCGTCAGCGGCGTGCGTAGCTCATGGCTGACGTTGGCAAAGAAGTTGCGGCGGGAACCTTCCAACTGATGCATCTGCGTCATATCGCGCGACACCAGCAGCCACTGCCCTTCGCTGTAGGGCATCACCCGAAATTCCAGGTGCCGCTGGTTGTTCAGCACCAGCGTCAGCGGGCGCGAAAAATCCCGCTGGCGAAGGTAGCGGGCAAACTCAGGATAACGCAGCAGATTGAGGATATTCTGGCCATTGTCTTCCGGCCAGCGCAGCCCAAGCAGCTGCTGTGCCAGGCCGTTGCACCAGAAGATGATGCCTTCCTCGGTGGTCAGTACCAGCGCATCCGGTAGCGACTCCGCGCCACTGCGAAAGCGTCTGATCAGATTACCCAGTTCACGCCGCCGCCGACGGTTGCGCACCTGTATCTGATACAGGCCATAAAAGAGAGGTTCCCAGCTGCCACGTCCGGCCGGGGGAGTCATGCTGCGGTCAACCCACAGCCAGTGCGATAAGCGCAGCAGATTAAAATAGTGCCAGCCCAGCAGCGCCAGCAGGGCAACCGGCAGCAGCCAGGCAAGGTAACCCGTCAGCCAGCCGATAATCAGCGCGGGCAGGCAGACGAGCAGCAGCTCCAGCAGTAATTTCTTCCAGGAGAGGCGTTCCAGCAAGATGAAGACTCCAGTGCAAACGATCAGTAACGTGCTGAGAAACGGTAACCTGTCCCGCGAACCGTTTGTACCATACGATCGTGCCCGCTGACCTCAAGCGCTTTGCGTAAGCGACGAATATGCACATCAACGGTGCGATCTTCGACGTACACGTTAGTGCCCCAGACGTGATTAAGCAACTGTTCACGGCTGTACACCCGCTCCGGATGGGTCATAAAAAAGTGCAGCAGCTTATACTCGGTTGGCCCCATCTCCAGCGGCTGCGTTTCTGACATCACCCGGTGTGAGGAGGGATCGAGGCTCAGTCCCTGTATTTCAATCACCTCTTCCACCGCCATCGGTGAAATACGGCGCATCACCGCTTTAATGCGGGCAATCAGTTCCTTCGGTGAGAACGGCTTGGTGATATAGTCATCCGCGCCCACTTCCAGCCCCCGCACGCGGTCCTCTTCTTCACCACGGGCCGTCAGCATCATCACCGGAATATCACGGGTCATCGCTTCGCGCTTCAGGTGTTTAATAAACTGAATACCTGAGCCCCCCGGCAGCATCCAGTCCAGCAAGATCAAATCAGGCCAGGGTTCAATCAGCTGACTGACCGCACTGTCATAATCTTCCGCTTCGACCGGTTGATAGTCATTTTGCTCCAGCACAAAACACAACATCTCACGGATTGGGGCTTCATCTTCTACCACCAGAATGCGCTTAGCCATTATTGCTCCTGCTGCTGTGACCGGATGTCACGGGATTTGCGGCGTCATTATGCGTCAGTTTTATGACAGTTTTATGAAAAAAGCACCCATCAGTCCGCGCTTTTCGACATCCTGTTTACGCCAGGTATGCCTTTGCCGCTGGGGTTTTTGCCAGCTCTGTTTATAATCGTCAGCTCTGCTTATGCACAGAAGGGATACCATGCGCGTCATTCATACCGCCGACTGGCATCTGGGCCAGTTTTTCTACACCAAAAGCCGGGCTGCCGAACATCAGGCCTTTCTTGACTGGTTGCTGTTGCAGGTGGCAGAACGGCAGGTGGCAGCGATTATTGTCGCCGGGGATATTTTTGATACCGGGTCGCCACCCAGCTATGCCCGCGAACTGTTCAATCGCTTTATCGTCAGCCTGCAAGCCAGCGGATGCCAGCTGGTGATCCTTGGCGGGAATCACGATTCGGTGGCGGTGCTTAATGAATCCCGCGAGCTGCTGAGCTGTCTGAATACGCGGGTGATTGCCGCGGCTGCGGAACATCCCGACGATCAGGTGTTGCTGCTGACCGACCGCAACGGCCAGCCGGGCGCGCTGCTCTGTGCTATCCCTTTTTTACGTCCGCGTGACATCACCACCAGCCAGGCTGGCCAGTCCGGTCATCAGAAGCAACAATCCCTGCTGGAGGCCATTACCCATCATTACCAGCAATGCTGGCAGGCCGCGCAGCAACAACGCCAGGCGCTGGGGCTGGCGCTGCCGATCATCGCCACCGGCCACCTGACCACCGTCGGCGTGACCAAAAGTGACGCCGTACGTGATATCTACATCGGCACGCTGGACGCTTTCCCCGCGCAGGCCTTTCCCCCCGCTGACTATATTGCGCTGGGGCATATTCATCGTGCTCAGCGCATTGCCGGTACGGAGCATATTCGTTACAGCGGCTCGCCCATTCCGCTCAGTTTTGACGAGCTGGGCAAAGAGAAAAGCGTTTTCCTGGTGGCGTTCGCAGAAGGCAAGCTGAGCCAGGTCGAGCCGCTGACCATTCCGCCGTTCCAGCCAATGCAGATGATTAAAGGGTCGCTGGAGGAAATTGCCCAGCAGCTGGCCGCCCTTCAGCCGCCGCCGGCGGGGAAAACCATCTGGCTGGATATCGAAGTGGTCACCCGCAGCTGGCTGAACGATTTGCAGCGGCGGATTCAGGAGATGACGCAGGATCTGCCGGTCGAGGTGGTGTTACTGCGTCGCAGTCGTGAACAGCGTGAGCAGACCATTGCGCGTCAGCACAACGAAACCCTGAGTGAGCTCAGCGTAGAGGAGGTGTTCAGTCGTCGCCTGGCAAGTGAAGAGGAGGCCGGAGCGGACAAGCTGGCCCGCGTCACCGCGCTGTTTCAGCAGACGCTGGCAGAAATTGATGACGAGGAACAGCCATGAAAATCCTGACGCTGCGCTTTAAAAATCTCAACTCGCTGAAAGGCGAATGGAAAGTGGATTTCACCGCTGAACCCTTTGCCAGCAATGGCCTGTTTGCCATCACCGGCCCGACCGGAGCGGGAAAAACCACCCTGCTGGACGCTATTTGCCTGGCGCTGTATCACGAAACCTCACGGCTGGGAAAACTGTCGCAGAGCCAGAATGACCTGATGACCCGCGACACGGCAGAGTGTCTGGCGGAAGTGGAGTTTGAAGTAAAAGGCGTCGCCTGGCGGGCATTCTGGAGCCAGAGTCGGGCGCGGGGCGCGCCTGACGGTAATCTTCAGGCACCGCGCGTTGAGCTGGCGCGCTGTGCCGATAATCAGATCGTTGCCGACAAAGTGAAAGACAAGCTGGAGATGCTGACCGCGCTGACCGGCCTGGATTTCGGACGCTTCACCAAATCGATGATGCTGTCACAGGGACAGTTTGCCGCCTTCCTCAACGCCGATGCCAACAGCCGCGCCGAACTGCTGGAGGAGCTGACCGGAACAGAAATCTATGGTCGCCTGTCCGCCAGCGTGTTCGAACGACATAAAAACGCCCGCCAGGCGCTGGAAACCCTGCGCGCTCGCGCAGGTGGCATGGCCCTGCTGGACAACCAACAGCAGCAGATACTGAGCGACCAGCTGACACAACGACTTTCCGAAGAGCAGGTACTCACTTCTCAACATCAGCGCCAGCAGCAACTGTTGCAGTGGCAGCAGCAGTGGCAACTCGCCCACCAGGCCGTAACGGCGGCAGAGCAGGCTTCCCGCCAGGCGGAAAACGCCTGGCAACAGGATCAACCGCAGCTGGATAAGCTGAAACGCGCCGAACCCGCCGAAAAGCTCCGGCCACTCTGGCAGCAACTGCAACAGCAGCAGCAGGACTGGCTGGCGTTACAGCAGCAGCAGCAGCGCCTCACCCGGCAACAGCAGGAACAGCAGCAGTCACTGGATGTCCTGGCCTCGCAGCTGAAAACCGCGAACGAAACACGCAGCCAGCATGAGCACCTGCGTCAGCAACAGGAGACGCTAATCGCCGAGCGTGTACTGCCGCTGGATAACCGCATCAGCGCGCTGGAGCAGCAAAGCGGAATGCTGGCGAAAGAAGTGAGTGAGTACCAGCATTCGCTCACAGAGCAACAGAAAAAATCCCAACACAATCAGCAGGTGCAGCAGGAGAAACGGGCACAGCAGCTGCAACAGCAGCAGTGGCAGCAGCAACATGCGTCTTTCGCCCACTGGGGAGAGGCTTTGCCGCTGTGGGCCGCGCGTTTTGAGCAGCTGCAACAGAGCGAAGCCGTTCTGAACCGGCATCAGCATCAGCTCAGCGAGCAGCAGCAACGCCTCGCGCAGCGACAGCAGCAGGAGCGCGATCTTGAACAGCAGGCCCTGCCGAAAAAGCAGGCGCTGGAACAGGCACAGCAGCAGTACGCCGAAGCTGAAAAACATCTTCAGGCCTCAGAGCAGCAGCAGACCGAAGAACAATTGCAGGCCCGGGTCAGCCACTTCAGCCAGCAGCGACCACTGCGGCAGGCGCTGGCGCTGCTGCTGCCCCAGTGGCAACAGCTTATGCAACTCAGTCAGCGGGTACTTACCAGCCAGCAGGAGATCGGGCAGCAAATCCAGCAGGCGGAGCAGCAGTTAATTAAGCTGCGCAGCGACTGGAAAGAGAAATACCAGCATCAGCAGGATGTGGAAAAACGCCTCCAGCTGGAGCAGCGCATTGCCGATCTTGAACAGCATCGTGCCCTGCTGGAACCGGGCCAGCCCTGCCCTCTGTGTGGATCCAGCCAGCATCCGGCCGTCAGCGAATATCAGTCAGTCACACCCTCAGAAACCGCGCAGCGCCTGCTGCAACTAAGAGCAGAGGTGGACAAACTGAAAGATCAGGGGACCGCTAAGCGTGAACAGCTGAAGAATCTGCAAAACCAGCGGGAAAAGTTGCAGCAGGAGGAGAGCGAAAGCAGTCGGCAGGCAACGGCTCTGCGCGAACAGTGGCAGAGCGCGATAACCGCGCTGGCGCTGGCTTTCGCGCCGGAAGACCAGCAACAGGTGGTTGACTGGCTGGCGGCCCAGGAACAGCAGGAAAACCAGGCGCAGGCCGGGTTACTGCAATGGCAACAGAGCGCCCGCCAGCTTCAGCAGCAGAAAGATCGGCTCAATCAGCGCCAGCATGAGCTGAACGACCTTCAACAGCAGCAGCAGCTGGCGGAGCAGCAGCGACTGGCGCTCAGTCAGGGGCTGGACGATATGCAGCGACAGCTGACAGAGCACACAGAGGCGGTGCAACAACAGCGCCACCATTTACAAAGCACCCTTACCGAACACGCGCTGACGTTACCGGAAGCGGAAGAGCACGCCAGCTGGCTTACCCGCCGCCAGGCCGAGTGGCAACAGTGGCAGCAGGCGGAGCGGGCACTGACTGACCTGACTAACCAACTGACCGCGCTTGATTCTCAGCAGCAGGCGCTGACTGCTCATATCGCTGACCAGCAGCAACGTCTTGCGGGCCTGGAGAAGCGCCTCGCCGCTGAGCAACGCGCGCTCAGTGAACAGCGCCAACAACGGCAGGCACTGTTTGGCGAGCAGAGCACCTCCCGCGTACAGCAGCAGCTGCGCGGGCTGTCGCAACAGTACGCAGAGGCGAGTGACGCGCTGCAACAGCAGTGGCAACAGCAGCAGGATCGGCTGAGTACGCTGGCCGGTGAGCTTAACTCACTGTCCGAACAGTCAGCGGCGCTGACGCTGCGGCTGGAAGAGACGCGGCAGACCTTCAGCCATGCGCTTGCCGCCAGTGATTTTACCGATGAAGCCGGGTTTGTCTCCGCCCTGCTGGATGACGCGCAGGCCAGCCAGTTAAAAACGCTACAGAAGCAGCACGACAGCCGCCGTCAGCAGGCCGCCACGCTGCTGGAGCAGGCGCAGAAAACCCTCAGTGCACAGCAGCAACAGCGGCCGGAAGAGATGCCGGAGAGTGCGGAAACCCTGAATGAAACGGTCAGGACGCTGGCGGAACAACTGCGGGAGAATGCCCGCCAGCAGGGAGAAATTCGTCAGCAGCTGCAAAGCGACGCCCAGCTGCGTGAACAGCAGCAGGCCCTGCTGACGCAGATTGCCGCAGGGGAGCAACAGGTGGAGGACTGGAGCTATCTCAATGCGTTGATCGGCTCGAAAGAAGGCGATAAGTTCCGCAAATTTGCTCAGGGGCTGACGCTGGATAATCTGGTGTGGCTGGCTAATAACCAGCTGCACCGCCTGCACGGCCGCTATCTGCTCCAGCGCAAATCAGAGGAGGTGCTGGAGTTGCAGGTGATGGATACCTGGCAGGCAGATACGCTGCGCGACACCCGCACGCTGTCGGGCGGCGAGAGCTTCCTGGTGAGCCTGGCGCTGGCGCTGGCGCTTTCCGATCTGGTCAGCCATAAGACCCGCATCGAATCGCTGTTTCTCGACGAAGGTTTTGGCACGCTTGACGCTGAAACCCTCGACAGCGCGCTGGATGCGCTGGACGCACTGAACGCCAGTGGAAAAACCATCGGGGTGATCAGCCACGTCGAAGCGATGAAAGAACGTATTCCGGTGCAGATTAAGGTAAAAAAAATCAACGGACTGGGTTACAGCAAGCTGGAAACACCGATGGCCTGAGCAGGCAGCGTCAGCGCAGACTGTCAGCCTTCAGCCCCCCACGCTGAGAATATGGCCCCCGCCGCACCGGGTAATCGGGGGCCGCCCCCCCGCTGGCGATAACGGTATCAGGCCGGACCTGCGTGCGCCCGGTTGCCGGACGCGTTACCAAAACCCTGAAACGGCCTCGCAAGGCCGTGACAGAGTGTGATGCCGTCAGCAATGAATTACTTCATCAGCAGCGCATTAAATTTTGCCAGCCATTGCGGATGCGCAGGCCAGGCCGGGGCGGTCACCAGATTGCCATCGACGTGCGCCTGATCGATGCCGATCTCTGCAAAATGGCCGCCGCTGAGACGGATTTCGGGGGCGCAGGCCGGGTAAGCGCTACAGGTGCGATCCCGCAATATCCCTGCTGCCGCCAGCAGTTGTGGACCGTGGCACACCGCCGCAATGGGTTTACCCGCCGCATCAAAATCCTGCACCCGTTTAATCACCTGCTCATTCAGCCGAAGGTATTCCGGCGCACGACCTCCCGGAACCAGCAACGCATCATAATCTTCAACGCGCGCGGCGGCGAAATCAGCGTTGAGCACAAAACGGTGTCCGGGCTTTTCACTGTAGGTTTGCGCGCCATCGAAATCGTGTATCGCGGTCTGAATAAAGTCACCTTTAACTTTGTCAGGGCAGACGGCATCCACCTGATGTCCCAGCATTTGCAGCGCCTGGAAAGGCACCATCACTTCATAATCTTCGGCGTAATCGCCAACCAGCATCAGAATTTTCTTAACCATAATTAATGCATCCTGCGTTAAGTGAAATGGGATCCTTACCTCACCTCTTTTACCGGCAGCTCGTCAAGTCTGGCGATGCGGATTTTCAGCAGGCACCTTTACAGAGCATTGGAGTAAGGCAGCATCAACCCATTGCGCTATCATCACAGGCTGTCCGTTTTTATCACTTCGGGGGAAATAATGGCGTCAGGAAAAAAAATCATCGCAGGCTGTCTGCTGCCGGGGATGCTGCTGCTGGCGGGATGCCAGTCGGCAACGCAGGCAGGCCGTGAGAAACAGCCACCGCCCACCCGCCAGCAGATGCAGACCGTGGCCGAACGGCAGTGCAGCAAAAAGCAGGACGGACTGACGCATCAGCAGTGTCTGTACTACACACAAATGCAGTATGGTTTTCAGCACAATTTTTATGATGCAGAACGTTATAAAGGCCGCCGCTGTGCGGTTACGGTTGGCTGGCATAACGGGCGTTATGCCGTGCTCAGCACGCAGGGCGATGAAATTCTCTGCCTTAAAAGCTGGAGCGTGATCGGCAGCGCAGAAAACCTGCCTCCGCCGCCTGCGGGCTTTCCGCCGCAAATGGTGATTGATTTTACCCCGCGCTGAGGCGCTGGCCCGCCATCTCATCCTGCCGCCACTGGCGCGGACTGATACCAAACCAGCGCCGGAAGGCGCGGGAGAAAGCGCTGACTTCGGAATACCCTAACAGCAGCGCCATTTCTGAGATGGGGATCTGTTTCTGTTGCAGATAGTGGGTGGCCATTTCACAGCGAACCTTGTCCACCAGCGCGGTAAAACTAAGGCCCTCATCACGCAGGCGACGCTGCAAAGACCAGCTGGACAGACCCATCTTGTCTGCCACCTCTTCCAGCACCGGTTCCCCTTTTAACAACAGCAGATGAACCTGAGCGCGGGCCTGATCGACGATATTTTGCTGCGGCGCGGCGCTGTTCAGACGGCGAATGGCATCCTGCATCACCATCAGCAGCATCGGATCGCTGTCCGGCATGGTTCGCGCCAGATCGCGTTTGGCGATCAACATCGAATTAAAGGGCTGGTCAAAATAAACCGGCGCATCAAATACTTTACAGTGCTCGTGCCACTGAGCCGGACGGGGATGTTCAAAATGCACCTCACGCGGCGCCCAGTTTTTTCCGGCCACGTGACGGACAAGATTCATAAACATGCCCAGCGTCAGTTCCGCATCCTGACGGCGGCAGAGAATCGCACCGTGGCGCACCTGATAATCCAGCCGCCAGCAGTCGCCTTTATCCACCAGCCGGGTCAGTGTATCGTGCTGATGCCAGGGAAAGGCATTGACCACATTGTGCAGGGCCTGCTCCAGCGTGGCGGAACAGAGGCCGACATAGCCAATCAGACCTAATGACTGTGGTTTAAACTGCCTGCCGTAGTGCAAACCGAAGTTATCAAAACCTGAATGACGCGCCGCTTCTTCCATTACGCGGCAGTAGTTGACCAGCCCCAGGCTCAGCGTCGGACTGGCAAGCTGCTCCGGATCGATGCCGCTGACGCCAAAAATGCGGTCAACATCGCCGCCTTTATCACTGATAAATTCACTCAGTCCGCTGGCGGCGGCGGCCAGTACGCCACGATTGCAGGCAAAACTGGCGTTCAGCGCCGTTGCCATCTCAGGCCGTTTGATTACACCGGTTTCCATCATCTTCTTCGCCCCCACTACAGAGATATCCCATAGCAGGAGCAATTTTCATACCAGGTCAGGCACCGACCGGCAGTTCAGCACTCTCCAGATAACGGCGACACAGGCGCACCGAGTGGTCGGCCCACTGCGGTCCCAGGCTGATGGCCATCTCGGTTTGCGCGTGGGAGCCGACCCACGCCAGCAGCTGAATACGACGCTGGATCAGTAGCGTTGGCACCAGCGCCATCTCTGCGTCGCTGATATGCGCCACCTGTTCATAGCCTTTGATCCAGTTATCCACCCAGTCGGCTGCACGAGGATGGTGCTCCACAAAACTGATCGCTGCTGCAAGATCGTGCAAATACCAGCCCATTCCGCAGTCGTCAAAGTCGATCACCCGCGTCTCACCTTTATGCAACAGCAGATTGGTCAGACGCAGATCGGCGTGGATCAACCCGTAGCGGGAAGCATCTTTGCCAAACTGTTGCAGTTCTCCGTCAACACGGGCGATCACCTCTTCCACTACCGGCCTGTCCGCCAGCCGCAGGTTGGGCGCATCACGCCAGTCGCCCCAGTGGCTCTGCGGGCTGACCATCGTGTGGTGATCCCAGATAATGCGCTGAAACCCTGCCGGTTTTTGCCACTGCTTACTGTGCTGGTGCAGGCGGGCAGTGATATGTCCCAGCTGCTGAAAAGCGCGGGGATCCACCTCGGTGGTCGGCATCTCACCGTCGATCCAGTCAAACAGCACCACATGACGCACGCTGCCATCGTCCAGCGCCAGGCTCTGTACCGTTTCACCGTCCATATCGGCAACCGCCTGCGGCACCACGATGCCGGTTTCACGCAACGCATCCAGCCAGTGCAGCTCACTTTCAATGTCTGCACGCTGATGATAGTTCTCGCGGTGCAGACGTAGCGCATAGCGTTTACCGCCCGCTTCCAGCAAAAAAGTGGCATTTTCAGAACGGCAAAGCAGGCTGAGCTTACCCTGACGGGCAAACGGGTAACGAGTGAGCGCCTGCTGGGCAAGTTTCAGCAGGGCGGCGTTATCGAGAGAATCATATTGCCTGGCAGTCATAGTCTGGCTCCGTCGGTTTTCGCATGATGTGCCATCAGCATGGCGTTGCAGACGCTGACCTGCCTGACCGCAGAACACCCGGTTTTGACATCAGGTTGACCGGCCACTTTTCCTGCCAGAAAGTTGACAGCAGAGCACAAAAATCCTTATCCCGCCGTCAAGTTTCCCCCCGACACCGGTTGCATTATCGACAGACAATAAAACTGAAGACGGGGATATCGGTATGACGAGCAAGCTAAAGCCCACCCTGGGCACGATCCATTTGTGGGGTATTGCGGTAGGCCTGGTGATTTCCGGCGAGTATTTCGGCTGGAGCTATGGCTGGGGTGTGGCAGGCACGCTGGGCTTTCTGGTCACCACCGCGCTTATCGCCACGATGTACACCTGCTTTATTTTCAGCTTTACAGAACTGACCACCGCCATCCCCCATGCCGGTGGTCCGTTTGCCTACAGCCGCCGTGCCTTTGGCGAAACCGGCGGCCTGATCGCCGGCATGGCGACGCTGATTGAGTTCGTTTTTGCACCACCGGCTATCGCCATGGCGATTGGTGCCTATCTCAACGTTCAGTATCCGCAGTTGAATCCTAAATATGCCGCGGTCGGGGCATATATTGTTTTTATGGCGCTGAATATTCTGGGCGTGAAGCTGGCGGCAATGTTTGAACTGGTGGTCACCGTGCTGGCGGTGGTGGAACTGCTGGTATTTATGGGCGTGGTGGCACCGGGCTTCAGCCTGGCCAATTTTGCCGCCAACGGCTGGTCAGGCAGCGAGCACTTCTCGCTGCCTGCGGTTTCCGGCATCTTCGCCGCCATCCCTTTCGCCATCTGGTTCTTTCTCGCTATCGAAGGCGCAGCAATGGCGGCGGAAGAGGCAAAAGATCCCAAACGTACCATTCCCAAAGCCTATATCAGTGGCATTCTGACGCTGGTGGTACTGGCGATTGGCGTCATGCTGATGGCCGGTGGCGCAGGCGACTGGCGCAAACTGTCGGATATTAACGACCCACTGCCGCAGGCGATGAAAATGATCGTCGGTGAGCACTCTAACTGGATGCACATGCTGGTGTGGATTGGCCTGTTCGGCCTGATTGCCAGCTTTCACGGCATTATTCTTGGCTATTCGCGCCAGTTTTTTGCCCTGTCCCGCGCCGGTTACCTGCCTGCGGGGCTGGCAAAACTGTCCCGTTTCCAGACGCCACACCGGGCGATCATTGCCGGTGGGCTGATTGGCATTGCGGCTATTTTCAGTGACAGCTGGATAAACCTTCAGGGTATGACGCTGACGGCCGCGATGATTACCATGGCGGTGTTCGGCGCCATTGTCATGTATCTGATGAGTATGCTCAGCCTGTTTCGCCTGCGTCGCACCGCGCCTGAGCTGGAGCGCACCTTCCTTGCACCAGGCTACCCGATTGTACCGGGCATTGCGCTGGTGCTGGCCTTCATTTGCCTGATTGCCATGCTGTGGTTTAACCCGGTGATTGGCGGGCTGTTTGTCGCCTTTATGGCCGTCGGTTACATCTACTTTCTGATGACCAAAAACCAGCGCGACAGCGCGCCACGCGATGCCATGCTGTGGGGTAACGACTAAAACGATGCGGGGCGGCCTTACTGAGGCCACAGCCAGGCTGCCCCGCGCACGCCACTGGAATCACCATGCACCGCCCTGCGCAGCGGCGTCTGGCATTCGCCGCCAAATACCCATTTGTTCATCAGCGTCGGCACGGTGTGGTAAAGCCTTTCCACATTGCTCATGCCGCCTCCCAGCACAATCACTTCAGGGTCGAGTATATTGACAATCTGCGCCAGCGATTTCGCCAGCCGCAGTTCATAGCGGCTCATCGCCAGTTCGGCCAGCGGATCCTGCTGCTGCATCCGTTGAACAATCTCTGCGCCTGACAGGCTAACCCCACTCAGCCGACGATAGTCGGTGGCAAAACCGGTGCCGGAAATAAAGGTTTCAGTGCAGCCAGACTTACCGCAATAGCAGGGAACTTCCTCGCGATAGCGCAGTTCATCTTCGTCCATCCAGGGTAAGGCGTTGTGGCCCCACTCCCCTGCATTGCCGTTTCCTCCGGCATGAGACTGGCCGTTGAGCGCCACTCCCGCACCGCAGCCGGTGCCAATTATCACCGCAAACACCACCGATTTGCCTGCCGCTGCGCCATCCACCGCCTCCGACACCGCCAGGCAGTTAGCATCATTGGCGATACGCACCTCCCTGCCCAGCAATCTGTGCAGGTCTTTATCCAGCGGCTGGCCGTTAAGCCAGGTTGAATTGGCGTTCTTCACCAGCCGGGTAACGGGCGACAGCGTACCGGGAATACCGACGCCAACGCTGCCCCGCTCACCGGTCTTCTCCTCTGCCAGCTGGACCAGTCCGACAATGGCTTCCAGCGTCTGCTGATAATCATCACGCGGCGTGGCGATACGATGGCGGAACAGCGTCTCGCCATCGTTTGCCAGCGCAATCACTTCTGTTTTGGTGCCGCCTAAATCGATGCCAATACGCACTTGTAATACCTCATTATTTTTTTCTGTGCCTGCTACCTTAGAAGGCCGCAGGCGGAAAGGCAATGAAACCCCGCTGCCGATTCGCTATCATGCGCGCTGACTTTGATTTTGCATGACTCAGGCGTCGGAGAAGGAAAGCACCATGCTGTGGTTCAAAAATTTGATGGTATATCGTCTTAACCGCGAGCTTCCGCTGGCGGTGGACGAGATGGAAAAACAACTTGAAGCATTCACCTTCACCCCCTGCGGCAGCCAGGACATGGCGAAGACCGGCTGGGTGTCTCCGATGGGACCACGTGGTGATGCGCTGACCCATGTTAATAACGGCCAGATCCTGATTTGTGCCCGCAAAGAAGAAAAAATCCTGCCCTCGCCGGTCATCAAGCAGGCGCTGGAGGCAAAAATCAGCAAGCTGGAAGCCGAGCAGCAGCGCAAGCTGAAAAAAACCGAAAAAGATTCGCTGAAAGATGAAGTGTTACACAGCCTGTTACCCCGCGCGTTCAGCCGCTTCAGCCAGACCTTTCTGTGGATCGACACGGCGAATAACCTGATTATGGTTGACTGCGCCAGCGCGAAGAAAGCCGAGGATACGCTGGCGCTGCTGCGTAAAAGTCTGGGGTCGCTGCCGGTGGTCCCATTGACGCTGGAAAGCCCCATCGAACTGACCATGACCGAATGGGTGCGTTCAGGTGACACGCCAGCCGGTTTTGCGCTGATGGACGAAGCCGAACTGAAAGCGCTGCTGGAAGACGGTGGCGTCATTCGCTGTAAGAAACAGGATCTGGTCTGTGATGAAATAGCCAATCATATTGAGGCAGGCAAGCTGGTGACTAAACTGGCGCTGGACTGGCAGGAACGGGTGCAGATGGTGCTGTCTGATGATGGATCGCTTAAGCGTCTGAAATTTGCCGACACATTGCGTGAACAGAATGATGATATTGACCGGGAAGACGTCGCCGCTCGCTTTGACGCCGACTTTATTCTGATGACCAGTGAACTGGCTGCACTGATCGCGAATACCGTGGAAGCACTGGGCGGAGAAGCGCAGCGCTGACGACACTGGCAGGCCGGTCACCCGGCCTGATATCAGGCTAGTCTTTCAGGTAACGGCACAGATAAGCTGATGGCTCAGCCACCTGAAGATGAAATTCGCTGTGGCCCGGCACGTTAAATACCTCGCCTGGCGCGTAATGTTTCCACTCTGTCTCGCCCGGTAACAACACTTTCAACGAGCCGCTGACCACGGTCATCTCTTCCGGCTGACCGGTGCCAAATGTGTACTCCCCCTCGGCCATAACCCCAACGCTGGCGCGCCCGGTACTGGCACTGTCGAAACCAATTGATTTCACTTTTCCGTCGAAATATTCACTGACGTTGAGCATAACAATATCCTTAGAATCAGAGATAAAAAGTAAACAGCCTGTGCAGAGCAGGGTCGGTACAACGTTTCTGCCGCCAGCCTTGCGGGCATCTCCACCACTGGTGGGCAATCGCGGCGGTCAGGCGACCCGCAGGTAACATTACCGCCACTCAAGGTAACGGCAATCGCAGCTTTACACCAGCAGATCCGCTGCCAGTCGGGCAATCAGCATATTTGAAAGCACCACCGGAATACCCAGCAGTTTTTGTAAAAAATCCCGATGTCGCTGGTGATAGCCAAGGCAATCCAGCACCACCACGTCGGCACCCTGTTCCTGCAATTTCAGGGCAGCATCAATCAGCTGGTCTTCACTGGTTTCCCACGGGCTGGCGACAGCAAAGTGCGGTTTCATCGTCAGGCTACGCCATTTGTAACGCTGCTCGCCGATGTACTCTTCCCGCGCAACCATAATGCCCACCTGATTATCGCCGGTAATGGCATTCACCAATGGCGGTAAAATCCGGTAGGGTTCGATCAGCACCGCGCGGTCAGCAACAAGATTTTTGTATTCGCCCGCACACAAAATCAGAATGGTTGAGAAACCCTGGTGTTCCAGCGTTTTAACCAGCTCCTGTAAGGCATGACTGACCTTATCAGCAGAGAGGATGACAAATGAGCCATCTTCAGTGTGCGTCATGGTCACTTTTTCGCCGCTTACGGGGGCATATCGCTGCTCAATTTCAGCAGATGACAGGCCATTCAGCAGACCAAAGTGCGCAATCTGTTCTTCCGGCAAATGTTCCAGCAGCAGAGGATGCAGATCCCCCTGAGGAGCGATACCCAGCGTCACGGTAGCCAGTGTGTGTTTCATTGAATTACTTCCCGCAAAATTCGCTATCGCCTGATCACTACCCGGTATTTCACCGGTCGCGCCAAAGGGCGCAACAGGCATGCTAAGCGTAGCATCGGCTTCCGGCAGGAGCGCGGATTGGGCGGGTAAAGGAGGATTATTCAGAAAATGAGCCAATGGTCTGTCCAGTTGTGTCTGAGATGGCGTTGCAGTTGATTTTATATTGGTATCGTAAGGTGAAAATAAGATCGCGAAAGCTTTCGGTCAAGCTCTATTCATCGGCTGGGGGCGGTCGGATGACCGTACGCGGGAAAAAGCATCAGAAGGGGGATTAACGGCGTCCATGCCGGTGAGACTTACTCTTTTCCCTGGTCTTCGTAGCGCGATTTGGCGTCAATCGCTTCCTGTTCCGTTTGGTGCTCGCTGATAAGCGTATCGGGCTTTGGGTGGTCCGCACGCAGCTCATACCAGGTGACCGTCTTGCCTGGGGTGCCTTTGTCCACCTGTTTGATGTGGGCCGTGCGAGGATAAGGGGGTTTGCCTGGCATAATTAATTCCCTCAGTTAAGAAATTTTCACCGTACCGGCAACCCTGTGCCGGAGAGTGCCGTGCCTTCAGTATAGACAATGGTTAAAATTTCCCAGAAGAGCGGAATAATTCGTAGTAATCCTGCCAGCCGGTAATAAATTTTTCAGGTCACGACTCAGCTGGCCCTAGCCAGCGCCAGCAGGGTAATAATGTCGTCCACCACCTTATCCGGATGCTGCATCGCATTGATGACATAATGCGACGCATCCTGATATAACGCATCGCGCGCCGCCAGCACCTCAACCATTTCATCAGCAATTGGCCGACCGGTCAGTGTGGGACGCTGATCCTGCTGAGGATAGGCCTGTAAACGCGCCGCCAGTACCCCGGCTTCAGCACTCAGGTAGATGACCTGACCATGCTCACGCATAAACTGCCGGTTGCAGGCCGCCAGCACCATGCCGCCGCCGGTAGCCACCACCGTGGCCGGAGCGGTCACCGCCTGTAAGGCGTGTGACTCACGCAGACGAAACCCCTCCCATCCTTCTACCGCCACGATCTCTGCCACAGTTTTCCCGGTGATGCGTTGAAGATGACCATCGGTGTCACTGAAGGCATAGCCCAGTGCAGAAGCCAGCGCCTGGCCGACGGTGGTTTTACCACAGCCTCGCGCACCGACCAGATACAGGGGTAACGACATAACAGTTACTTCCTCAGCCCTGCTGTTGCCTCTGGCAACGGTCAACAGGACAGATAATGGTTGAATTTGCGTCGCATCATACCGGTTAATGCTGCTCAGCTCCACAAGGAACTTTTTCTTTACAGTAACCAGGGGGATTATTCCGGTTATCTGAATGTTTTTAATCAGATAAGTAATGTAAAAAATTCTTTACAAGAAGCGTTTATTTGCGAAAATATCGGCAACATTTACTTACCCGAAGCCCGTTTACTTTCGCCATTTTTGTTCCAGAATAGTGATATCACCTGCTACAGAGGACTTTCTAATGCAGAGCCAGGAACAACAACTCATTGAAAATCTGTTCAACCGTTTAAAACAGGCTGAAAGTCAGTCAGGTCCACGCGATGCCGCAGCAGAAAAGCTGATCCAACAGCAATTGCAGCAGCAGCCGGGGGCCCCCTACTACATGGCCCAGTCTATCCTGATTCAGGAAGCGGCGATGAAACAGTTGAATAACCGGGTCAGCGAGCTGGAAGCCCGGCTGACGGCGTCACAGCAACAATCTCAACAAAGCAGCGGCGGATTTCTCTCCGGCCTGTTTGGCGGTGGTCAGCGCCAGCAGCCACAGCAGCCGGTACAACCCCAGCAGTCTTCCCCAGCGTGGGGAAATCCGCAGGCCGCTCAGCAGCAACCAGCCTGGGCGGCTCAGCCCGCTGCGGCTCCCTCTGCCGGCCGGGGGTTTCTGGGCGGCGCACTGCAAACGGCGGTCGGCGTGGCGGGCGGCGTGGTGATGGCAGATATGCTGACCAGCATGTTCCACCATTCGCAACCCGAAGAGATCGTCAACATTATCAATGAACCCGCGCTACCGCAGGAGAGCTTCGATAACAATCTTGATACCTTCAACAACGGTGACAACAGCCAGTTCCTGAGTCAGGATGCGGGTTTTCAGCAGGATGACAGTAGCGATTTTGCCGGATTCGGCAGTGACGGCTTCGACAACGACGATTTCAGCGACGACGACAGTTTTGTCTGACTTACCGGCCTGTCGTGCTCTTTCCACCCGGCACGACAGGCCGCATGTTCTGTGGCAGACGGCTCGGTTTCTTACTTTTGCGCCTGCAACCATTTATCCAGTTCGTTGGCGAACAGCTGCCGATCGCGCTGACTCAGCGCCGGTGGGCCTCCCGTTTGCACCCCACTCGCCCGCAGGGTATCCATAAAATCACGAAGCGTCAGGCGTTCGCGAATGGTGGCCTCGCTGTAGCGCTCACCCCGGGGATTAATTGCCACCGCGCCTTTTTCCATCACTTCCGCCGCCAGCGGGATATCCGCAGTAATCACCAGATCACCGACCTCAACCCGGCGTACAATTTCATTGTCTGCCACATCGAAACCGGCCGGCACGCGTACAGTACGCAGAAAACGCGACGGCGGCACGCTGAGCGGCTGGTTTGCCACCAGCGTCACCATCATCTCTTCACGGTCAGCAGCCCGATACAGCACCTCTTTGATGACTTTCGGACACGCATCGGCATCCACCCATATCGGCATATTGTTTCCTGTTATGTTACTAAAAATGGCCCTGAAAACAGGCACCGGGATGTTACCGACGGATTTCTGTTTGTCCGCCTGAAATACCGCGGTGACGGGCAGATAAATCAACGGCTATGTTAACAGCAACCGGTGTGGAATATCAGCGACAATATTCCACGCCGGTTGCTGTTTGCTGGACAATAAGGCGGCCTGAGGATAAAAGACCTGGCTAAATTAAAGATGATAATAAGCAACCACTCGGTCGGGCAGGCATAAACTTTTCAGGTTAAGCTAATAGCCGATAAACACTACAGGCAACGGAGAACATGACAATGGATAAAAAAATTGGCTTTATTGGCTGCGGCAACATGTCGAAAGCGATTATCGGGGGACTAGTGTCGGCTGGTCAGATCAAAGCAGAAAACATCTGGGTTTACGACCATAAACCCGAGACGAATCAGGCGATGCACCAGCAGTACGGTATCACCCCTGCTTCAGACGTGGAAGAAGTGGCTAAGGTCGCTGATATTCTGTTTGGCGCGGTTAAACCGGCGGTCATGCTGAACGTGCTGAAAGATATTTCCGGCAGCCTGAATAAGGATACGGTAGTGGTTTCTATTGCCGCCGGGATAACGCTGGACGCCCTCGCCAGCGTACTGGGTCATGATCGAAAAATAGTTCGGGTGATGCCAAACACCCCGGCACTGGTCAATGAAGGCATGACCTCGGTGACGCCAAACGTGCTGGTCACCAAAGAAGAAGCAGATGAAATCGTCGCTATCTTTAACGGCTTTGGTAAGGCCGCGCTGTTACCGGAATACCTCATCCATGCGGTGGTTGGCGTAAGCGGTTCCGCTCCGGCCTATGTGTTTATGTTTATTGAAGCGATGGCCGATGCGGCAGTACTGGGCGGTATGCCACGCGGTCAGGCTTACCAGTTTGCCGCGCAGGCAGTAAAAGGTTCAGCGCAGATGGTACTGGAAACCGGAAAACATCCCGGCGAACTGAAGGACATGGTCTGCTCCCCCGGCGGAACCACCATCGAAGCGGTAAAGGTGTTGGAAGAGAAAGGATTTCGCGCAGCGGTTATGCAGGCAATGCAGCAGTGCATGAGTAAATCCGAAGCAATGAGCAAAGGATAAGCTTCCATCCGGACTGAAATTTACCGGTAAAAGATCGGCTGGCCAGGCAGATTAACCGGCGGAATGGGCCAGGGCAGGCCCGATAAATTTCAGTCAATCACCACCACACCAGAAAACAATCAGCGCTTCTGTGATCTGCCAGTCCCCCCGCCAGCGCCCTGCTCATCGTGCAGAACGTAAAAAACCCCGGCAGAGACCCGGTTCTGGATTAGTGGAACTGCGCACGGCTCACCACCAGCATGCGCCAACACTTTTGCCTAACGCAGCCGGATTGTTTATATTCACCGCAGTTTTTTTCGACACCTCTGGTACTGCCATTGACGGCAATCATCAACGTTAATTAATAACGAACGGAGCACGGAAGCATGGCGCGTAATATAGCCCCCGGATATTGTGTGGTGAATCGACCCGGCCCGCTGGATTATCAGGCGCGGGAACTGTTCAGGGACACTCGTTCCCCTGCCACCCAGCTGTTTATGAAACTCAACGCGGATACCCGATACCTCAGGCCCGGCCAGATTTTAATTGTGGCTGACCCGGATACCCCACCCCGGCTGACAATGCATATGCTTAATACGCTGAGACAGGCAAAGAATAAAACCAATGCCGCATTTATCGGCGTTAATAGTGACGACGCCAGTTTTATGCACCGACATTACGGGCTGATTGCCGCGCTGACCGGTGCGGGAGACAGGATTTTCAGCACCGCAGGCGATGTCGGAGAACGCTATTTCAGGGCCATTGAGCAGACCCTGAAAAAAATTGAGGTCAGCTACCAGAACCAGTTCCGTACGCAGGGCACGCTGATCGGCCAGCAGTTTTTCGTTGAGCGTAATCAGTTGCTCAGTCAGCTAAAAGAGCTGGTCAATAAACCGCTGTTAAAATCCCTTGCGCGCTATACGGTTAAATTCCGGCAGTATGAGAATCTGAAGCGGGCGTTAAACCTTTCCAGTAAATCGATTGTGCATGAGTGGTCAACGGCCGGGCTGGGTGGCATTCCCGGTTATTCTTACTACGTGGGTAATGCGGCCAGAGCGGCACGGTTTCTTAAAATGGGTGGTTTCATTGGGATTGGATTCGGCTTCGCCGGGGTGACGAATGATGTGGTTGAAGCCTGTACGCAAGGGCGTGAGGGTGAGTGCGGAAAAATAGCTGTGAAAGACTATTCAAAGTTTGCCCTCACCACGGGTGGTGGAATGCTGGGAGGTGCAGCGGGTAGTGCTACAGCTTTAGCTGGCTGTGCAGCTGTTGGAATAGCGACAGTGGGTATTGGTGGAGTTGCATGCGCAGTTGTAGGATCGGTCGCAGGTGGGTGGGCTGGCAGCTCAGGTGCGGAAGCTATAGTTAATAAAGTTGTAGAATACTATGATAACTAACAAATTATTAGCTGGTACGTCATTGTTTTTTGGTTGGCTGGGCTGCTGCCTTATAATTCTGTCGCTCGTAATATATTTATTTAAAAGACAAGATTATTACAAACTAGTCTCTTCCTACAGAGAAAAATACAATTTACCAGGCCCCTGCGTGTTTTATTACATGACTGGATTTTTCGGTGTGTTCTCAGTTTTACGCTTCTTCATAAAACTTAGTCACGGAAAAAAAATAAGCTTCCTGCACAATCAGGATCCCGGATATGCTTTTTTTGATGACAAAAGCATCACAATAAGTACATGGATGAAAGTTTATTCTTTCCTGTGGTTTGCTGCTGCGGCATGTTATCTGTTATTCGCTTTTTTTGGCCTGCTTTTACCATAATTCTTAATGTGGCCCTTACATGGGCTACATTAACGCATGTAAAACTCGGGTCGCTTCAGGTGCAAGTATGGCAGCCTTTACATATGGAATATGGTGGTGGTGGTGGTGAATAAATCAAAAAAGGCATTACTCAGTTCATCAGGAATAATATTTATACTTTACGTATTGAAGTATTTCACTACTGACAGCTTTTTTGAATATAAAAACATTTTTCAGATTCTGACAACTGCAATTTTATTCGGCGCTTTCAGTTACAAATTTTTATTCTGATTCTCCATCAGTAAAAGCCATTACTTCAATAACGCCGCCGTGCAGGCAGGTAATGTCTGCACAATGTTAAAACTGTGCCTGTACCCTCAGAAGGGTATATCAGGAGCGGGGATAGACCAGCAGACGTTGGATGTAAGCGTTAAGCTGTGAGGAGTCAGCAGCATTGTAGGGGCAGGCCTCAGCGGCGGTTGCCATCGCTGAACTGATGCTGTCGGTAATCTGTTGTAGCTGTTCGCCATCAAGTTTGCGCAGCAGCGCGGTCACGACGACTTCCAGTGCTTCCACCTGCACCATCAGCTCTTTCGACTCAACTTCTTTTTGCGCCAGCCTGATCAAAAGTTCTGCGATAAGGTTTTTCATGCGAACTTCCTGGGAAGATAAAGCCAGACGTTAACACCTCATCTACCAAAATAAAACAAAACTGCAATTTATATTTTCATTATCGATCTGATGCTTTTACAACCAATACGCTTTTGTCAGCCAGTACAACGATTTAGTACCACTTCTTTTTCAATGATGGATTGAAACAAATACGGCCGGGGGAACTCCCCCGGCCGTATTTACTCAGAAACCCGGTCCCTGACTGAAACCACCGCGAGGTCCACCGCCGCCGCCACCGCCGCCGCCGCCGCCACCCGGAGGTGGGAACAGGCAACCACTCAGAGCGGTTACCAGCGCAACAACACTTACAACTTTTATGATCCGCTTCATCGTTATCTCCTCATGGTAGCGTTGGCGCTGATAGTAAGTGCCCTCTGCACAGCCTGACAATGCAGAAAACTCCTTATCAGGCCCGTTTTTACCGTGGGTAACCACACTTAACGATTCCATAACACAAACCAGTAAAAATCCTCTGATTAGCCGGTCGTTTTCCCTTCCGCATCGGCAACATTCCTACCTGGAAGAACAGTGCAATCTGCTTTACAGTCATGGCATTTCAGGTCAATGTGAACGGATAACATTTCAGAGATACCGTAGATGAGAACTTCTGTTTCCCCTGTTCTGAGCCTGCAACAGCAGTTAAGTCGTCGTGACTGGGAAAACCCTGGCGTGACACAGATTAATCGCCTGCCTGCTCACCCCCCTTTTAACAGCTATCGTCGTGCAGTGGATGCCCGTGATGAAATCCCCGGCAGCGACAGCCGTCAGTTACTGAATGGTGAATGGAAGTTCAGTTATTTCCCGCAGCCCGAAGCGGTGCCTCAGGGCTGGCTTGAGCAGGATCTGCCTGACGCGTCTTTGCTCACTGTGCCATCCAACTGGCAGCTGGCCGGCTTCGATGCGCCCATATACACCAATGTTCAGTATCCGATTCCGGTCGATCCTCCGCGCGTACCGGAAATGAATCCCACCGGATGTTATTCGCTCACATTCATGCACGATGAAAAACCACAGCAGCAGACCCGCATTATTTTTGACGGCGTCAGCTCGGCTTTTTATCTGTGGTGTAACGGGCAGTTTATTGGCTACTCCCAGGACAGCCGTTTACCGGCTGAATTTGATCTTACGCCGGTGCTACATTCAGGACAAAACCGCCTTGCCGTGCTGGTCTTGCGCTGGAGCGATGGCAGTTATCTGGAAGATCAGGATATGTGGCGGATGAGCGGTATCTTCCGCGATGTCAGCCTGTTACATAAACCTGTGCTGCATCTGCGCGACGTGCAGATTGAAACACACCTTAGCGCCGAATATCACACCGCACGTCTTCAGGTGCTGGCCGTCTGTTCACAGCCACTGGCCGAAGCCTGTCAGGTTGAAGTCGCCCTGTGGCAGCAACAATCCTGTATTGCCCGCCTGCGTCAGCCGCTCAGCAGCCAGATTATTGACGAGCGGGGTCATTACCGCGATCGCACCCGCCTCACCCTGACAGTGGCACAGCCAGAACTATGGAGTGCCGAAACGCCTCAGCTGTATCGTGCAACCATCACGCTGTTCGATGAACGGGGAAAAGAGATGGAAACCGAAGCCTTCGATGTCGGGTTTCGTAAGGTCGAAATTCACCAGGGATTGCTGAAGCTGAATGGCAAACCCTTACTTATCCGTGGCACCAATCGCCACGAACATCATCCGGAAAATGGCCAGGTGATGGATGAAGCCACCATGATCCGCGATATTAAGCTGATGAAGCAGCACAATTTCAATGCGGTGCGCTGCTCACATTATCCCAACCATCCCTTGTGGTATCGCCTGTGTGACCGCTACGGTTTGTATGTGGTGGACGAAGCCAATATTGAAACCCACGGCATGCAACCCATGAACCAACTGTCAGACGATCCGCTCTGGTTTAACGCCTTCAGCGAGCGGGTGACTCGCATGGTGCAGCGGGATCGTAACCATGCCTGCATCATTATCTGGTCGCTGGGCAATGAATCAGGCCACGGCAGCAGCCATGACGCCCTGTATCGCTGGATAAAAAGCACCGATGCCACCCGCCCGGTGCAGTATGAAGGAGGCGGGGCCGATACCGCCGCCACCGATATTATTTGTCCGATGTATGCCAGAGTTGATCAGGATCAGCCGTTTCCCGCCGTGCCGAAATGGGCGATCAAAAAATGGATCAGCCTGCCCGAAGAGACCCGCCCGTTAATTTTGTGTGAATATGCTCATGCGATGGGTAACAGCTTTGGCGGCTTCGCAAAATACTGGCAGGCCTTCCGTGAGTTTCCCCGTTTGCAGGGGGGGTTTGTCTGGGACTGGGTCGATCAAAGCCTGACCCGCTATGATCAACACGGCCAGCCGTGGCAGGCATACGGCGGTGATTTTGGCGATAAACCTAACGATCGTCAGTTTTGTATGAACGGACTGGTGTTTGCCGATCGTACACCTCACCCTTCCCTGTTCGAAGCGCAACGGGCACAACAGTTTTTCCAGTTTTCACTGGAAAGCTGCGCACCACTGCGTATTACCATTGCCAGTGAATATCTTTTCCGCGCCACGGATAATGAACAGCTTGAGTGGCGAATTGAGCAAAACGGCAGAGCCGTAGCGGAAGGTCGTCAGCCGCTGACGCTGGCGGCGGAAGGTCGGTTAAGCCTGGAGTTAGGGGCTCTGCCTGAACTGAACGGTGAGGTATGGCTGTGCGTGGCGATAGTCCAGCCTCAGGCAACGGCCTGGTCAGAAGCCGGACATCGCGTGGCCTGGGATCAGTGGCGGCTGCCTGCCCTGCTGCAACGCCCCGTCGCCACCGAGGGTGGGCAGAAACCGCTGCTGAGTGAAAGCGAAACGGAGATCATTGTCAGCTGGCAGCAGCAAAGCTGGCACTTCTGCCGCCAGAGCGGTGAACTGGTGCAGTGGTGCAGTGAAAATCAGCCGCAGCTGCTGACGCCGCTGCGCGATGCATTCGTCCGCGCCCCCGTGGATAACGATATTGGCATCAGCGAAGTGACCAGAGTGGATCCCAACGCCTGGGTGGAGCGCTGGCAGTGGGCAGGCTTTTACCAGTTGCAGAGTGAACTGCTGGCGTTCAGCTATGACCAGACGGCTGACGGTGTTCAGCTGGCAACCACCCAGGCATGGCAGTCTGACGGCAGAATTTGCTTCCTCAGCCGTAAACAGTATCGTTTTAATTCTCGTGGCGAGATGAATATTCAGACTGACGTGACGGTGGCGGCTGGCCTGCCTGCTCCGGCAAGGATTGGATTATGCTGCCAGCTGCGACAGGCCGCAGAGACGGTAAGCTGGCTGGGGCTGGGCCCCCACGAGAACTATCCGGATCGTCGCCTCGCCGCGCAGTTTTCCCGCTGGTCACTGCCGCTTGACTCGCTCTATACCCCGTATGTCTTCCCCGGCGAAAATGGCCTGCGGGGAGGCACCAAAGAACTCACCTTCGGCACGCTCACCGTGCGCGGCGATTTCCATTTTTCCCTCAACCGATACGGCCAGGAACAGCTGCGAAAAACCAGCCACCGCCATCTGCTGAAGGAAGAAGACGGCTGCTGGCTGAGTGTCGATGGCTATCATATGGGCGTCGGTGGCGATGATTCGTGGAGTCCCTCGGTCAGCCCGGAGTTCTTACTGACCGCCTCGCATTACGCTTATGCTGTCACCCTGAGTATTCGCTGAGCGGCCGACCTGGACCGCTTTCAGAGCGGACTGTTTCCCGCCGGTGGCGTTTTTCCCCTGCGGTAGACCAGCATCAGTTGCAGGGTGTTAATCAGCACCACTAACGCAGTGGCGGTAAACACCCAGCGAAAGCCACCTGCCGCCGAAACGCCCGATCCAATCAGTGGCCCGACAACGTTGCCCAGATACATAAAAGACTGGTTGTAACCAAAAATTCGCCCGGTAATACGATCGCTGGAGTAGCGCAGTAATAATGTCTGCACTGCCGGCATCATCGCGCCGTCGGCAAACCCCAGTAAGAAGCGTAATGCTCCAAGCTGAAAAGCACTGCCTGCCCAGGACATGGCGATAAACAGCAGGATGGTCAGCGTCAGTGCGCTGAACAGAATGCGCTGGGCGCCAATCCGATCGCCCAGCTTGCCCAGCCGTGGCGCGGACAACAGCGCAGACACGCCGGGGATTGCCGCCACCACGCCGCTGATAAAGGCGATATTCTGCACGTCCGGCTCCAGTTGGCGCACAAACAGCGTCAGGATCGGGCTGACAGAGCCGTTACACAGCTGGATAACCATCGTGGTGATGAACAGGCTGACCATCAGCCCCGGATGACTCAGAGAACGGAATACCATGCTGCCGCTGAGCTTATCCTCTTTCTTCACCTGCCGGTAACCGCTCTCTTTGATCAGCAGCAGCGTAATCAGAAAACTGGTCAGCAGCAGTGCGGAGGTAATCAGAAAAACCGTGCGCAGCCCCACCAGGTCGGCAAGAAAACCGCCCATCAGCGGCCCCATGATCACCCCACAAATCTGCGCGGTGGTCACCATACTCAGCGCCCAGCCGCTTCTTTCACGCGGGACCTGGGTCGCCACCAGCGCCATCGCATTAGGGATATAGCCTGATGTCAGCCCCATCAGCGCCCGCAGCAACAGCAGTTGCCAGACGTTGGTGACAAAAGCCTGAAGCAGGATCACTATCCCCATCCCCAGTGAGGCACGCAGCAGCATCAGCTTGCGCCCTTTGCGGTCAGCAAGGCTTCCCCACATCGGCGCGACAATAGCGGAAACCAGAAAGGTTACGCTGAAGATCAAACCAGACCAGAGCGTCAGCGAGCTGGCGTCGGTCACGCCCAGTTGCTCAACGTAGAGCGGCAGAAACGGGATAATCTGGCTGATGGCAAGCCCGGTAAACAGACAGCCAAACCAGACGGAGATGAGGTTAACCTTCCAGGATTCCATCTTGCGGGGGATGTGGCCTTATGGCAGAAGTGCGAGTTGAGAGTGTAACAAGCGCACGCGCTCTGCGAAGGAAAAACAGAATAGTTGTCACAAGTTTGAAACTTTTAGCTGTTGTGAGCCGAACGGTGTTAATGATTATCCGCCGTAACAGCGGTTGCTGCCCGACCGACAGATTTTCATTCTGGAAAAGCGTTGCGCGGTTAGCAAATAAGCTGGCGGATGAAGAAAATTATTGCGGCGTGGAACAAAGCGCTGTCAGCGGGACAAATGAAAACGGCCCGCAAGGGGGCCGTTCACAATCGATGCTTTCTGCTGTCAGCAGCAGAAATTCTCTGTCTTACAGCGCGATAACGTTAGCCGCTGCCGGGCCTTTCTGGCCGTTTTCGATAGAGAATTCAACTTTCTGACCTTCTTCCAGCGTTTTGAAGCCGCCGTTCTGAATTGCAGAGAAGTGTACGAAAACGTCTTTGCTGCCGTCGGTTGGGGAGATGAAGCCGAAACCTTTTTCAGCGTTGAACCATTTTACTAAACCAGTCATTTTGTTAGACATCTGTCTTTCCTTCTTAAATTATTGAGCCACAGTGGGCATGGGGTTTGTCAACAGGCCGGACTTATGAGGCACTTAAGAAGGAAGTCAGGAAGAAGAGATATCAGAGATAACGCTTAAACTGAAAACTGCTTTACTAAAACTGCTCGCATAGCTTGTCTGTTTCAAAACCGACGCGGCATTTACTCATAACGCTGCGCATTGTACAAGCCCCAAATGCAAAAAATCGAAAAGAGGCGGTAACCTGCTTCAGAAGCTGACGCAGATTAGGCATGATGATGCCCCCTTTGCGCAATGATCGATGTAACAAGGAAGAGAATCATGCTCGAACTTTTTCAGGCAATTGGACTGGGGCTGGTGGTGTTGCTGCCACTGGCAAATCCGTTAACCACCGTGGCACTGTTTTTAGGCCTGGCAGGCGACATGAACTACGCCGAACGCAACCGCCAGGCACAGCAGGCTTCACTCTACGTTTTTATCATCATGACCGTGGCGTTTTACGCCGGTAATGCGGTGATGAACACCTTCGGCATTTCTATTCCCGGCCTGCGCATTGCGGGCGGTCTGATCGTGGCTTTTATTGGCTTTCGCATGCTTTTTCCTCAGCAGCAGGCCGGACATTCCGTTGAGGCAAAACACAAACTGGATGAACTGAGCGAACACCGGGTGGTGAATATTGCTTTCGTGCCACTGGCCATGCCGAGCACCGCCGGACCCGGCACCATTGCGATGATTATCAGCGCCGCGTCCACCATTCACGACAGCAGCCAGTTTTCGCCGTGGGTTGTCAGACTTGCCCCGGTGCTGACCTTTTTCACCATCAGCGTGATTTTATGGCTTTGCCTACGCAGTTCCGGTGCCATTATGCGGCTGGTGGGTAAAGGCGGTATTGAGGCAATTTCGCGCCTGATGGGCTTCCTGCTGGTCTGTATGGGCGTGCAGTTCATTATCAATGGCGTTTCTGAGGTGATCACCACCTGGCCCGGCCATTAATCGCCCCGTCGCTGCCGCCAGTGTCGCTGGCGGGCACGGCAATCGGTGAGCGGCGAGTTTTAGCTCAGCAGAATTAAAAAATATTTCGGAACGTTACTGAATTTTCGCTTTTCCCCATCTACAGTAAAAATTCTCGTCAGGGGATGTTCCCGGCGACGTAGCGGGTTGCTGTTCTGGCAACCCTGTCGTATTCAGACACTTCATCCACACACACTCAACGGTCAGCCGCTGAGCGGTCAATGGCGCTTTTCGGAGGTGCAGATGGTCCATTATGAAGCGGGCGCAGCCAGGGCTATCACCGATTACTTTAACAGTCCGGCTTTCCATGCGCCGAAAGAAACTGAACTTCTGGCCGTGGTCACCCGTGAGCTGATGCAAAGCGGGAAACCTGCCAGCCACAAAGCGATTATTGCCAGCGTCATTTCCCGACTGGAGAGTGAGGTTGATGAGGCATTGCTCCAGGGATATCGCAATTTACTCAGCCAGCTTTTGCAGGATCATCCACCCTGAGCAGAGGGTTCTGTTATATCCGGCTCTGGCGCTCCCTCAATGCCGCAGCTTCGAACTGTCGCTGAAGCCCGGTACTATCCCCCTTTGCGCCTGAACGATTTTTCCAGAAAGCTGCTGATTTTTAATCTGCTTTTATCGCCACTGATTGTTTCACAATCCTTCTGTTTGCCGCAGTAAAAGCGCTACGCCCCGAAGCGGGTGCCCGTGACCGCCTCTCCAGACCGCGAACCTTTCAACCGGCAGCAATTGCCCTCTCCTTTGATGCTGTACTGCACCAGACTGAATTCTTCTGACAGCAAACTGCCGGTTTCAGTTAACAGATGCGATCGGCCTGTGGCGATCCGGTAGTAACAGCCATTTGACGGATGAATTGACCACTACTGTTAAATGTTTATAACCAATACCATTTTCTTATAACCTTTTTACATATTGATAGCGAATAATCTACTATTTATCGGGCGGGAAGCTCATTTACACTCGCGAATACACTAAAAGGTAAGGAAACGTCATGAAAATTGTAGTTCCGTCAATGATTGCCGTGGCGCTGGCCGCTTCGTTCTCCACCCAGGCTGCCACCCCACCGGATACGTTGGTGATTGCTCAGTCTATCGATGATGCCAGCAGCTTTGACCCGGCAGAGGGTTTTGAACTGACTTCGGTGCAGGCTTTTACCAATCTTTATCAGCGGCTGGTGCAGTCCGATCCGCAAAATCCGACCGACCTGAAGCCAACGCTGGCCTCTTCCTGGCAGCCCGGCAGTGATAACCGCAGCCTTACCTTTACTCTTCGCGACGGAGCAAAATTTGCCTCCGGTAATCCGGTGCGTCCGGAAGATGTGATTTTCTCGTTCAGCCGTGTGGTTAAACTGAATCTTGACCCATCGTTCATCCTGACCCAGCTGGGCTGGAACAAAGATAATGTTGATGCACAGCTGAAAAAAATCGATGACAAACATGTGCAGGTAAGCTGGACGGCCAACGTCAGCCCAACCTATGTGTTGAGCCTGCTGGCCGCCCCGGTTTCTTCCATCGTTGATGAAAAAACCGCGATGGCCAACGCGCAGAAAGGCGATTTTGGCAATAAATGGCTGGCGCTGCATTCCGCGGGCAGCGGCCCGTTCCAGATCCGCAAGTATATTCCGCACGAAGTGGTGCTGCTCTCAGCGAACCCCTCCTCACCGGCGGGTGCGCCAAAGCTGAAGAATGTGTTGATCAAAAACGTCCCCGAACCGGCTGCCCGTCGTCTGTTGCTGGAGCAGGGTGATGCCGATATCGCCCGTAACCTGGGAGCCGACCAGATCGCCGCGTTGAAAGGCAAATCCGGCGTCACGCCTCTGGCGGTTCCGATGGCGTCGCTCTATTACATTCAGTTCAATATTGATGCCAATCCGGTGCTGAAAAACCCGGCGCTGTGGCAGGCATCACGTTATCTGTTTGATTACCACGGCATCGCTGACGACCTGCTGAAAGGCCAGTTCCAGGTGCACCAGTCGTTCCTGCCGCAGGGCTTCCTCGGTGCGCTGAATGACAATCCGTTCAGTTATGATCCGGAGAAAGCCAAAGCGATTCTCAGCAAAGCCGGACTGAAAAACGTCAGCTTTAAGCTGAGCGTCAGTAATCAGCCGCCTTACCTCGACATTGCCCAGGCCCTGCAGGCCAGCTTTGCCAAAGGGGGAATTAAGGTTGAGTTGATTCCAGGTATCAGCAGCGAGGTTGCCACCTCGGTGAAAGCGCACAAATATGAAGCCACGCTGAACGCATGGGGCGCTGACTATTTCGACCCGAATACCAACGCGGCAGCCTTTGCTTACAACCCGGAAGATGGCAGCAAAACGCTGGCCTGGCGCTCCAACTGGCACATTCCGGAGCTGAATAAGCAGACGCTGGCGGCCACGGCAGAAAGCGATAAGGCGAAACGCATCAAGCTGTATGAAGCGATGCAGCGCGAAGTGCAGCAGAATTCGCCTTATGTTGTTGGCTTGCAGGCGCGCAACCTTCTGGCGCTGCGCAGCAATCTCAAAGGTTATGTCCAGGGGATTAACCCGGATATGGTCTACTACAGCCAGGTCAGTAAGTAATGGCAGGAATGAGTGCTGAAGCCGGGTCCGCCCGGCTGTTCTGGCTGCGCGGCGGGCAATTACTCACCGGTCTGCTGTCGCTGGCCGTCACCCTGCTGGGCCTGCTGGCGTTTACCTTTATGCTCTCCCATCTGTCGCCGGTGGACCCGGTGTTGCAGATTGTGGGCGATCACGCCAGTGAATCCACCTACGCTCAGGCGCGGCGTGAAATGGGGTTGGATCAGCCGCTGCTGATGCAGTTCTGGTACTACCTCACCCACCTTGCGCACGGCGATCTGGGTATTTCCCGCCTGACCAGCCAGCCGGTCGCCAGCGATCTGCTGCGCACCTTCCCGGCCACCATTGAACTGGCTACCTGCGCAATGCTGTTTGGCGCTTTCTTCGGTATTTTGCTGGCGCTGCTCGCCGCCTGGAAACCGGGCAGCCTGGTGGATAATCTTGCCCGTTTCATCTCGCTGCTCGGCTACTCGGTGCCGGTGTTCTGGCTGGGGCTGCTGGGGCTGCTGCTGTTTTACGCCGTGCTGCACTGGTCGGCGGGTCCCGGGCGACTTGACGATATCTGGGTCTACACGCTGGAACCGAAAACCGGCCTGGTGCTGGTGGACAGCTGGCTTTCAGGCGATGCGGAGATGTTTCGTAATGCCGTCGCCCACCTCTGGCTGCCGGTGGTGGTGCTGGGACTGCTGTCGATGGCGGGTATCACCCGTCTGCTACGCGCCGCCCTGCTGGAAGAGAGCAGCAAAGAGTATGTCACGCTGGCCCGGGCAAAAGGCGCTGGCCGGGGCCGTATTCTGCTGCTGCACGTACTGCCCAACGTTCGCGGTACATTAATCACCGTGCTGGCGCTCTCTTACGCTTCGCTGCTGGAAGGCTCGGTGCTGACTGAGACGGTATTCGCCTGGCCCGGCGTGGGTCGCTATATGACCACCGCGCTGTTTGCCGCCGATACGCCGGCCATCCTGGGTTCCACGTTGCTGATTGGCGGTTGTTTTATCACCCTCAATGCGCTGGCAGATGCGTTAACCTGGCTCACCGATGCGAGAACCCGATGACGCAAAATTTTACTGATATTGACCTTCCCGCACCACGCCGCCGCCGTCCACGCGTCACCTCGCTGACCACGGGCTGTGCGCTGGTCGCGGTGCTGATTATTACCGCCCTGCTGGCCCCGCTGCAGGCCCCTTTTGATCCCAATGCACAGCTGATGTCTGCCCGCCTGATGCCTCCCTCAGCGCTGCACTGGCTGGGAACCGATGGCTTTGGCCGCGATTTGCTCTCCAGAGTCATTTATGGCGCGCGGCCGACGCTGCTGCTGGTATCACTGATCCTGCTGCTGACCATTCCGGTAGGGATGCTGATTGGCATCTGCGCCGGTTATCTGGGCGGCTGGACCGAACGGCTGCTGATGCGCGTAACCGATATTTTTTTGTCGCTGCCGAATCTGGTGATTGCGCTGGCGCTGGTGGCGATGCTGGGTCCGGGACTGCTCAACGGCGCGCTGGCGCTGGCACTCACCAGCTGGCCGCCGTTTGCCCGCCAGGCGCGGGCGGAAACGCTGGCACTGCGCCGCAGCGATTATCTCGCCGCCGCACGTATGCAGGGCATTAATGGTCTGCGCCTGATGTTCGGGCATATTTTACCGCTCTGCCTGCCCAGCGCGGTGGTGCGCGCGGCCCTCAGTCTGGGCGGCATTATTCTGTCCGCTGCCGGGCTGGGCTTTCTGGGAATGGGGGTGCAGCCACCAACCGCCGAGTGGGGTTCAATGGTGGCCGAAGGCAGCAAAGTGATTTTCGATCAATGGTGGGTTGCTGCCGCGCCGGGGGGAGCGATTCTGTTCGCCAGCCTGGCATTTAACCTGACGGGCGATGGCCTGCGTGACCGACTGGATAGCCGAAATGCCAACTGAAACTTTCCCGCCGATTGTGGCGAAAAATCTGACCATTTCCAGTGCAACCGGCAGTCCGCTGGTCAACAACATCAGCTTCACCCTTGACCGGGAGCGCGTGGCGCTGGTCGGTGAATCAGGGTCCGGAAAATCGCTCACCGCCCGCAGCCTGATGGGGCTGCTGTCACCCGGCCTGCATTTGCAGGCAGAAACGTTCAGTATTGCCGGTGATAACGCACTGACCTTCAACGAGGCGCGCTGGAGCAGGTTGCGGGGCAGCCAGCTGGCGATGGTGATGCAGGACCCTAAATACGCTCTGAATCCGATGCGCACCATCGGCTGGCAGGTGGCAGAGCCGCTGAGGCTGCACAGTCGCTACAGTCGGGCCGAAATAAAAGAGAAGGTCTGCGAGATGCTGGATGCGGTCGGCCTGCCCCACCCTGCGGCACTGATGCAGCGCTACCCCCATCAGCTTTCTGGCGGGATGGGGCAACGGGTGATGCTGGCTATCGCGCTGATTGCCGATCCACAGTTTCTGATCGCTGACGAACCGACTTCTGCTCTTGATCACGCCATGCGCGATCAGGTGCTGGCGCTGATCCGCCGTCTGGTTGAGCAACGTAATATGGGGCTTTTGCTGATAAGTCACGATTTGCAACAGGTTTCCGAACACTGTGAACGGGTGATGGTGATGTATCAGGGCCGGATCCTCGACACGCTTCCCGCCGCCGAATTGCCGCAGGCTACACATCCCTACACCCGCACACTGTGGTCCTGCCGCCCGGGCAAAGCCACGCATGGCAGGCCACTGCCGGTGCTGGATCGTGCGGCGCTGGAGGCACACCGTGAACATGATTGAATTGCATGACCTGAGCGTTTCTCATCGCCAGGGCTATGAACAGCGCACCGTGGTTCACGATGTGTCGCTGAACGTCAACGCCGGAGAGTGTTTTGGCCTGGTCGGACCTTCAGGCTGTGGTAAATCATCGTTGCTGTGGGTGATAGCCGGACTGAACACCAACTGGCAGGGCGGCATGACGCTGGCAGGACATCCGGTCACACCGGGTCGGGCGTTCACCGGCCAGCTCAGGCGCGATGTGCAGATGGTTTTTCAGGATCCTTACGCTTCCCTGCATCCACGTCATCGCCTGCGTCGCACGCTGGCAGAGCCGCTGAAGCTGTTGCAGATGCCCGATATCAATGATCGCATCGACAGCGGTTTTCGCCACGTCGGGCTTGATCCCGCGCTGGCCGATCGTTATCCCCACCAGCTCTCAGGCGGCCAGCGTCAGCGCGTGGCTATTGTGCGGGCGCTGTTGCTGGAGCCAAAAATCCTGCTGCTTGACGAGCCGACTTCCGCTCTGGATATGTCGGTACAGGCCGAGATCCTTAATCTGCTCAACCGGCTGAAACAGCAGGATAATCTGACGATGGTACTGGTCAGCCACGACCCGGATGTTATCGATCATATGTGCGATCGGGCGGTGAGAATGGAGAGTGGGCATATCGTTGGCTGAGCCAGCCAGCGGTATGGAAACCGATGACCAGACCATCTGCTGGCTGGTCATCGCCTCCGGGCTGACAGGTCAGGAAATGGCAGAATCAGCAGATTTTTTCTGTTTGTCCGCTTCAAAGTGCGCCTTGAACTGTTCATAGACAGAGATCATATTTGAGGCATCTCCCTGCAATGGGCTGAGCTTTCCTGCGCGAACCAGCTCAATCACCAGCTGAAGCGCAGCCTGTTTTGGGCTGCTGGATGGATGAGAAATATCAGACGACATAGTGGCTTCCATAAGACAGAGTTGAAAGATAACTTTAACAACTTTCCTTATCAGCAGGTAAAGTTTTCGCTTGTTTCCATCACGTTACCGGCATTATTTTTTCTGCTGCTTCAGCCAGTGCTGCATCGGGTCAATCTCCGACCGCTGAGCTCAGATGCTCGTTTGCGCCAGCGCGCACATTTCCGGGTCTTTGCCCTGTTTCAACCCGGTTTTCGCCATCTCAATCGCCCTCCGATGATCGGCGATCATTCCTCTGGCAAAGGGCAATATCCGCCTCTCCTTCCTGCATAGCCGTCATCATCCGGACCTCTATCCTGTACCTGCCCTGTAAGGGAAAGGGCTCTCTTATGGCAGGGCACAGATGCAAAATAAAACAGCCGCCCGCTAATACGACGTCGGGCGGTGGATGAAAAACGTTTCCTTGCTGGCAGATGCTCAGCGAGCAGCAGGAAGTCCCATAAGATGAATCTCTTCCTCGTGTCGCTTGTTCAGGTTAATTTCGCACTGGTCAATAAAGGATTGATAATCATAAGCGTCTTCATCAAGCTCGGTCGCCACCGCAAGGCACATCTTTTTGCGGTACTGCTTCCATATTTTCTGTGCCATCAAAAAACGTTTACTGTACATATCACCCGATGTTACCGGGATATTCTCTACGCCATTAAACGGGCCAGGGTTATTAGCTTTAATTCGTTTATCCGTTTCTGAAATTAAAGCATCCAGATGAGTTTCACTCTCCTGCTTTGCCTTTGAAAGACAATCATTTTGTTGGACCGGTTCACTATATTGCCTGAAGCACGTCTGCCCTTCCGTGCTCTCGAACAAGGCGGCCATTGCTGATGAAGAAAAGAGGAAAAGGACCGTCAATTTTAATAATTTCATTTCAGATACCTTAACCTTTTTCGCTGTTGTTCATATCTCATCAAATTCATGTCGTTTCTTATAAAAAATGCCAGCGCTTTTTTGCCATTGATCGCTGCCCTGATGAGATCTGGCGCACTGTGCACTCCCTGATAAAAAATATCGACAACCACGTCTCTGACTTTCCTGTCCAGCGCATGCCATGATGGGGCGCCGGGCACACTCCTTGCCACTTTGCCGTACAGACTGCGCGCCTGAGCAAGTTTGGCCTTATAGGCAATCGAAAACAGCTGTACCTGCTGTTGATGGCTGATCTCCCCCACCAGTGGTCCGTACACCTGCACAAACTCTCTGGCCGGACGGCTCTTCAGGTGCGCTGCCTTCGAGCAAATCACCGCTTTGTACTCCTCGATTCCCGCCTGCATGAGCGTGGCATGAATCTCACCTCGACTCCTTCTTCCCATGTCATAACCCCGACCGAGCGTGACGCCCGAATTACCCATCGGCGGGCTGTGCAGCACGCGCGAAAAAAAGGGATAGTGCGACTGCCTGAAGGGTGCCACGGCGGTGAGATAGTCCACACCCTCTGCGTCAAAGGTTATCTGGCCTTCGTGCACGTGAAGCGGGCCAATGGTATTGCGTGGCCGCCAGTGAGGGCTGAGCGCCCTGCTGACAGCCTGCATAAAAAATGTATCCACCGGCATCACCAGCCCGGTGGGCGAGAGCGTCAGCAGCCGCTGATACCAGCGGATCGCCTCAATGGTACCCTGCCCGCACCGCCCGTCAACGATGAGGCGTCGTCCGGTGGACAGCGGGTAACCCGCGTCTGAAATCATCTGCTGGAGTTTTTTGACGTCGGCAGGCGCATTGCTGCCACAGGCCCCCACCGACGAAGAAAGACGTCCGGGGTAGATTGCCCCTTGCGCCATAGTGTGTCCTTTCATATTCGTTCCCTCCTGTGGAATTTCATTTTTGACCAGTAAGATAGCGCCAGCGGCTGGGCTGAATGGGGAATGAACAGATGCACCAGTAGCCGGATGAGCGTTGTCTCAGAAAATGATTGCAATACAGGTTAATAACCGTTCACAACCAAAAAACTGAAAGGTGATTTTTACAGAATAAAAAAAGCCTCTGTCTGATTCAGGGTCCTGACTCTCATTTTTTATCTGCCGCTGTACAAATGACCGCAGTAACTTAAAATTCACCGCGACCAATCTGCGGTAAAACATTTGCCCGGGTTGTCCTGTCTGACATTAACGTTCAGGTACAGTGAACGGCTGAAAAAAGCCTCACCGGTAATACAGAATTATCTGGTAATTACAGCCTGACTTAACTCAAATGGCCTGAAAATTTGGCAGTTTCTTCCTTCGAAGTCGATTCGCACAGCAATTAACGGAACATCAGCCCTGCCAATAAAACCATCTCTATCAATAGATTGAGAAAAATCCCGCGTCTTTAACAGCAGAAAATCCGCGCCCAGGAGTAAATAACCAGCCATGTTGAATTTACTCCCAGTTTATTCCGATATTGCAGCACGGACCTTGCAGCAAGCCCGGTGCTGGCGCTACCGTTAAGCCTCTGACTGGCAGCGCCGATAAAAAAGGAACGCCAGATAACTTCACTGCTGGTTATGTCGATGATGAAAGGAATGAATAAGCGGATTTCGCTGGTCGCCATGATTATTTTTACCGGCACGGTGATGCCGGTACAGGCTGAAAAAACCACGGTTGCGTTATCTCAGGAACAGGATGGCGGCACGGCAGGACGTGCCTGTATGTATATTCACCAGGGCAAAGCGGAATATGTGATGGTGCAGCCTGACGCTGTCTGTCCGGCCAGCGTCACGCTGGATGTGACAACATCGAGTACATAATGCTTTTTTCGCGCCTCAAGATACGTCACTGCGGCGGAGTATGTTACCTTTAGCCTGTTGACAATTAATCTGACAGGCTGCGGCAAAGCATGATAGTGACAAGGACTCAGGCGTTTAAAACAATCAATCTTAAACTGCTCACTCTGTTAGCGACATTTCTGGTCATTCTGTTGCATACGGCAGCCGTTCCCTTCAGCTATTTTCACCTGGCGTGGTCGGTCTCCGTCACCTATGAAGTACTGGGACGTATCGCTTTTCCACTTTATTTACTGATTGCGGGCTATCACTCATTAAATAAAAATGAATCGTTGCTCAGCACCCTGAAAAAACGGGTGATGAATCTGGTTATTCCACTGATTGTCTGGTCGGCCATCTATCTTTTCTACAATCAACGAATTAATGCCAACACGCAAGCCATCAGTTTTCTGGAGCTGTTCAGTAAGCCCGCTTATCCACATCTCTGGTTTATCTATACCCTGATCTTGTTGTATCTGGTGACACCGCTGTTAAATACGTTTATTCAGAATGGCAGCCGACAACGAATTAATTATACTCTCGCCGTCTGGTTTGCCCTGGCATCGGTTTATATGCTGTTTGATAATGTCAAAATCAACCTGCTGGAAAGTCAGCCTATCCCCTCTCCCAGTAATATTGATAAAGTTATTTATCTTTCCGGATTTTATATTATTGGTGGCGTGGTCAGACGTTTTAACATTAATCCGAAAGTAACCATTTCGACTATTATCTTTATTATCTCAACCGTACTGACGGCGGTGATGACCTACTCGTTATCCATCAGCACTTTCGCACCTAATCGGGTTTTTCTGTTTTATTCCGCCCCCACGCTGGTGGTGGTCTCTTTATCCTGTTTTTTTATGCTGCTTAATGCCGAATTTCGCTGGAAAAAATGGGTGTTTAATCTGGTTCGCAGCCTGTCGAGGCTGAGCCTGGGAATTTTCTTTGTGCACATTATCGTGCTGGAGACAATTTTGTCGTTTCTGAGGATTAACTTCGAGGGATACTATTCGGCCCTGACCATTCCGCTGGTCGCACTGGCCTGTTTTGTCATCTCGGCCGCCATCGTCTGGCTACTGCGGCTGATACCGTTGCTACGCAAAATAACCTGATATTGCAGCTACAGGCACGGCCACGTTAGCGGTGACCGTGCTCCCGGCAATATGGCCGGCTTGCCACAGAACGTTAAAAGGTCGCAACAGCAAACCTGTGTGGCTGATTAATTGCCTTCCGGGCAATCCAGTAAAGCAAGATGCGTTCTTCATCGTTATCCTGATCGGCCATCGCTAACAGCTTATGAGCCAGCGTGGCTTTATTAACCGGCTGTCCGGTAACGCTGAGATCAACCACCGCTTTGCCAATAATGGTGCAGACTTCTTCCTCATTTGATACGGGTAAATCGGTTTCAGTGCTCATCTTCTCCTCCTGTTATGGATAAAAACTAAGCCTGGCAAAGATACCGGAGATTGCCATCTCAAAGTCAGCTACCGTCTCCAGCCTGCTGTGGGAGATTATCCAGAGAATGACAGCGGTAGACCCAGGCAGGCGGCAGATTGCGCAGTACGCGAGTCCGGTTCCAGGCAAAGTAGCCGGAGAGTAACGGTTCAGAGAGCGAGGTGTACTGAAACTGTACAAATACGCCCTGCGGGCTAAGCAGTGAGGCGGCACGGGATAAAATGCCATGCCTGACCGAATGAGGCAGCGACAACAGCGGCAGGCCGGAAAAAATCGCGTCATAGTGTCCACTGAGCGTCTCAGCCGAGTCTCCTGTCACCTCAAGCCGCGCATCGTTAATTTCCTGCAACTGGGTGTGGAAACGCGGATTGGTTTCAAATGCCAGCAATGAGGCATCGGGTCGCATCCGGGCCAACAGATGGCGGGTCAGCACGCCATCCCCCGCGCCCAGCTCTGCGATGTGCTGACAGCGGTTCCAGTCCACCGCATCAGACATCGTGGTGCACAACGACATTGATGAAGGTGCAATAGTGCCTGTTTTTCGTGGTTCGGAGATGAATTCCTGCAAATAACCGGTCTTATCTTTAATCCAGGAAAACGCCGTTAATAACATACAGTCACCCCTGACGAGAAATAATCACTCCAGTAGGCCACAAGAAACTTAACGAGTTCTTAAAACCTGACGTGGAAGGAGAAAAATTAAGATTATTCGCATACGTTGCCGCCGTCTGGTGGGATGACATTCACATTCCCTTACAGACAATAATATTGTCACACAGCTGAGCCTGATGCGTTATAAAGGTTTACTCACCCGACTGAAGCAGAAAAATAGCGCCAGCGTTTAATCTGAAAAACAGCATTGCACTCAACTCATTCCTGGCGCTTATTTCAGGCCAGCGGGTTATTTTCCTCTCTGGCAAAGTACGCTCTCCGACATTAAGATAATTCCGCAATTTTTTCGTCCTGAAGCCAGCCGGTCATCTGCTCCTCTGTCCTGCGAATTCCCGTCAACCGACGAGCCGTTAAAATTATTTAAAAATAAGTGGCACTGTTTATCGCTCAACATAATCAGACCTGCAATAAATCCTGCTTTATCACCCTGTTTTAAATGTAAAAAATTAAAACTATTCTCCCTGACGAGTTTTCCGGAAACCATTTGGGGATGAATAAAAATGAAAAGAATAAGTGCGTCTTTGTTGTTACTGATCGCCACAGGCACCAGCACGGTGTATGCCGCACCGGCCAGCGGAGAAGCAGCCGGAAGTGCAGCCACTACCCTCGCTGAGGGTAACTCCAATGCCATGGGTTTGGGGGGGATCGCGGCACTTCTCGGTGTGGCGCTGGCAACGATGGGAGGCGGTGGCGACGGCGATGGTTCAACCACCACCACCAGTACCAGCACCACCACCAGTACGCAGCATTGAGTATTTTGCGATAACACGCACCTGCACCGGCCTCATCTTAATCGATGGCCGGATAGCGGTCCCTGCCACTGCCGCAGTGCATCATCAGCGGCTGAAAGTGGCAGGAACACCAGGCGCTGAAACGCGGCCATCTGGCTTGATAAAACCCCGCCGCTCCGCTTATCACCTATACTTGGGTCTGGTCTGGTACGTCAACGGAGTGAGCTATGTTGATTGGCTTCGTATTACTCGTCAGCGCATGTGGTCACGATGCCTGTGACGCCCTGCCCGTATCCGAACATCTTTTTCCCACCCGTGCCGCCTGCCAGCGCATTGCCGATCGTATCCATGAAAGGCGTCCAGGCGCGGTACTGATGTGCGGTGAAGTCTGGCGCAATCAGGGCAGTGAAGAAACAAGAGTCAACTGACAGGCGCGTCAGCGGCTTTTTTCTCTCCCTTCGCCGCCACAAAAGCGGGAGTATAAAAAGAATCTCCAGCGGACATTTACTCCATCACCGCGATGACGAAGCGCAGCAAAAATCGCTGTCGGGACAGTCATACCGCAGACGGCCGGGGTGATTTTATCGCCCCAGGCAGGCATCAAAAGCCGCCCAGCTGTCGCTCAGATCAATGACCGTGCGCGATTTACGCGCCTGATCGATTTTAATTGCCGTCAGACCGGCTTCCAGCGCATCAATTACTGACACCTTTAGCGGTGAGCCGGTTTTAATATGCCTGACAATCTCCGCCGCCATTAACGCATCTGCGCCATAGTGACCATCATAGGCATTTCCCTCGTACCGGGTGGATACCGTTTTCTCCCCGGTGCGGGCATCGTGTACCTGGAAATAGTTACGGACAAAATCCCCTTCGGCCATGCCGTCTGTGCCCATCACACAAAAGCGGCGGAACTCGTCCGGGACATTGAGATTGGCATGGAATGCCAGCGTCGCGCCGCCGCTGTACTCCACGATGGCGGTCTGGTAATCAACAATATCAGCATCACTGTCAAACACCGCATCCGTTGACGACCAGCCACTGGGTTTGACGTGGTACAGGGTTGAGTCAGCGGTCACCTCTCCCTGCGGCGCGTGCTGTGGCGTAAAAGATTTACGACCACCAAAACTGGCAACGCGCACGGGCCGCTCAGCCATCAGCCCCTGATACAGATCGATATCATGGCAACATTTTTCAAGGATATAAGGCCCGGCATAGCGCTCATAACGACGCCAGTCGCGCATGAAGAAGGCGCCATGATAAGGCTTGATGTGTTCAGTGGCTTCAATGGAGGTAATTTCCCCCAGCTGGTTTTGCGCTTTCGCCTGGAGCAAATCGTGGTACAGCGGCGAATAGCGTAACACCAGCCCAACAAGGATATTCTGTTCACCGTACTGTGCCACCAGTTTTGCCAGCGCCAGGGTCTGTGGTTCATCTACCACCACCGGTTTTTCGGTGAAAACACGCACACCGGCTTCCAGACCGGCCTGGATATGCTCCAGATGCAGATAGTTGGGAGAGCCGACCATCAGCAGATCAAAACCGCCAGCAGACAGCATCTCATCCAGCGAGGCAAATGCTTTTCCTGCGGGAATACCGAATTTTTCCAGCCCCGGCAGCCCGGCCGGAGCGGGATCAACATAGCCGACAACAGTGAAATCCGGGTCTGCCTTTTTAAACTCATTTACCACGTTAGAGAGACGAAAGCCCAGCCCGACGATAGCTACTTTCATATTGGCCCCTGCCTGAGTGATTCAGGCTACATTACTGGTTGTCACCGTCAGAGTGCAGATTCAGTCCGACGCGCCTGTGTTATTATTCAGCACCAACTTATTACGCCAGAAAAACTAATGTCAACAATCAAAGCCAACACCAAAAAAGATAAAAACATTAAACTACTGATTTATATAAATTTAGTTTAAATTAAATCTTCCATATTTATTTGTTATTGCGATTTAAGTTTTTTTAACTTATCGTAGCGACTCGCTCATACAAGCCCGTTATTTCGTGGATTACGCACCAGCGCCGGTCACGGGAGGATCATGCAACCTGAATTTTTGATCGGCGTCGATGGCGGAGGAACACACTGCCGTGCCCGCCTCGCCGCCGCTGATGGCACCGTGCTGGCCGAATGTAAAAGTGGGGCCGCGAATGTTTATTCCGACTTTGACACCGCGCTACTGACGCTCAACGCGCTGTTTGAGCAAACCCTCAGGGCTACCGGCCTGACATCCGCTATCTGGAAGAAAACCCGTGCCGTGCTGGGACTGGCCGGTGCCAATGTGCCTTCGGTCATCACCCGCCTGCATCAGATCCCTTTCCCCTTCGCCCGCGTGACGCTGCTGTCAGACGTGGAAATTGCCTGTATCGGCGCACACGGTGGTGAGCCGGGCGCGGTGCTGATTGCCGGAACCGGTAGCCAGGGCGTGGTGTGGGATGGTGCAGATTTCCGGCATATCGGCGGCTGGGGCTTTGCCCTTTCCGATCAGGGCTCCGGGGCGATTCTTGGACAGCGTCTGATACGCAAATCGTTACAGGCCCATGAAGGCTTGATCCCTTCCAGCCCGCTGACCACTCAGGTTATGGGCCACTTCAGTCACTCGCCTGACGTGCTTCTGTGCTGGAGCAAGTCCGCCACGCCGGGCGACTGGGGGCAATTTTCGCCATGGGCCTTTGACGCCGCCCGGCAGGGGGATCCCCTGGCGGAATCGCTGATTGCCGAAACGGCTGCGGAGATTGCGCAGATGGCCGATGTCCTGACCGGCAACGGTCAGTGGCCGCTGGCGCTGATGGGGGGGCTGGCAGCGCCGGTACTTCCCTGGCTTTCGCAGGCGCTGCGCGAGAAAATCGTCCCGGCGCGCAACGATGCGTTGTCAGGCGCATTGCAACTGGCGCGGCGCTGCTGATGCTACCCGGCGGCCGCAACTGCGGCACAGGCTGCCGCTAACTTTTTCGTTGAGACACCCTCCGGATATGATGGCTCCAAACGTTACCGCACGCATTCTGCGGCTTATAGTTGAAAACGCACCGGTCAGTCAGTCCGATTTGAAAGTGCGTAGTGGACTGAGTATGTCCACCGTTTCTCAGGCAACTAACCGCCTGCTGAGCCTCGGTATCATCGAGGAAAAAGGGCTTAAGCGTGTTTCGATGGGGCGTCCCAAAACGCTGCTCGGCCTGAACCCGGACTATGCCACCGTGGTCGGTATCCAGCTGAATGCCGAGCGCAACCTGATTGTGCTGACCGATTTGACCGGCAACCTGATTGGCGAGCAGCAGATCCCCTCCGGCGAGCTGACGCCAGCACAGCTGAGCGACGCGCTGGCTCGTTTTCTCAAAACCGTCAATGACAAACGCGTGGCGGCAATCGGTCTGGCGCTTGCCGGACTGGTCGATCCCACCACCGGCCACTGCCTGCGTTCCACGGTGTTGAACTGGCAGTACGTGGCTATTGCTTCATTACTTGAACAGCGCTTTGCTATCCCGGTTTATATTGAAAATGATGCGAATGCACTGGCGCTGGCTACGCTGGTTTTTGGTCAGTTGGGCAACGCGCAATCGGCAGTTATCGCCACCTACGGCAAGGGGATTGGTGCGGGAATTATTCTGGAGCGCACGCTGTATCGCGGACGGACCGGCACGGCGGGAGAAATTGGCAATGCGCTGCTGAGCAACGGCTCCACGCTGGAAGAAGTGGCCTCATCTAAGGCTATTTTACGCATTCTGCAAGAGGCGGGGGAAACGCCGGTGCCAAACCTACAGGCGCTGGACACGCATCCGTCATCGCTGGCACTGGAAGTTATGGCAACGGCCGGACAGCAGCTGGGGATTTCACTGGCAAATCTCGCCGTGGCTTACGACCCCGATATTATTTATCTGGCGATGGAGCCTCAGATGGCTTCACGTATTCTGCTCGATCACATCAGCCAGAGCTTCCGCGAATATCGCCTGAAACTGACGCCACAGGTGACCCCGTTGCAGTTTCTGACTGACTCAAACCGCATGTGGGCACTGGGTGCCGCAGGCTTCGCGGTGAACCGGCTGATTGATGTGCTGTCGGCAGAGGCAGACAGTGAAACCTGAATTAACGCACGCGCTGGCCCTGCCTGCCAAACAGCAGGCAGTGCGCCGGGTTAAGCGCCAGTTGCATCCTTTCCCCCACTGCCACCTCATCCATCTGCCTGGCTTCGATCACCAGCAGGTTTTCACCGCCACAATCCAGATAGAGATAGCTGGTATGCCCCAGTCGTTCGGCATACGACAGCCTGGCGGAAAAAATATCATCCGGATTCGCCCCTGCCGCTGCGGCAAAGTGCTCTGGTCGGATGCCCAGCGTCAGCTGTTGACCGGATTGCAATGGCTGCTGCACCGGCAGGCTTAGCGACGTCAGATTCAGCTCCGGCACCGACAGCTGGACCCTGCCTGACGAAGCAGCAACTACCTGCGCGCGAAGGAAATTCATTTTGGGAGAACCAATAAAACCTGCAACAAACTGATTATCCGGGTCATGATAAAGCGCCAGCGGGGCACCCACCTGCTCAATCTGCCCCTGACGCAGCACCACTATCCGGTCGGCCAGGGTCATCGCCTCCAGCTGATCGTGGGTGACATAAATCATGGTGTTGCCCAGGCTCTCGTGCAGTTTCGCAATCTCAATGCGCATTTGCAGCCGCAGCTCTGCATCCAGATTGGAAAGCGGCTCGTCAAACAGGAAAATGTCCGGCTGGCGGATAATGGCCCGACCTATTGCCACGCGCTGCCGCTGACCGCCGGAGAGGGCTCTTGGCAGCCTGTCCAGCAGTTCGGTCAGGTGCAGCTTCTCAGCGGTGGCGGCAATCTGGCGTTCAATTTCTGCCTTCGGGCGCTTTGCCACTTCCAGTGGATAAGCCAGATTGCCTTTTACCGACATATTGGGATAGAGCGCATAGGACTGAAAAACCATCGCAATACCGCGCTCGGTGGCAGGCTGATGTGTCATATCTTTAACGTTGATCAGCAGCTTACCCTGGCTTATCTCTTCCAACCCGGCAATCATTCTCAGCAGCGTTGACTTGCCACAGCCCGACGGGCCGACAAAGACAATAAATTCACCCTTCGCAATCTGCAAATCGATGCCGTGGATCACGTTGACATGGTCGTAAGACTTTTTGACGTTGCTTAATTGCAGTGTGCCCATAGCGCCCTCAGTTCAGATCCTGCCCCATATAGATGGCATTGCTGCGAAATAAAAAATGGAAACCCAGACGCTGATAAAAAGCGGTGACCGGCTCATTTTGTAAGCTGATACCAACGTAAACCCCTTTCACCCCGGCGGCTTTCAGCGCGGCCAGTTGCTGTACAACCAGCCGCCGTCCCCAGCCACCGCGCTGTGCCTCCGGCAGCAGGTTAATGTGCAGATGGGCTGGAAAAGGCGTGGTCAGCGCCTCCGACGCCGTTTCGGGATGACGTACGGAATCCAGAATTTTGCTGTCCAGCGCCGCAACCGGCTGACGTTCGCTTAAGCGCTCCGCCTGCTGCGGCCACCACGCCTGCGCCAGCCGCCGCTCGAAGGCCACGGTATCCGGCGCGGCAACCACATAGCCCACCACCTTCTGTTCCTTTTCCAGTACAAAAGCAAAGTCCGGGGCAAAGCGGGCGTAAGGGACGGCAAAACGCAGGCCGGGATAGTGCGGATCGGAATAGAGTTCGCTGGCATCTTTGCCCGCATCGGCGGTTTTCAGGCAGATTTCATACAGCGCGTCTGTATCGCTGGCCATTGCCTGACGAATACGTCCTTCAGCAAAAGTCATTATCAGCACCCATCACATGGTGATTAACAAGTCACCAACTTAAATAAAAGCGACTTAGTTTTCAACATAAAATAATTAGCTCAACGGGCAGGCAACTGCTGATTATTCTGTCAGGGATCACAGTCTGAAAATTTACGCCGCGCTCGTGGCGGGCTGAAAAGCCAGCGCAGCGACGAAACGGCCATTTTTCGCCATCAACAGCCAGTAAAAATTCACTTCCCTTCGGGTGACATACTATTTTCATATGACCATTCAGCAGCTTAGAAAGAGCATAAACGTAAGCTGCCGGACAGAGTGAATCACCACCGGCCATCACCTTCAGGCGGTCATCCGGCAATTTTCCAGGATTTAACGCTGTAAAAATACCTTATTCTGGTTTTTATTGCGGGCGTGGCGCGTTGTTAATCTTGCCAGGGTGATGTTTGACTTTATTTAATCATTAAAGTAAGTATGAATGAAGGCTGTCAGTTACGCCCTCATACAACCTGCGGGAGAGTCGGTTGTTACCCTGAAAGGATGCGCCACTGATGCTGGAGAAACAGATCCATGTTCACTGCTGCCAGGCTTTCCCGTCATTCCCGCATGTCCCTTTCCCGTCCGGTGCTGTCGTTGTTGGCAGGCGCTTTACTGAGCACGCTGTTCCCGGCTCAGGCGGCCACCACGCTGGCCGAATGGGATATTTACAACTATCCCGCCCAGACCAGCGCCGTAGACGAAGCCATTAAAGCGTTCACCGCCAGCAATCCCGGCGTGACCATTGAACGCTCGGTGCACTCTTTTGATGACACCCGCATCCCACTGAAACTTTCCCTCAACTCCGGTGATGGTCCGCAGATTGCTCAGGTTAATCAGGGCGGAGGCGATATGGGCGCACTGGTGAAAGAGAAGCTGCTGATCCCGCTGGATGATTATGCAAAACAGTACGGCTGGACCACCCGCTTTCCTGATTCAATTCTGAAACGTAACCGCTGGTCAGATAAACAGGAATTCGGCAGCGGTAAGCTTTACGGCGTTGCCAGCCTGGGGGAAATGGTGGGGCTTTATTACAACAAGGCATTACTGGATAAAGCGGGGATCGCTCCGCCGAAAACATGGTCGGAATTCGAAGCCGCCCTGGCAAAACTGAAAGAACAGGGAACGCCGCCGCTGATGCTGGGCCTGCTTGACGGTTCAGCAGGACAGCAGATGCTGACCACGCTGTGGCAGGGCCAGATCCCCAGTAGCGACCGTAAAGGGATGGATGATTTGATCTATGACGTTGGCGGCACGTTTAAAGACGCCAGATTACAAAAAGCCGCCGGGGTGATGCAGGAATGGAACCATAAGGGCTACTTCTTCCCTGGTTTCCAGGGGATTGGTAAAGATGATGCCGCCACCCTGTTCCAGAGCGGGCAGGCGGCCTTTTTTGTCAGTGGTACCTGGTATATGGGGCAATTTAAAGAGAATAAGGACATTCATTTCGCCGCCTTCCCTCCGGCTGATGGCGTAAAAGAACCCTTAATGGTCGGGGGCACCGACCTGCCTTTCTCCATTACCCTGACGGCAAAAACCAAAGCACAACAGGATGCGGCGGCAAAATATATCGACTATATCGTTTCCGACCAGATGGCAGAGAAGTGGCTGAAGGCCGGTTTCCTGCCCGCCAGCGCCAACAAGAACGCCCGCCTGCCTGCGGATAACCCTCTGCTGGCTGATGTTTACAACGTCTGGACTGCGGTGAACCAGCATGACGGTCTCGGTCATTACGTTGACTGGGCCACACCAACGATGGGCGATGCGCTGAACGAAAACGTGCAGCTGCTGCTGGCGGATAAGCAGACGCCACAGCAGATGAGTGAAAAACTGGATGCTAACTATCAGCAGTATCTCACCAGCCTGAAAAAATAATCTCCAGGCCCGGCGCACGGCGTCCGGGCGCTTTATTCCGCAGTATGCAGGGAGAACATCGCCATGCTCAATAAATCACCACTGCAGAATGCCCTGTATATTTTGCCCGCCTTACTGGTCTATGCGCTTTTTTTGCTGTTCCCGCTGCTGGTATCCGTCGGCGTCAGCCTGACCTCATGGGACGGGGCCACGCGCCCAATATTTATTGGTCTGGACAATTTCGTGCAGATGTTCCGCGACCCGGTGTTCTGGATATCGATCAAAAACAACGCGCTGTTGATGCTGTTTTATACCCTGATCCCGCTCTGTATTGGCCTGTTGCTTTGCAGTTTTCTTAATGACACCCGTAACCCCCGCGAGCGCAGCGTTTTGCGCATTCTGTTTTTTCTGCCTTACATCATGCCGATGGCCGTACTGGGGGTGGTATGGCGCTGGCTGTATAACCCGGCGTTTGGCCCCATTGACCATTTTTTCCGTGCCGTCGGCCTGCCGCAGTTCGCCCTCTCATGGCTGGGGGATTTTAACTGGGCCTTACCGGCGGTGGGTCTGGTCGCGACCTGGTATTTTTTTGGTTTTTGCCTGGTGCTGTTTATGTCGGGCATCCAGCGAATGGATCCCTCCCTGCTCGAAGCCGCCGATCTTGATGGTTCGTCACGCCGGCAGAAATTTATCCGCATCACCCTGCCGGGCCTGCGCCCTGAAATCCGCGTGGCGCTGCTGCTGACGGTGATTTCCAGCCTGAAAGCCTTTGATCTGGTCTATGTGATGACCCACGGCGGGCCGGGCAACTCCACGCTGGTCACCAATTTATATATGTATCAACAGGGCTTCGATCTGCGCCACTACGGCTATGCGTCGGCGGTGGCGATAGTCGGCATGCTGCTGGTCTTTACCATTAACAGCATTATTCATTTTGCTATCAGGGAGCGTTACTGATGCGGGGAAATTCGCTTATTTCGCGGGCGGTTATCTGGTTTGTCGCCATTGCCACGGTTCTGCCGTTTCTGATGGCGCTGCTGACGTCGTTTAAAACCCAGAGTGAGCTGTTTGCCGGTGTGTTTACCCTGCCCTCTCAGCTGAGTATGGCCAACTATCTCTCCGCCTGGCAGGAAGGCCACTTTCGCACCTATTTCCTTAACTCGGTGCTGGTGGTGTTTCCGGTGGTGATCGCCAGCATTGGGCTGGGCATTTTATCGGGATTTGGCTTCGCTTTTTTACGTGTCCCTGGCAAACGGGTTTTTGCCGCGCTGATGGCGCTGGGTATGGTGCTGCCCGGCGAAGCTTTTATCATTCCGCTGTATCACCAGTTGCACTGGATGGGTCTGACCAACACGTATCTGGCGCTGATCCTGCCGCAGGTTGCGCTGTCACTGCCGTTTACCACGCTGATGATTGCCACCGCCTTCCAGCAGGTGCCCAAAGAACTGGTGGAAGCCGCAGTGATGGACGGCGCAAAACGCTGGCGGATTTTGTGGCGACTGCTGGTTCCGGCCATTGTGCCCACGCTGACCACGCTGGCGCTGTTACTGTTTATCTGGACGTGGAATGAATTTCTTATCCCGTTGATTCTGGTCAACAAAGACGAACTGCGCACGCTGCCGATCGGTATGATGTTTTTCCAGAACAAAAATACGGTAAATATCCCGGTGCTGATGGCCGGTGCCATGATTGTGATCCTGCCTTTGGTGGCCGTGTTTCTGGTCTTTCAACGCAAATTTATCAGCGGCGTGACTGAAGGCGCGGTGAAATAAGTAACTAAATTAATACATTTACTTCCCCGCCGCCTTTTTATCCGCCGCCCGCTCTTTTTCATCACCAAATTTCCCGGTCAGCGGTAGCAAAGGCCGGGAAAACCGCTTAAAACATTTATCTCTCCGCTCAGGATAGCCAATTTAATAATATAAATATCAACTCATTAATAAAAAAAAGTTTGCGCTGAGCTTAGAATTTTCCGAAAAAAATCCCTCAACTGGCTAATTTTCTTTTTTAGGTTAAATTTAAACAGCCCAGGATAAAAATAAAACGGGTAAAGATTTAATTAAACTTAATTTTCACCAGAAAGCGGAGAGACCAATCCGTATGGATAAAGCACACTTTTATGAGCGACTGACGCGCTGGCGGCATCTGCGTTTTAATGATGTAACCCTGCGTGAGCGCGCTGACACACCGGCCTGGAATAAGAAGTACGAAGTTTATATTCTGGACAACACGCGCCTGTCCGCGCAGCTGTACATTCGTACCAGCCAGCCGGAGGAAAATACCGCGCTGATTATGGCGCAGTATCAGGCCTGGCTGGATGAGTATAATGCAATGCAGAATCCACAAATGGCGGTTATCGTCGCGGAATTATCCCCGACAAAACGGGCTTTAATGCCTGACAGCTGCCACCGGGTGCCCGCCCCCTCAAGCCCCTTTGCCCCTCTGTCAGTGCCCAGGCATAACCTGCCGTAATCCTCCTGAAATTGCCGGAATCACTCCGGCGATTGCTGCGTTATTGCTGGCCGTTCCTCACCCTGCTGTTTATCTGGCTCTGTGATGCTCCCCATTTTGTCGATTTATCAGACGCTTTGCCTGTTTATTCCGCACTTTGTAATTTATTTCCCCCATTTGCTACCAAAACCCCAGCGGTGAATTAGATTTAAAACTGGTGTGACTCCTGTCACACAATAACCACAACGAGAGCATTAGCCAGGGAGTAACTTGTGACTGAACCATCAAACAGCGGGCCATCCGGCACCACGGCACTACAGCCAACCGAACCGCTGGTGAAAGTAATTGCTTTTATCGCCACGCTTGGCGGATTGCTGTTTGGCTATGACACCGGCGTTATCGCCGGCGCTCTGCTTTTTATGAAGCACGATCTGCACCTCACTTCACTGACCACCGGTATGGTCACCAGCTTTTTGATTCTCGGCTCCGCCATTGGCGCGGTATTTGCCGGTCGGGTTGCCGACCGTTTTGGCCGTAAAAAAGTCATTCTGATCATGGCGATCGTCTTTATGCTGGGTTCGCTGGGCTGCGCGATGGCCCCCACGGTGACCATCATGATCACCTTTCGCTTTATCCTCGGTCTGGCCGTGGGTGGCGCGGCGGCCATCGTGCCGATCTACATTGCAGAAATTGTTCCGGCCAATCGTCGCTGGCAGTTTGTCACGCTTCAGGAACTGATGATTGTCTCCGGCCAGCTGATCGCCTACACCAGCAACGCAGCGATCAATGAAGTCTGGGGCGGAGAAACCACCTGGCGCTGGATGCTGGGGGTCGCCTGCGTCCCGGCGGTGATTTTATGGGTGGGTATGCTGTTTCTGCCGGATACGCCACGCTGGTACGCGATGCACGGGCGCTACCGCGAAGCCCGTGACGTGCTGGAACGCACGCGTCATTCCCGCATGGTTGAGCGTGAAATGAGTGAAATCCGTAAATCGATGGATCCGAAAAGCCAGAAAAATGCCCGGCGGCAGAAAACCATTTCCGTGTGGATGAAGCGGCTGGTGGCGCTGGGGATTGGTATTGCGATGCTGCAACAGCTGTCGGGGGTGAATACCATTATGTTTTATGCGCCGACCATGTTGCAGGCCACCGGGCTGGGCACCAACGCCTCACTGCTGGCAACCATCGCTAACGGCGTTATTTCAGTGATCATGACCTTTGTGGGCATTATGCTGCTCAGCCGGTTTGGCCGCCGACCGCTGCTGCTGGTCGGCCAGATTGGCTGCACCTGTACGCTGCTGGCAATTGGTCTGATTACCTGGCTGATGCCGGAAACGGTCGATGGTCATCCTGATGTGCTGCGCAGTTATCTGGTGCTGGCCGGGATGCTGGTATTCCTCTGCTTTCAGCAGGGTGCCCTCTCCCCGGTCACCTGGCTGCTGCTGTCAGAAATGTTTCCGATGCGTATCCGCGGCATGGCAAACGGAATTTCGGTGTTTGCCATGCAGATGACCAATTTCTCCATTGCCTTTATGTTCCCGATCCTGCTGGAAACCTTTGGCCTGACCATGACATTCTTTGCCTTCACAGCAATTGGTATTGCAGGCGGGATTTTTGCCATCCTCTTTGCGCCAGAGACCAGAGGTAAAACGCTGGAACAGATCGAAAAACACTTCAAAAAACATCTTCAGGATGATCCTGCGCCCCAGACGATTGTTTGAGTAGCACAACGCGCCACGGATGGCGCATCCTGCCGCTGATGCCCCTGCCGTCAGACCGTTTCCGGGTTGACAGACATGCTTACAGAGCGGGAGAGGCCAACGGGTTTAGCCGTGATTTTATCCCAGCAGCAACGTCATCAGCCAGAACCCGGCAAAGGTCATCAACAGCGACCCCACCACATGGGTAAAAACAGAGATCATTGCCCACAGCATCTTGCCGGTCTGTATCAGGGTGACAATTTCCAGCGAGAAGGTAGAGAAGGTGGTCATGCCACCGCACAATCCGGTGGTAATCAGCAGCTTCCAGGCCGGATCGATCTGCGGATTGCGCAGAAACCAGGCCATCGCTGCACCGATAATAAAGCCGCCCACCAGATTGACCAGCAGCGTACCCGGCGGCAGTTCAGGAAACAACGCATTCAGCCGGATCCCCAGCAGCCAGCGGATCACACAGCCCGCAGATCCCCCAATAACGACGGCAATTAAAGATTTGATCATTATGTCCTCAAGACGTTTACAGAGAGGGGTGTCAGGCAGGTGACAGGCACCTGAAACCCATCCTCTTCATAGTGAAAAGATGCGATATCAGGCGTCATCAGCCCCGGCCAGGCGGGGCGGTTGGGAAAGGTGGAACACCATCACCTTGCGCAACAGCCTAAACAGCACTTCCGCGTTTTGCAAACCTTCTGTGACTGATGCCCGAAAACACGGGCCGGAGTAAGGTCGAATGATACGAAGGCCGCTGATTTTTCACACCGTGCGCTATCCTGCACCTTTTACCGGCGATCGCGCTGTTCGTTTCGACCCCCTCAGTCGCGCGTCTTGCCAAAAACCATTCACCTCTGCAAGATCGCTTTTTTCCGCCGCCGGAGATGCTGTTAATTAATGCGCCCTGCTCCTGAGTTACGACACGATATCCTGCTGGGCCTGTGCTGCCTGCCAGCCATCATCGCCATCTGCCTGGCCGGTTTTCTGTTAAATCAGGTCTCCGCCGCCAGCGTGATTGCCAGCGGTGCGTTGACGCTGGCCTTCGGCGCAAACAAAACCTGGGGTGACTCGTCGCTGTCGCTGCTGCTGGTGACCACCTCAGGGCTGGCGTTCTCCTGCTGGCTTGGCTGTCTGGCTGGCAACCTGTTGCCGCTCTATATCGCCGGAGCCATGCTGTATGCCGGACTTTATGTCGCGATGGCGGATGTCGACAGCAGCGCCTGGTGGATGCTGTTGCAGTGGTCCATCGCTTATCTGGTATCGGGTTACTATGCGGGCGGGCTGGAACATGCGGCCATGCGTGCGGCAATGACCGGTGCAGGCGGCCTCGTCCAGATGCTGTTTCTGGCGCTGCTGTTTCGTCGTTTTAACTTTCAACGACACGACTTTAACCCGCGATACTGGCTGAGCTTTTTACGCGCTACCACCCATGACTATCGTCATAAGATCCATCTGCAATGCTCGGTTATTCTTGCCTTGCTGACCATGTGCCTGGTCCTGACCACGGTGGAACTGTTACATCTGAAAAATGGCTACTGGGCGGGAATGACGTTGTTGTTCTGCCTGCGCAATCACTATCAGGATACGCTTTCACGCGTGCGGGCAAGAGTGTCAGGGACCCTGATCGGCAGTGTGGTGGCCGCGATACTGATCCACTTCTGGCATACGCCATTATTGCTGACCTGTGGATTTATCCTCTGCGGGTTTATCGTGTTTACCTTCTCTTACTCGCTGATTTCAAAATCTTATTTTGTCTTCAGTTTTTTTGTCACCCTGATGGTGGTGTTTATGATTGCCAGCCTGGGGATGTCGCAAACGGCGGTCGCGGCTCACCGTCTGGAAAATACCGCCCTCGGCGGTGCTTTTGCTTTATTTGCCATTATCCTCACCGGCCTGTTTACCCGCAGGTCGCTGAATGACGACTGAACGGCCTTGCCATATAGCAGGCCGTCCGCTTTTTCATGCCAGCTTCAACATCACCATTCCCAGCAGCAGCAAGGCCAGTCCTGCCCAGCCTTTAGCATTCAGCTTTTGCCCAAACAGGATCCAGCCTGCTGAAATCGTCATGGCGACACCGAAACCGCCCCACAGCGCATACGCCACGGAGAGATCGATACCCTTTACTGCCTGCCCCAACGCACTGAAGGCCGCTAATACGCAGAGGATTGAACCGACCCCATAAACCGGCCGCCGGAAACCTTCTGACCATTTCAGGGCAATATTCGCAATAATCTCCAGCACAATGGCCAGCGCCAGCCAGAGCAAATGGACAACATCACCGGCTGGCATGACTGACCTCCTGAGCGTGGCCGGCCTTTTCCGGCGCGGGAGAACCCGATTTAATCAGCCAGATACCGCCGAGCATTACCGCCAGTCCGGCCAGTTTTAACGGGCTGAGCACCTCTTCAAATACCAGAACGCTACCAAGGGTAATCAGCACAATCCCTACCCCTTCCCACAGGGCATAGGCCACGCCCAGGGCAATGCGTCTGACCGCCAGTGAAAGAAAAATATAGGAAAGGGTGATCATCAAATACATTGCGGCATGACCTGATAAGTTACCGCTGACGCTGGCGTACTTCATCGACAGCGTGCCAGTCACTTCCGCCAGAATGGCAAAAGCTAAAAACAACCAGTATTTCATTTTCTCTCCGGAAAAATGATGAATTCAGAAAACAGCGACAGGGTTGCGGCATGAACAGATCGCCACAAAAAAGTCTGTTGAAGAAATAACGTGGGAGAGAATGCCTAAAGGCCACTACACCAGTGATGTTCACTGGAAAGAATGGCTGACAAAAACAGCCGGGAGGAGGAAGAGTTAATACGGGCTTTATTCATAATCATCATGATTACCAGTCAGCGGTCCGTTGAGATCCTTACGGAGCGGGATATGTCCTCTGTGTATTTGGCTAAAAGAAAAGTAAAATGTCGCGTTATAGTAATCAAACCGGGCAAACATCGTCAAACAGTTCTTTCAACGAAAGAATGTTTCATCAGGCTCTGCCTTGAGTGCCGGGCCTGATGAGGCGCATTTACCGTCGGGCTTATTTTTCCGCGACTTCCGCTTGCTCCTGTTGCTCCTCTTCGGTATTCACCATCGTCGCCTGAATCTCCTCTTCAGCAATGGTAGGATTCAGTGCGGCGGCGAGCGGCGAGCTGGTCAGGCTGTCTGGCATCGCGACATTCGGAATGGCCGCATCACTCGTCTCCGGTTGCACTCTGGCATGAAGCTGACTGATTACGGCAATGCCGATCCCGCAGAGACAAAAGAAGCCATAAAGCAGATTGCCGCCCAAAGGTTGCATCAGCGCACCGGTTACCAGCGGACCGATACAGGCTCCGACACCAAAGGCCATTAGCAGGCAGGCGGTCAGCGAAACACGGCGTTCCGCCATCACACTGTCGTTTGCCATCGCCACAATCAGTGGATAGAGAGAAAACTGCATCATGCTGGTGATGAAGGCGGCCAGCACCACCCACCAGAAATCAAACCGAAAGGGCAACATCAGTGGCAGCGCAGCCAGCGCATACAGTAACGCCGTACACAGTAACAGCCGGTGCCGGTCCGTTCGGTCCGAAAGCCAGCTGAGGGGAAACTGCGAGATCAAGCCGGCAAAAATGGTGATCCCCATAAACAGGCCAGTTTGCTGGGTGCTGAAGCCCAACAGGCTGGTGTAGACCGGCGTCATACCGTAGAACGCGCCGACGGCCATGCCAGTAATCAGAATGATCAGCAGAATTTTAGGGATGGTGCGGAAAAAATAGCCCAGCTCCATAGGAGCAGGCGTCATGGGCTGCGCATTGGTGCGGGTGGTCAGGGCGATGGGAACCAGACAGAGCGCAAAACAGAGAGCCACAATCAGCAAACTGCTGCTGCCGGAGCCAATCTCCGTCATCAGGATAATCTGTCCAAAGGAGAGCCCCAGATAGGTTGCGGCCATGTAGAAACCAAAAATCATTCCACGCTGTTCGGTTTCCGCCTGATCGTTCAACCAGCTTTCCAGCACCATATACTGGCACATCATGCACAAACCGATAATCAGGCGCAGAAAAATCCACATCGGCAGATAGTCGGTAATGCCATGCCCCAGTACCGAGGCGGTGACAATTCCGGCACAGGCCACATAGGCACGGATATGTCCGACACGGGCAATCAGGTTGTGCCCGACTTTGCCGCCGATCACCAACCCTATGTAATGGGCGGCGGTGATGCCGCCAATCAGGCCGCCGCTGACCTGCTGGTGAGCCAGCCGCAATGAGACGTAAGTCGTCAGCAGGCCGGAACCAAGCAACATCAACAGGGTGGTGGTATACAACGGTAAAAAAGTGCCAAGGACTTTTTTCATTATGGCTCCCTGTCGTCTGCGTTCCGGGGAAAGATCTTTCGAACCAGAACTGTAGTCGTTCTTCCCGGTCAGGGGCAAGGTTGCCTGACGGCTTGCGGAGTATTCTCAGGTGAACAGCCATGACATTGACGAAGATCCTTGCAGGCCGCTATCGCCCGGCCTCTCTTCTTGCTGTGATGCTCACCGCGCTGGCGGTGATAAGGTCGGCGTATCGACAGGGTGCATCTGCCGGGAGTCGTTCACGGGTATACAGGCTTTCTGCTGAGGAGCGCAGCGAAGCTGTCGGCGCAAGATAACGGCTGGCGTAGCTCTTTTTGTAATAAATACAAGTAACAGGCCACTTTCGGTTAAAGTTTTTGACAGCCGGACCGATGAATTAAGTACTTAACCAAAACCGCCAGTGAAAACCATGACGCTTATTAAACCTGTAGAGCTTATATTGCTTTCTATTACAATAGTTTACTGTTGCGCCATGTGCTCGTGGTTCTGGTAAACAGGGCGATTTGTCAGCATCTCATTTGCTGAGTGCCGCTGACAGATTGCCTGCCATGCAGCGTGATCTCCCTACTCTTTCTTCTTCGAATCCGCTTACTTCCCTGCCAGAAGCACCCGCTCCGGGCTGATTGATGAGCTGAGCTGATAGCCCCTTGCAGATTACGCCACTGAAAAAATCCGTCCCCCTGCGCTAAGGTTACCTCCCTGTGCAGCGTAAGGATGACATGATGCAAACTGTAAAACTGAATAATGGCGTTAACATGCCCCTGCTCGGCTTTGGCGTCTTCCAGATGACCGATGCCGCGGAATGTGAACGCGCGGTTCTGGACGCAATGGAGGTCGGCTACCGGCTGATTGATACCGCCGCGTCCTGGCAGAATGAAACGCAGGTGGGAAATGCGCTTAAGCAGAGCGGCATTGCCCGCAACGAGCTGTTTGTCACCACCAAACTGTGGCTTCAGGACACCCATTATCAGGGGGCAAAAGCCCAGTTCGAGCGCTCCCTGAATCGCCTGCAACTGGACTATGTTGATCTCTATCTCATCCACCAGCCCTATGGCGATGTACATGGCGCATGGCGGGCGATGGAAGAATTGCACCATGCCGGAAAAATTCGCGCTATTGGCGTCAGCAATTTTCATCCGGACCGGCTGGCCGATCTGATGGCTTTTAATAAGGTGGTTCCGGCGGTGAATCAGATTGAAGTCAACCCATTTAACCAGCAATTGCATCCCGTCCCCTGGATGCAGAGCCGGGGTATTCAGCCTGAGGCCTGGGCCCCCTTCGCTGAGGGTAAAAACGGCTTATTTCAGCATCCGCAGCTGACTGCCATTGGTGAGAAATATGGCAAAAGCGTCGGTCAGGTTGTGCTGCGCTGGATCTTCCAGCGTGGAATCGTCTCTCTGGCAAAAACCGTACGCAAAGCACGCATGGAAGAAAACATGCATATTCTGGATTTTCAGCTTAGCGAGGCGGAAATGGGGCAAATTACCGCGATGGACAGCGCCACCAGCGCTTTTTTCTCGCATCGCGACCCCGCCAGAGTGGAGTGGCTTACTGCGCGTAAGCTGGACGTGTAATCCCTGCAAAACTGACGATGAGGGACAGAACGATGGAAAAACGTTATCTCGGAAAATCCGGGCTGGAAGTTTCAGCGCTGGGACTGGGCTGTATGGGATTGAGCTACGGTTATGGCCCGGCAACGGATACCCGCAAAGCCGTTGAACTGATCCGTGCGGCGGTGGAACGTGGCGTCACTTTTTTCGATACCGCAGAAGTTTATGGCCCGTACCTGAATGAAGAGGTGGTCGGCGAAGCCCTGAAACCCTTCCGCGATCGGGTGGTGATTGCCACTAAATTTGGCTTCACTTTTGGTGATGATAATAAACAGCAAATTTTAAACAGTCGGCCGGAACACATCCGTCAGGCAGTGGAAGGTTCGCTGGTACGGCTTAAAACCGAGGTGATCGACCTGCTTTATCAGCACCGGGTTGACCCCGATGTCCCGATTGAAGATGTGGCAGGAACCGTGAAAGATCTGATCGCTGAGGGAAAAGTCAGGCATTTTGGTCTTTCCGAAGCCGGGGCACAGACCATCCGCCGCGCCCACGCCGTCCAGCCGGTTACCGCATTACAAAGTGAATACTCTATGTGGTGGCGAGAGCCGGAGCAGGAGATCATACCGCTGCTGGAGCAACTGGGCATTGGCTTTGTGCCTTTCAGCCCGTTAGGTAAAGGGTTCCTGACCGGTGCCATCAATGCCGGTTCAACCTTTGGTGAGGATGATTTCCGCAGTAAGGTTCCGCGTTTTGCCACAGAAGCGCTGGAAGCGAACAAAAAGCTGGTGCTGCTGCTGGCAGAGCTGGCGGCAGAAAAAGGGGTCACCTCTGCCCAGATTGCGCTGGCATGGCTGCTGGCGCAAAAGCCCTGGATTGTGCCCATTCCGGGAACAACCAAACTTCACCGGCTGGATGAAAATCTTGCCGCGACGACCTTCACGCTCTCCCCGGATGAGTTGCAGAAGATTGCCGGGGCGCTGACAGCGGTTAAGATTGTGGGCGAGCGCTATCCTGCCGCCATCCAGGCGCGCGTGGGACGTTAGTCACTGATGGGCCTGACGCGCGTTTTCAGGCCCTGTCAGTAACGCAGCGCGTCAATCAAACAGGCGAACGCAGGCGGGTGCTGTTTGCGGCTGGGGTAGTAGAGGTAATAACCGGAAAAATTGGGGCACCACGCCTCTAACACCTGAATCAGCGCACCCGATTCCACATGCTGCTGAACCAGATCCTCCGGCAGGCAGCTGATCCCGAAGCCAGAAAGCACCGCGTCCACCCTTTCCGTTAACAGGCTGAAGGTTAACTGCCCGGTAACTTTGACCCGCAGCGGCTTACCGTCTTTCTCAAACTCCCAGTGATACAAACCTCCTGCGGTAGGCAGGCGCATGTTGATACAGCGATGATGCTGGAGATCATACGGCGTCTCCGGAAGAGGATGGGTGGCAAAATAGTCAGGTGAGCCGACGACAGCCATGCGCATGTCCGGTCCGATCCTCACCGCAACCATGTCTTTATCGACGCTCTCTCCCAGCCGTATCCCGGCATCAAAACGCCCTTCGACAATATCAACCAGACCATTATCGACCACCAGTTCGACGTTGATTTCCGGGTATTGCTGCAAAAAAGGTTTTAACTTTGGCCACAGCAAACTGCGTGCTGCATGTTCGCCTACCGACAGCCGGATATTGCCGGACGGCGCGCCATCCAACTGCACCAGCGTTTCCAGCTCCTGTTCAATTTCAGCGAGGCGGGGTTCGAGGCAGGCAATAATGCGTTCACCGGTTTCGGTGGCGGCGACGCTGCGGGTGGTGCGGGTGAGCAGCCGCAGATTAAGACGCGCCTCCAGCGCCTTAATAGCATGGCTGAGAGCGGATTGTGACACGCCCAGTTTTGCGGCGGCTCGGGTAAAACTTCGTTCCCGTGCAACGACCAGAAAGATCTGCAATTCGTTGAAATTCTCTTTCAGCATTCACTCTTTCCTTTTTAACGCGACCATCTGAAAGTCCGGCTGCTTCCCGAACGATAGCGAAATACAGCAGGGCGAGACACTTTACCAGAGTCGTTGATAAAGGGGGTAAAGAGGCGAGGCTGAACAGAATAATGGCCAGCGAGCGCGCAGTGGCAATCCAACAGACGATGTGGAACAGCAAGAATAAATGCGCGGCCAGGGGAGATTAATAAGGCAGCAAGCGCTCCCGGCCACCCGCCGGGAACGCGGTGGCGGTTAACTCCCTTTGTAGGTTGAATAGCCAAACTGGCTGAGTAACAACGGAATATGCAGTTTTTCATTTTTTTCCGTCACCGTGAACAGTACCGGGACTTCAGGAAAAAAAGAGGCCATCTTTTGCTGATGAAAATAGTCACCCGTTTTAAAGGTGACTTTATAATTTCCGGGCTGCATATCCTGATCGGACGGAAACAGCGATTTAATGCGCCCGTCATTATCGGTTTTGCCATCGGCCAGCGGGACCCACTGGTTATTCTGCTGTTTTTCCAGGGTGACATTAACGTTTGCCGAAGGAAGCCCCGTTTGCTGATTCAGAATATGCACGCTGAGCGTACCCTGCGGAGCACTGAATACCACCGGAGCGAAAGCCAGAGAAGCAATTAAAATGACGCCAGATAGTTTCTGCATTTTATTTTCCTTAACAGTGTGTGTAGACCACCGAAAAATATAGCAGGTATTTTTATGCTGGCTGGTGCGAAACGACACTAAATATAATTAATTCCGCACGGGCCGCTCAGTCATATTCGATTATTACGATTCCCCAATATGCACAAGCAATATATTTTCAGTTTTTACATCGGTAAAAATTGAAAGGGACCGTCCTGTGACTTCTTTTTTCCGTGATGAATAATGCCTGCTCCAGATATTTCGTCCCTCGTTTATTTCCTGAAAAAGCGCCTGACTTAATGCCTCCACCACCTGAGGAATAATCCTGTTGTTAACATCGTCAGGGGTGACATCTGCTGTACAGTGCGCCAGGTGAATGGCCTGCACCGCTTTATCAATGCCGGGCCATCAGCGATAATCACGGTTTGCGCTTTGCAATGGGAAAATAATGGCTGACACACAACTCCATAAGCCTGCACCCAGGCGACCATTGAAACTCAGTACCTCGGTGTCACTGATGGTAGGCTGCGTGATTGTCCCGATGCTGGTGGTGATTTTTGCATTGTATTTTGTCCATATCAGCAATCTCACCCGCGATGGTGTGAAAGCTGCCGCCTTTGCCGTAGCCCGCACGCTGGCGGACGATCCCGAAGTAAAACAGAGCCTGACGTTGCCGCCCGACAGCTATCGCATCCAGACCGTGGCAAATCGCGTTCAGCAGCGCAACGGACTGATGTTCGTGGTGATAACCAATATGCAGGGTATCCGCTACTCCCATCCTAACCCTGCCACCATCGGCGCACGATTTATTGGCGATGATATCAATCCCGCCCTCGCCGGACATGAAAATGCGGCGGTAAACCGGGGGACGCTCGGCGAAGCTATGCGCGTATTCACGCCTGTCTGGGACGATCGGCACCAGCAAATCGGCGTGGTTTCCGTTGGCATCTCCCTCAGTAAGGTGGCGGACCAAATCAGCCGCAGCCGCTGGAACGTGCTGTGGACCGTTTTGTTCAGTGCGCTGATTGGCGCACTGGGGACAGGCGTGCTGGTACGAATGCTTAAGCGAATCCTTTTTGGCCTTGAACCGCATGAAATTTCATCCCTTTTTGAACAACGACAGGCCATGCTGCAATCCCTGAAAGAGGGTGTCATCGCCATCGACAGCCAGGAGCGGGTGACGCTGATTAACCATGCCGCTCGTAAAATGTTGTTGTCGCCGGATGAATTCCAGCAGGGCAAACGCGTCGAGCCAGGCCCGCTGGTGGCCGCGCTGGGTGAGGTACTGCGCAGCGGCAAACCGGTACAGGATCGGGAAATTCGCAGCTATGGCCGCCTGTTTCTGTGCAATATTCTGCCGGTGCGCAACAATAATCAGGTGATTGGCGCAATCAGTACCTTTCGCGACAAAACGGAAATCCAGATGCTGATGCAGCGGCTGGACGGTATGGTCAGCTATGTCGATGCGCTGCGCGAACGGTCGCACGAATTTATGAATAAACTGCACGTGATCCTCGGCCTGCTGCATATGAAAAATTACAGCAAGCTGGAAGATTACATTCTGCAAACCGCCAATAACTATCAGGAAGAGATTGGCTCTTTGCAGCACAAGCTGCGATCGCCGGTCATTGCCGGTTTTATGCTGGGTAAAATGAACCGTGCGCGCGATGCAGGCCATATACTGACGCTGGCAGAAGAGTGTCTGGTACCGGATAATCCCAATGAACAGCAGGTTGCCGTGCTGATTACGGTGCTCGGTAATCTTATCGAGAATGCGCTTGAAGCCATGTCGGGCCAGCCCGCAGGCGAAGTCAGCGTGCTGCTGCACTATCAGAATGGCTGGCTGGGTTGCGAAGTCAGCGACGACGGTCCGGGTATTCCCCCTGAACAGGTCCCGCTGATTTTCGATAAGGGATTTTCCACCAAAGGTGGTGAACACGGCGTCGGACTGGCTCTCGCCAGGCAGCAGGTTGAACAGCTCGGCGGCACGATTACCGTAGAATCCGAACCTGGCGTCTTTACCCAGTTTTTTGTTCAGTTACCCTGGGACAGTGAAAGGAAAAATAAGTGATAAATGTATTGATCGTTGACGACGATGCCATGGTTGCAGAGCTGAACCGCGTTTATGTCAGCCAGGTGCCCGGCTTTGCCTGCTGCGGTCACGCAGCCACCCTGCGTCAGGCCGAAGAGATGATCAACAATCCGTCGTTGCATATTGATTTGATCCTGCTGGATGTCTATCTGCAACAGGACAACGGGCTGGATCTGCTGCCCGTGCTGCGTGCGGCCCTCAGCCCGATTGATGTGATTGTGATCTCCTCCGCCTCTGACGCCGCGACTATTCAGAAATCAATGCATTACGGAGTGGTGGATTACCTGCTGAAACCCTTCCAGTTTCCTCGCTTCGAAGAGGCCCTGACCGGCTGGCGTGAGAAGAAAAAGCTGATGGTGTCACATCAGTATTACGAACAGGCTGATGTTGACCGTCTGATGCACAGCGGGACGCCCGTTGTTGCCGATGCCCGCAAATTACCGAAAGGTCTGACCCAGCAAACCCTGCGCACCCTGTGTCAGTGGATTGATGCTCACCCGGCGAACGAGTTTTCCACCGACGAGCTGGCGAGCGCGGTGAATATTTCGCGGGTGTCATGTCGTAAATATCTGATCTGGCTTGCGCAAATTGACATCCTTTATACCAGCGTCCATTACGGACTGACCGGACGTCCTGTTTACCATTACCGCCTGAAAGCAGAGCACCACGAGCTGCTTAAACAGTACTGCCAGTAATCAGCCGGTACGCTTTATCCAGCAGGGTAAAGGAGAACTGACGAGCAGAAGAGAGGATCACCTCATGCTGTCTGGTCACAAAGATCGCCTCAACTCCTGGCTGCTGGCGCAGTGCCGCGCATCCCTTTTCCACCCCCATACCAAAAATCAGCGTGGTCCAGATATCGCCGTCGAGTGAATCCGCAGAGACAATGGTGACGCTCTCCAGCTCATTCTCCAGCGGGTAGCCGGTGCGCGGATCAAGGATATGGTGATAGCGGCGTCCATCCTGCTCAAAGTAGCGTTCATATATTCCGGACGTGACCACAGATTTATCGGTGACCTTAATTGCGCCGAGCAGTGCATCGGCAGCCGCAAAAGGCTTTTTCAGTCCGACAGACCAGCCGTCAGGTGGTGCGCCCAATGTCTGGACATTGCCTCCAAGGTTGATCAGCGCCCGCTCCGTGCCCTGCGCACGGAGATAATCCCGAACCCGGTCAGCAATAAACCCTTTTGCTATCGCCCCCAGGTCAATTTCCATCCCGGGCCGGGTCAAAAACACCGTGCCAGCGGACTCATCCAGCACCACCTGTTGCGGACGGGTGCGCGGTAATAGCCCGGCTATCTCGTCGGCAGGCGGCACGCTGTCGCCTTTAAAACCAATACGCCAGCGCTTGACCAGTGGACCAATGGTCAGATTAAAGCAGCTCTCCTCCAGCAGGCTGGCCGCCAGCGCACATTTGATTAAGGCAAAAACCGGCGCGCTGACCGCCACCGGATGACGTCCCGCCGCCAGGTTGATATCCATCACCTCAGAGCGGGCGCGGTTGACGGTCAGCAGGTCTTCGTACTGTTTAATCAGACGAAATACCTGAGAAGCCAGCGTCTGGTTATCTTCGAACAATTTTAACAGGATGGGAGAACCCATTAAGACGGCTGAGTAGCCATATATGCGGTAGTCAGACGACATCACAGGCTCCTTGTTATGACGCGCCCCGTTGGCTGGCGGGGCGCAGATGACTTAATTTTTTGCCCGGCTTGCCGCCTGATGGCCCGCCAGGGTGCCAAATATAATGATATCAGCGACGGCATTGCCGCCAATGCGGTTCCCGCCGTGGAGGCCACCGACCACTTCACCGGCAGCAAAGGCACCGGGGATCACCTGCCCCTGCTTATCCAGCACCGCCGTGTCCGGATTGATGGTGACACCGCCCATAGTATGGTGCACGCCGGGGGCAATTTGTATCGCGTAGAAAGGCCCCGCTTTCAGCGGATTACGCATTGCCGTTTTACGTCCAAAATCAGTGTCATTCTGCGGCTCAACAAAACCGTTATAGCGTTCCAGCGTGGCGAGTAACTGATGATGACTCATCCCCAGCTTGTCAGCCAGTTGGCGAGGCGAATCCGCGCTGACCACAAAACCTCGTGCAATGTATTCATCTGCGGCTTTGTTTTTTATCCGTACATTTTCATCAAAGACGATCCAGGCGTTCTTCTCCGGCAGGGCGATAATCTGCGCCGATACTTTATCTCTGGTTTCCATCTCATTACAGAAGCGGCTGCCCTGCTGATTAACCAGAATAGCGCCCCCGCCGCGGATAGATTCCGAAATCAGATAGGAGCTGTTCTGTTCTACCGTTGGATGGATCTGGATCTCACCCATGTCCACCGTACCTGCACCAATGTGCTCCAGCAGAGCAATTCCCCCGCCGGTTGCCCCCTTATGATTGGTGGTGACAAAACCGTCCAGATCCGGACGGTATTTCACCACCATCTGGCTGTTGGCGCTGAATCCCCCGGTGGCCATAATAATGTTGCGGGTGCGAATAATCAGCTGTTCGTTTTCTTCATTTAACAGATACAGACCGCAGACCTCGCCCTGCTCTGACTGAATTTCGGTCACCGTGGTATCGGTCATTATGGTGATTTCACGACGGGCTATATTGCGCATTAATCCGCTGATCAGGTAGCTGCCTACTGCCGACCCGTCCCTTGGCCGATGGGTGCGATCTGTGCTCATGCCGCCGGTGGTGGTGATGTCATTGAGCATAATCCCGTGACCGGCCAGCCATTCAATGGCCTGGGGGGCATTTTCAACAAAGCGGTGCAGCAATGCCGGGTTGTTGAGGTTTCTGCCGCCTTTCAGCGTTTCCGCATAGAAGCTTGCTTTGCTGTCCTGGATGCCTTTCACCCGCTGGAAGCGGGTTTCTGCCGCATTCATCCCGGCAGAGGCTTTAATGGTATTACCGCCGAGGGTCGGCATTTTTTCCACAATCAGTACCCGCGCACCCTCATCATGGGCCTGGATGGCCGCCGCCAGACCGGCTCCGCCACTGCCTACCACCACGACGTCATACTCATCTGCTGCCCCGGTACTTCCGCCCTCCTCCATCATCCGTTCCCTGCTGGATTTCACCATTGCTTTGGAGACGGCTTTTTTCACCGCTTCACTTTGCGAGGTGGCGCCGGAAATGGCATCCACATGCGGGCTGTTGGCAGTAAGAATACGCTGGCGTATTTCGCTAAAGCTGGTGATGAAGTTGACATCGTCGGCCGGTCCGTCAGCCAGCTCGATCGCCGCGATCCGATCGCTTTCAAGCTGGATGCTGAAGGTCAGCTGATGGGCATCATCCTGCACTTTCTCAACGAAGGTGCCCGCTTTAAACTTCGCGCTGGCCATGCTCATGTCACGAATCATCGCTTCAACCAGCGAAAAACGCCACAGCGGTTCAGGTATATGCTTTGCTTCGCGTTGGGTACTGTCGATGTACAGTTCCGGTTGTTCCCCGCTGGCAATGCGAGCGGCCCAGTCCGGATAAGCGATACACGCCCGCCCCACGGCCACCAGATCGTAACCGTGCGCCAGCGCCTGACTGACATCCGCCTCATTTACCACGCCGCCGACGCCCATTACCGGGATCGCCGCCAGAGCCGCAGAGCGTTGTGCCAGATACTTACTGATTAACGGCGTCGGATCGCGGGTATCAACAATCGACGATCGCAGCGCATAGCCCAGTGAAAAGTGCAGATAGTCCAGGCCACGCGCCGCCAGTTTTTCCAGCAGCCAGAGTGTGTCGTCAAAACGAATACCAGGAACTTCCATCTCTTCAGGGGAAAAACGGTAGCCGATAATAAAAGCATCATCAGCGTACTGGCGGACCATCTGGTGGGTGATATCCAGCACCGCTAACGGAAATCTGGCACGATTATCGCGGCTGCCGCCCCATTCGTCGTCGCGCTGGTTGGAGTTTGGCGAGTAGAACTGCTGGATAAGATAGGTGTTGGCACCGTGTATTTCCACGCCGTCAAAGCCAGCCTGAATCGCACGCCGGACACCTTCACCAAACTTCACTACCATTGCGGCCACTTCTTCGGTGGTCAGCGCGACCGGTGTTGCGGCACCTTCTCGCGGTGCCGCCAGCGCGCTGGGTGCAACCGGCGTCCGTCCGCCGATAAGTTTTGGGTCGACCATGCGACCACCATGATAAATTTGCAGAATCGCCCTGGAGCCTTCAGCTTTGATTGCCTGCGCTATTTTTGCCAGACCGGCTATTTTTTCGTCGTTATCGATACCGATAGCGCCAGGAAAAGCCAGCCCGAGACTGTCGATAAAACAGCACTCCACCACGATGGTTCCGATGCTACCCGCGCGCGCCCGGTAATATTCCACCAGTTCACTACTCACCGTGCCATCAAAATAGCCGGTACAGGTAGTCATTGGTGCCATCAGCAGGCGATTTTTAAGTTCAGTACCATTCGGCAGGGTAAACGGGCTGAAGATAAGCGATTGGTTGCTCATAATTGTCAACTCCAGAATTTTTAAAACAAGAAATTAATATTCGATTGCCGGAATTATTTTTCGCTCTGGTTATTTATCGATGGCATGCATGCAATATAATCCTATTTTTAATTACTAAATCGATTACATTAGTTAAAAAACTATTGAAGCACGGTACTGTTCTGAAAATACAGCGAATAAAATTGTGCATAAAATAAAAAAATTACAATAACACCCATTAATTTAACCTCTCGTTTACTTTTAATTTTTGATTTAAAGTGTTAATTTTCAATTAATTACATCAAAACTTCGTGTATATATCACACACAATCACTCTCATCAGAACAATCGCAGATTTTTTAAATTACACATCTGTTAAAAATAAACCTTATAAAAAAGTCAGGTATTTGAAAAATTAAATCAGAGACTGGCAAAGGTGGTTTATTGATCTTGATCAATTATCATCACATCAAAAGGCGCAGAATATAAATATTCAGTTAACGTCATTCACCTTCATTTTATTAATACATATTAAAAATAATGCGACAGGTCATTTTTCTTTTCATGAAGATGACTATTCCTGCATAAGTTAACGTGCTGAAAGCGACTGAATGACCGCTCGCCGTTAGTCGGAAAATGGCAGGAAAATAAGAAAAAGTGACAGGTAGCGACTGGACTGAACCCAATTCTAAACTACTGGCAGATCTGAACTATGACTGATAAATCAATCTCTATGCCGCTGAACAAAGCGGGCAACGCGAAGGACGGTAGCAAACGCCTGCTGATGCTGGCGCTACCTGTTTTCGTCAGCCTTTTGCTGTTGTTGGTGCCGGTTCCGCAGGGACTGGAACCTCACGCATGGCACTTCTTCGCCGTATTTGTGGGGGTAATCGTTGGCCTGATTTTCGAACCCCTGCCCGGCGCGGTTATTGGCCTTACCGGCGTGGTAGTCATCGCGCTCGGCAGCCAGTGGCTGTTGTTCAGCCCGGAACAGCTGGCCGACCCGAAATTTAAGCTGGCGGGCCAGTCATTCAAATGGGCGGTGAGCGGCTTTGGTAACTCCACCGTCTGGTTAATCTTCGGTGCCTTTATGTTTGCTGCCGGTTACGACAAAACGCAGTTTGGCCGCCGTCTGGCGCTGATTCTGGTTAAATACCTTGGCCGTCGCAGCCTGACGCTGGGCTATGCCATTACGCTGGCTGACCTGCTGCTGGCACCGTTTACCCCATCGAATACCGCGCGCAGTGGGGGCACCATTTTCCCGATTATTTCTAACCTGCCGCCGCTCTATGGTTCTAAACCGAACGATCCCAGCGCGCGAAAAATTGGCTCTTACCTGATGTGGGTTGCGATTACCGCGGCCTGTATTACCAGCTCAATGTTTCTTTCTGCGCTGGCACCCAATCTGCTGGCACTGGCTCTGGTGAAAAGTATCGTTGGCATCAACATCTCCTGGGGTACCTGGTTTATCGCCTTCCTGCCGCTGGGATTGTTACTGATCCTGACCATGCCGCTACTGGCTTACTGGTTCTATCCGCCCGAAGTCAAAGTCAATGATGAGGTTCCGCTGTGGGCAAGCCGTGAGCTGAAAAAACTGGGTAAGATGTCACGTAATGAGATTCTGTTACTGGTGCTGGTCTGTGCTGCGCTGGTGATGTGGATTTTCGCCGCAAGCTTTATTGAACCGGCAATGGCCGCACTGTTAGTGATTGTGCTGATGCTGTGGACCGGCGTGCTGGAGTGGAGCGATATCACCGGCAATAAAGCAGCCTGGAATACCTTCGCCTGGTTCGCCACGCTGGTTGCTCTGGCAGATGGTCTCTCTTCCACCGGCTTTATCGCCTGGCTGGGTAAAGAAGGCGGTGCGATGATGGGCGGTATCTCTCCCGGCATCGCCACTATTGTGCTGCTGCTGGCGTTTTATCTGCTGCACTATCTGTTTGCCAGCACCACCGCGCACACCACCGCGCTGTTGCCTGCCATGCTGACCATCGCATCGACCATTCCCGGCATGAATATGGAAGTCTTCTGCCTGCTGATGGTGACCTCGCTGGGTATCATGGGGATCATTACTCCGTACGGCACCGGCCCAAGCCCTATATACTATGGCAGTGGCTATCTGCCGACCAAAGACTACTGGCGGCTGGGGACTATCTTCGGGGCGATTTTCCTTGCCGCCCTGCTGGTAATTGGTTACCCGTGGATGGCAATGATGTTCTGATTAACAACCGCCGGAGAGAGCCCTCCGGCGGTTAAATTTTAGGAGTAAGCGAGCGATGTTAAATAAACCGTTTTATTACCAGAACCCTTTCCCGCTGGCGCACGATGATACCGACTACTATCTGCTCACCCGTGATCATGTCTCCGTCGCTGAATTCGATGGTCAGCCCGTACTGAAAGTGGAGCCAGAAGCCCTGACGCTGCTGGCAAAACAGGCGTTCCACGATGCTTCCTTTATGCTGCGCCCTGACCATCAACAGCAGGTGGCGGATATTCTGGATGATCCGCAAGCCAGCGAAAACGATAAGTATGTGGCGCTGCAATTTCTGCGCAACTCAGAGATCGCCGCCAAAGGGATCCTGCCCACCTGTCAGGACACCGGTACGGCGATTATCATGGGTAAAAAAGGCCAGCGGGTATGGACCGGCGGCGGTGACGAAGCGGCGCTGTCGCAGGGGGTCTACCAGACCTATATCGAAGATAACCTGCGCTATTCGCAAAATGCCGCGCTGGATATGTACAAAGAGGTGAATACCGGCACCAATCTGCCAGCGCAGATCGACCTCTACAGCGTTGACGGCGACGAGTATAAGTTCCTCTGCGTGGCCAAAGGCGGCGGCTCAGCCAACAAAACCTATCTGTATCAGGAAACCAAAGCGCTGCTGGCCCCGGGAAAACTCCAGGCTTATCTGGTGGATAAAATGCGGACTCTCGGCACGGCGGCCTGCCCGCCTTACCATGTCGCCTTTGTCATTGGCGGCACCTCAGCAGAAGCGACACTAAAAACCGTTAAGCTGGCTTCCACTCACTACTACGATAACCTTCCTACCGAAGGAAATGAGCATGGCCAGGCCTTCCGTGATGTTCAGCTGGAGCAGGCGTTGCTGAAAGAGGCGCAGAATCTGGGGCTGGGCGCGCAGTTTGGTGGCAAATATTTCGCCCATGATATTCGGGTGGTCCGACTGCCGCGTCACGGTGCCTCCTGTCCGGTGGGGATGGGCGTTTCCTGTTCCGCCGACCGTAATATCAAAGCGAAAATTAATCGTGACGGCATCTGGATTGAGAAGCTGGAAGATAATCCGGGCAAATTTATTCCTGAACGTCTGCGTCAGGCAGGAGAAGGCGAAGCGGTGCAGGTTAATCTCAATCGTCCGATGAAGGAGATCCTGGCGCAGCTTTCAGACTTCCCGGTTTCCACCCGGCTGTCTCTCAGCGGCACCATTATTGTGGCGCGTGATATTGCCCATGCGAAGCTGAAAGAACGTATTGATAACGGTGAGGGGCTGCCGCAGTACGTGAAGGATCATCCGGTTTATTATGCAGGCCCGGCGAAAACGCCGGAAGGCTATGCTTCTGGTTCACTGGGTCCAACCACCGCCGGAAGAATGGATTCGTATGTCGATCTGTTGCAGTCGCACGGCGGCAGCATGATCATGCTGGCAAAAGGTAATCGTAGCCAGCAGGTGACCGATGCCTGTCACAAACATGGTGGCTTCTATCTTGGCAGTATTGGCGGGCCAGCCGCCGTCCTCGCGCAACAAAGTATTAAGAGCCTGGAGTGCGTGGAGTATCCGGAACTGGGAATGGAAGCGATCTGGAAAATTGAAGTGGAGAATTTCCCGGCGTTTATTCTGGTGGATGACAAAGGCAATGATTTCTTCCAGCAGATTCAGAGCGGCCAGTGCAGCAGCTGTCTTAAGTAAGCTGCGACAGTGAAAATAAGCGGGCGTCTGAGGCGTCCGTTTTTTTATGCCTGATAACCCGTCTGGCTGTAAGTTTCTGCCCTGACTTTTGCAACGCTGGGATGCGCAATGGATTATTTCCCACACCCACAGAAAGCCGTGTGAAAGGTAATGACGGCTTTGCTCTGTAGAGGCGGAGTTTTACGCCAGTCAGGACGCCAGCCAGGGATTAACCCGCTCCACTCCCAGGTGATCAAAATCCTGGGTATTACGTGTCACCAGAATCATGTCATGCCAGTACGCCGTAGAGGCGATCAGCGCATCCGTTTCCGAACGTTTATCAGGGATATGCAATCCGGCGCAGTGCAGCGCCACATCAGCATCAACCGGCAGGCAGCGATGCGCAAATTCGCTCTGTACCCGGAGATCAAACCATTTCCGCAATACCGAAGCCTGTTTTAAATCCCTGCGCGCCAGACTCAGGATCCCTCTTTCGATTTCCAGTAAAGTGATAGCAGAGATAAACAGATCGCCCGCATCAACCGTCATCGCCCAACGGGCAACATTCGCATCAATTTTTCGCGTCCCGGCTTTGCGCAGTTCCGAAACCACATTGGTATCCAGTAAATAACGCATCAGAAATCCGTTTCCCTGTTGATAATGGTACTGCGTTCAGGCTCAAATTCGATATCAGCGGCTTCCGGCATGGCCAGTGCATCCAGAATATTCCTGCGTGAGCCGGTCATCTGCTTAAACTGCTGGTAGGTGAGAAGAACGTGGGCGGGTTTTCCGCGATCCGTAATGTATACCGGCCCCGTTTCTGCCGCTTTTTTGGCTTTGGACAGCGCCTGATTAAACAAACGGCTGGTTATAGTAGTCACTTTCATCAACCTCTCCTGCAATGGTAGCAACGTCACTACATGCTACCGCAGGCACCACCTGAAAAACCACAGCCTGATGAAAATTTAATCACCAGAGTTATTTCCGTCCGTCAAACACCATTTTCAACGCCAGGCCGGTTAACACCGTGCCCATCAGCCAGCGCTGTACTTTCTGCCAGACAGGGCGCTCAGCCATCAGGCTGGCAATGGTGCCTGCGGCATAGATAATCAGCGCGTTGACCAGCAGGCTGATGGCGATCTGCACCGTACCGAGTGTCAGCGATTGCGCCAGGACATCCCCCTGTCCAGGCCTGATAAACTGCGGCAGCAGGGTCAGGTAAACCAGTGCAACTTTCGGATTAAGAGGATTGGTCAGTAAGCCCATGGTGAACAATTTGCGGTTACTGTCAGCAGGCAGATGACGTAACTGAAAAGGTGATTTTCCGCCGAAGATGACCTGCCAGGCCATGTACAACAGGTAAAGCGCCCCCGCGATGCGCAGCACATCATAGGCAAGTGGCACCGCCATAATCAGCGCGGTGATGCCCATTGCCGCACACAGCATATAGAAAATGAAACCCATCGCCACGCCAGCCAGCGAGATCCAGCCCGCCTTACGGCCCTGACAAAGGGATCGCGAAACCAGGTAAATCATATTGGGGCCAGGGGTCAGCACCAACCCTGCGGCGATGGCAGCAAATGGCAATATCTGGGAGAAAGTAATCATCTGAACACGCCTGTTAATTTTGCACAGCGAGAACTTATCCTGAAGGGCACAACGCCACATCCCTGTGGCGTAAGAATGAAAATAACCTAGCGGCGCAGGGTGTCGTTACCGAAAGCGATCCATTTATAGGTGGTCAGCGCCTCCAGGCCCATCGGGCCACGGGCATGTAACTTTTGGGTGCTGACCGCGACTTCTGCTCCCAGACCAAACTCGGCACCATCGGTAAAGCGGGTACTGGCGTTAACGTATACCGCCGATGAATCCACCTCATTAATAAAACGGTTCGAGTTCGTGATGCTGCGGGTGAGGATGGCATCAGAATGCTGCGTGCCATATTCACGAATATGGGCGATGCCCTCATCAAGGGAGTCCACCAGCTTAACATTGAGGTCCAGCGCCAGCCATTCGTCGCGATACTGTGCGTCGGTCACCGCGCTCACCTCTGCCGGCCCCTGTTGTAACAGGGTCATCGCGCGAGGATCGGCGTGTAATCTGATCCCCTCTTCTTTCATCCGCTGGCTTAAAGCAGGCAGAAAACTGTCGGCGATGGCAGCGTGGACCAGCAGGGTTTCCAGCGAGTTACAGGCGCTTGGACGCTGTTTCTTGGCATTGACGATCACCGCCAGCGCCGCGTTCTGATCGGCATCAGCATCGACAAAGGTATGACATACGCCAATACCGCCGGTGATCACCGGGATGGTCGACTGCTCACGGCAAAGCTTGTGCAGACCCGCCCCACCGCGAGGGATCAGCATATCCACATAACGATCCAGTTTCAGCAACTGGTTGACCAGCTCGCGATCGGGGCTTTCAATCGCCTGCACGGCAGCGGCAGGCAAACCATGCTGTTTTAACGCATCCTGGATCACACGCACGGTGGCACCATTGGTGCGATACGTCTCTTTGCCGCCACGCAGGATCACCGCATTACCGGTTTTCAGGCACAGCGAGGCAACATCCAGCGTCACATTGGGTCGCGCTTCGTAAATCACCCCGACCACGCCCAGCGGCACGCGGCGACGCTCAATACGCAGGCCGCTGTCCAGCAGGCCGCCATCGATCACCACGCCCACCGGGTCGGCCAGGTGGCAAACCTGACGGACATCATCGGCAATGCCTTTCAGACGCGCCGGGTTGAGCATCAGGCGATCCAGCAGCGCTTCACTCAGGCCATTTTTGCGCGCATCCGCCAGGTCGAGTTCATTGGCGGTGAGGATCTGATCGCTTTGTGCTTCGAGACGATCGGCAAGGGTCATCAGCACCTGATTTTTTTGCCCGGTGGAGAGCACCGACAGCTGGTAAGAGGCGGCTTTTGCGGCCTTACCCATTTCTTCAAGCATCATAAGCCTTGTTCCTTAACTGACAATCATATCGTCGCGGTGCACGGCAACCGGGCCATACTCGTAACCCAGAATGTCGTTGATCTGCTGGGAGTGATGCCCGGCAATCATTCGCATCGCATCGCTGTTATAACGGCAGACACCGTGGGCAACATCGCGACCTTCAAGGCTGCGAATACGGATCACTTCGCCGCGTGAGAAATTGCCGCTAATCTCGCGGATCCCCTTCGGTAACAGTGAGCTGCCGCGCTCCAGAATTGCAGAGAGTGCGCCATCATCCACGGTTATCTCTCCCGCAGGCGGCGCACCAAAAATCCAGCGTTTACGGTTCTCCAGCGGCGTCTGCATGGCATGAAAACGCGTGCCCACCGGCTTGCTGTCGATAACATCTGCAATGACTCCGGCACGGCTGCCAGCTGCGATAATGGTATCAATTCCGGCGCGGCAGGCTACATCAGCGGCCTGCAACTTGGTGGTCATGCCGCCCGTTCCAAGCCCGGAGACACTGTCACCGGCCAGCGCACGCAGCGCGTCATCGATACCCCGGACGTCCTGAATCAGTTCCGCCTGCGGATTATGGCGGGGATCGGCAGTAAACAGACCCGCCTGATCGGTCAACAGCAGCAGTTTATCCGCGCCGGCCAGAATCGCCGCCAGTGCTGAAAGGTTATCGTTGTCGCCGACTTTGATTTCCGCCGTCGCCACCGCGTCATTTTCATTGATCACCGGCACGATGTGGTTATCCAGTAAAGCCCGCAGCGTATCGCGCGCATTGAGGAAACGTTCACGATCTTCCAGGTCGGCACGGGTCAGCAGCATCTGACCGATATGGATACCATAAATGGAGAACAGCTGCTCCCACAGCTGGATTAAGCGGCTTTGCCCCACCGCAGCCAGCAGCTGCTTTGAGGCGATGGTCGGCGGCAGTTCCGGGTAGCCCAGATGCTCACGTCCGGCGGCCATCGCGCCAGAGGTGACAATCACAATTCGATGGCCTGCCGCATGTTGCTGCGCGCACTGACGCACCAATTCGACAATGTGTGCCCGGTTCAGCCGACGCGATCCGCCGGTTAATACGCTGGTCCCCAGTTTCACTACCAGGGTCTGGCTGCTGCTCATTATTTCCTGCCGTAACTGAAAAAAAGGTAAGGGAGTCTTTGTATCAGGTGTGCCTGCGGAAGCCAACAGTCGCGGCAGCAAAAGGAGGTAATAAAAGTGCGTGACAGTGACCTGTAGAAAAAGTTCACATTTCGCTAGCTCATATGTAATAAATCTGCAATATTCGCAGGGTAAAACGTTTCTTCTTTCAGAACTTTCTGAAGGTCACTATAAAAATTTACTTATTCGGGATTGATAGCAAAATGAAGAAAAGCGCACTGGCCATTATTATCGCCGCCCTGGCTCTCTCAACCGCTGCTCAGGCCGCAGAAATTTATAATAAAGACGGCAACAAGCTGGATCTGTATGGCAAAGTTAAAGGCCTGCACTATTTCAGCGACAATGACGCGGCAAACGGCGACAAATCTTACATGCGGATTGGCTTTAAAGGTCAGACGCAGATTAACGATCTGATGACCGGTTATGGTCAGTGGGAATATCAGTTCAATACCAATAACTCCGAAGGCAGTGATGCCAACAACGGCAATAAAACCCGTCTCGGTTTTGCCGGCCTGAAGTTTGGCGACTATGGCTCATTCGACTACGGCCGTAACTACGGCGTGCTGTACGACGTGGAAGCCTGGACCGATATGTTCCCTGAGTTTGGCGGTGATGGCACGGCGCGTACCGATAACTTCATGGCACAGCGCGCCACCGGCGTTGCCACCTACCGTAATACTAACTTCTTCGGCCTGGTTGATGGCCTGAAGTTCGCCCTGCAATACCAGGGTAAAAACGATGCGGATTCTGCCAATGCGCGCAGCACCATCAGCAGACAAAATGGTGACGGCTACGGCGCGTCAGCAGTCTATGCCTTTGGTAATTCTGGCGTCAGCATCAGCGGAGCTTACACCAGCTCAGACCGGACTAACGCGCAGCAGGCACAGGCCTGGGGCAAAGGCGAAAAAGCCGATTCGTGGGGAACGGGTGTGAAGTATGACGCTAACAGCGTTTATCTGGCAGCCATCTACACCGAAACGCGTAATATGACCCCGATCAGCGGCACGGCAGTCATCAACAATACCACCACCACCGTGGCTGGCGCGGCGAACAAAGCGCAGAACCTGGAACTGGTTGCCCAGTATCAGTTTGACTTCGGCCTGCGTCCGTCTCTGGGCTATGTGCAGACCAAAGGTAAAGATATCGAAGGTATTGGCGACGTTGACCTGGTTAAATATATCGACGTTGGCGCGACTTACTACTTTAACAAGAACATGAACACCTATGTTGATTACAAGATCAATCAGCTGAGCGACAGCAATAAACTGTCACTCAACAACGATGATATCGTGGCTGTAGGTCTGGTATATCAGTTCTGAGTTGAACCCGGTCAGATTCACGTAATCTGTCTGTAATAAAGGCTGGCGATTGCCAGCCTTTTTCGTTCTTCTGCCCGGTTATCTGACTGCTGTCAGGCGGTCAGTCTGACCGGCTCATCGGCAAAGTCGGCGGCAGGCTTCAGCCCCAATGACATCTCTTCCAGTTGGGCTTTCAGGCGGGTGTGAAAGTTACGCAGTGTCTCTTCCAGCCGCTCGTTGTTTTCCTTTCCTTTCACCGTTGAAGGTTTCCAGTTGCCTTCTTTATCAAACAGTCCGAAATGATACTCATAGGTGAAATGATCGTCCTGCGCTGCCAGCTCCATCCACCATCCCCAGAATTCACGCAGTTCAGGAGCCGGTTTCACATTGACGCAAACGGCAAGACAGTCAAAAAAGAAGCGATCGTCCACGCATTTGGCTTCGCGGATATAGGGTCCAAGAGAACCAAAACGCTTCATTAAGCGGCTCCTGGGATGTCCACCTGGTAACGCCATTGTCTAACCTCCAGAATTAAGCTTGGTTTTCTCCTGATTTCAGAGGCACAGCGGCCATCTGAAGCTATTGGTATAGCAGAGTATTCCGTTTTTACCAGTCAGCAACGCAACGCTTTTGCAAACCAGCTGACGATATTCTCTAAAGCTCTGTCAAAGCTGCCAAAAACAGGCGTTCCTTCTATCCGCAGCGCCTTACCTTGCGCAGACGACCGCGCGATCAGCAAGGATTCTTCTTCCGGGCTGAACGGGTCCGCCGGCCAGTAAGCTGAAAACATCGGTATCGGGCAACGCCGGCCTAACAATCCCTGCGTTTTCAGTGAATAGCTGTTGAGCTCGGCGCGCAGTGCAGCATCCGTTGCGGTTGCCATCCCCAGGCGGCTGGCCAGCACATCCATATACATTGAGGGCACGTTGTCCTGCAATGACCTCTCACACAGCAGGCTGTGGACGACTGGCCCCAGGCAGGCCACGCCGCGCAGTCGGGGGGCTTCCAGATACGCCAGCCGCACCGCCACATTGGCACCAAACCGCAGGCCAAGTGCCGCCACCCGGGTATGATTAACCCAGGGAACGGTTGCCAGTTGCTGCAACACCTGCTGGTGCAGAAAACTGGTGTCCTGGGTCAGTTTCCATTTTGCGGAAAACCCGATGGAAGGCATATCAATGGTCAGCAAGGCGATACCACGCGGGGCCAGGTAGCGTTGAAACAGGCGATAGTGGTCGGTCTGCAAAGTATCCAGACTGCCGCAAAGTAGCACGGTGGGATAAGGTGGGCTGGCAGTGCCAGGCATATGCAGGAAACCGCACACGGGACCACCGCCAGGCACGGCAAACTCCAGCTTTTTGAGCTCACCCGAAAGCCGCGAGGTTGCCTGCTCAAAGGCCCGGTTGGCCATCAGCTGCGCCTGTCCGGCCAGTTCGTCACCACTCAGATGGGGATAACCAGCAATGCTGAACAGATACGCCGCCTGCAACCAGTGGTTTCCTGCCAGCCTGTCATCTTCTTCCGCTGCCGCCCGGTCCTGCCACAGCGCCGCCTGTTTTGACCACTCATAAATCCAGTTGCCGCCCCGGTAACCCATCACGGTATCCAGCAGCCGATCGTCAGTGCGTTCTGCCTGGCTGACGGCGATGCGGGACAGCACCTCCTCCGTTTCCAGCGGTGCTACTCCGCGCCAGGCCCACAGCAGGCGGTTGATTGTCCGATACCAGCCGGTGTGACTTTCACCTTCCAGCGCAGAACAAAGCTCAGATTGATGGCGATTAAGACGACGAACCAGGGATGAGGTTTCAGGATGCCTGAATCGCGGTTTGAATAACTCTTCGCTCAGGTTTTTGTTGGTCATGGGGCAATTCTCCGGCGCAGTGAGTGCCGGGTAGTCTAGCCTGGCTGCCGGTGGGCTGCGAACCGTAAAAAGCACAACGCCCGGCTGAACCGGGCGTTGCAATGATACAGGTCAATCAGCCTTTCACAATCGGCGGAATGTAAACCACGCCCATATCCCAGGGCTGTTCAATCCAGGTATTCTGCGGAATATCAACCACATAATCATCAACCAGCGGGCGACCAGCCGGTTTGGCGAAAATGGTGACAAAACGCGCCTTAGGATACATGTCACGGATAGCCTGCGCGGTGCCGCCGGTATCCACCAGGTCGTCAATGACGATAAAGCCTTCGCCGTCACCTTCAGCACGTTTCAGCACTTTCATTTCGCGCTGATTATCGTGATCGTAGCTGGATATGCACACGGTATCGACATAACGGATGCACAGCTCACGCGCCAGTAAGGAAGCAGGAACCAGTCCACCACGGCTGACCGCGATGATACCTTTCCACTGTTCAACAGGAAGCAGGCGCTGAGCCAGTTTGCGGGCATGAATTTGCAGCATATCCCAGGTGACGACGTATTTTTCACTCATATAAAAGAAGTCCCGGCCAGGCTGACTGGCTTAAAAATGTACCAGGAGAGGGGTTGCGCAGGATTATAAAGATCCGTGCCACTAAAAACCAGCACCGGGCTGGCTTTTCCCTTCATCAGATAAGCATCACGGTGGAAACGATGATATTCTCCTTCGCAACCGGTCAGATCTGCTGACGGAAACCCGCTTACTGGCCCATATTCACCCTGCACCGTTGCCTTATGCTGATGGTGCCGACACAGGAGATTTATCGTGTCTGAATTGTCTCAACTGTCACCCCAGCCGCTGTGGGATCTTTTCGCTAAAATCTGCTCCATCCCGCACCCCTCCTACCATGAAGAACAGCTGGCACAGTACATTTTGTCATGGGCGGCACAGCAGGGCTTTGCCACCGACCGCGATGCGGTGGGCAATATTCTGATTCGTAAACCGGCGACGCCCGGGCTGGAAAATCTTAAGCCGGTCGCCCTCCAGGCGCACCTCGACATGGTGCCGCAAAATAACAGCGATACCGTGCATGACTTTACCAAAGATCCCATCCGCCCGTGGATTGACGGTGAATGGGTGAAAGCGCGGGGGACCACGCTGGGCGCAGACAACGGTATTGGCCTGGCTTCTGCGCTTGCCGTACTCAATGACAAATCCGTAGAGCACGGGCCGCTGGAAGTGCTGCTGACCATGACGGAAGAAACCGGCATGGTGGGCGCTTTTGGTCTGCAACCCAACTGGTTGCAGGCAGAGATCCTGATCAATACCGATTCTGAAGAAGAGGGTGAAATTTATATGGGCTGCGCAGGCGGCATCGATTTCACCAGCAGGTTGCCGCTCCATCGGGAAGCCCTACCGTCAGACTTTGTCCCTCTGAAGCTTGTCCTGAAAGGTCTGAAAGGTGGACATTCCGGTGCGGATATCCATGTCGGCCTGGGCAATGCTAACAAATTGCTGTCCCGTTTCCTGTTTGCTCATGCCAGAGAGCTTGACCTGCGCCTGATCGACTTCACCGGCGGCACATTGCGCAACGCGATTCCTCGCGAGGCCGTTGCCACTCTGGCCGTGGCGGCAACCCGGGTTGATGAACTGAAAAGCCTCGCGCTCAGCTACCTCGCCACCCTGCAAAACGAGCTGGGGTTAAAAGAGAAGAACATCAGCGTGGTGGTGGAGAACGTCGCCGCAGCACAACAGGCGCTGACCAGCAGCAGCCGCGATACCTTTATCGCACTCCTGAACAGCACGCCTGACGGTGTTATCCGTAACTCTGACGTTATGAAAGGCGTGGTGGAAACCTCACTGAACGTCGGCGTGGTGGCGATGAGTGAAAACGAGGCAAAAATCAACTGTCTGGTTCGCTCACTGATCGACAGCGGTAAGGATTACGTGGTGGAGATGCTCACCGCGCTGGGCGACCTGGCTGGCGCACAAACCGTGGCGAAAGGCAGCTACCCTGGCTGGCAGCCCGATGCGAACTCTCCGGTGATGGCCGTGGTGGCAGAAACCTACAAAAAGCTGTTCAACAAAACGCCCAATATTCAGGTCATTCATGCAGGCCTGGAGTGTGGGTTATTTAAAAAACCCTATCCGGAGATGGATATGGTGTCGATTGGCCCGACCATCACCGGTCCGCACTCGCCGGATGAGCAGGTTCATATCGGTAGCGTGGGGCTGTACTGGCAATTGCTGACCGCCCTGCTGAAAGCCATTCCCGCGAAATAACCTCACTCTGCGTTTAAGCATTCGGGGCCGTCAGTATGGCGGCCCTTCTACAATCCCAGTAACAGCTGACGTTCCAGCTGTGGGTCCACCAGCATCACATGCAGCCCGACCAACCTGACTCCCCGTCCCGCCCGACGTTCATCCCAGCTTTGCTTCGCCACCGCGATAAAATCCTCTTTGTTCAGCACCGGCCACAGATGCTCCTGAGTGGTTTGCTGAAAATCATCAAACTTCAGCTTTACCCCCTGGCGTGCTATCAGCCGGTCAGGCCTGATTTTCGTCAGACGACGCTCCAGCTCCTCATAGAGGAAATCAATGATTGTCAGGCACTGCTCCCACTGATGAATATCTTCTGAGAGCGTACGCTCCACGCCCAGCGACTTACGCAACCGGTCAGTCACCACTTCACGTTGATCAATGCCGTGACATCGCTCCCACAATATGCGGCCAAACTTGCCAAATCGCTTTAACAACAGCGCGAGGTCGCCGTTCTGCACATCGCCACAGGTCAGCAGCCCAAGCTCTTCCAGCTTTTTTGCCGTCACTTTGCCCACGCCGGGAATTTTTGCCAGCGGCAGCGTGAGTAGCATCCCTGGCATCTCTGCGGGAGTGATCACAAACTGCCCGTTGGGCTTGTTAAGATCTGAGGCGATTTTGGCGAGAAATTTTACCGGCGCGATACCGGCCGAGGCCGTCAGATTGAGTTCACGAGCAATCGTCTGCCGGATTTCCTGCGCAATAAGGGTGGCCGAACCGTGGCAGTGAGGGCTGTCAGTGACATCCAGATAGGCTTCATCCAGCGAGAGCGGCTCGATCAGCGCGGTGTAGCGGGAAAAAATTTCACGGATATGGCTGCTGGCTTCTTTATAGGCATCGAAGCGCCCGGCAATCACTTTCAGATGCGGACAGAGTTTCAACGCCATCGCGGTGGACATCGCGCTGTGTACGCCAAACTTGCGTGCCGGATAATTAGCGGTGCTGATCACCCCGCGTTTCAGATGACTGCCGCCGATAGCAATGGGAATATCGCGCAGACTGGGGTCGTCACGCATTTCCACTGCGGCAAAAAAGCAGTCCATATCAACGTGAATAATCTTACGCATATACCCTCCGCAATAACTGTATAAGTATACAGTTAAAATGCGTTATAGCAACCATCGCTTTGCCCGGCAAAGCGCAGCGGCTGAGGGCTGAGCCGAGTTTTCTTTCTTTTTTTCCGCTCTGCTCTCTTGCTAAAAAAACAGACAGTGCTAATGTGGCGCTGCGCTAACGGAATATTCCGAAACTGTACGCTGTAACGTCTGCGGACGTCGTATCCACCCCCTACGATCAAGGGAACCAGAATGGGCAAAATCGCACTGCTGTTTGCGATGTTTTTTCTGCCAACCGTTGTATTTGCCAGTGCCCCCGTCGCACAGGTCACTCCGCTGGCACCGGTAAGCAAAGAGTTAAAGAAGCAACTCCTCGGCACTCCTGTTTATATTCAGATATTTAAGGAAGAGCGCCTGCTTGAGCTGTACGGCAAAATTGGCAGCGAATATCGCCTGCTCGACAGTTACCGTATCTGTAATTTTTCAGGGGGACTGGGACCAAAACGCCGTCAGGGTGATTTTAAAAGCCCGGAAGGGTTTTACAGCGTGGGCCTTTCGCAACTGAAACCCGACAGTCGCTTCTATCGCGCTATCAACGTCGGCTTCCCCAACGAATATGACCGCCAGCAGGGATATGAAGGGAAATACCTGATGATCCACGGCAGCTGCGTGTCGATTGGCTGTTACGCCATGACCGACAGCAATATTGACGATATTTATCATTATGTGGAAGCGGCGCTGCGCAACGGCCAGCCTCGGGTGGAGGTAAGCATCTATCCGTTCCGTATGACTGACAGTAATCTGCAACGCCATCGTTATTCGGTGTACTACAGCTTCTGGCAACAGCTGCAACCGGGCTATGCCGAATTCGTGCAGAATCACCAGCCACCCGCCGTCAGCGTTAACGCGGGCCGCTATGTGCTGAACAGCGCGCTGCTGAACAGCAAAATGAGCAGCGGTAACTGTTCAGCGCTGGCGCTCTCCGAGACAAAATAACGCCCAGTCACCTGGCTCAATTTTGTGCCAGGTTTCATTGCCGGTCAGCGGCTGGGTGGCTATCACTGTGACCACATCATCTGGTGTGGTCTGCTTCTGAAAATCAATCTCCACATCCTGATCCAGCAGCGTTGCCTTACCAAACGGTGCCCGTCGGGTTATCCAGAACAGGTTGGTGGAACAGAACGCCATCAGATAACGACCATCTGACAGCAGCATATTGAACACGCCCTTTTTCCGCAGTTCCGTCGCCAGTTGCGCAATATAGCGAAAGACAGCAGGCCAGTTGCCCGGCGTGCGTGGGTAGCGAGACGTCAGCTGATGCAACAGCCAGCAAAAGGCCTTTTCGCTGTCCGTTTCGCCCACCGGACGAAAGGGACCGGTATCCAGCGAACGGTAGCCGGTCAGCTGGCCGTTATGGGCATAGGTCCAGTGACGTCCCCACAGCTCGCGGGTAAAAGGATGGGTGTTTTCCAGCGACACTTCGCCCCGGTTTGCCTGGCGTATATGCGCCACGACCGAGCAGGATTTAATCGGATACTCCTGCACCAGTCGGGCAATGGGCGAATTAAAACTGGGCTGAGGATCTTTGAATGTGCGACAGCCTTTTCCTTCGTAAAAAGTAATCCCCCAACCGTCTTTATGCGGACCGGTTCCCCCACCCCGCTGAACCAGCCCGGTAAAGCTGAAACAGATGTCGGTAGGGACATTCGCGCTCATCCCGAGCAGTTCACACATACAATGACCTCGTCAAAGGGTAAGACAAATCAGGCCGCCATCTCTTTTTCAATCAGCAGGATCAGGATATGGATAACCTTGATGTGAATTTCCTGAATGCGGTCGGCATAACCGAAATGCGGCACCCGAATTTCCACATCGGCCATGCCGTCCATTTTGCCGCCGTCTTTACCGGTGAGCGTGATCACCTTCATTCCCTGAGCGCGGGCTGCTTCAATGGCTTTGATCACGTTCGCGGAGTTGCCGGAGGTGGAAATACCTAACAAAACATCGCCCGATTTTCCCACCGCTTCCAGATAACGTGAGAAGACATAGTCATAGCCAAAGTCGTTGCTGACGCAGGAGAGGTGACTGACATCAGAAATAGCAATGCCGGGATAGCCCGGACGGTTATCGCGATAGCGTCCGGTCAGTTCCTCAGCAAAATGCATGGCATCACAGTGTGATCCCCCATTGCCACAGGAGAGCACTTTTCCTCCGGCTTTGAATGAATCAGCCAGCAATACGGCAGCACGCTGAATCGCGTGGATATTCGCGTCATTACTGAGGAATTTATTCAGTGTGTCAGCCGCCTCGTTAAGTTCGGCGCGAATGATGTCCTGATACATAGGGGGAATCCTTTTAGGTGAGCCAGGCGTCAGTTTACCCGGTTGCAGACCAGGCGCAAAGCGCCTTTCCCGGCGCTGGCAGGCGTCAGCTCGCAGGGTCAGCAGATTGTGATCGACGTTGTAAATATTATGTGAACATATTGCTAACAGAATACATCTCATCTAAACCTGTAGCTAACAGGTCAGACCTCTTACCCCTTAACGGAGATGTTTATGATGGTTCTCAGTTGCGTGGCGACAATCCTGCTGATTGGCGCACTCTTTTATCACCGCGTTAATCTGCTGCTGAGCAGCCTGACAGTGCTGGTGTGGTGCGCGGCAATGGCCGTCGCTCAGCTGTGGACGCCGTGGTTGATTATCCCACTGGCTATCATTCTGTTGCCTTTTAATCTGCTGCCCATGCGCAGAGCGATGTTCTCAAAGCCGGTATTGCACACCTTCAAAAAAGTCATGCCGCCAATGTCCCGCACCGAGAAAGAAGCTATCGAGGCCGGTACCACCTGGTGGGAGGGCGATCTGTTTCGCGGCCGACCAGACTGGCAAAAACTGCACAACTATCCGCAGCCCCGCCTCAGCGCAGAGGAACAGGCTTTTCTGGATGGCCCGGTGAACGAAGCCTGCCGTATGGCGAGTGATTTTCAGATAACCCACGAGCTGGCCGATCTGCCACCAGAGCTGTGGGCACATCTGAAAGCACATCGCTTCTTTGCCATGATTATTAAGAAAGAATACGGCGGACTGGCGTTTTCCGCTTATGCGCAGGCCCTTGTGCTGCAAAAGCTGGCGGGCGTGTCGGGTATTCTGGCGATCACCGTCGGGGTGCCCAACTCTCTTGGTCCCGGTGAGCTGCTGCAACATTACGGCACGGAGCAACAAAAAGACCACTATCTGCCGCGCCTGGCCCGTGGTCAGGAGATCCCCTGTTTTGCGCTGACCAGCCCGGAAGCCGGTTCCGATGCAGGCGCTATCCCGGATACCGGCATCGTCTGCATGGGCGACTGGCAGGGTCAGCAGGTGCTGGGGATGCGTCTGACCTGGAACAAACGCTACATCACCCTGGCCCCCATCGCCACCGTGCTGGGCCTGGCATTTAAACTCTACGATCCTGAGCATCTGCTGGGCGAAACTGAAGACCTCGGCATTACCTGCGCCCTGATCCCTGCCTGCACGCCAGGCGTGGAGATTGGCAAACGTCACTTTCCGCTTAATGTTCCGTTCCAGAACGGCCCAACCCGTGGCAAAGACATTTTTGTGCCGGTTGACTACATTATCGGCGGGCCAAAAATGGCCGGTCAGGGCTGGAGAATGCTGGTGGAATGCCTTTCTGTCGGGCGCGGTATCACCCTGCCCTCCAACTCTACCGGTAGCCTGAAAAGCATCGCGCTGGCAACGGGAGCTTATGCGCACATTCGCCGCCAGTTTCGTCTGCCGGTCGGCAAGATGGAAGGCATTGAAGAGCCGCTGGCGCGCATCGCGGGCAATGCTTACGTGATGGATGCTGCCGCCTCGCTCATCACCTACGGCATTGTGCAGGGCGAAAAGCCCGCAGTGCTGTCAGCGATTGTCAAATACCACTGCACACATCGTGGCCAGCGGGCCATCGTCGATGCGATGGATATTGCCGGCGGCAAAGGCATCATGCTCGGCAACAGTAACTTTCTGGCAAGGGCGTATCAGGGTGCCCCGATTGCCATCACCGTGGAAGGGGCCAACATTCTGACCCGCAGCATGATTATCTTCGGCCAGGGGGCGATTCGCTGTCATCCTTATGTACTGGCGGAGATGGAAAGCGCACAGAACAATGACGTCATTGCCTTTGACCAGGCGCTGTTCAGTCACGTCGGTCATGTCGGCAGCAACGGGATGCGCAGCCTGTGGCTGGGGCTGACCGGTGGCCGAACCAGCACCTCGCCAACCCGCGACGCCACCCGCCGTTACTACCAGCATCTTAACCGCCTGAGCGCCAGTCTGGCGCTGCTGTCGGATGTCGCTATGTCGGTTCTCGGCGGCAGTCTGAAACGTCGGGGGCGGATTTCTGCCCGGCTGGGGGATGTGTTGAGCCAGCTCTACCTGGCGTCTGCAACCTTAAAGCGCTACGAAGATGAAGGCCGTAATCAGGCCGATCTCCCCCTGCTGCACTGGGGCGTACAGGATGCGCTTAACCAGGCAGAAATCGCCGTGGACGATCTGCTGCGCAACTTTCCCAACCGGATCATAGCTGGCCTGCTACGCGGGATGATTTTCCCCCTGGGCCGCCACTGCCGGGCACCGTCTGACCAGCTGGATCATCAGCTGGCACAGCTGCTGCAAACCCCCTCAGCTACCCGCACTCGTCTGGGACGCGGCCAGTATCTCACGCCCGGTGAACATAATCCGGCAGGTCAGCTGGAAGAAGCGTTGCAGGACGTCATGGCCGCCGAAACCATCCACGAGCGCCTCTGTAAGCAGTTGAAGAAAAATCTGTCGTTTACCCGCCTGGACGAGCTGGCAACACGCGGATTGCAGGAGAAATGGTTAAATGAAGAAGAAGCAGCCATTCTGACCCGGGCAGAAGCCAGCCGCCTGCGCTCAATTAACGTTGATGAGTTTGCTGCTGACGCACTGGCCGCAGCAGCAGAAAAACCCGGGGTATCATCGCCCAGCGTTGCCGCCGCCTGAACAGGCGGCGTCCCTCGTCACTGTGCCGCCGGTTTGCCCGCACCGGCGAAAAACATACTGACCGCACAGCGCGTCATTTCGCTGATGCGGCTGGTCCCTACCGGCTGGGCCTGCCGCTGGTAAATGCGCCCGTCGATCTCAGCGGTCAGCAGCGCCATAAACTGCAATGCCCGCAGACTGGCATCGCCGGGACGCAGTTCTCCGGCGTCCATCGCAGAGAGCATCACCGCCGACAGTTTTTCCATACTTTCGCGCGGCCCGGAGTCATGAAACAGCGTACCGATATCAGTGTGTCCGGATTCCGCCACCACCATACGATAGACCGCCAGCGCGCTGCCGTCGTTGACCAGCACCTGTAACATTCTTTCGCCAAATTTCTGAAGTTTCTCTTTCAGGGGCTGATTACGGTGCGAAATCTCATTCAGCTCTCCCGCCGCATCGGTGAGGTGCTGAGTCGCATAGGTTCTCACCACCGCAGTGAACAACTCTTCTTTTGAAGGAAAATAGTTATACAGCGTCGCCTTGGAACCTCCCAGCCGCCTGGCCAGTTCGTTCATTGAGGCCCGCTCATAGCCCATTTCCTGAAAAAGCGCGGCGGCCACTTCAATAATGGCCTCGCGTCGTGCCAGCGTTTTTACTTTCATCGGCTCACATCTTTTTTCAAAAATAAACCCAAGTGTACATTTTCTTGACAGAGAAATCATCCGCGTGCATAAATAAACCGTACGGTACAGTTTTAAGCTGACCATCCCGCTCTCACCAGATAAAATCTGGCTGACAGCAATGCGCTATTACACTTACTTGCGAAGATTATCCCTATGTCTCAGATGCCTGCCGTTTATCGTTCTCTTATGTTGCTAGCCGCTGTCACGCTGGCTGGCTGTGCCGGTACCCAGCCTGTTGCCTACAGCAATCTTCAGGCCTCTTCCCGCCTGCAACCCAATACCGGTGATGATGCTTATCGCATCCCGTATAACTACAGCAGCAATCCGGACTGGCATAAATACAGCCAGGTTATTGTCGAGCCGGTGACCATTTATCGCGGTGCAGATAATCAGTTTGGCGATATGGATGCGGAAGATCAGCAGTCGCTGGCGAACTACATGCAGGAGCAGTTCAGCGATCGTCTGAAACAGCGCTTCAGCCTGGTTAACGCAGCAACACCGGGCACATTACGCATTCGCCTGACCCTGACCGGGGCTGATACCACCACGCCAGTCGTCGGCACCTTTACCAAGTTCGACCTGGCCGGTGGCCCGTACAATATCGTGCAGTCGATCCGTGGCAGAGAGGGGATGATGAACGGTTGGGTAAGCTATGCCACCGAAATCTACGATGCGCAGACCAACCAGCTGCTCGCCGCCTGGGTAGAAAAGCAGTATCCCAACGCGATGAATGTCAGCGCGAGTATTGGTTCACTGAGCGCAGCGAAGGTGGGCGTTGAAAAAGGTGCGGATGAGTTGATCACCCGTCTGAAATAACGTCGGAGCACACTGGGGCGGCCTCAGCGCCGCCACTTTTCTGCTCTCCTGCGGGACAACGCCCGATGAACAGCTTTCCTGAGTTAGCCATTTGTCCCTGTTGCAGCCATCTTCACCGCCGCGAAAGCCTGACCTGCGGTGAACATGCATCCTGCCTGCGTTGTGCCAAAACGCTCTTTGCGTCAGCGCCGCGCTATTCGCGTCGACTGGCACTGATGCTGTCGGCGGTTTTTGCGCTGCCGGTCGCGACCTTTCTGCCGCTTATTACCGTCGGTTTGCAGGGAAACACGCGCCCGGTGACGCTGGTAAATATGGTGGTCTCGCTGGTACAGAGTCATCAGTGGCTGCTGGCGACCATCGTGATGCTGATATTTGTGTTATTTCCGGCGGTACAACTTGTTCTGTACAGCTGGCTGTGCCACTTTGCCAGCCGCGCGCGTCACGCGCCGGGACACCGGACCGCTTTGCAGATCCTTCACTGGCTGAACCCCTGGTGCATGAGCGATGTTTGCCTGCTTGGGTTACTGATTGCGGGTTACAAAATGGTCGAATTCATTCAGCTCAGCATTGGGCCGGGATTCTGGGCGCTGGTGTGGGTTGCCCTGCTCTGCCGGAGTATCAGTCGTCACGATCTCGCCGGGCTGTGGAGTATTAACAGCACCCCCACCCCACCCGGCAGAAAACCGACGGAGGCATCTGCGACCAGACTGACGGGATGCCGCCATTGCGGGCTGGTCTGCGAGGCAGATCGCCGCACAAAATTTACCACCCGCTGTCCACGCTGCCACACAAGGCTCTCTTTGAATACTGTCGATAACCTCTCACGCACCACCGCGCTGTTAGTGGCGGCGATAATCTGCTATTTCCCGGCGAACCTGCTGCCGGTGATGCAAACCACTTTGCTGGGTAACAGCAGCGAAAAAACCATCCTCAGCGGCATTGTGGCATTCCGCGACAGCGGCGCGATTGCCATCGCAGCAATAATATTTATCGCCAGCGTGGTGATCCCGGTGATGAAATTTCTGGCGATTGGACTGCTGATTATTACCTGCCATCTGCGCAGCCAGTGGGCGGCCAGCAAACGAACCCAGCTTTACCGGCTGACGGAAGCCATCGGTTATCTCTCACTGCTGGACGTGATCGTGGTGGTCATCATGTCATGTGCCATGCAGTTCGCCCCGTCGGTGACCGTGGAACCGCGAAGCGGCATTCTCTTTTTTGCCCTGTCCGTGATCCTGACCATGCTTTCCGCCCTCAGTTTTGATCCACGCCTGATCTGGAGCCGCAACCATCATGAGTAATTCCGTTCCTCCGGCCCCGCATCGCCACACCGGCTGGAAAACCGCGTGGCTTGTCTGGCTGATCCCGCTGGCGGCGCTGCTGGCAGCCCTGACATTACTTGCCGGTAGTCTGCACGCCACAGGCACCGATATTGAAATAACCTTTCAGAACGCTGCCGGGCTGGAGGCAGGCAAAACGCCGTTGAAATACCGGGATATTACCGTGGGGGTGCTGAAATCACTCTCGCTGAACAGCGAAGGTGATCAGGTGGTGGCCGTCATCACCCTGGACAAAAATGCCGCCTGGTTGGCCCGTGCCGGTAGTCGTTTTTGGGTGGTGCGTCCCAGAGTCGGGCTGGGTGGCGTCAGCGGGATAGAAACGGTGCTATCCGGCGCATGGATTGCCGCCGACCGGGGAACATCAGCAACAGAAATGCGCCATTTTACCGGGCTGGAGATGCCGCCGGCACAAATCAACGGCACCCCTGGCCGTCGTTTCACGGTCAGAACCGACGATCTCGGCTCGCTGGATATTGGTTCACCGGTCTATTTTCGTCGTGTCCAGGTTGGGCGGATCGTGTCATGGCGATTGCAGGATGATGGCAAAGCGGTAGAGATCAATCTGTTTATCGATGCGCCCTGGGACCGCTTTGTCACCCGCCACTCCCGTTTCTGGAATGCCAGCGGGATGGATTTGTCGGTAGGCGCAAACGGCCTGCATTTAAAAACTCAGACCGTTGCCTCAGTGCTGGCCGGGGGGATTGCGTTCCGCACGCCGGATGAAGCTAACGCACCGGATAACAACGCCGATGGCAGCTATGAGCTGGCAAAAGATGAAGAGCAGGCCCTCTCTCCGCCTGACAGACCATCGGTCCCTTTCCAGCTCCGTTTTGAACGTTCCCTCAGGGGGCTGACACCCGGCGCGCCGGTGGAGTTTTCCAGCATTACCATTGGCAAGGTGGTGTCGGTCAGCCTCGATTACAGCCCGGTCGGCTATCGTTTTCCTTCGGTGGTCAATATCGAGGTTTATCCGAACAGGCTGGGTAACGTGCTGGATAAACTGCCCAAACCGGGAAAAGATTTATCTCAGGCCACGGCTGAATTCACCCGCGATATGGTGGAACACGGTCTGCGGGCCCAGGCAACCACCGGTAACCTGCTGACCGGCCAGCTCTACATCGCGCTGGATTTCCAGGCCGATGCCCGCAAAGTGCCTTTTGATATGACGGCCAGGCCACTGATTATCCCCACCGTTAACGGCGGATTTGAGCGCATCCAGCAACAGGTTGCCAGTATCGTCGGTAAGGTTGACCGCATGCCGCTGGAGGACATTGGCAACCAGCTGAATGCCACGCTGGCCGGGAGCAATAAGCTGTTACAACAGTTGAACACCCATACCCTGCCGCAGGCAGACAGGCTGGTCGCCCGACTGGACAGCACCACCGGTACGGTGCAGACGCTGCTGTCTGAAGACTCACCGCTGATGATTACCGCCACACAAAGTTTGCAGGAACTCGGTCGGATGCTGCGGGCGATGCGCACGCTGAGCGAGATGCTTAACCGCAATCCGGAAGCTCTGATTCAGGGACGCCCCGCACAGGCGGCCTCTTCATCTCCTCCACCAGAAAGGTCTGGCCGATGAAATACGCATTTGTCTGTTTTACTCTGCTGATTGTCGGCGCGCTGACGGCCTGCTCCTCGCCGCCGGTGCGTTATCACACGCTGAATGTTGCACCGCCGCCCCGTGCGGACGCGGCCCCGTCGGCACCCTTCGTCATTTATCTGTTGCCTACGGGCGTTCCCCCACAGATTGATATTCCACAGCTGGTGGTGATGACCGGCAACGACAGGATTGATCTGCTGGACAATGACCGCTGGCTGAGTCCGGTGGGGGACGAAATTCAGACCGCGCTCTCTTCGGCGCTGACGACGCTGTTGCATACCCAGGACGTCAGCGGTATTACCTCGCGCCCGTTGCGCCCGGTAATCTTTATCCGAGTGCAGATCAGACGTTTTGACAGCTGGCCCGGTCAGTATGTGAAATTGCAGGCCGACTGGGGCCTGCGCAAAGGAGAAGAGCAGCTGCTGTGCCGCACGACGCTGGTTGAAGATGCATCGGGCGGCATGGATGAGATGTTTGCCGCCCAGCAAAGAATTGTACACCGCCTGGCGGAGACGATTGCTCAGCGAGCCAGCGATCCGCAGCTGTCTGCCAGCAATAAAAACCTGTTATGCCAGTAGCAGACGGGCATAAATACAGCCACTAACGCCTGGCCGTCTCCGGAAGCCTGTACGCGGGGTCTGACGATGAGTGCAGCGAAAACTCGCCTGAGGACTGTCCGCTGGGCTCTGACATGCAGCAGCAATCGATAACTAAATGATCCTTAAGCTGACGACACTCGACCATGACCGTTTTCTGATAGACAAAAAACTGATATGCCATACGCTAAATAATTGGAGTTGCAGGAAGGTGACCACAAAGTGAGTCCCGATGAGCTTACTCAGGTAAGTGATTCAGGTGAAGGCACTCCGTCAACACACCCGCAGCCTGAAGTATGACGAGTATATATTTTCTGAACCAGTTTTAAAGACTCCGTCTTATTTCAGTTAAAAAATTGGCTATTCTGCAAAAAGATTCATCAGTTCAATACTATTTTATAAAGGATTAGTTAAAATGAGTTTTATAAAAACCTGTTTTTCACCACTCACAAATATTTTTAGTCTACGTTGTCGATCTTACGAAGTTTCAAAGGGAAATGCAGTTAATAAATTTGCTGAAAATATATTTTCTGTTAAAAATTCTCCTGTAGAATTGCTTACTTACAGAAGTGCCGATTTATCAAAAGAGCGGTTTATTACACAGAATATTTTGTCACGCTTTGATATTAGTGAAAATTTTGTTGCTGTAAGAGTTCAGGAAGACAAATTTACTGATTTAAAAAACAAGACAATACAAGGGCATAAGAAAACTGTTGCAACAGTAAGAGATTGGTATAATCCCTATAAAAATTACCTCGGTATTTCTATGGGAAAACTTAAGTCATCATCCGATGTAGCAAATAAAGAAAGCAGAGAGTCCATAAATGTAATGCTAATGGAAAAGAATGAATTTAAAAATAAAATACTCAATCAAGATAACTTACAGAGCCAGTATGGAGGTAATGAAAATAAAAGCTGGGTAGTTGCACCATTAAAAGATTTTCTTGATAAAGGGGCTAAAGTTTATCCAGATGAATCCAGTGCATTAAGATTAGGTCAGCCGTTTATCATAACTCTTCCGGAAAAAACAAAAGTCAATGTTGAAATTTATCCAGTGCGCAAAAAATAGAATACCCGCCGTGAGCATTCAGCACTGATACGTCAGCACTATCAGTATCGTGAAATTGCCCGTCCCTCAGACAATAATTTTCATGACGAAATGGTGGAGCAGTACCGGCGCATTCGTCGTTTCCTGTCTCATCTGCTGGATACCGTTGAATTTCATCCGCAACTGCCGGGGTTACCACTCTGAATGCCTGTGACTACCTGAGCCGGGAGTTTACCAGTTGAAAATGCAGGCTGAGGCAGAGATGAAATGCCTGTCGCCCCGCCCAAATTGGTACATCGTCTGGCTGCGATCGACCAGCCGCCTGTCATTGGGAAAGAGCGTTTTTATCAGTAAAAGTTCAGCATAAACCGCCGCCGTCCTCGCACATTCGGCGGCGCTTTAATCAGCCATTCTGCCGGATACGGGCAATCAACGCATCGCAGTCTGCAATCTGGTCAGCCGCGATGATCAACGTACGTCCCAGCGTCACCGCCTGACGCACACATTCAGTGCGCATGGCATCGTCGGAAATGGTTTTGATATCCGCTACCTGAGACATCCCCACCGTGCGACGAATCACTTCAGTGCCTGCATAACCCAGCGTATCCCGCCAGATTTTATGCAAAAACTCTGCTGCATAGCCCGGATACGCCAGCGCGCGATCGCGACTTTTTTCCGCCGCCAGCGTGAGAAAACCTTCGGCAAAGCTCTGCCATAGCGCAGAGAGATCGCACAGACGTTGCTCACGAGCGGCGGCGGCCTCACGCGGGGCCAGCAGGCCCGGCAGCGCACAGTAGTTGATCATCAGGTTGCCGAGCGCGCTGCCCACATCGAAACCTATCGGGCCGTAGAAACCAAACTCCGCATCGATAACCTTCAGGCGACCTTCCGCCACAAAAATTGATCCACTGTGCACATCGCCGTGCAGCAAGGCTTCGGCATTTGACAGAAAGCGGTGTTTCAGCGCGGCGACATTCCGTCGCAGAGCGTCGTCGGTACGCAGCGTGGCAATCAGCGGCTCCAGCGCGCGTGGGTAGCCGTTACGCTGATGCTCCTCATAGGGTTCGTTAAAGAACAGCTCTTCGGTGATGTCACACAGCTCAGGGTTGGTGAAGCGGATAACATCTGCTTTTTTCTGATGCGGGTGCTGGTAAAAATCGGAAGTATGAAACAGCGTTTGCGCCAGATAGATTCCCAGCTGCCCTGCGGCCTGCGGATAATCGACGCCTTTAACCTGTTCACCTCGCCAGATTGCATGGCTGGAGAGATCCTCCATAACCATGACCGCCAGTTGCGGATCGTAATGCAGAATTTTCACCGTGTGCTCAGGGCAGAAGCCACCATGAATATGCAACACTTCCGCTTCGATACGCGCGCGGTCAAGGGTCAGCGGCCAGGATTCACCCACGCAGCGCACATAAGGCAGCGCCTGCTTAACAATCACCCGGCTGTGACCTTCACGGTCAACAATCCTGAACACCAGGTTCAGGTTACCATCACCGATTTCCTGTGAAGCGACCAGACTGTCCGGATTGTCAATGCCGCCGAACTGGCGTGCATATTCCACAGCATCCTCTGCCGTGAATGTACGGTATTGCGACATCACTTTTCCCCATCAACTGTTCTGGCTGCGCGCCGGGTAGTATTCGCTGTTATCTTGCCGGCATTTTGTCATGAATAAGCCATTCAGACGTCTATACATCCACAGCGCATGTTGGCACAATATGCCCGGAAAACGCAACCAGGATTTAACCTTCATGCAGACACTAAAAACAACCAGCTTACAAATTCGTGACAACCAGTTGTGGATCCTCGATCAGCAGGCACTTCCGCAGCAAAAAATCTGGTGCCCGACGCCTGAGGTGGCAGATCTGGTCGCGCATATAAAAGCGCTGCGGGTTCGTGGCGCTCCGCTGATTGGCCTGTCCGCCAGCCTGTTACTGGCTTTGTTAGCAGAAAAAGGGATGCCGAAACCGGCGCTGGCAGAAGCGCTGGAGGTATTGCGTGCCGCCCGCCCCACCGCCGTTAACCTGATGAACAACCTTGACCGGATGAAACAGGCGCTGGCGCAAACCGATTTTGTCAGCGCGATGACCACTGAAGCCCTGCATCTGGTGGAGGAGGATAAGACGCTGTGCGACAACATTGCTGCGGCTGGCACAGCGCTGATTACACCGGGAAGCCGTTTGCTGACGCACTGTAATACCGGAGGTCTGGCGACGGCAGGGGTGGGAACGGCGCTGGGGGTGATATCCCGTGGCTGGCAGGAAGGAAAGGTCACCAGCGTCTGGGTAGATGAAACCCGTCCGCTGCTTCAGGGGGGGCGTCTGACCGCCTGGGAACTGGGTGAACTGGGCATCCCTTACCGACTGATTTGCGACAGCATGGCCGCCAGCCTGATGGCGCAAAAGCAGGTTGATGCGGTGTGGGTCGGCGCAGACCGGATTGCCGCCAACGGTGATGTTGCTAACAAAATCGGCACTTACAGCCTGGCCGTGCTGGCAGATTATCACCGCATCCCTTTCTACGTTGCCGCCCCGCATACCACCCTTGACCGGCACTGTGCGGATGGCAGCGCGATCCCTATCGAACAACGCGCAGCCAGCGAAGTGACCGGCGTGGCAGGCAGTTTTGGTGAAGTTCAGTGGGCGCCAGAAACAGCGCAGGTGTTTAATCCGGCGTTCGACGTGACGCCCGCCTCACTGATCAGTGGCTGGATCCTGGATACCGGCGTGGTCACGCCAGCTCAGGTTAACGAAGGAATTTTCCGGCCATCGTAAATGAAAATCTAATGCCCGATCGCCACAAAACCAGCGATCAGATTGTCCTCCCAGACTGAGCAATATGGTATCAGGCAGACGTTGTCTGCCTGATACCGTCAGGATTAATTCAGGTTGTACACTGCCGGACTGGCTGGAAAAATGTTGAGGTGATGCTGTTATATATCAGGATGCAGATACAGCAATCGCATCAAAACCCGTCACATTGAGCGCCTGTCATCGCTCGTCTGAGAGTGCCGGGAAAGAAATATACAGTGAAAATATCATCGTTTTTTCAGAACAGCAGATTCATCACATGACTACTTTCAGTGTTTCGCCATCTTTTGCATTTCATTCAACACAGCACCAAAGGTGATTTTTTTATTGCCTATTTCAGTCATTCCATCCTCAGGCAAATAACTGAACTTCACATACATCACAGATCCGCTGGACTTTTGTTTCTCATCCAGCTGCTCTATTTTTTCATAAAGCTCTTTGAGATCGCCAGCAACCCCAGCCACATCAGTAATATCATTACCGAAAGGAAGAAATTTTTGTATGTTTTCGACCGCCATTACCAATATGTTTCCTGGATGCCAGATACTGATAAAACGTTCACGAGGATGATAATTCGCTACTCCCATATATATTTTATTCAAACCGTCGATCTGACTTTCAATCCCTCTTGTTTCATATGTTTTCAAAAACTCAACAATCTGAATATAAGTCCCTACCAAAACCAAAGGTTTAACGCCGGCCCCCTTCTCGGTAAAAATATATTCGTTCTTACTGTCTGGTAAAGCCTTAGTCAGCTGTCCCCGGTCGAGGATGAGGCTCTTATATTTACCCTCTTTTAATACAGGGGCTGGTTCTCGCCAGATTGTGATGACTTCTGCAAACGCTGAAGAAGAGATAAATCCCAGAAGCAGTAAAAGAGAAAGCGTTTTTCTGATAAGCATATAAGTTGTCTTCTTTTTTATTTTCAGGAGTTATTATCTTATATTATTAGTATATTAAGAAACAATCTTAAACTGCCTACCCCGCATTGATTTAATAAGGCGTACTAACGATGATAAGCCAGTTGCCCCCCCCCTGAAAACAGTTTCAATTATAAAAATCAACCATCATTTATAACTCTTTAATTGAAATTAAAAAATTGCTTACCCTCGACCAGAAAATTAACATTCAACTTATTAAATTTTCATATTTAAAACTGAAATAAAAAAACAAACTATCCTAAACGGTTCCGCTATGAAATAAAATATCACCATTCAGGCTGTTAAAAATAACCTCACCTTGTTAATATAATAAAGCTGTAATATCACTGGCTTGTTTTCGCAGCCGAAAACCCGGGATCAATGCTGAAGTTTCATTATTCACTGCGTAATTTCCACGTCGAGAGAAACCTTAGCAGAAATCGCCTGACACATTATCTGTCGTGCCAGGCGTAATTGCTTTAATGCGTCATGGGCGAGCGGAAAATACCCAACGTACATAAGGGAGATCACTTCTCCGACACAGCCCGTGTCCGGACTGGCTTACCCACCAACCGGATCTGACTGGCGCTGAGTAATCAGGGCAAACGCGGATAAGCATCAGCAATCTTGTCACCGGTAAAATTCGCGATCCAACCTTCCTGATTATCAAAAATACGAATCGCGGTAAAATGAGGCGAGGAACCCATATCAAACCAGTGTGGTGTCCCTGCCGGTACTGAGATCAGATCGTTTTTCTCACAGAGAATCTGATAAATATGCCCATCCAGATGCAGGCAGAACAGCCCTGCCCCCTCAACAAAAAAACGTACCTCATCTTCGCCGTGAGTATGCTCAGAGAGGAATTTGCCGCGCAATGCCTCTTTTTGCGGATTATCAGCCCGCATGCTGATTACGTCCCAGCTCTGATAGCCTTTCTCCGCCACCAGCTTATCAATGGCGTGTTGATAAGCGTTGATCACGGCTTCCGACTGGGGATCAACGCCCAGATCGCGGTCAGCCTGCCAGCGTTCAAAACGCACCGCTTTGGCATTCAGCTGCTGGCGGATTTCGTCAGCATCGGTACTGTGCCACACCGGGGTGGTGGCCTCGCTGTCGGTAAAAATGGTCAGTGCACTCATAAGGAAAACAGCTCCAGGTTAATCTGATCAAAACGGTTCACCTGACGATGGCGGCTGGTGTTGTCCGCCTCGCCACGCAGTAACTGTATGGTGTTCCAGCCTGCATCCTGTGCAGCATCCAGCTCCTGGTGTATGTCCGACAAAAACAGCAATTCACCCGGCGGCAGCGCAATTTCAGTGGCAATATTGCGGTAGGAGAGGACCTCCCTTTTCGCGCCAACGTGGGTGTCAAAATAACCACTGAACAGAGATGTAATATCACCCGCGTCGCTGTAGCCAAATAACAATTTCTGCGCGGCAACCGAGCCAGAGGAATATACATACAGATCAATCCCCTGCGACTTCCATTGATGCAACATGGGCACAACATCGGCATACAGATGCCCGGTAAAGCACCCGTTCAGATAACCATCGCGCCAGATCATTCCCTGTAAAGCTTTCAGCGCGGTGGATTTGCGATCGGCATCCATAAACCCGAACAGCACTGTGGTCAGCTCTTCGATTGTCGCCTGCGGCCGGTCAATCTCCACACGCAGATCGTTCAGCGCCTGTGCCACCTCTTCACGCTGCTGATGCGTTGCAAGAAAGGGGGCCAGATTTTCCCGCGCCCAGGGGAACAGCACATTGTGAACAAAGCGAATATCGCTGGTTGTTCCTTCGATATCAGTAACAATCGCCCGGATCATCTTGCCTCCAGTACACGGCGTTGTAATTCACACTGGAACAAAAATTCCAGCCCTTCGAGATGACGCTTTGCCTCACTGACATCTTTGCCCCAGCAGGTCAGCCCGTGGCCACGCAGCAAAAAACCATAACGCAACGGTGTTTGCTGAGCAAACTGCTCAATCCGCGCCGCCAGAGCAGTAATATCCTGATCGTTATCGAACAGCGCAATGGCAACGGTATCAAGATGCGAGGACTGTCCGGCCAGCGTTTTCTGCATTTCATAGCCTTGCAGCGCTAATGCGGTTCCTTTCTCAATTCGGGAGAGAACCGTGGCGTTCACCGTGTGGGTATGCAGCACGGCACCCGCCTGCGGAAACAGGCGGTAAATCAGGGTGTGCAGCCCGGTTTCTGCCGAAGGTGTGCGCCCCGAAGGCACCCGATTGCCGGCAATTTCCACCTGAATAAAATCATCGCGGGTCAGCGCCCCTTTATCCTTGCCGGATTCGCTCAGCAGACAAAAATCGCGGTCCTGTCTCAGCGACATATTGCCGCCTGTAGCCGGTGCCCAGCCCCTGGCACCAATCCAGTGGCAGGTGGCCACCAGTTGATCCAACTGTGAAATTGCGCTCATCGTGTTCCCATTTTCAGCCAGTTGCGGCATAGTTTTACATTTAGACGTCTAAGCGTCTTGATTGCCAAATAGTAGCATCGCCGCTATAGTGGCGGCAACGGGTTAACACATGATAAAAGCCACGTTACTCAAAGGTTAATATTTATGAGCCAGACGTCGATTACACCACAGAGCAAACTCCCCGCTCTTGGTACTACCATCTTCACGCAAATGAGCGCTCTGGCGCAGCAGCACAACGCCATCAATCTTTCTCAGGGTTTTCCTGATTTTGATGGCCCGGACTATCTTAAAGACCGTCTGGCACACCATGTTAACAACGGCGCAAATCAGTACGCGCCAATGATCGGTGTGCAGCCGCTGCGCGAGGCGATTGCAGCCAAAACCGCTGAGCTGTATGGCTATCAGCCAGACTGCAACAGCGAAGTTACGGTAACCACCGGCGCTTCAGAAGCGCTCTATGCTGCGATCACCGCACTGGTGCGCGAGGGCGATGAAGTGATCTGCTTTGATCCGAGCTACGACAGCTACGCGCCAGCGGTGGCACTGGCTGGTGGCGTAATGAAGCGTATCGCGTTGCAACCGCCGACTTTTCGGCCAGACTGGCAGGCATTCGCGGCTCTGCTCACATCGCGTACCCGGCTGGTTATTCTTAACACGCCGCATAATCCCTCAGCCACCGTCTGGCAGCAGCATGACTTTGCCGCACTGTGGCAGGCGATAAAGGCACAGGAAATTTATGTGCTGAGTGATGAAGTTTACGAACATATCTGTTTTACACCGGAGGGGCATGCCAGCGTGCTTGGCCATCCGCAGCTGCGTGAACGCGCCATCGCCGTCTCATCATTTGGCAAAACCTTTCATATGACCGGCTGGAAAGTGGGCTATTGTGTAGCTCCTGCGGCGCTGACGGCAGAAGTACGAAAAATACATCAGTATCTGACCTTTTCCGTCACTACCCCGGCCCAGCTGGCGCTGGCCGATATGCTCAATGCTTTTCCACAGCACTATCGTGAGTTGCCCGATTTTTACCGCGCCCGCCGCGATCGTCTGGTCCGGGGGCTGGCAAACAGCCGTTTTGAGATACTGCCGTGCGAAGGCACCTATTTCCTGCTGGCCGATTATCGCGCCATTTCCGATCTGGATGACGTGGCGTTCTGTCAGTGGCTGACCCGAGAAGCAGGTGTGGCGGCCATCCCCCTCTCGGTATTCTGTGCCGATCCCTTTCCACATAAACTGATCCGCCTGTGCTTTGCCAAGCAGGAAGCCACGCTGGATGCTGCTGCGGAGCGACTGTGTCAACTTTAAAACTCAGCGTATTACAACAGCCGCTGGTATGGATGGACGGCGAGGCCAATCTGCGCTTTTTCGATGGCGTCATTGATCATTTGCCTGACAGCGATCTGATCGTTCTGCCGGAAATGTTCACCACCGGCTTTGCGATGGGTGCGGCGAAAGCGTCGTTGCCGGAAGCGCAGGTAATCAGCTGGCTGCATGAAAAAGCCCGTTTAACTCAGGCGCTGACAGGCGGTAGCGTAGCCATTCAGACGGCAAAAGGAGCGGTGAATCGTTTCCTGCTGGTAGAGCCAGATGGCAAGGTTCATCGCTACGATAAGCGCCATCTGTTTCGTATGGCTGATGAACATCAGCATTATCTGGCCGGTGACAGCCGGGTGGTGGTGGAATGGCGCGGCTGGCGCATCCTGCCGCAAATTTGCTACGACCTGCGCTTTCCTGTGTTCTCGCGAAATCAAAACGATTACGATCTGGCGCTGTATGTGGCTAACTGGCCTGAACCTCGTGCCGGCCACTGGCAGGCACTGCTGCTGGCCCGTGCTATTGAAAATCAGGCATATATTGTCGGTTGTAATCGGGTTGGCAGTGATGACAATCACCATCTGTACAGCGGTGACAGTCGGATAATCAGTCCGCAGGGTGAGATTCTGGCGGCAGCTGAACCCCATCAATCTGCGGTGCTGAATGCCGAACTGTCGCTGAAGGCGTTACAGGACTACCGTCATCGCTTCCCCGCATGGCGCGATGCCGACAGCTTCAGTTGGTAAGCAGTCCTGCAATATGCAGCGCAATATTTACTGTGACAGGTAGCGGGTATCACCCACCTTTACCAGGCTGAATTTACCCTCTTCAAAATGAAGGAGGGTCAGACTGGCGTTACCGATACTTTCACCATGATAACTTTCCGGGGTAAGGATAGTCAGGATGGTGGGGATAGCGCTGCCATGAGAAACCACCAGGCTGTTGCCGCCGCCTTTTGCCTCCGTCTCACGGATCACCTCAGCGATGCCCGCCTTAAGTCGTGTCACAATAGCCGCATAATTTTCCGCCATTCCGGTTTTATCATTGCGGGCTATTGCGTCGGCCATTTCTTTATCGCTCATTTTGCTGGTGAAGGTTTCCCAGGTTGACCAGTCTTTTTTAAACTCAACCTTTTTCTCAGCAAACAGCGGCTGCCACAATTCCGCATCGTCACGACCTTCATAACCACCATAACCCCATTCGCGCAGCATCGGGGATTCTGTCAGCTCAGGTTTATTCGCTGCGTTATTCTGCTGCAAAATCAGTTTTGCTGTTGCTCTCGCCCTGCCGCTGTCGCTACTGAACGCGGTAGTGAAAACAATATTCTCCAGCCCCTTCCCGGCCCTTTTCGCCTGTTCAATACCCTGTTCTGTTAACGGCGAGTCACTCCATCCCTGGACCTGGCCAGTGGTATTAAACATTGTCCTGCCGTGACGGATTAAATAGATATCAACCCCTTTTGCCGTTCCCTGTAAGGTAAATAATCCCGTGCAGATTGCTCCTGTTATTAGCAGCCACTTTTTCATTTGTTCCCTCAATCAAAAACGTCCTGAGCGATTAACGGCTGTCAGTCATGACCGCCAGCCGCTGATAAAGATCAATGAACTCACCAGACAACAGTTTGAAATTCTCGGCGCTCATCATTTGATCTTCTGCATGGATCAGGATCAGCGAAAGATGGTCGCGCATCCCTTCCATTTCTGCCTGAATTAATTTTGCGTGAACCTGATGTCCCAGATTAAAACTCTCCAGCCCGCTGTTCATCAGCGTTGCCGCCTGCTCAAAATCACCTTTCTTTGCCTGCTGTATTGCATCAATAAAGGATGAACGCGCTTCGCCAACATGACAAATAAGTTCAAAACAGACCTGTTCAATATCCATTTAATTATTCTCAGCTATAACATTTAATGCCTGTTGTAATATCTTCTCACCATTCATGGTGCCGTAATCCAGCGTATCAATAACCCTTACCGGAATGCTTTTTGCCACGTCCTGTACTTTATTCAGCAGGAATCTGACCTGTGGACCCAGCAATATTATATCGGTGGTGTCCAGATTTTCACTCAGCGCCTGCTCCGGTATGGCTTTTATTTCCACGTCTGCATTAATTTTGTTGGCCGCCTCGGTCATTTTTTTCACCATAATGCTGGTCGACATCCCCGCAGAGCACATCAGTAAAATTTTCTTCATCTTGTTATCTCCTGAATAATATAAATGACAGATCGTATTTTTCCGACGTTAAATTAAATTCTTTCCCTGGCTGGCAATAATTTTTTGATACCAGTAAAAACTGGCTTTTTTATAACGCTTCAGCGATCGAAGGTCCGTATCATCACGATCGACATAGACAAAACCGTAGCGTTTGCGATAGCCATTGCTGGTGCTGAGCAGGTCCATAAACGACCAGGGATAATATCCCAGCACCGGCACACCCTCTGCCATCGCCAGTTGCAGTTGAACAAGATGCTTTTGCAGATAATCGATGCGGTAAGAGTCATCAACACGTCCATCAAGCAGACGATCTTCGGCACCCAGGCCATTTTCGGTAACCATCAGCGGCAGCTGGTAGCGGTCGTACAATTTGCGACAGGCGATGCGCAGTCCGATAGGGTCGATCTCCCAGTCCCAGTCGTTACGTTCAAGGTAAGGGTTGCTGTCACCCGCGTACAAACCGGGGAAACGGGGGTAGATAAATCCCCCTTTTGTACCGTCGGGATTGAAACCAGGTTGTGAAGTCTGCGTAGTAACCGGGCAAAACTTCGCCACATCACTTTGGTAGTAGTTAAAGGCAATAAAATCCGGCTGCACGTTGCGCAGCTCATCCATTTCTGCGGATGCCAGCCGAATGTCCGTGCCACGCTGGGCAAAAAAGCGGATTACCGCCGGGTTTTGCCTGCCCAGACAGAGCAGATCCAGAGGATAAAAGGTTCTGAATTCATCTTCATTCAGGGCGGCCAGCACATCTTCAGGGGCACAGGTCGCCGGGTAGGCGACCGCATAACCGATGCAGGGACCAATTTTCGCCTGGGGCAATAACCGGTGACACAGATTAATCACTCTGGCATTAGCCAGCGCCATCACCCTGCTGACCTGAAAACGCCAGTTTTCCATCCCGACGCCCTCAGGCACTCCGCCAATCAGGTCCGGATAGAGCACCACATTGTTCGATTCGCAGATGGTCATAAAATACTTCACGCGGTCACCAAATTCGCGGAAACAGATTTCAGCAAAATGGAGGAAATCCCCGATCATTTCGTCGCCATACCAACCGCCATACGCATCCTGAAGCGCCTGGGGGTGATCGAAGTGGTAGAGCGTTACCAGCGGCTGAATGTCCTGTTCCAGCAGGGCGTCAATCAGTCGGTTGTAAAATTTAATCCCCAGGGGATTGGGGGTGCGTCCGTCAGGACAGACGCGGGTCCAGGCAATAGAAAACCGCCAGGATTTCAGCCCGGCTTCTTTCATCAGGGCAATGTCTTCGTCGACACGATGATAATGATCGGAGGTGACGCTGGTGTCGTGAAACCGGTTGGTAAAGTTTTTATGATCCTGGATGGATTCGCTTTTACCGTCTTCATTAATCGCGCCTTCAACCTGCCAAGCTGCGCTGGCGGCTCCCCACAGAAAGTCATCGGGAAAAGGGTTTACACTCAGGTGTTCCATTATGCTGACTCTCCGTCATGTATCTGAGCCGCAGCCTGCTGCTCCTGTTGATATAGCTGCCTGTCCGCGATGCGGAAAAAAGGGTAGTAAAACAGCATGGAAATCAAAACGATCGCCAGTGACCATAAGGTGGTGGAAAGGCTACCGCCGGTCATCAGAAAACCGACAATAAAGGTTGGCGTGGTCCACGGCAGGTTAGCGACATGGGGCATGGTGATGACACCATGCTGCATCAGTAAGAAAGTCGCCGCAGCGGTAATACCCGGCGTCAGAATAAACGGCACCATAAACAGCGGATTAAAGCAGACTGGCGCACCGAAAATAATCGGTTCATTAATATTAAATATGCCCGGACCGGACGACATTCTGCCCAGCTTTTTGAAATACTGACTTTTTGCCGTCAAAGCCATCAGCAGCACTAATCCCAGGGTTGCGCCGGTCCCTCCCGCCCAAATCATGGCATCCGTGGCGTTGGTTGCCGCGAAAATAACCTGCTCTCCCGCCTGAAAAGCCTTTTCATTGGCGGCGCCATTCTGCATCAGGAAGGGCATCGCCACCCCAATAACAACCTGAGAATTAATGCCGCAGAAAAAGACCAGCGCGCACAACATATGATAAAAAGCATAACCCGGTGCCGAATTGAGTACGAATGTGACCGGGGTCATCACTCTGGCAATCAGGACATTAATATTGAAATGAAAAACCACGATCAGCGTACTGAACAACGCCAGTAAAAAAAGTGCCGGAAGCAACGAGGTGAATGACTCACTCACTGCGTCAGGAACACCATCTGGCATACGAATGGCAATATTTTTTTCCTTAAAAAAGGCCAGCGTCTTAAGCGTAATAAAACCAATCAATATCGCACTGATCAACCCCGATGTTCCCAGCCCTTCGGTATTGAGAATATATTCATTACCCTCACCTGGCTGATACTGGCTGACAATAAAAAGACTGACCGTGGTGGCGATAGTGACAAATATATCCTGCTTATATTCCAGCGCACCATAATAAGCGATACTGGCGGCAGTCAGCAGCCCCATTACGCCGGTAGTCGCATTAAATATTGTGTTGAAAAAAGGGGCAGCCGGCGCCATAAAATTAGCCAGTGGTGCATAGGGAAGATTTGAAAAAAGCACCGAAGTACTGCCAATAATAAGCAGAGCCATACAGGCGCACATTGCGTTACGAATAACGGTCAGTGCCCGGTTGCTTCCCACCCTGACCACAACCGGCATTAAATGTTTTTCCAGAAAGGTGGTGGATGTCTGATTCATCGTTGTATTCCCTTTTCCTTGCAGTTGATTTTTTATTTTTTCCAGAATTGCTGCGGTATTAATGCTGCCATACTCCTCTCTTTCGAGAGTCATCATGACTTTCCCTTGCGCATGAATAATTTCTTTTAAATGTGGCGTATCAGAAATATTTTGCGGCGCGATCAGGACAACATCAGCCTGCTGGATATAAAGCGCAATCTGTCCGATACTCACCGCCAGAAAATAATAATCCAGTCCTTGCAGTCTGGCGGTCTGTCGCAATTTTCTCACCACAATGCTGGATGACATGCCGGTGCTGCAACACACCAGGATATTCATAGCCTGTCCTCCTTTTTTGAATGGTAACCCGCGTCGGCATAATGCGGCATACAAATAACTGCCGCTTCTGATGCGGCATTATCTGAAGGGGGAACGATCGCTTTGTTGTTCAGCCTGTAATATCGTCTCTTCCAGTAAGCGGACAAATGTTGTGAAGGTGGTGTTGTCGCCAAGCTCTTTCAGCTTTTTACCGTCACACATAAAAGCCATCAGCGTTTCGTACAGACGTTGCAAAGAGGCAGTTTCTCCCTCACGAATATTCAGCATAAAAACATAACGCACATTTTGCTTATCCCAGCGAAGCGGCTTATTCAGCACCGCAACGGTGACGAAGGTACGTCTGCCAACGGGATAGAGTGGGTGGGGAAAGGCAATGGCGTGCCCAAATTCCGTAGCGGAGAGTTGTTCTCTTTCAATCACCAGGCGGGCAAAATCCTTTCCCGTTGCAATATGGCTACTGACCCGCTGGCAAAGTTCGTTGATTAACGCGTAACGCTCGTTGCTGTGCAGGTCAGTAAAGAATAAATCCGGGTGGAAATACTGGCTGATTAAGTGAACATCCTGCCGCGCACCGTTCAGCCATTTTTCCATTTGGGTAAGCCCGGCAGGATCAAGAAAATAGTTGATGCGTAACAGCGGGAGAGAAACCGGAAAAGGGATATCAACGGTGGAAAGAATCAGATCATACCCTTCTGAATCAAAGTGGTTCAGCTGATACAGCTGTACCACGCTAATCAGGTTAATTTGCCCGGAGAAATGTTGTTTCAGCTTATACAGCAACAGTTGAGAGCTCCCCATACCACTGGCACAAACGAGGATCAGGTTCACTTTTTTTTGACTGACTTTGCGACGCTCCAGCGCCAGAGCAAAATGGACTGCCAGATAGCCTGTTTCGGCCTCATTCATTACCAGTCCGGTTTCCAGACAGACGGTTTTTGCTGCAAGCACGGCCATTTCAAACGCCGTGACGTTTTCTTCTTTAATCTGCTCAAGTAAAAGATTATGGATTTTCAGATCCCATTGCAGGCGATCGATCATCGGCGTTAAGTGCAGGGTAAGAAGATGGTACAACTCGGTATCATTGCCAAGATCGACGGCGAAGGCTGCCGATATCCGCTCGGTAATCTGTTCAAACAGGGCAATAATTGGCGGCGGGACGACAAAAACTCCCTCCTCGCCTGGGCTTTTCTTTCCGGCAAGATGAATGGAAATGAAGTAACATTCCGCCTCAGGAAAAGAGAGGTTAAATACCCGTTCAAAGCGTTGTACTAACTGCCGGGCGATATGGAATTCATCGCGCGCTTTGAGGCGCTGATGTTGGGGAGGCAAAGCGATATCATCGCCGCATTTATTGATGCGCATTAACGCGATTTCCAGATGAATGACCAGATTCTGAAAACCGGTATCGGTCAGCTGCCACTCATTTTCCTGAAGTGTTTCAGCTAAAAGTTCCCGGATCACCCGCCGGGTATCACCTGCCCTCTCCAGCTGATAATCACTGTGACTGTCGTCATAGAAAAAAAATCGGGCGATTGCCTGTCTGATACTCAGTTCACTGCCCGATAATTTTATGCCACAGGCCGTTTTATCAATCAGAGTGAGATTAAAATCGGCCAGCGCCTTGCGTACCTCTTTCATATAATTGTTCAGTAAAGAACGGCTGATAAACATCTTTTCAGCCACCTTATCCAGCTTAAGATAATCATCTGCCAGAAGAAGCGTTCGCAGTAAATAGTTGACACGTTCATCATGGCGTAGCGGCGCAACAAAATGATGGCGCTGTTCAGAACCTGACAAAGATTTTAACAAGGCACGATATTTATCTTCATCCTTCACATTTAGCTGATACCCCACGCCCTGTCGCGCCTGTAATTCCACACCATTAGCGGATAAGTCCGCTTTATAACGGAAAATATCATCACGTAACGTTCTTGGTTTTATCTTAAGCTGCTTGCATATTTCCCGGCTGGTTAATGGCCCATTTTCATCATGCAATAACGTAAGTAACTTCAGTATTCGATGAAGATAATATTTCATAATCCTTTACACTCATAATTAAAAAAACGTCCCTTAAGCACATCAGAATTTATGTGCAAACAAAAAAACAGGTGTAATTTAACAAAATAAAAACGCAAATATCAGACAAGTCAGAATTGAAAAAAAACATTTGTATTACACATTTCCGTTACCAATTTAGCTACACCTTTAAATATCAGCATCCATAAGTTGTGACTCTGCGCGCAATAAACACCCTGCCGGGAAATATTTCTGCGCAAATTGATAGCGATCAAAAATAAACATTTTCAATTCCCGGTATCATTCAACAAAATAAAACAGAGAAAACATCAATAACGTTCAGATTTTAATTACTTTAATCATTAATAAAGCCTGCTTTTAATCACTGATAATCGTGCTCCGGACACGAGGAAAATCTGAGACAAAGATAGCCAGGCAAGCACTTCACTCTCAACAGCAGACAGGTTGAAAAATAAACACAATTATCAGCTCCACACATGGCTGGTAAATTCTGAAAGAGCGATGAGTTACGCATAAAACAATCTACTGAGGCCGAGATGCGCTACAACATTAACGCCCGTCTTATTTTTGACGCTGAGGACGGTACGCTGACACTTCCCGGAGAGGATCAGGCAGACAGTCAGCTGACGCTCACTGCCAGCGCCCTGCTGGGTTTTTTTCTGCTTCATACCGGGGTGATCAGCCGCGAGGAAGTACTGAAAAAAGTATGGGATGAAAATAATCTCACCTCATCAAACAGCAACCTCAACCAGTACCTGAGTATGCTGCGCAAAACTTTTCGCCATTACGATATTGAAAATGTGATCGTTACCGTGCCACGTGGCTACCTGCAACTTAATCCGGACATTAGCGTCGAATTACTTCAGGCGTGCGCAGAAACAAACACAACCCTGCCACCGCTGCCTCTTTCGTCAGACAATGTCGCCTTGCTCACTGCTGCCAGCACCGCTATCCCCCCGTCGCACACAGAGGAAATCTGTTGGCATATTGCCAGTGTCAGCCTGCTGATCATTGCTCTGTTACTGGTCTTTGGTCTTCTTATGGGTGACAGACCTGCTCATATCCCCCTGACCCCGTTAAGCCTGAATCAGTGTGAACTGCTGGCCAGTAAAGGAATGCTGCAATCTGTTGCAGCGAGCGTTTACATAAGCAATTTTGACCACGTTCGCCAGCGCCTGAACCTGGCGTGTAAACCGGACAAGCGTTTTATGTTTTTCTATGGAGACAGGCTGGAAACTCTCGGTCTGGGTCGCGTGTTTCTGGCTCACTGTGCGATGCATCAGGATAACCCCTTCGGCTACTGCGATAACTATTTTTATTATTCCTGGAAAGTGTCGTGAGGTTCAGTGCTCGCCAGTGTTTTGCATTGTCTGCCTTCGTCTTTTTCACCGCCGTCGGCTTCGCCAGCCTGAAAGAACTTGCCGCAGACGGCGGCGAGATGATGCGTTGCTCAGGCAAAGGAATCATGTTCTTTGAGGATATGAAGAAAGAAAATATTAACGGCAATATCCATTTCAACTTTGCGGCGAAAGGAGAAGGAACCATGGTCGTTGAGGGCTATACCGACTCTGAAAGCGGCTGGCTCTACCTTCAGCGTTACGTCAAATTTCACTACACCAGTCACCGCATTAACGCATCGCAACGTGACTATCGTATCAGTGACTGGAAAGCCAGTGCGTCATCCATCGATGCCTCCCCGGACATCATCTTTGACTATTTTATGCGGGAAATGTCGGACAGCCACGATGGCCTGTTCCTCAATGCACAAAAGCTCAATGACAAAGCGGTTTTACTCAGCTCCATCAACTCTCCTCTGTTTATCTGCATTCTGAACCCTGACACGGAAGCCGACTAAACCTCACCCTCTCACTCACCGCCAGCTCTCTCCCCCGATTATTCTGCTTCGCTCCAGATCTCTGCTCAATGCATCACGTGCGTTCCTGTAAAACCGCACGTTTTGCTTTCAGTCTGCCCGATTGAAATATGACGCCGACCACATTCCGCCGGGGAAATATCACCACCCTTTCGCAAGAAAAATGCATTTTTTTAACATTCCCATCAGCGAATAAAAACCGCCAAAAATTTCATCTTCTTTATTAAGAAAAACGAATAAAAAACAGGACAAACAAATAAAAAAGACAATAAAAACACCTTAATTAAAGAATAAAAAACCAAAATTATATTTATAGAAATTTTAAATTTTAAAAAAACGCCGATTACTTATAGTGAGTGCCGAACACGGATTGGCTGTGCGAATGAACCCAAAATCACAAACCTGTTCCGGAGAAAATCAAAATGGGTGATGCATTAGGGCTTATTGAAACCAAAGGTCTGGTGGCCTGTATCGAAGCGGCGGATGCCATGTGCAAAGCCGCGAATGTTGAACTGACTGGCTATGAAAACGTCGGTTCGGGTCTGGTCACCGCCATGGTGAAAGGCGATGTCGGCGCGGTGAAAGCCGCAGTGGATTCGGGTGTGGAAGCAGCACAACGCATTGGCGAAGTGGTGACCTCACTGGTTATCGCCAGGCCACACAATGATATTCACAAAATCATCATTAAACATAAGGCCTGAAGGCCGGGAGAACGTATATGGGTGATGCATTAGGTCTGATTGAAACCAAAGGGCTGGTGGCCTGCATTGAGGCCGCAGATGCCATGTGTAAAGCCGCCAATGTTGAACTGATTGGCTATGAAAACGTCGGCTCTGGCCTGGTCACCGCCATGGTGAAAGGCGATGTCGGCGCGGTGAAAGCCGCAGTGGACTCTGGCGTGGAGGCGGCACAGCGTATCGGTGAAGTGGTGACTTCGCTGGTTATCGCCCGACCACACAACGATATCCAAAAAATCGTTTCACATTACAAAATCGCAGAATGATGGAGAAAACCTCATGAAAGAAGCACTCGGTCTGATTGAAACCAAAGGGCTGGTGGCCTGCATTGAGGCCGCAGACGCCATGTGTAAAGCCGCCAATGTTGAACTGATTGGCTACGAAAACGTCGGCTCCGGTCTGGTCACCGCGATGGTGAAAGGCGATGTCGGTGCGGTAAATGCGGCGGTGGATTCTGGCGTGGAGGCAGCAAAACGTATCGGTGAGGTGGTGACCTCTCGTGTGATTGCGCGACCGCATAACGATATCGAAAAAATCGCGGCAAAGCATAAAGCATGACCTGACAGGGTACGCCCCGTCGCCACTCTTTTCGTTTGATGAAGGATAATCTCATGATTGAACTGGACAATGATTTGCGCGCCAGGCAGAACGCCAGAGATCGGGTACGCGCAGCCAAAAAGGCCCAGGCAATGCTTGCCACCTTTTCACAGCAACAAATTGACGCCATTGTAAAAAACGTGGCTCAGGAAGCCGCGCATCATGCGGAGACGCTGGCGAAAATGGCGGCTGAAGAGACAGGTTTTGGCAACTGGCAGGACAAGGTGCTGAAAAACCGCTTCGCCTCGCTGCGCGTTTATGATGCGATTAAAGAGATGAAAACCGTCGGCATCATTCATGACGATCAGGTTAATAAAGTGATGGACGTGGGCGTACCTCTTGGCGTGATTTGCGCGCTGGTTCCCTCCACTAATCCGACCTCAACGGTGATTTATAAAACCCTGATCGCGTTGAAATCCGGCAACGCCATCATCTTTTCTCCTCATCCCGGAGCCCGTCAGTGTAGCTGGAAGGCCATTGACATCGTTAAGCGCGCCGCCGAAGCAGCGGGCGCGCCCGCAGGCTGCGTCGACGCCATTACCGAACTGACGGTGGAAGCGACCTCAGAATTAATGCACAGCAAAGACGTCTCATTAATCCTTGCCACCGGCGGTGAGGGGATGGTGCGGGCAGCCTATGCTTCTGGCACCCCGACCATCAGCGGCGGCCCCGGTAACGGCCCGGCGTTTATTGAGCGCAGCGCCGATATTCCGCAAGCGGTGAAAGACATCATCACCAGTAAAACATTCGACAACGGGGTGATCTGCGCGTCAGAGCAGTCGATTATCGTGGAACGCTGTATCAGCGAGGAAGTACGGCGTGAGCTGGCCGCTCAGGGCGCATACTTTATGAACGAAAGTGAGGCAGCCAGTCTGGCGGCATTACTGTTGCGGGCAAACGGCAGCATCAACCCTGACGTCGTGGGTAAAACCGCCCTTACCCTGAGCCAGATGGCAGGATTTACCGTTCCCACCACCACCCGCGTTCTGATCGCTGAGCAAAGCGATGTCTCCCGTCGCAACCCTTATTCACGAGAAAAGCTCTGCCCGGTGTTAGGCCTGTATGTGGCAGAAGACTGGAAAGCTGCCTGCCAGAGAGCCATGGCGCTGCTGACCAATGAGGGGCTTGGCCATACGCTGGTGATCCACACCCGCAATAAAGAGGTTGTGCGCCAGTTTGCTCTCGAAAAACCGGTTAACCGCATTCTGGTTAACACGCCTGCCGCACTGGGCGGCATCGGGGCAACCACCAATATTTCGCCTGCTCTGACCCTGGGTTGTGGGGCCGTTGGCGGCGGTTCCAGCTCTGATAACGTTGGCCCGATGAATCTGCTCAATATTCGCAAAGTGGGTTATGGCGTTCGCACTATTGATGAACTGCGAGTGCCGGGCAGCCGTTCGCCAACGCCGTCCAGCCTCTCCGTCAGCCCGGAAAATAATCCCCATCACAGCATCCTTGATGACGTTCGCTTCAACACCCCGACCAGCCCGGCGGCTGACAATCGCTTCGGCCAGGCTGTCCCTGCCACAGCAGAAGCGGAGATCAGTGAACAGCATGTCGAACAGGTTATCCGTCAGGTGCTGAAACGCCTGGGTCAATAACGCAGGCAGATAAGGCGATATAACGATGATTCTCGCAAAGGTAACCGGACATGTTGTCGCCACGCAGAAATGCGCTGAGCTCCGCGGCAGCAACCTGCTGCTGATCACCCAACTAGATGACGATCAGCAGTTAAGAAAAAACAAAACCTGGGTGGCTGTCGACTGCGTTGGCGCGGGAATAAACGACATTGTGCTGGCGGAAGCTTACTTCGCCCTGAACAAAGACCGCTACAAGGCAATGTCGGTGGTGGCCATTGTCGAGAATGTGTGTCGGGATCGCTAAGGAGAGGTGTTCGATGAATGAATTTTTGCTGAAACCCGGCATTCGTTTTGGTCAGGGTGCGCTCGCTTCGCTCGGTGAGTTGACTGCAACTCAGGCTCTGTTGGTCACGGACCAGGCGATGGTCAGGTTTGGCCTTGCAGCGCGGGTCACCCGCATCCTGAATCAACGCGGCATCCCTTTTACCCTGTGGGATGACGTTATCCCCGATCCGGATATTGCCACCGTGGTACGTGGGATGAAACTGATGGATGCCTACTATCCGGATCTGGTTATCGCGCTGGGCGGCGGCTCGGTGATTGATGCGGCCAAAGCCGTGATTTTTTCCCTCGCCCAGACCCAACCTGAAGCAGGGCGGCAACGTCCCTGCCTCGTAGCCATTCCCACCACCAGCGGCACAGGGTCTGAAGTGACCGCCTTCTCGGTGGTAAAAGCTCACGCCGAAAAACTGGTACTGGTCGATCCCTCACTGCTGCCGGATATCGCCATTCTCGATCCGGAACTGGTGTGCTCAGTACCGCCTGCCATCACCGCCGACACCGGTATGGATGTCCTTTGCCATGCACTGGAAGCCTTCGTTTCCCGCCACGCCAGTGATTTTTCTGATGCGCTGGCAGAAAAGGTCGTACAGCAGGTCTTTCGCTATCTGCCAACGTGCTGGCGCAGTGGCGACAACCTGCTGGCGAGGGAAAAAATGCATAACGCCTCCTGTATGGCTGGCATGGCTTTCACCAATGCTTCTCTGGGCATCACTCACAGCCTGGCACATGCCCTCGGTGGGGTATTTCGGGTGCCGCACGGTCGGGCGAATGCGCTACTGATGGCAGAGGTGGTCGCCTGGAACGCCGACTATCAGGGCAATTGTGATACCCCCGCCGCCCATAAATATGCCCGACTGGCCCATCTGCTGGATCTGCCAGCAGCGACGGTACGCCAGGGCGTCAACAGCCTGCTTGCCGCCATCCGGGCATTAAAAGCAGAGATGACACTGCCAGAAGGCATCAGGGAAACCGGCATTGATGCAGCTGATTTCGAGCACCGGCTGGCGGAGATGGTCAGCCAGGCGCTGGATGACAGCTGCACACCGGCCAATCCCAGAACACCGGATGCCCAGGCATTAAGCGGACTTTACCGCCGGGCATGGGCCGGTACGATCATTTCGTAAAGGTTTAAAACTGGAGACATTTACTATGGCACACCACAGCTTAACACCGCGCGTCAGGGTGCTGGCAGAGCGTTTACTCTCACAAAAAAGCACCCTGTGCAGCGAGCACGCCAGTACCCTCAACCAACTGGAAAGCGATATCGCCGGTATTCCGACGGCGGTTAAACCGGCCCGTCGCTTCTGCGACCTGATGCGCCAACTGCCTGTCAGCATCCACACGGATGAACTGATTGTCGGTAATCAGAGCAGGAAACTGCACGGCGCAATCTTTCATGATGACAGTACGCTTCAGCGCCCTTCCGTCTTCCGCTTTCTGAGCCTTAACGACTCTCCTGACTCACCGGACTATATGCTGGTGATTGGCAAAGGGATAAATGCCGTCAAACGGCAACTGGAAGAGCGGATCCGTTCGCTGGGCAGCGCCGTCAGCCGCAGCGGAATGGACGAAGTTAACGCCTGCCGCTCGGCCGTATACGCCTGCGATGGCCTGCTGAACCTCGCGCAAAAACTGGCCACCAGTGCCGAAACGCTTGCCGCCGCCGAAGCCAATCACTGGCGTCGCGCCGAGCTGCTCGACAGTGCCGCGATTCTGAATCGGATTCCGGCGTTACCGGCACAGACCTTTAAAGAAGCCTGCCAGGCATTTTACCTGTTCCAACTGGCACTGCATCTGGACAACGGCAGCTATGCGGTCAATCCGGAAGGTGCCGATAAAGCCCTGTTGCCTTTCTATCAGCAGGATATCAGTAACGGCACGATAACCGAGCAGCAGGCCTTTGAAATCGTCGAATGCCTGTGGTTTAAGCTGGCAGAGCTGAGCGAGGTGCGTGCACCCTGTGCCGTTGATGGCTACCCGATGTTCGATGCTCTGATTCAGGGTGCCACGCTCGATGATGCCAGCGTAGCGGTTAATCCTCTGTCAGCACTGTTTCTCAGCGCACACCATAATTTAAGTCAGCTTAATCTACAGGTACGTCTGTATCACGGCAGTCAGGCCGCCCCGGCACCGGTTGCCAGCGCTGACAGCATCAAGGTGATGGAAGGGTTGACCTCTCGCGTACAGCGCCTGCGCAACGCCTATTTGCAGGTGCGCCCCAGCGTCTCGATTTATCGGGCGCTGGCTTTTACCGAGGTGGTGAAAGCTAACCCCGGCATGCCGGTGATTCTGCTGCGCGCCAAAGCCTTCCGTCGCGCCTGCGAAACCGCGCCGATATTGATTCAGGATGATGAGCTGATTGTCGGCCATCCCTGCGGTAAGCCGCGTGCCGGGGCATTCTCACCGGATATTGCCTGGCGTTGGGTACGCGACGAGCTTGATACCATGAGCAGCCGCCCACAGGATCCTTTTGAGATCAGCGAAAAGGACAAAAAAACCATACGTGAAGAGATCGTGCCCTTCTGGGAAGGCCGTTCGCTGGATGAAATCTGCGAGGCGCAGTATCGGGAAGCCGGTGTCTGGGCGTTCAGTGGGGAAACCTTCGTCAGCGATCTCTCCTATCATCAAATCAATGGCGGCGGTGATACCTGTCCGGGCTATGACGTCCTGCTGTTTACCAAAGGTATGAACGGCATTATGGCCGATGCCCGCTCACGGCTTGCGCAGTTGAGCATGGAAAACCCGGACGAGATTGACCGCATTTACTTCTACAAAGCAGCCATTGAAACCTACGAAGGAGTGATCGCTTACGCTCAGCGCATCGCCGCCCACGCCCGCGAGCTGGCAGCCCGTGAGCAGGATCCGCAACGCCGCGCCGAGCTGTTAACCATTGCTGAGGTCAACCAGAACGTTCCGGCCAATCCTCCCCGCACATTCCAGGAAGCGCTGCAAAGTATCTGGACCGTGGAATCCCTGTTTGAAGTGGAAGAGAACCAGACTGGTCTGTCGCTGGGTCGCGTCGATCAATACTGTTATCCGCTGTTTGCAGCGGATATTCGTGAAGGACGGCTGACTCATGACGGCGCGCTGGAAATGATGCAGGCGTTTATTATCAAATGTGCCGAGCTGATGTGGATGTCCAGTGAGATGGGGGCGAAATATTTCGCCGGCTATCAACCATTTATCAATCTGACCGTTGGCGGTCAAAAACGCACCGGCGGCGATGCCTGCAATGACCTGACTTATCTGATTATGGATGCGGTGCGCTTCGTCAAGGTGTACCAGCCTTCGCTGGCCTGCCGGATCCACAACCAGTCGCCCCTTGAGTACATGGAAAAAATTGTTGATGTGGTGAAGGCGGGTATGGGCTTCCCGGCCTGCCATTTCGATGATTCCCATATCAAGATGATGCTGCGTAAAGGCTTTGATTTTGAAGATGCCCGCGACTACTGCCTGATGGGCTGCGTCGAACCGCAGAAATCGGGGCGCATCTATCAGTGGACCTCCACGGGTTATACCCAGTGGCCGATTGCCATTGAGTTTGTCCTTAACCGTGGCCGGATGGTGCTGTTTGACAGTCAGCAGGGGCTGGATACCGGCGACCTGCGTGATTTTCATACCTTTGCTGATTTTGAAGCGGCGGTGAAAAAGCAGATATCCCATATCATTCGCCTGTCAGCGATTGGCACGGTGATCAGTCAGCGTGTGCATCGTGATATTGCGCCGAAACCGCTGATGTCTCTGTTAGTGGAAGGCTGTATGGAAAGCGGCCGGGATGTCACCGCTGGCGGAGCCATGATTAATCACGGTCCGGGACTGATCTTCTCCGGTCTGGCAACCTATGTTGATTCGCTCATCGCTCTGCGCAAGCTGGTCTGGGAAGAGAAAAAATATACCCTTGAACAGATCCGCGATGCCCTGCTGGCTAACTTTGAAGGCTACGATGCTCTGCGCCGTGACTGCCTGAATGCGCCGAAATACGGTAACGATGATGATGACGTCGATCAGTACGCGCTGGAGATCACTGAGTGGACGGAAAAAGAGTGCCGTCAGTACAGGATGCTCTATTCCACCCTCAGCCACGGCACGCTGTCTATTTCCAACAATACGCCAATTGGCGAGCTGACCAACGCCACGCCGAACGGGCGTCTGGCATGGATGCCGCTGTCTGACGGTATCAGCCCGACCCAGGGAGCAGATAAACAGGGTCCCACCGCCATCATCAAGTCGGTAAGCAAGATGAACGTCGAGAGCATGAATATCGGCATGGTGCATAACTTCAAATTTCTTAAGGGGCTACTGGACACGCAGGAAGGTCGCCAGGGGCTGATTACCTTACTGCGCACCGCGTCTGTGCTGGGTAATGGTCAGATGCAGTTCAGCTACGTCGATAACGAAGTATTGAAAAAAGCCCAGCAGGAACCGGAAAAATACCGGGATCTGATTGTCCGTGTCGCCGGATACAGTGCCTATTTTGTTGAGCTGTGCAAGGAAGTTCAGGATGAAATTATCAGTCGCACCATGATTGATAAATTCTGATTTTTGCCATCTGTTTCGGGTTGCAGAAATAAATGCCCCCGGTTTTTCATCGAATAAAGGTGAAAACCCTTACCCTTCTGCAACCTGAAAACAGGCTGAGAGCATGTCAGGCATTATTCAGGAGAGTAACGTGAACGTGACTCAGGAATTAACGGGCAGGATTTTTAATATCCAGAAATATTCTATTTATGATGGTGAAGGGATCCGCACGCTGATTTTTTTTAAAGGCTGTAATATCCGCTGCCCGTGGTGTGCCAATCCGGAAGGATTAATCAGCCAGTTTCAGGTGATGTTTTCACAGGATAAATGCATCAACTGCGGAGACTGCGTTAACGTTTGTCCGGCGGGTATTCATTATCGGGCGGAAGAAAATGGTGAAATGAAACATTTCGTCAATCGGAATAAAGATTGTATTGGTTGTCGCCGCTGTGAAGAAATATGTACCCGTCATGCGCTGGATATTATCGGTAAAGACGTCAGCGTCGGTGAACTGATGGATATCATTATGCAGGACTATGATTTTTATCTCTCTTCCGGCGGTGGCGTCACCATCGGGGGAGGAGAGATGAGCCTCCAGACGGATTTTGCCGTCGCTTTATTCAGTGAATGTAAAAAAAAGATGATCAATACCGCGGTGGAAACCCAGGGAACCACCTCGCTGGCTAATTATCAGAAGCTGGCACCGGTCACAGATACATTTCTTTTCGATATTAAGCAAATTAACAGCGAGCATCATAAAGCCTTATTTGGCATCAGTAATGAAGGTATTCGTCGCAATCTGGAGTGGCTGGTGGATTATGGCGCTAAGGTCATTGTGCGTATGCCGTTGGTTCGTGGCTATAACGATTCATGGGATGCCATTACCGGTGCCATTCATTATGTGCAGAAACTGGCGAGACGCGGAAATATCAGTCGCATTGATATTTTACCGTACCACCAGCTTGGCCGGAAAAAATATGAACGTCTGGATATGCCTTATCCGGTAACGGGCGATCCTTCTTACAGCCCTGAGGAGCTGAATAAATTAGAAACCTTTTTCGCCCAGTTTTATTTTGATATTCGCTTAGTTCGCCATTAACAGGAGCCGGTGATGAAAAGTTTAGGGATAATTGAAACTACGGGATTTATCGCCGCTGTTCAGGCGGTGGATGCTGCCTGTAAAGCCGCTGGCGTAACCTGCACAGGCTATCGCAAAGTCGGCTCGGGGCTGGTGAGTGTCTGTTTTGAAGGGGAAATCAGCGCGGTAAAAACCGCCGTTGAGCGCGGCGTAGCCGTAGCCGCCAGCCATCAGCCTGTCAGCTCGCTGATTATCGCCCGTCCCGACAGTAAGGTGGTGCAGGCCATCGGGCGGTTGAAAGGATCGCCCGCGCCCACGCAAACCCGGTGCGCCACGCCGCCCAGTCCCGCCACACCGAAGGCAGCTGAGCCTGCCAGGACGACGACAGCATCCCCAACCGCCGATGCAGCCGATGCAGCCGATGCAGCAGACCAGTTTAAAGTCGCCGGGATTGACCAGCCCGCAGAAAACAGCGGCAGCACCGCCCCTCAGGTCCCCTCTGCCCAGCCTGCCGTGCTGAATAAACCGGCAAATAACACCAACAGCAAAAAAGGGAGAAAGGCATGATCGACGATCTGCTACGGGAGAGGATCGCCACCCTGCTGTGTGCGGACGCACCGGCCATCCCGGTAGGCATCTCCAACCGCCACGTCCACCTGGCACAACAGGATGTTGAAACCCTGTTCGGCAAAGACCACAGCCTGACGTCACTAAAAGCGCTGCGGCAACCCGGACAGTTTGCCGCTCAGGAGTGCGTGACCGTGGTGGGTCCGAAAGGCTCACTGTGCAACGTGCGCGTTCTTGGCCCGACCCGGCCGGTTTCCCAGCTGGAGATCTCCCGCGCCGACTGTTTCACCCTCGGTATTCAGGCACCGGTTCGTGAGTCAGGCCAGCTTGATCACTCAGGCAGCGCGCTGCTGATTGGCCCCAAAGGACATGTTGAACTGCGGTCACAGGTCATCTGCGCCTGGCGGCACATTCATATGTCGCCACAGGATGCACAGCAGCTGCACGTCAGCAACGGGCAGCTGGTCAGCGTGCGAACACAGAGTGCTGAACGCCAGCTGACCTTCGATCAGGTCATCGTCCGGGTACGCGATGATTTTTTACTGGAGTTTCACATCGACACCGAAGAGGCCAATGCCGCCGGACTGAAAAATGGCGATCGGGTCATGCTGGCAGGTTAACGGAGTGACATCATGACTGAGGAACAGATTGAATGCCTGGCAACACGCATTATCCAGCGATTGCAGCCACCGCTACTGGTGATGGTCACCGCGGCTGAAGGTTACCGACAGGAAATTTGCCAGCGGCTGGCAGGCTGTGCATTGCCGCTGCATTTTGCCCTCGACGACGCCATTCCGGACGCCGCACGGTGGCAGGCAATCGGTCATGTTCTGCCCACTGAGCACTGGCAACAACGCTTGCCTGATGCGCCTTACCGGGCGCTGGTGCTGCCGTTTGCTGACTATCCACTGGCTGCCCAGCTGGTCAACGGGAATCTGCAAAGTCCGGTGGCGAAGCGACTGTATGATGCCCTGCTTGCAGGCATTCCGGTGCTGGCGTTGCGCTACCACTGCGATCCCGACAGTGAACTGAACCAGCTACGCGGGGTGATGCCGGATTCTCCCTGGGCGAGAAAAATGCGCGAGACACTCTCCAGACTGGCCGAGTGTGGCGTGCAGCTGTGCACCATTAACCAGCTGCTGGCGAAAGCTGACCTCCGGACCCAGGCCACGCCGGTGCTCAGCCCTTCGCGCCGTTATCTGACCGTCAGCGACGTGGTCAGTAACCCGGCACAGGTATCTGCCAGCGATAACCGGCTTACCGATGCCGCCAGTGATTACCTGAAAAATCAGAAAAATATTTACCCAAAATAATTCGCGTTGCAGGACAAAAACGCCAGCGTTTTTGAACAGCGCCAGCGCTGGCCCCGAAGGGGTGAGGCCTTCAGGCCGAATCATGCGGCAGCAAGTAAATCCCAGGCGCTGACTCAGGTAAGTGACCGGGGTGCGCTCATGCAGCCAACGTACCTGCAACCTGAAGTATGTCGGGGATAACTTTAATCATTAATGTCAGGGAGTTTGACTATGTCTTCAAAAACAAAATGTTGGCTGTGGATGCTGCTGGTAATTATTTCAGAAACCTCTGCCACCTCAACCCTTAAGATGTTTGGCAGCAGCGCAGGCACCACCCGCTTCCTCCTGCTGGCGCTGCTGATCCTTCTTTACTGCACCTGCTACTACTCACTGTCCCGTGCGGTGAAGGATATCCCGGTCGGTCTGGCTTATGCCACCTGGTCCGGCACCGGCATCCTGGTGGTTTCTTCACTGGGGATTGCGTTCTACGACCAGCACCCGGATACCGCCGCCATCACCGGTATGGCGGTGATTGCCAGCGGCATCATCATCATGAATCTGTTCTCTAAAATGGGCAGCGAGGAGAACACGGAAGAGAGCAGCAAATCCACCCCATCGCTGAGTGCAGCGGATAAATAAACGACCCGGTCTGTCCTGACAGGCGTTGCAAGCGGCCAGGACAGCACACAGCAATCTCAGCGTGCAGCCAGAATACAGCAACCTGAGCACGGCTCAGCGCCTGACTGGCCCGGCACAAGCCGTAACTAAAAAAAGGATAGTTCTATGTTTAATATTGGATTTTTATGGCTGGCACTCTCAATCACCTCAGAAATTACCGGCACCTCGATGATTAAAAAGACCAGTGGATTCAGTAAGCTGGCTCCCTCCCTGCTGGTGGTCTGTGCCTATTCGCTCTGTTATTTTGCCCTGACCAGAGCAATGGCAACCATTCCGGTGGGGGTGGCTTACTCACTGTGGTGTGGCTTTGGCATCGTCGGCGTCACCCTTTGCTCGATGATCCTTTACAAACAAAAACCGGATCTTCCCGCGATAATCGCGATGGCGCTGATCATCTCAGGCGGGGTGATCATGAATCTGTTCTCCGGCATGTGAATCGCTGGCTGGTGGAGCCAGGCTTTTACGGATACAGCTTCACCCGGTGAATATGCTGTCGGCGAAGGTATGCTGGTGTCGGCAAAGGTTCGGCCAGTGAGCAGACGGCGTTGCCAGCAACCAGGGAAAATCAGCTCCCCCGGTAGGTGGACCATGACCAGGGGGAGATGAGAAATGGCAGGTGATAGTGGCTGGCGGTTTCCGGCAACCTGAAGTCAATCTGCGCGCTGACATACAGCGCATCGCGCCCGCTGGCGGCAAAATAGTCGCCGATGTCAGCAATCAGCCGGTACTGACCGGCGGTCAGCGGCTCCGGCGTCAGATTTTTGACGCGGCCATCGCCATCCGTACATCCGGATGCGACCGCTGACCAGCCCTGACTGCCCTTTTGCTCCAGCACAAGATGAACGCCACTGGCCGGTTTGCCCAGCGCGGTATCAAGAATATGGGTGGTGATGGTACTCATTCAAACGTCTCCTTCAGACGCAGCAGGGTGATTTCGCGCAGTTGATCCAGCGCCTCCTGCTGTTCCTGCTGTGGGTCATTGTTCAGACGGCGGTGCAGTTCGACCAGCATCTCCTCTCCACTGCGCCCTCTGGCACGAATTAAAAATACCCGTCCGAAACGCTGTTCATAAGCGCTATTTCCTGCCCGCAGCGCCTCTTTAAGCTGTTGATCTTGCGCATTAACCCCGGCCTGTTCCCCGCCTGACAGCTGCGCTTCTTTACCGCCGCCCTGCGCCCGCTCACCAATGCGCGGATGAGCCGACAACGCCAGCGCAAGCGCCCGTTCATCCCACAGTCGTGACAGCGTGTCCCCCTGTTGCAGTAACGCTGCCGTTGAGGAATAGGGCCGCCCGGCCACCAGCGCGTTCACCCAGTCGTTCAGTGCCACACAGTGGGCGATCAGCGCGGCGGCATCCGCCCCCTGTGCCTGATTAAAGTGTTGCAGCTTCATCTGTTTCTCCCTCAGCCTCTTCACTGCACAGCGTTGTGTCTGCGAAAAATAAACTTACCCTGCCCAGCTGGTCGCCACATTTTGTACCGCCTGCGCATAAGCACGGATAGCACTGGCAACGTCATCCTCCCGCACCGATTCTGCCGGGTGGTGGCTGATGCCGCGATCGCAGCGTACAAACAACATGCCCACCGGCCAGCGCCCGGCGATGGCAATCGCATCATGCCCCGCGCCGCTGGGTAGAGACAGGCTGCGGCCCTGTACCTCACCGACCACCGCGCTCAGCACCGACTGCAATTTATCATCACAACGGGTTGCCGGGATCTGATAATACTCTTCGGCGCTGAACGTCAGACCACGCCGCAATGCGATCGCCTCTGCCTGAGTTAACAGCGCCGACAGCAGTTCAGCCAGCGGACGGTCTTCCGGCCCACGCACATCCAGCGTCAGCGCCACCTCACCGGGAATGACATTCACCGCGCCCGGCAGACACTGTAGCGTGCCAACGGTCGCCACCAACTGCGGCCCATGTTGCGTCGTGGTCTGTTCGGTAAACACCATCCACTCGGCGGCGGCGGCCAGCGCATCCTTACGGTGGCTCATTGGCACGGTGCCCGCGTGCCCGGCCTCACCGCTGAAGCGGCAGTTCAGACGGCGTGCCCCGTTAATGGCGGTCACCACCCCTAACGGCAGGTTTTCCTGCTCCAGGCAGGGGCCCTGTTCAATATGCAGTTCAAGATAGGCGACAATTTCGCTGACCTCGCGCGCCGCCTGCTGAATCTTCGCCGCATCCAGCCCAACATCGGCCATCGCTTCCGCCACGGTAATACTGTTGCCATCCGGGTGGTTTACCCAGCTTTCCGGCCAGCTGCCGGTGATACCCCGACTGCCGAGCAGCGTGATACCAAAGCGGGTGCCCTCTTCATCACCAAAACCAACGATTTCCACCGCCAGCGGCAGCCGCTTACCCTCATCGTGCAACTGCTGCACGGTTTCAATCGCGGTCAGCACCCCCAACATGCCATCATAGCGCCCGGCGTTGCGCACCGTATCCAGGTGCGAGCCCAACAGCAGCGCGGGTGCCCCTGCCGCAACACCTTCATAACGACCGCAAATATTACCGACAGCATCCTGCCAGACGCGCATCCCCGCCGCCACCATCCACTCCCCCACCAGCGCGTTAGCACGCAGATGCTCAGCAGAGAGATAAACGCGGGTCAGTTGCCCCGGCGTTTCGCTGATTTCAGCCAGCTGGTCGCAGCGATCCATCACCCTGGCGGCAGCCTGCGCCGCCTGTGCCGCGCTCATCAGGCCATTTCTCATCAGCCGTTCCCCTGTGCATAGTGATCCCAGGCAGCCTGCATCGCCGCGCCCTGGGTGGTTTTGAAACCCTGATAATTCAGCACCGACTCCAGCGCGCTCAGCGTCTGCATCACGCAGTCTTTGCGAGCGTTGTAGCCCATGGTGCCAATACGCCAGACTTTGCCGTGCAGCGGACCAAATGACGTGCCGATCTCAATGCCGAAATCGTCCAGCATCAGTTTACGCACCGCATCACCATTGATGCCCTCAGGGATCATCACTCCCAGCACGTTGTTCATTTTGTGTTGCAGGTCGCCGAAGGTGTCTAATCCCATCCCCTGAATGCCTTTCAGCATCGCGTCACCGTGCAGTTTGTGACGGGCAATACCGTTCTCCAGTCCTTCCTCCAGGATCAGACGCGCAGATTCCCGTGCGCCGAACAGGGCTGAGGTCGCTTCGGTGTGGTGATTCAGACGCTCGGGTCCCCAGTAGTCCATGATCATCCCAAGGTCGAAATAGTTGGACCAGATCATCTCGTCATCACCATCCTGGTGTGCCGCAGTACGGATCCCCTCTTCCACGCATTTGCGCTTGCGGATCGCCGCTTCCATCTCCGGGCTGAGCGTAATCGGTGAAGTACCGGAGGGACCGCCAAGGCATTTCTGCATCCCGGCGGAAACGGCATCCAGCCCCCAGGCATCGACTTCCAGCGGATTACCGGCCAGTGACGCAGTGGCATCGCTGTAAAACAGCACCCCGTACTTTTTGCAGATTGCGCCCAACTCTTCGAGGGGTTGCAGCATGGTGGTTGAGGTGTCACCCTGCACCGTCAACAGCAGGCGCGGGCGAACCGCTTTGATCGCATCTTCAATGCGATCCGGGGTAAAGACTTCGCCCCACGGCACCTCGATAGTGTGTACTTCAGCGCGACAGCGGCGGGCAATCTCACACAGCAAATGACCAAAACGGCCAAACACCGGCACCAGCACTTTGTCGCCAGGACGAATGGCCGACAGCAGGATCGCTTCAATACCCGCGCGAGAGGTGCCATCAATCAGCAGCGTCCAGCGGTTTTTGGTGTGGAAAACGCCACGGTAGAGTTCCATCACTTCATTCATGTAATGGGTCATCGCCGGATCGTACTGCCCGATCAGCTGTGCGGACATGGCACGCAGGACACGCGGATCGGCATTGATCGGTCCCGGTCCCATCAGCAGACGCTGTGGCGGGTTAATCTGAGGGTATGTTGTTAAATCCATCTGTTTTGTCCTTTACCTGGCACCTGTTCCGGTAAGCAGTATTGCTGGCACCCCGCCAGCCGACCGCAGGGAACAGGGAAGATGATGAGCGCTGGCGGGGCAGGCTCCTGATAATCTGATGCGCTCAGCCGAGGCCGCGCACCGACGAGATAAACTGTTTCAGCTCGGGGGTTTGCGGGCTGGCGAACACCGTTTTACTGTCGCCCTGTTCCCACACCCGCCCCTGGTGCATAAACACCACGCGGTCGCCCACTTCACGGGCGAAATTCATTTCATGGGTCACCAGGATCAGCGTCATGCCTTCTTTCGCCAGCTGCTCCAGCACTTTCAGCACTTCGCCAACCAGCTCCGGATCGAGCGCCGAGGTGATCTCATCACATAGCAACACCTTCGGAGACATCGCCAGCGCCCTGGCAATCGCCACGCGCTGCTGCTGACCGCCGGAAAGGCTGGAGGGGTAGTAGTCAATTCGCTCGCCCAGCCCGACCTTTTCCAGCATCTGTTTTGCCAGCGCACGGCATTCTGCTTCTTTCTTTTTCAGCACCCGCCGTGGTGCCAGCATGACGTTTTCCAGCGCGGTCATATGGGGGAACAGGTTGAAGTTCTGAAACACCATACCCACAGAGCGGCTGATTTCACGCGCCTGGGAATCGCGGTCGGTAATGGTCATACCGCCCAGTTTGATGCTGCCTTCCTGGTAACCCTCCAGACCGTTGATGCAGCGCAGCAGAGTACTTTTGCCAGAACCGCTGCGGCCAATGATCGAGATCACTTCACCCATATCGATATCCAGATCCACGCCCTTCAGTACGTGGTTGTCACCGTAGTATTTCTGCACCTGATTAATGGTGATGAGCGGCATTGAATTTCTTCTCCAGGTACTGGCTGTAGCGGGACAGCGGATAACAGATCAGGAAGTAGCCCAGCGCCACCAGCCCGAAAACTTTAAAAGGTTGATAAGTGACGTTATTGAGAATGGTGCCCGCCTTGGTCAGCTCGACAAAGCCGATAATCGACGCCAGCGCGGTGCCTTTCACCACCTGCACCGCAAAACCCACCGTCGGTGCGATGGCAATACGCAACGCCTGTGGCAGCACCACGCGCCACAGGGTCTGACCAAAATTCAGCCCCAGGCAACGACAGGCTTCCCACTGCCCTTTCGGCAGGGCTTTAACGCTGCCGAACCAGATGTCCACCAGAAACGCACTGGTGTAAAACGTCAGCGCCAGCGACGCGGCGGTCCACGGAGAAACATCAATGCCAAACAGCGCCACGCCAAAAAAGGCCAGGAACAGCTGCATCAGCAGGGGCGTTCCCTGAAACAGTTCGATGTAACCCCGGATCAGACGGTTAGGCCAGCGACGCCGGGTCAGTCGGACCATCACCAGCGGCATCGCCACCAGGGTGCCGCCAAAGAAAGCGGCCAGCGACAGCAACAGCGTCCAGCGTGCGGCCAGCAGCAGATTGCGCAGGATGTCCCAGTCGGTAAAGGTCGTCATGCTGCCGCGCCTCCTAACCATTTGCGTCCGGCTGCCAGCAGCAGTTGCCGCATCACCACCGACAACGCGAGGTAGATAAAGGTGGTTACCAGATAAACTTCAAAGCTTAAAAAGGTGCGAGACTGGATCAGGTTGGCGGCAAAGGTCAGTTCTTCATAGGAGACCTGCGAAACCACCGATGAGCCAAGCATCACAATAATGCACTGGCTGACCAGCGCCGGATAAATACGTTGCAGCGAGGGGGGCAACACCACGCGCAGAAAGGTCTGGCTGCGGGTCAGGCCAAGCACGCGCCCGGCTTCCCACTGGCCTTTTGGCGTCACCTGAATCCCGGCACGGATGATCTCGGTGCTGTACGCACCGAGGTTAATCAACATCGCTAACAGCGCCGCTTCACCTGCGGTCAGTTTGAGTCCCAGGTTGGGCAGGCCAAACACAATAAAGAACAGCTGCACCACAAAGGGCGTGTTGCGGATCAGCTCAACGTAGCAGCCCCACAGACGCCCCGCCAGCGAAGGTCGGCCGCTGCGCAGGGCCGCACCCAGAATCCCCAATGACACACCGCCGAGGGTAGCCAGCACGGTTAGCTGAATGGTCACCCACAGCCCGGCCAGCAACTCCGGCCAGTATGGCCAGAGTGCAGGAAAGTTGAGTTGTCCGGTCATCAGCTGTCCTTACGCGCCGAGATCGGCCGGTAATGGTGCTTTTAACCACTGTTCGGACAGGCCATTCAGCGTTTTATCTTTAATGGCCTGCTCAATCAGCGCATCCACTTTGGCTTTCAGCGCGGGCTCATCTTTGCGCAGACCGATAAAGCACGGGGAATCCTTCAGCATAAATTTGGCAACCGGGGCTTTATCCGCATTCTGGCGGGAGATAGCCGCCACCACCAGGTTACCGGTAGCGACATACTGCACCTGGCCAGAGAGGTACGCAGACAGGGTGGTGTTATTGTCTTCATAACGTTTCACCTCAGCATCTTTCGGCGCAACGCTGGTCAGCACCATATCTTCCACTGCGCCACGCGTCACGCCAATGGATTTGCCACTCAGGGCGGCGGCATCTTTCAGTTGGGCATCTTTTGGACCAAACACACCAAGGAAGAACGGTGCATAGGCGCGGCTGAAGGCGATGACTTTCTCACGCTCCGGGTTTTTACCCAGGCTGGAGATCACCAGATCCACTTTGTCGGTTTGCAGGTAGGGGACGCGGTTAGCACTGGTGACCGGCACCAGCTGCAACTTAAGTTTCATCTGTTTCGCCAGGTACTTCGCCATGTCAATGTCGTAGCCCTGCGGTTGGAGATCCGTTCCGACCGAGCCAAAAGGTGGAAAGTCCTGCGGCACGGCGATACGAATAACCCCACGCTTTTCAATATCCTGTAGCTGATCCGCTACCGCATGTGTCACCTGAGTTAACATCAGCGCTGCACCCACTACTGCCAGTAATACTTTTTTCATTCTGTTTTCCCCGGTTAAGCGATCATGAAACAAAAGATTCTTGATAAAGCCATTTGCAACTAATGTGCCAGCCACGAATACGCACCACAAAATAGTTTTGGCCGTATTACCGGGGAAAGGTGACGGTATCAGGGATGATGAGAAAACAGACAAAAAACCAGATATTTAGCTGTTTTACAGCAGACTGACGGCAACGCAACCGATTGCAGTGAGGTTTTCACCACGGCGGAAATTCCACGCCATGCTGAAGCCAGAGAGGGTTATTTTTTTCGCACCAAAACAAAGCAAAGCACCAAAACGGTGCCCCATCAGCGCTGTTCCAGCTCATCAAGGTGCTGGTACAGCTCGGCTATCTGATGAATGCGCTGACGTCCCACGCTGAGCAATTCATGCAACAGCGCATTAGCCAGCAGATTGATCAGGCTGTTAGCAGCGGCATAGCTGTCAAAGGCAGACACGCTGTCCAGCGGAGCGCAAAGCTGCCAGCGGGTCAGGGCAATCAGTGCCTGAGCTTGCGGTTCACAAATCACCAGGGTCGGAATGGCACGGCTGTGCAGCTGCTGCAATAGTGGTTTGATAATGCGCGGGCGGCGGCGATAGGCCATCACCACCACCATATCTTCGGCAGTCATATCCACCAGCTCTTCTGACAGCGTCTGACCGGGCTGCGGCAGCAGCACTACCCCGCCACGGGCCTGAAGCAACTGCTGACGTAAGTGCAGCGCCAGCGGCCAGGAGTTGCGCATGCCGATGATAAAGATACGCCGACACCCCGCCATCTGCTGCACCACTTCACCAAACTGTCCGGCATCCAGACTGTTTACCCACTGGGTGAGATTAGCCATTTCCTGCTTGTAGTGCCGCGCCAGCAGCGTATTACCCTGCACCGCGTCCCGGTTGTCTGTCAGCGGCATGCCGCTCTGGCGCAGGGTACGCAACTCGTCGCGCATGTCTTTGTATTTTTCATAGCCAAGGCGCTTGAACAGACGGCTCACCGTGGCCTTGGATACGTTGCTGAGCCTCGCCAGCTCTGCGCTGTTGTAGCTGATCAAATCGTCGAAGTGGTCGAAAACAAAGTCTGCCACCCGCTGCTCCTGGGGCGAGAGTTGTGGATAGTGGCTTTTCAGACGTTCATCAAGCTGCTTCATGGCGTATGACCTTTGTAACTTTCGTTTCAGGGAACATAGCCTATACAAATACCGTGCCTGCTGAAAAAATTATTTCATTACCCGCTGCCGACAGAGAACAGCATTGCCCGCTGGCCCCGATTATTTATCGCCCATTTACCCGGCCAGCGGCAAACTGGAACAGCTCTTGCTTCTGACTATGTTCTGTCACCCAAAAAATGAGAATGTAATGATCCAGAGTAATATCGCCCCGCTTGGCATGGCCGTGACACCTCATCATCTGGCCAGTGAGAGTGCGGTGGCCGTGCTGCGTGAAGGCGGGAATGCGATTGAAGCGATGGTCGCTGCGGCTGCCACTGTCGCGGTGGTTTATCCGCATATGAACGGGCTGGGTGGCGATGGGTTCTGGCTGATTGTGCCGCCTCAGGGTGAGCCGATTGCCATTGATGCCAGCGGTGCGGCGGGTTCGCTGGCCGACATCGCTTTTTATCAGGGCGCAGCCGCTATCCCCCACCGCGGCCCACAGGCGGCGCTGACCGTCGCCGGCACCGTCAGCGGCTGGGCGGAAGCCTTAAAGATATCAGACGAATGGGGCAGCCCTTCCCTGCCGGTTTCCCGCCTGCTGGCTGACGCCATTCGTTACGCCGCAGACGGCATTCCGGTCACCCGGTCGCAGGCCGATGCCACCCGCGCCAAGTATGCTGAGCTGGTCAGCCAGCCTGGTTTTGCCGACACCTTTTTACCGGATGGCGAACTGCCGGTTGCCGGCAGCCGTTTCACCCAGCCGCAGCTGGCTCACACCCTCAGCATTCTCAGCGAAGAAGGTCTGGACAGCTTCTACCGTGGCACCGTGGCCGACAAGCTGGCAAAAGAGATGTCCCTGCTGGGTATGCCGATAACCCTTGCCGATCTTCATCAGCATCAGGCGCAGCGCCGTACGCCGCTGCGCATCCGCCATCAGTATGGTGAAATTTTCAACCTGACGCCCCCGACCCAGGGCCTGGTATCGCTGGCAATACTGGGGATGACCGACGCGTTGCAGATGGCAGAAGCCGACGAAGTCCAGACGATTCACCGCATTGTTGAGGCCACCAAACTGGCCTTTGGCCTGCGCGATCGCTACATCACCGATCCACGCCATATGTCGGAACAGATGCAATCGTTGTTAAATTCCGGCCTGCTGGCCGATCTGGCGGCCGGAATCGACGATCGCCGTGCTGCCCCGTGGGGAAACGGCAAAGGTCCCGGCGATACGGTGTGGATGGGGGTGATGGACAGCAGCGGGCTGGCGGTATCATTTATTCAGAGCATCTATCACGAATTTGGCAGCGGAGTGGTGATCCCGGATACCGGCATCACCTGGCAGAATCGCGGCGCGGCCTTCAGCCTCGATCCCCGGCATCTGCTGGCGCTGGCACCGGGCAGGCAGCCGTTCCATACCCTCAACCCCGCCGCCGCACGGCTGCACGATGGCCGTACCCTGGTCTACGGTTCAATGGGCGGCGACGGCCAGCCGCAAACCCAGGCCGCCATTTTTATCCGCCATGTGGTGCAGGGGATGCCGTTGCAACAAAGCATCAGCGCACCGCGCTGGCTGCTTGGTCGCACCTGGGGGCAATCTTCCGAGTCGCTGAAACTGGAAGGCCGTTTCTCAGCCGACGTCTTTCAGCAGCTGCGCGCGCTGGGTCATGAGGTTGAGGCACTGCCCGACTTCAGTGAAGCCGTCGGTCATGCTGGTGCCATTGTCCGACACACTAACGGTATGCTGGAAGGCGCTGCCGACCCTCGTAGTAACGGCAGTGCCAGCGGTTTTTAACAGGAGAGAAAAATGATGCAACGTTCACCCGACTGGGCAAGCTATCTGGCACAGATGGAACAGGTGCTTGACGTTCCGCTGGACGATCAACGTCGTGCAGAGCTGTTGATCCAGTTCAGCCGTATTGCGGCGATGGCCGACCCGCTGATGGCTTTCCCCCTTGATGACCGGCTGGAAGTGGCAGGGGTATATAAAGCATGAATCTTGCCTCTTTTACCATTGCCGGGCTGAAGCACGCGCTGGTGTCCGGCGAATTAAGTGCGCGGGAAATAGCGCAGCAGACGCTGGCAGAGATTGAACAGCACAATCCGGCCATTAACGCCTGGACGCATATCAGTCACCAACGCATGTTGCAGGAAGCAGACGGTATCGATTATCTGCGCAAAAGCGGGCAGCCGCTGCCCGCGCTGGCCGCTATCCCTTATGCGGTCAAAAATCTTTTTGACGTCGCCGGACATCCGACACTGGCCGGGGCCAGTCTGTTTCAGGATCGCCAGGCGGCGCACGCAGACAGTTTTGCCGTTCAGCAACTGACGCAGGCCGGTGCGCTGCTCAGCGGGATGTTGAATATGGATGCCTACGCTTACGGTTTTACCACTGAAAACAGTCACTATGGTGCCACCCGTAACCCACGCGATCTCACCAGGGTTGCCGGGGGATCGTCCGGTGGCTCCGCCGCCGCCGTGGCCGCCGGTCTGGTGCACTTCTCGCTTGGCAGCGATACCAACGGTTCGATTCGTGTACCTGCCTCTTTGTGCGGGATTTTCGGCCTGAAACCGACCTTCGGTCGCCTGTCGCGCAGCGGCAGTCATCCCTTTGTCGCCAGCCTCGATCATATCGGGCCATTTGCCCGCTCGGTGAATGACCTGGCGCTGGTGTATGACGCGCTCCAGGGAGCCGATCCCAGCGACAGTTTCCAGGCAGAAAAAGACCTGCAACCCGTCGCTTCGACGCTGGAGCAGGGGCTCGACGGATTACGTTGTGGTGTGCTGGGTGGCTATTTCCATAGCTGGTGTACGGAGGATGCCCGCACGGCGGTGGCAACCGTCGCGAAAGCGCTGAAGGCAGAAGATGAGGTGACCCTGCCAGAGGCTGAGCTGGCACGCAGCGCTGCTTTTATCATCACCGCCGCAGAAGGCGGCAACCACTATCTGCCCGCGCTGCGTCACAGCCCGGAACGCTTCGAGCCTTTTTCGCGTGAGCGTTTGCTCGCCGGAGCAATGGTGCCCTCCGCGTGGTATGTCCAGGCGCAGCGTTTTCGTCACTATTTCCGCCAGCAGGTACTGCCGCTGTTTGAGCAGTTCGACGTGCTGATTGCCCCGGCCACGCCGTCGAGTGCCACCACTATCGGCCAGCAAACCATGCACATCAATGGTACAGATTTGCCAATCCGCGCCAGCATGGGGATGCTGACTCAGCCGATCTCTTTCCTGGGGCTGCCGGTCACCACCGTGCCGCTTCTGACCGCCAGCGGCCTGCCGATTGGCCTGCAACTGATTGCGGCCCCCTTTCAGGAAAATGCCTGTCTGCGTGCGGCATGGGCCCTGGAACAGATGGGTATTGTCGCGGCCCTGCCTGCTAATCTGAGAACATAATGATGAAAACTGAACATATTGATCGTCCGGCCATCCTCGCTGAAGTCACCGCTGCTTTCTGGCGCTATGAAGAGGCGCTGATCGGTAATAACACCGCCGTGCTGGACGAGCTGTTCTGGCATGATGAGCGCACCGTCCGGCTGGGTGCAGGGGAAAATCTTTACGGCATTGATCAGATCCGCGACTTTCGCAACGCCCGATCGCCGCAGGGACTGGACCGTCAGCTGCGCAACACGGTGATCACCACCTTCGGCGATGATTATGCGGTGTGCAGTACTGAGTTCACTCGTGAAGGCAGCGACAGAATCGGTCGCCAGCAGCAGACCTGGGTGAAATTACCTTGTGGCTGGCGGATCGTCGCGGCACAGGTCAGTCTGATGAGCTGAACGTTTGCCACCACCGGACTGATAAACATTCCCGTCGCACGACGGGAATGTTCAGGTATTACAGCAGCCAGATGAATCCCGGCTTAATGAAATCCGAATAACAGAGGCTGTTCAGCAGGAGCCATACTTTCTGATGTCGTCAATATGGCGGTTGAAATACTCGATTCTGTTCATAAACTGGCGTTCGATATCACTCATTCCCGGCCGCTGATAACCCGTACAGGGATAAACACCGTACCAGCGATCAACAGCCATCAGCGCCATCCAGTGCGTATCCAGACTCGATTCCCCATAGGGGACTCCCGCTTTTTGCATTGCAGCAGACTGCCAGAAATTGTGCATAAGCCGGGCGTAATAGTGGTATTTAACCAGATAACTGTTTGCAAGGTGAGCGTGTTTAACGCTGTAAAATTCAGGCAAAACCTGGTGAATGATTAAATAGCTGGCAGAAAGGAGCGCAACATCCCATTCGGTTTCCTGCAAATTCAAAAAAAATTGATTCAGTCTGCGGCACGATTCCTCGTCATGATAAAACGTCATATCATCTTCAAGAACCAGCACGTTTCTCCAGCGAGCACGCTGTGCCATTTCCAGCACAGCGGCATGCGATAAAGTACAGCCGACGCCACCATTCCTCTCTTCAATAGCTTCAAAGCGAATAATTTTATCCTGCGGAACACCCGCAGACTTCAGCTCTTCCTGCATCGCCTGATTTCTGTCCGATCTTTTATTCAAATTAATATAGACAACCTTGTCGACAAATTGCCAGTTAATGAATTCCATTATGGCCTCCCTGATTTTATGCCTTAACTGATAATACACTTGCATACTGGCGTAGTGAGATAAAGAAAAATAAAAACAACGCAATTTTATTTTTATATCAGTAAATTGCATAAGATGATAATCAATGATTGCAGCGAGAGTATTTTATAAAAATATAATCAGAGCACATGCCGATAAGGCAGATAATTTTTTTAATTTACTTCAGGGCAGGTCGTTGAAACAATTTTTACTTTTTCTGGAGAGTCCGATCGTGGGTATATATTTAAACCCGGTGGAATTAAATAAATATCCCGTTAATCCAGTTCAATTGAAAACCGCAGATGTTTTACAGAACCCGTCCGGCGTACATTTATTTAAAAAAAATCGCGCTACTCAGCCGACAAAGTCCGTTAAGTCTGACGGGCTGTTTACTGGCAAAAACAGCCCGCAGAAAAGCAGTTATCTTTGCTTCATCCGGCCGGATGGGTGGCGATCCAGTGTTCCGCAATCTGCTGGCGGGTGCAGATCCACACCGCATCATGTTGCTGGATATAATCAAGGAAACGCTGTAGCGCCCGAAAACGACCGGGCCTGCCCAACAGCCGACAGTGCATCCCTATCGACATCATTTTTGGTGCCGTTTCGCCCTCTGCATACAACACATCAAAGCTGTCTTTCAGATAGGTATAAAACTGCTCTGCGGTATTGAATCCCTGCGGCGTGGCAAAGCGCATATCGTTGGTTTCCAGCGTGTAAGGGATAATCAGATGCGGCTTAACCGACCCATCCTGACAGGTTACCTGGGTCCAGAATGGCAGGTCGTCGCCATAGTAGTCGCTGTCATAGCTAAATCCGCCCTGCTCAACCACCAGCCTGCGTGTGTTAGGGCTGTCCCTGCCGGTGTACCAGCCGGTCGGCGCTTTGCCGAACAGGTCGGTCAGCGTATCCACCGCCAGTTGCATATGCTGGCGTTCAGTCCGGGCATCCATTGCCTGGTAGTGGATCCAGCGCCAGCCGTGGCTTACCACGTCGTAGTCTGCCTCTTTTATTGCCGCGACGATTTCCGGGTGGCGAGCCAGCGCCATCGCAACGCCAAAGACCGTCAGCGGCAGTCCACGCTTCTGAAACTCCTGATGAATACGCCAGAACCCGGCACGGGAACCATATTCATACAGTGAATCCATCGACATGTGACGCTCCGGATAGCTGGCGGCACCAATAATATCTGATAAAAACTGCTCGGATCCGGCATCGCCATGCAATACGTTGTTTTCTGCGCCCTCTTCGTAATTAAGCACAAACTGTACGGCAATCTTCGCGCTGCCCGGCCAGGCGGCATGAGGCGGCTTACCGGCGTAGCCTGTCAGGTCACGAGGATAATTTTTATTAAAGCTGTACTCTTTTTTTTCTACGTCATTGCTCATCGTCAGCATCCTGTTATCAGCTTGATTGCTCTTACTCAGTTCAGACGTGCAAACTGGCCCGATAGTATTTTCTGCACAGGATAGTCCAGATCGCCGTGCTTGCTGGTTGACAGCCCCAGCGTCACCAGTGATTCCACCATTTTAACGGCAGCCCCAACGCCATCGATCACCGGCATAGCCAGCTCTTTGGTCAGCTCGCGGGCAAGCATGGCCATCCCTCCACAGCCAAGAACGATGGCTCCACTGCCATCCTGACGTTTTGCCTGTATACAGTATTCCCGCACTTTTTGCTGTGCCAGCCCGCTGCTGTCTTCCAGTGCCAGCACCGGCAGATCGATAGCGTGCAGCGCAGCGCAATGATGCTCAAAGCCATACTGTCGTAGCAAATGTCGTGCAACAATCACCGTTCTCGGCAGGGTGGTCACCACCGAAAAACGTGTGGCGACCATTGTCGCCATGTGCATCGCCGCTTCAGCAATGCCCACCACCGGCCCCCGGGCCAGTTCACGCGCCGCCAGCAGGCCCGGATCGCCGAAGCAGGCGATGACATGACCGGAAACCCCCTGCTCGCGCCCGGCCTTCACCTGTTCCAGCACGCCGATGGCCGCGATGGCCTCATCAAAATGCCCCTCAATCGAGGGGACGCCGTCAGTCGGGCAAACGGCGAGGATTTCAGTACCGGGCGCGGCTACAGCCCGCGCGGCCTGGGCAATGGTCTGCGTCATCGCCAGGCTGGTATTCGGATTAATCACCTGAATAATCTGCCCGTCCATCATGGTTTATCTCCTGTTTTCGGCGTAAATCCGGCAAACAATCGGGCAAAGTCCGGCAGCGTTTCTCCGCCACGCTCAAAGCGCAGACTGGCTACGATATGCGAAAAATGTTGCCGCATTGCGTCAGCCAGTGGTTGCGGATCTTTTTTTCTGATCAACTTTATCAGCTGGTCATGGTCATCGCAGCGGCAGCCCTGCTGCCAGGGCGCACCATATGCAGCAACCACCAGCGATGAACGTTGCGCCAGTCGCATCACCATTTCAGTCAGCACAGCGTTGCCCCCAATCGCCTGTAACTGGACGTGGAAAGCCGCAGAGTGGCGAATGGCCGCCGGACCATGGTGATCCTGATGCGCCTGCTGCTCAAGACGGATTAGTTTTTCCAGCGCCGCCAGATGCGTGGACTGACAACGCGCCAGCACCGCAGGCAGATTGGCACATTCAATTAAGGCCCTGGTACGGAAAATATCCTGTGCCTCTTCTACTGACGGCGTGGCAACCTGTGCACCACGTTTGGGCGTCAGCACGATCATCTGCACCGCAGCAAGGCGTTGCAGCACTTTACGGATGCCGGTACGACTGATACCAAAAATCTCAGCAAGGGGTTCTTCCGGCAGTTTGCTGCCCGGCGGTAATTGCTGTTCAACTATCGCCGTCAGTAGCGCCTGATAGATGGGTTCGTCCTTGTCGGTCAGGTCAGAGGCCGCGATCAGGCCAGTTTCACTCTTCATTCCCTACTCCGCTAAACATCTTATTTAAAGAAAATCGTACACACTTTTATTTACTTTTGTATACATGAAAAAACATTCTGGCCTGGATCCTGCAATACATCCTCCATCCATTACGTTTCGAGTTGAATTTACAGGAGCAGGTTTCATGCCAGACATTCAGCATGTTTCACCCCCGGCGTCAGACAGCGTCAACGCCCGCTACAGCCCACGGCTGTGCAACGACGATCTCGCCCCAACCCGCGATCAAAACTGGAACTGGTACAACATCTTTTCGTTCTGGATGTCGGATGTACACAGCATGGGCGGCTATGTGGTCGCGGCCAGCTTCTTAACGCTGGGCCTGGCCAGCTGGCAGGTGCTGCTGTGCCTGCTGGCGGGTATCTGTATTGTGCAAATTTGCGCCAACCTGGTCGCCAGACCCAGCCAGATGGCCGGGGTACCCTATGCGGTTGTTTCCCGTCAGGCCTTTGGCGTGTTCGGTGCCAATATCCCGGCAGTGATCCGCGGCCTGATTGCCTTTGCCTGGTATGGTATCCAGACTTATCTGGCGGCCAATGCGCTGATGCTGGTTTCACTGAAATTCTGGCCGTCACTGGCAGCGATGACCCAGACTTCCTGGCTGGGACTGTCGCAGCTGGGCTGGATTTGCTTTGGCATCATGTGGTTCGCTCAGGCGCTGGTGTTCTGGCATGGGATGAGCGCGATCAAACGGTTTATCGACGTGGCAGGCCCGGCAGTGTATGTGGTGATGCTGGCCCTGGCCGGATGGATTGTGTACAAGACCGGCTTTGACGGCATTTCGCTGACGCTGACCAGCAAGCAATTGAGTAAAGGTCAACAGGCATGGGAGATGATCACCGCAACGGCGCTGGTCGTCTCTTATTTTTCCGGCCCGTTGCTCAACTTTGGCGACTTTTCCCGATATGGCAAAAGCATGGGGGAAATCCGTCGGGGGAATCGCTGGGGACTGCCGTTTAACTTTCTGCTGTTTTCGGTGGTCACCGTGGTGATTGTTTCCGGTACACAGTCACTGTTTGGCAGGATGATCACCGATCCTATTGAAACCGTCAGCCGGGTGGGTAGCGACCTGGCGGTTGCCATCGGCCTGCTGACGATGATTACCGCAACCATTGGTATTAATATCGTGGCCAATTTCGTCTCTCCGGCCTTTGACTTTTCAAACTGTTCACCGCAAAAAATCAGCTTCCGCACCGGCGGGATGATCGCCGCCGTCGGCTCCGTGCTGCTGACGCCGTGGAATCTGTTCCAGTCTCCCGAATTAATCCACTACACGCTGGATGTGCTGGGTGCGTTTATTGGCCCGTTGTTTGGCATTCTGCTGTGCGATTTCTATCTGATCAAACGCGGTCAGATTGCGGTAGATGATCTGTTTGACGATACGCCGAAAGGGCGTTACTGGTATCGCGGTGGGTTTAACCCGAAAGCGATTGCCGCGCTGGTGCCATCGGTATTTGTCGGGCTGGTGATTAGCTTTATACCGTCGCTACATGCCGTCGCTAACTTTAGCTGGTTTATTGGCGCGGCGCTGTCAGCCGGTTGCTACCGCTGGATTGCGCGCAATGAGCGCGTGGCAGCCGCGCAGGATTTTGCCAGTAAGCAAAGCCCACTGAGATCGTCGTAAGGCGTTGCTGAGACTGAAACGACGAAAGCCTGATTCATTACTGAATCAGGCTTTCTGAATTTTGGCGGAACGGACGGGGCTCGAACCCGCGACCCCCTGCGTGACAGGCAGGTATTCTAACCAACTGAACTACCGCTCCGCGCTCAGTTCCTTACGGAACGGGGCGAATATTACGGTGGGGCCCCCACTTCGTCAATGCTTTTTCTACGGCTTTAAGCGCGAATGCATATTTTTTCGCCTTACCGCCTGATTTATGGGAATTATGTCCGCCAGAGGCAACTTCCGCCCTTCTTCATCACCAGATCCAGACGGGATTCATGCGCCGCCATTTCTTCTGCGGTTGCTTCCACTACCCGCAGCCCTGCAAGCGGGCGCGTAATACGGTGAATGGTATCCCCTCCGCTCTGCTGCTGACGCTCGCCTTCCATTGAAAAGGTCAGTGACGTTTGTCCGCCGGTCATCGCCAGATAAACTTCAGCCAGAATTTCGGCATCGAGAAGAGCGCCGTGCAGGGTTCGCTTGCTGTTGTCTATTTCATAACGTGAGCAGAGCGCATCAAGGCTGTTACGCTTGCCGAGGAACATCTTGCGCGCCATCGCCAGACTGTCTGTGACCTGGCAAAAGGTTTCCGTGCCGGCGATATTGCGGGCAAGTTTGGCAAATTCATAGTCGATAAAGCCGATATCAAACGAAGCGTTATGGATAACCAGTTCAGCCCCGCTGATGTAAGCAATAAAATCGTCAGCAATTTCTGCAAAGGTGGGTTTATCGGCGAGAAATTCATCGGCAATGCCGTGAACACCAAAGGCTTCAGGATCGACCAGCCGATCCGGCTTCAGATAAATATGGAAGTTATTACCGGTCAGACGGCGGTTCACCACCTCAACGGCACCGATTTCAATGATGCGATGCCCTTCATAGTGCACCCCGATCATATTCATACCGGTGGTTTCCGTATCAAGAACGATTTGCCGCGTGGTATTTACTGTGCTCATAGGACCCGTTTATGTCAGACTTGGCATTTTTCAGCAGGGAGTCTACCAGAGATGCTTAAGCAGGTAGAAATTTTCACCGATGGTTCTTGCCTTGGCAATCCCGGACCCGGGGGGTATGGCGCAATTCTGCGTTATGGCAAACACGAGAAAACGTTCAGCGCCGGATACTATCTGACCACCAATAATCGCATGGAGCTGATGGCGGCGATTGTGGCACTGGAGGGGCTGACACAACCCTGCAAAGTGGTGCTCAGCACTGACAGTCAATACGTCAGACAGGGGATAACCAGTTGGATCCATAACTGGAAAAAACGTGGCTGGAAAACAACCGATAAAAAACCGGTCAAGAACGTTGACCTGTGGCAACGCCTTGATGCTGCGTTAAGTCATCATCAGATAGAGTGGCAGTGGGTAAAGGGCCACGCCGGTCATGAAGAAAATGAACGTTGTGACGAGCTGGCGCGATCCGCTGCCGGCAGCCCTTCCCAGCAGGATACCGGCTATCAGTCAGGATCCTGACGGCGATAACCTGCCCGAAACTGACGTGTAGCGCCCACCGCCGAGGCCAGTCTTCTTTTTGCGGCAGCTTTTCTGGCCGGATTGATGGTCAACGGGAAAGTTCTTTTGCGTGCCACAATAATATTCAGGCAGCCCAGCGCCGGAAAATGTGTGCTGATCACTCTGCCGCCCTGACGATTCCAGGGCAAGACCTGAAAACGGCTGTGTTCAGTCACTTCATAGTTGAGCAGGCTCAACCAGTCCATCAAACGCATCGGAGTAAACATTCTGCTGTTCCACGGTATGCGTCGGTTAAGCCCCGGGATCAACTTGCCTGTACCCAGTAAACTGAAAGGATTGAAACCGCTGATAATCATCCAGCCATCGTCAATCAACACCCGATCCACTTCACGCAGAACGCGATGCGGATCGTCGCTCCACGCCAGACAATGGGCAAGCAGACAGGCGTCCACGGATTTGGAGGCGAACGGCAGACTACCCGGTTCAGCGATAACATGCAGATCGCTGCCACTGGTGCCGACATTGACCTGATGGGAGATATCGCAGTGCCGGGTGTCGATCTCCGCACTGAGATGTCCTATCTTCAGCAGATGATAACCGTAGATTTTACTTAAGGATGTCTCCAGATGCCGGGTGAGCGCATCACGGTAAAACTCTCCCCAAGGGATTCCGGCCCAGCACTGAGGCACATGACGAATCCGGCGTGTTTTAGCTGGCTTCATGCTTTACCATCTTCTTTCCATTGCGACCGTTTACAGAGGCGATGATGAATCTTAACAGTATTCCCGCTCTTCAGGATAACTACATCTGGCTGTTGAATGACGATCGGGGTGACTGCCTGATTGTCGATCCTGGTGAAGCAGAACCGGTATTGGACGCCATATCAAAAAATCACTGGCAGCCAGTCGCGATTCTTCTCACTCACCATCATCATGACCATACCGGAGGGGTGCAAAAGCTGGTCGAGAAATATCCGCAGCTGGTGGTTTATGGTCCTGCTGAAACGCTGGGCAAAGGGGCAACCCAGGTGGTGTCTGAGGGGGAGAAAGTGACCGTTCTGGGAATGGAATTCAGTGTCCTGCATACCCCAGGTCATACTTTAGGACATATCTCATATTTCAGTTTTCCTTACCTTTTTTGTGGTGATACGATGTTTTCCGCAGGCTGCGGCAAGCTGTTTGAAGGCACACCACAACAAATGTATGAATCTTTTCAGAAGATTAACTCACTGCCAGCGGAAACGCTGATCTGTTGCGCTCACGAGTATACGTTATCGAATCTGGAGTTTTGTCGGAGCCTTTTGCCGCATGATGTTGAGATTGAGCGCTATCATCATAAAATTAAGGAGTTACGTGCGAAAAACGGCATTTCACTCCCCACAAAACTGGCGTTTGAGCGAAAAATAAATATTTTCCTCAGAACGCATGAAATTGAATTACAAAGAATAATTGGTTACGAAACATCTCCATCACAACTATGGCAAGTATTTGCAACGTTACGTCAGAAGAAAGACCATTTTTGATTTTCGGGTTGTGTTGCGCAAACTGACCACGTATAGTTGCTCGTCTTTTAAGCTAACTACGACAAACACATGAAGGCTACAGCGATAATTATCGCCTCGGTCTTGCTGGTGGGTTGCCAGGCGTCAGGACATGACGTTAACTCCCCTGAACAGCATGCACAGAGTTTGTCTTCGGCAAGTCAAAGTGAAACGAGTAAAAACGCAGATCGCTTTTTGTCGCCGCGCTGGCAGGATGATGGAACCAACCTTGCGCAGCAACAGCATCTGTGGGATTTCATTAGCAACGAGCTGAAGATGAAGGTTCCGGATAACCCCCGGATACGCGAACAAAAACAAAAATATTTAAGTAACAAGAGCTATCTCCACGATGTAACTTTACGGGCAGAGCCGTATATGTACTGGATAGTCGAGCAGATTAAGCAACGTAAGATGCCGATGGAACTAGTACTACTACCCATAGTGGAGAGCGCTTTTGACCCCCATGCCACCTCTGCTGCCAATGCTGCTGGCATCTGGCAGATAGTGCCGCAAACGGGGCGTAACTATGGTTTGAAACAGAACCAGTGGTATGACGGTCGTCGCGATGTGGTTGCATCGACCAAAGTTGCGTTGGATATGATGGAACGCCTGAACGGCATGTTTGACGGGGACTGGCTACTGACCATCGCCGCCTATAACAGTGGTGAAGGACGTGTTCTGAAGGCGATAAAAGCCAATAAAGCCAGGGGTAAACCAACGGATTTTTGGCATCTGTCGTTACCACGTGAAACGACAGTCTATGTACCCAAAATGTTCGCTCTGGGAGAGATCCTGAAGAACAACAAGCGCTACGGCGTACGTCTGCCTGAACCTAATGAATCTCGCGCCCTGGCAAGAGTGGAAGTGGGACAGCAGATGGAGTTGACTCAGGCAGCAGAAATGTCAGGTATGTCGCTGACTAAGTTGAAAAGTTTCAACGCAGGGTACAAACGCGGTAAGACAGCACCTGATGGTGGCCCTCAGTACATCATGGTACCGAAGTCCAACGTTGCGCAGCTGCGTAACTCACTGGCAACAGGGGATATTGCCGCAGTTCAGCCTGGCGCGTTAGCGAACAACAGCACGACTGCAAGCTCATACAAGGTTCGTAACGGTGATACCTTGTCCGGAATCGCGAAGCGGCTGAACGTCCCGGTTAGCGAATTGCAGCGGGCTAATAATCTGCGCGGCAGTAATATCAAGCCAGGACAGACCTTAAGCTACAGTGGCAGTAGTAATGCCAGTAAGCTGGCAGATAATGGCAACAGCATCACCTATAAAGTTCGTAGGGGTGATTCTCTGGCCAGCATCGCAAAGCGACACGGGGTTAATATGAAGGACGTTATGCGCTGGAACAATGGCGACGTGGCGAATCTTCGACCCGGAGATAATCTGACACTGTATGTTAACAACAGCGCTTCACCAGACAGCTAATCAATTTCTACAGTCATTAAAAAGCCAGTCACCTGACTGGCTTTTTTATTGCCAACCCCGTAGAGCGAGTCAGCTGCCACAACAGTTGTTGATTAGCATTGAAATGGGCAAAATTAATCGTTAATCGGGGCGCTCATCAGTGGCGGCGGCTGTGCCTGAATCGAATTCAACCAGTAACGGGTTATGGTCAGAAGCACGGGTTATAAGTACGGATGCCTGTAACACCTTCATCCTGCGATAAAATACAAAGTCGAGAGGACGACCAAACGCCCTGCGCCGATGGTCATCACTAAAACTGACTTCATCCAACCCCATATCCCGCGCAAACGTATACAACGCATTGATACGTTGACGGCTCCAGGCATTAAAATCTCCGGCCATAATCACCGGTCCCTGATGGTGGATAATCTGCTCCCCAATCGGGCCTAACTGTTTGCTGTAGACATCTATACCCAGGCTAAAGTTGACCGCGTGAATATTCACCACCATCAGCATCTGACCGTCTGGTAACGGATAAGCCGTAACCAGTGCCGATTTTGCCAGTCTTAATAGCGGCTCACGTTCACGTAAGGGGCAGCAATATACAGGATGTGCAGCAGCAAGAGTCATTACACCTGATGGATGCTGAGGCAGGACGAAAGCGGGCACCTGATCGGCAGCAAGATAGTGAGTTGTGGCAAAACGTACCAGCTCAGGGGTTGTCTGGGCTTCCTGCAATAAAACCAGATGGGCATCTTTACCAAAGTTTTGCAGCACTGAGAGCCAGTCAGCACGCTGTTGCTTGAAAATATTCCATACCAGTACACGTAGCGAAGATTGAGTTGTAAGTGGTGTACCGGGAGGTAATGCCTTGCCGACGTGAAGCATGGAGCCAGGCGGAAAAATACGCTCTGCTGGCTGTCCTGCTACATATCGCATGGCATAAGTTTTTTTTCGCACTTTACCGCCTGGCTTTTTTCTCGGGGTGTCAGTCACACTGTCATTCAGTTATAGGGGCTTTGTAGCCGACTTTCAATCCGGGCTTGCTGATAAGCGCGAAAAACCAGGTAAACATTTGCAAATTAAGACAAATTTACTGGTACTAATCAACGCTTCAGGTTGGATTATGGAAAAAGTGATGATAACAAAAAAGCCCTGAGCAAATATGCTCAGGGCTTGTATAAAGTGGCGGAACGGACGGGGCTCGAACCCGCGACCCCCTGCGTGACAGGCAGGTATTCTAACCAACTGAACTACCGCTCCACCGATTCTGTACTGAATTCAGAATGTTGCTTCTGATATCAGGTATTACTTATACCTTTCATGTCACCTGAAAGGTGTTGAAGTTAAGAACTTCTCAGCCCTTATCTTCTTTTATGATGCCTGGCAGTTCCCTACTCTCGCATGGGGAGACCCCACACTACCATCGGCGCTACGGCGTTTCACTTCTGAGTTCGGCATGGGGTCAGGTGGGACCACCGCGCTACGGCCGCCAGT
>NZ_JFHN01000019.1 GCF_000590885.1 Erwinia mallotivora
GGTTGGTGATTTGTTTTGATTTGGCGATTGATCAGATCGCACAATCCGGGCTGAGTTCCCTTAAAGTGATCTACTATTCCGCGCAGCTATTTAGGCCTGACGCATTGTCTGGTTCTTTTTCCACGGGAAGTTGTTTTTCAATTTCTCTGATGGGTTTATAAAAACAGCGGAGCAGCCAGGTCAGAGTGCCCAGCACGGCCAGATGGAGCCAGAGTATTTTCAGGCCATATACGCCCAGTGAAGCCACGGCAAAACCAATAGCCGTTACGCCCAGAATACCCACACTCCACATCACCTGAGTGAATGCAATAAATTTTCCCTGCTTTCCCTTTGGGGCACGCTCCGAAATAATTGACAGTGAAGTAGGCAGGTCAGCGCCCGCAGAAATTCCGCTGATAATAATTCCGACAAAGAGAAAAGAAATACTTTCAGCAAAAACAATACAGAACACGCCAACCGAATACATAAACACCGTAATACTGAATACCCTTGTTCGCCCAAAAATATCGGCGAGCCGTCCTCCGATCAGGGCGCCAATCGCAATACAGGCGGTAGAAACCGCAGAGACAGAACCAATAACCAGAGCAGTGGCCTGATAATGTGTTTCCCATAATGCCAGGCTTATTCCTATAGAAACAATTAACCCGGCATCGAGATAAGAAGCCATCCCTGCGAGAACAGTAATTATCCACATGGACCTGTCGCGTTTTTTTTCGGCATCGTTGTCACGCTCTTTCATATATTCACCATTGATAAACAATCACCCTGAAGGCATTGTTTTATGATTATATTGACGAGTCAGCCCACCCGGATTTTATTTCCCAGCCTGGAGATAAGCCGCAATCAGAAGTAACGGATGACGTTTATACCGTCTGATTTCAGGCACTGATTCTCCAGATCAGTGGTAATAATCACGCTGGCAGGAAAGACCCTGCTGATAAAGGTGAGTAAGCAATCAGATAAAGTGAGTTATTCTTTCGAGATGATTAACCATAGCGCTCCTTGCATTATGTCCATTGCCTTCCCTGATGGCTTGCACAATTTTTTTGTGATCATCATTAAAAAGCATGAGTTCTTCCAGGCTGGAATCTGGTTCATCGAGATTTAAATAAGGAATATTAACCCGACGATTCCAGACTATTTCATTCATTTCACTAAGAATATTATTTGCGGAAATTTCCCCGAGTGATAAATGAAATTTTCTGTCTGAGCGATAAAAATCAGCCACACGGTTTTCGCGGATACAAAAATCCATCTCTTCAACCAACATATTCAATATGTCAACGTCTTTGTCAGTATGAGAACTGGCCACAATAGTGACAAGCTCACACTCCACAGCCTGACGGGCCTGCATAACATGATGGGGAGAATACTCGTATGAAGGCAGAGTCAGACTCTCACGACCCTGCATTTCGCAAACATAAATACCACTGCCAGAGCGAATCTCCACCCAACCTGAAAGCTCCAGAACAATTAATGCCTCACGCAAAGTCGAACGGCCAATATTAAGTAACTTCGACATTTCACGTTCAGCAGGTAACGACTCTCCTGGTTGATAACGCCCCTGCCGGATCAGACCGATTAAGATATTTGCTGCTTTTTGATACAAACGTTCTTTTTTCACTTCATAAGCTGAATACATTGGGAATATCCTGTATGAAAACAGTCATTGTGAAAAAACAGCATTCACCTTCAGATACCTGTCCGGGAAGTCTGATAATTCTGCGATTAATTCAGGAATTTCATGCATGGTAATAACCTTACTGAGAACCGATGCAGCAGGAATAATACCTGAAGAAAGCAGTTCAATCGCTTCCACAAACTCATTGGCGCTGGTACGGGAGCCACGAATATCTGTCTCTTTAAAAGTAATCAGGTTAGTGGGCAATAATGTCTCTTCTTTGGGCCACCCTGTAAGCGCGATGCGACCGGCAAAAGAGACATAATCCAGCATGGAACGAATGGCACTATTGGCCCCTGAAGCTTCAATGACCACCTCAGCCATTCGTCCTCTGGTAATCTCGCGGATTTGTTCGATAACAGCCGTGCTGGCTGGATTAATTGTGTGTGGGATACCGTTCTGAGAAGCATGATCGAGTCTTTTCTGAACAATATCAATCAGCACAGGCGTTGCCCCGTAATGTATTGCCACCATTGCGGCCATCAGGCCGATAGCACCGGCACCAATAATAACCACATGCTCTCCCGCTTTTACCTCCGTGCGATGCAACGCATGCAAAGCGATGGTCAACGGTTCAGCCAGAGGTGCTGTAGAAAGCGGTATATCTTCCGGCAATTTATGCAGCAAATGAGCAGGATGAACAAACCGCTCACGCATACCACCATCAATATGCACGCCAATTACCTTTAAATTTTCACAACAGTTTGGGCGACCAATTATGCAGGGATAGCATTTACCACACCAGATGTAAGGGTCAACAATAACCCGATCGCCCGGGCTGAGATTCTTCGCATTATTGTTAATACTCAGAATACGTCCCACTATCTCATGTCCCAATATCCTGGGATAGGTCACCAGAGGATTTGTCCCTCTGTATGCGCCAATGTCTGAACCACAAATACCTGCGGCTTCAACTGCTATCAGCGCCTCATTATCGCCTGGCTCCCCCAAAGACTTTTGACGGATACCCACTCTGTCAGGAGCCTGCAATACCACGCAGTCTGTATTCATACCTTAACCTCTGTAAATATTTCCATTTTTACAGGACGATATTATTAATATGTGGCCTTCTGGCCTGACCACATTTTCAGTTAACAGCCATCATCATTTAAAATAAATTCTTCACTAAGAAAAATGCAGATGAAATCACAAAATAAAAGAAAATAAGCTTAACTTCATAAGGTTACGAAATTACGAATATATTTTCAGCCTGATTGCTATTATGTGAGGTTTGTCGATAACATCTTTACAAAGATGCCACTTAAAAATAAACAATGGCAAAAACACAAAGGTAATTTTCAGAAATGAAAAAATCGTTTTAAAAAAACATCACATAAGGAGAGTATTGACAGATTAGGGAAGGCAGAAAATATTTCATTTCCTGAATAAAAATCACGGAAAGGTAGTCTGACGGTAGCAGTTTGATTCATTAAAATTTAGTCGATGTCACAGGCTTTTAACCGACGAATCAGAACCCGCAAGGTCAGATGAAAAAACCGGCGCATGTTGTGCAGAAACTTACAGGCCAGTTGAGGCATCAGGAAATCGTTTCACTGGAAAGATATCACGGCGTCGAGGAAAACGTTCGACCACTCTGTTGTGCTTAACACAGCAATAAAGCATGACTTATGCAGTTCTTAAAGAAGACTGCGACCAGAGCAAGTCCCTGCAATCTTTATAACAGACCTGACGCCATAAACAAAAACGGTAAAATTACAACACCATGAGGCAATTGGCTGAGCAGCCTCCTTACTGGCAGACACCCCCTGCAATTGTCTCAGTTATGGCAAGCTGTCTAATCAAAACGCCCTCTGTCCAGTGATATTTCACCACTCTCCTTCATCTCCTTCAGTACGCGGCTGATTGAGCTTTTGGATAAGTCAGAACTATTTTCGATCAAATACATCACTGAAAATCTTTTCTGCAAATGTTGAGGAATTTTTTGCCAGCGCTGTACCAGCGCTCTGACTTCCTCAGAAGAGGTGCTTTTGTTCAGTGAAATCACATTCATCAGATCGGTATATTGTGCCGACATGATATTCATAACCTCATCAACCATCTTCTTTTCGTTTACAAATTTCCAGAAGGAATCATAATCAATATGTTTTATTTTCCCATAGTCAACTCGTTCCAGATACAACGGCACCTCCTGCGACGAAGGTATGAAACCGATGATATAGGGAGCTGACAAAATACTCAGTATCTTATTGTTCCCTTTTATCTTAAGACAAAAGTCACCCTCTAAAAGAAGATATACGACACGGGAATCATTTTTATAAAATTTATATCTGCGCTTGCCTCTGGATATCTCATCAGGTTCAGAGTTTTCCGCATCAGACAAGATTGAATTAATTATTAGTTCACTACTTTTAAGAGCGCTAAACATATACTTTCCAACTGTATTAGACCTACAATCGTATACGACCAGACACCATTGCATGATTAGCTTTTGCCGTCCCCAGACTTCAGGTCTGGCTTAAGTAATCATCCGGGTATTCCGGCACGATGCAGAAAGAACCTTTGGCTGTGTGCCAAAGCATTCTCTGGCTGTAACGATCGCCAGCGACCTTACCTGGTCAGAAAAAAACGGTGATATGCCTTATATGTATACTAAATTGCGAGTTATTTTTATATCCCGACAAGATTAATCTCATAGAAAGCCCCTGGTGTTATGTGTTTGTATATAGGCTAAAGCGACAATTAAGTTGTCGCTGTTATATTTTCGGCTACTATTGGAAAGTTAAATATAAATTAACATTTAACTCCAACAGCGAAAACGCCAATAAAAGGCTATGAACTACAACAATATTACGCTTAGTATGCCATTTATCAGGCCCTTTGCCTCAGTTAAAATAAAAATTCCCACACTCATTTTACACTAATTGTTATTAATTTTCCGTAGAGCCATCTCATAATCATTGATGCAACGGTCATGGTAATTTGTTAATTTAAAATAAAATACCTGTTGATTATTCAGACTTTTTTTATAAAAAAAACCACGTTAGCTCCTGAAGCCAGGAAATTCCTTATTATACCAGGAAAACTCTGTTTATCCTCTGCTATCCGGCCCTTAACTACACAAAAAATATTACATAAGAAATTAAACAGCACATGATTACGACATTATTTTTTATGAATTATTTAATCCAATCTTAAATAAACCTTACCAACACATTAGATTAACACGCACTCCAAATAAACCCCAAAACGGAATCAGCATGAATAAAAACCATTATGCTATAAATAAGAAACAATAAATGAAAGAAATAAACCAAAATACAATAATGAAGAAAAAAACAATAAAATAAAAGAAAATTCAACAAATTAGCCTCACATGCACTCACTGAAGATGATGAATTTACAAAATTCATTTAAACATAAAGCATGAGTAAGCAAGATAACACCGGGTGTAACCAACAGAGCAACTTTATCACTCTGCTCAGTTCATATATGTTAAGAAAAAAACAACAACACGTAATGACAGCCAGTCATACACCAGTGTTAAATTGAAGCCAGACTAATCGCTTGCGTTCAGCAACATTAACTTAATCGGGTGATTTATTCATAGTGAAAACACTTTGCAGTAGTTATTTTTTGGCACAAATGATTATAAGAAAACATCGGGGGTGATATTATCAAAATCTCCATTTTTTAATAATCATCGCGCCGCAATGATAATGTAAACAGAAAACATTCAGGAAATAATAAAAAATTTCAGGCGGCAGATTCCTGTTATATTGTTTTTTATAACATCCGCATTCAAATACAGCAAAAAAACAAAAAAAATAGGACTACAAGAGATAGCGATAATAGATTAATCATCAATTAGTATCTGTTCAATGAGATAAAAAAAGAGTATCTTTACGCTCGCAGAATTCAACCTCATGCTAAATACGGATATATCTTCACAGCACATCCTGTTGTCATCACGTGAAGAGCGAACATCAACTCGGTGATATTTATGGAAACAAAGCATAAGCCAGGCATAATTTCTGGAACAGAAAAGATGTTATCCATCTCAATGGGTAACAACCTCTCTGTGGATAATATAAGCAATGAAAAACATTGTACTTTTTCAGATGTAAAACAATCTAAATCGTCAGGGACCCCACTCATTTCCACTGTCATCCCCAAAGAAAAATCGGGAATGCGCCCTCTGGAATTTCCGATTAATCCGGAATGTGAATACACATTATTAAAATCGTCACACAGCGTCATTGTCAAAAAAAGTCTCGTACTTGTCTGTATTCATGAAATAAAAAAATGTAGATATATCAGTAATGAAAATCTTGTTAGCTCAGGTTTTTTTTCCTCCAAATATTATTTCCATGGAACATGTTAACCCCATGAAAATAGAAATTTTCGTATTATATTCGGTGATAGCCTGTTTTTTTGTTAACAGTGCTCAGGCAGTCAATCTTCAGCAGTCAGTACTGGCTGCAAGTCATTGGGATAGTGAATATCAGGCCGCTGTTGAATTGCATGACGCAGAAGGTCAGAAACGCTATCAGGGTTTTGCCGGCCTGCTACCAGAGATCACGCTTAATGGTACCTGGTACAAACAGGATCAACCCGGCGCTTCCTATGCCGCTGGTATCAAACGTCATAACTACAGCCTGAATCTCCAGCAACCGATTTTTGATCTCAGCCGCTATGCCAACTGGCAGCGGGCGAAAGCAACGGCCAACGCAGCTGACGCTACCTTTATGTTGGCTCAACAGAAACTGATTCAGGCTGTGGCTAAAGCCTATTTTTCTGTACTTTTTGCCCGTAAAAAGCTGGATACATCGCAACAGGAGTCAAGGGCCTATCAGTTTCAGTTAAACAAAGCCAGACAGGGACTTGCCATTGGTGATGGTACCCAACTGGATATTGATGAAGCCAAAGCCAGTTATGACCGCTCAATAGCAGAGATGTTATCTGCGGAAAACGATCTCAATCAGGCTGGGATTGATTTTAACCGCCTTACCGGACTGGCAGCCGATGAAATAAAAGAAGGGGATCTGCAATGTCTCTTTCATCCGGTAAACGAGAAAATCGACTCCGCAGTACAACGTGCCACACAGAAAAATTTCAATGTTATTGCTGCCATTCATCACCTGGAAGAAGCAAAAGCTGATGTGACTGCAACCACTGCGGCCCATCTTCCGGTGGTATCACTGCAAGCTATATATGGTAATAACTGGAGCCGAGCAGAAGATGGCAATCTGCTGGATGAAGTCTTTGGTACCACATCAAAAACCCGTAATACATACATTGGCGTCAATGTTTCAGTGCCTATTTTTGCCGGGGGAAAAATGTTGTCGCAAAGTTTTGAGGCAGCAAGTCGCCGTAATCAGAACGTTCTTCTGGTAGAGGATGCCAGACGTAAAGTTGCGCAGGACGCCAGAATTTCATGGCTGGGCATGAAAAACAGTCTGGAAAAAATTCAGGCTTACACACGGCTGCAATCTTCTTCGAGAAAGAAACTCGACTCGACAATTTATGGAACCGAAGTGGGTCTGAGAACGTTGCTTGATCAGTTTGATGCTGAGAAGGATTTATTTCGTGCCATACAGGACCGGACCGAAGCAGAAAATAATTTCCTGCAACAGAAAATACAGTTAGATGCCTCAACGGGCGATTTGGATTATTCAACATTGAATAATTATGTCTGTCATTAGTTAAAGGTAAGGTAATTAAGCCTATGAGCGATAAATTATTCAGGGATGAAGCGCTGGAAGCTAATCGGTCCAAAGCCGTGGGCAAGGTGGCCCTTTATTGCCCCCCCTGGCGATGGGTTCATATATCACTGGTCATCTTTGTCACGATAATTGTGGTCTTGTTTTGTATTTTTGGCAGTTACACCAAAAGGGAAACAGCTAAAGGTTCACTGCGCCCCGTTCAGGGGATGATGAACATCATGGCGGTCAACAGCGGCACCATCACCGATATTAATATGGTGGAAGGCCAGAGAGTAAAAAAAGGGGATATTTTAGCCACCGTCTCTTCCGAAATTGCCACACAACTTGGGCTGACACGCGTAATGATTGCGCAACAGCTGGAACAGCAAAAAGCGGGACTGGAGCTTGAGCGCAAAAATCTCAATATTTTGAATCATGAAACACTCAGAGGACTCGAAGAAAAAAAGGTCCTGCTGTTACAGCAAGCCGATCAACTTAAACGCATGAAAAATCAGCGTGTTCTTCAGGTTAACCTGGCACGTAATCAGGTAAATAAATTACAGCTGATGCGTGAAAAAGGCTTTGCATCTGCAACCCAGGTTGAACAGCAACAATCCGCGCTGCTGGATGCTGAAGCGCGGCTTCTTGAAGCCGATCGACAGCGGGTTGATGTGCAACAACAGTTAACCCAGACAGACCAGCAGCTGCGGGAACAACCCGCTAATTTTCAAAGTAAAAAAAATGAGATAGAACGACAGCTCGCCACAGTACAACAATCGCTGGTGGAAAATGAATCGCGTCGTTCTGTCAGACTGGAGGCACCAGAGGACGCCATTGTTGGGTCGGTACTGGTAAAACCCGGACAGATAGTCTCTTCCGGGCAGTCAGTCGCTTCACTGTTGCCGGAAAACGCAGAATTACAGGCACGTATTATGCTGAGCAGCCGGGCTATTGGGTTTATCAAACCGGGTCAGCGGGTGGTGCTGCGGTATGAAGCCTACCCTTCACAGAAATTCGGGCCGCAGTTTGGCATTGTTACTGATGTTTCCCGCGTTTCACTCTCGCCGCAGGAAGTTTCTCATATTACCGGAGATATGCAGGTCCAGGAGTCGTTCTATCAGGTTCGCGTCAAACTTGATCATCAGTTTGTTCGCGCCTACGGCAAGGAGGAAAAACTCCAGCCGGGAGGGGCTCTGGAAGCAGACTTCATTATCGATAAACGTCGTGTATACGAATGGGTGCTTGAGCCTTTGTATGCATTAGGTCGCCAGACGTCTGTTTAACCTGTTTATTTTATTCCGGGCTTAATTACTATGAAAATATTAGAAGACTTACAATTCTCGTGGCGGAAAAAACTGCCTGTACTGCATCAGACCCAGGCCGCAGAATGCGGACTGACCTGCGTCGGGATGATAGCCGGTTATTATGGCCACAAAACCGACATGATTACCCTGCGCCGCTCACATAATACCTCGCAGAAAGGGGCGACGCTGGCTGATGTGATGGTAATCGCCAACAATTTAGGCCTTTCTGGTCGCGCATTACGGCTGGAACTGGATGAACTGGATAAGTTGCAGCTGCCTTGTATTCTGCACTGGGATATGAACCACTTTGTGGTGCTGAAAAAAGTTACGAAAAAATCGATAACTCTGCACGATCCCGCCAGAGGAAAATGTGAAATTCCGCTCGACCAGGTTTCTGATTCATTTACCGGCGTGGCGTTAGAGCTTCACCCCAACAGTCATTTTGAAGCAAAAACCGAAAAAACAAGCCTGTCGATGCTGAAGCTGATTGGCGGAGTGTCCGGCATAGGAGCCGCCTTTGCTCAGGTGATGGCGCTCTCCATCGCGCTGGAAATCTTCGGTTTGCTCTCCCCTTTTTATATGCAGTGGGTGATGGACCAGGTGCTGGTTTCCGCCGACAGGGAATTACTGACGCTTTTGAGTTGTACTTTCCTTTGCGTGGTGGTTCTCAGAACCGCTATTTCAGCGCTACGCTCCTGGGTGACGACATGGTTTTCCAGCCTGCTCAGCGTGCAGTGGTCAACCAATGTCTGTACGCACCTGCTGGGGTTGCCGATGACTTATTTTCAGGAACGACACATAGGTGATATCGTCTCGCGATTTGGCTCTATTTCCACTATCCAGAACACGCTCACTACCCGTTTTATCAGCTCTGTTCTTGACGGGATAATGGCTATCGTCACCCTGATTGTCCTGTTTTGCTATAACATGACGCTGACTTTAATTGTTCTGGTTACCGTTGCCATTTATACCCTGTTACGCGCCGTCTCCTTCCGCCCATTTCGTCAGGCCAATGAAGACCAGTTAATTGCGGGCGCCAAGGCTCAATCGCAACTACTGGAATCCATTCGCGGGATGCAGGCAGTAAAACTTAATAACAAAGCAGAAATCCGGGTATCAAGTTATGCCGCAGAACTGGTTCAGGTGACCAATAAGGGCATACAGATTCAAAGATTATCGATTTTATTCAGCGTATTACAGGGGCTGGCATCAGGCATCAGCCGGATTGTCCTGGTCTGGTTGGCAGCTATTCAGGTGCTGGATGGCAACTTTACCGGCGGTATGCTGGTCGCCTTTATCAGTTTCTCCGATCAGTTTATCTCGCGAACCACCGGCCTGGTGGATGCCATAATTGAGTTCACTATGTTACGGCTGCATGGTGAACGTCTGGCAGATATTGTGCTGACTGAAAGCGAAGAATACACCGAAAACCAGGTGCAACTTGAAGACCAGACCGCAGCCTGTTCCGTAGAGATTCATAACATTGATTTTCGTTACGCTGAAACTGAGCCTTTTATCCTCAAAAACACCAGCCTTACCATTCAGCCTGGCGAATCTGTTGCCATAATTGGCCCTTCCGGTCAGGGGAAGACCACACTGGCGAAACTCCTGTTAGGACTTCTTCGTCCGGAGAGTGGCGAAATCTGTATCAACGGTATCGATATCACCCGGCTGGGAATGAAGTACTACCGCAATCGAATTGGCAGCGTGATGCAGGATGATATTTTATTTGCCGGATCAATCATGGATAACATCTGCTTTTTTGACGCGATCTACGATGAAGCACGGGCGATGGAAGTGGCTCAAATTGCCCGGGTACATGAGGACATTATGGCCATGCCAATGGGTTACAACAGTCTGGTAGGTGATATGGGTTCATCTCTCTCTGGCGGTCAGATTCAGCGTGTATTGCTGGCCAGAGCACTCTACCGTCAGCCACAGCTGTTAATTCTTGATGAAGCCACCAGTCACTTAGATGTTGAAAGAGAGAGTGCTATTAATAACGCTATTGCCAGCATGAACGTGACACGCGTTATTATTGCCCATCGCCCGGAAACCATCATGAGCGCAGACAGAGTAATCTGTCTTGATAAAGGCGAAATTCGCCAGATAGATAAAGAGCTCCTGTTTCAACAACGCCCAACGATGATATTGAACTAATACCTTCACTGAATAAAAAATCAACAATCAGGTGGCTTAGAAGATGATCCTCCTGATTGTTATTCTTTGATATTTTTTAACCTGAAATCTTATTTTGGCCTTTAATAAAAAACTTGTTATCTTCTATTTTATAAAAGCATTTTCATATTTATTATATTTACAAATAATATGCATTAAGGTTACTCTTTAAAGCACCAGGAATAAATATAAAGCCAGAGAAATTATGAATAACCATTATATCATCAATGATTTTTTGCAATTTTGCCCACTGAGCAACAGATTAACAAAGCTTAATGAAAAGAATGTTTATGTTACTCTTAATTCACCGGCCAGTCGGTGTCTGTTAATGCTGATTAAGCAACAGGGTAATATCATCGCTCAGCAAGAATTTATGGATGAGGTATGTGACTAGTCCTGGCATAGGTTGACACTTTACGCCCTCAAAACGCCTGATGTACTGCATCTGGCGTTTTATATTTCAGCGACAGATGCGGTCGCTGGCTATTGTAGATTCTTACCGACTCCGCCACCATTATTTCTGCCTGAACGATGTCTGCCGGGCGCGTTATCAGCAGCTCGTTTTTCAGTATTCCGTTGACCCTCTCCGCAATGGCGTTCTGATAACAGTCATACCCATCCGTCATTGAGCAGATTAGCCCGTGTCTTTCATGCACCGACTGGTACATCGCTGAGCAGTACTGTATGCCGCGATCGGAGTGATGGATCAGCGGTGTCCTGCCATGCCGGTTTTTCAGTGCCATCTGTAGCGCCTTCACCACGTGCTCTGTATGAAGACTTTCATGCACATGGTAACCCACTATTTTCCGTGAGAATGCGTCGGTTACCAGGCTCACGTAAGCCGTGCCGGTTCTGACCGGAAGCCAGGTAATGTCCGCCACCCAAACCTGCTCCGGGCCGGAGATGACGGTCCGCCCCGGCCCGTCTTTCAGCAGGTTTGGATGCTTATAAAAGCGATGATGGCTGTGGGTTGTTTTATGATAAGCCCTGGCCGGACGTACCCGCAGCCCGGCCTCCCGGAGTACGGTAAACAGGCTGTCCCGCCCGATATGCAGTTCAGGTGCATCCCGACAGTTAAGGATATGGTGCAGCTTGCGCGTGCCCAGGCGCGGTTGCTGCATCCTGAGGTTTTTCACTTCCTCAGTAATGCGGCAGGCCTGCTCTGACTTACGTTGCACGCGCTGACACCCCTGATACCAGGCCTGACGGCTTATTTTTAAAAACCGGCAGACCCTGACGATGGTCAGTCCGGGTGTTTTTGCCTGCGCGATAACGAAGCTAACTGCTTTTTTGTCAGCGTGGCACCGAACTCAGTGTTCATGACCTTCACGACGGCCTCAAAGAACTGCGCCTTCACTTCGGATTCAGCCAGCTGCTGCTCAAGCTCTTTGATTCGTTGTTCAGGCGTAAGGGGAAGGGATTTTTTCATGAGTCCTCCACGTGCGCTGCGCTGCTTTGAAGAGTGCCAGTCCAGCTGGCCATATTTACGCAGCCACTTCAGAACGGTGGAGCACCCCTGGATACCGTAGCGCTCCTGAGCCTGACGATAAGTCATCTCACCTTTTTCAACCTGCTCAACGACGGCCAGTTTAAAGGACAGAGAGTAGTCGCGTTGTGTACGTTTAACATATTGCTTCATCACATTCTCCTCAGAATCG
>NZ_JFHN01000020.1 GCF_000590885.1 Erwinia mallotivora
AGCTTTATCTGGCAATAAATGATATCGACCACACGAAGACCAAAGCGATGTCGCCGCAGACGAACGGCATCTGCGAACGGTTCCACAGGACGATATTGCAGGAGTTTTATCAGGTAGCATTCCGCAAAAAACTGTATGGCGAACTCGATACATTACAGTCGGATCTTGATGAATGGCTGGTTCACTATAATAATGAACGAACCCATCAGGGGAAAATGTGCTGTGGCCGGACGCCAATGGAAACGTTACTTGATGGAAAACACATCTGGGCTGAGAAAAACTTAAGCCAGATGTAATCTGACAGACACCTGTATAAATAACCGGTAACTGTCAGATCAGGTCTGAGCTAATACACCTGATAGGTATATTTTTTGAAATCAGAAGATGAGAAAACCACCTCATAAAATGAATTTGCAAAAGCTGCATTGGATAATGTCCTTTCCAGCAGTATTTGTTGCGCTTTGATCAGCATAATAACGACATCATAACGGGCTGACAGTTTCTCTGTTTGATGCCATAAAGCATCAAGATATTCCTGTGTGACATTCAGATGCAGTTCTGTCTGATCAGCATTACTGAACAATGCGTCAATTTCTGACTGAAGGTTCATCATATTGACAGATGTTTGTAAAAGAGAATGCTTTTCTCCGTTGAGATGGGCTTCTATTTCAAATATATCATTATCCTGTAATCTGTCATTGCTGTTAAAAATAAAGCTTACGTTACATTTATTTCTGACGATCTGAATTGAGCAATAGTAAGCTTTCCCCGCTTCAATTTTCGCAAGGAAATTGCCATTTTTTTTGATAACGTAATGAAAGGGCACACACCATTCATCGTCAAGGGTAAATCTGACCTCATTACTGTTTAGTACAATATTAGTAATATTTTTTCTTAAATGGATAAGTTCCGGGACATATTTTTTTTCAGGCATATCCAGCGTGTAATAGTGTTGATCGGTGTTCTCCCAAAGCGGTTTCTCCAGAGCAGGGTAATGCTCAAGATATTTTGATGTGGCATTATCGTGCTCGATTCCCCACTTTTCAAAAAACGGGATCATATTAATATTGACAACTTCTGATACGGTGCGTATCAGCAGGCTCTTTTGTTGAGCTGCCGCACTTGTTGCTGGGGTAGTACTCATTAAACGGTAACGCTGATGAAGCTGAGGATAAAACCCCTCGCCGAATGCCAGGCGAAGTTGCCAGAACAGACCCAATTTCATATCGACAGGTGCTGCGTCAAAATCTTTTTTATCCTGCGAAAGAAATTCTCTGATAGCAGGGTAATAATTAGTAAGGGCAGTAACCTGACCAACCATCTTCTCCTGTGACATCAATGAAAAAATATTGACCGTCACTTCGGTCATTCCTGTCCCGCCATTCCATTGCCAGGCGTGTTGCTGACGCTGATGGCCATTTTCGTGCCATATCCCCCAACGGTTATTGGTGCGAAGTAAACGTTGCATCGCTGCCGTGCCAACATAGCCGGTATATTCATTTGCTGCAAACATATAACCACTTGATGCTTCGACATGGAGGTTTCTGTTTGGATCGATTCTGAAATCAGCCTTGCCATTTTTACTTACACCTAAAGTGTCATCCTGTACTTTCAAAAAACTATCAAAATCACGCATTAATTCACTGGCACTCACCACGTTATCTCGCGCGCTTTTAGTACTCACCACCACATCAGCCAGCTCACTTGATAACAGAGCGACAGGGGCACTGAGATTTGTGTTAATTTCCTGTTTCCAGCTGTTTTCCGTGCTGTGGTGAAGTTTGAAGTATGGAATCCTTTGTGGCGAGGAATTAATTTCCACCGTGACCTGGCCATAATCGTTTTTATTCAGAAAGCTCAAAATGCCATTGCCGCGAGACTGAAAAGTGTTAACGCCGCGGTTAAGTGTGTAATACTGACGGCTGTCCATTCCGGGTAAACCGGTTGCTGCTTCTACCAGACCATGATCGTCACCTGAAAGTGTGATACGAACGGTTTGTCCCTGCAATATATAATAGGGTGTCAACTGATGTGCACTGCGTTGCCTGGTTCGCTTATCTTTGGCGGTGTAATTGGCAACTTTTCCAAAGCCATAAATTGTAAAAATTTTATCGCTCATACTTTTTCCTTAATAGGTTAATCTTTTGAACTGACATTACGATGAGAAGGAACTGGGTGATATTTAAATTTAGCCATCTTTTTCATATTTCGTAAAGAGGCATCATGAATGGAATCAGTGCAGCAACATGCTCTAATTAAAATCACTGGCACATATCAGTCAGTGGAAAAAAACGATATCGTTCTTTAATGCATTGAGTTTACTGAGATATGTCCGCAGGAGGATGATTATATTCTTTCATGCAGGTGTTACTATTTAATATCAAATGAGTTAAAAATAGTCAGGCTCTAATTTTTAATCACCAGCAGGCAATAATTAAAATTAACTCAGACAATGTTAAGTGTTATTTTTTACGGATGAATTTATATTTCTGACCATCACAGTGGGATATTTTAATGAACAAAAAACGCGTTACGCCACATCATACTGGCCAGACCGCCAGTACGCATTTTCCGTTATATAATTAGATATTTTTCCTGAGAGGGAGTGAGGACAAAATATTCTCCTCTGTCACTATTGATTTCAAAAAGATGCTGATTTGTATCGAGATAACCGATCAGGAACCACATTCTCTTTTTTCGGGGCAAACCTATGCGGAAATATCCATTTTTAATTCCTCTGGTAGTGAAGTTTTTCGTAAAGTAATACCTGGCTCGAAAACAGCGTTGAGTTATGATGAAATACCTTTTACTACAGATAGTCGTATTGAGATATTTCATCAACAGCCAGGTCGGCTGAATATTACACCGGAATTTGGCGATCTGATCAGTGATGAAAACAAACATATTACTTTAAGCATCACTGCCAGTGGTCTTAAAAATAGCCAACTGAGTAATATTCCTCAAACCACACTTATTGCCTGGATAGACAAAACGGCGGGAGCATTGTTGCAAAACCCTGCGCAGCAGGAATCACAGTATGCCTCAGTTCGTGATGCCATCTTGTTGGCCATTACGTCATTGCCTGACAGGCAGGTCAGTCTGTACTGGGCTAAATATTTTATGTGTCTTCCGGACTATATCAGGCAGGCAGTTGACCCCGAAATTCCGGATGTACCGGATGAACCTGAAATTCCGGATGTACCGGATGAACCTGAAATTCCGGATGTGCCAGACGAACCCGAAATCCCGGATGTACCGGATGAGGCATCGGTCCCTGCGTGGAACAGTCAGAAGGTCTATTCAACGCATGGAGAGCTGGTTTTATATAAAGGAAAGGTCTATCGACAGAACTTTTATTCAGTAAACATGCCGCCCGATGTAAATTCTGCCCCCTGGGGCCAACCCTGGATCTACTTATATGATTACAACATTCCGGATTTGACTCCGGATCCCATCCATCCTGTTCCGGATGTGGATCCTGTCGTGCCGGATGCACCTTTTCCTGCTTGGGAGAGTCAAAAAATTTATTCAACTCATGGCGAGCAGGTTAGCTGGAAGCGTAAAGTTTATCGGCAGAATTTCTACTCCGTTAATATGCCACCCGATCTGCATTCCGCCCCCTGGGGACAACCATGGATTTATTTATATGATTATTGAACAACGTTGGCCAGACGTTGTTCGGGGGATTTATTAATCGCCTGATGATAAAAAAACTGGCGTCATACTACTATTACCCATCCTGCTGATTTCAGATAGCCAACAGGTGATTTGCAGGATGGGAGGATCTGAAAAATGACTACACTACTATTGACCGCTGGTGTTCATCATGGGTAACGCATGGAAACTGAAACTCAAGAAGATATACCCGGCGCTGTTAAATTGCGATACCGTTGCAATAAGGAGTGACATAAATTGTCAATGGAAAGGGTGATAAATAAAACGTATATCTGTTAACCCCTGACGATGTCGTCTGGTTCCGCCATATCACAGTGATCCTGTGATAGCGACCTGCAAAGATTATCTGCTAAAATCGCGGGAATCATTTTCGGTTCTATCAGAGAGTAATTTGTGACCGCATTCGCCAACCTCACTTCACTTCCCGCCAGTCAAATCGCCAACCTGAATGAACTGGGTTACCACCTTATGACCCCTGTTCAGGCCGCGTCCTTACCCGCAATACTGGCAGGGGAGGATGTCCGTGCCCAGGCCAAAACCGGCAGTGGCAAAACGGTAGCTTTTGGCCTGGGGGTGATGCAACAAATTGACGCGACAAACTATTCAACACAGGCGCTGGTCATCTGCCCGACCAGGGAGCTGGCTGAGCAGGTTGCGGAATCATTGCGTCGTCTGGCTCGTTTCACTGCCAATATAAAAATTCTTACTCTTTGTGGCGGTCAACCCGCGGCGGCACAGCGTGACTCTCTGTTACACGCTCCGCACATTGTGGTGGGCACGCCAGGACGTATCGTTGATCACCTTAAGCGTTCAACACTGAAACTGACGCAAATGAAAACGCTGGTACTGGACGAAGCCGACCGGATGCTTGAAATGGGCTTTCGCGAGGAAATCGATACGCTGATCGAGTACTGTCCTGTTAACCGCCAGACGCTGTTGTTTTCTGCCACCTGGCCTCATGATATTAAGCAAATCAGTCAACGTATTCAGCGTGATCCTCAGATTGTAGAAATCGATGTGGCACCGGATTTATCAGATATTGAGCAGCTGTTCTACGAAGTCAATGCGACAGAGAAGCTCAGCGCCCTTACAGGCTTGTTAAGTTTAAGACAACCCTCATCCTGCGTGGTTTTCTGCAATACCAGACGCGAATGTGACGATATTGCGCGTGCCCTCGAAAGTCGGCAGATAAGCGCACTTGCGCTGCATGGCGACCTTGAACAGCGTGAACGTGATCAGGTATTGGTTCGTTTTGCCAACGGCAGTTGTCGCGTTCTGGTGGCCACGGATGTCGCTGCCCGTGGACTGGATGTGAAAATGTTGGCGATGGTGGTGAATTATCAACTCTCATTCGATCCGGAAGTGCACCTGCACCGCATCGGCAGAACCGCACGCGCGGGGGAAAAAGGGGTGGCAGTCAGCTTCGTCGCACCTGATGAAATGGTTCGTGCTGTTGCGCTGGAAGATTTTCTGCAACAAAAAGTGGTATGGAATGATACCGGCTCCCTGAAATCCATCAGACCTCAGTCGCTGTTAGCGGAAATGATAACGTTGATGATCGATGGTGGTAAGAAAGCAAAAATTCGGCCTGGCGATATTCTTGGTGCTCTGACCGGTGAGGCAGGATTAAACGCCGAATCGATCGGGAAAATTTCTGTTACAGCAGCGCATGCTTTCGTGGCTGTTGATGCCGGCAGCGCCAGTCAGGCAATAAAACACTTACAGCGGGTTAAAATTAAAGGTAAAAACTGTCGGGCCAGATTATTAAAATAAATATATTCAAAACTGGCCAGTGCATAACCGGTCAGCATTATCTTATAACGAAAAATTTAAATCACATCACCAATCAGATAATCATATTTTACAAAACCCCGAAGCTGTTCGCATTTGTGGTAACTGCACCACAGTTTTACAAGGCCTGATTTAAAAATACTCCCACAGATTTTTATTACCATGCCACCTCATGCTGAAAAATCATAAAATCCAAATGATATTTAAAATAATTTAATTTACGCTCGTTGCCAATTTTGAAATTTACATTTCAATAATAGCAACTGTTAAATTTCTTTTTTTTGATATTTTGAAGTTTGACAGCAAACGCAGCTGACAGATATGAGTCCATGTTGTTAATTTTCATGGGCAACTGACATATATCCAATTAACAGGTGGACGATATGTATTCCGCAAGTGAAATTCTGAATAAAATCAACAAAAAGAAAGAGGGGGAGAGCGGCATTAAATTCACCCCTGAGAGTGGGATTACCCTTCCTGATATTATGATGCGCTCTTTTTCTGATGTTAAAGAACTGGCTGGCGACAGCCTGACATGGGGAGAAAAAAACTTTATTTATCAGCAGGCGCAGCAGGAACTAAAAAAAAATAAAATGGCAGAATCCCGCATTCTTAGCCGCGCCAACCCACAGTTATCACATGCCATTAAGCTTGGTATCCGCCAGTCATCAATGCTGGGCGGCTACGACCACCTGTTCCCCGCACGTGCCAGCAACTTCGTAATGCCTGGAAGTGTAGCCTCAATGTTTTCACCGGCTGGCTATCTGACCGAACTTTATCGTGAGTCCAGAAACCTTCACCCTGACACCTCAGCGTATCATCTGGATGTGCGTCGCCCGGACCTGGCCTCATTGTCACTGTCACAGAAAAATATGGACGACGAGCTGTCCACTCTTTCCCTGTCGAACGAACTGTTGCTCAACAATATCAAAACGAATGAAAATAAAGATTACAACGAGGTAACAGAGCTACTTGCCACATGGCGTCAGACAGGGAGCACGCCTTACAATCAGGCTTATGAAGCCACCCGGCAGGCTATCTTGTTACAGGATCCTGATTTTACGGTCTTTAGTAAAAATCCGGCCGTAGCGGCAAAAATTGATACTGCCTCATTGCTGAGCATCCAGGCCGATATTTCACCGGAGCTGCTTGATATCCTCACCGAAGAAATCACCGAAGAGAATGCAGACAGCCTGATAATTAAAAACTTCGGTGAAGATAAGGATGTAATGTTATTTCAAAATGTCCGATATCTTGCACGCTACTATGGCCTGACAGATGATGAGACGAGATCGCTACTGGGACTGGTAATTGCAGGCGTGGATGTCGATCCAGACGCACAGCTATATAAATCAAACAAACTGGTGTCACTGTTGAATAACGATGACGGAGAGCTAAGTGCCATCCTGATCAGACGGACTAATGGACACAATGCCTATCAATTTGGCTTTGCAGAACTGGTGCCGATTGATCTGAATAAATATATTTTTAACTTTAGTATTGTAGATAACGCCAGAGCGGGTTCCATGCAGGTTGGGACTCATGGAAAAGGCTCAAGGGATATTTTTAACAGTACATATTACGATGTTCAAAGAGGCGTACCAATCAGCCTGCCGGTTAATTTATCCGATGAGCAGACAAAAAAAACGGTGACTATCAATGTTACCCGTCTGGGCGGAGGGTATTATGCCAGTGTTAACTACGATATCAGTAGTTATCCCTTTAGTGTTTTCCTGCTTAAATTAAACAAGCTTATTCGCCTCTACAAAGCAACTGGCATTGCTTTAAATGATATCCACACCGTTGTTGCAAGCAACAACAATGAGCTTAATATTAATGCGGAGGTACTCAGCCAGCTGTTCAGGGTCAATGCCAGTATGCAAAATTATGGTATTGACGCAGCCAAAGCGCTGGTGCTTTCCGGTTCGTTGATTACCCAGACCACCAGGGAAAGCCACGCCAGCCTTTTCACCCGTCTTTTTAATAATCCGCCGCTAAATAATCAGATGTTCTCTGCTAATGGCACCACCGTCAATCTCAAGCCTGACCAGGTAAGAGATACCTACCGCACGGGGGTGCTCAAGCGAGCCTTCAAAGTCAATGATACGGAATTATACACGTTATGGCTGTTAGCTGGCGGTGAGCAAAATGCATCGAATTTCACCTGCAACATTAACAACCTGTCCAGCCTCTTTCGCGTAAGCCTGCTGGCTGAACTGCATGGCTTAAGCGTAACTGAACTGGCTGCGTTGCTCTCTGTTTCACCTTATGCCACCCAGGCTATCGATATGCTCTCTGCTGCTGATGTAGCCAGACTGATAAGTTTTGTTGATCAGTACACACGCTGGCTGAAGCAGATGAACTGGAGCGTCAGCGACCTGTACCTGATGACCACCGATCGTTACAGCACCACGCTGTCGCCAGACATTGAAAATCTGTTGACGACGCTGAAAAATGGCCTGGCCAACCGGGAACTCAGCGGGATGAATGAAGCCGGGCTTATCAGCGCCGCCGCGCCGTTTATTGCTGCCGCCATGCAGCTTGACTCCGCTCAAATTGCTACAGCCATCCTGACGTGGCTAAGACAGCTTAAACCGCAGGGGCTCTCTTCAGGGGCATTTCTGACTCTGGTAGTTAAAGACAAACGGAGTGAGGCTGAAACCGTTCAACTGGTTTCTTACTGCCAGAAACTGGGACAGTTAACGCTTTTTGTCCGCAAGGCTGCACTTCGTGCGAGTGAACTCTCATGGGTTGTCGATCATCCCACCATCATGACGGAAAAAGCGACCGTCGTGGCGCATGATATTGCCATGCTACGTGACCTGACCTTATTGCATGATGTTCTCTCCCGCTGCGGTGCGAGTGCCTCTGAAATCATCACCTCGCTAAGTGGCAAAGCCGATAATGAAAAAAATAATCTTGCAGTGCGAACGGTAGCATCGGCGCTTAACCTGGATGAGCAGGCGCTGAGCCAGGCGCTGCGACAATGTTCCAGTTACAGGTTTTTTTACAGCTGGATACATTTGCGTGATGCGTTACAGTGGGTGGATGCCGCCACGAGGCTGAGTATCTCGCCAGGCTCACTCGCCAGATTGTTAAATCTGATGCATACCGCGTTGACTCAGCGCTCTGGTTATGCCGATTGGCTAGCCGCAAGTGAAATTATTCAGGCCGGACTCAGCACCCAACAGATGGCGCAGCAGCAGCAGGTGCTTGATGAAGCGCTCAGTACTGCCGCCAGTGGATACGTGATCCAAAAAATTGCGCCATCATGGGTAACCGATCGTGAAAAGCTTTACAGCTGGCTGTTGATTGACAATCAGGTCTCAGCACAGGTCATCACCACCCGTGTGGCAGAAGCCATTGCTGCCATACAGCTTTATGTCAATCGTGCGCTGGCAGGGCAGGAAGATGAAGTGGATTACAGGACCAGGTCGCGCCAGTTCTTTACTGACTGGGACGTCTGTAACAAGCGCTACAGCACCTGGGCCGGGATGTCAGAACTGGTCTATTATCCGGAAAATTACATTGACCCGACGATGCGCCTTGGTCAGACCGGCATGATGGATGAAATGCTACAGTCGCTCAGCCAGAGTCAGCTGACCAGCGATACGGTAGAGGCAGCCTTCAAAACTTATATGACCCGTTTTGAAGAGATTGCCAACCTTGATATTGTTAGTGGCTATCATGACAGCGTCAGCGATCACAGTGGCACAACATATATTATCGGATGTTCTCCGACAGGCGATTATTACTGGCGTTCGGCTGATATCAATAAAATGTCTGACGGTAAGTTACCCGCTAATGCATGGAGTGAGTGGAAAAAGATCGCTGCCGGTATTTCTCCGGTTACAAACCTGGTCCGTCCGGTTGTATTCCAGTCAAGGTTATATGTTGTCTGGGTTGAAAGCCGTGAGGTGGCGACTACGTCGGGAAATACAACATTAAAGTCTGTTGAATATTTATTGAAATATGCCCACATTCAGCATGACAGTACGTGGAGTGCTCCGGTAACCATCACGCCCGGTCAGGATATTCTACCACCAGCGAATGTTGCTATTACTGACACAGGCATCTACTGCGCACAGGATGCAGAGCTGGAGAAGTTATATATCTACTTTTACAAAAAAGAGCGTAGTTACAGCGATATACCCAGGAACATTGTCGGATTAAGTATTTCTGCTGACGGCAGCAGTGAAAATATCACGTCAAATGTGTCAATAGAAACGGCCGGCTATATATATCAACAACTGGATACCACCACAGACGTAAGGCTGAACACACCTTATACGGGCGGCGAAACACGGATTAGTGTATCAGGCGTAACTTCCGATGGCGGTGGCTGGGGATACCAGCAATACACAAATATGTCTGGAAGTTCGTTGTCGAATGTCACAGCGACTGTGTCAGCAGGACATGTTGCCATTAAATTTGATGCCACCGTCCGTATTGTTTTTAATGGATTCCCGGGAAGTCGTTCGCAGACCCAGGTAGATATGATGAAATTGAGTGGCCGTATTGGAGGGGGTTATTATCTACCCACTTCGGTTGATGTCGGAGCCTATGCCAGCTCATACAGGTTTACAACAGAATGTGTCGTAAACAGATCCGCAAATAAAGTCTTTTTTCTGCCTGGCAATGATTATTTGGGTTTAACCATTCTGGGACCGAACCCCCGACCACAACACAGCATTTACTATGCAATCAGCAATCAAAATCCTGCTGCAAGTAATCTTGCTACGCTGGAGGCTTCAGGACTCTGGAGTGGTTCAGACAGCAGGCTCAGTAATTTAACGCAAAATATCCTGGTATGCCGAAGCAATCCTTTTCCGCAGGCCGGGTATGACTTTAAATTCTCTGATTTTGTTTATCTTGATACCAATGTGCGTCAGGAGAATGTGAAGCTTTCTGTTGCAGGTCAAACTATTACGGCCGTTACACGTCCAAAATTTTCTTTTGAAGAAACATTATTTAATTTCAGTAACCATACAGTCTATGTCCCTCTGAATATATTCAATGGTAACTCAGCCCGGATTGATTTCACCGTAGAGGCGAATGCACCTTCGGGAGATAAACAACCACTTGGTAGAGAAGTTCTTAGTCTGACTTTGACCCGGATGACAAGAACATCAGTGCCACTAATTACACTGAATCGTACCAGTACCTATGCCCAATATTTACAGTATGGCGTTCACCGTATCAGGGTAAATACCTTATTTGCAAAACAGCTGGTTGCTCGGGCAAATTCTGGCCTTAATGCCATTCTCTCAATGGAGACTCAACAACTGCTGGAGCCAAAACTCGGCAAGGGTTTCTACGTAGATTTTGTGCTGCCGCCGTATGATGCAAAGGTTCATGGCAACAGCCCTGATTTTACCCTTAATCTCAAGCATGTCGTGGATAACAATGCTCACGTGGTGTATTCCGGTCAGCTGACCGAATCAGAATACAGTGTCAGGTTGTTTGTCCCTTTAGATGAAAAGCCGCTCAACGTAAATTATTGCGCCAAAGTTTTTCTCAGAACCAGGACAGCAGGCGACGGTAGCTGGAAAGGTCCCCACTTTCAATATACTGACAACAGTCAGACGGCTGTCAGAATTAATCCGTCGTCAGATATCAGCATGTTTAACAGCGTCACCATACTGAGTGACACCAGCGAACCGATGGATTTTAGCGGAGCCAATGCGCTTTACTTCTGGGAAATGTTTTATTACGTACCCATGATGGTCTTCAGACGTTATCTCAGCGAAGGGAAATTTACTGAAGCAACGCAATGGATTAAATACATCTGGAGTCCGGAGGGTTACCTGCACAATGACGTTCCCGCACTCTATCAGTGGAACGTGCGCCCGCTTCAGGAAGAGACGACCTGGCATACTAACCCACTGGACTCACTCGACCCTGATGCTGTGGCTCAGGCCGACCCGATGCACTATAAGGTTGCTACCTTTATGTCCTGGCTCGACCTGCTGATTGCTCGTGGTGACAGTGCCTACCGCCAGCTTGAACGAGACACGCTTAATGAAGCCAAAATGTGGTACGTCCAGGCGCTGGAGCTTCTTGGCGAGAAGCCTCATCTGCCGTCGGCAGTAAGCTGGAGCAGCCCCACGTTGCGCGATGCGGCTGATGAAACCATCCAGACGCTGGTCCAGCAGCGGTTGTTGAGCGTGCGCCAGCAGGTTGTTTCTGGTCAACTGTTTAGCGCCAACTCGCTGACCAGTCTTTTTCTGCCACAGCAGAATGAAAGACTGGCAGAATACTGGCAGACCCTGGCACAGCGGCTCTACAACCTGCGCCATAATCTGTCCATCGACGGTAATCCTCTGTCGCTTTCCATCTATGCGACACCTGCCGACCCGGCGGCGTTACTCAGCGCTGCGGTGAGAGCCTCGCAGGGTGGCACCAGCCTGCCAGCCTCTGTGATGCCTGCGTACCGATTCCCGGTCATTCTGGAAAGCTCGCGGGCAATGGTGAGCCAGCTGAGCCAGTTCGGCACCACACTGCTTGCTATTACCGAACGTCAGGATGCCGAGGCGCTCTCTGAATTATTACAAAATCAGGGCAGTGAATTAATCCTGCAAAGTATTGCCATGCAGAGTCAACATATCGCTGAAATTGATGCCGACCGGGCCACGTTGCAGGAGAGTCTGAGAAGCGCACAGTCGCGCCTTGACAGCTACTCCAGGCTGTATGACGAAAACATCAACACCGGCGAGAAGCGGGCGATGGATCTGTATCTGAGCTCTTCCGTCATCACCGCCAGCGCGACAGCAATGCATATGGCTGGCGCTGCGCTGGAAATGGTTCCCAATATTTATGGTATGGCGGTGGGGGGCGCGCGCTATGGTGCGCTGATCAACGCAGCAGCCCTCGGTCTTCAGATAAGCGGCGATGCCTCAAATATTACTGCTGAGCGTATCAGTCAGTCAGAAGTTTACCGCCGCCGCCGCCAGGAGTGGGAAATGCAGCGCAATGAGGCAGAGTCTGATGTGAAGCAGATTGATGCTCAACTGGAGGCGCTGGCGATACGTCACGAAGCAGCCGTGTTGCAAAAAACATATCTGACCACGCAACAGAGCCAGATGCAGGCGCAGATGATCTTCCTTCAGAATCGTTTTACCAGTACGGCACTTTACAACTGGTTGCGCGGCAAGCTGGCAGCCATTTACTACCAGTTTTATGACCTGACGGTTTCGCGCTGTCTGATGGCTGAAGAAGCGTACAAGTGGACGTTTAATCACGCGGCGGCCTTCATTCGTCCCGGGGCATGGCAGGGAGCCTGGGGAGGACTGATGGCCGGAGAAAACCTGATGCTCAATCTGGCTCAGATGGAGCAGGCTTATCTGCAGAGAGACGAACGACAGAAAGAGGTTACGCGGACAGTCTGTCTGTCGGAAGTCTATGCTGCGCTCTCCTCAAATGCCTTTGTTCTCGCTGATGAACTGACATCTCTGGTTACAACCAGTAAGAGCCACGCAGGTGTGACGGGGAACGGACTGACCGCCACTACAGATAAGCAGCTACAGGCAACACTGACGCTCTCAGACCTCAAGATTGGCAATGACTATCCGGCCTCGCTGGGTGCCACAAGGCGCATTAAACAAATCAGCGTCACCTTGCCAGCACTGACCGGACCTTATCAGGATGTGCAGGCGGTCCTGAGCTACGGCGGCGATGTCGTGATGCCGCGTGGATGTGAGGCTTTAGCCGTGTCGCACGGCATTAATGACAGCGGCCAGTTTCAGTTGGACTTCAGTGATGGTCGCTGGCTGCCGTTCGAGGGGATTCCGGTAGATAATTCCGGCGTCCTTACCCTGAGCTTCCCGATGGCAGACGATAAGCAAAAAGCGCTGTTACTTACGCTGACGGATATCATCCTGCACATTCGTTACACCATCGTCAGTTGACACCATTTTTGTTTTATCAGGCTCCTGCAAGGGAGCCTGTGGGAGCTCATTATGCAAAATTCAGACAGCTTAAAGCTGGAAGCACCATCGCTACCAAAGGGGGGCGGTGCGATAACTGGCCTGAAAGGCGATATTGCCCCCGCAGGACCTGACGGTGCAGCCACGCTAAGCCTGGCGCTGCCGATCTCTGCCGGAAGGGGTTATGCACCTTCGCTGACGCTCAGTTATCACAGCAGAAACGGTAATGGCCCCTTTGGTATCGGCTGGAATATCAGCCTGCCTGCCATACGTCGTCGTATCCATAATGGCGTGCCGGAGTATGATGAATCAGATCAATTTACCGGCCCTGATGGTGAGGTACTGGTGCCAGAGCTGACGGCGAAAGGGACCGCCAAAACCCGCACAGCGAGATCACTATCCGGCATTGACCTGCCCGGTATCCACCGGGTGGATACGTATCGGTCACGCCTGGAAAGTGACTTCAGCCGGCTTGAACACTGGCTGCCAGAAGAGAGTACTGGCGCTGACTTTTGGGTGATCTACAGCCCGGATGGTCAGGTCCATCTGATGGGGTACAGCCCGCAGACGCGCTTGTATGACCCTGAAAATACCGTTCGGACTGCGGTCTGGCTGTTGGCGTCCTCCGTGTCGATGACCGGCGAGCAGATTTATTATCAGTATCGTGCTGAGGATAATATCGGCTGCGAAGAGGACGAAAATACGGCACACCCGCACGCCACTGCACAGCGTTATCTGGTGGCGGCCTGGTACGGAAACCGCAAGGCCGGGCGTTTCTTACCGGGTACTGGCGAGGAACCTGTAGCCGGAGACTGGCTGTTTGTGGTGGTACTGGATTATGGCGAACGCGAAGCAGACTCTGCGGTAGCGACAGACTGGATCGCTCCCGGCAAGGGCAACTGGCATTGTCGCCAGGATCGATTTTCTGGCTATCAATACGGATTCGATCTGCGTACCCGTCGCCTGTGCCGTCAGGTACTGATGTATCACGCGGTAACAGCGTTGGATGGAATGGAAAAAACCGGCGATGAACCCCAACTTGTTACCCGTCTCTTGCTGGATTATGACCAGTCACCGTCGGTTACCACCCTCAAAAACGTGCGTCAGATTGCGTATGAAGTGGACAGCAGGCAGTGTGAGATGCCGCCACTGACGTTCGACTGGCAACGCTTCACCCCCCCGCTGGCGGGTAGGGTAGAGTGGCAGCAACGTGATGACCTGGCAAAAATGAATCTGTTGCAACCGTATCAGATGGTTGATCTGGATGGCGAAGGCGTGGCGGGTATCCTCTATCAGGATAATGGTGCCTGGTGGTATCGCGCTCCAATACGCAAACCTGATGCTGAAGCTGATGCGGTCACCTGGGATAAGGCGCGGAAGCTGCCCACCACTCCCTCCCTGCGGGGAGATGGCATTCTGGCCGACCTGAACGGTGATGGTTATCTGGAGTGGATGGTAACGTCACCGGGCTTTGCGGGAAGTTATCACCGCACGCCAGAGCGGGACTGGCAACACTTTGCTCCACTTTCAGCATTGCCAGTGGAATATGCTCATCCGCAGATACAACTGGCAGATATTACCGGTAATGGCCTTGCGGATCTGGTACTTATCGGACCCAAAAGCCTGAAACTTTATACCGGAAATGGCAACGGCTGGGAAAAAGCGCAGACGATCATACTGTCGCCTGACATTACGCTGCCGGTGCCAGACTCGAACGCCCGTGTGATGGTGGCCTTCAGTGATATGGCTGGCAGCGGGCAGCAACAACTGACGGAGATACGTGCAGAAGGCGTTCGCTACTGGCCGAATCTGGGGCATGGCCGTTTTGGCGCGCCTGTCTGCATGGCTGGTTTCAGTCAGCCTGTAGCCAGTTTCAATCCGGACCAGTTATACATGGCGGATACAGACGGTTCGGGCACCACCGATTTGATTTACACCTTCAGCGATCATCTTCTGCTGTACCGCAACCAGAGTGGTAATCACTTTGCCGAACCCTTTACCGTCCGTCTGCCGGCAGGTGTGCGCTATGACCGCACCTGTAGCCTTCAGCTGGCAGATGTACAGGGTCTGGGCATCTCAAGCCTGTTACTGACCGTTCCGCATCCGGTTCCGCGCCACTGGATATGTCACCTGTCGGACAGGAAACCATGGTTGCTGAATCAGCAGAACAATAACATGGGTGCCAGGCAAAGCCTGGATTACCGCAGCTCGGCACAGTTCTGGCTTGATCAAAAGGCGGATGCCGCAGCGGCCGGAAAACCGACGCCTGTCAGCTACCTGCCGCTGGTATTGCATACACTGTGCCGAACCACCACTGAGGATGAAATAACCGGAAACCGTCTGGTCAGCAGGGTCAGCTACCGGCACGGCGTATGGGATGGTCTGGAGGGTGAGTTTCGCGGGTTTGGTTCGGTGGTCGTCATTGATACGGACACGGTTGCCAGTCAGGGGACGGCTGAAGAGATCACCCTGCCTGCCATCAGCCGTAACTGGTATGCCACCGGTTTGCCCGCAGTTGATCAACATCTGTCGGATGAATACTGGCGTGGCGATGTAGCCGCCTTTCCCGACTTTACTCCGCGCTTTACCACCGGTCACAGCGATGATGAGCGGGTGTACGTGCCAGATGAAAGCACCATTTTCTGGCTGAACCGTGGCGTTAAAGGTCAGCTGCTGCGCAGTGAATTATATGGTGCTGATGGCAGCCAGCAGGCGGAAGTACCTTATCTGATTAATGAAATGCGCCCCCGGGTGCGTCTGGTGGAGGCAGCAGGGGATTACCCTGTGGTCTGGACTTCCGTGGTGGAAAGCCGCAGTTGGACATACGAACGGATCAGCAGCGATCCACAGTGTAGTCAGCAGGTGCTTTTAACCAGTGATGAATACGGCCAGCCTTTGCGCAGGATAAACATCAACTATCCGCGTCGCAGTAAGCCGCAGAGCAATCCTTATCCGGACACACTGCCTGATACCCTGTTCGCCAGCAGCTATGACCCGCAGCAACAGGTGCTTTATCTCTCGCTTGAGCAGAACCGCTGGCACAATCTGACCTTGCCGGAAGAGGGAATCTGGTTGCCAGGTGTGGCTGACGCCACACGTAGCGATACGTTCGTCCATACTGCCGGCGTTGCTGGCCGCGGCCTGACCCTTGAATACCTGCTGAGCAATGACAGCCTTGTTGCTGAAGGGCAGCCATATACCTTCACCGGCCAGCAGCAAATCTGGTATCTGGATGGCAGGGGCGAAGCGACGACCGACACTCCCGCTTTTCCGCCCCGGGTGGCCTTTATCGAAACGGCGGTACTGGACGAAAAAATGGTCAGCGCCCTGTCAGCCACGCTGACTGACGATACCCTGGCAAAGGCGGGCTATAGCGCTGCGGCGTATCTTTTCCCGCGCAGGGGGGAAGCAACCGCAAGGCTTCAGACGGCCCGACGAAGCTATACAACCTATGCCGCCGCCGAACACTTTTACCTGCCTGTAAGCCAGAGGGATACCCTGCTGACGGGTGCGGTAACCGTGACGCGCGATGTGCATAACTGTGTGATAATCCGCATGCAGGATGCTGCCGGGCTGACCACCACAGCTGAGTATGACTGGCGATTTCTGACTCCGGTCAGGGTAACGGATGTTAATGACAACGTGCATTTGATTACCCTGGATGCGCATGGTCGGGTCACCAGTCTGCGTTTCAGCGGCACGGAAGGAGGGCACCTGACAGGCTACAGTAATGCGACGATGGCGATGCCGGCTACGGCTGAAGAAGCGCTTGCGCTGAAATCGCCACTGCCGGTGGCACAATACCAGGCGTATGTGCTGGACAGTTGGATGCAACAAGGTGCTGAGAAGCAACCCCCTCATGTGGTGACGCTCTCTACCGATCGTTATGACAGCGATCCGCAGCAGCAGATCCGTCAGCAGGTGGTGTTCAGCGACGGTTTTGGTCGTGTGCTTCAGACAGCTGCCCGGCAGTCGAATGGCGAAGCGTGGCAGCGAACAGCCAGTGGCTCACTGGCCGTCGGGCCGGATGGGGTGCCGGTCATCAGCCATACGTCGTTTCGCTGGGCGGTCTCCGGGCGTACCGAGTATGACAATAAGGGCCAGGTTGTCCGAACCTATCAGCCTTATTTCCTCAATGACTGGAAGTACATCAGTGACGACAGTGCCCGTCGCGATTTATTTGCTGACACGCATTATTATGATCCGATCGGACGTGAAAGGCAGGTGGTAACGGCCAAAGGCTGGCTGCGCAGGACGTTATTCACCCCCTGGTTTGTGGTCAGCGAGGATGAAAATGATACGGCAGCGGAAAGGAGCACTGTCTGAGAGGCTGAAGCAGAAATGCCGGTTGAGAACCGGCATTTCTGTTAACAATGGGGCAGAGATATCACGCTTGCGGAAGCTGTGCGGCGGTACTTTCAACCAGTGAAAGCAACACTTTAATGTCGTCCAGGGTGACCGTGGGGTTCAGCAGGGTCAGCTTAAGGCAGGTAACGCCGTTGTGCTCGGTCACGCCGACGTTCGCCTTGCCGGAATCCAACAGCGCATCACCGATTCTCTGATTCAGCATGGCAACGGCAGCCTCACCGCTGTCGGTCAGCTGCGCCGGAGCATAGCGGAACAATACGCTGGCCAGCTGCGGCTGCATCACCAGTTGCAGGGCAGAGTGGTCAGAGACATACCCGGCAACCTGTTGTGCCAGGCTGACACCGTGATCGATAATCTCTGCATACTGTTTCTGGCCCAGCGCCTCCAGTCCCATCCACAGTTTCAGTGCGTCGAAACGGCGGGTGGTTTGCAGCGATTTGGACACCAGATTAGGCACGCCATGCGCTTCATCAAATTCTGAATTCAGATAGGCAGCCTGATAGCGCATCAGCTCATAGTGACGGGCTTCTTTTAACAGAAAAGCACCGCAGCTGATGGTCTGAAAGAACTGCTTATGGAAGTCCAGCGTAATGGAGTCCACCAGCTCAATACCGTCCAGATAGTGGCGGTACTGCTCTGACAGCAACAGTGCGCCGCCCCAGGCGGCGTCAACGTGCAGCCAGATATGGTGTTTTGCAGCCAGTGCCGCAATGTCGCGCAGCGGATCGATAGCGCCCGCGTCGGTGGTCCCGGCGGTCGCAACGATGGCGAGGATCTGTTCGCCACGCGCCTGCGCCTGAGCCACTTTCTCCGCCAGATCGTTGACATCCATGCGGGCACAGCTGTCCGTTTTCACCAGCGTCACTGACTGATAGCCGAGGCCCATCAGCGCCATATTTTTTTGCACTGAGAAGTGGGCATTTTCAGAGCACATCACGCGGATTTTTTTCAGGTCGCCTGGCAATCCATCCTGCTGAACGGAGTGCCCCTGACGGGCAAAGAAGGCATCACGCGCCAGCATCAGGCCCATCAGGTTACTCTGAGTGCCACCGCTGGTGAACACTCCGGCGTCACCCGCCTGATAACCCACCTGGGTACGCAGCCATTCAATCAGCTTCATTTCAATAATGGTCGCAGACGGGCTTTGATCCCAGGAGTCCATGCTCTGGTTGGTGGCATTAATCAGTACTTCCGCCGCCTGGCTGATCACCAGGCTTGGGCAGTGCAGGTGCGCCACGCACTGCGGATGGTGTACTGACAGGCTGTCTTTTAAAAAATATTCGACGGCGCGCCCGATGGCGGCCTGGTTGCCCAGGCCCTGCGGGGTGAAATCAAGCCGGATACGCTCACGCAGTTCAGCAACGGATTTGCCCTGATACATCTCAGGTTGTTGCAACCACTGCACCACCGCTTCGCTGGTCTGGGCAATGGCTTGCTGGTAGGCTTCAGTGCTTTGTGCAGAAGCCGCCAGAATCGGGTTAGACCGGGACATCAACTTACTCCACTCAGACGGGCTTAATGCCGGCGGCAATCAGGGCCTGTTCCAGTTTATCCATAAAGATCCCCAGCTCTTCATCGGTGATCAGCAGAGAGGGCAGCAGGCGCAGTACGTTACCGTTGCGGCCGCCACGCTCAAGGATCAGCCCGGCTTCAAAGCATTTTTTCTGCAACAGCGCAGAAAGTTCCGGATCGCCAGGATAGCTTCCCAGGTGATCGGCGGCTTCATGAGGTTTGACAATTTCAATGCCGATCATCAGCCCCAGACCACGTACGTGGCCCAGCACCGGGAAGCGTTTCTGCATCTCATTAAGTCTGCCTTTCAGCCATTCGCCCTGAGCAGCCACTTTATCGGCAATGTTATTGTCCTTCAGGTACTTCAGAGTGGTCAGGCCGGTAGCCATCGCCAGCTGATTGCCGCGGAAGGTGCCGGTGTGATGACCCGGAGACCAGACGTCGATCTCTTTTTTGATCCCCAGTACGGCCAGTGGCAGGCTGCCACCCACGGCTTTGGACATCACAATAATGTCTGGTTCGATACCGGCGTGTTCAAAGGCGAACTGTTTACCAGTCCGGCAGAAGCCCGCCTGTACCTCATCAAGGATCAGCACGATACCGTGCTCACGGGTGACTTTACGAATCCGTTGCAGCCATTCCGCCGGGGCCGGGTTGGCTCCGCCTTCACCCTGTAGCGCTTCAAGGATCACCGCCGCAGGCTTACGTACGCCGCTCTCCACATCGTTGATCAGATTTTCGAAATAGTAAGCCAGGGCTTTCACCCCCGCGTCGCCACCGATACCCAGCGGGCAACGGTACTGATGCGGATAAGGCATAAACTGCACTTCAGGCATCATGCCGTCGACGGCTTCTTTAGGCCCCAGATTACCGGTTACCGCCAGCGCACCGTGGGTCATACCGTGGTAGCCGCCGGAGAAGCTGATGACGCCAGAGCGGCCGGTATATTTTTTAGCCAGCTTCAGCGCGGCTTCCACCGCATCGGCTCCGGAAGGCCCGGTGAATTGCAGGCAATACTCCTTGCCCTGGCCGGGTAATAAAGAGAGCAGGTACTCAGAGAAGCGATCTTTCAAAGGCGTGGTCAGGTCAAGAGTATGTAACGGCAAGCCGCTGGTAATGACACTCTGGATGCTTTGCAGTACATCAGGATGGTTATGTCCAAGCGCCAGCGTTCCCGCACCGGCCAGGCAATCAAGATATTGATTATTCTCAACGTCGGTGATCCAGACGCCCTGAGCTTTGGCAATTGCTAACGGCAATTTACGTGGATAGCTTCTGACATTCGACTCGAATTCAGCCTGTCTGGCTAAATAGGATTCGTTGTTACCATTTGAGGAAATCGCACCTAAAGTATCAATACGGACTTTATCCGTCATCATATCTCTCCTACAACCGCGGGTTGTCACTAACGCCGCAGTTGAATAAATGAATTAGTAGAACTGCCCATGTAAAAAAGCGCGCCCAATATATGGCTTTTCACTCTGCATCTCAATGATTAATTTTGTTCAGAAAATCTTATATTTTTATGATAGTAATCAATGTGTTGCTGGGTAAATAACCAAAGATCTCGTCCACACTGAAATAGCTGGTTATTAATAAGGCACAAAAAGTGATTCATTGTGGGGAAATGACAGCGGAGCGGCGGTAAACAGGCCGCTCAGCGTATCTCAAGACCAGACAGCCAGCACAGGCCAGCCAACCAGCAACAGGATGCTGATGAAAATCACTCCAAAGATGGCCCCCAGTCGCCAGTAATCCTTTGATTTTACATAGCCACAGCCATAAATAATCACCCCGGGGCCGGTTGCGTAAGGCGTCAGGCAACCCATAATGCCAATCGATAACACCAGCAACAGGCTGAGATGTTCCACTGGCACGCCGGGGATACTTTTGCCCAGCGCCAGAATAACCGGCAACAGGGTGGCAGTATGGGCAGAGAGGCTGGCAAACAGGTAATGGGAAAAGTAGAACACCAGTACCAGCACGATGACGGTTCCCTGGGGGGAAAAACCTTCCAGATGTCGGCTCATGGTGGCAGAAAACCAGTCAATAAATCCGGAACGGGTCAGGCCATTTGCCATCACCACCAGCGTGGCCAGGTTGACCAGCGTATTCCAGGCGCTGCTGTAGCGGGTTACCTCTTTCCAGGGCACCACGCGCAGGGCCAGCATTAATGCCACGGCCAGCAGGGCAACGGCGGTGGCACTGATAAGCTTGCCGCCCAGCACCCACAGCGCCAGGCTGAGCAGCACCAGACCAATCAGGGTTATCTCTTTGTGGGTGAGCCGTCCAAGGCTTTTCAGTTCCTCAGCAGCCCAGGCCGCGACTTCCGTACTCTGTGTGATCCCCGGTTTATACAACAGCCAGACCAGTGCGGGCGAGACGAGCAGTAAAATGATCCCCACAGGCAGAAAAGCCAGAAACCAGTGCAGCCAGCTGATATGGACACCGGCCACTTTGCTGGCAAACTCCAGGCCGAGCACATTGGGTGCCGCGCCGGTGACAAACATCGAGGAGCTGATGCTGGTGCCAATTACCATCATCCACATCAGGTAACCGCCAATGCGGCGGGAAGAGGGATCGTTGGGATAAGAGTTAAACAGCGGCGGCAGATTTTTAATCACCGGAAAGACAGTACCGCCGGTGCGGGCGGTGTTGGAGGGCGTAAAGGGGGCCAGCAGGATATCGATAATCACAATGGCATAGCCGAGGGTCAGCGTGCGCTTACCCATAAATTTGACCAGAAAGAGCGCGATACGACGCCCCAGCCCGCTCACCTCATAGCCCAGCGCGAAGATAAACGCGCCAAACACCAGCCATACCGTCGGGCTGGAAAAACCGGCCAGCCCCCATTTCAGTGCCTGGCTGCTGGCATCAAAATCCGGATTTGCCAGTTCGTCGGCATCAAACAGCAGAAATCTGCCGCCGATAACGCAAAGGGTGACCGCTATGAAACTGATTGCCGTAGCCGGAATGGGCTCCAGAATCATGCCGACAATCATCGCCACAAACACGGCAAAATAGTGCCAGGCCTGGGGTGGCATACCATCAGGTACGGGGATAAGCAACATCACCACGAGGGTCAGTGACGGGATAAGCGATTTTCCTGTTTTCTCTTTTATCAAAGCCATCAGTATTCCTCCATAAATGACAGGCCCGCAGATAGTCACAATCAAAGCAGGGTTTTGTGGTAACAGATTACCTTAACATTCAATCTGTCTGAATCCTTCGGCATTTCACCTGCCAAAGGGAACCTCGCCAGGCACCTGACCACTCAGCCCTCTCTTTCAGGCAAACTATAGGAAAAACTAATGAATCCAGCTCAGATCGCGCGCGCCTCTCACTCCTGTATGCCGATGGTGTCCGGTGGGTCCGGCAGTTCCGGCGTAATTGATAAAAGTGATGCGCAATCTTCGCGGCAGGCACGCACAAGGGCTTTTGTCGCATCTGGCAAACTGAGTACGGCGTTTGGTCGCTCCACCACGGCGTCGGCGCAGGATTGCACCAGCCTGCTGCATACCTTTCAGCGGGAGCTGGAGAAATCGCCCCAGTCATTTCCCGCCATTGCCGAACTGGCAGGTCAGCTGTCAGAGGCGGCGCTCGGTGAGCAGAACGGACACTGGCTGGGCAACGAGCAGCAACAGACGCTGAAAGAGATGATTGACCGCTGTACCAGCCAGCTGGCGCATACCCCGAGGTCACATGCTTCATATAAACCCCTGTCTCAGGCCTGCACCGATCTGACCACGGCACGGATGCAGCAATCAGTCAGCCAGATGGTTGATCAATCACACCAGAAGGTGCAGGGCGTACCGGACCTTCTGGCGTTGATCCATACGGATCCTACTGGCCTGGCCGGGAATTCAGCCGGAATGCCGTCCGGTGCGAAATTCAGCGCTTTTCTCTGCACCGCCAGAGACCGCACTGCTGAGCTGAGCGAAACGCTTCGCAACCACTCCGCCGACGTGACGCCTTTGCTCCAGTCCCATGTCGATACGCTTTTGCATCTGGAAAAGTTGCCGGAAGCCCTGGCGGCATGGACGGAGAGTTGTCGCGATACGCCTGTTCAGCATGACCTGCGCGCCCTGGCAAATGCCGCCGGCGAGTTGACCGCGCAGCTGCGTCAACACGGCCTTCTGCCACCATCGACGCAGGCATCAGGCGAGCCTGGCGAAATGTCAGTGCGCAGTGACGACGGCAATGCGCACCGTCATTTCGGGGGGCTGAGCCAGATGTCTTCAGATGTCTCTTCCAGCGCCTTTGGATCTTTCCGCTCCGAACCGGCGAGGAGCAGCAGAATGACCAGCGATGCAGAAAAAACAGCGGGCCTTTATGCAGAAAAAAAGAGGACAAACTGGACCAAAAGCACCGGCGTTGCCGGTAAGGTCAGCCACAAAATTCAATCGCTGTTGGGAAAACGCGATGTGGAATCCCGTGTGCAGGCATTCGTTTCCTTTATGGCCGATGCAAAAGGAAAGCCGGACGCCACGATGCTCGATCTGGGTGATGGGTGGATGAGGGTATCGCGTCAGATAAAAGGTGAAACGGCGCTGATTGATGTGCAGTGTGACAGCGATGGCAAGGTGCTGGACGCCCGGCATCCCGGTAAATTCCCCTCGCTGCCTGAAGGAAGTGAGCGCGAAGCCTTCGATACGGTGCTTCATGAACTGAAATCGACAGGCGCAGAGGCGTTATCCAAAGTGCCTGTCTACTACGTTAACCGCAATACGCGCGGTTACCTCATTCCCACGCATGGCTATGTGGTTGCCGGACATCCCAACCAGGGACGTAAAAGCGGCGCAGTTTTGTATGGCGTAGGGGGCGATCCCAAGCGTGGCCCGGTGAATATCAATGACAAACTGCTTGCCAAGCTTATCGACAGCGCTGATTCAAAAGCGCCGTTCAGGTTAGCCGCACCTGTTCGTAAAGTGATTTCGCAACTTGCCGGGAAGTCATTCGCCACGCGTGAAGACTTTTATAATGCGTATCGTACCGCCAGGGGGGAGGGTGTCGATCCACAGGAACTGCACAATGAAATTTCTTCGGTATATCGCCATCTGCCAATGACGATGATGGAAATGTGGCCGAAGAAAGCCGGTGATTACCGGGTGGCAAAGCCGCCGGCACCAGAGCGGGATCTTCGCGCATTCGAAAACTTTCCCAAAGACATCGGGCGAAAAGTCACGCTGAAGAAGATAACAGATGTGGACAGCCTTGACCTGCTGGAAGCCAGGCAGCAGTTTACGCTGCATCAGCTTTATCAGGATGAACTGATGGGCCGCGACGGATCAGCCATTCCCTCTGAACACCTGAAGCCGAAAGCCGACGAGGAGAAGCGCCAGCAGTTACAGGATGCCACCCCTAAATTCCAGCGACTGCCGCCGCACAAAACGGACAAGGTCGGCAACTGTAATACCGGGGCATCCTCGCTTCTCCAGCGGGCAGTGGATATCTATACCGAAAAGAATCAGTTACCGGCAAAAAAAGTCAGCGCGGCCAGCAGTTTTGGTATTGGGTCGGGGCATCGGCTTTCCCTGTGGGATCCGCTGACGGGTTCTTCAGCCAAAAAATCGTCTGACGAGAGTTAAACAGCGGGTGAGAGCCGTAACGCTGAAGGGCGTTACGGCCCTGGCATCAGCGTCCGATCTGTTTCAGCAATGCGGCCAGCTGTTCACGATGGTCGCTGTCGATTTCACCGGCAGCAGAATACCCGGCATTAAGTAAAATCATCTCATTCAGCGCGACCAGCCAGTCAAAAATATAACAGGCTGCATGGTTATTGGGCTTCAGAGAGAGTCGGGTCAGGCGCTGGCCCGGCCCCAGGCTGGCGCTCTGGGTTTCCGGTCGGGCAAACACCGGCTGCCCCCGGTTGATTTTACTCTCAGGACGCTGATCCTCCCGCAGATGCTGGAAGCCGAGCCAGGCGATAAAATCACCCAGTACGCTCAGCGCGCGGGTCACCTGGCGGTCGGCGATCATCTCTGCTGGCGTTCCGGGGGCCTCCTGATCGGTCAGCATGGTGACCAGCGCGGCTTCAATATTGAGACGAATGCTTGCGGTGATCAGTTCTTCGGTCAGCAGCTCCAGCGTGGGTTTGTTGACGCCAAGCAGGGTCAGCAGAGAAGACTGGTCGGGCAGCTGACGTAACATATTGATCCACAGCTGGTAAACCTGGCGGGGGAACTCCGCCGGAGGCGACTCTTCCGGGCTGTCATCGCCAGTAATAATCAGTCCGGGGATCGGGTCATTGCTGAGCAGGTCGATGCTGATACCAATGCCAAAAGGATCGTCTGCGGTCAGAGGATGTTCGCCGCTCTGCGGGCGTGAAACCGGCTGCTGGCGTTGCAGAAAAAGCTGCCTCAGCGTCTCTCTGCCCGGTAGCAGACGCTCCAGCAGTTCGCCGTGAACGCCGGTTCGGGTCTGTAAGGCTTTAAGCAGCGCCGTCGCCGTACGCATGCGAAATTGGGGTTCTTCTTTGCCGGAGGCCTGATACCAGCGGCCCAGCAAATTATCGGCCAGTTCACGACGAATTTCGCTTCCCTGCTGTTGCAGACGTTCCAGCCTGACTTCGCGGCGGACTTCATTAGTCAGCCAGCCCGCCATCCGCTTCACGCCCTTGTCGTCCGTTGCCAGCATCGAACCCCAGGCATCGCCGGGATTGCCAACGTAGCGCTGAACCGCAGCGTCATGATTCTGGCCGTGGGTGATACGCTGATCGAAAGGGGTTAACGCCCAAATCAGTCCGGGTTTACGTTCACTGCGCGGCTGACTGTTTGCTCCCTGATTTTTTTTCACCCAGTGGTCGAGCATGCGGCCAACCAGCGGGGTGTCGGCGCGCTGGCCGGACGCGCTGCACACCATCAATAAATCCACATCATGATGGTCGGCGGCGCGCGCCAGCAGGAAAGGGCGTTTGGCGCTCAGGAAGCTCAGCGCCAGCTGGTGTTGAGCGTCATCCGGCACCACGGCAGGTTGTTCAAAACCGGGAAAATCCAGCAAATCCACCTGCTCAAACAGGCTCTCTTTCGGCGAGCTGTAAAGAGGTAGCAGCACTTCGCGGCTGAGCAGCGTCAGTTCTGCCAGCGCCAGATTCACCGGTTTCAGGCTGCGATTATTATGTTGCGGGAGAACCTGAATAACCCGGTCGGCCGCCGCATTAAAGTAGCGCAGGCTGTTACTGTTCAGCACGCTGAGTGCGCTGTCATCCACCACCGACAGCGGGGCCAGCACCGCCGAAGCAGCAGAAATATGATGCAGCACATGTGCCAGTTGCCGATAGAGACTGCTCAGCTGGCGATCGTCTCCCCACAGCAATGAAAACAGTCGGGCGCGGTCGTCCACACCCAGCAGCGATGCCATCTCAATCGCCTGCGGCCAGAAATGGCTTTCAAGTGCTGTATTGTCGCAAATTTGCGCGGTGGTCATACTGTCCCACAGCGCCACCACATCATCCTCGTTGAGGCCGCCGGTTGGCTGAGACTGACGGTACATGGCGAGGGTTTTCAGTCGTTCGGTAATCTGCGGCTCGTCGCTCTGCAACGTCTGCTTAGGGTCACGGCGGGCGTAAACCGCGGCGATAATCGCCACCAGTTCACTCTCTTTCAGCAAGGTCAGCCTGACCGGCCATTCATTATCAACGCGCGTCTGTTGACCGCTGATACGCAGCACCATGCTACCGGTGTGTTGCTGAGGGTTGAGCTGGCGGAAATCCAGCGTGGCGTTGCCAAGGGCAATCTCCATCCGGCCTTTATCACTGGCGGCCAGCGCGGAGATCAGGTACGACTTTCCCGCCTGTGACAGTCCAAAAAATCCTATCGCACACTCTTTTGCCGCCGCACTCGCCAGATTGCCCGCGTGGTTACGCTGACGCATCAGACGTATACGCAGACGGTCGGCCTCCATCTCCAGACGGGGGGCGCTGTGGCGTGCGCTCTCCAGCCAGTCGATCGCCCCGCCAATACTTTTTGCCAGCGTATCCAGTTTTTTGCCGAACTGGCCTGATAACTGCTTAGGCGTCAACGCTTTCATTTCTTGTATACGCTCCCACTGTCAATCCAGTAATGGGTTAATCCTGATCCACCGCTGGCTAACGTATTCAGCCTGAGCCGCAGGTGTTGTAAAGGAACCAGCGTACCATCATCAAGGCTGGCCTCGGCAATTTCAAATCGTTCCGCACCGCTGGCGGCGGTGCTGACTATTGCCAGCCTGATTTTCAGCACCTTATCGCCTGCCACGCGGCGTGCCAGCTGCGGATCGGCAATCGACAGGCTGTAGAGTGGTGAGGCAGGCCAGCGGTCGTTATCCAGTTGTCTGAATCCCAGCGTCAGCGCTCCCCGAACCTGGAACCGCTGGCGGGAATCCAGGCTGAACTGGTTGTCGTCAAGATCGATATCGCTGTACCAGACGTTCTCACTGCTGAGCGAGCCGTTACCGTCGAGCATCCCCAGATAGCGGATAGTGGAATAGGGTTGGAAATCACCGGCTTTAAACCAGAAGTTGGCCAGTCGCAGATCCAGCGACAGAAGACAGAGCATAGCGCCGACGGCCGCAGTGGATTTCGGATTTTCAATACGGCCCTGCTTATTAAAAGGATACCAGTCATTGGTGTGATAACCGTCCAGCGATAAAATCCGACTGACCGGCAACGGTTGTAAATGGCGGAACAACGCCTGGATACCGGGAAAGCGTGAAGGGCGACCGGTCAGTAACAGCACGTCACAGTCATAGACGGCGACCACCTCGGACATGGAGCGCAGACTTTGCGTAATGTTCATCTGTGGTGAGAGAAAAGCGCTGTGCAGCTTGCTCAGGCTGACGATCAACGGCACGCGCAGAATATCAAAGGATTCAGCGTCATTCGGCAGCTCCCGCTGGATCTCGCGGTTGAGATAATCAAGCAGCTTCGGCGTCGGTGCCTGCGGCAGTAGTTCAGCAAACAGCGCTTCAACTTCGGCATTCAGATCCAGCGGGTCAAAGCGCTCATAGGCTTCAAGAATAGCCTGCCCCAGTGGAATAAAGAGTTGCAGTGTCGCCTGCTGACGCAGGGTGGACTGACCGCCGAGGCGACCCTCAGCGCCGAACAGCCGGGTCATTACCGCTTCCGCATTGCCCGCGCCCGCCTGCTTAAGGGCAGCCTGCAACGCCGGCAACACATACAGCTGGATAACATCGAGCAGAATGTCGTCACCGGCCAGTTTGAAGCCTTCACGAAACAGCAGCCGGGGCATGATTTTTACGTTGTTGCCCTGACCATCGTCCAGCCGGTACTGGGTAATGGCCAGATCGGTGGTGCCGCCGCCAATATCGATTGAGGCAATACGCAGCGTTTTCCCCGCCGGTTCATCTGCGGCGCGCGGGCGATCGGGACGCGCCATACTGCTGAAGAAGGCTTCTGCGCGTCCGCCAAAATTAACCTGCGTTTCATTGTACAAATAGACCATCTGGCCACAGGTCGCTTCATCCCACTCCATCTGCACGTCTGGGACGGGCATCAGGCTTTTGGCTTTGTCCTGGTCGCTGGTGAAATCATCATCAGCCGGGTGCCAGCCCATCGCTTTCCACACCAGTGCAATGGCTTCCTGCATCCGTCGCCGGAAAATCTCCCGTTCAGGTTTTGGCATCGCCGACGGCAAGATCAGAATAATGTTACGCAGCTGGCGCGGGGCGCTGCTGTGCAGCATCTTTTGCCGTTGAGCGGGGCTGTTCATCTGCATCAGCGCCTGGGCCAGCAGTTCCGAGAGCATAAAGCTCATCACCGCGCTGCGACTGTAGTGGGCAGAAAAAACCGGCAGCCTCTCTTCCAGCGGCTGGTTATACAGCGGCTGGCCTTCATCATCGACCAGGTTGGTCAGCGGCATGGCGGTGGCAATGGGTTCATCAGCTGCATTACCGGGCGTCCGGCTGAAGCGCCAGCCGGGGGTGAAGCTCTCTTCATCCCACAGATAGCGGCGCGGACTGGAGATCCCGGTAGCGCCTTCGGTTCCCAGACGTTGCAGCGCCAGCTGGCTGGCTTCGCGACCTACACGGGTGATGGAAGGCCAGATAAAGGCATCGTCACGACCACTTTCCACTGAAAAGTTTTGTTTGCCAAAGCTTGCCTGGGCAAACTCAACCCGGCTTTCAAACAGTTCGTTATAGACGAGGTGGGGAGCACTCAGGTTACGCAGGTGCAGCTCATAGGTGTGCCTGAGACCATGATGATCATCGACATGGTCTTCAACCATAATGCCGCAGGTGTGCGAATTACCGACATCAAGAATCAAATCAACCGGAATGGCCGGGGAGGAAGGGTTAGCGGCGCTGATTTTCAGCTCGGGCAGCGACAGCTGATGCCCCAGCATATGCAGAATGTTCAGATAGTGAGCCTGATATTCAAATTCGCGAAGAGCGGTACGAATATTGACCTGAGGACGCTGTTCAATCTCCGACGCCTGCTGACTGAAGACTTCACGCAGCCAGCCATCAACCCACGTATGGTCGAGAAATTCACCCAGCTCGTCACTGTGGTGAGCCAGCGCAAAGCTGACGCCGGATTGGGCATCGCTGCTGTTCAGCGCCAGTGACTCATCTTCACCTTCCGGCCAGACGCGGGTTTCGAATGCCAGGCAGACGCGGTGACTGTGACCGTTGGCATCAGGTTTATCCAGCGCAACGACCTGCACCCTGGCCCAGTTATCCGGTCCGCCGATAAAAGTACGCGGCGGATTAAAACGAAAGAAGGGCAGCGGTAACCAGATACCGTTCAGCAGGGTCAGCGACTGTTCCAGAGAAAAGCTGGATTCAGGCTTAACCACTTCAGGAGTGCCACCGGTGGCAACCGGCAGCATGTATTTACCACTCAGGGCGTTAAAATTCAGACGCAGCAGCGGGCCATTGGCGGTTTTACGGACAAACTTCCCCGGCAGGTCGGCATCCAGCTGCGGCGTCAGGGCAAAGTCCAGAAACTGAATACCACTGTTCTGAACAAGCGTCATATTCGGTTTAATATCAGCGATTGTCGCCAGCATCATCATTTACTCTCGCGCTTCATCGTCATCGGTAATACCGTACCAGCGTCATACTGGCCGCTACATTCGGCTGCGCCGTTGGCCCCTTGTTTACAGGTCAGATCGGGCATCTGATAACGCGATCCATCGCTGCATTTCGCTTTGGTGCGACTGTTAATGACCAGATTGCCTGACTTCATCAGCCCGGCATAAACGTCAACTTTGCAGATTATGCCGTCACCCTGAGTCATCCTGGCGATACCTTTGCCGTTCTTCAGCTGATAGCGCAGGCTGGGTGGCTTACCGGTCAGTGGATTTTTACCGCCAACCACCACCCGCCAGTTACCGTTCAGGAAACGGGTGGATCCCAGTTTCACTGCGTCACCGGGTAATATCAGATCATCTTTTGCCGGTGCAGCAGCAGCGGTTTCCTCACCCGCACTGGCGGCCGGTTGTACCGGCTGTGGCGCTGTATTGTCAGGGCTCTGCTGTGCAGTGGCTGCCACACTGGCAGGGGTGACCGGTAACGCGATGTGCTTCGTGGTGTCAGGCACTGCCGGTTGGGCTGGCTGACTGGCGACGACGGCCGGTGCTGTCGGGGCTGCCAGCGTTTGAGGCTGCGCCGATGTTTTATCAGCGTGCGCCTGAGACGGTGAGCTGACCTCAGCCGGGGCAGAGAAATACCCCTTCAGCTGGACGCCAAAGGCAATCAATAGTGCGGCGGCCGGTAACATCCAGCCATAGCGAAGCAGCGGACGGGATGTTGCTGGCATCACGACTTTTTGTACAACCGGAGCGGTTTCTGGTGCCGGCATCGCCTGCTCAGCTTCAGGCTGGGGTTGCGTCTCCTCCACCACGGTCACCGTAACAGGTTCGGGGAGCGGCGGCGCCACAGCAGGCGGAGGCGGGACCGCAACGGCCAGTTTAGAGAGGCTCAACGGTGGATGGTCTTCTTCCACTTTACGCAGACAATCCAGCGAGTCCTGGCGGGATTTTTTATCCAGGCTGACGAAGCCCCAGAAGGTTAAAACCGGCTTGCCGTCCACCAGATAAACAAAGTTCTGGTCCGGAAACTGCAAGGCTTTTGCCAGCAGGGCTCCAAATAACTTCTGATTACTTTTTTCCGACTGCTGTGCCCGCTGACACATCTCTGCCACCACCTGCTGGCAGGCGACCAGCTGATTGAGGGCATGGTTGCGGGCACTGTCGCTGGCCGCAGCCCAGGAAGTAACTTTACCGCCAATGGGCGCATACCAGTCCAGGCGGTTTCCGGCGTCATCAGGTTGAGGGATAGCAAGGCAGTCAGCAATATGTTGCTGTTTCCTCAGGCGCAGTGTCTCGCGCAATTGCAGGGCCGACAGGTAAATAGGCTGCCCGTTTTCTCCAAGGGGCAGAACCGCATCCAGACTTCCGCTGCGTAAAAATAATTTAGCCACGCAAAAAGGACCTTTTGTCAGATGTCAGGGGTGCTTAAAACGATCTGAAGCGAATTTATTTATACTGTAGTCCAGTGGACTTAAATCAAATGACGAAATAAGGGGCTAAACTGGTGATTGCTTTCGCAATCGGATGACAAAAAATCTCCTGTAATATCAACAGAAGGCGGCTGACAGCTACCCGCCCGCCTGCTTCAGCTCTGATTACTCTGAACGGATTAACGCCGGATTGCCTGAAATAACTTAATCTTATGAAATAAAAGTTTTTTTCACCCTCATTACGCAGCAGATTACTGGCTGCAAAGGGCGGTATCCCGTGGTTTTAGTGAAAAAATAATCATAATTTTTTCTCCATGCCTGCCGATAATCTGCATCGTGCGAACATAAAAACATAACAGTAAGGTTACGATATGCGCATTTTCAATCGGTCAGGTTTCTTCAAGAGATTTTTCAGATCCAACACACTCTGTCGTACCACACAGAGTTCTATTCACAGTGCCATGGCAATAATGGAACTGACGCCTGAGGGCGTCGTGCTCAATGCCAATGCCCTTTTTTTGCAAAAAATGGGTTATCAGCTGGATGAGATTGTCGGGCAGCATCATCGTATCTTCTGTCCGGAGCAGGTGCTTGCCTCGCCCGAATATACCCGATTCTGGCAGCGTCTGGCCCGTGGTGAAAGTTTCAGTGATAAATTTTTACGTCTGACCAAAGAAGGTAAAAAAATCTGGTTTGAAGCGAATTATGTCCCGATACGCAATCACAATGGCAAAGTCATTAAGATCGTTGGACTGGCTTCTGATATCACCGCGCGCACGCTTGCCGCACAGCAACAGAAAGGGATGACCAATGCCATTGACCGTTCCATGGCGGTGATAGCATTTAATCTCAATGGCGAAGTATTACGTGTTAATGATAATTTTCTGAAAACCACCGGCTACCGGATTGAAGAAGTGCTGGGAAAACATCATCGTATGTTTTGTTCGCCGGAAGTTTACAACAGCACTGAGTATCATCAGTTCTGGCAAAAGCTGCGGCACGGAGACTTTGTTTCCGGTCAGTTTGAGCGTGTTGACAGCAGGGGCAACACCATCTGGCTGCGGGCAACCTACAATCCGGTCTTTGATGAGAACGGCCAGCTGTATGAAGTGGTGAAATTTGCCACCGATGTGACCACCCAGGTGGTTAAGAACCGGCAGGAGCGCGAGGCGGCAGAACATGCCTATAAAGCCGCGCTTGAGACCAGCCAGAATACCCGGGTGGGTGTGGGCGTGATAGGGAACAGCGTCAGCAAGATGAATGAAATCGCCGTTGAGCTGCGTAATGTCTCTGCCGGAATTAATGACCTCAGTTCACAATCGGCGCAGATTGGTCAGATAGTTGAAACGATTAAAAGGATCGCTAATCAGACGAATTTGCTGGCGTTAAACGCTGCGGTAGAAGCGGCACGCGCCGGTACGCATGGCCGCAGCTTTGCGGTTGTGGCTAATGAAGTAAGAAGTCTGGCGGCGAATATCAATACGGCCTCGCAGGAGATCTCTGAAGTGGTTGAGCATAACCAGCAACTGGCTGCGCTGGCACAGAAAAATATCTCTGCCAATCTTTCACGTGCAGATCAGGGCGTGTCGCTGGTTCGGGAAGCTGGAAGTGTGATCATGGATATTCAGAATAACTCCGCGCAGGTGGTGGAGGCTATTGGTCATGTGACTGAGCATCTGGTGGCTGAGAATATTATTCCGACCAGGACACTCGCTTAATTACACTTTGCAACATTTCAACCGATCGATGCCTCGTCAGGTTAACAGGGGGAAGAGGGGAGTTTGCTACACTCTTTCAGGACTGTTAAACAGAATGAGGTAAAGGATGAAAATTAAAAGCTACGCCGCTATGCAACCAGGTCAGGCTCTGGAACTGTATGAATATGAAGCCGCAGAGCTGGCAGCAGAAGAAGTTGAGGTTGAAGTTGAGTATTGCGGCGTCTGCCATTCTGACCTGTCGATGATTGATAACGAGTGGGGAATTTCTCAGTATCCCACCATTGCCGGACATGAGGTGATTGGTCGCGTTGCTTCACTGGGTTCAGCGGCGCAAAACAAAGGGCTGTCAGTAGGCCAACGCGTGGGTATCGGCTGGATGGCAAAAAGCTGCCAACACTGTGATCCCTGCATCAACGGTGAACAGGTCAACTGTGAAAACGGCGCTATTCCCACCATTCTTAACCATGGCGGTTTCGCGCAGAAACTGCGTGCCGACTGGCAATGGGTGATCCCACTCCCGGAAAAACTGGATGCTGCGACGGCCGGTCCGCTGCTGTGTGGCGGCATTACGGTATTTAAACCCCTGCTGATGAGTAACATTACCGCGACCAGCCGTGTTGGCGTTATTGGCATCGGCGGCCTTGGTCATATTGCGATAAAAGTATTGCGCGCAATGGGTGCTGAGGTCGTGGCATTCAGCTCCACGCCTGATAAAAAGCAATCCATTCTTGATATGGGCGCTGATGAAGTCGTCAACAGCCGCGACCCGGAAGCATTGAAAAAGCTGGCAGGGCGCTTTGATTTGATCCTGAGCACCGTCGCCGTTGATCTTGACTGGAAACCTTATTTCGACGCACTGGCGCCGAAGGGCAAGTTTCACACCGTCGGTGCAGTCATGAAGCCATTCCAGGTGTCCGCCTTTGACCTGATTATGGGTGACAAAGCCGTCACGGGGTCATCAACCGGCTCGCCGGGGCAACTGCGCACACTGCTGAAACTGGCATCTCGCGCAGATATTGCACCCCGGGTGGAATATTTCCCGATGTCCCGCATCAATGATGCTCTGGAGCATGTCCGTGCGGGTAAAGCTAATTACCGTGTGGTTCTGAAAGCGGACTTCTGAATATCATTCAGGGTTAATATTTGAAATAGTGATCATGTCCGGCGGTTAATGCCGGGCATATCATAGGCTATGTTTTAAGCAAAACGGAAATATCATCCATCCTGAAAAATCTTATTAACGCATCGTTTATAATCATTTATCACTATTTTCCTCGTTTAATTAAGAGACATAAAGTTGTTTTTTGAAAGATTGAAAAAAACACGCTGATATACTCTCAATATATTTCTAATTTTGAGGTATCTATGGGTATCAGCATCAAAGATCGTTGCGCAGTAATTTTCGCTGCCATTACAGGTGGTAATATTTCTGCTAAAACAGCATCAAATTTAATAAATGAAATTAAAAATGTAAAAAACGTCCCGGAGAGTATTGTTAAGGCACTGAATAAAAAAAACGCAAAACACCCTGAGTTACATTTAAATGTTGAACAGGCTATCGCTTATGTAGGTAAAGCAAAGGCAGAGTTGGGTAATGGTATCAGAACTCAGGAGTTATTATTAGAAAAGCAGGCTCATATAAAGGAGAATCATTTTGAAAATGTTGGGAAACTGGCAAATGAGTTAAGTCGTTTAAATAATAACTGGATTGTTAAAGCGAAAACCGGCATTGAGTTGCAAGAAAAATATAAAATCAATTTCGCAACAAATGGAAAAATATACGATAAAATAAGAGGCCTGGAATATAAACTGGAAAAAGAAAAAATAAATTTACTCACAATTTCAGGTAAAAAAAATAAATATACCTCAGAACTAAGTGAAAGATGCGGTGATAAAAAGTTAGTCGAAAATATGGTCAGAGAAAAATTCGTAAATAGTGAAGAAACGAGTAAAAAAAAATTTCGGATTTAGAAAATAAAATTTCAAGAGGATATGGTCTTATTCTTGAAAATAAAAAAAACATAGCCAGGGTGATTATTGATGTGACCAGAAGGTATAAAAATGAATTACCAAAAGAGAGTCAGCGCAGCCTGGAAAAATATGATTTAATGGTAAGTGATTATCAATCATCTTTCGGCATAATTGAAAAAATAGAAAAAAACATAAAAATTCTTGCAGAAAATAAAAAGAGTGTCGAGGATTACGCTGAAAAATTAGAGCATCTTAAGGATATGATGGTCACTGCTGAATTGATTAAAGAAAATAACCTGCTGTTAAAGAACACTAAAGATCAGCAAGACAGAATGGCTGATTCCGTGACTCAGACAATACTTGAAAATAAAAAAATATCAGCAGTAAAAGATGCCGTGATCTCAGGCAGTGCTTCTTTAAATAGCCCCAAAAATGCATCACAAATTGATACTATCCACTTACCGGATGTTCCTGACGACAAGCCAGAGATAAACAATCAGATAAACAAAAACACTTTCATCAGAGCGAAGAGGGTCGTTGTTGCGGGTTGAGGTGCAAGATGCACTGGAGCATGTCCATATGGATAAAGCAAGTTACCCTGTGATCCTGAAAGCACACTTCTGAGCTAGCTTTTAAGCTGGCTAAAAAGAATGAGCTGGAATTTGGAGGCTGATACGGCATCAGTAGTGATGTTCTGGTCAGCGATGGGCCGTTTACCTTTTCAGGTACGCGGCCTTAAAACCCGTAAAACAGAGAACTGATTTCAATCATCTACGTTTCATCACTTCAGAAAGCGCTTTCAGATGCCATCAGAGAACAGCGGAATGAACCGCGAATAAGTCATCGTTTTCACGTAGCGCCACCATGGTGCGCATAATGTATATTATGTTAAATTAACTATGATGATAAATAACTTCATATTCCAGCATCGATTCCCAGCAAATCAACATGTTCCTCCCTCTGTTATTGGGATCAGCTATTGGGATCAGCGGCCCGGCCCTTCAGGGAATCTATAACAGAGCTGAAACCCACAAAAATGAATTTGTAGGTCATTTCTGTATCCAGGGTCAGCCGCGACGAATTCATCAGACGCAAGATCTCTTTCTGTAAGGAAGCTAATCCCCTGTCCTGACTATGTCCATTTTTGTACTCTTTCACGGAATCATAGTGACAATCTTCAGCGCCAAATGCTGCCAACTCGATGCCAGACTAACTGTCGGTTTACACACTTTTTTCAGATAGCATCTGGACTGCATTAATCCAACATGCCAGGTCACTTTAAATAAGGAAGCGGTCTGGTAGACCTTTCTTCGCTTTAATATGATCAGTGAACCAGCCAGTTACTGACTGGCTTTACTCTTAGCTGGTCGTTTTAACATTCACCTTCATCACCCAGACCATAAGTACACTCCGTTGGGTCAAACCAGCGATAATCCCGCTGATACAGGTGTATTGTTTCACCATTATCCAGCAAAAGACTGGCTGTTCCACTGGAATACAAACTCCATTCTGCACTAGTGCCATCATTCCAGATTAACTTACCTGTAGAAAAGCAGGGAGTATAACGGTCTTCGTTAACCACGAACCCCTCAACAGGCTGGGCTTTGTTGAAAAAATCCAGTATCTGTTTACGCGTGGGTTGGAATTTTTTACATTCCTTTTTTATATTTTCATCTTTCAATGACCATGAAACTGTCTGGCCCTTGTCAATATCAGTCAGTGTTTTCACTTTGCCCTTCTGGCTACATGCAGCTGTTAAAAAAACGAGTAATAGCGGCAATAAATATTTTTTTATATTTACCATGTTGCAGTACTCGCTTCCGTTAGATTTTTCCTTCCAACATCAGGATGACGATAAACTTCATTAAGAGAGACTCTAAGTGTTTCTGATAATTCTTTCACCAACCATTTTAATGACTCATTTTGTCTGTCATTAACAGGTTCATATATATCCTCATTGTTTATTCTTCTTGCCTTACCAACAATCTCTATTCCAATGGAATCGGCATTATAAGGATATCTGTCTGGAAAACTCTTACTGGCTTTATAGCGGTGTACTGTTTTTGATCTTTCCCTGATATTTTTAATCTTATCCATACCTGTTACTTTTTTTAACTCCTGTGGGCTACATATTTTTTTCATTAAACAACGCGATTGCAAAAACCCCACATAGTTAGTTATTTTTTGTAATGAAGCAGTCTGATAAATCTTGCCATCTTTAGCTATCAGGAAGTGAGCACCATTAGCCCCACTATTCTGATAACTGTTAAAAATACTGTTGGCTGTTGTACTGTCTGTCTGATGTACAACAATCCCGTTTACTTTATCCAGCTTACCACGCTCTATTGAACTGAATCTCTTAACAATAATACGTTCAGCATCGACTAAACCATTTTTATCGATAAATAACATAGTTATATTCCTTTATATCACTGGTACTTAAATAGTTGTATTGGATTTAATGTCATATCCCATGGAAACCGTACCTGCTGTACTTCCCTGTGCATTCTGTAAGACATAGTCAATTACTACTCTGGAGAACGCCAGTCTTACCGCCTCGCGTGGTGCGCGCATTGTGTTATAATAAACAGGATGTACGGCGGTGATAATAATTTTCTGAAGGGTAATGCGCAGATACTCCAGCGGTGAACCGCCAGCTTTTCTGACCGTCAAAATGACTTCAGGAATATGTTTCCCGGTCAGGCAATACTGAAGAAGACTGGGACTGGATTTATCGATATAGTGCTCAAAATTGAGGTCCTCAACAGTACATTTCCCCGCACCTCCACCTCTACCAGAATGCATATTTGATGTCTGGCTAACAGACCAGTCCCAGTTAAGTACCTCAATCTCTCCTTTAAAGGTTGAATCCTGAGATTCACCTTCGATACCATCAATTTTTATAAAAATATCCTGAGCCATAACTCGTCCTTGTATGAACAGAATGTTTACTGCTTTTCTCTGCCTCGTATGAGCGTCCGGTAAACTGTCGGTCGCGACACTGAAAACAGTTCTTCCAGAACACTGATAGAATGTTACCCTCTGCTCTGCATACGACACAGTTCCTGCTGTTGCTTCTCTGATAAGTTACCAGGTTTCATGAATTGTTCAAGAAGACAATCAGATACCCTCCCCCTAAACTTGATGGGTCTGGCTATGCGATTGCGGAGGAAAATACAACGGCAGTTACTCTGCGGATTATTCTTCTAATCCGCAGAGTAATATCGAAGAGTGGTAATAATTAAATACCTGTTACTTCCGATGTTCCACAAAACAAAGTGCTAATGTTTTATGCCCGGTTTGAAAATGACACTCATTGTCCGTAATAAGCATTTTTACCGTGTTTCCTCAGAAAGTGTTTATCCAGTAATTGTTTTTGCATGCTGTCAATTGCCGGCTTCAACTGACGAGAGAAAATCCCCATGTAGGCCACCTCTTCCAGCACCACGGCATTGTGTACGGCAGCAGATGCATCTTTCCCCCAGGCAAAAGGTCCGTGGGCATTAATTAACACGCCGGGAATATCCGTGGGGCTGATACCTCGTGACTGGAATGTCTCAATAATAACCTGCCCGGTATTGTGTTCGTAATCATTCACAATTTCCTGTTCAGTCATTAAACGCGTACAGGGGATGGTGCCGTAGAAATAGTCTGCATGCGTGGTTCCCAGCGCTGGCAGATCCTGCCCCGCCTGGGACCAGATGGTGGCATGACGGGAATGGGTATGAACAATGCCGCCAATATCATTAAAAGCACGGTAAAGCGCCAGATGGGTTGCCGTATCAGATGATGGCTTTTTCTTACCCTCAATAACGCGGCCACTCTCCAAATCAAGCACCACGATATCCTCCACCGTCATGTTGTCGTACTCAACGCCGGATGGCTTGATGGCGACCTGATTGCTGTCGCGGTCGATAGCACTGACGTTACCCCAGGTAAAGGTGACGAGTTGATGGCGAGGTAAGGCTAAATTCGCTTCAAGCACCTGTTGTTTCAGCATCTGTAAACTCATTGTAATCCCCCTTCCTGCATTTTTTGTTCAATCCAGCGCCGTGCCTGCACGATTTCTGCCACCGGTTCCTCTGCTTTCTCTGTCCACATCTCAATAAGAAATGAGCCGCGGTAGTTAAGCTGCTTTAAGGTGCGGAAAACGCTGACAAAATCGACACAGCCCTCTCCAAAAGGAACATCACGAAACTGGCCTGGTGAACTGGCGGTCACCGGCTGGGTGTCTTTAAGGTGAATCGCAGCGATGCGATCAATTCCCAGAGTGAGTTCAGCCGTGACATCATTACCCCACGCGCTGAGGTTGCCGACGTCGGGATAAACAGAAAACCAGGGTGATGCCTGCTGTTTTTCCCACTTTTTCCATTTGCTGATGGCGTTGATAAATTCAGTGTCCATAATTTCCACCGCCAGCATGACCTGAGCAGCAGCGGCGCGCTCTACCGCGCGTGACAAACCCTCTGCAAAGCGAGCCTCGGTGCCTTCATCATGGGGTTCGTAGTAGACGTCATATCCCGCCAGCTGGATGGTGCGGATCCCGACATCTCTGGCAAGCTGAATGGCGCGTTCCATCAGTTCATCTGCCCGCTGGCGCGTTGCTGCATCCCGGCTGCCAAAGGGAAAACGCCGATGCCCGGACAGGCATAAAGACGGGATGCTGACGCCGGTTTCAATCATGGCGTTGACCAGTGAAAGGCGCTGCTCCTTACTCCAGTCCAGCCTTGCCAGTCTTTCATCAGTCTCATCAATCGACATCTCGACAAAGTTGAAGCCACATGCTTTAGCCAGTGCCAGTCGCTCAGGCCAGGTAAGATGTGCAGGTAGTGCTTTTTCGTAGATCCCCAGTGGATGCTGTCGTCTCATTGCTTTCCCCAGATATTGGCAATTGCCTGATGAAACTGATTTGCAGTGGCTAAGCCACTGGTGCTGTCACTCAGCGCCCGCCCGGCAATGAATGCCTTTACATCGATATTGCGAAACAGCGGTAATTCTTCGGGGGTGATGCCGCCGGTGACAGAGAGTGCAAACCCCATATCCGACAACGTCTGCATAGCGTCAAGATCGTGCTGGCTCCATTGCTGGCCGCCAGCCTGCGCATCACGGCCTCGGTGATAAATCGCCTGCGTCAGACCAAGGTTGCGCCACTGGCGCGCATCCTCTGTTGTCCAGTGACCAAACAACTCAATCTGAATGTCGCCCTGATAGCGCCCCGCCACCTCCAGCGCGGTGGCAAAAGTAGCCAGCGGCGCAGCACAGATAACCGTCATCCAGTTGGCCCCTGCTTTGAACGCCATTTCCGCCAGCGTCGCGCCGGCGTCAGCAACTTTGAAGTCGGCCACCAGGGTTTTGTTCGGATGCTGGCTGCGGAGGCGGGATATCGCTTCAATACCCGCGCTGAAGCATAAAATCGTACCCGCTTCGATGATGTCGACATCGTGATGAAGCAACTCTGCCGTGCGCAGCGCAGCATCCAGGTCGGTGTGGTCCAGCGCCAGCTGGAGTAAAGGAAGACTCATAAATAAACTCCTTGTACCGCTTTCAGTGCATCGACCAACTTCTGATAGCTTTGGTATTTTTTCTGATAGCGTTCATGCCGGTTCAAATCAGGCTGCCAGGTGACAATCTGTGGATTAAGCGCCTGCTGCGCCCGTTGTAATGAGGCATATACCCCCGTGCCGGTGAGCGCGACCAGAGCCGCGCCAAGGCATCCGCTTTCAGCAATCTGCGGTACTTCTACGGGCAGACCGCTCGCATCAGCAAACATTTGCATCCAGGGCGCGGAACGTGTGGGACCACCACTGAGTCGCAGTGCCGTGGCGTGTGGAAAACGCTGTCGAATGCGATTGAGATGAGTAAGATGCGAGAACACCACCCCTTCGTAGATGGCCTGAACCAGGTGACCGCGCGTGTGGCCAGCCTGCATCCCCAGAAAAGTTCCATGCACTTCTGCACCGGCATTGCAGCCGTACAAAAAAGGCATGAAAAACAGTGAACTACTGGCTGCGGGCAACTCAGCAACCCAGTTATTCAACTGCTGATAGTCATTAATCCCCCACTGCTGGCAAAACCACTCCAGATTAGCTGCCGACGTTGGGCTGGCATCATGAATGATGAACTGATTGTCGATAGCGTAGCGGCCATAGACATAGGGGTAGTCCGTCTCGTTACTGATGCAGTCGGTTATGCCACTGGTCACCGACCAGGTGCCCATCACGGCGTTAAGCCGGGTATCGTCATGAAGTCCCGCACAGATTGCCGTGGAAACCACATCAAACAGGCCACCTACAACAGGGATGCCCGCGGGTAATCCACACAGTTGCGTCGCCTGTTCAGTAACATAACCGGCGATTTCGGTTGGGCCGATGATGGGAGGCAGTGAGGAGACGATTTCCCCGATATCCAGCGTATCCGCCAGTGCAGCGGACCAGCCGCCGCTCTGCATGCTGTACAGGTTGGATTCAGAAATGTTTGTTTCTTCGCAAGCCAGTTTGCCCGTCAGGCAGAACCGCAGATAATCATGCGCCATCAGCACACTGCCGATGGCGGCATAGCGCTCGGGTTCATGCTCTTTGATCCAACGCAGCAACGATACCGGATGTCCGGTCCACAGGGTCTGGCGCGTTTCAGGGTACAACTGCTGCGGTATCCCTTCTCTTTGCCATTGCTGCACAATCGTCAGCGCCCGGCGATCGGATGAAAGGATGCCATTACCCAACGGCTGATGTTGTTTGTCCAGTAAGAACAGGCCCTTACCCTGAGCAGAAATCCCTACCCCTGCAACCTCAGAGGCATTCAGTTTGCTTTGTTGCAGCACATCGCGTATCACAACCGCAGCCTGCTGCCACAACAGCGACATATCGCGCTCGGCACGACCAGGTTCAGGCACCAGCACCGGCAGGTTCTGCCGTGCTACCGCCAGTTCGCGCCCCTGCGCGTCATAGAGTCCGGCTTTGATAAAGGTTCCGCCGCAATCCAGCCCTAACCAGCTTTTCATGCCGCCTCCCGTTCAGGCGAATCACAGTGCCTGGGCAGCGTCAACGCCAGCACAGAAGCCATGGCCAGCGAGATGGCCAGACTGTAAATCCCCACATCTTTGCTGTATTCCGCGATCAATATCCCCACCATATACGGCCCGCAGAATCCCCCCAGGTTACCCAGTGCATTTATCAGACCGCGTGCGCCACCCGCGACTTCGGCATGAAAGAGGCGCGGGGGAATACTCCAGAACACACCCGCAGCAGACTGGATAAACACGCCACACCCCACAAGGGCGGCATAGGACCACCAGATATGTGCCTTCAGGACCACTGACATCGCCATACAGATGGCGAATCCAGCGAGTGGCAGCGCAACGAAGATTCTGCGACGGCCGCTGGCGTCGGAAAGTATTGAGAACAGGAACATGCCCAAAATGGCACCGACGTAAGGCAAAATGGCCAGTATTCCCACCTTCTCTGCATTGCCGTTGGTCAGCCCTTTCAGAATGGTCGGCAGCCACAGGGTGTAGCCATATATCCCGGTCTGATAGAAGAAATTGACGAGGATCAGTCGCCACATGACGGGCTCACGCATCACCCGGCTCAACGAGGCTTTGCGCATATTCTTACCCTTGATCATCAACTGTTCGTCATGAAGGGTTTTGATCAGATACTGCTTCTCAGCCGCAGAAATCCAGCTGGCTTCCTCAGGACGATTGCTGATGGTAAAAACCCAGAGAAGCATGACAAAAACCGATAACACGCCCTCAACGAAGAACAGCATGCGCCAGTCCCAGTTGGTAATTATCCAACCCGATAACGGTGCCGTAATGATGCCGGCAATGGGGACAAACATGATCACAATGGCATTGGCACGTCCCCGCTCTTTATCCGGGAACCAGTTGCCTATCATGGTCAGCACCACGGGCAGCATCCCACCTTCTGCAACACCCAGTGCAAAGCGCAGCACCAGTAAGTGATACTGACTGGTGGCAAGGCCGGTCAGGATCGAAATCACCGCCCACGCCACCAGTGACCAGCCGATAAAACGCTTGCCGTTTCCGTGTACCGCCAGTTTCCCCCCCGGAACCTGTAGAAACAGGTAGCCGATAAAGAAGATGCCGCCGGCAAGTCCAGCCATAGACGCACTGATACCCAGTTCGGCGTCCATGCCGCCCGGCATAGCAAAGGCAATATTGACGCGGTCCATGTATGAGATGATGCAGGTAATCAGAACAGGCGGAATGATATACAGCCACCGTAATGCAGGTACGTCTGCATGAGCGGGCGCAGTTGAAGTCAGACTCATGTTATTTACCTTTTAGTTCACCAGGTCAGCAGTCGGGATCTTCACCACAACTTTACGAATCGCCGCCGGCAAATCCGGCGCGCAGTTAGGCCGATGAATATCCTGGGGGAAGAACACGGCAAAGCTGCCTGGCACCATACGGATCCAGGTTTCATCAGGGACCTGCTGATAAAAAATGATGTCGCGATTTTCGTCATAAGGCTGGTGAACAGCCGCATTTACCGGCTGGCTCGCCACCCCAATCAACTCAGAACCGGCGACCAGGTATTGCACATCGATATGGTGGCGATGTGCTTCGGGATAGTTTTCCTGCACCGGCGCAGTCTGAAGATCCAGAACCTGTACCAGCCAGCCGGTTTCGCTGTCTTTATACCGCCCTGCTTCCATGCCCTTCAGATCCTGACTGGCCAGCCAGGCAATGGCCCGTGCAACAGCCGACGGATAGTGGATGGCTTCTGTATTATCAATGTGCCCGCAGATCATAACGTTATCCTCTGTTACAGTGCCTGAATGTGCGTCCACACCCTTTCATCTACCGGAATACCCAGCCGTTCGTTCTCAGCACGCAGCTTCGGAAAACGCTCCCCCGGCAGACGGACTGCCTGCTGATTCTCGGCACGCTCGGCACCCGTTACAGAAGCGCGGATCCGCTGTAACTTTTGGTCACGCGTTTCGCCGTCAATCAGGCGATCAACGTCAATGGCCATAAATACCTGTGAGATACCAAACTCATCACCGTTGTCTTCAGTGACCTCAGTTACCGACGCGCCGTTTGAGAGCAGGGTTGCGAGCATGTCAAGCACGATCGACAGCGCGGACCCTTTCCAGTAACCCATGGGCAAAATGCGGCGGTTTTTTTCGATAGTTCCGGGATCGCGCGTGTATGAACCGTCATCATCAAAACCACCATCAACCGGTAAGGTTTTTCCTGCGAGCCGGTTCACTTCCAGCATCCCGTAAGAAAACATCGACATTGACATATCAACCATGGTGATTGGCTCACCCGGCACGGCCACAATCAGCGGGTTGGTGCCGATAGTGCAGTTTTTTGCTCCCCATGCCGGCATCACTGCAATTGAGTTTGTCCAGCAAATGCCAACATAGCCCTTTTCAGCGGCCTGCCAGCCATAACTGCCGCCCCGCATCCAGTGGTTAGCATTGCGTAATGCCACCAGGCCAATGCCATGAGCGCTGGCCAGCTCCATAGCCCGGTTCATCATGCTGTGCGCGGTGATATTGCCGATGGCACGCCCGGCATCCCACTGTTCAATAGCACCCAGTGACAGCACTTTTTCCGCTGAAGCATCAGGGAGGATGTGTCCGGCATCCAGCTGTTGGATGAAACGGCCGAAACGGTTGACGCCATGTGAATACACGCCGTTCAGACTGGTTTCGGTAAACATCGCGGCACAGGCGGTGGCCTTATCCTCTGACACATTTCGACTTAACAGGACGCGAAGGAATTCCTGGTATAACTGCTGATGACTGATTCTCATGACGGCTGCATCCTTCTCATTACCCCACCTGAATTTCATATGTTGGAATGTGATTTCAAATAAATACTATGAGGAAAGCAGTAGCGAGTCAAAGAAATGCGACTTTATTATTTCGTTTAAAATCAGGTAGTTATTTTTTTAGTTGACTTTTGTGATCGTACGCAGATTGGTCAGAATTGAGGCATGGCAAAGCCGGGGAAGGCCATCCTGCCCCGGTTTTCAATGCGCGTTATTACCGTGCCGGATTAGTGAAGATGCACCCGGTACAGCGAGGTGGTGGCGGTGATATACAGCTCGCTGCCATCAGGGCCGCCTAAAGTGCAATTGGATACCCGCTCTGGCAGTGCAATTTTGCCGTGCTTCCGGCCGCCGCTGTCAAAAATGATCACCCCATCAGCACAGCTGCAATAGATATTGCCACGACCATCCACACAAAATCCGTCAGGAAAACCCGGCGAGACCTCGACCAAAAAACGCCCTGCTGACAGCTGATGACCATCAACGTTATAGACGCGTAACTCCCTGCGTCCTGAAACGGGAAAATCCACCACTGACATATCGGCCACATACAGCAGGCTTTCATCCGGCGAGAACGCTAATCCATTGGGGCGTTGCAGGTCGCTGGCGGCGATGGCAAGCTGCCCGCTATCGGGATCAAAGCAGTAAAGATAACAACCTATCACCTGGCTATGCGCAGCATACCCCTCTTCATCATTGATGATTCCGTAGGGTGGATCGGTAAACCAAATGGTGCCGTCAGAGTGCACAACCACATCATTTGGGGAGTTAAAGCGCTTGCCTTCCACCCTGTCCACCAACAGTGTCACGCTGCCATCATGTTCAGAGCGACTGATGCCGCGTCGGCCATGCTCACAACTGATTACACGGCCTTCACCATCGCGGGCATTGCCATTAGCGTAGTTCGAATTGGCCCGCCAGAGGCTTAACTCACCGTTACGCTGCCAGCGGAACATACGGTTGCCTTTTACATCACTGAACACCACCGCATCCTGTTCGGGTAACCAGACCGGCCCTTCAGCCCAGATAGCGGGAGAACAAAGTTTTTCAACTTCCATCACGACTGCCCTCCTTTATTTCACGCCCCAGATAGCTTTGTAGTGACCTTGATAGTCGTTAGCCGGGTCGTAATTATTTTGGGGACCACCATCACTGGCGATATTTTCTTTGGTGATTAAATGTGCGGGAGTGACATATCCGGAAGACGGTTGTCCGGCAAAAGCACGGTTAAACTCATCAAGCAGCTGCCACCCATGCAGTTTTAGCGGTTCCGCCACGGTGGCAATCTGGCTGTCACCGTTCCGGATGCGCTGAAAGGCTGAAATTGAACCGTCACCAGCGGAGATATTGAAAGGCGCATGGCTGCCACCTTTACCGGCCGTTTTTAACGCCGGGGCCATAAAATCAAAATAGAGATCGTTTATCGCCAGAGCGTACTGGAAATGATCGCCGTGTTTTTGCAATAAACTGAATGTCATTGAAGGCATACGGTTTGAGGTATCAGCCAGCGGCGTATCAATGAATTCGACGACCTTACAACCACTGCATTTCTCAATCTCCTGCTTCATGGTGTTGGCTTTATCGAGTGCTATCTGATAAAGCGAGTCGGTGAAAATCAGCACCTCCGCCTTCCCTCCGGAGCGCACCACGGCGTACTGCGCAGCCAGACGAGCCACATCATTCGAATCAGAGGTGATGTTGTTGGTGATGCCATATTTTTCAACGGGTCCCGGCTGCGGCTCCGCATGCCATGCCATCAGCACGATTTTCTGCTGCCGGGCTTTTTTCAACGGAATTTTTGCCACATTCGGATTCCAGCCACCAATAACGATGCCATCCGGATGCTGCGCAATCGCCTGATTCAGCGCCGAAAGTTGATCTTTAACCGAACCGCCGCCATCAAGGGTTTCGAGTTGCCAGCCAGCCACTTTTGCGGCTTCACTGAGGCCCTGTTGCACCCCCTGCACACCGCCATTTTTCATATCTGAGGCAATAAAGATGATTTTTTTGCCGGGTTGCAGTTCAGGGCCGGTTTTCGGGCCATCCCAGCTACTGGCGCGAGCGGTGGCTTTTGCCACCGCAGCAGTTGCCGAATCAAGGTAGCTGTCTGCCCGCGCAGAAACAGATGCTACACAGATGGCTGCAAATGTGAGGCTTAATACCTTATTTTTCATGATGGATTTCCTGGCATGATGGTCTTTTGTTCTGGGTCAGAAGCCGGTGTGCTCTGGCTGCGTACCACCGCTTTCTGGTTCAACATTCTTCGACGTTGTGCGTATCCGGCAAGCGTGATCGACAGCAGCAGGGTCGCGCCGTTAAATAACGGTTCCACCCAAAAGTCGCCTCCGAACTGTTGGATACCGGCAATGCCGATAGCAAGGATGGCAATGCCCACCACGGTCCCCCAGACGTTAACGCGTCCCGGGCGAATTGTGGTGCTGCCAAGAAAGGCGCCTACCAGCGCGGGTAACAGATAATCCATACCAACACTGGCCTGGCCGACGCCCTGTTCTGCTGCGATCAGTACCCCGCTGAAACCCGTCAGGACGCTGGAAGCAATAAACGTTCCGATGATGTATTTGTTCACCGCGATGCCGTTCAAACGTGCTGCGGTTGGATTGCCCCCCACTGCATACATACAACGGCCAAGCGGTGTGTGCTCAGTGATCAACCACAGCACCAGCGCGACGATCAACACATAGAACGCCCCCACCGGAATACCAAACAGTTCGGTATGATGCAGAGCACTGAACGCATCAGGCAGGTCACCAACAATCTGTCTGCCACCTGAATGCCACAAAGCCACGGCATACAGGACGGTACCGGACCCCAGTGTCGCGACAAAGCTGTCTATATCTGCCAGCGCAACAAGAATACCGTTGAGCAAACCATAAAGTGCAGAGACGACCAGCACCGTCAGCACCGCCATCTGCCATGAAAACCCGTATTCAACCTGTAGGGTGATCGCGAGGATATGCCAGAGGACAATGCCAAATCCCACATTCAGATCGATTTTCCCGACAATCATCGGAAGCGTTGCGGCCAGTGCCAGCAACGCGATTTTTGCCTTGCTGGACAGAATCGCCTGCAAAGTCAGCATTGAAGCAAATGACGGAGATAAGACTGAAAATAACAGGGTCAGTAACACGCAGAGCAACAACAGGCCGTAGCGGGTCATCATCTGCATGGCCCAGGGTAGCAGACCATGTTGTGCCAGGCTGACTCTTTGCTCCAGCGCAGTGGATTTTATGGATGTTTTTGACATGACTTTTCTCCTGCCTTCCTTCTCAGACGAGGGTTAATGGGGCAACACTGCTGGCAGAAGCCAGTTCCAGCAAACCGGCAAACGTCACTTGCTCATTCTTTAATTCACCTACGACCTGGCCACGGTTAAAGACCAGCGCCCGGTTGCAAATGTGGGCGATCTCCTCAAGATCATTTGAAATCACCAGCACTGCGACACCTTCGGCCAGCGCCTTATTGAGCAAATGATAAATCTCTTCTCTTGCCCCCACGTCAACGCCCGCTGTCGGGTCTTCGAGTATCAGCAGCGGGGCATTGAGATGCATCCAGCGAGCCATCACTACCTTTTGCTGATTGCCACCGGACAACGCAGCGATATCCAGATTGACGTCTTTGGGACGGACGTCGAACAACTGAACTTTCCACCAACTTGCTCCCATTTCGGCACGACGCCCGTAGCGGGAAAGGAGACGATGACCGCTGGCGCAGGGGTTCAGAAACAGGTTTTCACGCACACTCATTGACATCACCAGGCTTTCGCCCGTTCTGTCTCCCGCCACCAACGAGACACCCGCAGCCATCGCCTGCTGCGGCGTGTGCGGACTGAAGGGGCGGTCGCGGAACTGCACACTGCCTGAAGTCGCGCGCCCCAGACCAAACAGCAGGCGTCCAATCTCCTCCTGTCCGGCACCCCGCAATCCCGCCAGGGCCAGCATTTCGCCCGGTTGCAGGCTGAACGTCACCGGGCCGACGTCTTCTATGCAGAGTTGCTGTAACGCCAGCACCGGCCTGGCTGCTTCCGGCAGCGGCTGGCGTTGATTTCCTTCCAGCGCTTCGCCAACAATCATTTCAACCAGATCGCGCAGCTGATAGTCCGCCGTATTCCCCGTGGCTACCCGCTTACCATCACGCATCACGCAAATTCTGTCGGCAATTTCAATCACCTCATCCAGCCGGTGGGTGACATATATCATGCCGACCTGACGACTTTTGAGGCGGTTGATGACTTCAAAAAGGTGGCGTACGTCATTAGCAGGTAACGAGGCCGTTGGTTCATCCAACACCAGAACCTCTGCGTTAACAGCCACCGCGCGGGCGATCGCAAGGAGTGATTTTTCTGTACGGGATAATTCAAAAACCCGGGCATCGGGATCCAGCATGATCCCCACCTCCTCCAGCGCGATCCGCGCGCGTTTACGTACGGCCCGCCAGTCGATAAGCCCGCAACGTCGGGTAAATCCCATGACCAGTGCCATATTTTCTGCCACCGACATCCACTCAATAAGGCCAAGGTCCTGATGAATAAATGCGACTGGCTGGTGTGTCGCGGTTTTCAGACTGGCTGCGGAGGCAATGCTGGTATCGTGGAAACGGATGTCTCCCTCATCCCGGCTATGAACACCCGCCATAACTTTTATCAGCGTTGATTTACCTGCCCCGTTCTCTCCCAGTAAGGCGACAACTTCACCAGGAAAAACGTCCAGACTGACATCGTTAACTGCGGGGTTGCCACCAAAACGTTTGGTGATATGGCTCAGAGTAAGAATCGGTTTTGTGGGGCTTTGCTGCATTAGCGCCTCCGGTTTGTTCCTGGTGAACATCAACAGCGGCGTCTGATTTGCAACACCGCGAAATTTCAACATACGAAACATGATTCCAAAAAATATTATTCCTCAAAGAGGCGAAAAGCAAAAAAGAGGCGAGGAAATATTTTCAATAAAAACAATATCATGAAATAAATGTTGCGAATTTGTGATGTATAACTCACTTCCCGTGACGGTTTTTTTCCCCTCAGAATTCATATTCAATCTGGCTGACTATTCCCTGCGTGGAGTGCCTGGGTTAAGATTTGTCGGCCGCGCTGACGCCGGAGAGTGAAAACGAAGAGGAAGTGGGGATGGTAGAAAAAGCAGGAAAGGTAAAAGAAGAGAAAGGCGACAAACCACTTGGTACGCAGAGTCTGTTTCGTGGCTTACAGCTTATTGAACTGCTGAGTAATTATCCAAACGGGTGCCCGCTGGCCAATCTGGCTGAATTGTCCGGCATGAACAAAAGTACGGTGCATCGCCTGTTGCAGGGTTTGCATACCAGCGGCTACGTCACTCAGGCCCCATCACAAGGGAGCTACCGCCTGACAACCAAATTTATATCCGTCGGGCAAAAAACACTTTCCTCACTGAATATTATTCATGTCGCTGCCCCCCATCTGGAAAGACTGAATCTGGAAGTGGGTGAAACCGTTAATTTCTCCAGCCGTGAAGATGATCATGTCATTCTGATTTATAAGCTCGAACCCACAACAGGCATGATGCGCACGCGTGCTTATATTGGCCAGCATATGGACCTCTATTGTTCAGCGATGGGTAAAATTTTCATGGCCTGGGGCAGTGAAGACTATCTCGCTGAGTACTGGGACAGCCATCAGGATACTATTCAGAAATTAACAAAAAACACCATCACCTCATTGCCGGAGATGATGGAAGAGCTGAAGTCAATTCGTCAGCTGAAGACGTCGATGGATCGGGAAGAAAATGAACTCGGTGTCTCCTGCATCGCCGCTCCCGTTTTCGACATTCAAAAACGTGTGCCTTATGCGGTGTCGATATCCCTGCCAACGGCCAAACTTCAGCAAACAGGAATTAAGAAATTGACTGCATCGGTAGTTGCTACCGCCCGGCAAATTTCGGCAGAGTTAGGTTCCGTTGATTAGATAGCGACAGAGGCCATCGCTGATTATCTGTTTCTGGCTGGTTTCTGGCCCCTGGAAACTTCACCCTGCTCAATCAGTCCATCAACAGTTCTGGAGCAAAGGCCTGGCGATTGACGAAAGCGTTACAGGACGACTTAGCCGATTAAATTTGAGATGTTTCAGTTGAGGAAATATGCAGTGAGCTATTTTGTGGTGACTGGGATATGGCATCGTTATCAACCGGCCCTGTTTCTGCACTCATTGTACGAGCCCCTGAATCAGACTCCATCTTAACATCAGTGATCGGCGGCCTCCCTGCAACAGTCTGAAGGGAGGCGAAACTACACAAGCTTAATTATTATCCGAGAACGGTATACATTTCGAATAATTGTGCATTCGTGTTATTCCATTCAAACACCTGTACCAATGTCCCGTTGTTGGTATTACTGTTTGAAACGTCCAGTACTAAATTTCTGTTTTTGTAATTAGAAATAATCAGAGAGTTATCTCGCTGAAACTCGAAGCACCAAAAATGCTCATCTTTCTTTTCATTTTTATGCATGAAAACTTGTCTGTGACCAGATTCATTCCATGCAATGATTTCATTTAAAGAGAAATCCCAGATTTGGTAGACGTTTTCTCCCTTGCTGGCATCCTGTTCCAGAAAAAAATTCTGATTATTTCCATTATCACTTTCCCAGATTACGACATCAGAATTTTCTCTCATCCTGGAGAGGGCTTTTCTGGAGGATAATTTCGAAAAAAATTTCACGGGATTTTTTCTGGATGGTTTATTTAACAGACTGATAGTAGATAAATGTATTTTTTGCCTCCAGTTATTGTTTCTTACAGCATATATTTCAATTTTTTCCAGGTCATATTCGGTAATCAGATAGGTACTTTGTGATGCACTTCCTGAAAGGAATACAGGAATGTCACCAAAATATGATGAGCTGTTATAACGCCCTAATGAGGTATGGTAATGCCCGGCAAAAATAACCTTTACATCATAAACAGAAAACAAGCCAGATAAATAACTGTTTGCACCTTTTCTCCAGTTGTCAGGTTTATGGACATTGACAATAATTGCATATCCTTTTTGCCTTGCATAATTTAGTTGCATTTCAATCCAGGCAAAATTTGGCCTGATTCCTTTTTTATCCCACGTAGTGTATTCCATTGTAGGATCGTTATTGAATTGTAAAACAAAAAGATTGCCGGGTAATTCCAGGGAAAAATTCTGACTGGCCAATTTGCCAATATCGTGCCTGATGATATTCTTATTTTCAGACTGAATTCGCATGTAATTTAGCGAACGGCTGAAGTTAGCATCGAGAAAAGTATTGCCCTGATTGTTTTCAATATCGTGATTTCCCAGACCAAAATAGTAAGGCCTGTTTAACAATGGCATCAGCCCGTCATACATCTTAATCCATTCATCATTATGACCATAAGCCGTAATATCGCCATTAATCATAATCACGCTTCCGACTGAGAGGCTGTTATTATAATCATTGATATCGTTATACTGAGAGCGGATCAGCTCTTCAGAACGGGTTCTTTTCACACTTTCGGCTTCATATTCGCCTCTGTCTGTTTTATCGGTCCATGGATATTGAGGATCAGAGGTGAGCACATATGACCAGCTTGCTTTTGTATCTGGTTGAAGATTTGCATCAAACTGCAGGGCATCCCCTCCACCCTGACTCACGATTATGCTGTTTCCTTGTGTCCGAATAAATGGTCCGGGATGATGTTTGTTTGAAAGCATAAAAGAATTGTTTGTGCCGCTTCTGGATGTTGCCCAAAGTCTGGTATATGTGTTTTGTGTTGAATTAGCTGCAACCCTGATATTATTGCCATTGGCGCGATCCCAATATAAAACTTTATTACTATCACTGACCGGGCTAATCAAATATCCTTCAGATGCATCGTAATTTGGTCCGAAATATCTGACGTTCCATTTTTGTGTAGACTGAGCTGACCATATCGACCAGATGGCTGAGCCGTTTTGCTCCTGTAATACCAAACCATTTGCGTTTACAATTTTGTATACTCCCGCAGGGATGTCATTTCTGGAGAATACTTCGCTTTCAATTTTCATTTTATTTTCCTTATATTCTTAATTTTTCAAATAAAAATTATTAAGGCGATTTTTAAGTGTGTTGACTTCGACACTTTTCAAATCAATCAACTCATCAAGAAGATCGCCATCCAAAAATTTATTTATATACAGCATACAAAATAGTAGTGAATATTTTTTTAAACAAAAAATTAATAATAGTCAATAACAACCTGAAATCCTGATATTCAGTTTAAGCTGGTGATCGAATAATTTTTTGTGGAAAAGATTGTGTTATTGATAACCTGATAATCGGTGTGATTTTTATTTTTTATAATTAATAAAGCACTCAGAGAAGTTAGAGTAAAAAATTATCCTTTTTAAGGGATAACTATGCGATCGATTTAGCCAGCATACGTAGCAAAACAGGCTGTGAGACAGGCTGTTTGTGACTCGAAGGATACACGCAGGAAGTCATTTTTTCCCTATGGGAAACAATTTTGGCATTTTTATATTCATATTTTTTCTGTAAAAAAACATGCCAACGTCTTACAGACGGGCATGATTATAGTTAAAGAAACCATACCAGTTACTCTAAATCAGTCTTGCATCTCTCAGTTCCACTTTAAGATAGGCGTAATACACCGGAGCAGCCACCACTCCGGCAAGGCCGAAAGCGGATTCAAAGACCAGCATTGCCAGCAATATCTCCCATGTTTTTGCATTGATACGGCTACCAAAAATCCGCGCGTTAATGAAGTATTCCAGCTTATGCACAGCTATCAGAAAAACCAGAGCGATTAAAGCTGCTTCGAGTGAAATTGACAGGCCAATCAGCACAATGACGGTGTTGGAAATGAGATTGCCAATGATCGGCAGCAATCCGGCTATAAAGGTCACCACTACCACTGTTTTGGCAAATGGGAAATGCAATCCAAACAGTGGTAACAAGCCAAACAGGAAACCACAGGTCAATATGGTATTGACCAGCGAGACTTTAATTTGTGCAAAGACAACCGTGTGAAAAGAGGCAGCCAGCCGGCTGAGCCGTTCAAGCAGCGCATGCTTAAGTGGCGCGCTTTGCTTGTCGCTTCCGCTGACGCGCAGCGAAATAATGGCACCAAGAAGCATACCTATCAACATGGTGGCAAAAGTGTGCGCGGCATTGCGGCCAAAGGTTTGAACTACCACCAGATGTTCTCGCAACCAGATCATCGCCTGATGCTGCAATTCGTCGATATCGGCGGGTAAATAGCGGGTAATGACAGGCGACAGGGTGTGCTGTGCGTCTTCAAGAAGTTTACTGGCCGCCGAGTGAAAAGCAGCAGGGTTCTGAAAATCATTCAGTAAAAATCCAATCAGCCTGGTTATGCCGAGCGCCAGCGCCAGTACCACCATCATGGTGAGGAAGAAGATGATTATCCAGCGCGCCATTGGCCCCTTAACCCACTTTTCTACCCACGGTGTCAGTGCCAGAATGGTTTCGTAAACGATAAAACCTGCCAGAAAACAGGGCAATAAACGGAGTGGAAATATTGAAAACAGCGCAAGGGCAACCAGCAGATAGCTGACCCACTCGCAAAGAACCTGTTTATCCAGTGATGAATTCCGCATTACGCTTCCCTGTCAGAAAAGTGAAAAAGATTGCAATTCGCTGAGTATACAATGCGATGCAATCTTAAGGTAAGAACTGAATGAGAAGGTGCGGAATTGCCTGGTGTCTGGCGGTGCATTACGTCCATTCGGTAGGTAAAGCACAGTTTATGTCTGACTTAATCTCTGACTGGGTCCAGAAAACGGGAGATGTAGAAGTGGTTGTAAGTGGATCTGCCTTCTCAGTATGAAAAGCGACGTCTCAAGTTTGACACCTGACACGTATTGACGCAGCTGAGCGGGCATAATTTGCGAAATATCCCCTTCCCGTCATGAAAATCAGGCTGTTTCACCAGTCAGATGGGTATTGCAGGGCTTGACATAAAGCCCTGCAATACGACGACGAGGGATATCAGGAGCAGGCACTGACCTGCGACTGCCGTCGCCAGGCTCCGGGCGACTGACCGAACTGGCGTTTAAAGCTTCGGTTAAACGATTGCTGAGAATCGTAACCAAAAGAAATCGCCACCTCCAGAATCGGCTCACCGCCCCTTGCGAGACGTTCAGCCGATTTTTTCAGGCGGCGTGCGCGAATGTATTCCCCCAATGGATGGCCGGTGTAGTGCTTGAACATCCTCTGCAGATGCCATTTAGAGTAACCCGCCCGCCGGGCTACCGTATCCAGATCCATTTTTCCTTCGATATGCGTATCAATCCACCGCACAAGATCGCTAATAAAATCATCATGGCTCATGCTTTTCCCCTTTCTGCTTCTGTTGATGCCAACCTGACACTGCTCTTGATATCTTGCTGCAATTAACGTAAAAGTAACTTTCATAAATGCATTTAACCACCCTAAAGAACCCTGGCTTTAAATGCAAGTATAATTGTTGCATTAAGTGCGTTTTTGCTGCCTCACCGCAAGATGCCACTCTGCCGCGACAGTAAAAAATCCCGATAAGATGAGTAAACTCTGGCAAATACTTTGTAGACTCCTCAGCGGGTGGTTATATTACAGGCTGGATAGTTAATTTTTATTAGAATGTTGCTCTATATTTACTTTTCAATTATTCATATAACTGATGGCACATTAATCAGCCGTATTTAGCAGCCTGATAAAAAGCACATCGAATTATTTTTTGAAGGTGATTCAATCATAAAAAAACATTCATTGGTTTATTTAACTGTGATGAGTTAATTTATCGGTCAGGCTGACTGTATATATTCAGATGGGTCAGAGAAATAAAAAAAAAGGACAACATTATGCTGTCCCTTCTTCGATAAATAATATTATCAAGCTTTCTCGCTGGCTTTACTGGTATTACAAATCCCTTCCGGGTGACGGCGGTCCCGTTCATAGATCTCCTTTAACGCATCCGCCACCGTACGTCTGGCCAGCACGCTCATTGAGGCCTGCTCCGCTTCACGCGCAAGCTCTTTAAAAAACCAACAGGTATTCGCGCTGACCAGACAGCGGGCCGGCACTTCTGGTCTTCCTGCCAGCAAAGGTTTATCTTCGAGCACTGAGGTGTAAATATCACACAGCGTTATCTCTTCAGCCGGGCGCCCCAGTCTGATGGTTCCTGCCCGCCCGAGTGTTGCAACAATGATGCCGTCACGGGTCAACGGCACCATCATTTTGCGAACAAAGCTTGGATTAGCGTCCAGCCCCATCGCCAGAATTTTGCTGGTGCTGCGTTTACCTTCCCGCTCCGCCTGGGCTATACAGAGCACCATTTGTAGGGCCGTAGGAAAACGAATATCAAGCATGTTCTAGTCCTTGCTTTCAATTGCGCACCACTGTAACAGTAGTGGTTTTAAAAGCCTTTAAAATCAAATTGTTGAAAATAAAAAACACCAAAATAATATAACAAATACTGTTGCGATTTAGAAGATTGTCAGTAAGCGATTACTGCTATTAGCCGTATCACGCTGAAATACAGGCAATTATGTTAGTTAACTTTAACGAATATCAGCGCTTTTTCTCCGCCAGGTACTGGCTGACTACCGAAAGATCTTTCTCTCCATATCCTGCGTTAACCGCTTCCTGCCAGATTTCTGCGATCGTTTCCAGTCCCGGAAGTCGACTTTCAGATGCAGCAGCGAGCGCCAGTCTGGCATCCTTAAGCGCCCAGCTGAGGTGCATTTGTGGCTCATAGCTCCCCTGCTTTATCATATCCAGTTTGCTTTTCGCATAAGGCACAGCCAGCGGTCCGCCTTCAAGCGTGTTCCATAACTCATCAGGGCTGAAACCCAGCGTCTGAGCGATCTGATGGCTCTCGGCCAGCCCCTGCACCATTGAAATCAGCCAGGCGTTAACGACCAGCTTCATCCGTGATGCACGACCTGCTTCGCCCAACCATTTGGTTTCTCTTGCTATAGCTGAAAATACCTGCTTAGCGGCTTGAGCATTCTGGCGTTCACCACTTGCCAGCACCACGATCTGCGCATTTTCTGCCGGGGATTTGGTCCCGGAAACCGGGGCATCAAGAAAAATGACATCTGAACGTTGTGCTGCAAAACTGGCAATAAGCCTTTCTGTCGCATCGACGCCAATGGTACCCATTTGCGCGACGATTGCTCCCGGCTTAAGTTCAGGCAGAATCTGATGCATTACATTTTCCGTGCTGTTTGCATCTGCCAGCATGGTGATCACCACATCAGCCTGTTGTACCGCCTGTTGCGGTGACGCGGTAGGTAGCAACCCGGCCTCCTCCAGATCTTCACCGCGTGCCTTTGTCCGGTTCCAGCCAGAGGTTGTAAAATGTTTTTTAAGCAGGTTGGCAGCAAACGCGTGCCCCATCGCCCCCAGGCCCAGTACTGCCACACAAGGAAGTGAACTCATCGCATAACCCTTTAATCGTTCGCAGGAGTGGCACTAAAGCCACCTTTCACAGCCCAGGATAGCGCAATCTGCCATACTGTGCCTGTAAAAAGCGCCGCTATTTCTGTACGGTGGCACCGTTTAAAGACAATGAGCGAAGGAGATGATGCGTGAATTTACAAAAAAGATAATTTTCAGATGTCATCTGCCTGCCAGATCGAACACAATATGCATTCTTCTTCCTTATTTCGCCTGGTGTGAAATTAATCCGCTACCAATAAGCTGTTAACTTCAATGCAATCAACCACTGTTTCACGCAAAGTTGCATGGTTACGTGTCATCATGTTAGCCATTGCTGCGTTCATTTTTAATACCACCGAATTTGCGCCAGTAGGGCTGTTGTCTGACATCGCCCTGAGTTTCTCAATGCCCACTGCTCAGGTGGGATTGATGCTGACTATTTATGCATGGGTGGTTGCACTGCTTTCACTGCCTATGATGTTACTTACCCGTAACATTGAGCGGCGCTTTCTGCTGACGGGCATTTTTCTGCTGTTTGTTGTCAGTCATGCGTTATCCACAGTGGCATGGAGTTTTAATATTCTGGTGGTGTCCAGAATAGGTATCGCTCTGTCGCACGCTATTTTCTGGTCAATAACCGCTTCACTGGCGATCAGGGTCGCACCGGCAGGCAAAAAAACCCAGGCGCTGAGTATGTTAGCAACAGGGACAGCACTGGCGATGGTGTTGGGCCTGCCTGTTGGCCGAATGATTGGTCAACTGCTTGGCTGGCGGGTGACATTCGGGGTGATTGGCGTCGTGGCGCTGGCAACAATGCTTTGTCTGGTGAAACTGCTGCCAAAACTACCCAGTGAACACACTGGTTCTTTAAAAAGTGTGCCGATGTTATTTAAGCGTCCCGCGCTGGTTACGCTCTATCTGCTGATTGCCGTGGTGGTGACGGCGCATTACACCGCTTACAGCTATATTGAGCCGTTTATTCAGACCGTTGCCGGAATGGGTGAAAATTTCACCACTTTTCTGTTACTGATATTTGGTGCCGCCGGCATTATTGGTAGCATCCTGTTCAGTACGGCAGGAAATAAATTTCCCGCAGCCTTTCTGACCGGTTCAATTGCGATCATTTCTCTGTGTATGCTGTGTTTGTATATTGCTGCCACTCAGAGTATCGCTATTGCAACATTATGTATTCTCTGGGGTATGTCGATGATGATCATCGGCCTGGCGGTACAGGTGCGTGTGCTGACCCTTGCTCCGGATGCCACAGATGTTGCCATGTCACTGCTGTCTGGTATCTACAATATCGGTATTGGCGGTGGTGCACTGTTGGGGAATCAGGTCAGCCAGCATCTTAACATGGCGAGTATCGGCTATGTGGGAGGCGGTATTGGCGTGATTTCTCTGATATGGTGCGTATGGAGTATGCGGCGTTATCCTCAGTTGCGTATTAACGGCTGAAGAAAAACGGGCGGTTTGTCAGAATGGCAAACCGCCCTTCTACTACTCAAGATAAAACACAGAACACAATTCAGTACTGACCGGGCTACAGTCGGCATTCGATGGCATCAGTTCACACATTGAGCGCCACCACCGCTGACAGACCTCGGTTTGCGCCACCGCGTTCCAGCGTTCCTCCGACTCGATATCCACCACGCCAAACAGCAAATTACGTGACGCATCAAGAAAGATACTGTAATGATGCGCGCCATGCTGTTTTAACGTCCCGGCCAGTTCCGGCCAGATGGGATTGTGGCGGCGCTGGTATTCCTGATGCCTGTCGGCATGAATCTGCATCACGAAGGCTTTACGCAACATAGGGATGCCTGGCGTCCAGCGCTGCCTGCCAGGGTTTTACGTTGAAACGCTCACCCAGGGCTATGAGTTCTTTTGTCGTAATACTTTGTCTCATGCCACCCATCGACAGCACTTTCACCACAACTTCTGAGGACTTCTCAGCGGTATCGATCAGGCCAAAAGTCTCATCCAGCGTAGGACCTGCGCCGAAGACACCGTGGAAAGGCCACATGACCAGGCTGTGTGAAGCCATTTTTTCTGCCGTGGCATCACCAATACCGTCAGTACCCGGTACCATCCAGGGCACGATCCCCACCCCGTCAGGAAACACCACCAGGCACTCTGTACTTCCTTCCCACAACAAGCGTGTAAAGACGGCAGAATCCAGCTCTGTCACATAGCTCAGTGACATAAAGTTAGTCGCATGACAGTGCATAATCACCCGATCAACGCCATTGCTGACTTTCATTCGTATGGCGTGTGACTGGAAATGTGAAGCCAGTTCGGAAGTCGGCAAGCCACCATTGGTTAAACCCCAGTAAATACTGTAGGCCCGACCATCTTCGCTGACACGCAGCAGCACCAGACTGTCGGCAGGATCCAACTGAACATTACGGAAAAATTTGCCGGAACCGGTAACCAGGAACCAGCAGCCAGCGAGAGCAGGCGCAGGCTGGCTCAGCTCGATATTGCGCGGCTTCTGGTAAAAGTCCTGTGCGAAGGGTTTTACCTCCTCGTCAAGCAGGCGCAGACTGACATTGCCGCCGTTGCGTTCATCCCACCCTTTAAGCCACATATCACTGGTAGCTTTGACCATTCCCTGGACAAACCAGGAAGTCAGAATGTGTTGCATAATAGACCCTTAGCGTTTACTGAGAATGTGTTGTTCATAATGACGTACTTCACCAAGCCAGCTGGCATCCGCCGGAACATCGTGACGCAGACAGTAAGTCTCCCAAACCGCCTGCCAGGGCAGACATTTCTGCTCTTCCAGCAATGCCAGTCGTGCGGTGTAATCTCCTTCCAGTTCCAGTTTTTTTAACCGGTCAACAGGTTCCAGCAACGCCCGCAGCAGTGCTTTCTTCGCATTACGGGTACCAATTACCCATGCCGCGATACGGTTAATGGAGGCATCGAAGAAATCCAGGCCGATATGCACCTTATCGAATAGTTTCTGGCGGACAATTTCGCTGGCAATCGCCTGAGTCTCATCATCCAGCAACACCACATGATCACTGTCCCACCTTACCGGACGGCTGACGTGAAGCAGCAGACGTGGTACATAAAGCATGGCGGTGGAAATTTTGTCGGAAATCACTTCGGTTGGATGGAAATGCCCGGCATCCAGTGTCAGGGCTGTCTGGCGGCTGGCGGCATAGCCGAGGCAAAATTCATTTGATCCTACGGTGTAACTTTCCGCCCCAATACCAAACAGTTTGCTCTCCACCGCATCAATGTGATGGGCCGGGTTCAGTTTTTCACTGATTACCTCATCGAGAGAATTCATCAGACGTTCGCGTGGCGCGAAGCGATCAACGGTCAGATCTTTCATACCATCCGGTACCCATATATTCATGACCGATGGTGTTCCCAACTGCTCACCGAAAAAGGCCGAAACCCGCCGGCTGGCTTTACAATGTTCAATCCAGAACTGACGCACTACTCTGTCGGCACTGGAGAGGGTAAAACCACTCTCACTCATCGGATGCGAAAAACAGGATGGATTGAAATCCAGGCCCAGCTGATTTGCTTTGGCCCATTCAACCCACTGCGCGAAATGCTCCGGTCGGATATCACTCCGCTCAACGGGTTTGTCGCTTTCCAGATAGATAGCATGCAGATTCAGCCTTTTTGCGCCCGGGATCAGCGACATGGCCTTATCCACATCGGCCCGCAACTCTGTGGCATTACGGGCTTTTCCCGGATAATTGCCGGTGGCCTGAATTCCTCCGGTCAGCGATCCCTGCGGATTCTCAAACCCACGCACGTCATCACCCTGCCAGCAATGCATGGATACCGGTATTTTATCCAGCTGGGCCATAGCGGCGTTAACATCAATACCGATCTCTGCAAAACGCTGTTTTGCCAACTCGAACGCCTGTTCGATTGCTCGGGTCATATACATAGCTCCTTAGCCGTGTCTGTCAGTGACTGAAAAAGTGGCCAACTACGCCGCCAGACGTCACTGACCTGTGGGGTATAAGTTTTTAACGGAAAATTTTGTTTGATCAGCTGGCGAAAGTGCGTCACATCGCGCACCTCACCACAGGCAATTAACTGGCAGCCAACATTGCCCAGCGTCGAGGCTTCAACCGGCCCGGCCAGCACCGTGATACCGCAAGCATCGGCGCATAGCTGGTTGAGTAGCGGGTTCTGGCAACCGCCGCCAACAATGTGCAATTGCCTGAAGGGTGCACCGCGTAACTGTTCCAGCTCCTGCAATACCTGGCGATAAAAAAGAGCCAGACTGTCGAAGATACATCTGGCCAGTGCCGCCGGACTGGTGGGTTGCGGCATCCCCCGCTCCACGCACGCATTCTGAATTTCACAAACCATGCTGGCAGGATTGATAAAACGAGGATCGTTTGGATTAATTAATGCACGACAGGCCGTCTGTACCCTGGCTTCAGCAATCAGGGAGTCCAAATCCTCAATTGACAGTTCGCTGCAAACACGCTGCAACAGCCACAGTCCCATGATGTTTTTTAACACCCGATAACGCCCCTCTGCCCCGCCCTCATTGGTGATGTTCAACATCAGTGCGGCGTCGTTGTTGTAGGGTTCCAGGCTTTCAAACCCCATCAGCGACCAGGTGCCTGAGCTTAACCATGCTGAATCATGGTTGGTCAGGGGGGCCGCCAGAACGGCACTGGCGGTGTCATGCGTAGCTACGGCGACAACAGGCACTTCTTTCCCGGATGCGGTCTGCCAGCACCCTGGCTGAGTACCGGGCAATGAAGGTTTGCCAAACCAGTCCGGATTCATCCCCGCCCACTGCATCAGCGTCGTATCCCATTCACCACTGTTGATATTCAGCAATTGAGTGGTTGTGGCATTGGTGTATTCCCAGTTCATCTCACCGGTAAGTTTGTAGAGAAAGTAATCGGGGATTAGCAACGCGTGGCGAACGTCTTTCAGCCACGCTGCTTTGCTTTCCGACAATGCTCGTAGCTGATAAAGCGTGTTGAAAGGAAGAAACTGAATGCCGGTACGTTTATAGATGGTTTCACGCCCCAGCTCACAGCAGGCCTGTTCCTGAATACCATGAGTTCTGTCATCACGATACGCCACCGGCAGGCCGATACGCTTACCCTGTTTATCCAACAGAATAAAATCCACTCCCCAGGTATCAATTCCAATGCTGTCCGCATGGATGCCGTGCGGTTCGAGGGTAAGTAGCGCATCGAAAATAAACTTTTCCAGCGCGTCTATGTCCCAGCACTGAAAATCACTCAGCGTGACAAGGCGATTTTTCGTCCTGGCTATTTCCTGTAACGCGAGTTCTCCGTTATGTGAATCAAAGCGGGCCAACATGACGCGACCGCTGGATGCGCCCAGATCGATGGCAACACAATTTCGTATGCTCATGGTATTGGCTTCCTGTCAGTTCAATGACGACAGTGTAAAAGCCAGCCTGTTTACTACCTTCCCTCTACTGCCAGACAACGCCTCCTGCTGGCAACACAACAAAGGTAAGCGTGAATCAGCTCACACTTTTATTTTTGAATTACGACGTTATGGGATGTGATGCCACGCGCAATTTTCGAATTTTACGCCGGGTGTTCTTGAATAATTCGCCAGCCGACAACCGTTTTATGTCGAAAATTCAAGGTGGAAAGAGAGCTCTGGCAGTAAAATTTCCCAACTGAAATTGAGAGAGGAAACATCATGACGGTGTTACACAGCGTGGATTTTTTCCCGGACGGCGGATTCCCGGTCGCGATTGAACCCCGTGCGCCTCAAAGCGCCTTTCCGGAGCATTATCATGATGATTTCCATGAAATCGTTATCGTTGAGCAAGGTGCCGGCGTGCATATTTTCAATGGCGAGCCAAAACCGCTCTGCGGCGGTTGTATCTGCTTTGTACGCAATCATGACCGTCATATGTATGAGCAGACCGAGCAGCTGGTGCTGACCAACGTTTTGTATCGGGGACCGGAAGCTTTTCGATTTGTCGCAGGCTTTCAACATCTGCTGCCACAGGAGTGTAATGGGAATTACCCTTCTCACTGGCGTATCAACAGCAAAGTGCTGGAGCAGACCAGGCAACTGATAAATGAGATGAAAAAAGATCGCCTGCCACTTTGCGTTGAGACTCAGGCCGAACAGGAGATGCGTTTTATGCAACTGTTGCTACTATTGCGTCGGGGATGCAGTGAACAACAGGGTGGCGATCAGTGTGACAGGATGCATGGTTTACTGGACTGGCTGGCCGATCATTTCCACGAGGAAATCGACTGGGAGATGCTGGCAGAGCAATTCTCACTTTCGCTCAGAACACTGCATCGGCAGCTGAAACAGCAAACCGGCAGCACGCCACAGCGTTATCTGAATCGCCTGCGGCTGTTACAGGCAAGGCATCTGCTACGTCACAGTGAAATGCGTATCACGGACATCGCCTTTCACTGCGGATTTGGTGACAGTAATCACTTTTCCACACTTTTTAAACGTGAGTTTGGCACCTCTCCGCGTACCATCAGGCAAAATGACCTGTGAGGTGAACTTTGGACGTGCCCCTTCGTCTGGCTAAAGCCGACTATTTTCCTTCAGAACTGATGCCTGTGGTGGTTGCTGACCGTAGTCCACAGCCCTCCTTTCCCCCGCATCTGCATGAATTTAGCGAACTGGTTCTCGTCTGGCGCGGGAATGGTCTTCACGTGATGAATGAGCACCCTTGGTTGATTACCTGTGGCGATCTGTTCTATGTCGGACCGGATGATTGCCACAGCTATGAGTCAGTTAATAATCTGGTTCTCGACAATGTTATTTACTGTCCTGAACGATTCTGTCTGGGTCTGGATTTGCAGCAGTTTCTGCCACAGGATGAGGTAGCCTGGCGTCTGACAACGCGCGGGATGGCCCTTGCGCGGGGGGTGATCCTGCAACTCTCGCAGGAGTGCCATAAAAGCGATCAACTCTCACGTCAGTTATCGGAAACACTCTTTTTACAACTGGTGCTGATTTTGCAGCGTCACCGCTATAAAGCAGATTGTGCGTGGCAACTGCCCGAAGGGGAACAGCTGGATTTACTGATGTCGGCAATACAGGGACAGATTGGCGATAATTTTGATCTGGGGGCTTTCTGCGAACAGCACCAACTGTCTGAGCGCGCCCTTAAACAGCTCTTTCGTCAACAGACCGGCATGATGCCTGCGCAGTACATACGGCAGCTTAAACTGTGCAAAGCAAAGTTTTTGCTACGAAGCAGCGAGCTTTTGATTGGTGAAGTCGCGGCAAATTGTGGCTTTGACGACAGTAACTACTTTTCGGTGGTATTTACCCGCGAAACCGGCATGACGCCAACGGCTTTTCGTCAGCAGTTTCAACATCATGCCCGACGCGTCAAAATGATGTCATCATGATATGGCGTCTGCCTTCACGACATCATCCCTGCTCCAACAATATTCGCCGCAAGAATAATTACCAGACAGCCGCCGCAAAGCAGACAAACCGGACGACGCCCGACATTCTTCCACTCTTTAAGGATCAGTCCCACCAGACCGCCGCACAACACATAGAAACTCATATGCAGCATCCAGCTGATAAAGTCATACTGTGCCGGGATGCGGGCGTGCCCCCATGCATAGAAAAAAAACTGCAAATACCAAAGGGTGCCCCCTGTTAACGACAGCAGCACATTACTGATAAGTAGTGATTTTGTTAATGAAAAATCGGCTTTTACTGACAAATTTGACGCGGTGGCAAGACGAAAAAAACAATAACCCAGATTGACTACTGCACCGCCTGCCATAATCACCACATAACTGGGCAGTGCAATATAAAGTGGATTAATTCCCAGTGCCGCAGCAGCCTCATGCATAGGTTTAGCCGCATTCATTGCAAACGACATGCCAGCCGAAAATACGCCGCACATTACCGCCAGCATCAGTCCCTTTTTGAGACTGAACTCCTCGGTAGTTGTTCCCATTGCCCGCTCTTTGAGCTGTCCCGCTCGTGAAACAATAGCGACTCCAGCCAATGCAACCAGTATTCCGATGAGTGTCAACTCTCCACCTGCCGAACTGAACAGGTCAGTAAAACGCCCCTGAAGTAGCGGTGTCATCAGGGTGCCAACCACCAGCGTCACGCCTATTGACGTCCCAATACCCAGAGACATGCCCAGATAGCGCATGGTCAGGCCATAGTTGATATTGCCGATGCCCCACATCGCGCCAAAAAGAAATACTGGCATCAGCTGCGTCACGGAAAAAGCGCTGTAATATTGCCAGACATTTGGTAGCAGGATGCTACTTATCAGCCAGGGTAACAGGATCCACGACATGATTCCGCCAATCGACCACATTGTTTCCCATGACCAGTGACGAACTTTTTTAAAGGGGGCATAAAAACATGCGGCACTTGCGGCACCCACCAGATGCCAGAGAATGCCTGATACAATTGCCTGATTCATGATTGACGTCCTTCGCAGGTGATTAGATTTTGCAGTCTACGAAGCAAGCGGCTATTGCTACCTTAAGCTGGCTGACCAGAAAAAGGAAAATATGGCAAAATTCAGCAAATTCTGCTGATATTGGTCACAAACATCGTACTTACTTATTTCCTGATAATTAAAATTTCATGCAACTGCTACAACATTGTTTTTATGGTTGATTGTCAGGGCAATTTCAGCAGGTGTTAAGTTAAATCATAATTTAAGGTTGTAAATATCTTCCTGCCTGATATTGATTGTGGCAGGCATTTGGCCAATCAGGAATAAAATATGGGAAATTCAACACACCCGAAAAATATCTAATTTATCAAAATATGAAGCAACTGACACACTGAAACGGGGTTGTACTGTATTTTTTCTTTATCCACTAATCTTTAACAATCAATTAACGATCGGTTTAGATATTTTTCATAACTTAACTGATATTTTTAATTTCTTCCTGAAATACAACAAAAGTAAAAATAAGAACATACTTATTGCATGACTGATGAAAATGGATCAATAGTTGAATTTTTATGTCAAAGTAGTCAGGGTTTAATCATGCAATAAAAGTTAAATGGTAAATCAAAAACGGATAAATATTATTTATAACAATCAACCAACATTGTTTCAGGCTTTGGTTATTTGCGAGAGCTGTTCTGAAACGCTTCAATACCTGATGTCATTATGAATGATAAGGTTTATATTTTTCTGAGTAGTGCCTGCTGGCATTTGGGATGTAATTTACACTTAAATAATCTGTTGATTAGCAACCATATGTATCATGTTTTCAGAATAAAACCGGAAAAATATGATCGTACTGATTGATTTATGGACCATGATACGGGCACCCTGTAAATCAGTCTGAGACAGACTGGTTGATAATGAAATCAGGCTACAACCGGTGTTAATGATATAATTTTATCCCTGAATACTATGTAGACAGAATTATGATATTTCACCCTTCTGGCATCATCCCTTTAACATGGAGGAAAGGTATGTACAGTGTCGTTATTATCGAAAACGAACCAGTCGAGTCGAAATCACTCAAAGGTATACTTTCAAAATGTCCGGAAAATATACGAATTTATGAAGCAGGTACAGGAGAAAGCGCATTGATGTTAATCGATCGGCTATCTTGTATAGATATAGTACTGATTGATATAAATATCTCTGTGCCAGATGGCTGTCAGATTGTAGAGTATCTCAGACAAAAGGATTCAGGAACCAAAATCATTGTTGTTACCGCCAATGATGACTTTCATACCATCCGGTACATGTTGAGTCTTAAAGTGGATGATTATCTTCTTAAACCAGTGAAGAGCAAACTGATAATCGATACTGTTCTGAAAAATTTGTGTATCAATTATCATGACATTGTTTTCAGAAAAGCACTTACAAAGAAAATCAGTACGATGTTCGAGACATGTGATTATACACAGTGGCATCATTTTATTTTTAATCTTATTGATGGATTTAACGCCTGCCAGAAGGGGCCCTTTCCATATACAAACAGACTAACCGAAATGTTAAAAATAATAATAAAACGGCCTGAATTACAGAGTGAATGTTTGAGAGATTGTCGTAATAAAATCGAGGTAATAATAAATTTCCTGAATGCTCATGGACTGAGTCGCAGCTACTTTGGTTATATTATCACCACCCTGATTGATATCAGTGCAGAACTATTTGAGTATATTTTGCGGCATACGGAAATGAAAATGGATTTTATTTCCAGAGCAAAATTCCACATAGAAAGAAATATTCTTAATAATATGTCCCTCGACGAAATTGCCGCAAAATCTTTTGTCAGCTCATGTTACCTGAGTCGTAAATTCAAAAAAAGTACGGGCACGGGCCTGTCGAATTATATTACTCACCGAAAAATTAGCGTTGCCAAGTCATTGCTGCAATACAGTGACCTCAAGGTTAACGCCATCGCCCTTGAATTATCCTGGCATGACTCGAATTATTTTTGTCGTATTTTTAAAAAAGAAACCGGCATGGCACCCTCTGACTACCGAAGAAATGTTGGTAATTTATGAAAGAGCCAGTTTTTGATACTTATTAAATTAACCAGAGATACTTGTTAATTTATCAGAAGAACAAAAGTTCTTCATTTACGACAGGATAATTTATCACCATGCGGTCAAAGTGATATATACAGGTCAGTATGGATATAGAGAATTATTGTACATCAAGGCTGGATGTTGACCATTCTGATGCAAGAGCCCCGCCACAGGCTGAGCTTCTTGTGTCCTGTGGGGATATTACGATCAGAAAAGCCCTCTGGGCCTTAACTGGTAATTAATGGAATAAATATTGTAACTTATTATACGGTTACATACGATAAGGCTTAAGTTTAAGCCCTCTGCCAGCACAAAACTGCATTAGCAATCTGAACCAGAACGTAATGTTTTGAGTGTTGACGGCCAGCCAGCACCGACACCGGACGACAGGCAGTTACCTTACCCCGCCTTCACCATCGGTTAAGAAACATAAAAAAAACTTTCCGGTGCTAACCGCCGATCAGGCACTCAAAACCTGATGAAACAATAGTCTCCTGAAGTGATGCTATTTTTTCAGGACTTACGCTGCTGTATCCGCTGAGGAGATAATCACGGCCAAGGAGGTCATATTTATTTTCACCAAAATTGTGGTAAGGCAATAAATGAATGGTGGTGACGTTTGACATCAACCGCGCAAACCCGGCGATACGCTGCATCTCTTGCTGATTATCATTGACGCCGGGAATAACCGGGATGCGTACGACAGCCTGAGTAATCGACGAGATACGGATCAGATTCTCCATGATGAGGCGATTATCAACGCCGGTATTATGCCGGTGTACCGCAGGATGGATCGCTTTAATGTCGGTCAGCGCCAGGTCAACCCACGGAAAAATGTCGTCGATGATTTTGGGCGTCGTCAGACCGGTCGTTTCAATCGCCGTATGCCAGCCTCTCTGCTTGCAGGCCTTCAGCAACTCTCTGGCAAACACAGGTTGTGCCAGCGGCTCGCCCCCAGACAAAGTGATTCCCCCATCTGAGCGACGATACAGGTTTTCGTCTTTTTGCAGTTGAAGAATGACTTCTGCGACGGTGATGCGACGGCCTTTCATCTCAAGCGCGCCCACAGGACACACCTCTGTGCATTTAGCACACTGAATGCACCGCTCACGATCGACAAAATAGCGATTATTTATCTCAATTGCCTGCTGTTCACAGGCTGCAACACACCTGCCACAGCGAATGCAGTTGTTGTTCTTATATATTAATTCCGGCCGTGGGGACTGTGATTCAGGATTACTGCACCATTTACAGGCGAGTGGACATCCTTTAAAAAAAGCAATTGTACGAATACCCGGCCCGTCGTGCAGGGAATAGCGTTGAATATTGAACAGAATCCCTTCTGCCTGATAATCCACTTTTTCCATCAGAGTTCCGTAATACCATGATGCAGTCCGCAGGGGGCCCTATTGCAGAATACGGCCCACCCGGACTCAGAAGTGTTGCTCAGTACGGCTGATAATGTCGTCCTGAACTTCTTTGGCGAGAACGACAAACTGTGCGCTGTAACCTGCTACCCGCACAACAAGATCCTGGTGCTGCCGGGGATCGTTCTGGGCCGCCAGCAAAGTTTCACGATCGATGACGTTAAACTGAACATGCATTCCCTTTTTGTCAAAATAGCTTCGCACCATCGCGCTGAAATTACGCAGGCCCTTCTCGCCAGCCAGTGATGACGGCAGAAATTTCTGGTTATACAGGGTGCCATTCGACGCGATGAAGTGATCAAGTTTGGCAACAGAGTTTGCCGCCGCAGTGGGCCCAAAGGTATCTTTGCCCTGACGAGGTGAAACCCCGTCAGCCAGTGGTTCCCCGGCCAGACGACCATCAGGTAATGCTCCAACGTCTTTTCCAAACAATACATTAGCCGAGACAGGATAAATCCCAGCCTGAAATGTCCCCCCACGAGGATTACTGTAGCGCTCAACTTCCTGGCAATAAATCAGCGCACAGCGACGTGCCACCAAATCCACTTCATCAATGTCATTACCAAAACAGGGCGTACTTTCCAGAATGCGACGGGTTTCTGTAAACCTGTTGTTATCTCCGACCCACAGCTGCAACGCGGAAGACAGCTGTCGCTCCGGGTCAGGGTGATGGTCAAAGTTGACTTCAAGCGCATTTTTTAATTCCGCAAGGGTGATTCTGCCCTCTTCGAACACCTGCTTTTGCAGGGCATAAACGGAATCTCCGGTATCAGCAATGCCAAAAGCCTGTGGCCCGGTAAAGTTATATACAGCTCCCCCCTCCTGTAAGGATTTACCACGTCCAATACAATCATCCACCAGTGCCGAAAGGAATGGCAGTGGGCAGCGTTCCGCATGTGCCATATCAATAGCATTGCAGGCTTCAACAAGTTGATGAACGAAGTGCGCCATCTGCTGACGGAACGCGCGATAGAAGTCTTCAATGCTGGTGAAATCGGTCATTTCACCGCTAACCGGACCCAACTGATGGTTACCTGCCCGGCCATTATTAAGGGTAATTTCCAGCACCCTGGCAACATTGAAAAAGGCAGCATCGTGCCATCCCTCCGTGCGGTGAGGGACCTGTGGCTCCACACAACCAATGATGCAGTAGTCCCGTGCATCAGCCAGTGTCACCCCTCTGTTTTGCAACGCCGGAATAATCACTTCATCGTTATACATAGCGGGTACACCCATACCCAGGCGTACCAGCTCACATGCCCGATAGAGAAAGGCATCCGGCGATCCCTGCCATACACGAACAGAAAAGGAGGGCTGCGGCAATCGCACGTGAGCCGTTGCCTCCATGCACATATAGCTGAGCGCGTTGGTGGCATCCTGGCCATCAGAGGTCTGACCGCCAACACAAAGATTCTGAAAGACCGCATAACCAGCGAAAGCTTGTGCAGACACTTCATCCCGGGTTTTATTGATGTCGTTGAGTTTAATCCAGCAGCAATCAACCAGTTCCTGTGCAAATTCAGGCAGGATGGTTTTATCAGCTTTCAGGTATGGATACATGTATTGATCGAAACGCCCTGGCGAGACAGAGTGACCGCTGGATTCAATTTGCAGCATACTTTGAATGAACCAGAAAGCCTGACAGGCTTGCCAGAAATTCTCAGCCCCATGTTCCGGTACACGCTTACAGTTTTCTGCTATCTGCTCCAGTTCCCGCTTACGCTGCGGTTCTTTCTCCCTGCTGGCTAGCCGGAGAGCTTCATCCGCATAGCGGTGAGCAAAAACAATTGCTGCCTGATAACTGATAATGACCGCCTGATAAAACTGCTCTTTGCGTATATAACCGGGTTCACTGCGATCAAGTCGTGCCAGCGCATCATTAACTTCTTCAATGATGCCGCGAAAGCCTTTATTCAGTATTTTGCCGTAATCAACGCAGACATGGCCGACGCCACCATACAGGTAATTGCCCGGGCTAAAAACTCCACGCGCCATGCTCTCATTAGTCCCCTGTGACATCAGGGATTCAGCCAGAGCACAGGTGGTTTTACCCGGCCAGTATTTAAAAGCCTGATGAAGATCCTGCGCGGTTTGTGACGAAATAACAAAAGGATCGGCCAGGCGATGTTGCATGGTTTCAAACTCTTTTTCGACCCATTCATAAGAAAATTCGGGACAAATTTCTGTCGATCGAGGATTGACTGTTACCGCTCCGACAATCAGCTCGTCAGGACGAATCGTAACCGGCAGTTCAAGGAAGAGTTTCTCCACCGCTTTTGCTCTGCGCATAATGGCAGGAAGGTGTTCATTTTGCTGATAAGCCCGGGTCACCAGCATCGCTCTTTCTGCTTCCACGCAGGGCTTTGCCTGAAGGATCGCATTCTTCAGTCTGACCACGCGACGGGTCGGTTCAGAAAATCCTTGTTCTAACATGAAGTAACTCCCTAAATAATCGGTGTGACCATCGGTCACAGCTGAATTGTTCAATCGCCGATTATGCATATCGCTTCTGTCACTGCGGCCAGCTCACCAGATATGGCCAGTGTGGTGATATGTTGCGGTCAGCTGCCAAAGATTTCAGTTACCATCACCTGACTGTTTTGCCGGCAAGGTCGGCATAACGGTAAAAGACCATAAATGAAGATGAGCCGCCGTTAATAATCAACCTCGCTGTGCCTGGATACATGCCAACTCCTTGTAATGGTGAGAATATTCAAGCGGATAGCGCGTGCGGCTGAACTGAGCCAGCGCAAAACGGGCAATCGCGATATCCTGATACACCCTTCCGCCACTGACGCCGACCGCGCCCAACAGCTGCCCGCCTGACCAGAAAGGCAAGCCGCCACCGATACAACATATGCCCGGCGTATATTGTAAGCCCGCCAGCTCCATATCAGGTTGAACCTGCTGGCCCAGCTTTTCTGTTGTCATTCTCAATGACGCTGCCGTCCAGGCTTTCTGGTACGCCAACTGATGACTTATCAGCATGGCATGGTCCATGCTAAAAAAGTGGCGCTGGGTCCCCTGCGCGTCCACCATGCTGAACACTACCGGCACACCAAATTCTGCGGCATGTTCACGAACAAACTGCCCCAGCAATAACGCATCTGCCAGCTTAAAACTGCGTGATGGCTGGATCTGACTGGCCACAGTTTTATCGCTCCAACCCTCGGGTTGCGATGAAACAACCGCATTGTATCCGGACATTTTCGACCTCATCCTTGTGGTTATTTTTAATTCAGTTCCAGTGAATCAACGATAACTGCCACAACGTCATCAATGACTCAGTGCTCCTGACCTGCCCTCAGTCCGGACGAACGTTTCGGCCTGATTGTCCCTCGCCGCTGAGCACTTTTATAAAATTTGCCGGGCGATCAGCGCTGCGCGATGTTGATTGTTATCCATAAACGCAACCACCCTGAAATTTCAGGCAGTAATTGATCGATATCCGCAGCTTTTGGCCTGCGGGGATTCATTGATGTACAGGCATCTGTCAGCGTGGCTGTGATCGATGTCTCACGACATCTGGCGATGTTTTTTTCTCAATTCCGGAGGCGGTCAGATTTGGGGAATGGATAACTGCCTGTTTAACAGGCGAAGGAGGTTAACCCACTGCTCATCACTTGCTCCGTACATTTTTTGCAAAAACTGCGGGTTAACTTATCATCCGCAGAAAAAACTAAGACTGGAATAATTTGTGGTGATCGGGGATTTTATTGTGCTGATCTTTTCTGATGGTGGATAACCACGCCTGAAGGACGTGGTTTTTTACTCAGCGATAAATCAGCAATCTCTCTGTTGATTGCTGGCCCAGTCTGAAGAGTCCAGTTCAGACCTGTTAAGGTTTAACGCCGACGTCGATACCAGGAAAGTATTTTGTCGCCAGCCGGGTAACGGTGCCGTCAGACTGGACTTTAGCGATGGCGTTATCCAGCGCTTCCTTTAATTTACTGTCGTCTTTACGCAAACCAAAACCAATGCCAACCCCCAGTATCTGATTATCTTCTACCGGCGCGCCGGCAAAGCTGAACGCTTTCCCCTGCGGTTTTTCCAGAAAGCCAGACTGACCCGCTGCCGACATCACCAGCGTGGCATCAAGACGGCCCGCCACCATGTCACTGTAAACCTGGTTTTGATCCTGGTAGGAAGTGATGGTCACACCCTGTGGCTCCCAGTGTTTTTTAGCATAGGTTTCCTGAACTGACCCCTGAAGCACGCCAATGTTCTTGCCTCGCAGCGACGCCAACTCAGGTTGCAGACCTGATCCACGTTTACCGATCAGCTGGCTGGGAATGCGATAAATGGGCCGGGTAAAACTGATACTTTTCAGTCTGGCTTCGGTGATGTTCATTGCCGAGTTAATGGCGTCGAACTTTTTCGCCTTCAGCGCCGGAATGAGCGCATCGAAGCTGCTTTCCACCCAGCTGCATTTGAAGCCACCGGCCTGACAGATGGCATTACCCAGTTCGACATCGAACCCTTCCAGCTCACCTGCCGCATTACGGCTTTCAAATGGCGGATATTGTGATTCAAGGCCATAACGGAGGCTCTCCTGCGCCATTGCCGGTAATGATGACAACAACCCTGCTGCCACTAACAGTGCACTCAGTTTCTTCATTCACTTCCCCTCAGAAGTCATTCAGGACTTTACCCGGCACAGCGCTTCAGCACCGGCTCGTAATGTGGCGTCATCTTTTGCAAAAGAGAGACGAATCAGTTTGTTGTCGCTGCCGTCGGTATAAAACGCCGAGAGTGGAATAGTGGCGACGCCGTAATCAACAATCAGCCGTTTTACCATTTCGCTGTCACGCTCATCACTGAAATCAGCATAACTTGCCAGCATAAAGAACGATCCCGCAGAAGGCAGCAACCGAAATGGCGATGACTGCAATAATGCGATCAGCAAATCGCGTTTGCGCTGATAAAAATCGCGCAAACCCAGATAATTTTCAGGCTGGCGAAGATAGTCGGCAAAAGCGACCTGCATCGGTGTATCAGCGGAATACATCATAAACTGATGCACTTTGACCAGTTCGCTCATCAGTTCCGCCGGGGCCAGACAGTAACCAACTCGCCATCCGGTGACGTGGAAGGTTTTACCAAAAGAGGAGACGATAACGCTACGCTGTGCCAGTTCCGGATGGGTTGCCATGCCGTGATGTTGCCGGCCGTCAAACAGAATATGCTCATACACCTCATCGGACAGCACCACGATATCGCTGTGACGAATGATAGCCGCCAGTTGATCAAGATCCTGTCGGGTAAGCACCTGTGCACCGGGATTGTGAGGGGTGTTAATAATGATCATCCGCGTGCGCGACGTGATGGCGGCGCGGACCTCGTCCCAGTTAACAGTAAAATCCCCCGGTTGCAGTTTCAGCCCCACCGGAATGCCACCCTGCAATCGCACTACCGGCGCATAACTGTCAAACGCCGGTTCGAAGAAGATAACTTCATCGCCCGGATGTACCAGGCCGCTGATAGCAGCATAAATACCCTGACTGGCACTGCCGGTAATTAACACTTCGCGGCCGACATCATATTGCTGACCATAAAGGGCACTGACCTTACTGACCAGCGCCTCTTTCAACGCAGGCAGGCCGGTCATTGGCGCATATTGATTATGTCCCTGCTGCATCGCTCTGGTCACACTGGCCGTCAGCATGGGATCGCAGGGGAAATCTGGCGCGCCCTGTGCAAGGTTAACGGCCTGATGTTGTGCAGAAAGCTGACCTATCACTGAAAAAATGGTCGTGCCGGTTTCAGGCAGTTTCGAACGCGGCTGCACGCTGGATTTGATGGTCATGCATACTCCACATAACGGGTAAAACGGTGTAATTCATTCAACGTGAGGCGGCTTGAGCGAACAAGCGAATTGTTGTCATAATAGCCATGACTTTTAAACATTGCTTACAGGAATGACCATGTCGAGGCGTCCGCTGCCACTCAATGCGGTTTATGCTTTTATTGTTGTTGCCCGTCATCTTAACCTTACTCATGCTGCCCGGGAGTTATGCATTACCCAGGGTGCGGTCAGTCGTAAAGTGGCAATGTTGGAAAACTGGCTGGGCTTTGCCCTGTTTGATCGCCACGCTCGCGGTTTGCGTCTCACGGCTCAGGGCGCAGCGCTGCTGCCCGCCGTGCGAGCCGGTTACGAACAAATGACTCAGGCTGCCGATCAGGCCAGCAGAACCCATGCGGTGATCAGACTGAAAGCCCCCACCTGCGCCATGCGCTGGCTGGTGCCAAAACTGGTGGCACTGGAGCAGGCCCGGCCAGACCTTCATGTCTCACTGACCACCACGCTCGATCATCATAGTCGGCTGGAAAACTATGATGCGGCAATACTTTACGGGCCACCCCTGACCGGCAGTTATCGGTTATTTGATGAAGCGCTGACACCGGTGCTTGCCGCTGAACTTGCACCAGAAGGTGGGCTGGAAATTGAGGCGCTGGAGCGGTTTACTTTTTTGCATCCGACTGCCGATAACCGCGACTGGCTGCTGTGGCTCAATCAGCAGCGCAGGCAGGTGACAATGAGGCGCAACCAGCATTTCGATACGATGGATCTGGCGATCGGCGCTGCTGTTCAGGGATTTGGTGTGACGGTGGCCGATGTGACGCTGATCGAATCGGATCTGGCAATGAAACGGCTGGTTGCCCCATTCGGGGCAACGGTTAAAACGGGCGCGGTGTGGAGTCTGGTTCAGCGCCCGGCCAACGAAGCGCCCGCTCAGTTACAGGAGCTGGTGGCGTGGCTCTGTCAGTATGCTCAGAAAGAGACCCAGTCATCAGGCGACGCTTTTGATTTAGCCGCTCCGGGAAGCGGCAGCGACTGAGCTGGCTTCAGACTGGTTGCCGTTGTGAGCTGCGGGACAGCTGCCGATATCGCCGTCGGGGACAGACGGAATTTTGACACCGACAGCGTCAACTCTTCAGTCTGGCGTTCCAGCGCGCTGGCGGCGGCTGAAACCTGTTCCACCAGTGAGGCATTTTGTTGCGTGACGCTGTCCATTTCGGTAATGGCAGTGCCCACCTGAGATATCCCCTTACTCTGCTCTTCCGACGCTGAGGCTATCTGCTTCATAATTTGCGTGACTTCTTCCACTGCCCGCAGGATTTCATCCATGGTACTGCCTGCTTCTCCCACCAGACGCGAGCCGTTATCCACTCTGCTGACGGAATCACTGATTAATGATTCAATCTCTTTAGCGGCGTTAGCACTCCGCTGAGCCAGGTTGCGAACTTCACTGGCGACCACTGCAAAACCTCGCCCCTGTTCACCTGCTCTGGCGGCTTCAACGGCAGCATTCAGTGCCAGGATATTGGTCTGAAAGGCAATGCTGTTGATCACGCTGGTGATCTCACCAATTTTATGTGAGCTGCCGGCAATGCCCTGCATGGTTGTGACAACGTCACCAACGAGTTTACCCCCTTTACTGGCGGTGCTGGAGGCAATTTCGGCCAGTTCACTGGCGTGTGCCGCATTATCAGCGTTTAGTTTTACCGTCGCGGTCAGCTGCTCCATGCTTGCTGCCGTCTGCTCAAGGGCTGCCGCCTGCTCTTCCGTTCTGGATGAGAGGTCGTTATTCCCGGAAGAGATTTCTGCCGCACCACGATAAATGTTGTCGGTCCCGTTACGGATGGCACTTACCGCATCGCGCAGACTCTCCTGCATCGCCCGCAACAGCGGAACCAGTTTACCTACGCAGTTGCGTCCGATATCTTCAATCGGTTGACTCAGGTCACCCTCAGCAATCAGACGAAAATGCTGACGCATTCCCTCCAGCGGGCGCACCAGCATTTTTACCAGGTAGCGATCGGTTAACAACAGAATCACCAGACCGGCAATCGCCGCCATAACAATCACCAGTTTGGTTGCATGGGTCAGATAATCGACTTTTACCCTGGTGACATCCAGCTTATCACTGGCCGCACTGTTGAATTTCTCCACGCTGCCGCCAAAATCCCGACTTAGCATGGGGGTGACATTTGCTGCATGACGACGAAAATCATCAAGCACAGGTTGTTGAGCAAGCCGCATCTGCGGCAGAACACCCTCATTGAGCAATTTTTCCCAGTTGGCGATCACCGCTGCCGAATAACTGGCGTCAATGGGTCCGGGCGAAAGGGCTTTAAAGTCAGCCAGATATTTCGTCATGTTATCCAGTGCTTTTTGTACGGATGCCATATCCGCTGCCGCCGTAGCACTGCCGGCCTGCCGGGAATCAACGGCCCGGTTCAGCCGGGTGATAAAGCGAAAATATTGATCGTTGCCTTTACTCAAAATAGTCATCTGGTTAACCAGCTGGCGATCAACTTCGTTTCCCTTTCCCAGTGCGTTCAAAGAATAAACGCTGTACATGCCTACGGCAGACCACATCAGGCAGAACAGCCCGAGGATCCAAAGCAACACGCTGCGGATGGTAAAGTTTCTTAACATATTCATAACTACTCCGTAACGATAGAAAACTGAGTCAGCTCAGACTGACATCTGGATGCCTGATACGGGTTATCGGCACCCTCGCGCATTACCTGAGTAATTATTTCTTTTTATTCATAATGTTAAGAAAGGTAGTGAAAGGTTAAGTATTTGCAGTGACAGGCTTTTTTATCTCAAACTGACGCAACAGAGACTTATGTAAATAAAACCAGATTGTTAAATTCGTTCTGTCGATCACAGTTTGAGGCAGTATCAGGGGCGTTTTTTCTCAATTTGCCAATGGAAGGCCCGGAATTATTAACCCGGTGGGCCCAGAGGGTAGCCTGTGACAATGCGTTTGATCACTCATACCCTGTTACTGGTTGTAAAATAAGCGCTATGAATGTTTCTCACGTTGTCTGTGCAGGATTTATTGTAATCAAGTTAAAGATTACATTACCTTATAGCCCCACAACGAAATGGCCGACTGTTAAGGAAGAATAATGAATGTTGATAGCGCGAAAGGTTCGCGAGTTTATACGCCTGTTACTCTGCGTCTCTATGACTGGTGGGTACTGAATATTTCCAATCGCTATGCCTGGCGCTGCCCTACTGAGCAAATACTTCTGCCCCATTTCCAGCGTCATTTAAGTAAAAACCATCTCGATATCGGCGTGGGGACAGGCTGGTATCTTGCAAACTCCACGCAGGCACTGGAACGCGTCTCACTGCTGGATCTTAATCCTGTCAGTCTTGACGCAGCAGCCGGGCGTATTGGTACCGGTAGTGTTACCGACCGTGTTCGTCATGACGTTTTTAAACCCTTCCCCGCTGAGATGAACGATCGTTACGACTCGGTATCCCTTTTCTATCTCCTGCACTGCCTGCCCGGTGAGATGTCATTGAAAAGTATCGCACTGGCTAATATCAAGGCGGCGGTGACTCAGGGCGGAACCGTTTATGGCGCGACGATTTTAGGCAGCGGCGTGGAGCATAATGCTTTCGGACGCAAGCTGATGAATGTTTACAATAAAAAGGGGATTTTTGGTAACCAGCATGATTCCCTGTCCAGTCTGAAAATGGCCCTGCAACAGCATTTTCGTGAGGTCGAGATTCAGCTGCACGGTACGGTCGCCCTGTTTGCCGCCAGAGATAAGATTAGCGGTGAGGCAAAAAGTGCAGCCTGAATCCCGGCGTTTTAAACAACCTGCATGAGGATTTGAGATGTTTACTGCCATTAACAGCGGTTTTAACCGCTTCTTTGATCATCCCGATTTTGGCAAGCTGGTGCTGCGTCTTTCTCTTGGTTTTTTGCTGCTGTTTCACGGTGAATTTAAAGTGGTGCACGGTGTCGGCTGGATTGCCAGCATGCTGAAAGCGCACGGCATTCCGGGCTTTGTCGCCTGGGGAGCCTATATAGGCGAGGTGGTCGCGCCGGTTATGTTGATTATCGGACTGATGACCCGCCCGGCCGCATTTATTATCGCGGTCAATCTGGTGTTTGCGACCCTGTTGGTCAAGACCGGCGCGGTCTGGGATCGCACCTCCGTCGGCGCATGGGCGCTGGAGGGGGAAGCTTTCTATTTCTTTGCCGCGTTCGCCATCATGCTGCTGGGCGCAGGCAGATATTGTTTGATCCGCAACAGCAGCCTGCAATGATCTTCTGACTCTCTTTTATGCCAGCCCGCAGCGTTGCAGGCTGGCTTGTTGCCGCGCAGCATAAAGCGTGATTTCATCCTGCACATTTGCCCCCAGCGCCTGCTCAAAGGCCACCCGGCTGGCATTGCCCTGACTGATTTTTCTTACTTCACCGACCAGGTTTGACTGGAAAATACCGGCGGCACTGACCGGCAGGAAATCTTCATAAATCATTGGCGTGGCACGGATCAACCCTTCGGCAAGCAGTTTCTCAATATCCTGCAACTGCGTAATGCGCTGCGGTGCGGCCTTGCCGCTTTCAGTCAGCGAATAGTGAAACCATGCCAGCTGTTGCTGACGCAGCGTCTGTTCATCATCGGGGAATTGCCGGAAAACCTCTGTCAGCTGGTGTTGATGGATGTCGTTATCAGTGCCCGCTTCACACTGCAACAGCAGCCGATCATACAATGCTCTGCCTGTTGCGGTAAGCGCGATGCCTCGCTGTTCGATTTCGCCAAACCTGGCAGTGTGCATGCCCTGTTGTCGGTCAGTAAAGCGCACTGGCTCATCCAGGGCTCTGAAGCTGGTTTGCCGCAGCAATAAAGGAATCTTACGGTGGGGAGGACCTTCAATAATGGCTTTGGGCACGATCCCCCGCTGGGGCATCAGCGCCTGCACGCGGTCAATATCCAGCGTGCGGGGCGTCAGGTGATTAATATGACATCCTGGAAAACAGACCACATCGGCAATCAGGCGATGCTGCTGTTGCAACGCCTGCCAGGTGGCGGAGTCAACCGTAGTCTGCTCATGCCAGCGAAAAGTTTCCAGCGATTCGGTAATAAACTCAGCCGCCTGATGAGCGGTGAAACCGCCCTGCTGCTGATGTAATGCCACCATTTCACGGCAACGTGGAGTAAAAATATCACGCTGCGCCAGAATCTCCGTCGCCCTCTGCCGTAATGGCAGGGCGTCGATCAAATCCAGTCGCAGCAGCGAAGTAAACAGGCGGAAAGGATTGTGGTTAAGCGAGAGGTCTGATATCGGCCGAAAAGCCGTTGAATGCACGGGCACACCGGCCTGACTCAGATCGTAATAGCCCACCGGGTACATGCCCATAACAGCAAACATCTGTCGCAGCATTGACAGCTCTGCTGCCGTGCCAACGCGGATTGCGCCGTGCCGTTCAACACTCAGCCGGGCAAGTTCACCACTTTCTGCCAGTTGACGTCTCAGCGCTGGTTGTTGATCAAGCACCTGCTGATTAACCTCAGCAACCAGCTTGAGTAACACAGCATACTGCGGGACTTCCTGCTGATACATTGCAGACATTGCGCTGGCAAAATTATCACGAATAGTGTCGGCACTCACCCATAAATCAGTCATCATCCCGCTCCTGTCCTGTCCTGACTGTTGTCAGATTAGTGGAAACTGAACGGTGCTGAGGAAAAAATCCATAAACTGTGATCGGGCCAGCCGGGGGATGCGCGAAGCAGGAAACGGAGCAAAAGCGGATTATCGGCAGGGTTGTGGTGTCGCCCGACGCAGGGTGTAGGTCGGGCGGCAGCGTGTTCAGGCGCTACGATGATGAGCATAACGATATTTAATCAACAGCATCAGTGATGTCAGCACGGCAGGTATTGCAAGGCTGGTAAATACCTGGGTGATATTCCAGCCCATAGCGAGCATCTGCGCCCCAACGAAGGCGCTGAGAATGGCTCCCATCCTGCCAACACCGTGCATCCAACTGGAACCGGTGGCCCGCGCATGAGTGGGATAATAGCTGGCAGAAAGTGCATTCATTCCGGTATTCGCGCCATTAAGACAAAAGCCGCTACTGAAGGCAACCAGGCTGAGGGTAAGCGTATGAGCAAGCGCGTAGCCGATAGACACAGTGGCAATGGCCCCGACAAAATAGATTGCGGCCAGCGCCAGATTGGCGTTAAAACGGTCCATCATCCAACCAGCAAACAACGAACCTACCGTTCCGCCAGCCTGATACATGGCGGTAACCAGAGCAGCCTGAGTGACAGTCATCCCCATATCTTTGACCAGAGAAGGCAGCCAGCTGCCGATCAGATAGACCAGAAACAGGCCCATAAAATAGCCGCCCCACAGCATGGTGCTGCCCAACAAAAAAGGACGGCTGGTAACCAGTCTTACCGAACCGTGGCGGCTCCCTTTCTCCTGCATGGCAAATTCGCTGTGACGGTCAATTTTCCCCGGTGCCATTTTCTCGACAATCTTACGGATCTGCTCAGCCGGGGCATAGCGGGCCAGCAGGAACCGTACTGACTCAGGTAGCCACGAGACCAGCATCGGTACGATCAGTAATGGCAGCAAGCCACCCACAACCAGTACCGCATGCCAGCCAAAATTGGGAATCAACCATGATGCAGCAAATCCACCACCGGCAGCGCCAAAAGTGAAGCCACAAAATACCACGGTAATAATGAAGGCGCGTTTACGCTCAGGAGAATATTCTGCTACCAGCGTCCCTACATTGGGCATGGCTGCCCCCAGTCCCAGCCCGGTAAGAAAGCGGAACAACATCATCTGATCGATGTTCTGTGAGAATGCCGTCGCCAGCGTCCACATACCAAAGAAGAAAACGCTACCGATGATAATTTTCCGGCGGCCAAAGCGATCCGCCAGCGGGCCGGCCAGCATCGCACCCAGCGCCAGACCAATCAGCGCAGCGCTGATCACCATACCCAGTTGCTGGGTAGTCACACCCCAGGCAGCTTTCAGCGTTGGCGCGATAAACCCCATTACTGCGATATCCATTCCATCCATTGCCACCACGGCAAAGCAAAGAACAATAATCCGTAGCTGGTAACGGCTGATACTGCCTTCATTGATTAAGGTTCGCACATCTGTCGCAGCGATACTTTCCACGATAGCGCTCCATGGGCCACTGCCGTTCAGCAGGCTGGCATCGGTTCCTGAAAAAAGTGTCGGGTATGATAACGGATTGTAAGAAGCTTCACTTGCTGAATTACGCCCCTTTCCCGCAAGGAAAATCTTTTATTCGCCGTTGTGGTAGTTTTTCATAAGTAAAACCGATGACGACAGGATGAGATGGCCGGGGATCCTGAGGTCAACGGCTGCGTTTGGCATGTCGTTCACGGTTTTCCGCGCGTGCCTGTTCGCTCTTTCTTAAACCCACATAGCAGGCACCGCTACCGCCGTGCTGGGGACGGGCGATGCAAAAGGCCTGCACCTCTTCAAATTGTTGCAACCAACGAAACAGATAACTGCGGACAATGTTTGCGTGGGCGGTATCTTTGCTGCCTTTACCATGAATAATCAATAAATTACGGCAGTTTTCCAGCATAGCCTCCAGCATAAAGCGGTAGAGTATCTGTCGGCAGGATTCTGTGGGTTGGCGCAGCAAATTGAGACTGGCATCAGGCCGGTATTTTCCGCAGCGCAATTTGTCCAGCACCCCCTGTTGGATCCCCTGCGCTTTATATTCCAGCGGGGTGGTAACAGGGATAATGTCCAGCAAACCGCTGATCAGGGGATTTTGCGGCAACGGTTCTGCAACGCTATGTTGCGGAGCCTGGCGTGCAGGAGATTTCAGCCAAAGAGTGCTGGCACGATTTTTCAGCGGGACAACATCTTCCATCGCGTCTTTAAACAACTCTTTATCATCAGGACTCATCGTGTCGTTTCCCCATTGTCGGCGTAAAAATAGTGGCGGACAGATCACAGTTTATACTGCATTACAGCAATCGTTATCTACTGCCTGTCTGTCGTCCACTTTTGAAAAATGCCAATTATTGATAATTATTATGTTGGAATATTATTGAAATAAGTTGGATGTTATTTTTTTGATAAATTCTTAAACGAGGTGACACTAAAATTGATATAGAGACTTCAATAAGACGAAAACTGCTCTGACCCGTTCCCTTTAAACAAAAAAAAGTGATAAAATTGACCTCAGTCAATAATCAACTGGGCCCATAACTATGATCCCTGAAAAGCGAGTTATTAGCAGACGTATTCAGTCTGGCGGTTGTGCTATTCACTGTCAGGATTGCAGTATCAGTCAACTGTGCATTCCCTTCACGCTGAACGAGCATGAACTCGATCAGCTGGACAATATCATTGAACGCAAAAAACCTATCCAGAAAGGCCAGACTCTGTTCAAAGCCGGCGATGAACTGAAATCACTGTATGCAATCCGCTCCGGGACGCTAAAAAGTTACACCATCACTGAACAGGGCGATGAACAGATTACTGGTTTCCACCTGGCGGGCGACCTGGTTGGTTTCGATGCCATCAGTGCAGGTCATCACCCCAGTTTCTCTCAGGCGCTGGAAACCGCGATGGTGTGTGAAATCCCATTTGAAACGCTTGATGACCTTTCCGGTAAGATGCCAAGCCTGCGTCAGCAGATGATGCGGCTGATGAGCGGCGAAATTAAAGGGGATCAGGAAATGATATTACTCCTGTCGAAGAAAAATGCCGAAGAACGGCTGGCCGCTTTTATCTATGGTTTGTCACGTCGTTTTGGTGAACGTGGCTTCTCTCAGCGCGAATTTCGCCTGACCATGACCCGGGGAGATATTGGCAATTATCTTGGTCTGACCGTGGAAACAATTAGTCGACTGCTTGGCCGTTTTCAAAAGAGCGGGATGCTGTCGGTGAAAGGAAAATATATTACCATCGAAAATCATGATGTTCTGTCAGAACTTGCCGGTCAGAGCCGTGCTATTGCCTGATAAATAACAGGTATGCATCTTTATTTTATTGTGGTCGTATTTTTCAAATTTTTTTTATTTATTGCGGCACTTTTGGCTTTAACGCCATCAACAGATGTCGTAGATTTTTCCTCAGGCCTGCGCTTGCGCAGGCTTAATTTTTAATTTATCACCAGGCTTGTTTCTTTTTAATTCCATATGTCCAGCCCCTGCCAGTTTAATATTACTGTCGGCAGGCTGAGGCGTTTGTCTCCAGGTTAACAGTCCTTTCGTGAGTCACCCCGGCAGGTTACTTCCCTGTTCTGTTAATCCTGGTTCATGACCCCTTTTTGCCCCTGACACCCGCTGTCACTGGATTGCACGTTTTAACGTTATTCGGGTCAGTTCAGACGGTCGCCCCAGTCTTATTGCCATACCCGGCCACAGTGCAGTGCCGTTGTTAACATAAAGCTGCATCCCTGCCACATCATAGCGACCAGAAACGAAACCGCCATTAGCACCGGCAAACAGACGATCAAAGCCCGCAATCAGACCGCCATGGGTATGGCCTGATAATTGTAAATCCACGCCCTGCTCCGCATTACGCCTGGCGTTACGCGGCTGATGATCGAGGAGAATCACCGGCGCATCCTGGGGCGTATCAGCAAGCGCCTTCGTTAAATCCGAACCTGGCGCTCCCCGCCTTCCGGCTGACGCATCGGTAACACCGGCAATAACCAGCTTTGCGTCCCCACGACAAATTACCGCATGATTATTCAGCAACGTTTTTAATCCCAGCGAATTCAGGTGTTCGGTCCAACGCTGTTGTTCAAAAAAATATTCATGATTACCCGTAACCGCCAGCACGCCATCAGGCGCATTGAGCCTGCGCAATGGCTCTACGTCATTTCTGCGATTCTGTACGGTTCCATCAACGACATCGCCCGTTATAACGATCAGATCAACGTCCAGTTCAGCCACCTTTTCAACCAGCACAGAACTCCAGCCTGCATTGAACAGTCTGCTGAGATGTAAATCCGTCAGTTGTAGCATGCGAAAACCTTCAAATTCGGCAGGCAAATTGTTGATAGTAATGGCAACCTCTTTAAGCCTGGGAATACGTATCGCCTGGGTGACACCCACAGCCGCCACAGCCATGGCAACAAATGCCAGGGTGTAACGGACGACTTCCAGCCCCGACAAAGGATGGTGAAAAAGCAGCGTTGTCAGAATGACCAGATCCAGCAGTAACTGCATCAGGGCAATAAATAACACCGAACAGAAAGCCCAGTTGAAAAGAATGATGATGATTCTGGGCATCTCTGCTGAAAAAACAGAGCCAGAAGTAAAACGACTGATAATTAAAAACTGTGTGGCAGATAAAACCAGCACTGAGAGTAATATTTTTGCTGTCATCGTTATCGGCAAAGGAATGATAAATCGCGCAATCACGTACCAGCCTGGCAGGCTGAAAATCAAGTGGAACATTGGCTGGATCCTGTTTTGTGGATTGGTGGGCGTTGATTCGACAGTAGTGCAACATTGTCAATAAAATACGCTGACCCAAAACACCTGAGTTATATGTCTGATACCTGAAGCTGGTGGGTAAAAATCATCAACAGGATTATTATATTCTTAACCATCTCGCAGTAACATCAATCTGAAGTCGCGGAAAATTAACTAGCAGGATAATTATTACTTATTGAACTGCCGATAATTTTCTTCTGCCAGTCTGAAGATTGCGCTATCTTGAAACGATCAGCATCTGGAGAATCCGTTATGGCTAAATATCAAAATATTCTTGTGGCTGTTGATCCACAACAGGACGATCAGCCAGCGCTTCGTCGGGCCGTTTATCTCAATCAACGTCTGGGTGGACGTATTACTGCCTTTTTGCCCATCTATGACTTTTCCTATGAGATGACCACCCTGCTTTCCCCCGATGAGCGAACAACCATGCGCAAAGGCGTGGTCAGTCAGCGTACAGAATGGATCCGTGAGCAGGCCAGCGCCTATCTTGAAGCTGGCGTTGAAATTGACATCAAGGTGATCTGGCATAACCGCCCCTATGAGGCCATCATTCAGGAAGTGCTCAATGGCCATCACGATCTTGTACTGAAGATGACGCATCAGCATGACCGGTTGCAGGCGGTGGTGTTTACCCCAACGGACTGGCATCTGCTTCGCAAGTGCCCCTGCCCGGTATGGATGGTAAAAGATCAGCCGTGGCCAGAGGATGGCAAAGCCATAGTCGCCGTTAACCTGGCCAGTGAAGAGCCACATCATGACCCGCTCAATACCAAACTGGTACAGGAAACGCTGGAACTGGCTGAGCTGGTCAATCATACCGAAGTACATCTGGTCGGCGCTTACCCTGTTACGCCAATCAATATCGCCATTGAACTGCCAGATTTCGACCCGAGCGTTTATAACGACGCCATTCGCGGACAGCACCTGCTGGCAATGAAATCGCTACGGCAGAAATTCAGCATTGATGAAAAATTCACCCACGTCGATAAAGGGCTACCGGAAGAAGTGATTCCGGAAATCGCCACCCAGCTGGATGCTGGCGTGGTAGTACTGGGAACCATTGGCCGCACCGGTCTTTCCGCCGCATTTTTGGGGAATACCGCTGAGCAGGTTATTGATCATCTTCGCTGCGATTTGCTGGCGATAAAACCGGATGGATTTATCTCGCCGGTAGAACTGGATGATGATGAGGATGACTGACGCTGGTGTGAGGTCACCAGTAATTCTGCCCTGTTCCTCAAAACAGAGGGTTAAGGTAAGTGCTGGTTTACGATACCGCAGCATCAGACTCTTATCAGTACCAGTCAGATAACATCTGTGACCCGCAGCAATAAGAAAGCCCCGGCTATGACGCCGGGGCTTTCTGTCATCAGATCGGAAAGATTTCGGTCAGATGCCGGTTGGCTGGAACCCTGTAGTCCGATGGTTTACAGCGCTTTAAGAATTGCATCAACGGTAGCTTTTGCATCCCCGAACAGCATCTGGGTGTTTTCCTTAAAGAACAGCGGATTCTGCACCCCGGCATAACCGGTATTCATTGAGCGTTTAAATACCACCACGTTCTGTGCTTTCCAGACTTCCAGTACCGGCATACCTGCAATTGGACTGTGTGGATCCTCCTGCGCAGCCGGATTCACGGTATCATTAGCGCCAATCACCAGCACCGTATCGGTCTCTGCGAAATCGTCATTAATTTCGTCCATCTCCAGCACAATATCGTAAGGAACCTTTGCCTCCGCCAGCAGCACATTCATGTGTCCCGGCAGACGGCCAGCCACCGGATGAATACCAAAACGAACATTAATTCCTCTGGCGCGCAGTTTTTCTGTTATCTCAGCAACCGGATATTGCGCCTGCGCCACTGCCATGCCGTATCCCGGAGTGATAATTACCGTACGGGAGTTATTGAGCAGTTCAGCCGTTCCCTGAACATCGATTTCGCGATGCTCACCCACTTCTTCACTTTCCCCGCCCGAGCTGGTGTCAGTACCAAAGCCACCGGCGATTACGCTGATGAAAGAGCGGTTCATCGCTTTGCACATGATGTATGAGAGTATCGCCCCGCTCGAACCAACCAGCGCACCGGTAACAATCAGCAGATCGTTACTGAGCATAAAGCCCGCCGCTGCCGCTGCCCAACCGGAATAAGAGTTAAGCATCGAAACTACGACAGGCATATCTGCCCCGCCAATTGAGGACACCAGGTGCCAGCCAAAAGCCAGCGCAATAAGGGTCATCAGAATCAGTGCAAACACCTGCATTGCGGTACTGTCGGTGCGAACGAAAATAATCAACAGACACAGTGAAACCACCAGTGCCAGCAGATTAAGTTTGTGGCGATGAGGCAGCATCAGAGGACGCGATGATAACTTACCGCACAGCTTACCAAAGGCGACCAGTGAACCGGTGAAGGTGACCGCACCAATGAAAATACCAACGAAAACTTCGGTGAGATGAATGTTCTCGAGTACCGGCTCCATACCCGGAGCATGGTCCAGATAGCTGTTGAAACCCACCAGCACGGCGGCAAGGCCAACAAAGCTGTGCAGTACCGCAACCAGCTCCGGCATTTCAGTCATTTCGACTTTCTGTGCCAGTCTGACACCAATAGCGCCACCAACCACCATCGCCAGCAGAACCCAACTCACATTGCCGCTGTCCGGGCCAAAGAGAGTGGCTAACAAAGCGATGGCCATGCCACTGATACCAAACAGGTTACCCTGTCTGGACGTTTCGTGTTTCGACAGGCCAGCCAGGCTGCAAATAAACAGAATCGCGGCAACAATGTATGCTGCTGTAACTAATCCACCAGACATTGATTACCCCTTAGTTTTTACGAAACATTTTCAGCATGCGCTGAGTCACGGTGAAACCACCAAAAATATTGATGCTGGCGATCAGAACGGCGATAAAGGACAGAAAACTGACCCACCCACCGTGGCTTATTTGCAATACGGCACCCACCACAATGATCCCGGAAATTGCGTTGGTTACTGACATCAGAGGGGTATGGAGAGCATGACTGACATTCCATACCACGTAGTATCCCACTACGCAGGAGAGGGCAAAGACGGTGAAGTGAGACAAAAATGCGGGCGGTGCGACATTTGCAAACCAGCCAAACAGCACCACGGCCAGCGCCAGCAATGCATATTTTCGTAGCGGAGAGACGGGTTTAGCTTCAACTTTCTCAGGCTGTCGGGCCGCAGTGGTGACAGCTTTCGGCGTGGCAGAAACCTGAATGGCGGGAGCAGGCCAGGTCACATCACCATCACGAATAACGGTGACGCCCCGAATAACCACGTCATCAAAATCAACCTGAATTTCACCGTTTTTCTCCTTACACAGCAGTTTAAGCAGATTAACCAGGTTGGTGCCATACAGCTGTGAAGACTGGCCTGGCAGGCGGGATGGCAGGTCGGTATAACCAATAATTTTGACACCATTGTCGGTGGTGGTGACCTGGTCCGCGACGGTCAGTTCACAGTTGCCACCGGTTTGAGCGGCCAGGTCGACAATAACACTGCCGGGTTTCATCGTGGCGACCATTTCCGCCGTGATCAGTTTTGGTGCCGGACGTCCCGGAATTAACGCGGTGGTGACAATAATGTCTACTTCTTTAGCCTGCGCAGCAAAGAGAGCCATTTCTGCCTTGATAAAAGCCTCTGACATCACTTTGGCGTAGCCATCACCACTGCCCGCTTCCTCTTTAAAATCCAGCTCAAGAAATTCAGCTCCCATGCTCCGGACCTGCTCTTTCACTTCGGGACGGGTATCAAATGCACGTACCACGGCCCCCAGACTTCCTGCGGCACCGATAGCGGCCAGACCGGCAACACCCGCGCCAATAACCATCACCCTGGCCGGAGGAACTTTGCCCGCCGCAGTGATCTGTCCGGCAAAGAAGCGTCCAAACTCATGTGCCGCTTCAATGATTGCCCGATAGCCGGCAATATTTGCCATGGAGCTGAGTGCATCAAGCGATTGCGCCCGCGAAATTCGAGGGACCGCATCCATCGACATCACGGTCACTTTTCTTTCGGCCAGTTTTTCCAGTAGTTCAGGATTCTGTGCAGGCCAGATGAAACTTATCAGGGTGCAGCCTTCACGAGACAGTGCGATCTCTTCATCCGTTGGTGCATTTACCTTCATGACAATATCTGCCTGCCAGACGCTGGCTGTATCGGTAACAGTCGCTCCGGCAGCAAGATAGGCGTCATCGTCGAAACTGGCCAGTTTGCCTGCTCCACGTTCAACGGTGACGCTGAAACCTAATGTCAGTAGTTGCTCCACCGTTTTGGGGGTTGCGGCAACGCGTGCTTCATTGGGCAATCGCTCCCGGGTTATTCCAATTAGCATAATATTCCCTTCATCAGAGGTGAGATGATACTGGTCCTCACTGCGTGGGCCAGCGGCCTGACAGGAGTGTTACAAACTGTTATAACCTACTGAAAATACCCTTGATGATCCAGCTATTACGTAAGCCTGAAAAAGTTTTTATTGATAAATAAACATAAGAGGCCAGATATACTGTGGAGTGACCAAATTGTGAATGGATTGAGCTGATTAAATGCGTTATTTATCAAACAAAAGCATTAATTTTCATTTTTTAATTCATTATTTAACAAACCATTAACCTTGCCGGGATTGCAAATCAAATGATTGCCCTGAATGTAAAAACAAATACCCGACAATTAACATTTTTTTAAAAAATTAACGCGGGTATTTTTACCAACCATCTCATTACGCTCAAAATGGCTGAGACAGGATGCATTATTACATGCAATAATCGGCAGCTAATCTGTTACACATCAAGAGTCCAGAACGTTTTCGTACTCATTTTTTGCGCAAGGCGAAGGATTATTTTTATGAAGCTGAAGAATACCATTCTGGCATCAGCCCTGTTGTCACTCACATCATTATCCGCATACGCGGCACAGGAACTGACGCCGGAAAAAGCGGCCGCGCTGAAACCCTTTGATCGTATAGCTATTTCAGGTCGCTTCAACGCAATTGGTGATGCCACCGCCGCTGTTTCAAAACGTGCCGATGAGCTGGGTGCAGCCGCCTTTTACGTTCAGGGAATCAACGATACCAATGGCAATGGCGGCAACTGGCGTGTGGTGGCCGACCTTTACCATGCTGATGCCCCAAAAGCATCCGGAAACAAAGACCGTATTATCAATGGCGTTCGTGAACTGACTAAAAGTGAAGCATTCCGCCTGGAACCTTATGATACCGTCACCGTAACGGGTTTTTACCGCAGCCAGCCAGATGTGAATGATGCGGTGACTAAAAAGGCGAAAGACAAAGGTGCGGCCTCTTTCTTTATTATCCGGCAGATTGATGCCAACAGCGGCGGCAATCAGTACATTACAGCTTACATCTATAAAGCAGATGCGCCAGCGCGTAAAGTTCAGTCGCCTGATTTGATTCCGGCAGATTCTCAGGCAGGTAAAGCGGCGCTTGCCACCGGCGGTGCGGCGGCGAAGACAGTACAGATCCCCGGCGTGGCCTCATCTGAATCGCCAACCAATAAAGTCGGTCGCTTCTTCGAAACTCAGACATCAAGTAATGAGCGCTACACAATAAAAGCGCCAGATGGCAAAAGCGTGCAGGAAGTGAATGCGGTTACCGCAGCGCAAATGCAGCCTTTTGACAGCGTCACCTTTACCGGGCATTTCGGTACGCCAACTGAAATCTCGGAAGCTGTCGGTCGCGCAGCAATTGCAAAAGGGGCGAAGTATTACCATATCACTCGCCAGTGGTCGAACCAGAGTGGCGGCAACCTGACGGTTTCTGCCGATCTGTTTAAATAGCTGGCTTACGGAGGGGATCCCGCGATCCCCTCACCCTCCTGAGTATTTCCTGCCTGGTCTGCGCAATTCCCTGTTTTAACATTGCATCTGTCTGAGTCACTCCGTTAGAATCGCCGCCGGTTAATGTGATTTAAGTAAAATTTTGCGGATCCCCTCGCCGTTACGGATTTTCGTTCTGCTTTCAGGATGTGTTTTGAACAAAAAATTAGGTCTTACCGCCCTCACGGCGTTGGTGTTGAGTTCCATGCTGGGCGCTGGCGTATTCAGTCTGCCGCAAAATATGGCAGCGGTAGCCA
>NZ_JFHN01000021.1 GCF_000590885.1 Erwinia mallotivora
GCGTTAGCCAGTCCAGCAGCCTTGCTGATTGGCTGGGCCATTACCGGAACAGGCATCATGATGCTTGCGCTGGCGTTGCTCCTGTTGACACGTCTGAAACCGGAACTCGACGGCGGTATTTTCACCTACGCACGAGCCGGATTTGGTGAGCTGGTAGGATTCTGCTCTGCATGGGGCTACTGGCTTTGTGCCGTTATCGCCAATGTCTCCTATCTGGTTATTGTTTTTTCGGCGCTGAGTTTTTTTACCGACTCTGGTGAACGCGTGATCTTTGGTAACGGCAATACCTGGCAGGCGATGCTGGGTGCATCGGTACTGCTGTGGCTGGTGCACTGTCTGGTGCTTCGCGGTGTGCAGACTGCCGCCAGTATTAATCTGATCGCCACGCTGGGTAAACTGGTGCCGCTGGGGCTGTTTATCGTGCTGGCCGTTTTAGCCTTTAACTTTCAACGTTTTCATTTCGACTTTACCGGGCTGGCGCTGGGAAAACCTGTCTGGCAGCAGGTAAAAGAAACCATGCTTATCACCCTGTGGGTGTTTATCGGCGTGGAGGGGGCCGTGGTGGTTTCTGCCCGGGCGAGAAATAAGAAGGACGTTGGCCGTGCCACCCTGCTGGCCGTCACTGCTGCACTGATAGTCTATCTGCTGGTCACCCTGCTTTCACTCGGGGTGATACCAGGAGCGGAACTGGCAACGATGCGTAATCCATCGATGGCAGGTCTGATGACCCGGATGGCTGGCTCCTGGGGCGATATCGTCATTGCCAGCGGGCTGGTGATTTCAGTCTGCGGTGCCTATCTCAGCTGGACCATTATGGCGGCGGAAGTCCCGATGGCGGCAGCGCAGCATGGCGCATTTCCGGCGTTGCTGGCAAGACAAAATAAGCGTGGAGCCCCGGCCGCCTCTTTGTGGCTGACCAATGTCAGCGTGCAGCTGTGTCTGATACTGATCTGGCTGACCGGTTCGGACTATAACACCCTGCTGACCATTGCTTCTGAGATGATCCTGGTGCCGTATTTTCTGGTGGGGGCCTTCCTGTTTAAAGTGGCGCGCTCATTAAAAAATTCTGGTGCAATGACCGTAGCCTGCGGGGCCAGCGCTTATGGCCTGTGGTTGCTTTATGCTTCCGGTCCGCTCCATCTGCTGCTGTCTGTGGTGTTATATGCACCGGGCATCGCGTTGTTTATTTATGCCCGTCGGGGCAGCACAGGCGCTGCCAGGCTTTGTCTCGCAGAGAAAGTCGCGATGGTGTTACTGGTAGTGGTGGCAGCGCCCGCATTATGGGTACTGTTACATTAATCAGTGAGAAAAGGCGGGCATCGCAACCGTCAGGCGGTCATCAAACTGCTCAAGTTCTACGGGGCGGGTATATTCCTGACGGATCACCGCCAGCTGATGTTCAGAGAGTGGGTAAGGCAGTAAAATATCGAACTGCGCGATATGCTGTTGTTCAGCGAGAGTTATCAATCGGGCAATATTTATCTCATCGCTGACCTGAGTAGAAATGATCTGTAAGGCCAGTATTTTCAGTCTTTCAGGGGCGCTACCGGGCAGATCAGCGGTATTTCTGGTAACCATACCAAAGATGGGCATTACGCCATAAATGGCATCAACAAAGCTCCAGCGCTTCTTGCAGGAAGCAGAAAGAAAATCCATGTAATTCAGGCAAATGCTTTCACTTCGCGCTGCTGAAACCTGTTCTTTGTCAGCCACCCTTTGTTCTCCTTTTTCCGCCAGATTAGCCACAGTAGACCCGTTAACTATAATGACATATTTCAGATACCTTATACTATACAACAAGAATTATTTAGCGCGGAATCATAGTAGTCTGTATTAACAAATAGTAGTCTGTTGTTTCCTTTACAGATAATTAGCCCTATGAACAAAATTGTATTTGTCGAAGACGATCAGGATGTGGGTGAACTGATTGCGGCCTATCTGAGCCGTCATGATATTGACGTGATCGTCGAAAATCGTGGTGACCGCGCCGAAGCCACCATTGCTGCCGCCTGCCCGGATCTGGTTATGCTGGATATTATGTTGCCCGGTAAAGATGGAATGACGCTATGTCGGGACCTTCGCGCCAGTAATGTCTGGTCCGGTCCCATCGTGCTGCTCACTTCGCTGGACAGCGATATGAATCATATCCTTTCGCTGGAAATGGGCGCCAACGACTACATTCTGAAGACCACTCCACCGGCAGTACTGCTGGCTCGCCTGCGTCTGCATCTGCGTCAGGCCGGGACACAAAGTCAGAACGAGGACATTACCAGCACAATTTCAGCGCAAAACACGCTGAACTTCGGCACGCTTACCGTCGATCCGGTTAACCGCCAGGTGACGCTCGGTGACGAAGTGATTGCCCTTTCCACCGCTGATTTCGATCTGTTGTGGGAACTGGCAACACATGCTGGCTCAATTCTCAACCGTGATGCATTACTGAAAACCTTGCGAGGCGTAAGCTACGACGGCATGGATCGCAGTATCGATGTGGCCATCTCCCGGCTGCGTAAGAAACTGCTGGATAATGCTACCGAGCCGTATCGCATCAAAACCATTCGTAATAAGGGTTACCTGTTTGCGCCTCATGCCTGGGATGCAAAATGAAGAAGTTGTTTATTCAGTTTTACCTGTTGCTGTTTGTCTGTTTTCTGGTCATGGCGATGCTGGTGGGCCTGGTTTATAAGTTCACCGCTGAGCGCGCCGGACGCCAGTCAATGGACGACCTGATGAAGAGCTCACTCTATCTGATGCGCAGCGAACTGCGGGAAATCCCCCCACGCGACTGGAACAAAACCATCGATAATCTTGAGCTGAATCTGTCGTTTAAACTGCACATCGAACCGATGAGTAAATATCAGCTTGATCCTGTCACGTTGCGGCGTCTGCGCGCAGGCGAGATCGTGGCGCTGGATGATGAATACACCTTTATTCAGCACATCCCACGCAGCCATTACGTGCTGGCTGTTGGCCCCATCCCCTACCTGTTTTTTCTGCATGAGATGCGTATTCTGGATATTGCGCTACTGGCATTTATCGGAATTTCACTGGCCTTACCGGTATTTATCTGGATGCGACCGCACTGGAAGGATATGTTACGGCTGGAGTCCGCAGCACAACGGCTTGGTCAGGGACATCTTGATGAGCGTATTCACTTTGACAGCGCATCCAGCCTGCTACGTCTTGGCGTAGCGTTTAATCAGATGGCTGACAATATCAACACCCTGGTTGCCAGTAAAAAACAGCTGATTGACGGTATCGCTCATGAATTAAGGACGCCGTTGGTACGACTGCGTTACCGCCTTGAAATGAGTGATAACCTCAGTAATGCCGAATCGGTCGCCCTCAATCGTGATATCGGCCAGCTGGAATCGCTGATTGAAGAGTTACTGACCTATGCCCGACTGGATCGGCCGAAAGTCGAGCTGAATTTACAGTCACTGGACCTGGCCGCATGGCTGGCTGAACGGCTGGACGATATTCGTTCCGTGCACGGTGAATTCACCATTGAACTGAATACGCCTCAACGTCAGAACGTTGGGGTAGCCGATACCCGTTTAATGGAACGCGTACTGGACAACCTGGTCAATAATGCCCTGCGTTATGCCGATCATCGCTTACGTGTGGGATTATGGTTTGACGGTAATCTGGCCTGCCTTCAGGTAGAAGATGACGGGCCGGGGATCCCGCTCAGTGAACGTGAACGGGTATTCGAACCCTTTGTGCGACTCGATCCCAGCCGTGACCGTGCGACCGGTGGCTGCGGCCTCGGGCTGGCAATTGTTCACTCGGTCGCTCAGGCGTTTGGTGGTTATGTACTTATTGATGCCAGCCCGCTGGGCGGTGCCAGCGTTCGCTTTTGCTGGCCCGTTAATTTACCCTCAGAACTTCCTCGCGCAGTCTGAATGCTGCCCGTTAACATTAAGGATATTCATGTCATTTGCTTACACTAATCTGACCCGGGTTTTTACCCGCCTCTCACGCTTCAGTCATCTCGCTGCCATTACCGGCTGGGATATGATGACGATGATGCCCCCCGGCGGCAGCAGCGCACGCGGTGCGGCGCTTGCTGAACTCAGCGTGTTAAAACATGAGATTCTCACTGACAAACAGGTTGGCAGGTGGCTGGAAGAAGCCGCTCAGCAACAGCTGAACGATGTGGAACGCGCCAATCTGGCTGAAATGCAGCGCAGCTGGCAGCAGGCATCCCTGCTACCGGCCTCACTGGTAGAGGCTAAATCCGTCGCGGGTTCACGCTGCGAACACGCCTGGCGACAGCAGAGACCGGCAAATGACTGGCAGGGTTTTTCTGCCAATCTGAAAGAAGTGGTCAGACTCAGCCGGGAAGAGGCAGAGATCCGTTCTCAGGCTGCGGGCTGCTCCCGCTACGATGCCCTGCTGGATCTTTATGAGCCAGGCATGACCAGCGCACGGCTCGATCAGACATTTGGCGAAATCAGAGAGTGGTTGCCTTCGCTCTTACAGCGCATTGTTGACAAGCAGGCACAGGAAAAAGTTGAGGTACCCGTTGGCCCCTTTGCGCTGGAGTCGCAGAAACAGCTGGGTCTGGCGATCATGAAGCTGCTGGATTTCGATTTTAACAGCGGCCGTCTGGATGTCAGCGCGCACCCGTTCTGTGGCGGCGTGCCGGAAGATGTGCGTATCACCACCCGTTACAATGAAAACGAATTTATCAGTGCCATGATGGGCGTTATCCACGAAACCGGTCATGCCCGTTACGAACAGAATCTGCCGAAGCAGTGGGCCGGACAGCCGGTTGGCCTTGCCCGATCGACGGCTGTTCATGAGTCACAAAGTCTGTTCTTTGAAAAACAGCTGGGACGCAGTCCGGAATTTCTGGCTCTGCTTTTGCCACACGTCCGACAGCTGTTTGGCGAACAATCAGCGCTGGAGAAAAACAATTTCATTGCCCTCAATCAGCGGGTCAGGCCGGGCCTTATTCGTGTTGATGCTGATGAAGTCAGCTACCCTGCCCATGTCATTTTGCGTTATGAGATCGAAAAAGCCCTGATTGCCGGTGAAATTGAGGTCGATGATATCCCCGCGCTATGGCAGGAAAAAATGCAGTCGTTGTTAGGTATCGACACAAGTGGTAACTATCGTGATGGCTGTATGCAGGACATCCACTGGACAGATGGTGCCTTTGGCTACTTCCCGACCTACACCCTGGGCGCAATGTATGCAGCTCAGCTGTTCAGAGGGGTTAATAAAGCCCTGCCCGATCTGACCACGCTGTTACAGGAAGGCAATTTGCAGCCGGTATTTGCCTGGCTTGAGCAAAATATCTGGCAGCACGGCAGCCGTTTCACTACCCGGCAACTGATTGAAAATGCTACCGGGGAAGATCTTAATCCAGCCTGGTTCAGACAGCATCTGGAAAATCGTTACCTGCATAACAGCTGATTTACAGCGCAGCGGCCTGATGCAGCAAGGATGATGCTCAGGCCGCAATCCCCCCTCTCTTTCTGCTTTCCTGCCTGTTTGTACAATCCGTTACATACCGATACCAATCACTCACGGAAACCGTTGCCTGCTTTTCATATAGTCTTTTCACCGGCCCCGCAGTGGGCTGACACGTGAAATAAACTTTGAGGGTTTTGCAATGAAAAAATTATTTGCTCTGGTTGTAGCCGCTGCTATGGGTCTGTCTTCAGTTGCTTTTGCTGCTGATACCACTGCTGCTCCTTCTGCTGCTGCACCTGCCGCATCAGCAACGACCACCGCGCCAGCAAAAGCTGACACGGCTAAAAAGCATCACAAAAAAGTTGCCAAAAAAGCAGCAGCTCAGAAAGCTCAGGCTGCTAAAAAAGTACACCACAAAAAAGTCGCTAAGAAAGACGCAGCGCAGAAAGCTCAGGCTGCTAAAAAAGTTCACCACAAAAAAGTAGCTAAAAAAGATGCAGCGCAGAAAGCTCAGGCTGCTAAAAAAGTTCACCACAAAAAAGTAGCTAAAAAAGACGCTGCACAGAAAGCTCAGGCTGCTAAAAAACACCACAAGAAAGCCGCTAAAAAAGCCGCTGCACAGAAAGCATAATTGATGAAGCGGGAGCGCCGCTCCCACTCAGAATGACAATACAAACACCCGGTTCGTCCGGGTGTTTCTTTCTGGAGTATCGGATGATGGTGCGTCGCTATTTATTCGAAATTATCCTGGGTTTGATGATCATTTGTGGTGTTGTGGCGGTCAGTTTCTATCTGTAATCGCCTGACCTGCTGCTATTCCAAATTAAGCTCCCTTTTTTCCCGCTTAACTACTATAGTTATCGCCACCGCTGGTTCCTGGATTTTCTGATTATTTCTCCGCTCCGAGAGTGACATGCGCCTGACTGCTTTCTTTTTAATCTGCTGTTTTGCCCTTTCATTTCAGACCCGTGCTGATGATGATGAAGGCCCGGATCCGGCCGAAGTTAAAACCCTTTTTTTTGGTAAGGACGATCGTAAACCCATTACCACAACCAGCACGCAGCCCTGGGAAGCAATCGGTCAGCTTGAGACGACCAGCGGCAATTTATGTACCGCCACCTTAATCTCCCCCCACCTGGCATTAACGGCAGGACACTGTCTGTTTGCCCCGCCGGGCAAGCTGGACAAAGCTGTCGCACTGCGTTTTATTTCTAACGGACGGGGCGGCTGGCGCTATGAAATTCATGATATTGAAAGCCGGGTTGACCCGGAACTGGGCAAAAAATTAAAGGCAGATGGTGATGGCTGGGTTGTGCCCTCCTCTGCGGCTCCCTATGATTACGGCCTGATTATTTTACATAACCCCCCATCGGGAATCGTTCCTTTGCCACTGTTCACCGGCAGCCGCAGCGATCTGACTCTGGCGCTGAAGAATGCCGCAAGAAAAGTGACGCAGGCAGGCTATCCACTGGACCATCTTGATACGCTCTATTCTCACAGTGACTGTCTGGTTACCGGCTGGGCACAGAAAGGCGTGCTGTCACATCAGTGTGATACCCTGCCCGGTGACAGTGGTTCGCCGTTGCTGATGAAGGTGGATAACGCCTGGCAGCTGATTGCCGTGCAAAGTTCCGCTCCGGCGGCAAAAGATCGTTATCTGGCAGATAACCGGGCCATTGCTGTCACCGCGTTTCGCGATAACTTACAGGCCCTGTCATCCGAACAAGGCCAGTAAAGCACGCGACTGGATACGGATTAAGCGGTTTCCCGGCACAAGGCTAAAGGACGATCTCATCCATGGCCTGCTGGATGCGCTTTTCCGATACCGGGTACGGCGTGCCCAGCTGTTGCGCAAAATAGCTGACCCGCAGTTCCTCAATCATCCAGCGGACGTCCTGTACGTCTGCATCATTCCTGCGTGTCTCCGGCAGTTTATTAAACCAGCTCTGCCAGCCCTGTTGCAGTTTTTCAACCTTCAGCATTCTGGCGCGATCGCTGTGTGGATCGACCGGAAGCTTCTCCAGCCTGCGCTCGATAGCCTGCAAATAGCGTAAGGTATCGGGCAGGCGTTTCCAGCCGTTGCCGGTGACAAATCCGCGATACACCAGCCCACCGAGCTGTTCTTTAATGTCGGACAACGCCAGCGCCATACTCATATCCACCCGGCCCTTCAGGCGCTTATTAATGTTGAACACGGTAGTGAGGATCTGCTCAACCTTCTTCGCAATATCCACCACGGTGTCATTCAGCTCTGCGCGCACCTTGTCATGCAGTTTGTTGAAACCCTGTTCCTGCCAGCTCGGCCCCCCATACTCAGCCATCAGCTTGTCAATACCACAGGCGATGCAGTCGTCAATCAGCTCCATGACTTTGCCATAAGGGTTGAAGTAGAGCCCCAGTTTGGCCTTATTGGGCAACTTTTCATGCAGATATTTAACCGGAGAAGGAATATTCAGCAGCAGCAGTCTGCGCTGGCCCTGCCACATCGCTTTTTGTTGCTCATGCTGAGAATCAAACAGGCGGATTGCCACACTGTCTTTTTCATCAACCAGCGCAGGCCAGGCTTTAACCCGATAATTGCCGCGTTTTTGCTCGTAATGATCGGGCAGATCGCCAAAGCTCCAGATATGCAGGCCGTTCTGCTCAAGGCCATCATCAGCCACCTGCGACAGCGTTTGCTGGACCTTATCCTTCAGCTGCGACCTGAGCGCTGCCAAATCGCGCCCCTCATTCAGCTTACGATTGTGTTCATCAACCACGCGGAAAGTCATTTTCAGATGATCGGGCACCTGATCCCACTGCCAGCTTTCACGCTCAATGGTCACGCCGCTCATACGGCGGAATTCACGCTCCAGTGACTCCAGCAGGGGCAACTCAAAAGGAGTGGCCCGGCCAAAAAACGCTTCTGCGTAATTGGGCGCCGGAACAAAATTACGTCGCACTGGTTTGGGTAACGATTTGATCAATGCAATAACCAGCTCACGTCTGAGTCCCGGGATCTGCCATTCAAAACCGTTTTCCTCAACCTGATTCAGAAGCGGCAGCGGAATGTGAACGGTCACGCCATCGGCATCGGCCCCTGGCTCGAACTGATAGGTCAGCGGCAGTTTCAGATTTCCCTGTTGCCAGACGTTTGGATAATCGAGTTTGCTGACGCTGTCCGCACCGTCTTTGATCAGCATCTCTTTGGCAAAGTTCAGACGTTCCGGCTGTTCGCGACTGGCGTTCTTCCACCAGCTGTCGAAATGTCGCGCCGATATCACCTCATGTGGGATCCGCTGGTCGTAAAAACTGAACAGCGTTTCATCATCGACCATGATGTCGCGACGGCGGGATTTGTGCTCCAGCTCTTCCACCTCTTCGCGCAGTTTCAGATTGGCGCGGAAGAAAGCATGTCGGGTCTGCCAGTCGCCCTCGACCAGCGCATGGCGAATAAACAGCTCACGGCAAAGTAGCGGATCAATCTGACTGTAATTGACCCTGCGCGCCGGGACGATCGGTAACCCGTATAAGGTTACCTTTTCACTGGCCATCACCGCGCCCTGCGCTTTTTCCCAGTGCGGTTCGCTGTAACTGCGCTTGATCAGATGCTGTGCCACCGGTTCGATCCACTCCGGATCGATGCGCGCGGCAATCTGCCCCCACAAACGGCTGGTTTCCACCAGTTCAGCCACCATGGTCCACTTCGGCGGTTTCTTAAACAGCGCCGAGCCGGGGAAAATGGCAAATCTTGCGTTACGCGCTCCGGTAAACTCCTGCTTTTCCGCATCTTTCTGGCCAATATGCGACAGCAGTCCGGTCAGCAGCGCGGTGTGCAGACCGCGAAAATCAGCCGGTTCGCTGTTTAGCGGCATTCCCTGCTCGCGTACCACCTGACGAAGTTGAGTGTAGATGTCCTGCCATTCGCGCACGCGCAGGTAGTTGAGGTAATCCGTTTTACACAAACGACGAAACTGACCGGATGAGAGTGCCTGTTGCTGTTCCTGAAGATAATCCCACAGTTTTACAAACGACAGGAAATCAGACTCTTTATCAGCAAAGCGCCGGTGCTTCTCATCCGATGCCTGCTGTCTGTCTGCCGGACGTTCACGCGGGTCCTGAATGGAAAGCGCAGCGGCAATGATCATCACCTCGCGGGTGCAGGCATAGTGCTGTGCGGCCAGCACCATCTTCGCCAGGCGGGGATCGACCGGCAGTTGTGCCAGCGTCCGTCCGGAAGGCGTCAGCCGGTATTGCTCATCGCTGTAGGTTATCGCGCCAAGTTCTTCCAGCAGACGAACACCATCCTGGATATTGCGTTTATCCGGTGCTTCCACAAAGGGAAAAGCACTGATATCGCCCAGCCCCAGCGCGGTCATTTGCAGAATGACCGAAGCAAGGTTGGTACGCAAAATCTCCGGGTCGGTAAAGGCCGGACGGCTAAGAAAATCCTCTTCTGAATAGAGGCGGATGCAAATCCCTTCTGAGACACGACCGCATCGTCCCTTGCGTTGATTCGCCGACGCCTAGGAGATGGCCTCAATCGGCAGCCGCTGTACTTTAGTGCGGAAACTGTAGCGGCTGATACGCGCCGTTCCCGGATCGATGACATATTTAATGCCCGGCACGGTCAGCGAGGTTTCCGCCACGTTGGTTGCCAGCACAATACGGCGTCCTGCATGGGGCTGAAATACCCTGTTCTGCTCGGCGTTTGACAGCCTGGCATAAAGCGGCAGAATCTCCGTATGGGGGAGTTCGCGGCGGTTCAACGCATCAGCGGTGTCACGAATTTCACGCTCACCACTCATAAAGATCAGGATATCCCCGCGACTTTCCCTGCCCAGTTCATCAACGGCATCAAAAACCGCCTGAAGCTGATCGCGATCGCTGTCATCGGCCTCTTCAACCACCGGACGATATCGCACTTCAACCGGAAAGGTCCTGCCCGACACCTCAATCACTGGCGCATTGTGGAAATGGCGGGAAAAACGCTGAGGATCGATGGTGGCCGAGGTAATGATGACTTTCAAATCGCGACGTCGTGGCAACAGTTCACGCAGATACCCCAGCAGGAAATCGATATTCAGACTCCGCTCATGCGCTTCATCGATGATGATGGTGTCATACTGCATCAGCAGGCGATCCTGCTGAATTTCGGCCAGCAGAATGCCATCGGTCATTAGTTTGACCTGGGTGGTGTCACTGACCCGATCGTTAAAGCGCACCTTGTAACCAATGCAGCCGCCGGGCGTGGTTTCCAGCTCGTCAGCAATACGATCGGCAACGGTTCTCGCAGCCAGCCGCCGTGGCTGGGTATGGCCAATCAGTCCGCTGACGCCCCTGCCCAGCTCCATACAGATTTTCGGTAACTGGGTGGTCTTTCCGGAGCCGGTTTCCCCCGCCACAATCACAACCTGATGCTGCCGGATGGCATCTGCTATCTCCTGTTTCTTCTGGCTGACCGGCAGATTCTCAGGGTAACGAATCACCGGCGTGGCCGCCCGGCGTTGTTGGATACGCAGCTCAGCCGCATCAATCTCCCGGCTCAGCTCAGCGGCAAGCGTCAGCTGAGCCTGCGGGTTTTTCACTTTTTTCGCACCATGCAGACGTTTCAGCAAACGCTGGCGGTCGCGCAGCATCAGCATATCAAGACGCTTAAACAGCGCCGCCAGGGGCAGATGGGGTGTTTCAGACATATAAAAAAAACTCGCTAATCGCAGGCTCACTGGCCGGTTTAACAGGGAACAGCTGGAAAAAATTTCACGTAGTGTAGCACAGACAAACACTTAGCCTGGAGCATTGCCTGCCAGGCTTGTTCAGTAAATTTGAATGCTGGCCTCAGAATATTGCACTATCACTGTGAAGGGTTTCCTCCTAGAGTGTAAAACATTGGGCCAGAAGACCTCCGCTAACTAACAGGAATTTATTATGAGCAAAGTATTAGTCCTGAAATCCAGTATCCTTGCCGGTTATTCTCAGTCAGGCCAGCTGGCCGATCATTTTATTGCCGAGTGGAAAGCCACCCACCCTGACGATGAAATCACCGTGCGTGACCTGGCGGCCGATCCGCTGCCCGTTCTGGACGGCGAACTGGTGGGAGCGTTACGCCCTTCCGATGCGACACTGACACCGCGCCAGCAGGAAGCTCTGGATCTGTCCAACACCCTGATTGCCGAACTGAAAGCGCATGACACCATTGTTTTTGCTGCGCCGATGTACAACTTCAATATCCCGACCCAGCTGAAAAACTACTTCGACCTGGTCGCCCGCGCTGGCGTGACTTTCCGTTACAGTGAGAATGGCCCTGAAGGTCTGGTCATCGGGAAAAAAGTCGTGGTTATCTCCAGCCGTGGCGGCATCCATAAAGATACGCCGAGCGATCTGCTGACCCCATACCTGAAGCTGTTCCTCGGCTTCCTCGGTATGTCAGATATCAAATTCGTTTTTGCTGAAGGCATCGCTTACGGGCCGGAAGTGGCAACTAAAGCGACCGACGCGGCAAAAGATGAGCTGAAGCAAATCATCAGCGCCTGAGCTTCCTTTCAACAGTCTGAGTCACCGATTAACTGTTGACGATCGCCACCCTGCCAGTGATTTGCTGGCAGGGTGTGCAGCCCACCGGCTGACCACCCTGAAGCCATTCACACAATCTGTCGATTCCGAAACGCTTTTCTTCGCTGCGGTTTCAGGTTAGCCTGGACAAAATTGTTGCGGAGCCTGAATCCATGTCCCTGATAAATCCCCGCCCACAGCGCGGCAAACTGACCGCATCAGGCCAGATCTATGGCCGGAGTGTAATGGGAGCCCCTTTGCTCTGGTTTCCCGCGCCGCTGGCAGATAAAGAGAGCGGGCTGATCCTCGCCGGTACACACGGTGATGAAACCGCCTCGGTGATTGCCCTCTCCTGTGCCATGCGCACCTTGCAGGAGACGCAGCGCCGCCATCATGTGGTGCTGGCGGTCAACCCAGACGGCTGTCAGCTGGGACTGCGCGCCAACTCCCGTGGCGTGGATTTGAACCGTAATTTTTCTACGGTCGACTGGCAGCCTGACCAGACGGTATACCGCTGGAACAGCATGGCCGACCAGCGGGATGTGCGCCTGTCCACCGGGGAACGGGCTGGATCCGAACCCGAAACCCAGGCATTGTGCGATTTAATTCAACGTCTGCGCCCGGCGTGGGTGGTGACATTTCATGAACCACTGGCCTGCATTGAAGATCCTCAGAGCAGTAAGTTGGGGCACTGGCTGGCGAACAGCATGGATTTGCCACTGGTTACAACGGTAGGTTACGCCACACCCGGCTCGTTTGGCAGTTGGTGTGCAGAGCAGCAACTGCCGGTTATTACCGCCGAACTGCCGGCCGTCTCTGCCGATCTTGCCAGTGAGAAGTATCTGTACTCCCTGGTGGAATTACTCCGCTGGCCGGGCTGAAAGACGCAGTCTGCCGCAGCTGAAAGCCAGCGCCGGTTCCACGTCCACTGCCAGCCAGGTGGGACCGTCAAGATCGCTGTAGCGCGCCACATTTACCAGTGGCAACGCTGCGCCAATCGCTCTTGAGGTGCACAGCATACAGCCCAGCATCACCACCAACCCTCTGGCTTCAGCCGCCGCCGCCAGGGCCAGCGCTTCGGTCAGGCCTCCGGTTTTATCCAGTTTGATGTTGATCATTTCATAGCGCCCCTGCAAACCCGGCAGACTTTTCCGCGTGTGGCAACTCTCATCGGCGCAGATCGGCAGCGGGTGAATAAAATTTTCCAGTGCGGCATCAGCCGATGCGGGCAGCGGCTGCTCAAGCATGGCGATCCCCAGATCCGCCAGCAACTGGCAACGCGCCGCCAGCCCTTCACTGTGCCAGGACTCATTGGCATCCACAATCAGGGTTGCTTCGGGAACGGCCGCGCGGATGGCGACCAGCCGCTCGGTAATCAGCGTATTATCCAGCTTAATTTTCAGCAGTCGCGCACCGTTCTGCCAGAGCGCCAGTGCGGTCACCGCCATACTTTCCGGCGTATCAATGCTGATGGTCTGCACCATTTCAATCACTGCCGGTTGCGCCGTTCCGGTGAGCTGCCAGAGATCGCTACACTGCCTGCGCGCCTCAAGATCCCACAGAGCAGAGTCGATAGCGTTGCGTGCCGCCCCGGCGGGCAGCGCATTTTGTAACTGCTCTCGCGTCATGCCCTGTTCGAGTGCGTCGATCAGCGTGGCAATTTGTGCCAGCACCGACGCCTCCGTTTCACCATAACGTGCATAGGGCGTGCATTCGCCCACCCCTCTGACGCCGTTTTCCTCCAGCTCCACCACCACAACTGCGGCTTCATTGCGACTGCCCCTGGCAATCACAAAAGGCTTTTGCAATGGCCAGGTTTCCGGGTATGCCTTCACTGCTCTCATTGGTCTGTCCTTACGGCAAAAAAAGCCCATCCAAAACAATAGTCATGATGGCAGATATTTTACAGGCTGAGGCATAAAGCGAGGTTTTACTGTCTCAGTCACGCCGCATGGCATACACTCAAAGCTACGTCTGTCATCTTTCAATAAGGAAAAGTTATGTCACAGAAAGTTCATTTTCAGGGCAACCCGGTTGCCGTTGCAGGGCAGTTTCCGGGTGTGGGCGAGCTTGCCAAACCCTTTACCCTTGTAGCCAAAGACCTTTCGGATGTTTCCCTTTCCGGTTACGCGGGCAAACGTAAAATACTGAACATTTTTCCAAGTATTGATACGCGCGTTTGTGCCGCTTCTGTGCGCAAATTTAATCAGCTTGCCAGCGAACTGAACAATACCGTGGTGCTCTGCATTTCCTCTGATTTGCCTTTCGCGCAGTCGCGGTTTTGTGGCTCCGACGGCCTGAGCAGCGTAATCACCCTCTCCACGCTGCGCGGCGACGATTTTAAGCAGAACTATGGCGTGGCAATTGATGATGGCCCGCTGAAAGGACTGACGGCGCGTGCCGTTGTGGTTCTGGATGAACATGACAACGTGCTGCACAGCCAGCTGGTAAAAGAGATCACCACCGAACCAGACTATGATGCTGCTCTGGCAGCGCTGAAATAGTCGCGACACCTTTCCGGTAATCCTTCCCCCCTGCAAGCCACAGGTTTGCAGGGGGGCTGAAGTCCGGTTAGTTAAAAGCTTATTAATTAACCTTCTGATATACCGAAATACCATGTCAATGGTAGACACCCCGGGCTTATATCATACAGTGGGAATGATTAACGATCCTGAGACGCTTATTGTCTCGATGGTAAAAGAACCCTGACGCGCCGTTCAACAGAGGCCCGTCCGGGGCGGGCCTGTTCACTTCCCCCCGCTAACCGCCTGCCTGTCAACGTTTTCCGTTCCGACTGACCCTGGCGCTGCATGGCGCAGAAATCACGCCGTTATGCCAGAAGCGCACGCGCGCTCCAGCGAGGCAGGTTAGTCAGGGATTTTCCCCGGCGTCGGTTTTCTTCTGGCTCAGACCATATTCCCGCAGCTTATTGGCGATGGCCGTGTGCGAGACGCCCAGACGCTTCGCCAGTTTGCGGGTGCTGGGATAGGAGAGATAAAGACGCGTAAGAATAGAGCGTTCAAAACGGCTGGTAATGTCATCCAGCGAGCCTTCCAGCACTTCTTCGTCGAGCGGCAGGGCAGCGGCCAGCTCCGGCAGCGCAATATCCTGTGGCCGTAGTTCATTACCTTCCAGCTGAGTCAGTGCGCGGTAAAGCACATTCTTTAACTGACGCACGTTGCCGGGCCAGCTGTAGCGGCTGAGAAACGCATTGAGTTGGGGTGACAATCGGGGGCGGACCAGCCCCTGCTCATCAGCAAAACGGGCAACGAACAGTGAAGTCAGTGGCAGAATGTCCTGAGGCCTGTCGCGCAATGGCGGCAGATTAAGCGTTAACACGTTGAGTCGGTAAAACAGGTCTTCCCGAAACTCACCGCGCTGTACCAGTTCGGTCAGGTTTTTCTGCGTCGCACAGATAACCCTGACATCGACATGAACTTCATGTTCTTCCCCTACCCGCCGGAAGGTGCCGTCGTTGAGAAAACGCAACAGCTTGGCCTGCATACGTGGCGACATTTCACCAATTTCATCCAACAGCACCGACCCACCGCTGGCCTGCTCAAAAAAGCCTTTTTTGCCTTCCAGCGCATTAGGATAGGCACCGGCAGCATGACCGTACAGCTCACTCTCCGCCACGTCATCGGGCAGAGAAGCGCAGTTCAGCGCCAGGAATGGCTTTTTACCGCGCGCGCTGCGCAGATGGCAGGCCCGTGCCAGCATGTCTTTACCGGTTCCCGTATCCCCCACGATCAGCAGCGGCGCATCCAGCATCGCCAGTTTACGCGCCTGTTCGATTACCTGCCGCATTCTCGGCGTCACCGCCACGATATGCTGAAATTCACTGTCATCGTTTACCGCCAGGTTTTGCAACTGCTGCCCCATTCTGACCGTGGATTTCAACATCACCACCGCGCCAGCCGGGCTGCCCGCAGGCTGATCGCTGCCTGAATCAAAAACAGGGGTGATTTCCATCAGGAAATCGCGACCCTGAATCACCACATGATGCGTCTGCGCGTTGAGATGATCGCTCTCCACCCAGCGCTGGAAATCAAAACCGGCGATCAGCGTTCCGGCGCTGCAACTGCGTATTTTTTCTTCATTGAGTGAAAACAGCGTCTGGGCTGCCGGATTAGCCAGCTCGATCCTGCTTTTCAGGTCAATGGAGAATACCGGTTCCGGTAACGCCACCAGTAACGCGCTCAGCGCCCGGTGCTCCCGTTCTGATGGCAAAAATGACACCGTACGAACATCTGTCACGCTGGGTATACGCCGGATCTCCGCCATTAACCGGCTCAACAGTTCAAAATCAACGGAGGAAAAATTGAGGTAAATGCGACCAATGGAGGCTATTTCGATACCACGCAAATCAATGCGTCGTTCAACCAATAAATCAAGCAGTTCGCGGGTCAGACCCAGTCGATCCTGGCAATAAACTTCCAGACGCATACGTTGTAACCTTCATCATGGCGGGCGAAGGATAATCATACTCTATTGGCGCAGGCGTCAGAAGTCATGTGGAAGGAAATCTTGACAGCCGGTTATTTATGAAGCGTTTCTTTCAACCGGGCAACCAGATCGCGGCGGAAATCCGCCAGACGGGGCTTATCCTCTTCCAGCCAGGGGAGTGGGCGACAGAGTTCCATGGTCTTAATTCCGAGCCTGGCGGTGAGTAATCCGGCACCAATTCCCTGCGCCGCCCGCGCCGAAAAACGTGCGGCCAGATCCTGTGACATCCAGTCCATACCGACTTCCCTTACCAGCTCCGAGGCACCGGCAAAGGCGATATTCAGCAGCACCAGACGAAACAGTCGCAAACGACTGAAATAACCGAGTTCGATACCATAGAGCACCGCAATCCGGTTGATCAGCCGCAAATTGCGCCAGGCGATAAACGCCATATCCACCAGCGCCAGCGGACTGACCGCAATCATCAGGGTGGATTCTACCGCGCTGCGCCCGATTTCGTAACGCGCCTGCCTGTCCAGCACCGGCTGGACCAGCTGGGCATAAAGCGTGACCATTTCGCGGTCATTATGGGTTTCGTGCAGCGAGGCATGCCAGCGTTGCAACGCCGGATGGCTTTGATCGATGCCCGCCTGCCGGGCCAGTTTCTCGCAAAATTCTCGCCCTTTTCCGGATGCGTGGCTGGTAAGCAGTTCACGCGCCCTGTCCCGTTCCTGCGCCCGCTCACGCAGACGCCACAGGCGTCGCCATTCAGCAACCAGCGAACCGGCGGCGGCACAGACAATCAGCCCGCCGGCCACGCAGCCTCCCAGCGCAATCCAGTCCTGCTGGATCCATGCATTGTGTGCCCATTGCACCCCCTGTGCCACCACGCTTGCGCCGGAGATCAGCAGCCCGACTTTGATCATTCTGCGCCACAGCGTGCGTTTTGGCCGTAGCGCGGCCTCAACCACTTTTTCACCTTCTCCCTCTTCTGCCAGCTCCTGCTCCGCTTCGACAGCCACAAACTGACTTTCTTCACCATCAAACAGCTGTGCAGCTTTGAGGGATGGCGTTTTGTCGGCCTCCAGCGGCCGGGCAAAATCAACTCTTGGTTTTAGCGGTGTGGTCATCGCAGTTTATCTCCCAGTAAAAACTCCAGCGCTGCATCCAGCCGGATATGCGGTAGTGGACGGTCGGTCTCCGGTTGCTGTGGCCGGAACTGCTCAAAATGGAATCCCTGCTGCTGCCAGAATGCACTGCCGGGGAGGCGTGGAGGGACTTCTCCGGGATAAAAGGTCAGTGGTTGATTATCCAGCAGACGATGACCGTGTAGCGCAGGCAATTTTTCACCCTGATGATCAACCAGTCCACTTTGCGTCGCCTGCACCGAAGCCAGCCCGATACACTCGATGTTGATGCCTTCGAATGCCGCGTTTTGCCACGCATCCTGCACCAGCTGTTGCAGCAGTGAAACCAGATTAGCGTGCTGATCGTGGGTAACATGATCGGATTTGGTGGCCGCAAACAGTAACTTATCGATCACCGGCGAAAAGAGCCGTCGAAACAGCGTCCGCTGACCGTAAGAGAAGCTCTGCATCAGTTGCGTCAGCGCCAGTCGCATATCATTAAAGGCCTGTGGTCCACTGTTAAGCGGTTGCAGACAGTCAACCAGCACGATCTGCCGGTCGAAGCGCAGAAAATAATTTCTGTAGAAATCGCTCACCACATGCTGACAGTAATAGTTATAACGGGCGCGCAGCATGCCGTAACAGCTGTTGGCAGCCGCCTGAGCCAGTTTAGTCTCACCATATTCATCCAGCTGCGGCCAGGGAAAAAATTGTAACGCTGGCGCACCTGCCATATCTCCGGGCAGTACAAAACGGCCAGGCTGAATAAAATGCAGACCTTCCTGCTTACATTTCAACAGATAGTCAGTCCAGGCGGCGGCAATATCAGCCAGACGGTTTTCATCAGCCTGAGCAAAAGGATCAAGGCCCTGACAGCGCTGCCGCCAGTCAGCAGACCACGCTGCCCGGTCACCCTGCAACAATCCGGTCATCTGGCGCGACCAGCTGAAATAGTTCTGGGCCAGCATCGGCAGATCCAGCAACCATTCTCCGGGGTAGTCAACAATTTCCAGATTCAGCGTGGCGGTGTCGGTGAAATGGCGCAGCAGCGACTCACGGGAGCGATAGCGCAGCGCCAGTGAGATTTCACTGACGCCCCGTGTCGGCGTTGGCCACGCGGGTGGCGTACCGTAGAGCTGGGCCAGGCCCTGATCGTAAGTAAAACGCGGGATCCCCATATCGCGCTGCGGCACGCGCCTGACGCCCAGCAGACGTTCTTCGCGCAGCACGGAAAACAGGGGCAGACGCGCCCCCGTATTCACATTCAACAGTTGATTAACCAGGGAGGTAATAAAAGCCGTTTTGCCACTGCGGCTGAGTCCGGTGACGGCCAGCCGCAGATGGCGATCCGCCCCCCGACTGACCAGTGACCGTAATTCATTCTGAAGTCGTTTCATCTACGCATCGACACCTTGTCTTTTCTTTATGACGTTCGGTTCTGGCTATATTAACCTGCTTCAGGGTTTATGCCATCGCGAGGTCGCCCGCAGCATGGCACGACGAATCAGTGGCTCCATCGCCCACGCCAGGGCGATTTTTAGCGGCCTGCGCGCCACGGATTTAACCAGCATACCGGTCAGGCCCGCCGGACCATAGGCCAGCGCGCCAAGCAGAACAAATTTTCCGGCTTTTTTCAGCGCCGGTGTGGCATGCCGTTGTACCGCTGACTGCCAGTTACGCATTACCGTTCTCCTCCACAGGATGGTGGCCCGCATGCGGGCCGGGGGTCAAAGCTGACGAAAGCGACTGCGCACGTTAAAGGTTTCCGAGGTGACATAACGCTCCATTTCGCGCAGGCTGCGTTCTCCGCTCTGTAAATCTGTCTCCAGCTGCTCCAGCAGCTGATGTGTATCGGCTGCGCTGTCATGCTGCCGGGCAAATTCATCCGGTTGTTCATCCAGCACAAACGCCAGCACGCCATAGGCGATAAGCGTGAACATAAACAGGCCAAAAAACAGTGACAACACCACTATCACCCGAACCAGCCTGACAGGGATATCGAGGTAGTCGGCAATGCCCGCGCAGACGCCTTTCAGTTTGCCCTGCGCCGGAATACGGTACAGTTTTTTACCTTTAAAACTCACGCCTTTCATTGCTGCCTCCAGTCCGGATGTTCCGCATCAAGGATCTCCTCCAGCGCCTGGATCCGTTGCCGCATTCTGCCTGCATCCGCCGTCAGTTGTTGTAAACGTTGTCGTTCACTGGTTGATAAATCATCACTTCCCCCGTTCTGACGGTTGCTGTAATGCAGCCATAACCAGACGGGTGCCACAAACAGCACGAATATGGTCAGGGGAATGGCCAGAAATAATGCGCTCATTGACTCTCCTTGAAATCAGCATTGATGAAGGCATCTGCCGGATGCCTGAAGTTGCATTACTCGCTGCGGTTGATTCTGGCTTTCAATGCTGCCAGCTGTTCACCGATTTCATCATCGGCCTGCAATTCAGCAAACTGCTGATCCAACGTTTTCTGTTTACCAAAACGCTGGCTTTCTGCTTCCGCTTCCATATGGTCAATGCGGCGTTCAAAGGATTCAAACCGGGCCATCGCCTGATCAATTTTTCCGCTGTCCAGCTGACGCCGTATATCACGAGAGGAGGAAGCCGCCTGATGGCGCAGCGTCAGCGCCTGCTGCCGCGCACGGGTTTCGCTGAGCTTTTTCTCCAGCTCAACAATTTCGCCTTTCATTCGGCTCAGCGTCTCTTCCACCTGCTCCACTTCAGCCGTCAGCGAGGTGGTCAGTTCGGTCAGTTTCTGTTTTTCAATCAGCGCGGCACGGGCCAGATCGTCTTTATCCCGACGCAGTGCCAGCTCGGCTTTCTCCTGCCATTCCGCCTGCTGAGTTTCCGCCTGGCTGATGCGACGCAACAGCTGTTTTTTTTCGGCCAGCGCACGCGCTGAAGTGGAGCGAACTTCCACCAGCGTGTCTTCCATTTCCTGAATCATCAGGCGAACCAGTTTTTGCGGGTCTTCGGCCTTTTCCAGTAGCGAGTTGATATTGGCGTTCACAATGTCGGCAAAACGAGAAAAAATACCCATAATCACAATCCTCTTTAGTCTTTTCTGATTGCGCGATGCGCTGACGGGATATATTCAAATAGCGTGCCAGTTTTTATCTCACTGATTTTACTTGTTTATCCGGCTTTACATCGCCAGCGCGTCTGGTTAATGTGGTCTGAATAACTAACTTATGGTGAATTTCATGAGTGAATTTAATGACAGCCTGCTGGGTGAGTCGAATAACTTTCTGGAAGTACTGGAACAAGTTTCCCGCGTGGCGCTGCTGAATAAACCCGTGCTGGTGATCGGCGAACGAGGCACCGGCAAAGAGCTGATTGCCAGCCGTCTGCACTACCTCTCGGCGCGCTGGCAGGGACCGTTTATTTCCCTTAACTGTGCCGCGTTAAACGAGAGCCTGCTCGATTCGGAACTGTTCGGCCACGAAGCCGGGGCTTTTACCGGCGCACAAAAACGCCACCTCGGCCGCTTTGAACGCGCCGATGGCGGCACGCTGTTCCTTGATGAACTGGCGACGGCGCCGATGTTGGTACAGGAAAAACTGCTGCGGGTGATTGAGTATGGTCAGCTGGAGCGCGTCGGCGGCAGTCAGCCGTTACAGGTCAGCGTCAGGCTGGTCTGCGCAACCAATGATGATCTGCCTCTGCTGGCGCGTCAGGGGAAATTCCGCGCTGACCTGCTCGACAGACTGGCCTTTGACGTGGTGCAGCTGCCTCCCCTGCGTGAGCGGCGCAGTGATATCCTGCTGCTGGCAGAACATTTTGCGATTCAGATGTGTCGTGAGCTGGGTTTACCGCTGTTCCCCGGTTTTTCACGCACGGCACGCGACGTGCTGCTTGACTACAGCTGGCCCGGCAACGTGCGTGAGTTGAAAAACGTGGTGGAGCGGTCGGTTTATCGCCATAACGCGACGGATCAGGCACTGGATAACATCATCATCAACCCGTTTCTGCGTCCTCAGCCCGCGACTGAAAGTGATTCCCCGGGAGAATCGCACGGGCAACCCACTCTGCCCGTTGATTTGCGCCTCTGGCAGAATCAGCAGGAGAAAGCATTGCTGCAACAAAGTCTGCACCAGTCACGCTTTAATCAACGTCGTGCCGCCGAACTGCTGGGCCTGACTTACCATCAACTGCGCGCAATGATGAAAAAACACGAGATTGACGTTAAAACCAGCCCGCAGTAATTCTGCCTGCTGAGGCTGTCAATCAGCACACGCGGGTCCGGTAAACATCGCCGCTATCAGGCAAAAAAAAGCCCGCGCAAGGCGGGCTGAAAAATACTGGAAGCAATGTGAGCAATGTCGTGCTCTTCTCCGGCAGAGCCACCGTTGAAGCGCAGGTGAATAGTAATCATTCGCAATATCATTTGTAAAGCAGTTTGTTGAGAATTTTTCTCATTACCATAAACTGACTGGGTGTATTGTCACCCTTTATCTCCGCCTGTCCCCTGCCGGGTGGCGGAAAATCCACCCGTTTTCCGGCAAATTTTGGGCAGCAGCAGAGAGTGCGGTACACTCTGAACATTGCCTGATTTCTCAGATAACTTAATGCGTATATTTTTCTCTTCTCTGCTGCTGAGCCTCAGCCTGACCAGTGCCTCTGCTTTTTCAGCTGCGCCGGATGATATCCGCCAGAGCGGTTTTGTTTACTGTGTCAGCGGCACGGTAACCACCTTCAATCCGCAGATGGCCAGTGGCGGACTGGTGGTCGATACCCTTGCCGCCCAGCTGTATGACCGGCTGCTGGATGTCGATCCCTACACTTATCGTTTGATTCCGGAGCTGGCAGAACGCTGGGAAGTGCTGGATGACGGCGCAACCTACCGTTTCCATCTGCGCCGCAACGTCAGTTTCCAGAAAACCAACTGGTTCAGCCCCACCCGCACGCTTGACGCGGATGATGTGGTGTTCAGCTTTCAACGCATTTTCGACAGGCGCTCCCCCTGGCACAATGTCAACGGCGGTAACTATCCCTATTTTGACAGCCTGCAATTTGCCGATGCCGTGCAAAGCGTCAAGAAACGGGATAAATATACCGTCGATATCCGGCTTAACAGCCCGGATGCCTCCTTTCTGTGGCATATGGCCACCCACTATGCGCCCGTTCTTTCCGCTGAATATGCCAGCCAGTTGAGCAAAAGGGACCGGCAGGAACAGCTCGACAGGCAACCGGTGGGAACCGGCCCCTTTCAATTAAGCCAGTACCGTACCGGGCAGTATATCCGCCTGGCGCGCAATCCTCGCTACTGGAAAGGGGTACCACGCATGCAGCAGGTGGTGATTGATATGGGCGCAGGCGGAACCGGTCGTCTCTCCAAACTGCTTACCGGCGAATGTGACGTGCTGGCCTATCCCGCCGCAAGTCAGATTTCGGTACTGCGTAACGATCCACGCCTTCGTCTGACGCTCCGTCCCGGAATGAATATTGCCTATCTGGCGTTTAATACCCGTAAGGCACCGCTCGACCAGCCGGCAGTGCGTCAGGCACTGTCACTGGCGGTCAATAATGAACGCCTGATGGCCTCAATTTATTACGGCACGGCAGAAACCGCCGCATCCATCCTGCCGCGCGCCTCATGGGCTTATGACGGTAACGCGAAAGTGACAGAATACAATCCACAAAAATCGCGTCAGCAGTTGCAGGCGCTGGGGGTAAAGGATCTGCATCTTACCCTGTGGGTGCCCTCCTCTTCGCAATCGTGGAATCCCAGCCCGCTGAAAACCGCTGAGCTGATCCAGGCCGATCTCGCCCAGGTTGGCGTCAGGGTGACCATCGTCCCCGTTGAAGGTCGTTTTCAGGAGGCGCGTCTGATGACCATGAACCATGACCTGACGCTGACCGGATGGACCACCGACAGTAACGATCCGGACAGTTTTTTCCGCCCACTGTTGAGTTGCGCCGCCATTGGCTCACAGACCAACTTCGCTCACTGGTGCGATGCGGCTTTTGATGAGACGCTCCACAAGGCCCTGCTCTCACAGCAGCTGGCCTCGCGTATTGACTATTACAATCAGGCACAAACGCTGTTGGCTCAGGCGCTACCGGTGCTGCCGCTGGCCTCATCGCTACGGCTCCAGGCCTATCGTTATGATATTCACGGGCTGGTGCTCAGTCCGTTTGGTAATGCGTCCTTCGCCGGTGTCTGGCGTGACAGAAACGGAGAGCAATCCTCATGGTAATTTATGCCCTGCGTCGTCTGGTACTCTGGCTGGTGACGCTGCTGATGTTAACGCTGGTGGGATTCAGCCTGTGCTATTACACGCCTCATGCGCCCTTGCAGGGTGCGTCGCTGAGTGATGCGCTGTTGTTTTGGTATAAAGGACTGTTTCAGCTCGATTTTGGTGTGTCGAGCATCAACGGTGACCCTGTTGTCTCCCAGCTGCGGGAGGTGTTTCCAGCCACCCTTGAGCTGTGCATCATGGCCTTCAGTCTGGCAATGCTTATTGGTATTCCTTTAGGGATCACCGCAGGCGTGATGCACAACCGCCTGCCCGACCGTCTGATCAGCATTTTTGCCCTGTTGGGCTTCTCAATGCCGGTCTTCTGGCTGGCACTGCTGCTGACGCTGCTTTTTTCACTCAATCTTGGCTGGTTACCGGTTTCCGGCCGCTTTGATCTGCTTTATCCGGTAAAAAACATCAGCGGATTTTCACTGATTGACGCCTGGCTCAGTCATTCGCCGTGGCGGCATGAAATGATGATGAGCGCCCTGCGTCATCTGATCCTGCCGGTTATCACCCTGGCTCTCGCACCAACCACTGAAGTGGTCAGGCTGTTGCGCATCAGTACGCGGGAAGTCATGGAGCAGAACTACATCAAGGCGGCGGCAACCCGTGGGCTGTCCAGACCGGGGATCATTCGCCGTCATGTGCTGCACAATGCCCTGCCGCCGGTTATCCCCCGCCTGGGTTTGCAGTTTTCCACCATGCTGACGCTGGCCATGATTACCGAAGTGGTGTTCAGCTGGCCAGGACTGGGGCGCTGGCTGGTCGATGCCATACGTCAGCAGGATTATGCCGCGATTTCCGCAGGGGTGATGTTGGTTGGCGCAATGGTCATCAGTGTCAATGTGCTGGCGGATATTCTCGGGGCGATGACCAACCCACTTAAGCACAAGGAGTGGTATGCCCTGCGATGAGGAAACAGAGTACCGGCCCCATTAATTGCTAAAACAGCGCGCCAGCGATACAATCATCAGCAATTACGCGGTTATTTTAACAACAGTAAGGGGGAGCATATGCCAACAAAATTGGTTAATGCGGCAAAGATTAACCAGGTTTTCGCTCATCTGAACGAAAGCGAGGATAATCGCGCCCTCTATTCTGCTCTCGCCCGGGGTAAAGACGTTAACATTAAAGGCGTCACTTTATCGCCAGGCTACCGGATTGTGCGTGTTGACAGTCGTCTTTCCGGCCTGTTGAGCCAGAACCATTTTGAACTGGCGCTCATCAACGATGTTTCTGAAGACATCGCTTACTACAACAGGGTCGTTATTCAACCTGATACGTTTCTCAACTGCCGTCCTGTCACTCAGGTACTGGTCTGGCGTACCCAGAAGCCAAAACACCGAAAAGAACTTCACGATCTGGCAGGCATTATATTTCTGAGCTATTTGCTTGATCAGTATGATGTTATTGTTTCGGATATGAACCAGACGCACGATGGCATGTCTTTCTGGCAGGCCCGTATGTATGACGCTCTGGCTTATGGCCTCAGAGTTTACGCGTACGATATGATCAGTTGCGACCTGCATGTAATGAGGTCAGATGATGACGTTGGCCGTTACGAACAGTGGCTGTGGGGAGATCCTCAGCAGCATCAAAACAGGCTTGCGATCATCTCGAAGCTGCCACTTCCTGCCAGTTAAACATTTCAGCACATCATCGTGATACCACTGCCCGGATAACCTGTCCCTTCAAGGTAAGCGACAGCCTGATTTACGGTTGACGCGACTGAGAAGATTTTTTTGAACAGATTCAGCCGGGCTGTGCCGGCAGGCCCGGATTTACCCCGGCCATGCAGGTAAATCAGTGCGGTACTCACGCAGATATGCTGAAGAATATTGCCGAGGGAATGCATCTTACATGACTGACAGTCTGCGGAATTTCAAATGAGCTCGAGCATTGCAAAACACAATCAAGTGAACACCTATGCCCTCTGTTGATATCTATGCCGAGAAACGGCTGCCCAGTCCTCTGCGCCATACCTGGCGGCTTTTTTATCGTGATACCACCGCGATGGTTGGCTTCTATGCTTTTATCGCCCTGTTGTTTATCTGCCTGTTTGGCCGGTTTCTGGCACCTTATGGACTGGACCAACAGTTTCTCGGTTACCAGTTACTCCCACCTTCATGGTCACGCTATGGCGATGTGTCATTCTTTTTAGGCACTGACGACCTCGGCCGCGACGTACTCAGTCGCCTGCTGAGCGGGGCCGCCTCGACCGTCGGTTCTGCCATCATCATAACCCTGCCGGCCGCGCTGTTCGCCGTGCTACTGGGCGTTCTCGCCGGGCTGACTCGTGGACTGCGCTCGGCGGTGATGAACCATATACTTGACACGCTGCTGTCAATCCCTTCGCTACTGCTGGCCATCATTGTGGTGGCCTTTCTGGGGCCGAAACTGGAACATGCCCTGCTGGCGGTCTTTCTGGCGATTACCCCGCGTCTGGTGCGTTCGGTTTACAGCGCCGTCCATGACGAACGGGAAAAAGATTACGTGGTTGCCGCCCGCCTCGATGGTGCCAGTAACCTGAATATTCTGCGACATGCCATTTTCCCCAATATTCTGGCTTCGCTGGTCAGCGAGTTCACCCGCGCCTTATCGATCGCCATCCTGGATATTGCCGCGCTGGGTTTTCTCGATCTCGGCGCGCAGCTCCCCTCACCGGAATGGGGTGCCATGCTGGGTGACGCGCTGGAGCTGATTTATGTCGCCCCCTGGACCGTGATGTTGCCAGGGGCAGCCATTATGGTAAGCGTACTGATTGTCAACCTGTTGGGTGACGGCGTACGCCGGGCCATTGTTGCGGGAGTGGAATAAATGCCGCTGCTTGATATTCGTAATCTGACCATTGAATTCATGACCGCTGAAGGCCCGGTGAAAGCCGTTGACCGGGTGAGTATGACGCTGACCGAAGGGGAAATTCGTGGGCTGGTCGGCGAGTCAGGTTCGGGTAAAAGTCTGATAGCGAAAGCCATCTGTGGCGTGACCAAAGACAACTGGCGCGTCACCGCTGACCGGATGCGTTTTGACGATACCGACCTGCTGCGCCTCTCCCCGCGCGAGCGGCGTAAGCTGGTCGGGCATAATGTGTCGATGATTTTTCAGGAGCCGCAATCCTGTCTGGATCCATCTGAAAACATTGGCCGTCAGCTGATGCAGGCCATCCCCGGCTGGACCTGGAAAGGCCGCTGGTATCAACGTTTTCGCTGGCGTCATCGTCGGGCCATCGATCTGCTGCACCGCGTGGGCATTAAAGACCACAAAGACATTATGAGCAGTTTTCCCTATGAGTTGACCGAAGGCGAATGTCAGAAGGTGATGATTGCCATCGCGCTGGCCAACCAGCCGCGTCTGCTGATTGCAGACGAGCCGACTAACGCAATGGAACCCACCACTCAGGCACAGATTTTTCGGCTGTTGCGACGGCTGAATCAGAACAATAACACCACCATCTTGCTGATCAGCCACGATTTACAGATGCTCAGCCAGTGGTCGGATCGCATCAACGTCATGTACTGCGGACAAACCGTCGAAACCGCAACCAGCGAAGATCTGATCGCCGCGCCGCATCATCCTTACACCCAGGCGCTGATTCGGGCGATGCCTGATTTTGGTCGTTCACTGCCCCATAAGAGCCGACTCAATACCTTACCCGGAGCGATCCCGTCGCTGGAACATCTGCCGACCGGCTGTCGGCTGGGACCACGCTGCCCCTATGCCCAGAAGACCTGCATTGCCCGACCACGACTGACCGGGGCGAAAACACATCTCTTTGCCTGCCATTTCCCGCTTAATATGGAGAGTCAGTGATGGTTGAAACCCTGCTGGAAGTGCGCAACCTCAGCAAAACGTGGCGTTATCGCACCGGCCTGTTCCGGCGGCAGCATGTGGAGGCGGTGAAAGAGGTGAGCTTTATGCTGCGCGAGCGGCAAACGCTGGCCATTATTGGTGAGAATGGCGCGGGTAAATCGACGCTGGCAAAAATGCTCAGTGGGGTGGTCGCCCCCAGCGGCGGCGAAATTGTTATTGATGATCATCCGCTGGAATACGGTGACTATGGCTATCGCAGTCAGCATATCCGCATGATTTTTCAGGATCCCTCTACGGCGCTCAATCCCCGACAACGCATCAGTCAGATCCTTGACTTTCCCCTGCGGCTGAATACGTCACTGACGCCGGAAGAGCGCGAAAAAAGGATTATCGCCACGCTACGTCAGGTCGGGTTATTGCGCGATCACGCCGGCTATTATCCCCACATGCTGGCCCCCGGCCAGAAGCAGCGTATTGGGCTTGCCCGCGCGCTGATCCTGCAACCACGGGTGATTGTTGCCGATGAAGCCCTCGCCTCACTGGATATGTCGATGCGCTCACAGCTAATCAACCTGATGCTGGAGTTACAGGATAAACACGGCATCGCCTATATCTACGTCACCCAACATCTGGGGATGATGAAGCACATCAGCGATCAGGTGCTGGTGATGCATCAGGGAGAAGTGGTCGAGCGTGGCAGCACGGCGGAGGTGCTTGCCAGCCCGTTACACGATTTAACCCGCAGGCTGATTAACAGCCATTTTGGCGAAGCCCTGACCGCAGACGCCTGGCGCAGGGATCACCCGCTTTGAGCTGAGCTCGGTTTTATGCCTTTCTGTTATTGGTTAGCACTGAACGTTATTTTGCTGACTACTGCGGCTGGGCGAGGATAGCGGCATCCTCGCAGATAAAGGAATCGTCATGGAACAGCGCCGTTTTTCCGGCAACAGCCACTGGTATCATGAAACACAATGCACGCTGAGTGCACCTGCCGCACCGCTGGTCCCTGAAGCCGCCGGCATTGAGGATCGCTTCCTGCTTGACCTTGTCCCGCTTTGTTCTGCTGAACTGAACGCCCTGCTTGAACAGGCACAGCCTGCCCTGCTGGCTTCACGCGAACTTTATCAACTGCTGTTTCCTGCACAGCTGGACACATCTCTGACCCATACTCTGACGCTCTATGACCGTCTCAGTACCGCCCTGACGGTGGCTCAGGTCACCGGTGTCCAGCGCCTGTGCAATCATTACGCCGCCAGGCTTAATCCGCTTACCAGTCCTGACTCTTCCAGAGAAAGCAATCGCCGCCTGACGCAAATTACTGAATATGCCCGTCAGCTGGCCAGTCAGCCGTCACTGATTACTGCGGCCTCACTACGGCGTCTGGATGAAGTGGGTCTGACCGCGCCAGATATCATCACCTTCAGCCAGATTATTGGTTTTGTCAGCTACCAGGCGCGGGTACAGGCAGGCATCATGGCGATGCTTCAACTGCCGGTGCGCTGGATACCCGGTATATCAGAACCGCAAGATGCCGCCGCCGACGGTTTTGAACATCCCGCGCCCTGGCAGCCGCTGCTGTCGCCGGTTGAACTCCGCTACGCGTCACCCCGTCAGCTTGAAACCCTGACATGGTGTCAGCCACAACCCCTGCTCAGTGACTGTGCCTGGCTGCTGGCCCACGATGCTGACGCGCTCAGCGGCTGGAGCACCTTAATCAACACTTTACAGGAAACGCAGCAGACGCCAGAGTGCGCGCTGGCTGCCGCCGTTGCCGCAAGGATCAATGGCAGTGCAACCTGCTTCTGGCGTTATGAAAATGAAGAATTACGCCAGCCACTTCGGCAAAGCGTCTCTCAGGCGCTGACCCGTGCCAGTCGATCGCAACAGGCGATTATTCAGGCGGCGGCCCAGCTCACGCGCGCGCCCGAACGCTTCAGCAGCGCTCACCTGCAACCGTTGAGTGAGGCCGGATTTTCGCAGCAAACGACGCTGGCGGTGATCCTGCAAGTGGCGCTGGCCAACTGGAGTAACCGGTTATTACAAACCCTGGGATCGCCTGGCGCGTAACACTTCGCCGACAACGGGCACAGCGCTGAACGCATTCGGCCAGCCTGCATAAAACGCGGCCTGGGCGACCACTTCACCCGCCTCTTCCGCCGTCAGTCCGTTATCCATCGCCCGGTTCAGGTGATAAGCAATCTGCCCACTCTGTCCCGATGCAATCAATGCACTGACCGTCACCAGACTCCTGTCCCTCGGCTGCAATGCGGGCCTTTGCCAGAGATCGAGGAATAACGGGTCGGCGGTGAATCTGACCAGTCCGGGCGATACGGGCGCGACACTCTTTTCCACCGTTTCTGCCCGCTGCTTTTCGGCCTGTTGATTGAGCGGAAGCAGTTCAGCAGAGGCCTCAGGAAGCCTGTCTGCCATCACGCCGCGCGACTGAAAAATCGGCAGGGTGACGCTGACGGCTGACATCGCATTGGGCCAGCCGGCATAAAACGCCAGATGGGTGATGACTTCTGATATTTCAGCCGCAGTGACGCCACCATCAAGGGCCACCTCAATATAGTGCCCAAGTTCAGCGGCCTGATTTTTTGCTATCAGCATTGCAACAGTCACCATGCTGCGGTCACGCCTGGACAGCACATCACGCTGCCAGAGATCCTGCGAAATGACTTCGCGACCGAATCGGGCCAGTGCCGGAGAGACAGACAGGATGTCAGTCGTGGCGAGCGCTGAAGGTTCTGTGTTGATCATAGCTTCACCTCTTATGGCAGACGGTTAAATCAGTTTTAACCGCGCAGGGATCGGGCAGCATTGTTTATGCTGCTCTTGCTTCAGAATTGGGGAAACGAATCGTGATCTCTTTCCATTACGCATTAATGGTTAAGGCATGCAACATCTCAACCAGCCGGGAAGCATGTTCTCTGGCAAGGATTTTCTGTTGTGCAATTTTCTCAGCATCCCGGTCGGCGTAGCTGATACCGCAGGTATAAAGCGGGGGCAACAGCGCCAGGTGGCAAAGCCTGGCCGTCGTTTCGAAGGGTAAAAGATACTCTTCAACCGGATGACCAAAGAAACCGTCTGAAGCGTAGAGTGCAGACGGTGCACCTGTAGTGAAAGAAAGGAGCAATTTTTTACCCGCCAGTTTTGCCGTTGAGCCGTGAGCAAAACCGTGAACAAAAACTTCGTCCAGCCAGCATTTCATCAGCCCGGGAAGCCCATACCAGGAAAAAGGAAACTGCCAGACAATAATCTCTGCCTTCAGCAGGCTTTCCTGCTCTGCGCCGACGTCGATTTTGCCCGCAGGATACAGCCAGTCAAGACGCCGGATTTCAGCCTCGGGGAGCGCGGCAGCCAGCTCAAGGATAATTGTGCTGTTCGCCACCGACTGATTAAGATTGGGATGGCCAGAAATAATCAAAATATTATTCATTTTCAATACTTTAAAAAGTTAATCCTGACAGCAGTATAGGCCGGACATACGCTTTTTATTAGAGCAGTAATAGCTTAATCACTTTTAGCCATAAACTAACAATCCCCCGTCAGTGCTATTTTCCGGGCAGTTCAGGCGAGGATTGACTTCAGCATCTTTAGCCTGTAGTTAATAATCAACAGGCCATTGTTACAGAATTTCGCGATGAATAACGCCATATACAATCAGATCCGCATCTTTCAAAGCATTGCACGGGAAGGCAGTATTACAGCGGCCGCGAGGAAGCTTGAAATCACCCCACCCTCAGTCAGTAATGCGCTGAGACTGCTTGAACAGCATATCGGGCACGCCCTTTTTGTACGCACCACCCGGCGTATTGAATTGACTGAAACCGGACAACAACTGCTGGAGAAAACCACCGCCGCAGTAGATTCGCTGGAAAGCTCACTGGAGAGTATCCGCGAGCAGAATCAGGCACCCTCAGGCCTGGTGCGCATTACACTGTCACGTTTCGCCTGGCTGTTAATTCTCAAACCCACGATGGCCGCCTTCTGTCAACGCTATCCCGCCATTCAGCTGGAGATTTCAGTCTTTGATGGCACCGTCAATGTGATTGACGACCGTTTTGACCTGGGGATTCGCTTTGGTGATGTGCTGGAGGGTGGCGTGGTCGCCCGGCTGTTAATGAAGCCATTCCGTGAAGGGCTCTACGCCTCCTCCGTATATCTGGCAAAGTATGGAATGCCTGTCGAGCCAGCCGATCTCAGCGCCCATCAGCTGATTGGTTATCGCTTTATCACCAATAACCGTATTCTCCCGCTGATGCTGGAGGTGAACGGAGAGGCACTGACCGTTGAGATGCCAGCCCAACTTATCAGCAACGATATTGATGTGATGGCCGATGGCATCCGTAACGGACTGGGGATTGGACGCTTATTTGAACCTGTTCACCGCTTACAGCCCGACCGGGAGAAACTCCTGCCGGTAATGGAGAATTACTGGAAAACCTACCCACCGGTTTATCTTTATTATCCGAAAAGCGCGGGCAAAACGAAACGTGTGAAGGCCCTGATTGATTTTTTGCTGGCCTCCACGCAGCGCACCGCGCTTTGACCTTACACAGCCCGTCCGTGCAGGAAGCACATATCCGGCAGTAATGCCGGAACTGTGATCGTCGATGACAGCCATAATGCTTCCGACTCGCCGACAATTTTTTTCGTGATGTCCGCAGAGGATTCTTATTTTGCATGAAAATAGCGATGAGCCAGTCCCTCGATAATAACTGAATCACCCCGCGGCATTCCCATATTAAAAGAGGTGCCGTTACTATTAGTGACTTTCAGAATTCTTTTATCAAATGAGACATCAAGTTTTTTTCTTTCAGTGACGCAGCGTTCTTTTTTAAGTGTGCATTCAGTTTTAGCATTGGATATCGTGGTGTTCGCAGAGGATTCTTTCTTTTCTTCAAAAATTCGATGGGCCAGTCCCTCGATGATAACTGAATCACCCCGCGGCATTCCCATATTAAAAGAGGTGCCGTTACTATTAGTGACGTGCAGAATTCTTTTATCAAATGAAACTTCAATTTTTTTTCTTTCAGTGACGCGGCGTTCATTTTCAATTCCGCGTTCAATTGCATCAGTGCGTAAAGGCCTGGATGTCGATGTTTCACATTTAAACATACTTATCTCCTGCATTGATGGTTATTTCATAGGGAGTTACTCTTTAAAATAGCGCACCACAATATAAACCTCTACCTCTTAATAAAAAATGCAAAAATAAATCACACTCAAAGAATATAAAAAATCTTCTTTCAGGAATATCAATAAACGCTATTTTTTCGATAAAAAAATAACAGAAAGATTTTACATCACACGGTAATAAATTAAATTATTTTCAATACAAAAGATAAATTTATAATAATAAAATGGTAAATACCTTAAAAAGGTTATTTAAAAGGTGGCTTTACATCCAGCGGGCGCAGGCTCGTTTTATTGCTCAGCCAGCCACTGCCTGATCCAGTCGAAAAAATGCTGTGCCAGCGGCGTCGCCCGCCCCGGCGCAGCGACAACCACCGCCGCCTGTCGGGACATCGGCGCAATGGCAAGAAGACGCGATTGCAGTGTGGACATCATCTCATCTGGCAGATGTCCACGAGGAGAAATCAGGCAACCTAAGCCAACCAGCGCCGCCTGAGAGAGCTGAAACACCGAAGAGGTTTCCACAATGACTCTTGGCGTGATCGCTGCATCAAGAAAGTGATTATCCAGATAACGTCGGAAATAGCGTGTCTGCTCAGACAGACAGAGCGGAAGGTGATGCAATGCACTGAGCGCCAGACTTCCTTCACCCACCAGTTGCGGAAAAAACCGGGGATGAAACACCACTTCCGCACCCTTGTCCGGTAAGGGTTCCATCTGCAAATGCAACTCCCGCAGCGTCGAAGGCTCAAAAAAACCGATCCCGGCATCCACCGTGTGATTATTTCACGCCGGCCAGCAGCCCGGCCAGCATTCCCTGTAACAGAAGTTTTCCGGTCATAGTGTGATCCTCAGTGGCAGGGAAATCCCAGCAGATGCCGGGCATCATGGAAATACTCATGCACCTGATTGCCGGAAAACAGCGCGGTTGCGCCCTGCTCTGCACCAATAAAATAGACTGACAGCAACACCATCAGCACAATAAAGGTCGCCCAGGGCAACACGGCAGTTACGGGGATCGGTGCGGGTTGTAAAGTAATTTCACTGGCGGTACGTTCCATTTTTTTATTCCTCTGTAAGCAGAAAGTGACATCTCAGGCGCTGCGACTGACTAAGGCCGGACTGACGGCCACCGGCTGGCGTAGCGTCGGATGGTGATGAGCATGTTCAGGCGCGCACTCTGCACTGCTCAGCATCACCGGCATACCATGTGGGGTATGCAGGTAAGCCTGTCGCCACTGCTCCGTGCGTCGGACGATCTCATCCTGCCCGGTCAGTTGCAGTTTCAGCAGCATCTTCTCCGCTGCCGCGGCCCACTGCCGGTAATAAGCATCGTTAACGCTTTCCCCCGCCAACAGCGGGGCTGCGGTGATCTCTTCGCTGAACATCGCCACCCAGCTCTTCCAGCTGAAGTGTCCGGCACGATGCAGATGAACGATCAGCGAAAATATCTGGGCCTGCCAGGGATGCTCAAAAGGCGCGCCCTCCTGTTCCGGGCTGGCAAAAGGTGTCTCAGTCTCTCTGTTCATGGTGCCTCCAGATAGTCGTCCCACAGATCGATACGTACGGTGTCTTTTGGCGGCGCGTTATCGCCCCACAGTTCACGGGCGCTGAAGCTGACGCTGTAAACATGCTGCGGATGATCGCCTTTGCCATGCGCCACCGTGTCCGGGGTAATAAATACCCCGTGATCAAGCTCAACGGTGCCGGTTTTGCCACGGATATAGCGCGGCAGACGGGTATGCCCGCAGGGGTTGATGTTTTTTGCCCTGACCCGGTCGCCAGCCTGAAAACGCCCGGCTACCTGCGCATCAACACGGGCGGATGCGCCGGTGGTGACCACCGCCTGAACCATCTCCTGTTTCAGCACCGGCGTTTCTGCCGGAGCAGGCTGCGCTTTTACCGCCCCGGACAGCTCCTCTGCGGTGATCACTCCGCCTTCAAGCAGCAGGGTTTCAAAGGCATGCATCCAGTGCTGGTAGTAACTTTCTTCCAGGTAGTGTGCCGGGTCCATGCGCTCAATGGCGTGGCGAAACATATCCACATTGAAATGGCCGCCAACATACAGCGAGGCAAACAGCGAAAAGGCGCGCCGTTCCCACTCGTAATGAAAAGGCGGCTCGTTTTCTTCCGTTATCACCGGCCCCATGCCGTGCATACCGCCCAGATCGTGTATCCCGTTCATCAGAACCTCCAGAATTGCGTCAAAAAGACGTTATTGCGGCTCGCCCGCAGGCTGACGCGGCACGCCGGTGCCGATCATCGCATCACGGGTGACCAGCGCCGCCAGTTGATCCTCACTCCAGCCTTCTGTAGCTGCCGGTCTTTGCGGCAGGACCAGATAACGCAGCTCTGCGCTGCTGTCCCACACGCGGATTTCCGTCTCTTCGCTGATGTTCAGGCCAAATTCAGCCAGCACGCTGCGTGGCTCAATAACAATCCGTGAGCGGTAGGGTGCAGATTTGTACCAGGCTGGCGGCAGCCCCAGCGTCGGCCACGGATAGCAGGAGCACAGCGTACAGACGGTGACGTTGTGGACCTGCGCGGTGTTTTCCACCACCATCATGTCTTCCCCCTGCACGCCGGAAAATCCCAGCTCAGCAATGGCACGGGTGCCATCGGCCAGCAGACGCGCTTTGTACTGCGGATCAGACCAGGCTTTTGCCACCACCCTGGCACCATTACGTGGACCAATGCGGTGTTCATAGGTATCGATTAACTCATCCAGCGCCGCCGGATCCATCAGGCCCTTTTCCGTCAGCAGAGACTCCAGCGCCTTAACGCGCAGCGCGATTTCTTCAGGTGGTTCGGTATGCTCATGGTCGTGGTCGTGTGACATGGGGTTCTCCGTATAGGTTGTGATATGCCTGACGGCTGTTACATCAGTTTCCAGTCACCACTGGCTTCGAAGGCGGCAGCAGCCTGATAGAGGGTGCTTTCGTCGTAGTGGCGGCCAATCAGCATCATGCCCACCGGCAGACCCTCGACCAGCCCACAGGGAACCGACATCGCCGGGTGTCCGGTCACGTCGAGCGCCGCCGTATTGCCAATCATGCCGAAGGCGCAGGAGATGGTTTCGGTTAATGAGCAGCCGGGTTCCGGCAGCTTGCGGGCGGTGAAGGGCACGGTCGGCATCACCAGCAGATCGAAATCGCCCAGCGCGCGGTCATAGTCGGCGCGGGCACGGCGCGCGATATTCTGCGCTTTGGCATAATAGCGTCCGTTGTAGTGACTCAGACCGAACTGGCCGATTAACATGCAGATTTTCAGCGAAGCAGAAAGGCTGTCTGCACTCTGACGCCAGCCCGCGTGGCGATCCAACAGATCAAGGTCATACAGCCCTTCCCAGTTAAACCCCATGCCGTTGCCGTGCATCATCTGCATGGTCAGCCCTTCGCAGCCGATCGGCGACCAGAGGGCCGCAGCCAGCTGATGACCCGGCACTGAAACTTCGCGGCTGACAGCGCCGAGGCTTTCCAGCCGATATATGGCCTGACGCACTTTTTCTGCCACGCCGTCGGTCAGCGCCGGTAAGGCAAACCCTTCGGTCACCACGCCAATTTTCAGTCCGCTGACGCCTTTCTCCAGCGCATCGCTGTAGCTACCGCGGTGGCCGCCATACTGGCGCGGATCAAGACCATCTTCTCCGGCCATCACTTCCAGCATCAGGGCGTTATCCCTGACGTTCGCCGTGATCGGCCCGGCGTGATCAAGCGTGGCCTCAATCGGCATGATACCGGTATAGGGCACCAGTCCATGGGTGGGTTTCATGCCATAAGTGCCGCAGAACGCAGAGGGAATGCGGATGGATCCCCCCTGATCGCAGCCCACCGCCAGATCCACCTCGCCCGCCGCCACCAGCGCGGCACTGCCGGATGATGAACCGCCGGCGCTGTAACCCTGTCGCCACGGATTATGTACCGGTGCCGGATCGGAAGTATGGCTGCCGCCAGAGAGACAGAAATGTTCACAGGTGGCTTTGCCGCTGATGGTTGCCCCGGCATCCAGCAGGCGGGTGACCACCGTGGCATCAAAGGCGGGAATATGCCCTTCCAGCGAGCTGGCCCCGTTCATCATGGGGACACCGGCCAGCGCGATATTGTCCTTCAGCGCGACGGTTTTTCCCGCCAGCTTGCCTGTGGCGGCACCCGTCACTTCTGTTTTGTAATACCAGGCATTCAGGCGGTTTTCTTCGCCGTCTGGCCGCCTGCCCGGACCACGTTGCCAGCGCACGGGCGGGATCTCATCCTCTGCCTGATCGACAAGGTCATAGGCATCGAAATTGGGCTGCATCAGCGCGAGATATTCCGCCGCCTCGCTTTCTGAGATATGCAGATGGAGCTGACGGGCAAGCTGCTGTAACTGAGCGATATCGGGACGTTCAATAGCCATAACGGTTCCTTACAGAAAAACGACGTGGTTCATGGAGTGAAAATAACCTGCCGACGGCGCGTCTGCCTGGCTGAGCCGGACAACCACCTGGCCTGCCAGGACAGCATCAGAACACCCTGGCGTAGCGAAGATTGAGTCGGAAATCCTCTGCTGCGCCGTTTTCCACCCGCAAGTCGCGGCCCAGCTGGATCTGCACCTGGTCGCGAGGGGTGACAAATTTGGTGGCGGTAAGCCGGACATTGCTGGTGCGGACATCCCCGCTCTGCCGGTTGCCATCCAGCGTGCTACTGCCTCCCCAGCTCTGTCCGACTCCCGCGCCCAGCGAAAGGGTCGGATCCGGCATATAGCGGCCCATCAGCTGCGCGGTCCAGGCATTGTCCTGCTGAAGGCGGCCCGAGCCGGGACCATAATCGTTATTGTCCCCGTACCAGATGGCGTCACCGACCATCTCCAGCGCCCACTTCTCACTGAGCGATTTCACCCAGGCGGCTTGCAGGTCAACCTTCCAGCGGTTCTCACCGAGATTCAGCGCCTGATTGTGGTCATAGCTACCGGTGGGAAGAGAGAGATAAGGCGCAAACCCAAACAGATCGCCGCTGGCGTTGAGCCGTATTTTTAACGGTACGGTGAGGATCAGGTCCCCGGTGCCGCTGGCCGATCCGAGCGCGTCGGCGTTGCCACCGCTGGCGAGATGACCAAAAGGCAGCAGGAACTGCGGGTCGAGTGTGGCGGTATCGCTTATCTGCACGGTATGCAGCAGACGCAACATGCCGATATCCGAGTTGATCCGGTAATCCGTGCCGACTTTTTTACCCTCAGCCCAGGCAGAGCCGGTTGAGGCGTGTTGATAGTAAAGCAGGCCAACGGTGGTGCCATCCGCGAACTGGCTGTAGTCCCCTGGCGCAACTTCCACCGCCCGGACGGACGCGCTACACAGCAACATGGCAGGCAGGAAAAAACGTAATCCTTGCATCATGGCGGACCCCAAAAGATAAGAATGGAAAAATTAACGAACCGCGTCGCGCATCATCCCGGTGGTGGGATGGCAGTTGATGTATTCGAAGGTCTGGAATCGGGCATCCGAGACGGATACCTCATGGTAGAGCCGCAGCTTTTGCAGCCCGGTCACCACCCGAAAGAAGGTGGTAAAAATGCGCAGATGCGTGGGGTGTGATTCAGCCCAGCGCTCAAGTCTGTCCAGCGAACGCCAGAAGCCCAGATCGTAAGCAATATCCAGCAGATTGCCGTCAATATCGACGTTGCGCACAAAGCGGTTGCTGTAACAACCCAGCGCCTGCCCCTCATCACGCAGAAAATCCATACCCGCCTGCAACGGCGGCAGCATTTCGCTGAAATAGAGTGCGCGCTCCTGCTCGTCGGCCTCTGCCCAGTCCTGTCCGGAACGGATCAGGGTGATATTGTCATGGCCCTGCACCACCACCCTACCGCCTGCCGCCGGATCGCCGGAAATAATGCGTAACTCACCGTCAGGCTGAAGCCAGTCATGTTGTGAGGCCGGAATGCGATCGCGAACCGATCCCCAGTAACCGTGCTCCTGGATTTCACCACTGATATTGTCCATCAGCGTCCCGACGCCAGGCAGATCCTGCTGGAAGGCATACAGCGTCTCTAACTGATCGGCCCTGGGGGCAATGATTTCGCGAAACCAGCCGATGCCGTCGGACAGCCGCTGCTCAGCAGACCACCAGCCGTCAATTTCCGGCTGACGCACCCAGCGGCACCAGGCGGCCGGATCGCGCCAGTAGCCCATCACGATAAAATTCCCGTAGCCCTGATTATCAGTATGAAAGGTCATGTCGTAGTGGCCGGGACCCTCCCCGATGCGGAAAGAGGCAACAAGGTGTTGCATCCCCGCCAGCGCTTTTGCACGATCGGCCTCGCGAAACTGAACACCCATACAGGCCATCACCACCTGGGTCAGATCTTCACCGGCACGCCCGGCAAACATCGGAAAGGGTGGCTGGTAGTCGTCGTGCACCCGACGGGAAAGCGTACGGGGACATTGCAGATGTTTATCAATTGCTGATTCCATAGAAACTCCCTGGTGTGCCATCGCGGCGGTAAGTGAATACACCAGTGATACTAAGGAGAATCCCGCAGGATGCCTGGCTCAGTCGGACAACCGCCTGGCTGGCAAGGACAGTCGGCGCAGGCGGCAGAGAATACAGCGCGCAGGTGATGACGCGGTGCATCGATGCCCGCCAACAGTGCATGATTTATCGTTACCGGTGACAAAAATCGCCCTTAGTGCCCGGATCCGGGCGCATGGCGAGTCTGGCGTAAATATTGCTTTCAGTCTGAAACAACCCTTTCCGACAGGCAGTATGACTGTGAGGTGACGCCGTGAATTCTGATTCCGCTTCCCGTGATATTTGTTACTCCACTGCAAACATCTCCCTTCCTCACCGCTTCGAATACTGGAATGACGTGGTGCTGCGGCACTGTATTCCGTCTGACGGTAAACCGCCTGCCCAGGGGTATTTCGAAGGGGAACTGGCGGTGCGGGAAGTGGGACTGGTGGATATCTGTTCGCTCAGCTCAACCCTGCATCACTGGGAGCGAAAAGCGCAGCATTTAAGAACGGGGCCGGAAGATGATCTCTGGCTGGGTTACATTCAGGATGGCTTCGGAGAGTTAGAACAGGGAGGACGTAAAGCCTGCCTCGCCGCCACAAATCTGGTGCTTTACGATGCCGCACAGACCTTTCGCTTCAGTATCGGCGGCAGAAATAACCATCTGATTCGTATCCCCAGACATCTGCTGGCTGGCAAAGTAGCCAGTGCGGAAACCTTAACCGCCACGGTACTGGATGATGCCAGGCCGGGCGTCATCCCGCTGCGCCAGATGATTGGCCAGGCCGTCCAGTCACCGTTGATGATCGCTCAACCAGACCTGGCGAGACGCTATTCGCAAACGTTGTTGGATCTGCTGATCCTCAGCCTGGAGATGCAGAGCGCGGATGGACAGCCCGGGAGCGCCGATCTCTATGCCAGAATGCGCAATTACATCAGTCGCAACCTCAGCAATCCGCAGCTGAATGTGGAAAATATCGCCCTCGCCCATTACGTCTCCGTGCGCACTGTCACCCGCACCTTTGCCCGCCATCAGTTGACTCCGGCGGCGGTTATCTGGCAGGAGCGACTGACAGCCAGCCGGGATGCGCTGGCTGACGGCAAGGCAGCCAGCGTTTCTCAGGTTGCGCTGGACTATGGTTTTTCTGATTTTTCGCACTTCAGTCATGCGTTTCGCAAAGCATTTGGCGTTACCCCCAACTCACTGATTGCATCCCGCCGCAAGGTAACGGTGGCCTGCCGCTGATGCGGTTATTGCTCAGGATTTCAGTCGATAAAATAGGAAAAAGAAGTAGCCATACCGGCCGCGATCATAATCAGAGTCAGTAAAGATTTTTTAAAAATAAGTTTCACAGAGAGCACCTCATAAGAATAAATAAGCCGCAGGCTATCTGCCGACGTTAGGGAAAATAACGCTAGGGAGAATAAATGTATTTCCGACCTGAACCGCACCATGCAGGCGTGCTCCACGGACGAAGGATATTTTGCCTTTTCATGCCGGCACTTAAATTTTGCTGAAGAGAAAGCAGTTTTTTTTATCAAAGGCTCGCTACAGCTTATTTAACCTGTAATTAAAACCGCCTCCATAAAGACAATTTTTCTGGCTGGCTGATAACGCTTATCCGTGCCGGGTCATCAGCAGGCGCGTTATCAGATATGTGTACCGATGGAGAGACAGCCAGACAAAGCAAACGCCGCTGTGGTCATCAGAAAAATGAAGAGTGGCTTCATCATTGTTTTCCTGTTTCAGAAGAGTGAGACGCATCCGGACAACACCACTGTTGCCGCGAGGATACACAGACCGAACGAGAGTTTTGACATCATGTTAACTGACCTCATAAGTGAACCGTACTGTACAGTTTACATTTAAAGATCAGCTTGTCAATCAGCCGAACAATATATTTCTATTGATAATTGCTGAGCTCACCGTGCCACCGGGAGTAAACTGCTGCTGAAAAGAACGCTAAAAGTCTGGCCCATCAGGGCTAATTTACTTGCCATTTTGAACCTGTGGAGTGATCGAAATCCTCACGTACTCCGTGTGCGCTCCGGTTTCTTCGTACTGTCCTTGTCCAGAGTGGCTGCGACAATAACGCCTGGTGAGTAGGCTCTGAGCGCAATGAAGGCCCTCTGCTGATTGCTGGCAACGAGAGCACAGTGCAGGCACGGTGGCTCGTTGTGACAGAAAAGAAGTGAAAACTTAAGAAAATGTAATATGATAGGAGCTGTATATATAACTAAAAAAACAGTTTACTGCCTGAAGGTGAGTGCGTTGAGCAAACGAAAATCAGCATCTTTATGCTTTGTTGTTATGGGATTTGGTAAAAAAACAGACTTCCGCTCCGGGAAGCTCCTGAATCTCGATGCAACATATAACGAAATTATTAAACCTGCGGTCGAAGAATTAAATATAAAATGCGTCAGAGCTGATGAAGTAAGTCACTCTGCCATCATAGATGTTGAAATGTATCGACTATTATTATCAGCTGATATTGTTATAGCAGATATATCAACAAGCAACGCCAATGCCATATATGAATTAGGTGTCAGGCATGCTTTGAAAAAAGGAACTACTATCGTCATGTCTGAAAAATCGGGGATCTTACACTTCGATTTGAATCATGTAGCCACAGTTGAATATGAGCATTTAGGGGAAGATATTGGGTGTTCTGAAGCAAGAAAAATAAAAGAGAAACTAAAAAATCTTATCACCTCAGCGATGAGCGAAAGTCGCACGGACAGCCCTGTATATACTTTTTTACCTGATCTGAACACGCCGATGTTAACGGTTAAACAAATAACGGAGATAGTCAGGGACTCTGATGATGCGGAGAATGAGTGGAAAAGGATTTTTAACAAAGCAGAAGAAAGTATTAAAACAGGATCTTTTACTGAGGCTAAGGAATATTACAGAAAAGCTTTAGAGATAAGACCCGGAGATGAATACCTTATCCAGAGATTAACCTTATGCACTTACAAAGAAAAATCAGATTCTAAAAGCAGAGTAATGTGTTGCATGGAAGCTATGGTTATTTTGTCTCAACTTTCACCTGAAGAAAGTAACGACCCAGAAACCACAGGTATGGCAGGAGCTATAAACAAATACATTTGGCATGACACAAAGGACATTTCTTTCTTAAATAAAGCTATCGAGTTCTATAATCGTGGATATACAATAAAAAAAGACTATTACAATGGTGAAAACCTTGCTCTTTGTTTCCACGAGAAATCTGTTCAACTCAGGAATGCCGGAGAAAAAAATTCACGAGATGTTATATTTAATGAGATGAGTGCAGCCCAAATCTTCCAGGCAGTTTTTGCAACAACCGAAGAAATAATAGAATCAGAAAATTTTCACGAAAGAAATGATAAAAAATGGGTTTATGCAACGGCGGCTAAATCCGCTGCATATCTGGGGTTGAAAGTTAAGGAAGAAGATTACAGGAGAAAATTCACCTCATTATCTGACAAATCATGGGATCTCGACTCTTTTAATGAAAATAAAATGGAATCAAACAAATGAAAAAAAGTTACCATGTCTTCATCAGTCATTGCTGGGATTATAATGATGCATTGAACAATCTAAAGGACAAACTAAATAAAGAAGCAGATTTGATTGCCTCCTATGAGGAAGTGACTGTAGACAAACCTGTCAACTCAGAAGATGCAACCTATATTAAAAGAGTATTAAGGGAAAAAATAAAATCATCCGACGTTTTTATAGTAGTTGCAGGTATGTATACCTGCCACAGTGAATGGATGCAATGGGAAATAGAAACGGCAGTCAAAAATCAGATTCCAGTGATAGGGATAAGACCCCATGGTTCACTACGAATTCCAAAGGTTGTGACAGATAATGCCAAAATTATTGTTGGCTGGTACACTCCCTCAATCATCACCGCAATACAAGAGTGCTGATTGATTATAATCTGTCACACGGTTTGAGCTCTGGTGGAACTAAAACGTCCGCCAGATTGATTATTTACATTGAAATCTGATGTTATGAATTTTCATGTCCTGACACGCTACGACAGCGTAAATGTATATTGATGCAGAACATATATGAACGTATTTCAACGGAGATAACCGGGTGATATCCTCATATCTGGGTTTTTCCCCATTAAGGTGCATCCAGCTCAGATTTTTCCACATATAATTGGGCTTGCACAATACCATGGCATTAGTAACCATCTCCAGTTCACACAGTTGATTTTCCTGCTCGTCTCAATAGTACTTTCAGTTCTATCGCCCGTAACACCTCATTATAGATTTTCCCCGCAAACTGGCTGGTTTTATTGCCGTATTACCAGTTATAACCGTGCCAAATTTAACATGTATGTAGCTGTTAAAAAAGCAAACAATAAACAGCAAATCATGACTGGTATACGTTTTGGGATATTTTTATTCAAAATCATAGTGTTAATCTTGAATGTCAAAAAAAAAATAAATCAAAGTCGCAAATCTGGCAATTTATTCTTGTGTCGATATTTTTAAACATTTAATTTTATGTTGTTTTTAAGTTCAAAGACTATATAAAAGGAGTATTTTATGTCAAATGACATGGTTGTCATCTCACCAGTAGTGCCAGGAGGAAACCCAGATCCCTCTATGATGCCCTCAGGTGGAGCAAGCGGAGGAAGTATCGTTGGTGGACCACCTCCACAGGCACAGCTGGCGATAGATTTTCAGTCCGGTAATTATTACAATCGGGCTCTTACTGCTTTATCGAAGATATTGAAAAGTACAAAATTTGAAGTCGAAAAACAAAAAAATGCAATCATTTTTCTTCGTGATTGCATTTTTCTCAATAAATGCATGGTAGAACAACCAAATAATGGGACATATATAGCACAAGGGTGGAATTCAAAACAACGCCTTGATATGAGGCTGGACCAGGGAATACCCACTCTCGGTAACAACCCATATGCGATAATTTCAGCACTTAATAATTATCTTACTGGAAATGGTAGGGGAATGAGCATTGACATAAGTACTTTGGCGCTCCAGTTTCTAAAACCAAATGATATTCCAGGATTCAATGAGAGAATGAATTCTACAGGTAGACCCGGTCAGCACAATATGACATTTTCATTCCCATATAATACGGCAGGGACAAACGTATTTATGCCTTATATTCTGGGAAATATAACTCTTCAACTTGATGGTGTATTCACTCGTAATGCATCAGGAAGTTGGGGATTCAACGGTGTTATTCGTGCTCAGGTGCCGGACCTGTACAACTTCAATGCCAGCACACACAGGTCGAAAACCAATGAAGATTTAACTACATTTGGCCGCTGGTTGGGTGAACGTTTTAACGGTGTTCCTTTCGAGATCCAAATAAATGGTCAAACGCCTGTTAATTTCTGACCATAGAACTTTTATAGTTCTCATCTTCAGTGAGAACTGGAGATGAGAATATGGAAAAGTTCGTTAAAATAGTTTTATACTCTTTAGTTTTTTTAATAGTTATTATGACGCTGGGATTTTATCTGATTATTTTAGGGCTAAGACCCGGCGCTGTTTCTGATGAAATAAAGAATGCGTGTCTGCATTATAACAATCAGGAGGTTGTGTCTGAAGTGATCAGAGCGAGAACAAACTCTATTGATGACTGGAATTCATTTTCTGTCGCACAAGACGTCGCTGAGAAAAACGGAATTTTAATTGACTTTACAAATATAACCCTGGAAAAAAACATCTGGATGGTGCCATTAACACAAAGAGTTGATAATAATACGAAACAATTGATAGCTTTGTTAGATTGCCAGACTGATACCGTTGAGTTTGGTATAAAATAGAGTAACTACAGAGTCCCTCAAACACTGTTACATGCAGCGATGATATTTGCCACACTGAGCACCTCAACCTTTTCGCCCGCTTCAGACAAGCTGTTCACCACACCTGAAATACCAGATATCCGCCACCCGAATCTGCGAGGTGGCCGGAACTCAGATATTCATGACATTTTTCACGTTTCATCTTCATTGGTACTTGTGTCATAAACCGCACCTATCGCATGATTAAAGCTATCAATTAGACAATTTTTTCTACTCACCTCACACTTCCCTGTAAATCAGAAATAGACTGCTAACATTAAATAAACATATTCATAACCTGCGAAGCACTATGAAATTCAAAACAGCTATCAAGCCTTACCGGGCCGCTGCGGGCGGCTGGGGCTCTCTTGAAGCGACCACCCGCTTCGTCTTCGACAGCAAACAAGTTCTGAAAAATATGCGCAACCTGATGCGCATGAATAAGGCCAGAGGCTTTGACTGCCCCGGCTGCGCCTGGGGTGACGACAATAAAAGCACCTTCAGTTTTTGTGAAAACGGCGCAAAGGCCGTGACCTGGGAAGCGACCCGCCGTTATGTTGATGCTGGTTTTTTTGCCAGCTACAGCGTCAGCGCGCTCTCTCAACAGAGTGATTATTTTCTGGAATATCAGGGGCGGCTGACCGAGCCGCTGCGTTATAACCGGGAAACCGACCATTATGAACCCATCAGCTGGGACGACGCTTTTAAACTGATCGCCCGCCATATTAAGGCGATGGATAACCCGCACCAGATGGAGCTGTACACCTCCGGCCGCGCCAGTAATGAAGCGTCATGGCTTTATCAGCTGTTTGGCCGGATGCATGGCAGTAACAATTTTCCTGACTGCTCCAACATGTGCCATGAAGCCAGCGGCACCGGCCTGAAAGAGAGTATTGGCGTGGGCAAAGGGACCATCCGTCTGGATGATTTTGATCACGCCGACGCCATTTTTGTCTTCGGGCAGAACCCCGGAACCAACCATCCCAGAATGCTACACAGCCTGCGCCATGCCGCCGATCACGGTGCAAAAATTGTTACCTTCAATACGCTGCGTGAGCGCGGACTTGAACGTTTTGCCGATCCACAAAAACCACTGGAAGTGGTGACCAGTAAAGCCGGCACCATAAGCTCCACCTATTATCAGCCCAACCTCGGCGGGGATATGGCAGCGGTGCGGGGTATGGTTAAAGCGCTGGCGGAAACCCACGCGGCACGACGGGCAAAAGGCGAACCGGGCCTGTTCGACGAAGCATTCATCCGCACCCATACCGAAGGCGTGGAGGCCTGGCTTCAGCAGGTTGCCGCCACGGAGTGGCAGCAGATAACCCAACAATCCGGCCTGAGCGAGCAGCAGTTGCGCGAAGCGGCAGCGATATATCAGAGTGCGGAACGGGTGATCTGCACCTGGGCGATGGGCATTACCCAGCACAAACACTCCGTCGATACGGTGCGGGAAATCGTCAACCTGCAACTGCTGTTTGGGCAACTGGGCAAAAAAGGGGCGGGGCTTTGTCCCGTCCGTGGGCACAGTAATGTGCAGGGTAACCGCACGATGGGGATTGATGAGAAACCTTCCGCTGCCTTTCTCGATAGCCTTGCCCGCCACTTCAATTTCGAACCACCGCGAGAAGCGGGCCACAACACCGTTGAAGCACTGGAAGCCATGCTGCGTGACGAGGTCAGAGTCCTGATCGCGCTGGGCGGCAATCTTGCCGCCGCCGCGCCGGACAGCCCCCGTACCGAGGAAGCATTGCGCCGTTGTGACCTGACCGTGCAGATCAGCACCAAACTGAATCGCAGCCACCTCTGCCCCGGCAAAAAGGATGCACTGATCCTGCCGACGCTGGGTCGTACCGAACAGGACATCCAGGCCAGCGGCCCACAATTTATTACCGTCGAGGACTCCTTCAGCATGGTTCATGCCTCTGAAGGCGTCGGTAAGCCGGTGGCGGACACTCAGCGCTCGGAAACTGCGATCGTTGCCGGCATTGCCGATGCGGTTCTCGGTGGGGAAAAAGTGGACTGGCTGGCGCTGGCGGCGGATTACAACAAGATCCGCGATCACATTGCCGCCACCATTCCCGGATTCAGCAATTTCAACGCCCGTTGTGATATCAAAGGGGGCTTTTATCTCGGCAACGCAGCGGCCGAATTTCGTTTTAATACCCGCAATAATAAAGCGCAGTTCAGTGCTGCCCGCCTGCCGGACTCCCTGTTTCCGCAGTTAGGCGAGGATGTCAAGGTGCCCTTCACCCTGCAAACCCTGCGCTCTCACGATCAGTACAACACCACCATTTACGGACTGGACGACCGTTATCGCGGCGTTTACGGCCAGCGTGAGGTGCTGTTTATTAATGCGCAGGATATGGCAAGTCTGGGCTTTGCCGCCGGGGATGATGTGGATATCGAAACGCTGTGGAATGACGGCATTACCCGCAAAGTCTCAGGTTTCCGACTGGTGCCTTACAACATTCCCTGCGGCAATCTGGCCGCCTACTACCCGGAGACCAATCCGCTGGTTCCGCTCTCCAGCTTCGGTGATGGCAGCGGAACGCCAACCTCAAAATCAATCCCGGTCAAAATTACCCTTTCAGCGGTTAAATCTGACCTGCGTATTGCCTGATCCCGAAATAGCGCGATAATCCAGGCCGGACGGCCCCGGCCTGGACAAACGGCTTCCCGGGAGAACGAGCGACATCATTCAGAAAAGAGTGGTGTTGATCGCTGTCATATTCCCGTTTAATCACCGCGCGAAAGCCGCGATGCCCTGGCTTTTTACTTGCCGCGAGAGAGTTAATCGCGTAAAACTGTCTGCCGCTTACAGGCCACGAAAACTATTGAGATTATGTTCCAGGATAACCCGCTGCTCGCGCAGCTCAAAGAGAAACTCCACTCCCAGACGCCGCGTGTTGAGGGTGTGGTTAAAGGCACTGAAAAAGGCTTCGGCTTTCTGGAAGTCGACCCGCAGAAAAGCTACTTTATTCCCCCTCCTTTCATGAAGAAAGTGATGCATGGTGATCGGGTGATTGCCGTGCTGCAAACCGACAAGGACCGTGAAGTTGCCGATCCGGAAAAGCTGGTTGAACCTTTCCTCAGCCGCTTTGTGGGACGTGTGCAGAAGAAAGACGATCGTCTGTCGATTGTTCCTGACCATCCCCTGTTGAAAGATGCCATCCAGTGCCGTGCCGATCGCCATGTGAAGCATGCTTTCCAGGACGGTGACTGGGCGGTGGCTGAGATGCGTCGTCATCCGCTGAAAGGCGATCGCACTTTTTACGCCGAACTGACCGCGTTTATCACTACCGGTGATGACCATCTTGCCCCGTGGTGGGTCACCCTTTCCCGCCATAACCTGGAGCGTGAAGCCCCTGAAGGCGTGGCCGGTGAAATGCTTGACGAGAAGCTGACGCGTGAAGATCTGACCGCGCTGACTTTTGTCACCATCGACAGCGCCAGTACCGAAGATATGGATGATGCGCTGTATGTGGAAGAGACGCCGGAAGGTGCGCTGGCGCTGACCATCGCCATTGCCGATCCCACCGCCTGGGTCGCCGCCGACAGTGAGCTGGATCGTATTGCCGCTCAGCGTGCCTTCACCAACTACCTGCCAGGCTTCAATATTCCGATGCTGCCCCGTCAGCTGTCTGACGACGTCTGCTCGCTGCGCCCGCATGAGCGCCGCCCGGTGCTGGCCTGTCGCGTCAGCGTGAGCGCTGATGGCGCGCTGGGTGAACCGCATTTCTTCGCGGCCTGGATTGAGTCAAAAGCTAAACTGGTTTACGACAACGTTTCAGACTGGCTGGAAAACAGCGGGGAATGGCAGCCGGAAAGTGAGGCCATTGCCGGTCAGATTCGCCTGCTGCACCGTCTGTGCCTGGCCCGCGCCGAATGGCGCCAGACCCACGCGCTGGTATTTAAAGATCGCCCTGACTTCCGCTTCGTGCTGGGTGAAAAGGGTGAAGTGCTGGATATCATCGCAGAGCACCGACGTATCGCTAACCGTATCGTTGAAGAGGCGATGATCACGGCGAATATCTGCGCAGCCACGGTGTTGCGCGACACGCTGGGCTTTGGCATCTACAACATCCATCCGGGCTTTGATGCAGCCAGTGCCGAGCAGGCCGCCGCGGTGCTGGAAAATCATGGTGTTAAAGTCGATCCGCTGGCAATTGCCACGCTGGAGGGCTTCCGTAAACTGCGTCGTGAGCTGGATTCGCAGCCGACACAGTTCCTCGACAGCCGTATTCGCCGCTTCCAGTCGTTTGCGGAGATCGGTATTGATCCGGGTCCACACTTTGGTCTGGGTCTGGAAGCCTACGCCACCTGGACATCTCCTATCCGTAAATACGGCGATATGATTAACCATCGTCTGCTGAAAGCGCTGGTACGTGGAGAACAGGCTGCCCGTCCGCAGGATGAGGTCACCGTGAGGATGAGCGAACGCCGTCGTCTGAACCGGATGGCTGAGCGTGATGTCGGTGACTGGCTCTATTCCCGCTTTCTGCAAAAAGCCGCCGGAACCGACCAGCGGTTTGGCGCAGAGATTATTGATGTTTCCCGTGGCGGAATGCGCGTGCGTCTGACTGCCAACGGCGCGGTAGCCTTTATCCCTGCCCCGTTTATCCACGCCGTGCGGGATGAGCTGGTATGCAGTCAGGAAAATGGCAGCGTGCAGATCAAAGGCGAGGTTGTTTATCGGGTGACTGACCTGATTGAGGTCACCATTGCGGAAGTTCGTATGGAAACCCGCAGCATCGTGGCGCGTCCGGCAGCGTAGAGCGTTACCAGGCGGGATAACCGTTGTTATCCCGCCCTTTCCGCCCTGAATTTCCCTTTTGCAATTTATCCCGGCTGGCAGATGTTTTCATCCGCTGAAAAACTATTTTTTCTGGCCGTACCAGGCATTACTGCCATGCTTACGCAGGTAATGGCAGTCAAGCAGCGGTTGAGCAATTGCCGGTAAATCAGGCGTCAGCTGCCGACTGAAAATCCCCATGTAAGCCACTTCTTCCAGTACCACCGCAGCATGCACCGCACTTTGCGGGGTTTTCCCCCAGCAGAACGGTCCATGTGAATTGACCAGAATAGCCGGGATCACGCCGGGGTCGAGATCTCTGTCACGAAAAGTCTCAATAATTACCTGGCCGGTCTGCCATTCATACGCCGACCCGATCTCTTCTGCCGTCATCTGCCGGCTACAGGGTATTGCACCATAAAAATCATCAGCATGAGTCGTTCCCCATGCCGGAATATCCCGTCCGGCCTGCGCCCAGATAGTGGCATGGCGCGAATGGGTATGGACGATACTGCCCACGTCAGGCCAGGCGAGATAGAGTGCCCGATGCGTTTCAGTGTCTGATGAGGGGCGCATCTCACCTTCGATCACCCTGCCGCTGTCCAGGTCAACCACCACCATATCTTCGGCTTTCATCACTTCGTAGCCGACACCGGAAGGCTTAATCACCATCAGGCCGCTGTCGCGATCCACAGCACTGACGTTGCCCCAGGTAAAGACCACCAGTCCATGTTTCGGCAGGGCGAGGTTCGCCTCCAGCACCTGTTGTTTCAGTTTTTCCAGCATTGTTTCTCTCTCCTGGCCATTTACTTCATTTTCCCCCGCACCGGCGATACAGGGTATGGATGTACTGGCTGGATGAAAGGCAGGTTTTGGCTGGAGACCCCAGAATTGTGGCGGGAATTAAGATTTTTTACCTGTCAGGTAAAACAGAACCACATACAATGTAAACAAGCCGAAAGAATGCGTTAAGCCATTGTGACTTTGTTACTTAGTGAGACGAGTCGCAATAATAATGCAGCACTGGCGGCCGGGTACGCAGAGTTCTCTCTATACTCAAAGAGAATTTCTGTAGCAGCAATGATGGAGAAGTGAAAAATGACAATAACTGCAAAACGTATTACCGCTGGCCTGCTGGCCGCAACCTTAGTGCTTTCCCTGAGCGCATGTTCACACTGGTCCAAACGCGACCGCAACACAGCTATCGGCGCAGGTGCCGGTGCCATCGGTGGCTCGATCCTGACTAACGGAAGTGGTCTGGGCACCGTCGGTGGTGCAGCCGTAGGCGGAATTATCGGACATCAGATCAGCCGTTAACGCTGAGTTAAAGATATCGCACAGCCGACAATTTCCCTCTCTGATACAGAGATTATTTACCAATGGCCCCTTCAGGGGCCATATTTATTGCTAATACTGGAATACTTGCTGGTGACTGATACTGGTCAGAAAAAGCATATTCAGTAATTTTTTGATAATATTGCCAGACAATAATCAAATCCCATCTTAAAAATCTTACTTATTTCCTCTTCCAGCAACGGCGATAAAACACCTACGGTGTATGATGGCCGGTATTAAACCAGAGCAACTAAAAGGATTTGGTATGCTTAAGACACAAAATGCTCCGCTGCTCCCGACCATACGCTGGCCGGTACCAAAAAATAACCGGGGTGGAGAGTTCAGTAACCTCCGCGAAATTCTGGCACATCTTGAGGGTGAAGCCGCCGGGCACTGGCTTATTGGCCGCCACGGCATGTGGCACGGAGGCATCCACATCAGTGATGCCACCACCCCGTGGTGTGCGCTCAGCGGTCAGGCGATGAATGAGGCTCTGGATTTTCCGCTGCCATTTCCGGGAGAGCAGCCCGTGCGGTGTATGGTGGACGGTGAGGTGGTGGCGTACCGGATTAACCGGGATTACCTCAGCGTGCCGTGGTACGGGGGGGATTTGTGCTACTCCGGGTCTTTTGTGCTTATTCGCCACCGTATTCAGCCAGGGAAAACGACAGAGGGCGCGCTGACCTTTTACACACTGTACATGCACCTCGCGCCGTGGCTGGCCTACCCGGGGCAGGACAGTACGGCGTTTAAGGTGGCGGACGGCCGGCATCTGAATGCGTATGTCGACATGTCCCGGCAGTGGATGGCGACGGTGCTGCCATCCGGCACGCGGGTGACATGGGACAAAGCGGACAGCGCCGGCATGATGACCGGAAGCAACGGGCGACAGTATGCGTACGTCACGCTGGCGGAGCCGGTTTCGGGCAGAATGAGCCTGAAAACCGGGGACCGGGTGTGGACGCTGTGCGACAGCGGCAATCTTCTTCCGGCCCGCGACAGCGCCACCCGTCCGGCGTGGTGGTCGCCATTCCTGCCGCCGTCACGTGAAGCCGTGCAGTTTGATACGGTGGTATGCCCCACCCCCTGCCCCATTAACGCCGGAGACCCGGTGGGCCATCTGGGGTATTTTCAGGTTCCCACTGAGGACGGGCATGAAAAACGCTATCAGGTGCATATCGAATGCCTGACCACGGATGACCTGCCGCGCTTCCTGAGCAATCCGGAAGGCACGGGGCGTGACACGCCCGCCTTTGCCCGCTGTCCGAAGGGCATTCCGGTGTACCTGAAAGACAGTGACGGAAAGGTATACCCGGGCCTGATAACCACGCAGACCGAAAGGTGATGGCGCTGTCCGGGCAGGCTGTGACGGACCAGGAAGGGAAACGCTACTGGCCGGGCGGGACATCGCACGGGCTGCTGGCAGAGTCGGATATGCAGTTGCTGTCGCAATATGACCTCACCGGTCGGGGTTTTGAAACGACGACAGACAGCCCGGCGAGCTTTGACCATCTCGATGGAAAGAAGCAGCCGAAAGGGCTGGTGAAGACAATTTTTGAGCGGTTTTTCAGCGTGGCGGATAACGACGGGAAGCCCTGGAGCAAGGCGGTGGCGTTCAACTACCGACAGCTGCTGAACAAAATTGACGACGTAAAATCTACCGGCTACTACCCGGAACAGTACCGGCGGGCGGTACAGAACCCGTCAATGCGCGATTACCTGTACCGTCTGTGCGTGAAACATCCCTGTGAGTGGTACTACTCATCGGAAGATCCGATCTGGAAGTCTTTCTTATCACCCACGATGAAGAAGGAATCGCCGGAATGGTACGCCTGGAGCGTGAAGATTCTGACGGACACGCGCTGGATGCATCTTGTGCCTTACATGGAAGAAAATCAGTGGCATATGCACCCGCTGGTGTTTCCTGACGCACTCAGGGCGAAGAAAAAACAGGGATGGGCACACAGCCCGTTTGCTGAGCTG
>NZ_JFHN01000022.1 GCF_000590885.1 Erwinia mallotivora
GCGGCCGCTGCCAGCTGAAGCCCCCCGCCTGGCAGCGGATGATTTTCGTTAGCGGCTGGCAACCTCCGCTGCGCGACTGGGTCACACAGCTGAAATTTTATGGCACGACCGCACTCTCGGTGATGCTTGCGCGGCTGCTTCTGCTAACCTGGTTAGCTGCACGCCGTGATTTTATGCTGGAGAAGCCCGATCTGTTGCTCTGCGTACCGCTGCATCGCCAACGTGCCTGGCAGCGTGGCTACAATCAGATGGACGATATTACCCGGCATCTTTCGCGCTGGATCGGCTGCCGTTATGCCGCCGCCGGCTTAACCCGTCAGCGGCAGACCCGTATTCAGCACAGCCTGCCAGCCAGTGCGAGAAGAAGGAACCTGCGCGGCGCGTTCAGGGTTGAAACCGGGGTCAACGGACGGCATATCGCACTGACCGATGATGTGATTACCACCGGCAGTACCGTGGGAGAAATCAGCCGCATTTTGCTGGCCGCAGGCGCCGCCAGCGTGCAGGTATGGAGCCTTTGCCGAACCTTGTAGAGCGTCGGTGATGGGCGTATTATAACCAGGTAAATTAGTCAACTATTGAGCAATCGCCATGATCCGAATTACAGACTCTGCGCAAGAGCACTTCGCAAAACTGCTGTCGAAACAGGAAGAGGGCACCCAGATCCGCGTATTCGTTATCAATCCGGGTACGCCAACTGCCGAGTGCGGCGTCTCCTACTGCCCACCCGATGCGGTAGAAGCTACCGATACCGAACTGAAGTTCGATAAGCTGTCTGCCTTTGTTGACGAATTGAGCGCGCCTTATCTGGAAGAGGCTGAAATTGATTTCGTCACCGACAATCTCGGCTCTCAGCTGACGTTGAAAGCCCCTAACGCCAAGATGCGTAAGGTCAGTGATGACGCGCCGCTGATCGAGCGCGTTGAATACCAGTTACAGGCGCAGATCAACCCCCAGCTCGCCAGCCACGGCGGCAAAGTATCGCTGATGGAAATTACCGATGACGGTTTCGCCATTCTGCAATTTGGCGGCGGCTGTAACGGTTGTTCGATGGTCGATGTGACGCTGAAAGAAGGCATCGAAAAAGAGCTGCTGGCCGCTTTTCCGGAGCTGAAAGGCGTGCGCGATCTGACCGAGCATCAGCGCGGCGAGCACTCTTTCTACTGAATCCTGCCAGAAAGCGCCCGGCGGGATCATTTCCACCGGGTATCGCTGACTCCTCTGCCTGTCCCGCCGTTTATTTCCGCTGTGGTTTACGTCGTCGGTTAAGATCTTTAATCAACCGGTTGATGCGCCGATCGGCGAACATCTCCTCCAGAGTAGTACTCAGTTTTCGCCGCCAGTTGGGATACTCATTGGTGGTGCCAGGCACGTTAACCGGCTGTGCCATATCCAGCCAGTCCTCCGGTTGCAGGCCGAGCAGCGCGCTGTTGCTGTCGGCAATAAACCGCTGCATGGCGCGATTCAGTTCCGGCGTCATCTTCATCAGCCCGGCGTTTTTACCGCTGCTTTTTGGCAGACAGTGATACTGATGCAGCGCGTTGAGCAGCGCCTGCTTTTGCCTTGCCCTGTCCTGATACAGCGAGGCGAGGATCGCCCGGTCGGGATAAACGCCCAGCGTCTCTCCCAGCGATAAATCGCCCGCACTCCAGAAGCCGCGTAGCGTGGGCAGATCGTGGGTGGTGGCGCTGGCCATTGACTGGCGCGGCCAGGCAGAAGGGGAACGGTAACGATCCATATTTTCCTGTTCAAAATAGAGCACCTTCCATGAATAGATCCCGCTGTCACGCAGCTTCGCCACGATCTCTGTCGGCACGGTTCCCAGGTCCTCGCCAATCACCATGCAGTGGTTGCGCTGACTCTCCAGCGCGAGGATGGCCAGCAGATCGTCCACCGGATAGTAGACGTAGGCTCCGTAGTTGGCGGTTTCCCCTCTGGGTATCCACGACAGGCGCAGCATCGACATAACGTGGTCGATGCGCAGCGCGCCGCAACTGGCCATATTGGCCCGCAGCAGATCGATAAATGGCTGCCATCCCCGTGCCGCCATTACGTGCGGATCGGCAGGCGGCAGTCCCCAGTTCTGTCCCTGCGGCCCCAGAATATCCGGCGGCGCGCCGACCGATGCCTGCATACAATACAGCTCGCGGTCACACCAGGTTTCCGCGCCACCTTCCGCCACGCCGACGGCGAGATCGCGATAGAGGCCCAGCGGCATCGCCAGCTGTTGGCTGAGTTGCCAACACTGATCAAACTGCCGACTGGCGAGCCATTGCAGCCACAGCCAGAAATGCACTTCCTCTTCATGCTGCTGGCAGAACTGCTGCACCTGCTGACTGTGCACATCCTGCAACGCCTGCGGCCACACCGGCCAGCCCCAGCGATTCGCATCCTCGCTCAGCATCTTACCGTGCAGGGCATCAAAGGCTCCCTGCCAGAACAGACTGGCACCGCCCCGGCTGATAAAAGCATCAAAACTGGCACGATCCGCATCGTCACTCTCCCGCAGGCTGAACTGCTGCCAGGCAAAACGCAGCCCCTGCATCTTCAGTCCGGCAACCCGCGAGTAATCGATCCACTCGCTCTCTCGGGCCTGTTGCAGTCGCCGCTGCGTGTTTTTTTGCTGCCACCAGCGCTGGGCCGCTTTACTCAGCTGAAAATCCGCCACGGCCGCCACGTCGATATAAAGCACGTTCAGCCAGCGGCGCGAAGAGGGGCTGTAGGGGCTGGCATTCTCCGGGCTGGCCGGATAGAGCGAATGCAAAGGGTTCAGACCAATAAAGGATCCCCCGCGTGCGGCAACTTCTTTGACCAGTTGCCTGAGATCGCTGAAGTCGCCCATCCCCCAGTTCGTGTCGGAACGGACGGTATAGAGCTGTACGCAGCTGCCCCACAATTTTTCTCCCTGCAACAGCGGTGCTGGCTCATAGCAGCGCACCGGGGCCACAATAATCCGGCACGGCCAGCGTTTACTGGCCTGAGACAGATGCAGTTGATGGTAGCCCAGCGGTAGCCTGGCAGGCAGCGCGATAGCCTCACCTGCGCTGACCACGCCGCTGTATTCCCGCCCGTTTTCGGTCACCAGTTGCCACTGATAGTCGCCCTTGCCTGCCACCTTCAGCTGTAACGAGCGCTTCTGCAAAAAGACTTTACAGGGTGGTAGCGGTGCGGCCTTTCCTTTTGGCGCTGGCGACATCGCCGCCAGCAGACGCTGGCGGATTGCACTGTCGATCTCTTCGGTTTCTCCCCGCGCGTTGATGTACTTAGCGGCAATGCCCGCTGCGGCCGCGGCCTGTTCGAACTTTTTACTCTCCATATGCCCCCTCCTCAGCGCCGTGCCTGCCAGATCCGCTGCTGGTAGTCACGAATGGAGCGGTCAGAACTGAACATGCCGCTGCGGGCGGTATTGAGGATCGCCGCCCGTGTCCAGGCCTCTTTATCGCGCCAGAGCGCCTCAACGCGTTTTTGCGCTGCCAGATAGCTGGCAAAATCCGCCAGCACCAGCCAGGGATCGCCGCCTTTACCAAAGCTGTTCAGCATCATCTCAAAAGCCTGTTTATCGCCACCGCTGAAGAATCCTTTTTCCAGCTCTTTCAGAATGGCATCCAGATGCTTATCTTTTTTCCGCACTTTCAGCGGGTCATAGCCTTTGGCCTTCAGCGCTTTCACTTCATCCACGGTGTGACCAAAGATAAAAATATTCTCCTCACCCACCTGTTCAGCGATCTCGACGTTGGCGCCATCAAGGGTGCCGATGGTCAGCGCGCCGTTCAGCGCCAGCTTCATATTTCCGGTGCCAGAGGCTTCATAACCTGCCGTGGAAATCTGCTCGGACAAATCAGCCGCAGGGATCATCAGTTCCGCCGCCGTAATGCGGTAATCCGGAATAAACACCACCTTAAGTTTGCCGCCGATAGTGGCGTCGTTATTGATTTTCTCGGCCACCTTATTGATGGCGTAGATAATGTTTTTTGCCAGGTAATAGCCGGGGGCGGCTTTAGCGCCAAACAGGAAGACGCGCGGCACCATCTCCATCTGTGGGTTATCGCGCAGTTGTTTGTAGCAGGAGAGAATATGCAGCAGGCCAAGATGCTGACGCTTATATTCATGCAGGCGCTTAATCTGCACGTCAAAAATGGCATCCGGATTAACTTCGATACCGGTCAGATGGTCGATGTAGTCTGCCAGCCGTGCCTTGTTATCATGCTTAATCTGCCGGAAACGCTGACGAAACGCCGCATCCTCCGCATAAGGCTCCAGCCCTTTCAACGCATCCAGATGGTTTACCCACTCCACCTTCAGCGTGTCGTCAATCAGCCCGGAGAGCGCAGGATTGCACTGCCTGAGCCAGCGGCGCGGCGTGATGCCATTGGTCACGTTATGGAACTTGCCGGGCCACAGCTGGTGATATTCCGGGAACAGATCCTTCACCACCAGATCGGAATGCAGCGCAGCCACGCCGTTGACCGCAAAGCCGCTGACCACGCACAGGTTAGCCATGCGCAGCTGATGGTCATAAAGCACCGCCAGCTTTTCCCACTTCGCCTCATCGCCCGGCCAGTGTTTATCAACCACCTTTTTAAAGCGCTTGTTGATCTCTTTGACAATCATGTAGTGGCGCGGCAGCAGTGAACGCACCAGCTTCTGGTCCCAGCGCTCCAGCGCTTCCGGCATCAGGGTGTGGTTGGTGTAGGCGAAGGTTTTACTGGTGATGGCCCAGGCCGCATCCCAGCCCAACTGGTGCTCGTCCAGCAGAACGCGCAGCATCTCCGGGATAGCGATAGTCGGATGGGTGTCGTTAAGTTGGATCACCTCATAGTCCGGCAACTCACTGATTTTTCGTCCGGCAAGATGATGCCGTCGCAGAATATCGGCAACGGAACAGGCACACTGAAAGTATTGCTGCATCAGCCGCAGCTGCTTGCCCTGCTGATGGTTATCATTGGGATAAAGCACCTTAGTCAGTTTTGCCGCGTCAATTCCCTGCTGCTCAGACTGAAGGAATTTACCGTCATTAAACAGGGTCAGATTAAAAGGCTCGGTATGGGTGGCCTGCCACAGCCGCAAAGGCTGAGCGACACCATTCTGGTAACCGGTGACCGGCAAATCCCAGGCCTCACCTCGCAGGGTGAATGCGGGCTGCCAGACAAATCCCCCCGCATCGTTTTTGACCACCTTACCGCCGAACCCTACTGTCACATCCAGCGCGGCGTTGTGGCGAAACCACGGATAGCGCTCACGATGCCAGTCATCCGGTGCTTCGCGCTGCTGGCCGTGGTCGAATGACTGACGAAACAGGCCGTACTGGTAGTTCAGTCCATAGCCGATAGCGGACTGCCCTACCGTTGCCATCGAATCGAGGAAGCAGGCCGCCAGCCGTCCCAGACCTCCGTTACCCAACGCCGGATCCACCTCTTCTTCCAGCAGCTCACTCAGATCCACCTGATGCTCAGCCAGCGCGGCTTTGACGTCGTTGAACCAGCCCAGATTCATCAGGTTGTTGCCGGTCAGCCTGCCGATCAGAAACTCCATTGAGATATAATTTACGTGCCGCTGCTTCTTTGCCGGTTTTGCTACCGGCATGGCTGCCAGCAGTTCGGCCAGCGCACCGCTCAGCGACTGCCACCATTGATGGCGGGTCATTTCACTGGCGTCAGACAAACCAAGATGCTGCCACTGGCGCGTCAGCGCCGCCTCAAAACGTGCCAGATTAAATTTCTGCTGCGACATACCACTTCCTTCTGCAAGGGGAAAAGGGAATTGCAAACGGGCCGGAACTTACAGTTAAGACCCGAACAGAAAAAAATGCTCATATTGCAGGGAGATAAAATTCAGCCCACCCGGCCCGGGCTGAATTTACGTCGGAGAAAGTCGCGGGGAGAGGTTCTGCGGATAAACAATGGATAAGAAGGCGGAATCAGCCCCCTCAGCACAGCTCCAGGTGGACCTCATGTTGTTCGATGGTTTTCAGTACGCCCGGCGGCGGCATTCCGTCGGTGAACAGATAATCTATCAGGCTCATATTGCCCAGGTTGACCATCGCGTTGCGGCCAAACTTTGAGTGGTCGGCCACCAGCATCACACAGCGGGAATTCTCAATAATCGCCCGTTTGGTGCGAACTTCATGGTAATCAAAGTCCAGCAGCGAACCGTCCATATCGATACCGCTGATGCCAAGAATGCCGTAATCAAGGCGGAACTGAGAGATGTAGTCGAGCGTCGCCTCGCCCATAATGCCCCCGTCACGGGTACGCACCTCACCTCCGGCAACAATCAGGCTGAAATCGGGTTTGGACATCAGCAACATCGCCACGTTGAGATTGTTGGTGACGATCCGGAGGTTATTGTGATTAAGCAGCGCATGGGCGACGGCTTCCGGGGTGGTGCCGATATCTATAAACAGCGAGGCACCATCGGGGATCTGACTGGCAACACGCTGCGCTATGCGGGCCTTTTCCGCCGACCACATCATCTTGCGATCCTGCCAGGCCGTATTTTCTGAAGTGGATGGCAGCGCAGCACCGCCGTGATGCCGCTGTATTTTATTCTGATCGGCCAGATCGTTGAGGTCACGGCGAATAGTTTGCGGGCTGACGGTAAAATGGTCCACCAGCTCTTCGGTACTGACATATCCCTGACGACGCACTAAATCGATAATGGCGTCATGACGTTGCGTTTGCTTCACAAAACTCTCCTGTTTGCCCTGTCCCTGCCAGTTTTACGGTCAGGATTTTCTCTGCCGGGTATCAACAAAAGCCATCGCCAGCCCCACCAAAAGACCGGTGACATGCGCCGCGTTGGCAATGGACAAACCAAACCAGCCCATATAACCGATGATCAGCCAGATGATGGCAAAGGCCATTAACCCGCGCTCCAGGTAGACACCGCTGGCCGGATCGCGCTCGCCGCGCAGCCAGGCATAGCCCATCAGCGCATAGACCGCGCCAGACAGACCACCAAACATGACGCCGCTGAATTTTGCCTGCATCCAGCCGCTTAGCAGGGCAGAGATCAGCATGATCACAAACAGCTTACCGCTGCCGAGACGCTTTTCGATGGCGCCACCAAGATACCACCACCACAGCAAATTAAAGACCAGATGCAGCAGTGAAAAGTGCAGCAGCGCGTGGGAGAACCAGCGCCACAGCTGAAAATGCTGCGAGGCGTCCGGCCACGCCAGCCAGCTCATCACCGTCTGATAGCCGGTGAGTTGCATCAGGATAAAGACCACAATGCAGGCAACCATCACCGTCAGCGTCAACGGCCCTGCCCGCTCACGGATGTTGCTCATCAGCGAGGTGCGTTGATACTGAATACCGCTACGGGTAGTGCCAGAGTGCCAGCTCGCCGCCTGATAACGGGGATGGTTTGGTTCACGGATAAACTGATTAAGTTCGTTTTCGACCAGATTCACTTTCGAATCATCATCCAGCCATAACGTGTAAGGATTTTCACCTTCAATCCGTAGCTTAACGGCCTTAGTCAGCATGTAATCAACAAAGGCCTGCGCCATGCGGGGATTAGAAAACTCAGTAATGCGCATCATCGCTTTCGGAAGTCCCTGGAAATAAAAGCTGTCAGTATATACCGCAAATGAGTTATGCCGACGTAAAGTTAAACTGAGCCGTGACGGCCGCAAGCGCTTCGGCACAGGGCTAATACCCAAAATGATTCGCGTTGCAGCAAGGCGGCCAGCGCGTCACTCCCCGCAAGCTCACTCAGATAAGTGACCGGGGGCGCGCTCGTGCGGCCAGTGCGCCTGAAGCGTATAAATGGCGGCTTATGGCATCCCTGACTCAACCTGCTGCGGAAACTGCGCTCGCCAGGCCTCAAAACCGCCGTCAACGCTGTAAACCTGCTCAAAACCCTGCGTCAGCAAATACTGTGCGGCGCTTTTGCTGCTGTTGCCGTGATAACACATCACCAGCACGGGCGTGCCCGGGTCAGCCTCGCTGATAAACCGGCCCAGCGAGTCATTGCTCAGATGAAAAGCGCTGCTGGCATGCGCCATACTAAAGCTTTGCGCATCACGAATATCTACCAGCACCGCCTCGTCGTCTGCCAGCCTGGCCTGCGCCTGTTCCACGCTGATGCACTCAAATTGTTCCATGCTCAGTACTCTTTAAGAAAGGGAGACCATTGTATCGCGAACCTGGCTGACAATAACCAGACAAACCATAAGGTTAACAGCCTTTTCTGCCTGATGGCAGCGAAGTTACATGGCGTTAATCATGTCAGGTTTTTACAAAGGAAAGCTGACGACCCAGCTTTGATGGGTATGCTCTGAGCTGATGATGCTATCGCCGCCCGAAAATGGTTATGTAAAGTTGTAGACAACCTGCACAATGACGGTTTTTTCACCATGCAAAGTGCCAACATAAACAGATTCCCGGGGATCGGTTCTGCGCCAACATACAGATTCAAAGTCACATTCAGCACGCCGGTATCCGGTGGACGCCAGATAATCTTCTATTTTACGGATATCCTGCGTATCGTAGAATTTCACGGCGTACACATGCGCCGCAGGTCCTGTTATATTTGTAAAATCAAAGGAATAGCGAGTTGAAATTCGCGGCATTTTTCTCAGGATGTCGGGAGTATAAAAATCATACTCGCGTTTATCCTGCTCGGTATAGTGAGCGCTACCGGACAATACCATTTTAATCCACGGCCAGGCACAAGTGAGAGCAACAGCAATAACCGCGCCACCAAATACCGTCAGTGACTTACGCATAGGGTAATGCCCCTCCTTTAGCTTTGTCTGCGTATGAACCATCAGCGCTGGCAATACCAACTATTCCCGAATGGAAGTCATTCCAGGGTTTGACTGTCGTCATAAATTTCGGCAGGACACCTTTTCGAGGCCTGGCATCAGGAAATCTTTCAGGATCCGGGAATAAAAGCGGCAAAAAAGAATCGTTTTTCCAGGAACCGATCTTTTCGTAATAATCCCATCTTTTTAGCGCCTCTGTTTTGCTGACCGGACGCAGTAGTTCAAAAGGATTAGACATGCCGACAACACGGTAAAACCCCAGTAGATCTGAAACCAGATCCTCTCCGCTAAAGCCACTATCTGTCACACAATTGATGGGGAATGATCCCTGCAACCCTTCAAACTTCCGGGCCAGCGACATCATCATTCCAAGTGCAATTCTTCTGCGGTCAAAATACGAACGACCACGTTTGACACGCCAGGTGATAAATTTACCCATTTTCATGGTCCTGGTCGGATCAATCATAGATTGAGAATAAGTAACGTCGTAACGCTCCCTGCCTGAAGATTCTCCAGAATCAATATTCCTCAACAGCGTTCTTATATCATTACCCTGAGCATGACCGAGATCAATCCATCCGAGGACTTCAGTATAGATAAGGCCATATTTAAGATGACTCTGACGACCATCAACAATATCATTTCTTTTACTCATCCTTAATTTCCTCTCCTTTTTAATTTATTTAAAAAATAACTACCTTGCCCTCATAAGATTTCATATCCAGGTCGAAACATCCGTGCATACTTTATAACGTCAAAGATTGTACACAATGTTATTAATTTGATGTGATGCCTGACTTTTCTCTAGAATAATCTGTCATATAGCATTGAACTCACGGGTAACAACACTCACAGTCAGATCGAATAATCCGATTTGGTCAGCAAGACAGCGCACCATACCTGAAGATAGTTCGTTAATTTACTCAGAGTAATTTCCCCCCATCTGCCTGAATTTCTGTTGAATGACAAATCCGCAACGATCCCTCAGTCATCCCGGGTTGCGGGGAAAGCGCGTCGGCCAACCCATCCCACTCGTCGCGGTCACCAAGGCCCGATTTCCGAACTCCCCTGCATCATCAGCAGGTTACAGCCAGACTAACCCTTACACAGGCCAGGGTTTTTACCCCGATACAGGTCAAAAAAATCAGCTGTCGCATTGAGCAACTTCGTTGCTGGCGGGCCTGTTATGCCTGCGGATATGTTATCTGGATCACGCATAAATGTTTTTATTTGGTTAACGCTAGCATCGCTCCCGGTTTCCGATTATCATTATGCTCGAAAACGAACATTTAAGAACTATTCCGAACATCGGAGGAGATGACGTGGAAACCAAAGATCTGATCGTAATCGGCGGCGGTATCAACGGCGCAGGTATTGCGGCTGATGCCGCAGGACGCGGCCTGTCTGTGCTGATGCTGGAAGCGCAGGATTTGGCCTGCGCGACTTCTTCTGCCAGCTCTAAGCTTATCCACGGTGGCTTACGTTACCTGGAACATTACGAATTCCGGCTGGTCAGCGAGGCGCTGGCCGAACGCGAAGTGCTGTTGAAGATGGCACCCCATATTGCTTTCCCGATGCGCTTTCGCCTGCCACACCGCCCGCATCTGCGTCCGGCATGGATGATCCGCATTGGGCTGTTTATGTACGACCATCTGGGGAAACGCACCAGCCTGCCGGGGAGTAAAGGTTTGCGTTTTGGCGCAGATTCAGTGCTTAAACCTGAGATTGTGCGCGGATTCGAATATTCTGACTGCTGGGTGGATGATGCGCGTCTGGTGGTGCTTAATGCCCAGGAAGTGGAAAAGCGCGGCGGCGAAGTGCGCACCCGTACCAGAGTGACCCGCGCACGGCGTGAAAACGGTCTGTGGACGGTGGAAGCTGAAGATATTGACAGTGGCAAAACCTTCACCTGGCAGGCCAGAGGTCTGGTTAACGCAGCAGGTCCATGGGTTAAGCAGCTGTTTGACGACGGCCTGCAACTGAAGTCTCCTTACGGCATCCGCCTGATCAAAGGCAGCCACATTGTGGTGCCGCGTGTGCATCATCAGAAGCAGGCTTACATTCTGCAAAACGAAGACAACCGTATTGTGTTTGTTATCCCGTGGATGGATGAGTTTTCGATTATCGGCACCACCGATGTGGAGTACAAAGGCGATCCGAAAAACGTCCATATTGATGAGAAAGAAACGGCCTATCTGCTGAAGGTTTACAATAACCACTTTAAAAAGACGCTCAGCGAGCAGGACATCGTCTGGTCTTACTCCGGCGTGCGCCCGCTGTGTGATGATGAGTCAGATTCACCGCAGGCAATCACCCGCGATTACACGCTGGACGTTCGCGATGATAACGGTCAGGCTCCGCTGCTTTCCGTCTTCGGCGGCAAGCTGACCACCTACCGTAAGCTGGCTGAACATGCGCTGGAAAAGCTGGCGAAGTACTATCCCAAAGCCGGTCCGGCCTGGACGAAAACCTGCGTGTTGCCGGGCGGAGATATTGCCGGTAGCAGTGAAGACTATGCCGCCAGCCTGCGTCGTCGCCACCCTTTTATCACTGAAGCGATGGCGCGACACTATGCCCGCACTTACGGCAGCAACAGCGAGCTGATTCTTAAAGAGGCGAAAAGCCTGGAAGATCTGGGCGAACTCTTTGGTCATCATTTCTATGAGGCCGAGCTGCGCTATCTGGTGGAAAATGAGTGGGTACGCGAAACGGACGATGCGATATGGCGTCGCACCAAAGAAGGTATGTGGCTGAATGAGGCCCAGCGAGCACGCGTGGGTGAGTGGCTGGCTGAGCACGGTAAGAAACCGTCACTGTCACTGGCTTCGTAAGCCGTTGATCAGATTCATTATCTGACTGTAAGAAATGTTTAAAGTGATAAGAAAAAAGCGGGAACATTAACGTTCCCGCTTTTTATTGCCGACCGAAATCCGCCTGATTAACTCCTCTTCCTTAAAGGACAGGCGAAAACCTGTTACAAACGCACCGGTTTAATGGCCCAGATATCGTCGGCGTACTCCTGAATGGTGCGGTCAGAGGAGAAATACCCCATATTGGCAATATTCAGCAGCGCACGCCGCGTCCACTCTTCCGGCTGGCGATAGAGTTCATCCACTTTGTCCTGGGTATCCACGTAGCTACGGTAGTCAGCCAGCAGCTGATAGTGGTCACCCAGATTCACCAGGGAATCAAAGATATTACGGTAACGGCCTGGTTCCTGTGGACTGAAGGCACCCGTGGCGATCTGCGTCAACGCCTGATGCAGTTCCGCATCCTGTTCGTAGAACGTATGCGCGCTGTAACCGTCGCGGCGCAGCGCCTCGACCTCTGGCGTGGTGTTGCCGAAAATAAAGATATTCTCTTCTCCGACATGCTCACGCATCTCCACGTTCGCTCCATCCAGCGTGCCGATGGTCAGCGCACCGTTTAGGGCAAACTTCATGTTGCTGGTCCCGGAAGCTTCCGTGCCCGCCAGCGAGATCTGTTCAGAGAGATCCGCCGCCGGAATAATGATCTGTGCCAGGCTTACGCTGTAGTTCGGAATAAACACCACCTTCAGCTTATTCTTCACCTGCGGATCGCTGTTGATCACCGTAGCCACATCATTGATCAGATGAATAATATGTTTGGCCATGTAATAGGCCGAGGCCGCCTTACCGGCAAAAATATTCACCCTTGGCACCCAGTTCGCCTGCGGATCGGCTTTGATGCGGTTGTAACGGGTGATCACATGCAGCACGTTCAGCAACTGACGTTTGTATTCATGGATGCGTTTGATCTGCACGTCGAACAGCGCATGGGGGTCGATAACGATATCCATCTTCTGGCCGATATACTCCGCCAGCCGCTTCTTATTGCGTAACTTGGAATCACTGATTCTGGTCAGAAAACTGGGGTAGTCGATATGCTGTTTCAGTTCATCCAGCTGACTGAGCTCGGTACGCCAGGTACGACCAATAGTGTTGTCGAGCACCTCTGACAGCGACGGGTTGGCCAGCGCCAGCCAGCGGCGCGGGGTAACACCATTGGTCTTATTACTGAACCGCCCCGGAAACAGTGCGGCAAAATCGGCAAACAGCGACTGCACCATCAGATTGGAGTGCAGTTCAGAAACGCCGTTCACCTTGTGGCTGACCACCACCGCCAGCCACGCCATGCGCACCTGCCGCCCATTGTTCTCATCGATGATCGAAATCCGGGATAACAGTTCCCAGTCATCCGGGTGGTAATCCTGAATCGTTTTCAGGAAGTAGTCATTGATATCGAAAATAATTTGCAGGTGACGAGGCAGGATCTTGCCGATCATATCCACCGGCCAGGTTTCCAGCGCCTCCTGCATCAGCGTGTGGTTAGTGTAGGAGAAGACCTGGCAGGTGACTTCGAAAGCGTCATCCCAGGTGTATTTGTGCTCGTCAATCAGCAAGCGCATCAGCTCCGGAATGGCCAGCACCGGATGCGTATCGTTGAGATGGATCGCTATTTTTTCGGCCAGATTTTCGAAGGTGTGATGCATAATCCAGTGGCGGTTGAGGATATCCTGCACCGTCGCCGATACGAGAAAATACTCCTGGCGCAGACGCAACTCTCGCCCCGAATAGGTTGAGTCATCCGGATAAAGTACCCTTGAGACGTTTTCCGAATGGTTTTTATCCTCCACCGCCGCGAAATAATCCCCCTGGTTAAACTTGCCGAGGTTTATTTCATTACTGGCCTGTGCTCCCCACAGCCGCAGTGTATTGGTGGCGTCGGTATCGAAACCGGGGATAATCTGATCATAGGCCGTCGCCAGCACCTCCTCCGTTTCCAGCCAGCGCGAACGCACGCCCTCCTGCTGGATACGTCCACCGAAACGGACCTTGTAACGGGTGGTAAAGCGCTGGAATTCCCAGGGGTTACCGTATTCCAGCCAGTAATCCGGTGACTCCGCCTGTTGTCCGTCGATAATATTCTGTTTGAACATGCCGTAATCGTAGCGGATTCCGTAGCCGCGTCCCGGTAGCCCCAGTGTGGCAAGCGAGTCGAGAAAACAGGCCGCCAGACGCCCCAGGCCACCGTTACCCAGGCCAGGATCGCACTCTTCTTCAATCAGCTCTTCCAGATCGAAGCCCATTTCGTCCAGTGCGGCACTGGCATCCTCATAAAGGCCGATGGCCAGCAGGGCATTAGATAACGTCCGCCCGACCAGAAACTCCATCGACAGATAGTAAACCTGGCGCACATCCTGCGACAATTGCGCCCGATTAGAACGCAGCCAGCGCTCCACCACCCGGTCACGTACTGCCAGCAGGGTGGCGTTCAGCCATTCATGTTTGTTGGCAATGGAAGGATCTTTACCAAGGGTAAACATCAGTTTATAGGCAATCGAGTTCTTCAGCGCGTCCACACTCAACGTGGGCGCGTTATAGGAGAAAGGTGCGTTCATATCAAATTTCCCATTTCCTGATTACAACAGACGTTGATAGAGATCGCGGTAGGCCACAGCGGCCACCTGCCAGCTAAAATCCATCGCCATTGCCTGACGCTGAACGTAGCGCCACAATGACGGACGGGACCAGAGAACAAAGGTACGACGGATGGCGCGCAGCAACGACCAGGCATTGCTGTCCTCGAAGACAAAACCACTGGCAATGCCATCTGCCAGATTTTCCAGCGAGCTGTCGCTGACCGTATCGGCCAGACCACCGGTGCGGCGGACCAGCGGCAGGGTGCCGTATTTCAGGCCATAGAGCTGAGTCAGCCCACATGGCTCAAAGCGGCTGGGAACCATAATCACATCCGCGCCACCCATAATGCGGTGGGAGAATGCTTCGTGATAACCAATCTGCACCCCCACCTGGCCCGGATATTCGGCGGCAGCAGCCAGAAAACCCTGCTGCAATACCGCATCCCCGGCGCCAAGTAGTACCAGCTGCCCGCCCTGTTCCAGCAGGCCGGGCAGCGCTTCGAGGACCAGATCCAGGCCTTTCTGTCGGGTCAGACGACTGACCACCGCAAACACCGGCACCTTTTCATCAATTTTCAGGCCCATCGCGATTTGCAGCTGGCGCTTGTTGTCCTGTTTCGCTTCCAGTACGTCGCGGTTGTAGCGCGACGTCAGCAGCAGGTCATTCTCCGGATCCCAGATGGCCGGATCGACGCCGTTGAGCACCCCTGTCAGCCTGCCTTCCAGCTGGCGCTGCTTTAACAGGTCTTCCATGCCGTAGCCGTACTCCGGCAGGGTAATTTCACGCGCATAGGTCGGGCTGACTGCCGTGATGTGATCGGCATAAAACAACCCGGCCTTCAGGTAGGAGATCTGGTTATAGAACTCCAGGCCGTACATATTGAAAAACGACCACGGCAGCTGGATCTGCTCCATGTGATGGGCAGAGAACAGTCCCTGGTACGCCAGATTGTGCACGGTAAACACCGACTTTGCCGGACGTCCTCTGGCCGCCAGATAGGCACAGGTCAGGCCGGCATGCCAGTCATGCGCATGGACCACTTCCGGTCGCCAGAAGGTATCCAGTCCGCAGGCTATTTCACATCCCATCCATCCCAACAACGCAAAACGCAGGTAGTTATCGGTGTAGGCAAACTGTGATTCATCGTGGTACGGGCTGCCGGGTCGGTCATACAGCCCCGGCGCATCAATCAGGTAAATCCCCACGCCATCGTATTGCCCGTAGTGCAGCTCGACATAACCTGCAAACGTTTGCAGTCTCGCCACTACCTGTACATCAGGAATGCCTTTTTTCAGGTCGGGAAACGCCGGGATCAGCACCCGGGTATCCACACCTTCTGCAATCTGTGCAGCCGGTAATGCTCCAACAACATCAGCAAGCCCGCCCGTTTTAAGCAGCGGGAAAATTTCTGAACAGACATGTAACACCTGCATTATCGGCTCCTTCATTACGTTCTGACACGTTCCTCAGCATCAAACAGTTGTGTCTCTCTCTGACCGTGCTAACAGTTAAGCGATCAGCTGTGCCAGCCCAGCTTCGCCAGCATGGTGCGCGTGACCAACACAATCCCCTCCTCCGAACGGTAAAACCGGCGCGCATCGTCTTCGGGATTTTCTCCGATTACCGTCCCTTCAGGCAGCTCACAGGCACGGTCAATCACGCAGCGGCGCAGGCGACATGAGCGCCCCACCACCACATCCGGCGAGAGAACAGAGGATTCGATATTGCAAAAGGAGTTGATCCGTACTCGTGAAAACAGCACAGAGTTCACCACCACCGAGCCGGAAATAATGCAACCTCCCGACACCAGCGAGTTCATGGTCATACCGTGACTACCCGATCGATCCTGGACGAATTTTGCCGGTGGCAGTGGCTCCATGTAGGTCCGAATCGGCCAGTTACGATCGTACATATCCAGCTCTGGCGTGACCGACGCCAGGTCGAGATTCGTTTTCCAGTAGGCTTCCAGCGTACCCACATCGCGCCAGTAAGGTGGTGAGCTGTTATCGCCCTGCACACAGGAGAGGCTGAACGAATGGGCCAGCGCCTCGCCGGTCGCTACCACCTTTGGCAGAATGTCCTGGCCGAAATCGTGTTTCGACTGCGTAACGGAAAGATCCTCTTCCAACAGCTGATAGAGATAGTCAGCGTTGAAAACGTAAATTCCCATACTGGCGAGGGCCTGAGTTTCATCACCGGGCATGTGCGGCGGGCTGGCCGGTTTTTCGAGGAAATCCACCACCCGGTTCTGCTCATTCACCGCCATCACGCCAAAAGCGCTGGCTTCGGCAATGGGCACCGGCAGACAGGCAATCGTACAGCTCGCGCCGTTTTCCACGTGGTCCAGCAACATGCGCGAATAGTCCATTTTGTAGATATGGTCGCCCGCCAGGATGACGATGTATTTCGCCCGGTAGCGTCGGATGATATCCAGATTCTGCGTCACTGCATCCGCCGTACCGCGATACCAGTGCTCGCCGGACAGGCGCTGCTGAGCGGGCAACAAATCGACAAATTCGTTCATCTCTTCATTCAGAAAGGACCAGCCGCGCTGAATATGTTGTACCAGCGTATGCGACTGGTACTGAGTGATCACCGCTATCCTGCGGATGCCAGAGTTGAGGCAGTTCGACAGGGCAAAATCGATGATGCGAAACTTGCCGCCAAAATGAACCGCGGGCTTGGCACGTTTGGCGGTTAAGTCTTTCAGCCGGGTTCCGCGCCCACCGGCCAGAATCAGGGCCACGGTTTGCGTCGGCAATTGTCTTGCCAGCATCAGTGCATCGTTCTTATCTGCAACCATCTCTGACTCCCGTTATTATTGTTCGCGAAACACGCACACGCCGTGTGCGGGTCCATGCCAGACAGTGACTGAAATCGGGTTGTCGTCCCCGGCAAAGGGCGGAACGGCGTACCACTGGCCTGCGGGCAGGACCAGGTCGCTCACTTCTTCGGTGGCGTTGAGGGTGATAAGCCAGCGACCGGACAGCCGGATCTGTAAACGATGAGCACCCTGTTGCCACGCCGCCGGGTCGAGAGGCTGTCCGCTGGCGTCAAGCCATTCAACGTTACCATCACCTGGCTGCCACCAGCGGTCTGAGGTTAACGCCGGGATAGTCTGGCGCAGGTGGATCAGCGCAGCAGTAAAGGCAAACAGTCCGCTGTCATTGTGCTGCCAGTCCAGCCAGCTCAGTTCGTTATCCTGGCAGTAAGCATTGTTGTTGCCATGCTGGCTGTGCCCGTGCTCATCACCGGCCAGTAACATCGGCGTCCCCTGCGCCAGCAGCAGAGTGGTAAGCAGCGCATGAACGCTGCGGCGGCGGTGCTCTACGATCAGCAGCGAGGCCTGCAATCCTTCGACACCGTGGTTGTGACTGAAATTGCTGTTGTGACCATCGCGGTTGTCCTCGCCGTTGGCCTCGTTATGCTTGCGGTTAAAACTGACCAGATCGCGCAGTGTGAAGCCATCATGCGCGGTAATCAGGTTAATGCTGGCAGAAGGCAGGCGATCCTGCTGCCGGAACAGATCGCTGGAGGCGGCAAAACGTCTGGCAAATTCACCGTTGGTGATGTCACCATGCAGCCACCAGCGCCGCGTCACATCACGAAAGTGATCGTTCCATTCCGCAAACCCCGCCGGGAAGTTACCCACCTGATACCCATCCGGCCCGATATCCCACGGCTCGGCGATCATTTTGCATTGTGACAACAGCGGGTCGGCCTCAATGGCCCGAAAAAGCGCAGAATCACGCTGATACTCCGGCGTGCGGCCCATCACGGTTGCCAGGTCAAAGCGGAAGCCGTCAACGTGGCACTCCTCAACCCAGTAGCGCAGGCAGTCCAGCGTCCAGCGCATCGCCACCGGATGACTGAGATTCAGGGTGTTGCCGCAGCCGGTCCAGTTCTCGTTACTCCCGCTGCTATCCAGCCAGTAGTAACTTTTGTTGTCCACGCCACGGTTAGCCAGCGTCGGACCGGTTTCCTCCAGTTCCGCGGTGTGATTGAACACCACGTCGAGGATCACCTCGATTCCCGCCGCGTGCAGGGCTTTAACCGCCTGCTGGAACTCATTACGCGGATGGACGCCGTCAACGCCGGAGGCATAGCGGCTGTGCAGCGCAAAAGGCGCAAGCGGGTTGTAACCCCAGTAGTTGGTCAGCCCCAGCCGCAGCAGACGTGGCTCGTCAGCGAAGCAGGCCACCGGCAGCAGCTCCAGACTGGTAATGCCTAACCGTTTGAAGTAGTCGATCATCACCGGGTGACCCAGCGCCGCATAGGTTCCGCGGATTTCCGGCGGAATCGCGGGATGACGTCGGGTCAGGCCACGGACATGGGCTTCATAAATAACCGTTTTCCCCCAGGGTACGCGGGGCGGCTGGTCATCTTCCCAGTCAAAGTCATCGGCCAGCACCACACTTTTTGGTGCAACCGCCGCACTGTCGGTGGTATCCGGCTCCGTATCGCCACACTGAAAACGGGGATCGTCAGTGACCTCACCGTCCACCTCGCGGGCACAGGGGTCCACCAGCAATTTACAGGGATTGAAGCGGTGCCCGGCCTGCGGCTGCCACGGACCATGCACCCGATAACCGTAGCGCTGGCCTGGTTTTATCGCCGCCAGCCAGCCGTGCCAGACGCCCTCCGTGCAGGCGGGCAAATCGAGTCGGGTTTCCTGCCCCTGATGATCAAACAGGCACAGCTCCACCCGCTCCGCATGGGGCGAAAACAGGGTAAAGTTGACGCCTTTGCCATCATAAAGCGCACCTGCCGGGGTGGGTTTACCTGCCTGGACCGGGCTCATTTTGCCTCCCTGACCAGCCACACCGTTGCCAGCGGCGGCAGGGTAACGGTAAGAGAGTGCTCGCGGTTGTGACTGGGTTGCGCCTGGGTCTGGATTGCAGCGAGATTACCCGCGTTGCTGCCGTGATAATGACCGGAGTCAGTATTCAGCACTTCCTGCCAGCGGCCTGGCTGGCTGACGCCAAAGCGGTAATCCGGACGAGGAACCGGGGTAAAGTTACTGGCGACAATCACCTCATTGCCTTCACGGTCACGGCGCACAAAGACAAATACCGAATTATCAAAATCGTCCACCACCAGCCATTCAAAGCCAGACTGATCGAAATCGAGCTGCCAGAGCGGGGCGTGCTGACGATAAGTGTGGTTAAGGTCTCGCACCAGGCGTTGTACGCCGTGATGCCAGTTGTCTTCCCCTTCCAGCAAATGCCAGTCGAGACTGATGTCGTGGTTCCACTCTTTGCCCTGAGCAAATTCATTGCCCATAAACAGCAATTTTTTGCCGGGGAAGCCAAACATCCAGCCGTAGTAAGCGCGCAGGTTGGCAAACTTCTGCCAGGCATCACCGGGCATCCGATCAAGGATTGATCGCTTGCCATACACCACCTCATCGTGCGACAGCGGCAGGACAAAATTTTCTGTTGAGTTGTACAACATGCCGAAGGTCAGCTTGTTGTGATGGTGTTTGCGGTAGACCGGGTCCAGCTTCATGTAGTCCAGGGTGTCGTGCATCCAGCCCAGATTCCATTTGTACCAGAAGCCCAGCCCACCGGTTTCAGGTGGTCGCGACACGCCAGGAAAGTCCGTTGACTCTTCGGCAATGGTCACCGAACCCGGTGCCATGTGGCCCAGCGTACGATTGGTATAGCGCAGGAAAGCAATGGCTTCGAGATTCTCCCGTCCACCGAAGTGATTCGGGATCCACTCCCCCTGCTTGCGGCTGTAGTCGCGATAGATCATCGAGGCCACCGCGTCCACGCGCAGGCCATCAATACCGAAGCGCTCAATCCAGTAGAGCGCGTTGCCTGCCAGATAGTTGCTGACTTCACGGCGGCCAAAATTATAAATCAGCGTGTTCCAGTCCTGGTGATACCCTTCGCGCGGGTCGCCGTGCTCATAGAGTTCAGTGCCATCGAATTTCTCCAGACCAAAATCATCGGCCGGGAAATGACCAGGAACCCAGTCCAGCAGCACGTTCAGACCGGCCTGATGGGCAACGGCAATAAAATTGCGAAACTCATCGCGGGTGCCAAAACGCCGGGTTGGGGCATACATGCCGGTGGGCTGATAGCCCCAACTGCCATCAAAGGGATGTTCATTAATCGGCATCAGTTCCAGATGGGTGAAGCCCATCTCTTTGGCATAGGGCACCAGCTGTTCCGCCAGTTCCTTATAGCTGAGCCAGAAATTGTTATCGGTATGACGCCGCCATGAGCCCAGATGCACCTCATAAATGGAGATGGGCGCATCAAAATCATTGGCACGCTGGCGCTGTTCAGACATGGGCGTTTTTGGCGGCAGGCCACAAATCATCGAGGCACTTTCCGGTCGCATCTGCGCCTCAAAGGCGTAGGGATCGGATTTCAGCCGCAGCTGGCCGTGAGCATCAATAATTTCAAATTTGTACAGCTGGCCCTGAACCGCACCGGGAACAAACAGTTCCCACACGCCAATTTCCTGGCGAAAGCGCATCGGATGACGGCGGCCATCCCAGAAGTTGAAGTCCCCCACCACCGATACCCGGCGAGCATTGGGAGCCCATACGGCAAAACGGGTGCCGATAACGCCATCGATGACATCAGCATGGGCACCCATCGTCTCCCATGGGCGTTGGTGGGTGCCTTCAGCCAGCAGCCAGCTATCCATTTCTGCCAGTAGCGGACCGAAACGGTAAGCATCATCAATCAGATTCTGCTGGCCGTGCCAGGTGACGGCCAGCTGATAGCGAAACATTTTTTTACGGCGCGGCACCACACCCTGGAAAAAACCGCGAGAATCGAGGCATTCGAGCTGTGCGCATTTGCGCCCGGTGTTAGTTTCAATCACCCAGACTTCGGTGGCGTCGGGCAGCAGCGCCCGCACTTCCAGACCGTTTTCAGTCTGATGCATACCGAGGAGTGAAAATGGATCTGCAAAATAGCCGGAAATTAAAGTATCGATCAGCCGGCGATCAGTAAGCTCTGACATGTCTGTCTTCCCGTGATGGTTGGCAGGCGATTCGCTCAGGCCGGAGTGGCGAGGAATGAACTGCTCTTCATTGAGCCAAAAAAATTACGCTGTTTTAAGCATAGCCAGGGTGCAACTAAAGCCAGCAAAGAATGGTGAAAAATAGCGTTTAACAGCGAAATTTTTTTGTCTTCAGAGACAAATAGCGGGAAACAGGGCAAACGGGGCTTGTTATTGATATGTAAAATCAATGTAACTGAAAGGAAGGGTTAACAGATGGTTAATTTTAACGCAGAGAGTGTAGCCTGTGGTATTACCGGCGGGATAATGATTTGCAGTAACGATCGCTTCATCAGTTTTTTTGCCGGGTGATTCGCGACAGAGAACACAGAAAAAATGTCCGAAAATCTCCGTGTATTAAGAACAGCCTGACCAGGCTGAGCGCTCTTAATTACAGGGAAGATTTTTTGATCGCCAAAAAATTTTTAGCTATGGAATGTCAGATTCGACAAGATAATTCCGGGAAAATTTTTTGGTGCCTTCTGTTGATGAAGGCACCATTAATTTTAGTCCACCAACAGACGCAGCATCCGACGCAGCGGCTCCGCAGCACCCCACAACAGCTGGTCACCCACGGTGAAAGCGGAGAGATATTCCGGCCCCATATTCAGCTTACGCAGACGACCTACCGGCGTTTTCAACGTGCCGGTCACCGCTGCCGGTGTCAGCTCACGCATGGTCAGCTCACGATCGTTTGGCACTACGTTAACCCACTCATTGTGCGTAGCCAGCAACTGTTCGATGTCAGCCAGCGGAACGTCTTTTTTCAGCTTCAGAGTAAAGGCCTGACTGTGGCAACGCAGGGCACCGACGCGCACACACAAACCATCTACCGGGATCAGTGCAGCAGGTTGCAGAATTTTGTTGGTTTCTGCCTGCCCTTTCCACTCTTCACGGCTCTGTCCGTTTTCCAGCTGCTTGTCGATCCACGGGATCAGACTGCCTGCCAGCGGAACGCCAAAGTTATCAACAGGCAGAACGCCTTCACGGCTCATCGAGGTCACTTTGCGTTCAATATCCAGGATGGCGGAGGCCGGATTTTGCAGCTCCTGGGCAACATGGTCATGCAGCATACCCATCTGGCTGAGCAGTTCGCGCATATGACGTGCGCCGCCACCGGATGCCGCCTGATAGGTGGCAACCGAAACCCACTCGATCAGATCGCTGGCGAACAGCCCGCCCAATGACATCAGCATCAGACTGACGGTACAGTTGCCCCCGGCGAAGGTTTTAATGCCCTTCTCCAGCCCCTGACGAATAACCTGATGATTGACCGGATCGAGAATGATCAGCGCATCCTCTTTCATACGCAGCGTGGACGCCGCATCGATCCAGTATCCCTGCCAGCCGGCTGCCCGCAGTTTTGGATAAATTTCAGTGGTATAGTCACCGCCCTGACAGGTGATGATAATATCCAGTGCCTTCAGGGCATCAAGATTATACGCATCCTGCAACGTACCCGCAGACTTACCGGCAAATGCCGGAGCAGCCTGGCCGTGTTGAGATGTGGAGAAGAACACCGGGCGGATAACGTCAAAATCACGCTCTTCCACCATACGCTGCATCAGCACGGAACCCACCATGCCGCGCCAACCGATAAGCCCTACAGTTTTCATGTTGTACCTGCTCCAGATTCCCTTCAGGGCCACGCTGTCTTGCGACACTGTTCGCACTCCGTATCAGTATCGGGTACGCTGCGGCAAAGCCAACTGGCGGCGTCGGTGATGTCTGGCCTGTTAAAATGAATGTAATGGAGATCTGCCATACCTTACAAAATGCTGAAAAAGTGGCAAGTGAATTAAATCGATGAGCGGTAAATTTTTAGCAATGCTGCTTATACCCAAAATAATTCGGGTTGCAGGAAGGTGCCCAGCGAGTAAATCCCCGGCGCTTACTCTGCCAGGTGACTGGCAGTACGCTCATGCAGCCAGCGCACCTGTAATCGGAAGGGCAGATAACGTGCAACAACTCGGGTTAACAAGAGAAGAATAACGATGACTGAAATGATCTCTGCAACAATATTATTGTTGTTAATTATGGATCCCCTCGGCAATTTGCCGATTTTTATGTCAGTTTTAAAGCATCTGGAGCCGAAACGCCGCCGGGTGGTGCTGATCCGCGAAATGTTGATCGCGTTAGTGATTATGCTGCTGTTTCTGTTCGCCGGTGAAAAAATTCTCGCCTTTCTCAATCTGCGCACGGAGACGGTATCGATTTCCGGCGGGGTGATCCTGTTTCTGATCGCCATCAAAATGATTTTTCCCTCGCACGAAAGCAGTAGTAGCGGTCTTTCTGCCGGTGAGGAGCCATTTCTGGTGCCTCTGGCCATCCCGCTGGTGGCCGGACCTTCGCTGCTTGCGACATTAATGCTGCTGTCGCATCAGTATCCGGACCAGATGTCGCACCTGGTTGGCGCATTGCTGATTGCCTGGGGCACAACGGTGGTGGTGCTGCTGCTGTCAGGATTGTTCCTGCGTCTGCTGGGCGAAAAGGGGGTGAATGCGCTGGAGCGGCTGATGGGTTTAATCCTGATTATGCTGGCAACACAGATGTTCCTCGACGGCGTGCGCGCCTATCTGAAATTCTGACCAGGGCTTGTGTGGTTCAGTGAGTTGAACCACACAAGCCGTCAGAGTAAGGCAGCAGATTTAGCCGGTAAAAACGTGATTTCGCCGTACTGATAATCACGCCATTGCTTTGCCAGTTATGGCCTGAAACCACAGCTTCAGGAAAGCAGCTCGAACGCAATCATGCCGATAATCGCGCCGGTGGTGCCAAGAATCGTTTCCATCATGGTCCAGGTTTTCAGCGTCTCGCCTTCGGTTGCGCCGGTAAAGCGGCCAAACAACCAGAAACCCGCGTCGTTGACATGGCTGAAAATAATCGAGCCACCGGCAATACAGAGTGACAGCGCCGCCATCTGCGCGCCTGAGTAGTGCAACGGCTCAATCACCGGCATGATCAGACCCACCGCCGTCAGACAGGCTACCGTCGCCGATCCCTGAATGATGCGCACCGCTCCCGCCAGAATAAAGCACGACAGCGCTACCGGCAGGCCGGCTCCGGTCAGCGCATTGCCCAGCGCCGGACCCACTCCCGAATCCACCAGCACCTGTTTAAACACGCCGCCTGCGCCGATCACCAACAGGATAATCCCCGCAGGCTGCAACGCACTGCCGCAGATCTTCATTACCCGATCTTTATCCATCCCCTGACGGTATGCCAGGCCATAGATCGCCAGCAGGCAGGCCAGCAGAATGGCGATAAACGGATGACCAATAAACTCCAGCCACGCATACAGCGTGCTGCCCTCGGGGGTAAAGCGCGCACCGATGGTTTTCAGCCCGACCAGCACCAGCGGGAACAGGATTAGCGAAAGACTGAAACCAAATGATGGTAATTTGTGCTCGTCAAACTCCGGATGAGAGGTGTCGGCAGGCAGGGTGAATTTAACGTGGCGGCTGATAAAACTTCCCCACAGCGGGCCGGCAATCAGCATTCCCGGAATAGCGGCACAGGCTCCCAGCAGGATCATCCAGCCGAAATCCACATGCATCTGAGACGCCAGTAACATGGGTGCAGGGCCTGGCAGCAGGAAGGCGGCAGAGGCAGCCACCCCGGCAAACAGCGGGATCACCAGCTTCACCAGGTTGCCTTTGGTGCGCCGCGCCACGGCGAAAGCAATGCTGATCAACAGCACCACCGCGACTTCGAAAAACAGCGGCAGCGCACAAATCAGACCGGCAATGCCCATCGCATAGTGCGCCCGACTTTCACCAAAGGTTTTCAGCATTTTTATCGCTATCTGATCCACCGCGCCGGTTTCATGCAGAATTTTACCGAACATCGCGCCCAGCGCGACAACGATAGCCAGAAAGCCCAACGTGCCTCCCATGCCTTTCTGCATGGTATCGGCAATTTTATCCAGCGGCATACCGGAGAACACCCCGGCCCCGACGGAGACTAACATCAGTGCCACAAAGGCGTGCATACGCGCCTTCATAACCAGAAACAGCAGCAGTAATACGGAACCCGCCGCCGTTAACACCAGTGTTGCAGTAGCCATATACCCAACTTATTTTTTTGTTGTCTTTTCGATAGCAGTAATGGTGGCCGCCACGACCTGATCCAGCGTCTGATTAATATCTACCACCAGCACGTCGTTTTCGTCGCTGCCCGGTTCTTCCAGCGTATCAAACTGGGTGACCAGCATTTGCGGCTTAAAGAAGTGTCCTTTGCGCGCGCGAAGGCGGGTCTCGATGGTGGCAAAATCGCCTTTCATATAGATAAAACGGAGGTTTTCATTGCCTTTGCGCAGGCTGTCCCGGTAGCGCTTTCTCAGCGCAGAACAGACGATCAGCGAGACTTCGTTGGTGCGCTGCATGGCAAAAGCCGCATCGTTTATCGCCTGAAGCCAGGGCTTACGATCGTCATCGTTCAACGGGTGCCCTTCCGACATTTTTTCAATATTGGCGCGAGGATGCAGAAAATCGCCATCGATAAATGCCGCTTTAAGCTGGTGTGCCACCGCGCTGGCTACGGCAGATTTACCACTGCCCGAGACACCCATCAGCACAAACACATGATGAGACGAAGAGGATGCTTTCATATTGTTGCTCCAGTCTGGCGGTCAGCGACCTTGCCTTTCAGTGTTAGCGGAATGTTATCGGTAACATTGTCTGGAGGCCTGACCGCTATGGCAACAGCTGGCCGGAAAAAAGCTGCTAAATGTGAGAGGGTTCAAAAAAATGACTGTTTCAGAACATGAGAGCACGGAGAGTTAAAGCCGCCAAATGGTACGGATACGAAAAATCAGATGCTGCCCCCCTCCGAGATGCTGAAACCCACATCAATTTGCTGTGAACCACTCTGCTCGCCCCGGATCCTCGCCAGCAACAGCGCCGCAGCCTCACGGCCCATTCTCTCACGCGGGGTCAGTACCGTTGCCAGCCGTGGGGTCACCACCTGAGTAATATCATGACCATGAAATCCGGCTATCGCCATCTCTTCAGGTATGCGCAGCCCCTGGCGCTGACATTCAAACATGGCACCGACAGCAAGGTCATCATTGGTACAAAACAGGCTGTCGGTGTCCGGATAACGACGCTGCGCTGCCAACAGCAGGGTGATGCCAAGGCTGAATGACGAAGCATCTTCCATCATCACGCTGCGAGGCTCCAGCCCGGCTTCGCGCATGGCCATTTCATAGCCCTGATATTTCAGCAGGGTGCGCTCATCCAGCCTGGCACCAAGATAAACTGTCCGACGGTGTCCTTTCTGCACAATGGCGCGGGTCATCTGACGCGCCGCTTCGACATTATCAAAGCCAACGGCCAGATCGAGACAGGGAGAAACGCAGTCCATCATCTCCAGTACCGGGATCCCGGCGGTCTCAATCATGCGTAAGCTGGCAGGCGTATGGGTGCGCTCAGTGAGGATCAGTCCGTCAATGTTCCATCCCAGCAACGAGCGCATTTGCAGCTCCTCTTTTTCCGCGCTGTAACCAAAATGGCCCAGCATGGTCTGATAGCCCGCCGCATCGGTGATGCTTTCAATACCGCGCAGTACGTCAGCAAACACCTGGTTAGTCAGCGACGGTAACAGCACGCCAATCGCACGGCTGGTGGCATTAGAGAGGATATCGGGCGCACGATTAGGGATGTAGCCCAGTTCATCCAATGCCGCAGCAATGCGGCTTTGCAGGGCAACAGACACCTGGCCGGGATTGCGCAGATAGCGGCTGACGGTCATCTTGGTGATGCCGACACGATCGGCAACGTCCTGTAGCACCGGTCTTTTTTTCTTCATTATTTTATGAAAGTCAGGGGGAGATGGCAGGAGTGTAACAAAAATGGTGTGGAAACGGTGAAGGGTGCAGCAAACTGCACCCAACGACCTCAGACAGGGGGCAAATCGAACAACAGAATTTCCGCATCGCTCTCAGCAACGATGGCAAGACCTGGCTGGTCCCAGACCGCGAAGGCATCGCTACGTGACGCCTGCTCGCCGTTAAGGCTGATGTTTCCCTTTACCACCTGGATCCAGACCCGGCGGCCGGCTTCAACCTGCACATCCCCTTTCTCGCCCTGCTTCAGCGCCCAGCGCGATAAGGTCATATCCTGAAAGACCTGAAGCGACCCGTCACGGGCATCCGGCGACAGCACCAGCTGACGTCCCTGCACCTGGTCGAAGCGGCGCTGTGCATAACGTGGTGCCAGACCGGTTTTTTCCGGGATAATCCAGATTTGATACAGATGCAGCGGCACATCCTTGCTGGCATTGTACTCAGAGTGACGCACGCCGGTTCCCGCGCTCATAATCTGAAATTCACCGGCCGGGATCTGCTCTTTGTTGCCCATGCTGTCCTGGTGCTCCACCGTACCGGAGAGCACATAAGTGAGGATCTCCATATCTTTGTGCGGATGGGTGCCAAAGCCCTGCCCTGCATCAATCACATCTTCGTTAATCACCCGCAGCGCTGAAAAGCCCATAAAGTTAGCATCATAATAATCGGCAAAGGAAAAGGTATGCCAACTGTCCAGCCAGCCGTGGTTAGCATGACCGCGCTCTTCTGCTTTACGTAAATAAATCATCTGCAATCCTCCTCAACATGTGTGTCCAGTCTGAACCGCTTGAGATCCGGATGATAGCGGAGAAAATTGTCTCCTCTGTTCAAATTATTCGATGAGAAAAGCGAGGAATAATCAATGTGGCAGAGGCCGGTAAACGCAGGGCAAAAAAAAAGCCAGCATTTATGCTGGCTAAATAATACTGGAAGCAATGTGAGCAATGTCGTGCTTTCCTGACAGGCCCGTGAAGTCCTCGCCGGGAAAGCACGACAATAATAATCATTATCATTCGCACTTGTAAAGTTTTTCCGGGGAATTTTTTTCTTGAATTAAAACTGAAAACCCCTGATCTTGAAGAGGATTATTAACCATATGGAGAGAGAAGATGAGTGAGATCGTAATCCGTCACGCTGCCCCGGAAGATGCCAGCGACCTGCATCGCATCCTCAGCCAGCCGGAGACTTATGCCAATACGCTACAGATCCCTCACCCCTCTCTGTCACTTACTCATTCACGTCTGGCGGAGCTACAACCGGGTAAACAACGGCTGGTGGCCTGTATTGACGAGGTGGTGGTCGGCGATCTGGCCCTGGAGGTTAACAGCCGCGCCCGTCGTCGCCATACCGCCTCTTTTGGCATCTGCGTGGACAGCAACTATCGTCAGCGCGGCGTGGCCAGTGCCCTGATGCAGGAGATGGTCAGCCTGTGCGATAACTGGCTTTCCGTCACGCGTATCGAACTGACGGTGTTTGCCGATAATCAACCGGCCATCCGGCTTTATCAGCGTTTTGGTTTTGAAAGCGAAGGGCTGGCTCGCCGCCATGCGATGCGTGACGGCCAGCTGGTGGATACGCTGTATATGGCAAGACTGAAAGAATAATCAGCTAAAATATTGCCCGTGTTAAAACCGGCAATATTATCACTGCTGACAGACGGGATGATTCGCCAGAATAAACCCAGAATTTTTTGTACAGATGCAACGACAATGCACCCTTTTTAACTAAGGGTGCATTTTTTTAGCAAAAGAGCATTAATAACCGGCGGTCAGATCGTCAATCGTTCTGGGATCGGATGCGCCGTAAAGGGTACCATCCGGACCGATCATAATGCTCTGCGAACTGCCCATCGCAGGCAGCACTTTTACATGCTGACCTTTCGCTTCCAGCAGCTTCAGGGTATCCGGGCTGAACCCTTTTTCCACCCGCAGCTGATCCGGCAACCACTGATGATGGAAACGCGGCGCGGCGGTAGCTTCCGCAATGTTCATACCATAATCAATGCTGTTCACTACCATTTGCAGCACGGTGGTGATAATCCGGCTACCGCCGGGGCTACCCGTCACCAGCCAGGTTTTGCCATCTTTCGCCACAATCGTCGGTGACATGGAAGAGAGCGGACGTTTGTAAGGCTGTACCGCATTGGCTTCGCCTCCCACCAGACCATAGACGTTTGGCGTGCCCGGCTTGGCGGAGAAGTCATCCATCTCGTTATTCATCAGAATACCGCTGTTCCCCGCCACGATGCCGCTGCCAAAGTTGGTGTTCAGCGTGTAGGTGACCGCAACCGCATTACCCTGCTTATCCACCACCGAGAAATGGGTGGTCTGATTACTTTCGTAAGGCGCAAGCTTGCCTGGCTTGATCTCCGCAGAAGGACGTGCCTTATTGATATCAATCTGCTGTGCCAGAGATTTCGCGTAAGCTTTGCTGGTCAGCGCCTGTACCGGCACCTTCACAAAATCGGGATCGCCCAGATATTCGGAACGGTCGGCATAGGCATATTTTTCTGCTTCCGCTGTCACCTGCATCGCATCGGCGCTACCAAAGCCCATTTTTGCCAGATCGAAGTTCTCAAGAATATTGAGGATCTGCACAATGTGGATCCCGCCGGAAGACGGAGGCGGCATGGAGTAAACCTCATAGCCACGGTAGCTGCCGCTAACCGGTTTGCGCTCTACGGCTTTGTAGTTAGCCATATCCGCTTTATCAATCAACCCGCCGTTGGCCGCCATCTCTTTGGCAATCTGCTCAGCAATCGCCCCTTTGTAGAAAGCATCCGGTCCCTGCTTCGCAATCAGCTTCAGGCTGTGCGCCAGATTACGCTGCACCAGCTTTTCACCGCGCAGGTAAGGCGTACCATCCGGCTTAAAGAAAATGGCTTTGCTGTTGTCATGGCTGAGCAGGACTTCCTTACCGTAGACCTTCAGATCGTCGGCCAGCGACTCGTTGACCACAATCCCTTTGTCAGCCAGCCTGATCGCCGGTGCAATCAGCTTACTGAGCGGTAAGGTGCCATATTCTTTGTTTGCCAGTGCAAAGCCTGCCACCGTGCCGGGTACGCCGGAAGCCAGGTGAGAGGTGAGAGATTTTTTGCTGTCGGCGTTGCCCTGAGCATCGAGGAACATATCGCGGCTGGCTCGGGTTGGGGCCATTTCGCGGAAATCAATTGAGGTGGTATGGCCTGACGCGGTGCGGATCATCATAAAGCCGCCACCGCCAAGGTTTCCGGCCTGCGGATGCGTTACCGCCAGCGCGTAACCGACCGCCACTGCGGCATCCACCGCGTTGCCACCCTGTTTCAGGATCTCCACGCCGACCTGCGTGGCGGTAGCATCGACCGATGCCACCATGCCGTGCTGCTCCTTCACCGGATGAAAGGTATCGGCACCGACGCCATATGATACCGGTGGTGCCGTCTGGGCCGCCACTGCGCCCTGCCAGCACAACAATCCGGCCATTACGGGTCCGGCAATCCGCGCTATCTGTCCTGTCATTTTCACCTCTTGTTATATCCTGAATCCCTCTGATTACAGGAAGTCGATCACAGTCAGTAAGCCCCATCGGAAAAATTGTGATATGGGTGTGAAGCCTGTGCGCTCAATATGGAACAGGATGAATCGCTTAGGTTTATTTACCATTTGTCAGTGTGTATGAAATGTTAAAAATAGAAAAGCCCCCAGTCAGAACAAATTCAGATAGGTTGACCTGTGGCGATTATTGTTAATTCTTAGTGTAATTATCTGCCACAACAATTGCAGGCTGGCTGAGCTAACGCGTGGCTGAAAGCGTCAGCGAGAGGAAAACATGTCCTCTGCCAGTGAAGTTGCGACGCCAGTCAGCTACAGGGCTTCAGTCACGCGGTCATCGCAACGCGGTCACCATGATAAGTTTGTGTGATACAGCATAAATCAGTCTCCAACGTAGCGAACACACAGCAGGTCGGGATTCAAAATGGTCAGTGAGGCGACTGGTGGGGGAAAGAAAATATCAGCAACAGCCTTAAGCAGAAAAAATCATGATGATGGGCATACCCACCATCATCATGACAGGCGACAAAAAATATATCTGCAAAGCAGGAAGCAGAGTAGTTGCCATTATCAAAGGGGAGTGCAGTGAGAAAATGCTAATCTCAGACTATTTTAACCGGCACTTTTTCCCCTTCCGGCAAGGTCACCAGCAAAGCATTGGTAGTATCACCGTTCCCTGCCACCGCCGAGTAATCGGTGTAAACTTTTCCACCCCTGTTAAGGAAGTCACCCAGTTTCATTTTGGTAGTCACATGATCATCCTGAGCATAACGTTTTACTGAGCCGAGTGCTCCAGCCCCTACCATAACATTTAAAGACGGAACACCCAGATTATGTGCACTCTCTTTCCGAGGCACGTAGGCACGGGCTTCATCCGGACGGAAGCCATTACTGCGAGCAAATGGATTAGGTGCCAGCTCTTCGTGCATCTCAATTAATGCACCTGAATGTGGGTTACCTGCCATCATACCATCTTCATCAACATAGCTTTTGTGCGTCGTTCTGTAGACCGGTGTGCTGGAACTCAGCCCAAATCTCTTCATTGGGTCATGATTGTTAAGAAATTTTTTTCTCTCTTTGCTGGAAAGCTGATAAACAGAAGTCAGCCTTTCACCACTAGGGCTGCTTGCGGCACTGGAATGAGCAGGAGAGTGCCGAACCGGCGTTGAATTCGCCGAAGATTGTGCTGAACCATATCTGGGCGTTGATGAAGGACTGTAAACATGATGAGACCCGGAGGAACCACATACGTTACCCATAAACTTACTCCTTATTCTGAAAGTTAAACTGTTTTTTTATACCGCTGGCTGTTTTCACTGTTTCTTCGAATATCCTCCTCATCTCAACATTATCAACTTCGATTAATGGCACTCTGGTGTGAAGCACGCCGATGTTGTCCTCGTCGATTCCCAGCGTCAGAAAAGGTTTTCTGAGGCTGAACTGATTAAGAGAAAGTAACTCTTTTAATACTTCTTTTTTTAAATCAGGGCAGCTTCCAAGCTCCGCAACGAAATAAATCCACCGAGTGTCATCCTGGTAAACTTTAATCGATATGTTGCTTTCAAATGTGAAGCAATAAACCTCATCATCGTGACTTTTTTCATCAAATGGCGCTACGCCATAGTCCTTAACCAGCCCGTCAATCAGGCGATCAAATGCGTTTTTCATTGATTCTCTCCGGTTTTATATTCAGTGTGAGTGGGCTTTATTTGCTGTCTGGTTCCAGTGAAAAATGCTGTGATAGCGCATTGAGTTGAGCAAACATAAATCAGAGCCGATGACTGATTGATAAATGGCATGCTGTCGCGCAACCATCCTCGTCTAAAATAACTATTAATTACATGAAGTTAAAATAAACCCATAAAGAAAAATAATGTTTAACTTGCAGTAGGAAAAATGTTCTTTTTTGGCAGGATTTTTTATTTGAGATCGCTTGCATTAATAACGATATCAATGATTATCGCTGTTGTATGCTTAGATGTTTTGCTACTGATTATTATTTGCATTTATGTTGTTATATAAATACCAGACAACTAATACATCAGGCAAAAAATTCAGATAAAAGGAAGATTTAAAAATCTGTCACTGGCATAAACTATCTGAAATGCGGAAGGAGATCAGATGATGAAATGGCTACTTATTTTTACCGTGCTGGCGCCACTGAGTGGCATGGCTAATATGCTGGATAACAGTAATGAGCCGAATCAACCGGGCTACAATCCCAGTACTCAACGTCTGCAACAGCGGATGCTGAGCCAGCAGTCACAGCAAAAACTGAAGTTGCAACAGGATCAGCAGCGGCAGAGCCAGGATCTTCAGCGAAAAGTGCAGGAACAGCGCGACAGCGCCGCTCAGCAGGTCCTTAAATCACAGCCGGGTAACCAGCCACCGGTGGTGCAACAAAACAGTACCAAACAATAAACGAAGTGGCAGTGCCAATACGTAAAGGTAGTGAGTTGCTCCCGGTTACGGCAGCGCTATAACCATGTGGCCCAGGGAAGGGCCAGAAACAGTATCAGGCCTGTTTAACCTGGCTGGCGGCAAAATCCGGCCCCAGCAGGTCGATGCGATCGGTACAGATGGCATCAACGCCCCAGTCGAGCAATTGTTTCGCCCTCTCCGGCGTATTCACCGTATAAACCAGAATCCGCAGTCCTGCCGCCTTAACCTCGGCCACCCGTGCCCGGGTCAGAATTTTATGGTTGAAGTGAACCGAGACGCACGCCAGCTTTTCCGTAATTTCCCGCCAGTCGTCATGCCATTCATGCAATAACATGCCGCGAGGTAATTCAGGTGCCGCCTTCATCGCCGCATCCAGCGCGGTGAAAGAGAAGGATGAGAGCAGCGGAGCCGTTTCACCCTGCCACAGCTGCCGTGCGGCCAGCGCCACCGTCCGACCGGTTTCCGCTTCCAGTCCGGTGGTGGGCTTGATCTCAATGTTGACCATCATCTGATAGCCTGCACAACGCGCGGCCACCTGGGAAAGCAGCGGCAATGGCTCTCCGCTAAATGCATTGCTGTACCAACTACCGGCATCCAGTTGCAGCAGTTTTTCCCACGGCAGTTCACCGGCAATCCCCCAGCCGTTACTGGTTCTGTCGAGGGTGTCGTCGTGTAGCAGGAAGATTTCACCGTCCAGCGACAGCTTGACGTCAAATTCAACCATTTTGTGCCCCAGTTTCGCCCCGGTATCGATACCGGCCAGCGTGTTTTCCGGGGCCAGTTTGCCACCACCGCGATGGGCGACAATGGCGGGATAAGGCCAGCTTTTTTCAGTCATTCAAGACGATGTCCATTTTGAGTATCAAAAAAGTGTAGTGCGTCTGCCGGAAGATGCAGCCACAGCGTGCTGCCGGGCGCGGGTCGCTCAACGTGCGGTAGCCGCACCACCACACTGCTGCCGCCCCATTTTCCATGAGCCAGATTATCCGCGCCCAGCAGTTCCAGCGTTTCCACCACCAGGGGTAGACCGCCCGACTGTCGGTCAGAAAGCTTAATATGCTCCGGACGGATCCCCAGGGTCAACGACCGGCCAGCCCATTCAGCTTTAACCTGCGGCAGCGGAACTGCGAAATCACCGCTCAGCGTCAGCAGCTGGCCCGCATCGTTCAGCCTGCCATCCAGCAGGTTCATCGACGGCGCGCCAATAAAGCTGGCGACAAAACGGGTGGCCGGTCGCTCATAGATCTCAACCGGCGTCCCTGATTGCTCCAGCACACCATTGTTCATCACCATCACCCGCTGCGCCAGGGTCATGGCCTCCACCTGATCATGGGTGACGTACAGACTGGTGGTCTTCAGGCGGCGATGCAACTGCTGAAGCTCAAGACGCATCTGTACGCGCAGACGGGCATCAAGGTTAGAGAGTGGCTCATCAAACAGAAAGACCGCAGGTTCACGCACAATGGCACGCCCCATTGCCACGCGCTGTCGCTGTCCACCGGACAGCTCTCGCGGGCGGCGGTGCAGCAACGCTTCCAGTTCGAGGCTTCTGGCCACCTCCTGTACGCGCTGGCGAATATACTCCCTGCCCATACCGCGAATCTTCAGCCCCCAGGCCATGTTCTGTTCCACACTCATATGCGGATAGAGCGCGTAATTCTGAAACACCATAGCGATGCCGCGATCTTTCGGCTCCAGCGTGGTGACCCGCTGACGATCAATCCAGATATCACCGCTGCTGACCTGCTCCAGTCCTGCCACCATGCGCAGCAGGGTGGATTTTCCGCAGCCGGACGGCCCGACGATCACCATAAATTCCCCATCAGCCACGCTAATGTTAAGCGGTTGAATAATATTATTTTTTCCGTCATACGACTTGGTGACTGCCTGAAATTTTATCCCTGCCATATCTTATTTCTCGCTCTCTACCAGTCCGCGCACAAAAGCGCGCTGCATCACTAAAACAATCACCACCGGCGGCAACAGGGTCAGCAGCATAGCCGCCATCACCAGATTCCATTGCGTCGATCCGTCACCGCTGCCGATCATGCTGCGAATGCCTGCCACCGCCGTGCCCAGTGACGCATCATTGATAATCAGCAGCGGCCACATGTACTGGTTCCAGCCATAGATAAATGTAATGACGAACAGCGCGGCCAGGTTGGTCTTTGACAGCGGCAGGACGATTTCGCAAAAGAAACGCATCGGGCTGGCCCCGTCGATACGTGCCGCTTCAACCAGTTCGTCTGGCAGGGTCATAAAAAACTGGCGAAACAGAAACGTCGCCGTGGCGGAGGCCATCAACGGCAGGGTCAACCCGCTGCAGCTGTCCAGCATGTTGAGCCGGGAAACCACTTCCACCGTGGGGAAAATACGTACTTCCACCGGCAGCATCAGGGTGATAAAAATCATCCAGAAAAACAGTCCACGCAGCGGGAAGCGAAACCACACCAGCGCGAAAGCGGAAAGGATGGACACCACTATTTTCCCGCTGGTGATGCTCAGCGCCATGATGGCACTGTTGAGCAGCATCAGGCCAAAGGGCGCGCCATTTTGCGCCACGCCGTGTTGCCAGATGGCGGTGATGTTGCTCCACAAATAGCGGCCAGGGATCAACGTCATGGGCACCTGAAACACCTCGCTATTACTCAGCGTGGCCGCGACAAAGGCAACCCACAACGGGAACAGCACCGTCAATATCCCCAGCACCAGCATGATATGACTGAAAATATCCAGCCCGCGTCGGTTTTCAATCATTGGTAACGCACCCTTTTTTCAACGTAGCGGAACTGGACAACCGTCAGAATAATCACCAGTACCATCAGCACCACTGACTGCGCCGAGGATGAGGAGAGATCCAGACCCGCGAAGCCCTCGCGATAAATTTTATAAATCAGGGTGGTGGTCGACTGCACCGGGCCGCCGCCGGTTGCCGCATCAATCACCGGGAAGGTGTCAAAGAAGGCGTAAACCACATTCACCACCATCAGAAAGAAGCCAACTGGCGTTATCAGCGGCAGTGACAGCTGGAAAAAGCGGCGTACCGGACCGGCACCATCAATGGCAGCCGCTTCGATAAGTGATTTTGGGATCGACTGGAGTGCGGCAAAGAAAAACAGAAAGTTGTAGCTCATCTGTTGCCAGACCGAAGCCAACACCACCAACAGCATCGCCTGCCCGCTGTTCTGGGCGTGATTCCAGCTGTAGCCCGCCTGTGCCAGGAAATGGGTAATCAATCCCTGGCCGGGGCTGAACAGAAACATCCACAGTACGGCGGCGACGGCAGGAGCAACCGCATAAGGCAGTAAAAACAGCGTTTGATAGAGGCGTTTCAGGCGCAGGACATAGTCGACCAGCGCGGCAAAAAACAGCGAAATCACCAGTCCCACCACCGTCACCAGCCCGCTGAATACCAGGGTTGTGCGAAAGGAGTCGAGATAGTATCGATCGTCGGTCAGGCGCAGGAAGTTTTCCAGACCCACAAAGCTGCTCGACAGGCCAAAAGGATCGACACTTTGCACCGAATACCACAAGGCTTCTCCGGCGGGCCAGAGAAAAAAGACCAGGGTAATCAGCAGCTGCGGCAACATCAGCAGGTAAGGCAGCCAGCGTGAACGAAAAACGGGGCGGGAAGAAGACATAACGGGCACTCTTAACGGCCGGCGGCATCCCCTGCCCCGGCGCACAGGTCGCAGGGGCAGGGGATCCGGGCTTACTGTTTCACCGATTGTTGAAAACGACGCAGCAGCAGATTGCCACGGCTCACCGCGTTATCCAGCGCGACCTGAGGCGTCAGCGATCCCGTCCAGACCCCTTCCAGCTCCTCATCTATTACCGCGCGAATCTGCGGCATGTTGCCCAGGCGCATTCCTTTGGTGAACGGCAACGGCGGCTTGTTCAGCATCTGGCGGGTGGCGGTATCCGCACCAGGATTCTTGTCGTAGAAGCCCTGTTGACGGGTCAGCTGATATGCCGCCGTCGTGACGGGCAGATAGCCGGTTTTCTGGTGCCATTCTGCGGCAATCTCAGGCCGGGCGAGGAACTGCATAAATTCAGCCACCCCTTTGTAGGTCGCCGCATCTTTACCCTTAAATACCCACAGACTGGCACCGCCAATCAGCGCATTTTGCGGCGCATCTGGCACGCTGGCATCGTAAGGCATCATTCCCACGCCATAGTTGAATCTGGCGTAGTGACGGATATCTGCCAGCGAACCGGAAGAGGCGGTGGTGATGCCGCAGTCGCCGTTGTAGAACTTGGCTGTGGACTCATCCTTGCGGCCAAAGTAGGTGAAATCCCCTTTTTTATTCATATCGGCCAGCATCTGGATATGGCGGATCTGAACCGGCTGATTGAATTCCAGCACTGCATCGGTGCCGTCAAAGCCATTGTTCCTGGTCGCCACCGGCAGACCATGCCAGGCGCTGAAGTTTTCGATCTGGATCCAGCCCTGCCAGCCGCTGGCATAGCCGCATTTCATACCGGCTTTGCGCAAGGCTGCGGCATCGCTCTGAAGTTCCTGCCAGGTTTTGGGAGGCTGGTCAGGATTCAGTCCGGCCTTTTTGAAGGCGTCTTTGTTGTAATACAGCACCGGCGTAGAGCTGTTAAACGGCTGTGAAATCAAATGACCGCTGGCATCGCTGTAATAACCTGCGACGGTCGGGACAAACTGAGATTCATCCAGGCTGATGCCCGCGTTTTTGAATACCTCATGCACCGGCACAATCGCTTTCGAAGCCATCATGGTGGCGGTGCCGACTTCATAAACCTGAAGAATAGCGGGCGCTTTACCGGCACGCACTGCGGCGATGCCACCGGCCAGGCTTTGCTCGTAGTTGCCTTTGTAGGTCGGCACCACTTTGTAATCCGGGTGGGCGTCGTTAAAGCGTTTCGCCAGGGAATCGACTTCCACGCCCAGCTCGCCCTCCATAGAGTGCCAGAATGGGATCTCGGTGACCGCCAGCGCGTGGCTGCTGAAAGTCAGCCCTAACAAGGCAGCGAGTGTGGTTTTGCGCAGTAAGAAGGATGTCATGTCGGTTTCCTGTACCCGGTGTTGTTCGCGCGCAAGGGCGCAATATTGTCCGGCAAGCAACATGACATGTAAAAATGACGGAAAAATAGCAGGTCTGTGACAGTGATATGACATGCGGATGACGGCGCGCATCGCCGTCATTAAGCGGGTGGGTGGATGCGCCGGTGTACCGCTGTCGCTAAACGCGCCTTTTCGCCTTAATTATTCGAAATCATACGTTTTGTAGAAATCAATTCTTTGCCGGTAAAAATTAATCATGCACTGGCTGTAAATTCCCTGATAAGCGGGCGAGTCTTTAATCAGCTGGCTTGCAAAGGCAAAACATTCATTTCTGATATAACCGTCATAGAATTCTTTCGCTTTACTGATTCCATTTATAACGTCGTCATAATTTATAAAATCTTTTTTATTTAAGTTGATGTTTTTAATAAAAGCAGTGTATGCATTGTTATATTCTCTTTTCTTTTCCATTTCTGAAGAGTGTAAACAGGCAGACACTTCTTTAACAGGTGAAATATTCAGACAGCGCTTACTGTCATCGTTTTGCATGATAATATCTGAGGATAATACCGGGAAAGATATTAAGGGTATGAGACATAACGACACTGAATATTTCATTTATTTTCTCTGCCTGATATTTTTTCATCCATAACCAGACCACAAGGCTCACTGACTGATACATCCTGACGACAAATGGCAACACTGGGTCCGTCAACAGGTGGCATGGCTGTCTGATGGCTGGCCTGGCCACTGGAAATCACCAGGTAATTTCTCCGGTATCGCGGAAAAAAAGAATGAAATGTCCTCTTTCGTTTTCCACTTCTACTAACAGCGTCCATTGATCAAAATTGATATCCTTATCTGATTCTGCCTCTGGCTGTCTCAGTATAAATTTATATTTTCCGGAAGAGAGCTCATAGCCACGGAGATTACGCCCAACACCAGTGGTAATGGTCATACCTGTCGCTGTAAGCTTTTTATTATCCTTTTTATCAACAATGATGGCTGTGATATTTTCGCAATCAACCGGCATGGTACATTTGTCATCATAAATATAAATATCATACCGTTGGCTGATAAAGGTTCTGGAATTGTGCAACACATCACCATCTGATAATACTGAAAATGAAACTGATAAGAAAATAAACATTAATAAAAAAAATCTAAGTAGCATTATGATTTATCCTTTAAATATCCCAGACGGCCTCTACTACTTTCATAGCTCATCAAATATTTATCATTTTCTATTAAATAAATAACATCAAATCTGTTATTTTTTTCGAAAAATTTTACCATGTTTTTTGACAAAACACCTTGATACTTCATATCAACAAAAACATCTTTTACTTTCTTATCAAGTTTATTCCAGGATTCAGATCCTGAATTTTTATATTTATTATAAAATCTTATAGCATCGTACAAATAGTTCCTGTAGACATTTTCAAACAACCGCAGCTGTTGAGATTCTGTTATTTCTCCTATTGAATCTTTATTAACTTTGACAAACTCATCAGCACGACAGTGAGTTAGTTTGCTACCAGCTGAAATTTTAATTGCTTTTTCTGTGGGTATTCCTGCCAAAATCAGATAGCTAAGGGCCTCCTTCTCTGATCTTCCTCCCAGATCAAAACCCCTACCAATAGTCACACCCGAAGCATTTTTTCCACAAGCCGGAGAATTACCTGGCCAGTGAATCTTACGTGAATAGTATCTGCTACCACGAAAATTATTACCTTCTGCTCTGAACGTTAACAATCCTTCTTTTGGCTCCAGCATAGCCTGTCTTCCTTGTCATCTAATGCCATTCATTGGCAACCCTGGGATATTACAGTCTGTTTTTAATTTTTTATTTGAAGTCAGTCAACTTATTGCATTCAGGATGACGTCATTTTTGGTGTCTGATTTACAGATAATCATTCTCATCATCAATAGATGAGTTATCAACTTTAATTCACTAAAATTGACAGACATACATTCAAAAAGTTCTGAAATTATTATTAATTAAAACCTGTCAGAAAGATAGAAAACAATCCTCCCTTTATAAAAGTCGATCATACACTTGTTATATGCAGACAGAAAATCCGCAGAGTATTTTTCCTGCAACAGTGAGCTGGCTGAACATTCTCTGACTATATATTTTTCCCAGTAGTGGCGACTCTCTTTCTTTTTCAATGCAAAAGATTAAATTAAAATCATGATGACAGTCATGGATTGCCTGATGGATACATCAGGTGAATTGAAAATTGAATATAATCATTCATTCGACTAATTTATAAAAAAGATAAATGCTCCGGATAAAAAACCTTATGACCGGGCGCAATTAACACAAAAAGTGCGAAAAGCAAAAAATGGATGGGATCTTTATCTGAAAAACGAATGTGAGGCTGAAGCCCTTGTTTATGAAAAGGACAGCGTGGGCTACATCACCACTTACCATGAGTGTTTAAGTGTAAAACTAAGAGACAGAATTTCTTATTACAGAAACAATCAGTATTAACAGAGCATTCAGCCAGCAACAGACTGATTGACCTGCAATCCGACAGGGTATCACTGAGCAATGTTCTCACTACATTAATGTGGGTTAGCCAGCTACAGCTGTTCGATGGTGATATATGGTGAGCACCAGCAGCCAGGGAAACTCCGGAGCCAGAAAAACCGGCCCCGGACGTGAAGGACTATCCCCCCAGATAAGCGCTGCGCACCGCTTCATTCGCCAGCAGCGCATCACCGGTATCTTCCAGCACCACATGACCGTTTTCCAGCACGTAGCCACGGTCAGCCAGTTTCAGTGCCTGGTTGGCGTTCTGCTCAACCAGGAAAATGGTCATCCCCTCCTGGCGCAGCTGCTCAATGGTGTCAAAAATCTGCTGGATAATAATCGGCGCAAGCCCCAGCGATGGCTCATCCAGCAGTAATAAACGCGGTTGACTCATCAGCGCACGGCCTATTGCCAGCATCTGTTGTTCGCCACCGGACATGGTGCCGGCACGCTGCACCCGACGCTCGTAAAGACGTGGAAACAGCTCGTAAACACCTTTGATGCGCGTCTGATACTGCTGACGATCGGCAAAGAAACCGCCCATCGCCAGGTTCTCTTCCACCGTCATGCGGGAAAATACCCGCCGACCTTCCGGAACAATGGCGATCGCCTCGCGCATGATACGCGCCGTTTGCCAGTCGGTTATCACTTTGCCGTCAAAGCTGATGGTGCCTTCGCTGGCGCGTGGCTCACCACAAAGCGTACCAAGAATGGTGGTTTTTCCGGCACCGTTGGCACCAATCAGCGTCACTATTTCACCCTGATTGATATGCAGGCTGACGTTATGCAGCGCCTGAATCTTGCCGTAATGCGCGCTGACATTTTGCAGAGAGAGCATGGTCATCTTATGCCTCCCCTAAATAGGCGCGGATCACATCCGGATTGTTACGGATAGCCTCCGGTGTGCCCTGAGCCAGCGGCGTTCCCTGATTAACCACATAAATGCGGTCTGAAATACCCATAACCAGTTTCATATCGTGTTCAATTAGCAATACCGAGACGTTATGTTCGCCTCTCAGTTCAGCGATCAACTCATCCAGTTCGTGCGTCTCTTTCGGGTTAAGCCCCGCCGCCGGTTCGTCCAGCATCAGGATCTCCGGCTGGGTTACCATGCACCGGGCAATCTCCAGACGACGCTGCTGGCCGTAGGCCAGATTACCCGCCTGGCGATTGGCAAGCTCCAACAGGCCCACACGCTGTAACCAGCTGGCAGCCCTGTCAAGCGCTTCACTTTCTGCTTTACGGAACCCCGGTGTTTTCAGCAATCCGGCGAACACGCCACTTTTCAGATGCTGATGCTGTGCCACTAACAGGTTTTCAATCACCGTCATTTCACGGAACAGACGGACATGCTGGAAGGTGCGCACAATGCCCATGCGGGCAATTTTCTGGCCTGGCAATCCTGCCAGCTGCCGATCGCGCAGTGTGATGCTGCCACCCGTCGGGCGATAGAAACCGGTCAGACAGTTAAACACCGTCGTTTTACCTGCACCGTTTGGTCCGATCAGCGAAACAATTTCCCGCTCTCTTAATTCCAGCTCAACGTTGTTAACGGCGAGCAGGCCACCAAAGCGCATCATCAGGCCATTTACGGCCAGTAAAGGCTGGGTCATGGCTGCTCTCCTTTTTCCACATTTTTCAGCTTCAGATGCGGACGTTTCATCGGCAACAGTCCCTGTGGCCGCCAGATCATCATCAGCACCATCAGGGCACCTAGCACTAACATGCTGTATTCATTCAGATCGCGCATTAGCTCGCGGGAAACCACCAGCAGAATGGCGGCAAGGATCACCGCAAACTGCGATCCCATGCCGCCCAGGACAACAATCGCCAGCACAAATGCCGACTCTGCAAAGGTGAAGGATTCCGGGCTGACGAAGCCCTGACGCGCGGCAAAGAGAGATCCGGCAAAACCGGCAAAGGCCGCACTGATGGTGGATGCTGTCAGCTTGATGCGGGTAGGGCTGAGGCCAAGCGAACGGCAGGCAATCTCATCTTCACGCAGTGCTTCCCAGGCCCGACCCAACGGCATACGCAGCAGACGATTGATCACAAACAGGGTGACCACCACCAGCAACAACGCCACCATATAGAGGAATATGATGCGATCGCTGGGGTTATAGGCCAGACCAAAGAAGTTACTGAAGGTATCCCAGCCGCCGTCACGCACGCTGCGGTTAAATTCCAGGCCAAACAGCGACGGTTTCGGGATCTGGCTGATGCCGTTCGGACCGCCAGTGATATCCGTGTTATTCAGCAACAGAATTCGGACAATCTCACCAAAGCCCAGGGTCACAATCGCCAGGTAGTCTCCGCGCAGTCGCAGCACCGGAAAGCCCAACAGCAAACCAAACAGCGCCGCTACCAGACCGGCCAGCGGCAAACACTGCCAGAAGCCCAGACCGTAATAGTGATTCAGCAAGGCAAAGGTATAAGCGCCAATGGCATAGAATCCGCCGTAGCCCAGCACCAGAAGACCGGAAAGCCCGACCACCACATTCAGCCCCAGGCCCAGCATCACGTAGATGAGCGTCAGCGTGGCAATATCCACCGTGCCGCGAGAAACCAGGAAGGGCCAGATGACAGCAGCAATAACCAGCGCCAATAGCAGCATTTTTTGCTTTAAGGTCGAGCCATCAATTCCCGGCAAAACCATTGCCGGACCAGAGATCCCCTTCAGACCGCGCTGTAACAGAGGCCGTAACAGCTGGAAAATAAATACCACCGCGCAGCCGCCCGCAATCCAGTTCCAGCGAACACTGCCTGCGTTGTGAACCACCAGCTGCGTTCCGTCCAGATTCAGACGCATTCCCATAAAGAACGCCGCCAGCACCAGCAGCATCAGTGCTGAGGCGACGGCGTTGAGCAGGTTGAGATGTTTCATACTTTCTCAACCTCCGGACGACCAAGAATACCGGTAGGCATTACCAGCAACACCACGATCAGCAACGCAAAAGAAACCACATCTTTGTATTCAGTGCTTAAGTATGCCGACGTCAGCGCTTCGGCAATGCCAAGGATCAGACCGCCCAGCATCGCCCCCGGAATGCTGCCGATGCCGCCCAGAACCGCAGCGGTAAAGGCTTTCATTCCGGCCATAAAACCGATATAGGGATTAATGACACCGTAGAACTGACCCAGCAGTACGCCCGCCACCGCTGCCATCGCCGCGCCAATCACAAAGGTCAGCGAGATAACGCGATCGGTATTGATGCCCAGCAGGCTGGCCATTTTCAAATCTTCAGCACAGGCACGACAGGCGCGGCCCATACGGGAATAACGAATAAACAGCGTCAGTGCCAGCATGGCAAGGAATGTTACCGACCAGATAACAATCTGCATGGTGGAAATTGTGGCAGCAAAACCATTACTGACGGCCAGCGTCCAGCGCCCGGTAATCAGTCCTGGCAGGGCTAAATCACGCGATCCCTGCGTCAGGCTGACGTAGTTTTGCAGAAAAATTGACATACCGATGGCGGAGATGAGCGCAATCAGGCGTTTGGACGAACGCACCGGCTTATAGGCCACACGCTCAATACTCCAGCCGTATGCGCTGGCAATGACGATCGCAGCGATAAAACCAGCACCCACCAGCATCCAGCTGACGTCGATACCGATCATCATCAGCCCGGCGATCACCATAAAGGAAACATAGCTGCCGATCATATATACCTCGCCGTGAGCGAAGTTGATCATGCCAATAATGCCGTAAACCATCGTGTAGCCAATGGCGATCAACGCGTAGGTGCTACCCAACGTCACGCCATTGAACATTTGTTGCAGAAAATAGAGAAACTGCTCGGACATACCTGATACCTTACTTCTTGCCACCCTGGCGGTGAGTAACATGTTGTTTATCCTGAAAACTGCCTCAGAGAATAACCACATAGGAAACGGTGAACATCGTGTAAAACGGGCGACATTGACGTCGCCCGGGCTGATTTTATTATTTCACTGCGGAAGACGACCCATCGGCATGCCATTTGAAAATGCCGAACTCAAACCCTTTCAGATCACCTTTATTGTCCCAGCTCAGGTCGCCCATCACCGTCGGGACAGGCGCGCCCTCTTTCAGGTTTTTAGCGATATCTGCTGGCTCGGCGCTTTTACTGCGCTCCATTCCGGTGGTCAGCGCCTGTAATGCCGCATAGGTGGTCCAGACAAACGGCCCGGTTGAATCAAGCTTCTTCGCCTTCAGTGCATCAACAACGGGTTTATTGGCAGGAACCTGGTCATAGCGCTTCGGCAGGGTGACCAGCATCCCTTCAGAGGCCGCTCCGGCGATATTAGACAGTGAGGAGTTGCCCACGCCTTCCGGGCCCATAAACTGGGTTTTCAGGCCCGCAGCACGAGACTGACGCAGGATCTGGCCCATCTCCGGGTAGTAGCCGCCAAAATAAACGAAGTCGATATTTTCTTTTTTCAGACGTGCGACCAGCGTAGAAAAATCTTTATCGCCCGCGGTGATACCTTCAAACATCACCACATTGCCGCCAGATTTTTTCAGGCTGTCCTGCACAGAACGCGCCAGGCCTTCACCGTACTGCTGTTTGTCATGAATGACCGCAATGCGCTGCGGTTTGATTTCGCTGAGAATGTATTTCGCGGCAGTCGGGCCCTGATCGGAGTCCAGCCCGGTGGTACGCATGATCATTTTGTAGCCACGGGTAGTCAGATTGGCATTGGTGGCCGCAGGGGTGATCATCAGCACGCCTTCGTCTTCGTAGATATCAGAAGCAGGCTGGGTGGAAGATGAACAAAGATGACCAATTACGTAGCGAATACCATCGTTAATGACTTTGTTAGCAACGGCAACCGCCTGTTTTGGATCGCAGGCATCATCGTATTCCACGCCGACCAGTTTGTCGCCGTTAACACCGCCTTTAGCATTGATATCTGCAATTGCCTGCTTCGCACCGGTAAATTCCATATCACCATATTGTGCAACCGGACCAGACATCGCGCCCACAATGGCAACTTTGATGTCTTTCGCGATGGCTGCATGGCTCAGCGCCATCGCCACGCAACCAGCCAGCAATGCGCTACCTTTACTGATTTTCATCCTGAGTACCCCATCTGTTGTGTTTGTACTTATCTTCAGCCGTGTCCCGCAGAAAACGCTTTCGATAGAAAGGGTTAGCGGGGTTTATTATGAGTTTTAGCAATAAGGCTTTAAAATTCAGGTTATTAAACAGGAATTTTCTTCTGTAAATCAACTGACATATTGATAAATAGTCGTTTGTGGCAGGATAATTATCTGATATTAACGCAGCATTACGGAGCGATTTTACAGCGAAATATGCTGGTTATTAGCCAGGCAATTAGTGTTTATCTTCAGGTTTAATCATTCAGAAGACAGATTGCTTTGTTTTCGTACAAAAAAGTTCCGCGTCTGTACAGGGCTAAATTCGCTACAATATGCCTTTCGCTTTTCTCCGGTATCAAACATGAAACTGACCATCATCAGACTGCAACATTTTTCCGCCCAGGATCGTCTCGATCTGGCTAAAATCTGGCCCGATGCCGATCTGCTGAAAACAGAAGAGGCGCTGAATGAACAGCATCGACTGTACGCTGCAAAATTCAATGAGCGTCTGCTTGCTGCGGTGATCGTGATGATAAAAGGCAATTCAGCAGAAATGCAGGATTTTATGGTGCGTGAGGTAACACGTCGCAGGGGGGTAGGAAAATATCTGCTGGAGGAGGTTATGGCACAGAATGGAGAGATCCACCGCTGGTGGATTGCTGATACCAACTGCAACGAAAGCGATGCAGCAACCGCTTTTATGCAGGCGGCGGGATTTAAAACCGAGGCAGGTGGCTGGGCCTGGCAGCAAAACTGAATAACGCGCTGCTTTAAGGCGGATCCTGCTCACTGGCGGCTGTGACTTCGCCACGCTACAGACATGCCAGAACGTCAGAAACAGAAAGGGCGACCTCTGGTCGCCCCGTTTTTTACTACCGCCGCTTATGCTTCTATAGCAACACGCAGTTTCTTCATCGCGTTCTTTTCAAGCTGTCGCACACGCTCAGCAGAAACGCCATATTTATCAGCAAGTTCCTGCAAGGTGGTTTTGTTCTCTTCATCAAGCCAGCGGGCGCGAATAATATCCTGGCTACGTTCGTCAAGCCCCTGCATTGCATCGCTCAGCTTATCTGCTGCGTGACTGTCCCAGTTGTCATCTTCAATACCACCGGCAAAATCAGAGGACTTATCCTGCAAATAGAGCATCGGAGCCATGGAGCGGCCTTCGCCTTCATCGTCAGGCGTCGGATCAAAGGTCATATCCTGAGCCGCCATCCGCGATTCCATCTCCAACACGTCTTTACTGGTTACTCCCAGTTCACGGGCCACCATTTCCACTTCATCCTGGTTGAACCAGCCCAGACGCTGTTTGGCTTTACGCAGGTTGAAGAACAGCTTGCGCTGAGCTTTGGTGGTCGCCACCTTAACAATACGCCAGTTACGTAAAACGTATTCATGGATCTCGGCTTTGATCCAGTGGACGGCGAAGGAAACCAGACGCACACCCACTTCCGGATTAAAACGGCGCACCGCTTTCATCAGGCCAATGTTACCTTCCTGAATCAGATCGGCCTGCGGGAGTCCGTAGCCGGAGTAGTTACGAGCGACATGAACAACAAAGCGCAGGTGAGACAGAATCAGCGTTTTGGCTGCTTCCAGATCGCCCTGGTAATGCAGCCGTTCAGCCAGCGCTTTTTCCTCTTCTGCCGTCAGCACAGGCCGGGCATTGGCGGCCCGGATATAAGAATCCAGGTTACCTAAAGGAGCAATAGCTAAAGTTTGCATTTCTTTGGTCATTCAAACCCTCTCTGTATTAAGCAATGTTGCCACGCATTTCCCTGCACGACCGGTAAGACTACGCGAATGGCAGGAAGAAGTGAAAGCAATCTGTGCTGAATTCGACTACAAAGTTATCCACAAGTTCATTATTACGGGTGGATATTTTACACACAATCTGAGGCAGGGAAAATATCTGAAGACATAATGAAAAGATGGCATTCCTCTGCGACACAGTGCTGTGTAACAGAGGAATAGTATATCAAAAGATATGAATAAAGGATTACTGCGGCGTAAATCGACGTAAATGTTGCACCGTGGCCAGCCACGCGGCAATCCAGCCTATCATTGCGGAGATTAACAGCAGCAGCAGGCTTTCGTCCCGGGCAAGGCCTTGCAAACGGAAAGTGGTGCCAAATACCGCCGCAACCTGGGTGACGACCGACTCCAGGCGGAATACCAGCACCTCAGACAAGACCAGTGAGAGCAGCGCCCCGGCGAAGCCCAGCAGTGCGCCGCCATAGAGGAAGGGACGCAGGATAAAACCATCCGTTGCCCCAATCAGTTTCTGCACGTTGATGGTATCGCGGCGGGCAAAAATGCTGAGGCGCACGCTGTTGCCAATAACCAGAAACACCGCAACAATCATCAACACGCCAATCATTGCTGCCACCTGCCCCACCAATCCGGTCAGCGCAGCCAGACGGGCAAACCAGCTGTCGTCCATCTTCACTTCATCCACACCCTGAGTTTTCGCCACCCGCTCACGCAGGTTATTCATGGTGTCAGAATTCTGAAAATTCAGTTTGGGTGTAATGATCGCCACCGCAGGCAGTGGGTTCTGCTCCAGCATATCCATTGCACCGCCAAAACCCGACCAGTTACGGAATTCACCCATCGCTTCTTCACGCGAGAGGTAATTCACTTTTTCCACGCCCTCTTCTTTCTTAAGCTGCGCCACGACGTTTTCTGCTGCATCATCGTCCAGCGTTTTGCTCAGATAAACCGTCAACTGCGGGGCTGGATACCACTGCTCCGCTGCCTGACTGACGTTTTTCCAGACCATAAAGCAGACGCTGGGCAGCGTCAGGGAAATGGCAATGACCATCACCGTCAGCAGGGTTGCCAGTGGCTGACGCCACATGTCAGAAAGCGCACCTCGCAGCGCATAGCGCCACTGCTCCTGCCAGCCCCCTTTCAACGCTTTGCTTTTAGAAGGCTGCTTTTGTCTGGCCGCTTTCGGTGCCGCCGGCCGTTTATTACGTTTATTTACCACCCAGGCCTCCATGCAGATGTCCCTGATTAAGCGTCATCAGACGATAGTTGCGCCGGGCGATCAACGCCTGATCATGGGTCGCCATCAGTACCGTAACGCCAACGCGGTTAAACTCTTCAAACAGACGCAGGATCTCTTCGGACAGCGCGTCATCCAGGTTGCCAGTGGGTTCATCTGCCAGCAATACCGTAGGTTTATTCACTACCGCACGAGCGATTCCCACCCGCTGCTGTTCACCCCCGGAAAGCTGAATGGGAAAACTTTTCGCTTTATCCAGCAGCCCTACTTTATCCAGCGCCGCCGAGACACGACGACGTATATCCTCACCGCTGGCACCGGCAATAATCAGTGGGATAGCGACGTTGTCGTACACTGAGCGATCCATCAGCAGATGATGGTCCTGAAAAATCATCCCTATCTGTCGGCGCAGGAAGGGCACCTCACTGTTTTTCAGGCGGCTGATGTCATGGCCGCTGAACCAGATACGCCCGGCGCTGGGGCGTTCAATGCCACAAATTAGCTTCAGCAGGGTGCTTTTTCCGGCCCCGGAATGGCCGGTCAGAAACGCCATTTCTCCAGGTTGCAAATGAAACTCCACCCCCTGAAGCGCTTGCCGACCGCCAAGATAAGCCTTACTGACCTGTTCAAAGCGAATCATGCGCATTATCCTCTCGGGCAAAAAGTGCCTCTATAAAATCGTCAGCCTTAAACGAACGCAGATCGTCAATACCTTCACCCACGCCGATATAGCGAATGGGGATGCCGAACTGATCGGCAACCGAGAAGATTACGCCACCTTTCGCGGTGCCATCCAGTTTGGTCAGGGTGATACCGGTCAGGCCCACCGCCTCATGGAACAACTTCGTCTGGCTGATAGCATTCTGTCCGGTGCTGGCGTCGATGGTCAGCATCACTTCGTGGGGAGCCTGATCATCCAGCTTTTTCATCACACGGGTGATTTTTTTCAGCTCTTCCATCAGATGCGATTTGTTTTGCAGGCGGCCAGCGGTGTCGGCAATCAACACATCCACCTGACGCGCTTTTGCTGCCTGTATGGCGTCAAAAATGACCGAAGCTGAATCCGCGCCGGTATGCTGAGCAACCACCGGAATGTTGTTGCGTTGTCCCCAAACCTGCAATTGCTCGACGGCAGCGGCACGGAAAGTGTCTCCGGCCGCCAGCATCACTGATTTACCTTCTGCCTGATACTGTCTGGCGAGCTTGCCGATGGTGGTGGTTTTACCCACCCCATTAACCCCCACCATCAGGATGACGAACGGCGTTTTGCCGCTCACCTCCAGGGGAGCCTCTACCTTAGCCAGAATTTCTGACATCTCCTGCTTCAGCAGGCCATAAAGGGCTTCGGCATCACGCAGCTGTTTGCGGCTTGCCTGCTGGGTAAGATGAGTAATGATACGCCGGGTGGTTTCCACCCCAACATCAGCTATCAGCAGCTGTTCTTCCAGTTCGTCGAAGAGGTCGTCGTCGATTTTTTTACCACGAAACAGCCCGATAAATCCGGAACCGAGGTTCTGACGGGTTTTAACCAGGCTACGTTTGAGGCGGGCGAAGAAGCCCTCTTTGGTCGGACGCTGCTGCTCTGCTGTTTCGCTAACCAGTACTGCTGCCGGTTCATCGATATCAATCTGCTCCCCGGAAGTCAGAACCGTAGTTTGCTGTTCTGTCGGCAGGTATAAGCTGTCAGGCTCAGTGACAGCCTCCTCATCCGGTATTAACTGCGGGGTGGGCTGGCTCACCTCCACCGCAGCTTCAGAAGGATGTTCCTCTGACGCTTTTTCGGTTGCAGTGGCTTCCTCTGACAGTGTTGCGGCAGGCGTTGTCTGAACGTCATCGGTCTGCGCAGGCAACGGTGTGACCGCTTTTAATTGCGCAGGCGGCGTTTCCACCCGCTCCTCGACCTGTTCGGAAACGCTATTCGGTTGGTCAGCGTCAGCATCGACATGCGGCTGTCTGAGTGGTTCACGATTAGCGATCTCTTCAGTCGGTGCTGACTCATCGGTGCGCCGTTCGGTTTCAGCGCTGGCGGGCGTGGTGGCGTCAGTGAGTTGTGCCGCATCGGACTGTTGCTGCTCTGACGTCTCTTTCTTTTCTTCCTGCGACGTTGCTTCATCACGCCCTAATCCCAGCCAGGAAAAAAAGCCACGTTTTTTATTTTTTGCCATGGTACAACCACACTCCTCGCGGGGAAAAAATCGTCAGGTCTCTGAAAATCATCTCAATCGCTAAGTCTAACACTTTACGGCTGGCGCAACACAGCACCCTTTTTACGTTTCCTCCGCACGGAGCGCGCGTTAAACTATGCAACAAATTATTAAGAGCTCAGCAGCATGACGAAAAAAAACCGCAATGGTGGCCCAGGTCAAATCCGCATTATTGGTGGCCTGTGGCGCGGCAGAAAACTCCCGGTTCCTGACAGCGCCGGACTAAGACCCACCACCGATCGCGTTCGTGAGACGCTGTTTAACTGGCTGGCGGCAGATATTCAGGGCGCACGTTGCCTCGATTGTTTTGCCGGTAGCGGCGCGCTGGGACTGGAAGCGCTGTCGCGTCACGCGGCTTCAGCCACCCTGCTGGAGCTGGAAAGACCGGTCGCGCAACAACTGGAAAAAAATCTGACAACCCTGGGTGCCACCACCGGCAAGGTTATTAATACCAACGCGCTGCAATATCTGGCTCAGCCGGGTGAACCTTACGATTTGGTGTTTATCGATCCCCCGTTTCGTAAAGGTCTGCTGGAACAAACCCTGTCACAGCTTGAGTCTGGTGGATGGCTGTCGGATCAGGCGCTTATCTACGTAGAAAGCGAAGTGGAAAACGGTATACCGACGGTGCCTGGCCGCTGGCAGCTGCACCGTGAAAAGGTTGCCGGACAGGTCGCGTATCGTTTGTACGTTCGCCACACCTCAGAAAAGGAACAACACCATGCTGATTAATCTGGGAAGGCTGTTAATGGTCTTCGTCTGGGCTTTTTTGCTGCTCAATCTGGTTCATCCGTTTCCCAAACCCCTGAAATATTTTGTTGATGTTGCGTTGTTTTTTATGGTGGTTATGCACGGACTGCAACTGGTGCTGATGCGCGCCACGCAACCTAAAACAGGGCCAAAATTAAGCCCTTTAACGCAAACCAAAATCTTCTTTTTTGGCGTCTTTGAACTGCTGGCCTGGCAGAAAAAAAACCTGCCGAAACAGTAGCTGCTGAGAAAAACCTGCCGAAAAAAGGGGAAATGTGGCGCTCTTTTTTCGGCAGACTTCCTTACTGGTTAACAGGGCTGAACGAGATAAACCGCGTTCCCTGGAGCTGTAATTTGCCCCTTGCCCCTTCATCAATCTGCTGATAATCACGCTTTGTTAAAACCAGCCTGAAATCTCCAGCGCCATTCAGCGGGTGAAACCAGGCTTCATAGCGCATCTCCTCGACGGGGATTACATCCCGCTGGCGGGAGCGGCGATTCGACACCGGTGTTTCCCTTCTTGCCTTGACTTCCACCGGCAGTGAACGAACCGGGGATGCATCGTTGACCGCCACTTCCCGGCGCTGCCTGATAAACTGGCGCGTTGCCAGGATGGCAATAACCGCCAGGATGGCTAAGAACAAAAATGGTGGTTTCATACAGTCTCTCTTTGGTCTTATCGGATAAAAAATGTCGGTTTGACCGATTGGCAACAGCCAGCTTACCGGGAAAATTTCTGGTTTTCAGCCCGCAATCGCCGTGAGTTGCCAGGCTCACACTTTGTATAACGAAGGTATTTGCTGCTTTCAGAAGCCCCCCACTGTCACTTCCCTGCGGCCTGACCTAGACTTAGCCGGGAATTGTGCATCGAAAACAAAGGGACAGATTATGATTTGGTCATTTCTGGCAGTATTTTTTTCCGGCTGGCTGTATGTGGACGCTTCCTATCGCGGACCACAGTGGCAACGCTGGGTTTTTAAACCAGTTACCTTACTGCTGCTGCTGGCCTGGGCATGGCAGGCACCGGTTCTGAACACCTCCGATTACCTGATTCTGTTTGGCCTGCTGGCTACCCTGGTGGGGGATGCCCTGACGCTGCTACCAAACCGGCGGATGCTTTACGCGGTGGGCGCATTTTTCCTCTCACATCTGCTGTACACCCTCTATTTTGCCAGTCATATGACCCTGACCTTTTTCTGGCCGATTCCACTGGCGCTGCTGGTCATTGGGATACTGTTAATCGGCGCGCTCTGGAATAAGCTGGAGGAATTACGCTGGCCGGTTTGTACTTTTATCGGTATGACGTTGCTGATGACCTGGCTGGCAACCGAGCAATATTTTTTCCGTCCAAACGCTTACAGCTTTTCGCTGATGGCAGGCACTTCATTGCTGCTGTTAGCTAATATCATCTGGTATCTCACCCACTACCGCCGCCGCTTTACTTCTGACAGCGCCATTATTGCCGCCTGCTACTTCGCCGGTCATTTTATGATTGTGCGGGCACTTTATCTCTGAGCAGCATTCAGGCCTTGACTCTGGAGTTGACTCCAGAGTGTAAGATAACGCCGTGGCAGGCTCTCGTCCTGCCCGGATTTATCAGGAGGCCTAATGCACCAGCACTCTTCGTCATGTTCCTGTGGTATTCACCACGCCAGCCGTCAGCCAGACTGCCACGGTAAACCGCGGCCGGTTATCCGCACCTTAACCGCAATCAACACCGCCGTTCCTGAAAGCAGCTGCTGTGGCGATGCCACTTGTGGTTCTCCAGAGCGTCCCACAGAAGAGAGCGACCAGGCTTCAGCGCTGCCCACATGGCGCTGGCAAATCAGCGGAATGGACTGCCCGTCCTGTGCCAGAAAGATTGAAAATGCCGTCAGTCAGGTAACTTCTGTGGTGTCGGTAAAGGTGTTGTTTACCACCGAAAACTGGTCGTGAACGCAACGCAGGATGTCTCCCGGCAGGTCGAGCTGGCTGTGCAGGGCGCAGGATTCAGCCTGAGACGCAGTCACGCCCGACCATCAGTCGGACAGAAAAACACTTTCTGGCAGGACAACGGTTTCCTGCTGGCAACCGTTATCCTGATGTCTGCCAGCTGGCTGATTGAGCAATTCAGTCCGCAGGCCGGAAAAGTTGCTTTTATTCTCACCACATTGACCGGTGTCTGGCCCGTTGCCCGCAGCGCTTTTCGCCTGATCAAAAGCGGAACTCCCTTTGCTATCGAAACGCTGATGACTGTGGCAGCCATCGGTGCACTGTTTATTGGCGCTACCGCAGAAGCTGCTATGGTGCTGTTACTGTTTATGCTGGGTGAGCGCCTGGAGTCTTATGCCGCCCGGCGTGCACGTCGGGGCATTACCGCCCTGATGGCACTGCAACCCGAGGAGGCGGTGCGAATTAAAGATGGCAGGCGCGAAACCCTTGCTTTAAGCGCACTGCAACCCGGCGATATTATTGAGGTTGCCGCTGGCGCTCGTTTACCAGCCGATGCCAGTCTGATGGCCGCGTGGGCCAGCTTTGATGAAAGTGCCCTGACTGGCGAATCAGTGCCGGTTGAACGCCGGCAGGGAGAGGTGATTGCCGCAGGCAGTCTGAGCGTTGACCAGCAGGTCAGGCTTAAAGTGGTTTCCCGACCGGGTGAGAGCGCAATCGATCGCATTCTGCATCTGATCGAAGAAGCAGAATCACACCGTGCTCCGGTTGAGCGATTCCTCGATCGGTTCAGCCGCATTTATACCCCCGTTATCATGTTTATCGCGCTGTTGGTTGCCGTGATCCCCCCGCTTATTTTCGCTGGCGAGTGGCAAATATGGATTTACAAAGGGCTGACGTTGCTGCTGATTGGTTGCCCTTGTGCGCTGGTTATCTCCACACCGGCAGCAATCACCTCCGGACTGGCTGCCGCCTCGCGGCGCGGCGTGCTGATTAAAGGCGGGGCCGCGCTGGAAAGTCTGAATGCAATCCGCACACTGGCATTTGATAAAACCGGCACGCTAACCGAAGGCAGACCCGAGGTCACGACCATTATCAGTCTGAACGAAGAAACTGAAGATGAATTGCTGGTGAAGGCGGCCGCCACGGAGCAGGGTTCTTCGCATCCGCTGGCAAAAGCCATTGTTGCACTTGCCACCCGCCGACAGCTCACTATTCCGGAAGCAGAATCCCAGATAACACAGCCTGGCAAAGGAGTTGAAGCAACAGTAAATGGTTACTCACTTTTGATCAGCTCCCCCAAAAATGTGGCAAAAAATTGCCTGACAATTTCACTCTCTGCTCAGATTGCCAGTCTGGAAGATGCCGGAAATACCGTCGTGGTGATGCTGGAAAATGGTCGCCCGATTGCCCTGATCGGTCTGCGCGATACGCTCAGAAAAGAAGCGGCGGCGGCATTGCAGGCGTTGCGTAAACTGAGGATAAAGTCGGTGATGCTGACCGGGGACAATCCCCGGGCTGCCGCCGCTATCGCCAACGAGCTGGAGACAGACTATCGTGCTGGTTTACTGCCTGCGGATAAGGTCGCGGCCATTGCTGAACTCCGCCAGCAGGGTTCGGTTGCCATGGTCGGTGATGGAATTAACGACGCGCCCGCGATGAAGGCCGCCACCATCGGCATCGCGATGGGCAGCGGCAGCGACGTGGCGCTGGAAACAGCAGATGCTGCACTGACCCACAATAACCTGATGGGTCTGGCGACGATGATCCGCCTGTCCCGTGCAACCCACGCCAACATCCGGCAAAACATTGCCCTGGCACTGACTCTGAAAGGCGTGTTTCTGGTAACCACGCTTCTGGGATTCACTGGCCTGTGGCTGGCCGTACTGGCCGACTCTGGCGCAACGGCACTGGTGACAGCTAATGCACTCCGCTTGTTAAGTAAGCGCTAACTATAGTGACTTACAGGCAGAATTTTCTTGTAGATTGAACACAGGAATCGCTGGCGATCGGCCGCAGTATTAAGACGATCGCCTTGAATGTGAAGACAACCAGGCAGAATCACTTACTGAATTTCTCTTCTGCAAGTGCGTCAAGTCTGTCAAAGAATCGGAAGCAGATCTTAAAAACTTCCTTTCTGGCCGTATGCAGATTTTTATCCTGTTCGACTTCCTCAAACATATCGTCAAGCTTATCAACTATCCTGCGCATGCTTTCTTCGAAGTAATAATGTTTATTATCTTTTGGATTTATATAATCATTATTTTTTTAGCATATGCCTCTAACTCACACCCCAGATCCACTGCTTTTTTCTTTAAAGCATCAACTTTAAGATAATTATCTGTTATCAGCGAAAAAGAAGATTTTTGATTTTTTTCAATGCCCGACTCAGATCGGATAGCAGATATTTCTTCACTGAATATTTCTTTTTTTTCTGATGGCTTAACCAGCTCATTTATTATCTGACTTTTTTCTGGTTTGGCTGGAAGGACTGGCTTATTTTCCTTTACAGTATTGCTCATATTTATTTCAGGAAGAGCAGGATGACTGCTTTTATTACTTATAATGTAATTTTTCAGTCGTTTACCATTAACACTGAGAAGCTGCGAGAAGCTGCCTGCATAAATTTTACGCTGCCCTTTGGATTTTGGCTGCAAATTCACTTCGTTATGACTCAGAGACACTTGCTCAAATTTAGCAACTAAATTTTTGACAACGCCTTTTGCTGGCAAGTGAGCTGATTCAGTAACATTAATTACACTTACTGTCCCTGCACATACATCAACATTATTTGAAATCATGATTTTCTCCCGTTTTTTATTTTTTTATTCTATTGAGATAAAAAATTCATGATATAAAAAAACGCTTACCGCTATCGAGTCAGAATGTAATACGGGAAAGGTTCAGGAATTTATTTGGTCTTTACAGCATGGTTCTGTTAAATCTTACTTCAGAGAAACCTCGTTAATCACAATCAAATTGATAAGCTGGCTGAAGCGATAAGTAAATAAGAAACTCAATGCAGCCAACTTATTTTTACAGCCCTTTCTTAAGCAAATATCGGTAGGGTACTTCATCTGTGGCCTGTGCCAGCAGCCTGTGTTCCATAAAACGACAGAAACCGGGAATGTCGCGTGTGGTGGCAGGATCATCGGCAATGACCAGTAAGGTTTCGCCATCCTGCATGTGGCGCACCGCTTTACGTACCATCATAACCGGCTCCGGGCACCGTAAGCCAAGCGTATCCAGCGTTTGGTCGGGATTAGCGAACATCTCGCTCATAGAATTCTCACCTGAAGAAACAACGCGGGTCATTTTACCCGGCGTGGGGGGATGTGCAAGCAGACTGGCTGTTGTTTTAAATGCCACACAAATGTCAGTTAATAAGGTTTATCGGGAAGCGCGATGGCGGTAACGTTTGCGCTAAAATTAACCATTGCATTGGCAGACTGTTTCGGTAATATGCCGCGCAATCGCCCGGGCGAGATAATTATTTTTGGGTTCCCTCACCCCATTATTCAAAAAGGTCACATGATGATTTCTTTCTCTTCACGCCAGCGCATGCAAGCGTTGGTCTGGCTGTCGTTATTTCATGTGCTGGTGATCACCTCCAGCAACTATCTGGTACAGCTGCCCGTCTCCATTTTTGGCCTGCACACTACCTGGGGCGCGTTCAGCTTTCCGTTTATTTTTCTCGCTACCGATTTAACCGTGCGGATTTTTGGTGCGCCGTTGGCCCGTCGCATTATACTGCTGGTGATGGTTCCGGCACTGTTTATCTCCTACGTTATCTCTGCGCTGTTTTATCAGGGCCAGTGGCAGGGTTTTGCTGCTCTGAACGTGGTTAACCTGTTTGTCGCCCGTATCGCCTGTGCCAGTTTTATGGCTTATGCGCTGGGTCAGATTCTGGATGTGCATGTATTTAATCGCCTGCGCAAGCTGCCGCAGTGGTGGATAGCACCCGCCTCAGCCATGTTTCTGGGGAATATCAGTGATACGCTGGCCTTCTTCTTTATCGCCTTTTACAAAAGCACCGATCTGTTTATGGCACAGAACTGGGTGGAAATCGCGCTGGTGGACTACAGCTTTAAGGTGATTATCTGCATGCTGTTTTTCCTGCCTGCTTATGGCGTGCTGTTAAATACCGTACTCAAACGACTGGCCGAAAAACCTGCCGGTGCCAGAGTTAATTTCGGCTGAAACCCGCTGACCTTTTAAGCTGCCTTGCCACCCCGGTAAGGCAGTTTTTTGCCACGTCATCTCCGCTTTCTTAAGTTCTAACCCGCTAAATTGCGCCGCTGTCAGAGCAAAACCTCGCCATTAAAAACGGTGTCTCAAAAGACGTTAAGCACCTACACTACAAAGCGTCAGTTGCTTTTAACCGCTGATTACTATTCTATGAGTGGCAGTAACAGGTACACGACTAAGGTAGAAGAGAGAACAATGCGTAACTTACTAAAATATGCTGGCATCGGTTTACTGGTGGTTGGACTGACCGCCTGTGACGGCAAAAATGATAAAGCCGCAGCCGATGGCAATGGCAGCAGTAGCAGCCAGAGTGGTCAGACAGTGACCCTGATGGACGGCAAAATGAGTTTCTCCCTGCCATCTGGCATGTCCGATCAGAGTGGTAAACTGGGTACGCAGGCTAACAATATGCACGTCTACGCCGATGCCTCCGGCCAGAAAGCCATTATTGTGATTGAAGGGGACACAAGCAGCGAAGGGCTGGATACGCTGTCGAAACGTCTGGAACAGCAGCAGCGCAGCCGCGATCCGCAGTTGCAAGTGGTTACTAACAAAGCTATTGACCTGAAAGGTCAGCCTGCTCAGCAGCTGGACTCGGTGATTTCAGCAAAAAATCAGTCATCCTGGTCTTCAGTGGTGCTGGCAAAAGTTGACAACAAATTGCTGACGTTGCAAATCACCCTCCCTGCGGATAATCAACAACAGTCTCAGGCTGAAGCTGAAAATATCATCAACACCATCACGCTTAAATAGCCTTCTGGCCCCTTGTCGTCAGGGGCCGTTTTCACCCCTCCCGGACCGGCACAGCTTAGCCTTGCTTCACCATCGTCAGCTCTCCGATCCGGACGAAGGGGTCACTTCAGCTCAGTGGTTCCGCAGCCTCAGCCAGACGCTGTCTCAGCTGCTGATAACGTTGGGCAACATGCTGTTCTGCCCATTTTTTGTCGGCGATTTTTTCTATTTTCACCGCGCAATATTTATATTCCGGGGTTTTTGATATCGGGTCGAGGCTGTCGATTGTCAGCTCATTGCAGGCACCAATCCACCACTGATAGGTCATATAAACCGCCCCCTGATTGGTACGGTCGCTCACTTCTGCCCTGCTGATCACCTTGCCACGTCTTGATACCACCCACACCAGCTCACCGTCACTGACAGAAAGTTGCCGCGCATCCTCAGTGTTAATCTGCACCCGGCCAGGTTCATCCGCCTGCGCGCTCAGCGCATGGCAATTGCCCGTCATTGAACGACAGCTGTAGTGTCCAACTTCCCGCACGGTACAGAGCACCAGTGGCCACGCCTCATCGACCGGTTCAACGGGTGGCCGCCAGTCGCAGGCAAACAGCAGCCCTTTACCAGAGGGGCGATGAAAGCGATTGCCCTGGTAAAGAAACGGCGTCCCCGGATGGGATTCATCCGGACAGGGCCACTGCACATAGCCGAAGCCAGCCATTTTTTCCCAGGTTACACCGGCGTAAAGAGGACAAAGAGAACGCAGTTCATTCCAGATGGCTTCATTGTTTTCATACTGCATCGGGTAGCCCATCGCCTGCGCCATCCGGCTGATGATCTCCCAGTCGGGGAGCACATCGCCCTCGGGCTCGACGGCTTTATAAAAACGCTGGAAGCCGCGATCGGCGCTGGTATAAACCCCTTCATGCTCCCCCCAACTGGTAGCAGGCAGAATAACATCAGCCATTTCTGCGGTTTTGGTCATAAAAATATCCTGCACGATAACCAGGTCCAGCTTTGCCATCGCTTTACGCATTAGCGCCAAATCGGGTTCGGTTTGTAGTGGGTCCTCGCCCATTATCCAGTAGGCATGGAGTTTATTCTCCATCGCCAGATGGGCAACATCAGTGATGCTGTGACCGACTTTATCGCTGAGCGATTTGACTCCCCAGGCGGCGGCAAATTTCTCACGGACCTGCGGATCGCTGACCGACTGGTAGCCAGGAAAAACGTTTGGCAACGCGCCCATATCACAAGCTCCCTGCACGTTATTCTGCCCGCGTACCGGCCCGACGCCCACGCCGGGTCGCCCAAGGTTGCCGGTGGCCAGCGCCAGACTGGACAGCCCTTTTACCACATCAACACCCTGGCCCCATTGCGTCACCCCCATTCCCCAGAGGATGGTGGCATTTTTCACCCCCGCGAAAAGTCGCATTGCCTGGCGTATCAGTTGCGGCGCAATCCCGGTGATCTCACAGACCGACTCAGGGGTATAACGCTGCACCACCTCCTGCCACGCCTCTCTTCCTTCGGTATGCTCCCGTAGAAAAGCCTCGTTACACAATCCCTCATTAATCAATACGTTAGCAAATGCATTGACCAGAGCCATGTTGCTGCCATTTTTCAACGGCAGCCACAAATCGGCAAGACGAGCGCTTTCAATATAGCGGGGGTCGCAGACGATGATTTTTGCACCTTTTTGCTTCGCCCTGACGATACGTCTTGCCACAATTGGATGGGAATCCGCCGCGTTATAACCGAAGATCAGCAGGCAATCGCTGTTTTCGATATCGCCAATCGAGTTACTCATCGCACCATTGCCCAGCGTGGTTTGCAGTCCGGCAACGGAAGGTCCGTGGCAGACCCGTGCGCAGCAGTCGATGTTGTTGGTACCCAGCACTGCCCGGACAAATTTCTGCATAACATAATTGGTTTCATTGCCGGGTCCCCGGGATGATCCGGTGACCATGATGCTTTCAGCCCCATAGCGGGCCTTGATCTTTTTCAGGCGCGAACTGGCGAAGTCGATGGCCTCCTGCCAACTGACGGCCTCGAAGGGGTCGCCCCGACGACGACGGATGGCAGGATGTTTTAACCGTGGCGTCAGCAGGCGGGTGTTATTCAGGAACTCCCAGCCATAATAGCCTTTCAGACAGAGTTCGCCCTCGTTGGTAACGCCGGGTGCGCCCTTTGCGGTGACAACCTTACCCTGCTCAACGTGCAGTTCAATCTTGCAACCACAGCCACAGTAGGGGCAAACCGTAATGACCTTATCCATTGATCCATTCCTCCTGAAAAAGCATCTGGCTTCCTGAGGCAGTCTGCCGCTGTCGCTGCCGCCGCAGCTGGCTCAGTTCATCCGAGGTCACACACGTTAGCGCACCGGTTGGACAAACACTGACGCAGGCCGATCCGCTGCTCTGCCCGGCGCAGAGGTCACATTTAATCACCTGCGGATGGCCCCCTGTGCTGACGATTTCAATCGCACCGAACGGACAGGCAATCATGCAGCTTTTGCAGTCGATACAGCGCTCACTGACAATCTCAACGGCCTGCTCACCCTGTTGCAGGGCAGCCACCGGGCAGGCCGCGACACAGGGTGCATTTCTACACTGTCTGCACATTACCGGCGTGCTGACTGCATTCTGTTTCACCACCCTGAGACGCGGAAAATAGTCCTGTGATGTCACCGCAACCGTTCCGGCATGGACCACGGCGCAGGCCACTTCACAGGTGTGGCAGCCGATGCATTTCATGGTGGTCGCCAGAATAAATTGGCTCATGCGCTTCTCTCCCTGAGTGGCTGCCGGTCAAACATCGCGATGATTTCCTCCGCACTGCGTCGCCCCTGGGCCATCGCCGTCACCACCAGATCGGCCCCATGCACCGCATCCCCGGCGGCAAAAACTTTAGGATTATGCGTTTGTGTGGAAGCCCCCTGTTCGCCAGTCTTAATCAATCCCCAACGGTCAAAACGGACTCCGTGCCCGGCCAGCCAGGGCATCTCGTGTGCCTGAAAACCAAACGCCAGGATCAGTGCATCCGCCTCAAGCACAAATTCTGAACCCGCCAGCGGCTGTGGCCTGCGGCGTCCGTCACTGCCGGGTTCTCCTGGCACAGTGCGAATCAGACCAATACCACTGAAGCACCCGTTTTCATCCAGCTGGAGATATTGCGGTTGCAGGTTGAACATAAATTCCACCCCCTCTTCCCGCGCATTGACGACCTCTTTTTTCGAGCCGGGCATGCTCTGCTCATCGCGACGGTAAGCACAAATCACCTGACTGGCCTGCTGACGTATGGCGGTCCTCAGGCAATCCATCGCCGTATCCCCGCCGCCCAGCACCACCACGCGCTTATCCCGCAACGAAATGCAGGGATACTGTGGATCTTCATCAAATGCCATAATTTGCCGGGTATTGGCGATCAGATAAGGAAGAGCCTGAATGACGCCCGGCGCATCTTCATGCTCCAGTCCCGCTTTCATCAACCCATAGGTTCCGACGCCAAGGAACACCGCATCATATTCATCCAGCAACCGATCAAAGCTGATATCCCGGCCAATTTCGCAATTAAGCCGAAACTCAATCCCCATCTCGTTGAAGATCGCACGTCGGTTAACCATCAGCTGCTTATCCAGCTTGAAGGAAGGGATGCCGAAGGTCAGCAGGCCACCGATCTCCGGATGACGGTCATAGACCACCGCCTGAACGCCACGGCGGGTCAGAATATCTGCACACCCCAGTCCGGCGGGTCCAGCGCCGATAATCGCCACACGCTGCTGGCGAGGCGTGACGTCCCCCACCGAAGGACGCCAGCCCTGCGCCAGAGCCTGGTCGGTAATGTAACGTTCAATATTGCCAATGGTCACGGCCCCTGCCTTGCCATTCAGCGTACAGGCCCCCTCACAGAGGCGATCCTGTGGACAGACACGGCCACAAATTTCCGGCAGGCTGCTGGTCTGGTGAGAGAGTTCGGCGGCTTCAATAATCCGACCTTCACCTGCCAGGCGTATCCAGTCAGGAATGGCGTTATGCAGTGGGCAGGTCCAGCCGCACCAGGCTTGCTGTGCACAATAAAGGCACCGTTCCGTCTCATAGGCCGCCTGCGCCTCGTTCAGCCCCAGATAAATTTCATCGAAATGTTGCTTACGCCGTTCTGCTGTAAGCCTGACTGCCCCGCGCCGTGGGGGCTTATCCAGCAGCTGCCGCCCTTTTCCGTTGGTGGGCAGGGAAGGCGTGATGCCTGTTGCACTGCGCGTCTGCCGCTGTTGGCGCTGACGCTGAAGCGCAGCTTCATCCATCAGTTGCAGCGCACCTGTCGGGCAGATGCTGACGCAGGCGGGCTTGTCTGCTTCAGTGTGCTGGCAGAGATCGCACTTCATCATCAGACCCGTTGCGGGAAGCTCCTCAATGGCGCCGAAAGGGCAAGCCAGCAGGCAATTTTTACAGCCAATACATTTATCTTCTGTCAGCTGGACGCTTTGCTGCTGGTAAGCCAGCGCGCCGGTGGGACAACTTGCCACACAGGGCGAGTTGTTACAGTGACGGCAGGTCAACGGCACCTGTGTGGCTGCTGAACTGACCAGATGAATACGGGGACGAAACTGACTGCGACTGGCGGGCCAGCGAGACTGATTATGCGTAAGCACACATGCCACTTCGCAGGCATGACAACCGATACACTCTGTGGGATTAGCAATGACAAAGCGGTTCATTTTTTATCCTTTTTTATGCAGCCCCGATCACTCCAGCCCACCGCTATGCAAAATGTGGACAGCTTTGCCGGAACCACGGTGGCAATCGCTGGAAATGTGATGCAACTTGCATTATTACCCGACCTCTCAGCCTGCCGGGATTATCCTTGTAACCAACAGGGATATTCTACTTCTCACTTTGATAAGACAAGTGTCAAAGTGAAAAGCCAGTAAAGATTGAGCCATTTCTCGCCGCCGTTTTTTTCTTCCCACACCTCCCTTTTTCAATCCCGGCTCACAACTTATTCATTGACCACCCCATTTTTCTGACTCTGGCATATCCCTTGCTTTGTCGTGGCGACAGGAGCACATCAGGAGAAATGGCCCAATGAGTACCATTCTGGTTGGAAGTGAAGTGGCGCGTGTTGATGGACTGGCAAAGGTAAAAGGCAGCGCAATTTACGGCGACGACCTGGTGCTGAAGAACATGCTTTATGGCGTCTGTCGCTATACGGATATCGCGGCTGGCTTCATTGAAAAGCTTGATTTAACCGAGGCGGAACAGGTGCCCGGCGTGGTGAAAATCGCCACCTTCGCCGACATCCCCGGTGAAACGCACATCGGTGTGGTCATCCCCGACTATCCGCCCATTATTGACCGGGAAATAGCCTTTCGTGGCGACGTCATTGCGGTTATTGCCGCCGAAACCCAGGAAGCCGCCTGCCTTGCGGCAGAGAAAATCAAAATCGTTTATCGCCCCCTCACCCCACTGACATCAGTAAGAGAAGCCCTCTCGCCAGGCGCACGTCTGATCCACAGCGACAGAGAAAACAACATTATTAATCATCATCATACGGTGAAAGGTGATATCGAAGCGGGATTTGCCGCCTCATGTCATATCTTTGAACGGGATTATGAGGTGGGTTTTCAGGAGCACGGCTATATAGAACCCGAATCCATTACCGCTGCCATTGATGCTAACGACAGCATTATGACCCTCTATGGCTCAGTTCAAAATGCCCATCGGGTCAGGGGGATGGTCGCCAGATATCTTGGGTTACCTCAGGCGAAAGTTAACGTCAGACGCTCGGTACTGGGCGGTTCTTTCGGCGGCAAAGACGATATTATCGATCATCTCGCCTGCCGCGCGGCGTTGCTGGCGCAGCTTACCGGCCGGCCGGTTAAGATGACTTACAATCGCGAGCAGTCAATGCGCGAGAGTTATAAACGCCATCCCTATCTGATGCACTATAAAATCGGCCTTGATGACCAGGCGCGAATTCAGGCCATCAAGATTGATATTCTCGCTGACGGCGGCAGCTATGCAGGTCAGACGGTGTTTGTCACCTGGCGCAGCTCAGTTCAGGCCGCCGGACCTTATAACATTCCCAATGTTCGGGTCGATGTCACCGGGGTCTACACCAATAACAATTACACTTCTGCCTATCGTGGTTTTGGCGCACCTCAGGTTATTTTTGCCAATGAGTCACTGATGGATGAGGTGGCAGAACAGCTCGGGATATCCCCGATTGAACTTCGGATGCGCAACGCCCTGCAACAGGATGATACCAGCATGGCAGGGCAGGTATTCAGTGAACATCGGGTTTCCGCACAACAGGTGCTGCAAACCGCCATCGACAGCACCGATTTCATCGCCAAAAGAGAACATTACCGGCGGCTTAACCGCCAGAATGGCCCGGTTAAATACGGTATCGGGCTGGCACTGAGCCATCGCGGCTGTTCTTTAGGTGCCGAAGGTCTGGATGCCTCTTCTGCCCTGATTCAGGTAAATGCAGATGGCAGTGTGAATATCTCCACATCCGTTTCCGAAAATGGTCAGGGGCTGGCGACCACCATGTCAATGATTGCCGGGGAAGCATTCGGTCTCAGCCTCGACAGGATCACCTTTACCGATCCTGCTACGGCGATGATTGCTGACGGTGGCTCTACGGTCGCCTCACGCGGAACCCTGATGGGCGGGCAGGCCATTCTCAGCGCAGCCAATAAAATCAAGCAGCGCATGGCTGACGCGATTGCAGAAAAGCTGGGGGCCACGGGCATTGCGGATCTGGTCTGGGAAAATGGCAAGGTCTTCAATCGCCTTCAGCCCTATAACCGGCTGGATTTTCAGCAGGTAGTGGAAATGACCAAAGCGACCGGTGCCAATCTCTCGGCCTATGGCTGGCATGTGGCACCGGATATTCACTGGGATGAAGAGAAGGGCTGCGGCAGCCCCTATTTTACCTGGGTTTATGGCTGTCAGGTGGCTGACATTGCGGTTGATACCCGCACAGGAAAAATCAGCTTCAACCAGATTACGGCGGTTCACGATGTTGGCAAGGTGATCAACAAAGTGGGATTTGAAGGCCAGGTCTGCGGCGGTGTGGTTCAGGGGATGATCGGCTATGGCATGCTGGAAGAGTTCAATATTGAGCTGGGGGAAGTGAAATCAGAAAACTTTGACACCTACCTGCTGCCGACCATTAAAGATGTCCCTGAAATCAATATTATCCCGGTGGAGAATCACGATAAAGCTGGCCCTTACGGGGGCAAAGTGATTGGCGAACCGGTGCTGGAGCTGGGTGGCGCAGCGCTGAATAATGCGGTCTGTTTTGCACTGGAACGCCGGAATTACGTGCTGCCATTAACCCTTGAGCAGGTAAAACTGGGCTATGCGCTGAAAAAGCCCGTTCGTCAAAGTGAACTGATGGCCGAATCCGGCGAGAAAAAGCAGGTTTTACGCATTAACACACTGCAACTGACTCGTGCCACAACGCTGGCGGAAGCGCTGCTGGCACTGCAAAAGCAGGATGCCAGGCCGCTGGCGGGCGGCACAGATGTGCTGGTGCAGGCCCGGCTGAAAAATACACCAATTCCGCTGGTGGATATCTCCGCAATCCGCGAAATTCAGCAAACAGAGATGCAGGGAGAGGCGATGGTCATTGGCGCGGCGGTCTGCTTCAGCGATCTTACTGCTAATCCATTAATTAAAAAGTACTACCCACTGCTGACCACCGCCTGCAATACCATTGGTTCATTGCAGCTGCGTAACCGGGCGACTATTGGCGGCAATGTGGTTAACGCCGCGCCCTGTGCAGACTCCGTACCGCCGTTAATCATCTATGATGCCGAAGTGCGGCTGGCAACCCTCAATGGCACCCGGCAGCTACCGCTGGCAGAATTTATTACCGCTGGCTATCAGACTCAGCTTCAGCCCGGTGAATTGCTGACTCATTTCATTCTCCCGCTACCTGAATCCTGCCCGCAGATGCAGCAGCGTTACCTGCAACTGGGCCGCAGAAATGCACTTAACATTACCCGCCAAAGCTTTACCGGGCAGTTTTCGTTTAATCCTGCGGGGATTCTGACCCGCTGCCGCCTGGTTGATGGCGCACTGATGAGCCATCCTCAGCGGCTGATTGCCGTGGAAAAGATCATTACCGGAAGAAAACTCACTGACGCCGTGATTGAGGAAGGGGTAAAAGCGCTGGAAGCGATGCTGGAGGCCGCTATCGGTAAGCGCTGGTCTGCCGCCTATAAAATTCCGGTGGCAGCAGCAATGCTGCACCAGATGTTGGAAGAAGCACGGGAAGAACAGGCTCTCTAAGGAAAGGCTAATGAACCTTATCACACTGAAAGTAAATGGTATTTTGGTACAGCGCGAGGTGGATGATAATCGTCGCCTGCTCGATTTTTTGCGTGAAGATTTACAGCTCACCGGCAGTAAGGAAGGCTGTTCGGTGGGTGAATGCGGTGCCTGTACGGTGATAGTGAATGGCAAATCAGTCTGTTCCTGTTTAATGCTGGCAGCGCAGTGTGACGGCGCTGAAATTACCACCATCGAGGCACTGGACGCTGACCCGGTGGGCCGCAAATTACAGCAGTCATTTGTCCGACACGGTGGCGTGCAGTGCGGCTTTTGTACGCCAGGCGTGTTGATGAGTGCAAAAGCCTTACTGGATAAAAATCCTGCCCCGGATGATGACGCTTTATGTGAGGCGCTGGAGGGAAACCTGTGCCGCTGCACCGGTTATCAACCGATTATCAAATCCATTAAAGCGGTGCTGAAGGCTTAAAACGGACTGACAGAGATGAAAGAGTGTGTGGTGCTGGCCGCCGGGCTGTCGACCCGCATGGGCAGTTGGAAAATGATGCTTCCCTGGAAGAACGGCACCGTGCTGGATGGTACGATTGCCTCCGCACTGTCCTTCTGCGACCGGGTAATACTGGTCACCGGCTATCGGGCTGACGAGCTTCGGCAGCGATACGCCGGTCATCATGGCGTCCGTCTTTGCCACAATCCTTACTTCACCGGGGGGATGTTCTCTTCCGTGCGCTGCGGCGTGGCTGCATTAAGTGGTGAACGTTTCTTTCTGATTCCCGGGGATATGCCCGCTGTCGATCCGCAGGTTTACTCCCTGCTGTGGCATTACCCTTCCTGCGGCTGCATTCAGCCCTGCCACAATGGCGGCAGAGGGCATCCGGTTTTACTGCCAGCCGCACTGCGGGAAATCATTTTATCCGCTCCGGCAGAGAGTAACCTCCGTCAGCTGATTCAGGCATACGGTTGTGAAAGCGTGGCGGTAAACAGCCAGACCATCCATTGCGATCTGGACACACCGGAACAGTATCAGCAGCTGCTGAAGGCCAGCGCTGTCAGACAAGCCCGTACTTCTTGATTTTTCGGTACAGGGTAGCCAGGCCAATGCCCAGCTCATCAGCGGCCTGTTTTTTATTGTTGTTGCAGCGATGCAGTACCTCTTCAATGGTACTTTTTTCCATCGTTTTAAGGCTGACCTGACCATTCTGTTCTGGCAGCTCACTGACGAGGGGATAAGCAGTTTGCGTGGCTGTGATCTGTGGTTGCGGCGCGCACGAAGTATGAAACACCGGCGGCAGCAGCGAACTGTCGATCATGCCGCCATCCGGTACAATATTGATCAGATATTCGACAAGATTGCTCAGCTCCCGCACATTACCCGGCCAGCTATGACGCTGTAACAGGCGCAATACCTCAGGGCTGATCCCCGGCCAGGTACAGTTGATACGGCGAGTATGCAGGCTGAGAAAATAGTGTAACAACAGTTCCACATCCCCTTCCCGCTCACGTAGCGGCGGTATAAAAAGAGGGATTACATTAAGACGATAATAGAGGTCTTCCCGGAAACGGCCTGTGCTGATGGCCTGTTCCAGATGCTGATGCGTTGCTGAAATGATGCGAATATCAACCGGCACAGGCCGGTTACCGCCCACCGGCTGGACTTCGCGACTTTCAATTGCCCGCAGTAATCGGGCTTGCAGACCGAGAGGCATATCGCCAATCTCATCCAGAAACAGCGTGCCACCGTTGGCCGACAGAATCAGTCCTGGCCGTCCACCGGGCGCTGCGCCGGTAAAGGCCCCTTTCACGTAGCCAAACAGCTCACTTTCAAGCAAATTTTCGGGTATCGCCGCACAGTTAATTGCCACAAACGGCTGGTCATGACGCCTGCTAAAACGATGGATGGCGCGCGCAACCACTTCCTTCCCTGTTCCGCTTTCGCCAGAAATTAATACGCTCGACGGACTCGGAGCCACCCGCGTTACCAGCCGCTTAAGCTTTTTCATGGGTACAGATTGCCCAATCAGCTGTTCAATACCGGGTAACTCTTCATTATTTTCCGCCGGGACGGATGCGGCAGTCTGATGAAATGCCAGTAAAAAAAGCGACCGTCCTTCAGCACGATGTAGCTGCCCGGTCAGAATAAGTTGTTGATGGGGCAGTGTGACAATATGCTGATGATGTCCTTCCGGGCTGATTTTTTGCCAAATCTGCGGTTTGATATCCAGCATCAGTCCGGTGACGTTGCTTTCGGGCAGCTGCAACATATTCCGTGCGCGGGAATTAATAAACGTCACCCTGCCAGCGTCATCCCGCACAATAACCCCCTGGTCCATCCTCTCAATCATCGTCAGCCACAGCGCTTCACTTTTTGACTGACGACGAGGCGTGCTGGCCAGATTCGTCACCATCAGCCGGGAAACGTGACGGATATATTGCAAAAACATATCCACGTTTTCGCTCAGCCGCTGATGCTGTTTTTGATCCACCGCAATCAGGCTGATCACCCCAAGACAGCGTTGGGGGGACATAATTGGAACGCCAAGAAACGCCCGTTCTTTGCACTCTTCCCGCTGTTCACAGGCTTTGCAAAGTGAGTTGAAGCGCGAATCGATAACCGCCACTTCCTGCTGATTCTCAATGACCGCCCGCAGCAACCGGGTGTTACTTTTCGGCACAAAACCAAACCTGTCGCCATAACTCCCGGTCCCGGCGATGCGAATTAAACGGTGATCAACAACTTCCACCTCCAGTTGCAGCACGCCTGCCAGCAAGCTACAAAAATTCTGAATGATGCCCTGGATAGCCATCATGGCTGAAGGGGCTTCAGGTGTCGCAGTCATTTGCTTCCTCTCTAATCCATTAGTTGCTTATCACGTCAGAGGCGCTGGTCTTTCTCATTTTGAGAACTTAACCTCATTTTCTCATTATGAGCTTCAGATTCGCGCCACGGCTCAGCCACCCCTGCCATTTCCCACCCGATCTCTACGCCGGTTCAACAGGCCGTAACCCTGATCGGAGACAAGCTACATTTTTTTTCCTGATTTATCAGCCCGCTTTCAGAGCAGCATCACATTTCATCATTCAGGCCCGCTCACAAATACTGATTGGCACAAAAGTTGATATTGCTCTGGCAGAAATGACCTTCTCCCCATCACAGAGGGTCTCTCCGGGGCCTGAACCTGCAAGAAGGGGGCCTCTTTATCATAAGGAACCTCACAGAATGGAAGAGATAACCACGCTTTTGCATGCTATCCGCCAGAAAAAATCTGCCCTGCATAGCAAGGATTTCCTGCTGACATGGGAGCAAACCGGTGAAGAACTGGAGCAGGTACTGGAGATTGCCGCTGCGTTGAAGCGTCTGCGTGAAAAAAACATCGACACCAGGGGATTTAACAATGGCCTTGGTATTTCCGTTTTCCGCGATAATTCAACCCGAACCCGTTTTTCCTTCGCCTCAGCGCTGAATCTGCTGGGATTAACTCAGCAGGATCTGGATGAGGGAAAATCGCAGATCGCCCACGGCGAAACGGTGCGCGAAACCGCCAATATGATCTCCTTTTGCGCAGATGCCATTGGTATTCGCGATGATATGTACCTTGGGGCCGGTAACGCTTATATGCGTGAAGTCGGAGAGGCACTGGATGACGGCTTTCAACAAGGGGTATTGCCACAACGCCCGGCGCTGGTGAATCTGCAATGTGATATCGATCACCCCACCCAGTCGATGGCCGATCTCGCCTGGCTGAAAGAACACTTTGGCGGGCTGCAAAATCTCAGGGGCAAGAAAATCGCCATGACCTGGGCCTACTCCCCCAGCTACGGCAAACCCCTCTCCGTCCCTCAGGGCATTATCGGCCTGATGACCCGCTTTGGTATGGACGTCACTCTGGCACATCCGCAAGGCTATGACCTGATCCCGGAAGTGCTGGAGGTCGCCCGCCGCAACGCCAGCGCATCTGGCGGGCACTTCCGTCAGGTCAATACGATGGAAGAGGCGTTTCACGATGCCGACATTGTTTATCCCAAATCCTGGGCACCCTGGCAGGTGATGCAACAGCGCACCACCCTGCTGCGTAATCAGGATCATGCCGGACTGAAAACCCTTGAGCAGGCATGCCTGCAACAAAATGCACGCCATCAGGACTGGCACTGCACCGAAGAGATGATGAAACTCACCCGCGACGGCCATGCGTTATATATGCACTGCCTGCCCGCCGACATCACCGGCCTGTCCTGCAAAGCGGGAGAGGTGGAAGCCAGTGTCTTTGAACGCTATCGCATTGCTACCTACAAAGAAGCCAGTTGGAAGCCGTGGATTATCGCGGCAATGATCCTCGCACGGAAATTTGCCGATCCGGCAACCGTTCTGGAACAGCGTCTGCGTGATGCGCAGCCCCGCATCAAAATTTGAAGGGGAAAACGTTATGTCATCGTTCCGTTCGTCCATGCAGATTATCAGTAACGAACACTTTGCTCCTCGTTGTTCGCCGCTGTTCAGCCGTGAGTCCGCCAGAGAAGCCCGCGCCTTCCACCGCACCCTCTCTGGCTATCAGCCAACACCACTTCACTCGCTGCCCGCCTTCGCCGCAGCGCTGGGCGTTGAGAATGTATTAGTCAAAGACGAGTCGAAACGATTCGGACTCAACGCGTTCAAGATGTTAGGGGGCGCATGGGCCATCGCCCGCCTGCTTTGTGAAGAGTATCAGTTGGATATTCATCACTTCTCTTTCGAATCATTCCGTCAACAGCATCCGCAACCACTGACCTTTACCTCCACCACCGACGGTAATCATGGCCGGGGCGTGGCCTGGGCAGCCAGAGAACTGGGGCAGCGTGCGGTGATCTTCATGCCGAAAGGCTCATCGGCCGCCCGCGTTGGTCATATCACCGATTTGGGTGCCGAATGCATTGTTACCGATATGAACTATGACGATACCGTCAGATTAACCATGCGCACCGCGCAGGAGAAAGGCTGGAAAGTGGTGCAGGACACCGCCTGGGAGGGCTACACCCAGGTTCCCACCTGGATTATGCAGGGGTATGCCACGCTGGCCGATGAGGCAGTGGAACAGATGAAAGCCATGAAGATTCCTCACCCCACGCATGTGTTTTTGCAGGCAGGAGTGGGGGCGATGGCGGCCGGTGTGCTGGGTTACCTGAGTGATGTCTTTGGTGCAGGAAAATTGCACGCGGTGGTGGTGGAGCCGGATAAAGCCGACTGTCTGTTTCGCTCGGCACAACAGGGAAAAATGGTCAATGTTCAGGGCGAAATGAACACCATTATGGCCGGTCTGGCCTGTGGGGAACCGAATCCGCTGGGCTGGCCGCTGCTGCGAGACTGCGTCCAGCACTTTATCTCCTGTGACGATCGCGTCGCCGCTCTGGGAATGCGGGTGCTGGGCAATCCGCTGGCAGAGGATCCCCGCATTGTCTCCGGCGAATCGGGCGCAGCGGGGATGGGGGTCATGGCAGCGATACTTTGCCACCCCCAACGCGACGAATGGATGGAGAAACTGAAACTCACCCCCGACTCGCGCGTGTTGCTACTGAGCAGCGAAGGCGATACCGATCCCGAACATTATCGGGAAGTGGTGTGGGAAGGAAAATTTGGAATTAATCAGCAACGACAGGAGTAGCAGATGAGCAGGCCAATCCCTTATGACCAGATCCTTAAACTGGCCAGAAAATATCAGCCGGATATGACACGTTTTTTGCGCGATATGATCGCCATCCCCAGTGAAAGCTGTGATGAAAAACGGGTTATTGCACGTATTAAGCAGGAGATGGAAACGGTCGGATTTGATCGGGTAGAAATCGATCCGATGGGCAATATTCTGGGCTATGTAGGCCACGGTCCTCGTCTGCTGGCAATGGACGGCCATATCGATACCGTTGGCGTGGGCAATCTCAAAAACTGGCATTTTGATCCCTATGAAGGCATGGAAACCGACGAGTTGATTGGGGGACGTGGTGCCTCTGATCAGGAAGGCGGCATGGCGGCAATGGTCTATGCCGGAAAGATTATTAAGGAGCTGGGGCTGGAAGATGAGTACACCCTGCTGATCACCGGCACGGTTCAGGAGGAGGACTGTGACGGTCTGTGCTGGCAGTACATTATTGAGCAGATGAAGATTCGCCCCGAGTTCGTCATCAGCACTGAACCCACCAACTGCCAGATTTATCGCGGTCATCGTGGGCGGATGGAAATCCGCGTTGAGGTGCAGGGCGTAAGCTGCCACGGTTCTGCTCCCGAACGGGGCGACAACGCCATCTTTAAAATGGCACCGGTGCTGATGGAATTGCAGTCGCTGGCGGGCAGACTCGGTAATGATGAGTTTCTGGGGAAGGGTACGCTGACGGTTTCAGAAATTTTCTTCACCTCACCCAGCCGCTGTGCGGTGGCCGACAGCTGCGCCGTTTCTATCGATCGCCGCCTGACGTGGGGTGAAACCTGGGAAAGGGCACTGGATGAGATCCGCGCTCTGCCCGCGGTAAAAGCGGCGCAAGCCGACGTCTCACTCTATCATTACGAACGCGCCTCATGGACCGGGCTGGTCTACCCCACCGAATGTTACTTCCCCACCTGGAAAGTGGAAGAAGACCATTTCACCGTACAAACCCTGCGTGAAGCCTATCGTGGGTTATTTAATCGCGAGCCGGTCGTTGATAAATGGACCTTTTCCACCAATGGCGTCTCAATTATGGGCCGTCATGGCATTCCGGTGGTTGGCTTTGGTCCGGGTAAAGAACCTGAAGCCCACGCGCCTGATGAAAAAACCTGGAAAGAGCACCTGGTCACCTGCGCTGCGCTGTATGCCGCCACGCCACTGGCCTGGATGCAACAGACGAAATAGTCGCCCGTTCTGATGTCGGCGCTCTGCGCTGAGCGCCGAAGGGAGAAAGACCATGAGAACGTTAATTAAAGGCGGCACGCTGGTGGATGAGTCAGGGGAGTACCAGCAGGATATGCTGATTGAGCTGGGTAAAATTGCCCGCCGCCATCCGGATATCGCTGTCAGTGACGATATGCAGGTCATTGATGCCCGTGGTCTGCTGGTAATGCCTGGTGGCGTTGATGTACACACTCACTTCAATATTGATGTGGGCATCGCTAAGAGTTGTGATGATTTTTTTGCCGGAACCCGGGCAGCCGCCTGTGGCGGGACCACCACTATCGTTGACCATATGGGGTTTGGGCCAACGGGTTGTACCCTGCACCATCAGCTGGAGAAATATCATCAGGATGCCAGATCGGCGGTAATCGACTACAGCTTTCACGGCGTTATTCAGCATGTCAACGAGGAGATTATCGAAGAAATACCCGCAATGGTTCATGACGAGGGGATCAGCAGCTTCAAATTTTATCTCACCTACAGCCATTTTCTGCATGATGCGGAAATACTTCAGGTACTGCAAAAACTGGGCGATACCGGGGCGCTGGCAACCGTGCATCCGGAAAATGATGCCGCTATCCGGTGGCGACTGAGCGAATGCAAAAAGCATCACCGTCTGGCCCCCATCTGGCACGCGCACAGCCGCCCACCCGCCTGCGAAGCAGAAGCGATAGCCAGAACCATTAATCTCGCCCGACTGGCAGGGGATGCGCCACTGTACATTGTCCACCTCTCAAACGGGCTGGGACTGGAATATACAAGGCTGGCCAGAAATGCCGGACAACCGGTTTGGGTGGAAACCTGCCCGCAGTATCTGCTTCTGGATATGAACTGTTATCTGCGCCCGGACGGTCTGAAATTTATGCTCAGCCCGCCGCTTCGTCCCCGTGCCGAACTGGATAAGCTGTGGGTGGGGATTGCAGATGGCGGCATTGATACCGTTGCCACCGATCACTGCAACTTTCCGTTCTCGCAACGCCAGCAAATGGCCTCGGAAGACTTTACCCGTTGCCCTAACGGGTTACCCGGCGTGGAAAACCGACTGGCTCTGCTGTTCTCTGAGGCGGTGATGACCGGGCGCATCAGCCGCTCACGTTTCGTTGCCCTGACCAGCAGCAACCCAGCCAGACTGTTTGGATTATGGCCGGAGAAAGGCAGCCTGCTGCCCGGCTCTGATGCCGACCTGGTGCTGTTTGATGCCCACAAAAATCAGACTATCCATCACCACCAACTGCACGACAATGGCGACTACTCTCCGTGGGAAGGCTTTCGCTGTCAGGGGTGGCCAACGATGACCCTGTCGCGTGGCGAAATCGTCTGCCGCCAGGGTCAGTTTACCGGCCACGCCGGACATGGTCAGTTTATCGCAAGAAAACCATTCATTAACAGGACGTTACCATGAAGAAAAGAATCGTACTGGCGCTGGGGGGTAACGCTCTTGGCGAAGGCCTTTCCGGCCAGATGGAGGCGGTCAGAACCACGGCAGAAACCATCGCCGGGCTGGTGGCAGAAGGACATGAGCTGGTGATAACCCATGGCAACGGGCCGCAGGTGGGCATGATAAATCAGGTATTTGCCGCGGCTGCCCATACCACTGTTCATGCCCCCGTCCTGCCGATGTCAGTCTGCGTCGCGTTAAGTCAGGGCTACATCGGCTATGACTTACAGAATGCTCTGCGGGAGGCGCTGAGAAATCGCGGGATAAATAAAAATGTGGTATCGCTCATTACTCAGGTGCGGGTGGATGAGCAGGATCCGGCATTTCTTCAGCCTGATAAACCCATTGGCGCGTTTCTCAGCCCGCAGGCAGCGGAAAAACAGCGTAAGCAGGGGTTTGTTCTGCGGGAGGATGCCGGAAGGGGCTGGCGGCGTGTCGTCGCTTCGCCCAAACCTCAGGAGATCATTGAAGCGCCTGCGGTCACCGCGCTGCTGGCCGCCGGGCAGATTGCCATTGTCGCGGGTGGTGGAGGCATTCCGGTTATCGCCGAAGGCAATCACCTGCGTGGTGCCAGCGCGGTAATCGATAAAGACTGGGCCAGCGCAGTGCTGGCAAGTGATATCAATGCCGATATGCTGATCATTCTTACCGCCGTGGAGAAGGTGGCGATTAACTTCAACACGCCGCAACAGCAGTGGCTCGACAGCCTGACGCCACAGGAGGCGCACCGCCTGATAGCCTTACAACAGTTTGCCGCTGGCTCGATGCTGCCAAAAGTTGCAGCGGCTGCGTATTTTGCTGAATCCCGGCCGGGTCGCCAGGCATTAATTACTTTACTTGCCAGAGCCAGAGAGGGCATTGCAGGTCTGACCGGAACCCTCATTCAGCAGTAGCGTTGCAGCCAGTCTGCGTTGGCAATGACCCGGCAGCCCCGCTGCCGCCACAACAGCGCTGACTACGCCGGTGGCAGATAATTTCAGCAAGGATACTGACGGCGATCTCTTCCGGTGTCTCCGCATTGATATCCATACCCACCGGTGAATGCAGTTTTTGCAGCAAGAGATCGTCTGCCCCCTGACTGATTAGCAACTGTCGAAAATGCTGAGCCTTCTTGCGGCTTGCCAGCAGCCCGAGATAGCAACAGGGCAGCCAGAGCATTTGTTCAAGGACCTCGCGATCCTGATGATTAGTGGCAATCACCACATAACTGCTCTCTTTAAGCGGCAATGTGGCAATGATAGTGCTGTAGTTGTCTCCTGCGACGCGCTGGCAGGCAGTCGGCAGCTGCGGATGACGAAGATTTTCTTCCCAGGGATCGGCAATGATCACCTCATAACCCAGCGGCAGCGCTGCCTGAGCCAGTGCACGATTGACGTGTCCGGCACCGAGTAAAAAGAGCGCCGGGCGGCTGGAGTAAACAGCAATATGCACCGTCATCGCCCCGCCACAATCTGCGCCTACTGCATGATCGCCCTGACGCGCCAGTTGGCCATGAAACAGTCTTGCCTGCCCTTCGGCCAGCGCCTCCAGCGCCTGCTCCATCACCAGATTTTCCATCTTTCCTCCACCGATGGTCCCGGCCGTTTCGCCATTTTCTGCCACCAGCATACTGGCCGAATGACGTGGCGTTGAGCCGCGACTCTCAATGATGTGGATCAGGGCGAAGGCAACGTTTTCTTTTTCCAGCCGACAGGCTACGGCGAACAGGCTCATGGCAAACATCCTCTGATTAATGTCACCGGCAGTTGATGCAACCTGTATGCCGCTTTTTAACCTCATGCCCATGACACGAATCACAAAAAATCGCCGCTATTTCTCATATTGAGCGAGAAATTTATTAATTTGCGAAAAATGAGGTTTTTTCCCGCTCAGGGTTAGTAAATAAATGATTTTCATTATCAAATGTCCGCTCTCTGGTCGGTTACCGTTCTGCGGAGTGCGAATAGCATCACGAAATATAATGAAAATATCCCATCACTAAAGCTCTGGCGCAGTTGTTGCTAAAGCCCTGCGGTAAGTCACACCCGGGACGGCAAGCGCGTTTCAGTACCGGGTATCCGCAAGCAGCACAAAGGAGCAATGTGTATGGGTGACATAATGCGTCCCATCCCTTTCGACGCCCTTCTGACACGAATCTGCGCCGAATATCAGGAAAATCAGTCGGTGTTTGGCATACCTGAACAGGCATTTTATTCCCGCAGCCCATCGCGTCAGATAGCCTGTTTCGGTCGGCGATGCGATACGCCTTTGGGGCCAGCCGCCGGGCCACACACCCAGCTGGCGCAGAATATCATTGTGGCATGGCTGACAGGAGGCAGTTTTATCGAACTGAAAACGGTACAAATTCTGGACCGTCTTGAGTTGGATAAACCCTGTATCGACGCCAGCGACGAGGCCTGGAACACCGAATGGTCTACCGAATTCACGCTGAAAAAGGCCCATGACGAATACCTCAAAGCCTGGATGGTATTGCATCTGTTGGAAGAGATTTTTACTCCCAGACATCACGGCCAGTCGCGCTCTTTTATTTTTAATATGAGCGTTGGCTATGACTTAAAAGGCATTCAGCAACCCAGGATGCAGCAGTTTATTGATCAGATGGTGGATACCCGCAACAATCCGAAATTCGCCCGCTACCAGCAGGCGTTAGCAGACTTTATCGCCCGGGGTGATTACAGGTTACTGGCGAAAGCTGACCGCTCCGCGTTACAGAGCCTTCCCACTCGTATTTCGCCAGAGATGGTTAACAGCGTCACCCTGTCCACGATGCATGGCTGCCCTCCGGACGAAATCGAATCGATTTGCCGCTATATGCTCACCGAGAAAAAACTGCACACCTGTGTGAAGCTGAATCCCACACTGCTGGGCTACCAGCGGGTCAGAGAGATCCTCGACGGCAATGGTTTTGACTATATCTCGCTGAATGAAGCGTCCTTCAGCCACGATTTGCAACTGACGCAGGCGCTGGCAATGCTGGAACGTCTGATTGCGCTGGGGAAAAAGCAGCAACTGAGCTTCGGCGTCAAACTGACCAATACGCTTGGGGCGCGTAATCATAAGCAGCGACTACCCGGTGAAGAGATGTATATGTCAGGCCGCGCACTTTATCCCCTGTCGATCAATGTGGCGGCAGTACTTTCTGAACATTTTGACGGTAAATTGCCCATCTCTTACTCCGGCGGGGCAAGCCAGTTCAACATTGCCGACATCTTCGCTACCGGTATTCAGCCCATTACCATGGCCACCGACCTGTTGAAACCCGGCGGCTATCTGCGCATGAAAAACTGCGCGGAACGGCTGGACGGCAGTGAGGGTTGGGACAGCCATCAGATTGATGTGGTGCGCCTGCGGGCGCTGGCTGAGCAGGCGTTGAAAGCTGACTGGGCGCAAAAAGAGTGGAAAAGCCGTGACGAGATTGATACCGGTGCCAGCCTGCCGCTCACTGACTGCTATGTGGCACCCTGCGTCACTGCCTGTGCCATCCATCAGGACATCCCCGAATATTTGCGTCTGGCAGGAGAAGGCCGTTACACCGATGCGCTTGAGCTGATTTATCAGCGCAACGCGTTGCCCGCGATCACCGGGCATATCTGCGATCATCAGTGTCAGAACAACTGCACCAGGCTTGATTATGAAAATGCGCTGAATATCCGGCGCATAAAAAAAATCACGCTGGAAAAAGGCTGGCAGGGCTACCGGCAGCGCTGGCATAAGCCCGCCGGTTCCGGCGACAGACCTCCGGTTGCGGTACTGGGTGCCGGACCTGCTGGCCTGGCGGCAGGATATTTCCTTGCCAGAGCGGGGCATCCGGTCACTCTGTTTGAACGCGAGGAGAGTGCTGGCGGCGTGGTCAAAAATATCGTGCCGCAGTTTCGCATCCCGGCTGAGCTTATTCACCATGACATCAACTTTATTAGCGAGCACGGTGTGAAATTTGTTTACAACTGTGCCCCTGATCTGACCATCGCCTCATTGCGCAGGCAGGGCTTCTCCTCAATCTGTATCGCTGTTGGGGCCGGTAAGAGTAATCGCCTGCAACTGTCGGGTTCAGGTGTTAAGCCACTTAAGTCTTTCGAATTTCTCCGACGTTTTAATCGCAATCAGCTGGCAGGAGAGGTGCGGGGAGAGGTGGCCGTGGTGGGAGCCGGAAATACCGCAATGGACTGCGCCCGTGCTGCCCGTCGCGTACCCGGCGTCAACAGCGTCACCATCATCTACCGACGTGAACACCGGGATATGCCTGCCTGGCCGGAGGAGATTAACGCTGCCAGACAGGAAGGTGTGGGCTTTGAAACGCTGCTCAGCCCGGAAGGATTTGACCACGCAGGCCAGTTGGTGATGAGAGTGATGAAACCGGGTGAACCGGACAACCAGGGACGCCGCCGTCCGCTGGCAACAGAACAAACTCGCTGTCGGCATTTTGACGCGGTGATTACCGCCACCGGTGAACAAGCGGATACCGACCTGTTGCAGAGGCTGGGGCTGGAAATGGCCGCAGACGGATATCCCTCGGTTAACCCTCAGACACTGGAAACCAGCGTGCCAGGCGTGTTTCTGATTGGCGATGTACAAACCGGTCCGGCCTCTGTCGTCTCTGCTATCGGCAGCGCCCGCAAGGCAGCCGATACCATTCTCAGACGGGAAAATATTCGTGGAAGCAGCGACGATAAACGCTGGCTTAACAGCAATCCTGCTGCCATCTGGGCCCGTAAAGGCACCGTCGCTGTCCGCCAGATTGCCTGTGACGACGGTGAAGCCTTTGCCCGACAGGAAGCCGCCCGCTGCCTGGAATGTCACTACGTCTGCGCTAAATGTGTCGATGTTTGCCCAAACCGGGCCAACGTGGCGCTTTCCGTACCGGGTTTCCAGAACCGTCAGCAGATCCTGCATCTTGATGCCTTATGTAACGAATGTGGCAACTGCGCACAGTTCTGCCCGTGGCAGGGTAAACCCTATAAAGACAAAGTGACCGTGTTCAGCTTGCAGGAAGATTTTAATAACAGCAGCAATCCGGGTTTTCTGGTGAAAGAGTCGGCGGTGCAAATCCGTCTGAAAGACCGCACCTGGCAGCTGGAGCTTGGCTCCGAGGGAGAGATCGCCGGTGACCTGCCGGAAGAACTGACCAGCATGGCGCAGATTATTCGCTATACCCATCAACATCATCACTATCTGCTGGGCAGCGTGGAGGAATGACCATGATTTTGTTAGAAAACTGTACCGCAGTTCAATTTTCACCCTGCCAGATCGATCATGGCATCGATATTGTTATTGAAAACGACCGCATCGTGGCTACCGGTGCGCATCTCCGCCCGCATTATCCCCAGGCAACCGTCAGAGAGATGCAGCAGCGCCTGGTGATGCCGGGGCTGGTCTGTGCCCATAACCATTTCTATTCCGGCCTGTCTCGTGGCGTGCTGGCCCCCATTCCGCCCTGCCCGGATTTTATCTCCACACTTAAACATCTGTGGTGGCGGCTGGATCGTGCTCTTGATGAAGAATCGCTCTACTACAGCGGGCTGATATGTTCACTGGAGGCGATCCGCCACGGCTGCACCGCGGTAATCGATCACCATGCCTCACCCTCGTTAATTAAAGGTTCACTGGCTATTCTGCGTCAGGGTTTTATCAGGGCAGGATTACGCGGAATGACCTGTTTTGAAACCACCGATCGTAATGCGGGTCTGCAAGAGCTGGAAGCCGGAGTGGAAGAGAATGTGGCTTTCGCCAGCCTGATTGACAGTGAGCGTGCCACCAGCCAGCAGGCACCGTTGGTGGAGGCGCATCTGGGGGCACATGCTCCATTTACCGTGCCGGATGCGGGACTGGAAATGCTACGCGAAGCCAGAAAAATCACCGGGCGCGGGCTGCATATTCATGTTGCGGAAGACAAATATGACGTGTCCCACAGTCATGATAAATATGGCCTGGATCCCATAGTGCGGTTGGATCAGTTTGACCTGCTGGATGAAAAAACCCTTATTGCTCATGCTTTGTGGCTTTCTGCGGATGAAGTCGCACTGCTCAACCAGCGGGGTGCCGCCCTGGTACACAACGCCCGTTCCAATATGAATAATCATGTTGGCTACAATCACCATCTTGCTGAGTATCAGCTGGCCGCACTGGGGACTGATGGTATTGGTGCCGATATGTTTGAGGAGCTTAAGTTCGCGTATTTCAAACACCGGGATGCCGGAGGGAAGCTGTGGCCGGACAGTTTTCTGCAAATGTTGTATAACGGCAACCGCATTCTGGAGCGGAATTTTGCCCGGCCGTTTGGCCGACTGGCGGCAGGCTACACTGCCGACCTGACCATCTGTGATTATCTCTCCCCCACGCCGTTGCAGGCAGAAAATCTGCCTGGCCATCTTGCGTTTGGACTGGCCAGCACTGCCGTTCACAGCGTGATGGTCGCGGGTTGCATGGTATATGAAGACCGTCAGTTTACTTTTGACGTCGCGCCGCTGTATGCCGAAGCCCGTAAAGCTGCGCAGCGTCTCTGGCAGAAAATGGCTACGCTGTGAAAATGGGTCGGCATCAGGCCGGTGGCCCCTTCTTTATCTGCCCTGAATAATTCGAGTTGCAGAGCGGCGGCGAGGCGATAAATCTCCAGCAGAGTAGATCAGTACCTGGCTGGGGGAGTGAGAAAAGCCCGGGTGCCTGCAACTTAAATTATGACAGCTATCGCTGAAATTCTGCGCTTTCTCAGTTTGATAAGTGGGAAATGATAATGAGAGGTGAGCGGCCCGTAGCGGATTTTCTTGATATCCGTTAAGCCACTGACACAGCTGTTGCTCCAGAGATGGCGTGATCCTGCTTCCAGTTTTCATTCTCTTTTTGTCGGCAAGCCACAGACTGGCACAACTTAAGCATTCTCCATTCGCGCCAGGCACTGCCCGGAAGCAGACCTGGCGTAATCAGGGAGGTTTAACACCTTCGAATCGTAGCCGGGAATGCCATTCCCACGGCCGTAATGGAGAAATCTGACCATGAATGTTTCAGTATCCCCCTCGCATCTTTCCCCTTCATCAACACTTCCCGTCGATGAGCTGCTGCCAATTGGGCTGATGATGCTCTATGGCCTTCAGCATGTACTGGTGATGTACGCCGGGGCGGTGGCTGTGCCGCTGGTGGTTGGCTCCGCGCTGGGCATGAGTAATGACCAGATCGTGCTGCTGATCAGCAGCGATCTCTTCGTCTGCGGTGCCGCCACGCTGCTGCAAACGCTGGGTATTGGCAAATGGCTGGGTTGTCGCCTGCCGGTGGTCCAGGGCTGTACTTTTGCGGCATTGATCCCGATGGTGTTAATTGGCAAAGAGTATGGCATGGGCGGCATCAGCGGGGCAGTGATGGTCGCGGGGGTATTTGCCCTTATCTGTGCACCGTGGATCAGCAAGCTGGTACGCTTTTTTCCTAAAGTGGTGATGGGGTCGATAGTCGCCCTGATCGGCCTGTCGATTATGCCCGTAGCCGGAGGCTGGATAGGCGGCGGCAACAGCGATATGCAGGGGTTTGGCAATCTGATGGCTCTGTCGCTGGCGGCGTTAACGCTGGTCATCATCCTGAATATTTACACCTTTGCCTCCGGGCTGGTTAAAAATATAGCCGTGCTGATTGGCCTGATCATCGGTTCTGCTGTCTAGTACGTTGTGGACACGCTGGACTTCAGCCAGGTGGCGGCTACCCCCTGGCTCAATTTGCCTGTCCCGATGCGCTTTGCCTCACCGGAATTCCATCTTCTGCCGATTCTGCTGCTGACCATGGTGATGGTCGTCGTGATGGTAGAAACTATGTCATCGATGATGGCAACCGGCGAAATTGTGGGTCGCAAGGCCGATGCCACCACGCTGAAAAAAGGACTGCTGGCCTGCGGTCTGGCAACCCTGTGCGGCAGCTTTTTTAACCTGTTTCCCTATGCGGCATTTGCCCAGAACGTGGGGCTGATCAGCCTGACCGGGGTACGCAGCCGCTTTGTGGTCGCCTGTTCCGGCATCATTCTGATCCTGATGGGATTGTTCGCAAAACTGGCGGCGCTGGTGGTGATAATACCTAAACCGGTCCTCGGCGGTGCGGGTGTGGTGATGTTTGGTATGGTTGCCGTTTCCGGTATTCGTACGCTGGGACAGGTTAATTATCGTAATAATAATAACGGGATGGTAGTGGCCCTGACGCTGGGGCTGGGACTGATGCCGGTGCTGGTTCCCCAGCTGTTTGCTCAGCTACCGGAGCTGGCAAAAATGTTCCTGCACAGCGGCATCACGCTGGGCACCTGTGTGGCTATCGTCGCTAATCTGATCCTGAACGGCAAAGGTAAATGGATGAGCAAAGGAACCGAGTGCGCTACCTGCGAGCCTGACCCCCATCCGGGGGAGAATGAATCCACCGCCGCACGCCGTATGGCGGTGAAAACCGTGCGGGTCTGGCTGCTATTAAGGCGGGCCAGGGCGGCGGCGCAGGAGAAAAATCAGTAGGCCGTCTCACTCTGTTTCAGCCTGCGGTAGACATTTAAGGTCAGCACCGTCGCCAGACAGACCAGCAGGCCGCTGAGCAGATAGATCACCGGAACGCCAAACCAGCTCATGACCAGCCCCGCCAGCGGGCCGGTAATGCCCAGCGAAAGATCCATAAATGCCGTGTAGGTCGCCAGGGCGCTTCCCTGGTTCTGTGGCGGCACGGCTTTGACCGCCACCACACCCACCGCCGGAAAGACCAGAGAAAAACCGGCTCCGGTGAGAAAAGCGCCCAGTTTCGCCATCCAGGGATCCACCGATCCCCAGACCAGAAACAGACCAACAGCCTCAACGGCAAAACAGACGATAGCAACAGGCAGTCCACCATAGCGGTTAATGGCATTGGGAAAAAGCAGGCGGGTGCCGACAAAAGCACCACTGAATAACGTCAGCGCCCAGGCGGCACCTTCCCACCCTTTTTCCTGATAAAACAGCGTGATGAATGTCGCTATTACGCCAAATCCTGCTGAGCCCATCGCGAGGAGCAGACCAAAATTCCATACTTTGCCCAGTACCGCACGAAAAGGTAGCGGCTGCCCTTTGCTGCTTTTCACCGCAGCCCTGGTCATCGCCGTTAGTATTGCCACCAACGCGATAGCAATGATGAGGCCGGATAACAACAACAGCCCACCCCAGCGATAAATTGCCACGCCCACTGGCGCACCTATGGCCATAGCACCGTAGGTGAAAATGCCATTCCAGGAAATAACCCGACCTATATGCAACGAGCCGACCACACCGACGCCCCACAGGGTTGCTCCCGTACCGGCCAGGCTCTGGCCAAAGCCCAGAATAACCCTGCCAAGGCACAGCAACAGCAGGCTGAGCACCGGCAACCCTGCACTCAACGCCGCCAACGCATAACAAAGCCCACTAAGCAGGCAGCCGCAAAGGCCGACAATCACCACCTTTTTGGGACCCCAGAGATCGGTAAGCCGCCCGGCATGAGGCCGACTGAGCAGAGTGGCAAAATATTGCAGGCTGACGACCAGTCCGGCCCAGAATGCGCCGTAACCCATCGCATCATGTACATAGCCAGGCAGTACCGCCAGTGGCAGGCCGATGGTCAGGTAGCTGGCAAAATTGAAAATGACTACGGACATAATGCGCAGATTTAAGCGTAAACCGCTCGGAGCGAGTTCCGTTGCAGGTTGCTCAGGCATGAAAATCAACACCTTCAGAAGAACAGGAATTTTTACTATAACCCGATTTTAAACAAGATGTTCGCTGTGCTGACTGCCGGGATGACAATAACAAAGAAAACGTGCCGGGCATCTTGCTTATGCCTGTAGCCTCCCGGAAAAGCCAGGCGCTTTCAGACCGTCAATCAACAATAAACAGCTGTGCACCACTGTCAGTCCAGGAGCGGTGCGCCTCGGCATTATCTGCCACCTGATAGCTCATTCCGGCGGTCAGTGTGAAGACACGGCCATCATCCAGTTCTGTATGCAGTTCGCCAGACAGGCACAGCAAAATATGGCCTTTGGAACACCAGTGGTCAGCCCTGTACCCCGCAGAATATTCAACCATTCTGACGCGAACTTCGCCGAAATTCTGCGTTTTCCAGAAAGCTTTGCCACTTTCTCCGGGATGTTCGGTCACTGCCAGCGCTGACCATGCGGTGGTGCCAAACGGAATATCAGTCATCTTCATCACGTATTGCCTTCGTCAGAGGGATTTCAGGCAACATAACAGCCGAAAATCATTTTGTATCGTTTTTATCTTTCGTGAGCTTCCTGCCGGCACAGCCACCGCAGAAGGAAAGTGGGGTCTGTCCGCTATCCCATTATTTTTTTACGTTTCTCCCCACAAACAAACCCCAAAAAAGAGCTGATCTTTACATGTTTTATGCACAGGTTGCCTGAAGTGGTTTCAGGTATAAATTATGTTACATCTCAAAGAGACGATATACTTAGCACAGACGGATATCTGCTCAGGCAGGCAACTGCCCGCAATATTCCGCTGGCTGTAGGAGAAAAGATACCTACACCATCCGTACCATTTCGCCAGACGCAGCATCTTTTTTTCTGGTGAACGGGAATGTTCTGGTTGGAAAACAATTAATTACAGGGTGTTTTATATGAAGCTACGTAGGAAGCGTGTTAAGCCAATCGGCTTAAAAGACGTAACGATCATTGATGATGCCAGGTTACGCAAAGCAATTACCGCCGCATCATTAGGTAACGCCATGGAGTGGTTCGACTTCGGCGTTTACGGTTTTGTGGCTTACGCTTTGGGTCAGGTATTCTTTCCGGGAGCCGATCCCAGCGTGCAGATGATTGCCGCACTGGCCACCTTCTCTGTTCCCTTTTTGATCCGCCCGCTTGGCGGCGTATTTTTTGGCGCACTGGGTGACAAATATGGTCGCCAGAAGATCCTCTCCATTACCATTATTATTATGTCGGTCAGTACCTTCTGTATTGGTCTGATACCGTCGCATGCCTCAATAGGCATCTGGGCACCCGTGCTGCTGCTGCTGTGTAAGATGGCGCAGGGCTTCTCGGTGGGTGGTGAATATACCGGCGCATCGATTTTTGTCGCAGAGTACTCGCCTGACCGTAAACGCGGGTTTATGGGCAGCTGGCTCGATTTTGGTTCTATTGCCGGTTTCGTTCTGGGTGCGGGTCTGGTGGTATTGATTTCCACCGTGGTGGGCGAAGCGAAGTTTCTTGAGTGGGGCTGGCGCATCCCGTTTTTTGTCGCGCTGCCGCTCGGTATTATCGGCCTCTATTTGCGCCATGCGCTGGAAGAAACACCCGCTTTCCAACAGCATGTGGACAAGCTGGAGCAGGGCGACCGGGAAGGCCTGAGCGATGGCCCCAAAGTCTCCTTTAAAGAGATCGCCAGCAAACACTGGAAGAGCCTGCTGGCCTGTATTGGCCTGGTGATTTCCACTAACGTCACTTACTACATGCTGCTGACGTACATGCCAAGCTATCTGTCACATAATCTGCATTATTCCGAAGATCACGGCGTGCTGATTATCATTGCCATCATGATTGGGATGCTGTTTGTGCAACCGGTTATGGGGCTGATGAGCGATAAATTTGGTCGTCGTCCGTTTGTGATTGTCGGCAGTATCGCTCTGCTGGTGCTGTCGATCCCCTGCTTTATGCTGATCAACAGTAATGTGATGGGGCTGATTTTCGCCGGGCTGCTGGTTCTGGCCGTGGTGCTGAACTGCTTTACCGGCGTAATGGCTTCTTCGCTTCCGGCGATGTTTCCGACGCATATTCGCTACAGTGCGCTGGCCAGCGCCTTTAACATTTCGATTCTGGTCGCCGGTCTGACGCCCACTCTGGCAGCATGGCTGGTGGAGACGACCACCGACCTTTATATGCCAGCCTACTACCTGATGGTGGTGGCGGTTATCGGTCTGGTAACCGGGATCATGATGAAGGAAACGGCCAATAAGCCACTGCGCGGTGCCACGCCTGCCGCTTCCGATATCACCGAAGCGAAGGAGCTGTTACAGGAGCATCACGATAATATTGAGAGCAAGATTGAAGAGATCAGCACACAGATTGCTGAGCTGGAAGAGAAGCGTAAGCATCTGATCAATCAGCATCCTCATATTAACGACTAACACCGACGGCAAAAATAAGCCCGCGTTGATGGACTGACCTCATCGACGCGGGCTTTATTCTGTTGAGCAGGTGTTAACCTGACCGGGTTTATTGATGCGGCAGGATGCAAAATGTCGCTGTAGCCGCTATTGCCTGCCTGGTGGCTGTTCCAGATGACTGGTCGCCATCCCCGTCCAGTAAGTTCCCGTCTCCGGAACAGGCAGAAATTCCTGATTCATCTGTTGCAGGGTTTTCGCCGGATCGAGATCGCGGAACAACTGTGGATGGAAAGCTTTGGCAAAAATTTCCACATCCAGCAAATGCCACGGGCTCATATAGAAATTGTGCCACACCGCCAGAGCCTTACCGTTACGAATAGCCGGTAACGATGAGAGCATGGTTTCACGTTGCAGTGCCTGAGCAAAACTCTGCTGTGCCTGCTGCGCGTTAACCTGTGGACCAAGTTGCAACTGTCCCGACTGCTCAGGTCCTGCCATGCCGGTGACAATTAACACCTGAGGATTTGCCGCGATCACCGCCTCCGGCGAAATTTGTCCAAAGACGCTGGCAAAACGCCCCGCTGCAATATTGTCGCCCCCAGCAAAGGCCAGCAAATCGGCCAGATTACCGTGTCCAACCGTGGTACAGCACACTTCCCTGCGGCCGATGTGCAACTGCAACATCACGCTGGGACGATGTGGTTTTGCCTGCTGCAAACGATCGCGGATCAGATTCATATGCTGCTGATAAAACGCGATAAACCGCTGCGCTTTCGCCTGATCATTGAGGACTTCACCCAGAATTTTCAGGCTCGGCACGGTGTTCTTTAGCTGATCAACACGGGTATCGATGTAGATAACCGGGATCCCCGCCTCGGTCAGCTGTTGCTGAAAACTGTCATGGTTACTCGCCTGTTTGGCATACACCGGCAGAATAACCAGGTCAGGACGCAGCGCGATCACCTTTTCCACACTGATTTGCGCGTAGTTAGCTTTGCCAATGATCGGGATCTTTTTGATCTCGGGGAAAGCGGTGCTGTAGCGCTCCCAGGTCTGGCTGTCCAGCCGTTGCAGATCGCCCGGCCAGCCTACCACCCGTTTGACCGGGTTTCCTTCTTCCACCAGCGCAAGGGTATAAATCATTCTGCCCTCGCCCACCACTATCCTTTGCGGGTTGTCCGGGACTTCCACCGTGCGTTGCAGAATATCAGTAACCGTTTTTGCCGGTGCCACGCTGCTGACCATCAGCAGCGCAAAGAGCAGTGCTTTTTTCATCCTTTTCTCCGGTCAGAAATCGACGGCGGCCTGTAGATAAACAACGCGAGGTTCACCAACGCTGACGCGGAGGTTACCGGCACTGGATTCGTAATACTCTTTGTTGAACAGATTATCGATGTTCAGCTTAAGCTGGGTATGTTTGCCCACCAGCTGGCTGTCCCAGGCAACAAACGCGTCGGCTACGGTGTAGTCGGGCATGGTGAAGCTGTTTTCAGGATCGCCCGCCCGACTGCCCACATAGCGGCCGCCACCGCCCACGCGCAGTTCGCCCGGTAGCCAGGAGAAACGCAGGGTGTGGCTCAGATAGAGGCTGGCCATATTGGTTGGCGCATTAACCAGACGGTTACCTACGTTTTCAGGATTAACATCGTCCTCAACGATTTTGGTTTTGTCGTAGCTGTAGTTGGCGATCAGGTTCCAGTCTTTGGTCAGCTCGCCGTTGATCTCCACTTCCGCCCCACTGGAACGTGCCTTTGGAATATTACGCGTTACGCCATTGATGTAGACCGACATATCTTTTTCATCAATGCGATACAACGCCAGAGTAGCTGAGAGTGCAGGCACAACCTGCCATTTCGCCCCCACTTCCCAGGTGGTGCCTTTTTCGGTGGATGCCACGTTGCCATCGTCATCGGTTTCTGTTGACGGGGTAAACGAACGGCTGTAGCTACCATACAGTGAGACGTCAGGCAGGACTTTATACACCAGCCCCATCTGCGGCAGGAAAGCGTCTCCACGATCGTTCAGTGATGAAGTAGGATTCACAAATCCGTAGCTGCTGGTCTGGGTGTAACGCTGATAGCGCCCGCCCAGCACGGCGATCCATTTATCGGTCAGATGAATGCTGTCTTTGGCAAAGACAGAGCGGCTGTAAAGATTGGTGCGCACATTGCTCAGGCTGTCCGTATAGGTGCTGCTGCTAACTATCGGTTCTTCATCATATACCGGGTCATACATATTAAAGGTTTTCGACACCTTGCCACGGTAAGAGTAAGCCTTGTAGGTTTCGTTCTGTTCGTAATCCACGCCGAGCATCACATCATGCTGCATACCCCAGATTTCCGGGCTGCCGCCGATATCCCATGACAGGTAAGTTGTCTGATGGTTAAAACCACGGTTGGCATCCGCGCGGCGGGAAACGATCCCGGTGGTGGTATCTATTGCCGTAGCGCGAACTTCATTACTGTCGTAACGGCGCTGCATCCAGGCATAGTTGAAATGGGTATCCCAGGTGTCATCCAGCTTCCAGGCGAAGTTGAAGTTCAGGCGCTTATTTTTCCCCCAGGCGTGGTTGGCATGATCGTCAAGGCGCTGGTTATAGGGGACATTTACCGGTTTGTTGTTAATAAACGCGGTGCCACGGTCATACGGAATATCGTATTTGTACTCCACGTAGCTGAGGTTAAACGAGGCTTTTTCACCAAACCAGCTGAGTGAAGGAGCAAGCAGCGTATGATCATTTACGCCGAAATTGCGCCAGTAATCTTCACGTTGCCGTTCAGCAATCATCCGAAAAGCGAACCCATTGCCCAGCGGACCGGTCACATCAACAGCACCCGTACCGCCGCCGAAGCTGCTGGTGCCTCCGCTGATGTGGGTGTTCCACTCGTACTGTGGTTTTTTACTGACCAGATTAATGACCCCGCCCGGATTAAGGATGCCGTATAGCAGCGAAGCCGAACCTTTCAGCACTTCCACATGATCAATGGTGGAATCCATTGACAATCCCTGGTTGCTGCGCACACCGTCGAGGAAGGTTGAACCATCTGAATTCGCGCCAAACCCGCGCTTAACAAAACCATCTTCTGTTCCACCCAGCGTATTTCCCTGGGTCACACCGCTGACAAATTTCACCGCATCGTTAACGGTTTTGACCTGGTAATCTTCGATCACCTGTGGCGTAACAACGCTGACTGACTGGGGGATCTCATTTCGAGGTGTAGCCGTTCGCGTGGCGATAGTGGCCGAGTCCTGACTGTAGCTGCCGCCAGTGCCGGGTTGATCGGCAGTGACGGTGAGAGTTTGATCTTTAACCGCATCTGCCGCTAATGCGCCGCTGCTGCTAAGCAGGGAGGCAAAAATAACCGACTGGGTTTTTCCACTGAGGCGATAAAAAGTGACAACACGAGTAAATGGCGAGTTCATATGTTAGTAAACAGGTAGTTTTTTGTTCGCGAATGATAATCAGTTTCATTGGCGTTATCAATTTGACTACCGGCGTATTTTCGTCACTACTACATTTTGATCATTTTATTCACAGATGACGATCATTGCCTTAAACAATGACCGTAGGATAAAGAAGGAAAGGGCTTACAACATGCTGTGCTGCAAGCCTTTTTTATCAGAAATGATACTTAATGCCGAGGTTACCGTTATAGCCTTCCAGACCTTTTCCCATGCTGCGGACGTAACTGGCTTCAGCATAGACACTCAGTTGGCCAGAGACTTTACCAGCAATCCCTAAACCGGTTTGCCAGTACCCCTTGCTGATATCCGGCCTGAACGTTTGATCGTCAAGGATCATTCCCGGCGTTTTACCCAGTTGGCGAACGATATCTGCCTTCACGTAGGGCTGAACTCTGGTTGCATCATAAAACAGTCGCGCACCCAGTCGGGCCTGTCCTGTCGTGATGTTCTGATCTTTCATTTTCACCCCGCTGGCATAGCCCTGACTGATGTTCATGTACTGCCCAATCAGTTGAAACTGCGGCTCAATGCTTAGCTGCTGGTAAACACTAAAAGGCTTACCCACTTCAGCCGAGAGCAGGGCGCTGTAGCTGTCCATCTTCGCCCTGGTCAGACTGGTAAAGCGGTTGCTGTAGCGGGTTATCTGCCCCACCGTATCCAGATAGCTACCGTCATCGTGCCATGCGGTGAAATAACCTCCCACGCCATAAGCCGTGGTTTCCGTCTTACCGACATAAGCAGAGAGACCTTCACGAAGGGTTCGGGCATTATCACGGTTACCGCTGCGGATGCGCCCCAGAGTGAGCATCGGCCCGGCTTTACTATGCCAGCCATTCGCCAGATCTTTTTGCATCACATCACCGCCTAACTGCACAAAAGCGCTGTTAACGTTGTAAGCATAACGCCCTGCTGCGTAGCGATCGTGACGCCCCCAGGTTCTTCCCCAGACCGCGCTCCCCTGCTGATAAGCCCCAATACGGGTATGATAATTTCCGGCTGACTGAAAACCGTAAGCGGCATTGAGATAGGGTGCCATCATGTAGCCAGCGATTTCCGGACGCCAGCTGACAACGTTTTCACCTGCTGCCGTGTCGTCAGTCGTATCTGACGTATCCGGATCAACCGCAATATAAGAAGATTGCAGATACCAGCTGTTGTCACCCACCTTGTTGACGAAGTATTCATACAGTCCGGCAACCACGCTCCCCTTCTGAGTAAAACTGGCTGAGGTGGCATCTCCGGCCACCTTAACCAGTAAAATCCCGGCATTAGTTAACGCACCCAGGCCATTCTGATTGACCACCGTCAGGCTGAAATCACCGGTCGCATTGCCGTTCACCAGGATTTGATCGGTGGGGGAGTCGTCATCTCCTGCTTCGGTACGCAGGACAAACTCGCCGGAACCAGAAAGATCGCCGGTTACCGTCAGCATGCTGAAACCACTGGCACTGTTAAAGGTGACCAGACCATCCTGTTGCAGGTCAACGACGGTCGAGTCACCACTCATTACCCAGCGGCTGGTACTGTCCAGAGAGAGCAGGCTGACACTTTGAGTCACACCAGACAGCAGGGAGTTATCGCTCAGGGATAAGCTAATCACCTCCTCTTCGCTGTCCGCGATAACATCGCCCAGCAACGAGACATTACCAGAGGCATTGACCGTTACCGTTGAATGGGTCTGGGTTCCATCGCTTGCTTCCGTTGCCGAAGCCTGTAGCGCCACACCATCGCCGCCGGTAATCACCGTCCCGTTTTGCAATGTCAGTTCAAGATCGCTTCCCTGTACAAGCACGCCCGTAGACTGCTCACTGGTCAGGGTAACGTTGTCTAGTGTGACGGTATTTTGCTGCCCGTCCGCCTGACCGCTGGCCAGTAACCCGACCGCCAGACCGGTAGTGGTCAGTTGACTGTTGCTGATATTCAATGTGGAGAGGGACGTTTGCAATGCTGCGGCATCCGCACCCGCCGTGCTGACCGTCACTCCGTCGGCAGTGATAGTGGAGGCCTGTTGTGCAGACAATCCGGTACTCTGATCGCCTGTAGTAGTGAGGGTGGAATTAAGCAGTGTAATGGTGCCGCCATTCAGAGCCTGCGCGCCAGATGACGCCCTGCCGCTGGTCGTCGCGGTAATGTTTTCTGCGGTGACGACACTGTTTTCTCCGCTGCTGAGAATCGCTGCCGCATTCGCCCCGGAGGTACTGATAACAGAGTCGGTAGCGGTCAGCGTTCCCGCAGTCATGGCAACAAGACCATAGCCACCATTGCCGGTGGTGGTGACGGTAGAGTCGCTCAACACCAGATTTCCGCCACGCGCAACAGCGCCATAGCTGTATGTACCGGTGGTGCTGATAGTCAAACCGCTGCCTTCCGCCTGGCTTTCGGTGTAGTAGCCATAACTGTAATTGCCGGACGTGCTCAGCGTACTGTCTGTGATGACAGCCGAGCCGCTCTGGATATCCACTGCATGTGAGCTGGTGCCACTGGTAACAAAACGGGTATCTGACGCCTCCAGCGAGGAAGTGGCATAGGATAACCAGACGCCATGCGCAGCAATACCTGTTGTCTGATAGCTTCCTCCCTGAATCGTGGCAGAGGAACTGACATTGACATCCAACGCATAGCCATAACTTCCGTTGGTGGACACATCGACATTGGTTAATGTTGCGCTGCCGCCCATCAGCCTGATGCCGGTATAGGCGGCAGTGACGCTGCTGTCAGTCAGGGTCAGCGTGCTCCCTGTTCCACCAAGAATGGCTGGCATCGATGTCGCACTTGAATCGACCGTCAGCTGGGTGGCAGTTAATGAGCTGTTATATACGGCTATCGCATTTCCGCCGTTTATGCTGGTCTGATCGATCTCGACGTTATTCAACGTGGCGCTGGCCGCACCGGAAGTCCCTGAGAGATAAAGTGCTGACGAACTGGTACCACTGGCGGTCATCTGCACATTTTCTGCGTTCAGTGTGCCGCCCGACATATACAGCACGTAAGCTGATGCGCCACTGGTGGAAATATCCGCATCCGTCAGTGACAAACTGGAATTATTTGACTGGATGGCATTACTGCCATATCCCGAGGTACTGATTGACCCACCATTCATAATCAGTGAGCTGTTCTGATAGAGGTAGACGCCATAGGCGCTGATGCCTTCAGATGATAGCGTGGCACCGTTGAGGGTCAGTCCCGCCTGTTCCCTGATATGAGCAACATAGGTGCTGTCCGCCGTGGTGGAAAAAGAGAGATCGGAGTCAGTAATAAGCTGGCTGTTTGCCCCGGCAGCATACAGCGGAATAGTGGTATCCGTAGAGTGATATCCCTCGGTGACTTCCACCGTTGTTCCGTCAGTTACACTCCAGTTTTGATCGGCCAGAGCGCTGAAAGGAAAAAGTGTTAACGTCAGAACATTGAGAGCAAAAGGCCGTATATAAATAGCCATGGTGATTCCTTCAGTTGCTTTCCATAAAAATTAAATATGATGCTACTGTGGTGACAAGATGTGATTTGAGAAAAAAATACAAAATGTTAAAAACAACTACTGGAAAAAAATTCTTATAAGGAAGTTGTAAAAGACCAAATAACAACAACTTCATTCATGATCTAACTCGTTAACTCATCTCAAAGGATATTATGACAAAGTTAAGAATGAGTGAAGGCTTTTTATTGGCTTTAATTCGAATTAATCAGAAAGACACTACTTAAAACCAACCAGAAAAACAACAAATATAATTCAGGTACAAAAAAACAAAGATAAAGTAACAGGAAAAAGTAAAAAAATGCCTTATCAGAAGAAACATTGATTAGACCGGTCACAAGCTTCGTAAGAGCCACTCTCTGCCCGATGATATTTTAATTAAAAGGAATCATAATTTGTTGATAATGAGATACGCAGAGTCGTTATTTAAGACCGTTAATAACACACAAAAAAAATCATTAAATTCCAATAATGAATAAAAAATATTATTACAGATTTCACACAATCACTGTCAAATAATAAGAATCCATCCTTACGCTGCTATTTTTCAAGGTAATAATCTCAGCTACATTATTTTTTGGACATCAAAACCGCCAAAATCATCGCTCAGTTCGTTTTCATAACACATCGCTTTCACCTCTGTTACCGGCGGTAATTTCCGTTATTCTATTCTGCTTCGTATTCGTAATAAGGGCATCCCGCCCTGATATGGCGATAAGTTTCGCACCCGGGAAAACGCAGGGAAAACAGCAAAATTTTGGCAGGGATGGCGCCTGACTACGTCAAAAAAACGGATGTGGAGAATGTCATGTGACATTCTCCAAATATTCTGAAAAGGCCAGCTTACTGAGGTTCCATCAATTTCCAGAGAAAAAATGAGGTATGGCAGCATATGCGGGGCCAGTATGCCTGCCACTACCGGTGGTTTTCTGGGACAGATGATTAGTTGGTATTGACTCCCTGAACATCTACGGTGAATGGGATTGAGCTGGTAATATTCTCGGCCCCCTCTGCAGAAAAAAGCCACGCTGGCTGGTTTAAGGAGAGTGACGTCAGATGTGGTGTGACCTCAATCGGTATTTTCACTGCTGAAGATCCAGATGTGAAAGGAACGTCTGTTTCCACGCCAACGTCTGGCAGAAGATCTTTACCATTCATCCTCAGCGCCAGCCCCAGGTTTTCTTTGTTGGTGGCGAAATACTTATCACTACCTGTTAAGCGACTACCTTTAGGCGTTAGCTTTGTGGTTACCGTACGAATATAATTCAGTACTTCAGCATTAGGACTGGTACACACCACATTTACCCCCAGCCCGTTTTGAGCAGTTTGCGTAGCCTGTCCTTTGAAAATACTGTCGGTCTGGAAACCCGTCAGGTTAATATCTGTAGCCGCTGTGCCAGTGCAGTTCACGGAACCAATATTCATCCATCCGGTAATGGAAATATTGTAATTTTCATCAACACTATTTAAGCCACCGACACCATCCAGCTGAAAGATGGTTAATTTATAAACGTCGTCGGTACTGATCTCCCCGGTTCTGATCAGATAAACCTGAAAAGTCATGGTGCGTGACGGCGCAGGCAAGACGTTGCCTACCGTCCATCCGGTATCAACTTTGCCTGCATTCACACTGCTATTGGTATCAAAAGTGCCCAAATCCCGGCCATTGAAGATAAGACCCAGCTTTACCCCGGATGGCAGTTTTTCAGCCTCCCTTTTCGGGAAAGGATAAATATAAACATTTTCTGTCCTGCTACCCGTTAATTGTGATCGGCAGCTGATATCTCTGCTGAATACTCTTGATTGCCAGATTTTTTCACCTATACCTTTATCACCAAGATAAGCAAGTACATTTATATGGTCTTGATCATGTACGGCATTTCTATCTGTTCCCAGGTAACAGACTAACGCAAAAGCATTGGAGGAGGTCGCACAATAAGTGAATATAAAACACATAAAGATAAATACAGCGCGAACTTTCTTTTTCATCGAATTATTTCCACCTAAATTCAGAGGCCTTCGGCCCCGTATCATGATTATTAACTGGCCTCCATGCCACGTTGTTGACTACATCGAAGTTTTATTGACCTATTACGATATTAAGCGTGCTCTTATAAACACCGATATCTTCAGCTATCAGGTTGCCCACTTCTTTTCCATCAACCAATACAAATATCTGTCCCTTTCCTACCTGTTCAGAGGTAAATAATGCTGAATACACACCATTATCTTCGCTGACATCTGAGATCCGGGCACCGCTAATTCCAGTGCTACTAAATGTAATGGCAGAACCTGTAACCGGGTTATTGTTTTTGTCCCTTGCAATAACTGAAAGGGCAATTGCGTCTTTACCGTCGGAGGAGATGATATTCTTGTCTATGGCAAATGTTGAATGTGTACCATCAACTTCACCGGCTACGAACGTTATCTGTGCCGATATGGCATGACCGTTGGTTGTCGCCGTCACGTTATAATGACCACTAACACGGCTGGTGGCAGTAAAGGTTGCTGTACCCTCTTTAGAAGTCCGCACGCTTGCGGAAGAAAGCTCAACCCCACTGTCAGCGCTCAGAGATACTTCACGATCTGCTATTGGATTGTTATTGGCATCGGTGACTGTAACGGTCAACTGGTTGGCTGCTTCACCATTTGCCACTGCGTTGTTGGTTGTAACTTCCAGCCCGCTGGTCAATGCTGTGGCATCATCAGCAACAAAGGTGACATCAACGCTTTTACCTTCCTGTTCACCAACACGTGCGGTGATTTTACGTACACCTGCTTTTACATGAGTAAAATCGACTGTCACTTCGCCTTTTTCATCAGTTAATAACGATTGTGCAGGGATTTCGTCGCTGTCTGCGGTGAAGGTAACTTGCTGGTTCGGTATCAGATTGCCCTGGGCATCTTTCACTACCGCTTTAAGCTGGATGAGGTCCTTACCGTTAGCGACCGCATTGTCTTTCACGACCGTAAAGCTGGCAATCTGTGCTGTCGCACTATCAGCGACAACATCCACGACTGCGCTGGAAAAGGTTACGCCACGTGCCGCAGGGGTGATAGTGATCGCCTGTGCCAGCTTCCCTGCGGTAAGGGTCGCAGTATATTGACCCGCGTTTTGACGTTTAAATGCTGAGAGTACTGCACCGGACGTTTCCATCTCTTTGAGATTCTCAATACCGATTTCTTCTTCCTGAATATCGACAGGATTTCCCTGGTTGTCTTTCACCGACAGCGTCAGTATCTGCTGTGACTGACCGTCGGCAGGCAGTGAACTTTGCGGAGGTGTCAGAGTACTTTCGGCAAGACTGACGGCCGCTTCAGTCACCGTTACCTGGGTTTGCGCCTTGCGGGAAGCATTTCCTTTCTCATCAATGGCGACACCGCTGATAACATAATTATTGATTGCGTTCGGTCCATATTTATAGTCCGGTAAGATAATGCTGTAGTCGTCAGGTCCGTTAGCAATAATCTTTCCACCGTTGGCAATTAACGTAGTTGCAGACCAGTCAATGCGTGCCAGAGGATATTTTGTATTTACAGAAACGTTGAGGCTTTTTTGCTCTCCAGCGTAGCCTTTAATTAAACTGGCCGTTTTTAATTTTATGACCTCATTTTTACGATATTCCAGCACGATGTTATTATTGCGGTCGACTAAATCATATCTGCTGCCAGCAAGACTGCGCATTGCAGCTACCCGAGAACTGTCGATCTGATGTTTCCATGGCACACCCAGCTGATAATTAAGTTGCGCGCCAATATGATTATTGCTCATATCTTTACTGCCCTGACGCCTTTCAGTGCTCACTGTAAGTAAAGGAAAAGGTGTGAGCGTGAGGCCTGCTGTTAAAGCATGCGGATTTTTCTGCCGATTATCTTTGCCAAAGAGTGCAACTTCGTTACCATAATATTTTTCATAATTCAGCTTAGTACCCAGATGCGGCATGGCTGGCAACCAGGCTTCAGTGCGAATATCCCAGCCGTTTGCCGGACGTTCTTTGTAGTCTTGAAAGTCAGGGGAGTTTTTCCAGTTGGTCAACCCGTAATAGCCATTCGTACTCAACTTGATAAAATCACGCCAGTATTCCATGCCAATACCAGAACGGGCATGGCTGCGAGACAAATCATAATCAAGGAAAGTATTAATACCAGCCATAAAGCTGTCTGCAAAATGGCGTATACCAAGGCCCAGATTAGCCTGCGCACGATCATCAGTACGATGGATACTACCCTGGGTAAAAATCAGCTGCTTCTGCTGGTCATGCAAAGGTAATAACAAATCCAGCTGAGAGTTTTTTAGCGACAGGTTTTTATCAGCATCCAGCTGAACGCGGGCCGTTCCATAGCTGCCCAGCCATTGCTGAATTTCAGCATTTACTTCGCTGGTAGCCATACCTCTCGCCAGCGCAGCAGCGGCTTTACTATCAGGATTGCTGGCCATGAAAGAGCCTGCCTGACTGGCGAAACCGGCGATTTTTGCTTCCTTCTCACCGTTTGCTTCTTCTGGTGCAACACCATCATGCTGCCAGTTTACCGATGGCAGCGGCGCCGGGGGAACGTCCAATTCATCACCCGGCTTCAGGTGATCAAAACCACTGGAAAATGTCCTTAACTGATTGAGCTTACGCAGGGCATCGAGACTCATATTGTATTTTTGCGCAACAGTCTGCACAGTTTCTGATTCTTTCAGTATATAGACATGCGTTGCCATGGTGGATGCATCAGCGGAATGCGCCAGAAAGCGATTACCGGATTGCGCGCCAGCTAACGGTGATATTACCGAGCAGGCCACAGGAAAAGCACATTGCACGGCGATATTTATCCAGGCAACGCGTTGATACCATTTATTATATATTCTGGTTCTGCTTTTCAATATACCTCCTCCCCCTGGTTATGATGATTTTGATAAAATGTTGAATTTATTTTTCGCATATAAAGCCACAGTTAATAATTGGTATTCACTCAATGCCAGCTCTGTAATAAAGGGAAAAAACCAATTTATACGGGAGAAATCAAAACCTTACCCGCGGAGAAAATGATTAATTTACCGTACCAAAAAATTATTTAGCTGAAGTCAGATGTGAAATAAAAAATGAAAATGAATTATCTTCCACCAGAAGATAGCCAAAAAAATCACCAATAGATACAAATAAAACAAAAAAAACACCACCTGTTTTATTATCGTTTATCCTCCCTTCTAAGTGCAGATTTATACGCCACTGGTTATTATTTAAGAAAAAGTAAAATTAATAAGAACATCAATCCATATTAAATACTTACCTAAATTTAGTACCAAAGATTAATATTTACTCTGTGCTAAACCTTCAGAATTATTTCACTTTTTATCTATTGTGTAATTAATATTGATAAGTAACAGAGTCGTCTATATCGAGGATAGAACGGCAGAAGCTGATCAGCTTGCCAACAAAATATTTACACCTTTTTGCCTTAAAAAATTATTTTTTAAGCCGGGTAAGTGTAAAGTATTCGTTTTTTACTTAACTATAAAAGCACGACCACAGGCAGGATAAAAGAACATGTCCCAGCATGGGATAATTTCTGAGAGTGGTATTTTTTAAGAAACAATTCAGATAATTACATTCACTCTGGAGTATCCCACCCTGAGATCCATTGATGTGAATTTTCTACTTGACGGATTCAGGGTAGTGACGCCAGGAAGAAACTCCGGAGCGAAATGCGCTTAAGTTATCGTTTGCTGAATATTTATGTGACCAGACGCTTGTGTATTGTGAGTGTGTTCCCCCAACTGATCGCAAAATGAGCAGCAAATGACTGTCTGAGGAACTGAACAGCCTGAACCCCAGATATATCCGGCTTTACACTGTTGCGCAGTGGCCGGTAAGCGTAATAATCCGCATTAGATAACTTCCCTGTGTGAATGGTTTTATAGCAACCTCACCTTGACGTTTTAATGCTGGATGCAGCCTTTCAGCGCGGTAACTCATCAGCAGTTTTTTTATTGCATCCCAACAGGTGTAGTCCACGCAAAATCAATGCTGATGTGAAGAACAGCACCCATATGTGCCCTACTTTTCATTATTCCCGGCAGCTAATTCGCCCTTACCAATAACGGACGTTGTCAGGTTGATTTAGATAAATTCGGTTACTACTGAATGCCATGAAGCGGCCAGGACCTGAGATTTCAAAGAGGCAAACTTCGCTTAATTAAGCCAGACATTTACTTATAAAGCCATTACGCAAGTCCTGAGCATTGGCAGGTGAACCTCTGGTAAAAACATGCAGATGTTAAATAAAAACTTATCTAAAAGAGGGGCGATGTATCAGATGGATGCAAATGAAATAACCTCATTGTAATTCAATGAGGTTATTTCAAGCCCCGGCGTTGGGGCATTTTCTGTAGAGAAGTCAGAAGCGGTAATTGGCCGAAACAGAAATATTACGTGGTTCACCGTAAACGGTATTTCTGCCGACATTAATATTGTAGGTTTTATCAAAGAGATTGTTCAGATTCGCCTGAACAGAAAGCTGTCTGGTCAGTTGATAACGGCTGAACAGATCGACCAGAGCATAGCTGCCCTGCTCTGCATACAGCGTGCTGGCTCCATCCGGTCCGGCAACGTTATCCCAGGTATGCGTCTGCCAGTTGATACCGCCGCCCACCGTCAGATCCGGCAACACCGGCAGGCGATAGCTGCTGTAAAGTTTTACCGTGGTGCGTGGCTGGGTTGGATTGAGCGCCGCATCTTCTCCGTCCCGCGCAACATAACGTGTGGCACCAAAGGTCATTTGCAGGTTATCCGTTACCGCGCCGTTAATTTCGAACTCCACGCCCTTGCTGACCGTGCCATTCTGCTCATACCAGGCATAGTCAGTACTACCCGGCACCAGCGCGTAATCCGTTGCTCCCAGATGATCCTGCTCAATACGGAACACCGCCAACGAGGCAGTGACCCGGCTGTTCATCCAGTCACCTTTGACCCCGGTTTCATAGCTTTTACCGGTAACCGGAGAGAGGTAGGCACCGCTGGCATTGCGATAAGTCTGCGGCTTAAAGATGGAGGTATAGCTTGCATAAGCAGACCAGGTGTCATCAATGTCATACACCAGACCCGCATAGGGCGTGATGTTATTTTTCTCCATATTCTGCGTCAGCGTATCAGCCTGGTAACGGGTGTAACGTGCGCCCAGAATCAGGTGTAGGGGATCGGCCAGCGAAATGCGGGTGGCTATGTAAGCTGACTTCTGATGAATCGTATTATCCTGTGACAGCGCCTGCTCGTCCCAGTCTGGCTCAGGATAGTTACCCCAGTCGTTAAAATCGCCGACATCAGCAGAGGTAAAACTGGTAGAAGCGCTGAAATAACGATCGTTCTGACGGATGTAGCTGATGCCGGTCATCAGTTCATGCTGACGACCAAACAGGGTATAAGCGCCATCAATCCTCGCATCAACCGCGTTTTCTTTGCGCTTCGCCGTGTTGTAGCCCGTACCACCCAACAGGTCATAACCGGCATACGGACCAACGCCAATGCCGGTGGTTTTATCGAAGTAACCGTCTATATATAGCAGCTTACTGTCCATCGTTGCTTCGGTGTGGCTGCCACTCAACGTCAACTGCCAGCCGTTAGTGAAGTCCTGTTTCAGGCTGGCAAAAACTTTCTTCGAATTGCTGTTGTTATAAGCCCAGTCAGGCGAAAGATTGGTACTGCGATCATAATGCGTTTTACTGCCATCCAGATAGAACGTTGGCAACCCACCCCAGGTTGCGCCCTGAATGTTAGTCTCCTCGTAGTCATAACCGACGGACAGCGTGGTGGCATCGGTCAGGTCGGCATCCACCACACCGTAAAGAAACTTTTTCTGGGTGTGATAGTGATCAAGCCAGCTGTCGCCGTCCTGATAACCCGCCACCACCCGGCCCCGCACCTGCCCGGATTCAGTCAGCGGCGCAGAGAGATCGGCAACATAGCGTTGCGTATCCCAGCTACCGTAACTGGCCGAGAGATTGCCTACAAATTCTTTGCTGTCAGCATGTTTGCGGATCATATTGACTGAGGCTGCCGGGCTGCCTGCACCGGTCATTAAACCGGTGGCTCCGCGCACCACCTCAACCCGCTCATAGATAGCCGTGTCAGCCTGCGTATCACCAATGTTCCACTGGGGATCGATCAATACCGGGAAACCATCGATTTGGTAGTTATCGATCATAAAGCCGCGTGAATAAAAATTGCTGCGGTTTGCCCCGGAGTTAAATTCACTGATGCCGGTGGTATTTTTCAGGACGTCATTCAGGGTTTGCAGTTGCTGATCCTGCATACGTTGTCTGGTGATCACGCTGATGGACTGAGGCGTGTCGCGGGCGGTCAGTGCCATGCCGGTGGAAGCGCGGGTGACGGGAGTGTTGTAGTCGGTATCAGTCGTGCTGCCGTTGCTGCCAGCCGTGGCATCAACCACCAGCTCAGGCTCTTTCTGCGTGGTATCGGCTGCATGGGCCGCAGATATCTGCAATGCGCTGATGATCATCACCGCCAGTACAGAGAGCGGAGCGTTGGCAGAGAGGGAGGCAGCATGGCGATGTCCCCTGGTATGACAAGGCGCAAAAAACATTATTTACCCTCAAAAGATTATATTTTTGATTTACTGACCGGGTACTTATCTGAAGCATCAAATTCAGAGCGCACTTTTCCCCGCCAGCGCAACCGCCACGCTGGCGACCGGGCATAGCGTCAGTAGCTCTCTCAGGGATTAACAACCCGCAACGGAAGCTGCCGGTCCTTTCAGATAAGAAAGTGAATGAGAACTATAATCATTTTGATTAGCAATGTAAATGAAATGTATTGAACCTTTTCGGCATTTTGCTGTCGCGAGATTTACACTGCCGTTATCCCCTCAGTAAGCCCAACAAAATGATATCTCTGCGGCCAGCACGAGCGGGGTGGTTACGGCCTTAAGGTATGGTGAAGGGAGAGATAACGGCGTGATTGTCAGCTGGTAAAGAAACTACAAAGCCTGCCCGCAGGCCCAGGCGGAGCTCCACGCCCACTGAAAGTTGTATCCTCCCAGCCAGCCAGTGACATCCACCACCTCACCAATAAAGTACAACCCCGGCACCTCCCGTGCCTCCATCGTCTTAGAAGAGAGCGCATGCGTATCCACCCCACCCAATGTCACCTCGGCGGTGCGATAACCTTCGGTCCCTCCGGGTTGCACCTGCCAGTTGTGCAGTGACGCCACCAGCTCGTTTTGCTGGCTGCTGTTAAGTTGTTTCAGCGTACATGCCGGTAATTTGCCTAACTGTTGCAGGCACTCGGCCAGACTACGTGGCAACACTTTCGCCAGCGTGTTCTTCAGGCTTTGATTAGGATGTGCTTTGCGCTCATCAGTAATCAGGCTGTCCAGAGAACGCGCCGGTGAGAGATTAATGGTAATGATTTCGCCCGGCTGCCAGTAGCTGGAAATTTGCAGCACCGCCGGGCCGGATAAGCCACGATGGGTGAACAGCAGCGCTTCCTTAAATGTTGTGCCATCTTCAGCCGTCAGAATGGAAGGCACGGCGACACCGGACAGGCTTTGTAATTGTTCCAACAGGGGTTTATGCAGTGTGAAAGGCACCAGCCCGGCACGGGTCGGCAAAACCTTCAGACCAAACTGTTCGGCTATTTTGTAGCCAAAAGGTGACGCTCCCAGCCCCGGCATGGAGAGCCCACCGGACGCTATCACCAGCTTTTCAGCCTGTACCACACCGCTAGTCAGTTCGACGGTGTAACCCGCATCGTCTCGCATCACGTTCAGTACCTGGCTGCGCAGACGCAGCGTCACCTTAGCGGCCTCACACTCTTTCAGTAGCAGGTCGACAATCTGCTGCGCGGAGTCATCACAAAACAGTTGTCCCAGGGTTTTTTCATGCCAGGCAATGCGATGACGGTTAACCAGGTCGATAAAATCCCACTGGGTATAACGCGCCAGCGCGGATTTACAAAAATGGGGATTGTTTGAGAGGTAAGCGGCAGGTTCGGTATACAGGTTGGTAAAGTTACAGCGCCCGCCCCCGGACATCAGAATCTTTCGTCCTGCCTTTTTGCCGTTATCGATCAGTAAAATACGTTTACCACGCTGCCCTGCCTGAGCCGCGCAGAACAGGCCAGCCGCACCCGCACCAATGATGATAACGTCAAATTTTTCCACTGCCCGCTCCAGCCATCGCTCAAAAACGGTGATTGTAGTGATTAGAAGGCACTGATACCAGACTAGCCAGGGGGCCAGATGTGAAACATCTGACTTTTTTAAGCCGCTTAAACGGGCAATTTGTTCTTAATGACACCCTGATGTCAAAAAAAGTCTATATTTCACTTTCCCCTGATGCAGTTTCTCGCGGATAATGCGCCGCGCTCATGTCCTCCAAAATGGCGTAACGCTTATGCTACATCTGTTTGCTGGTCTTGATTACCATACCGGCCTGTTACTGGTCCTTGCTCTGGTGTTTGTTTTGTTCTACGAAGCCATTAATGGTTTCCATGACACGGCTAACGCAGTGGCCACGGTGATTTATACCCGCGCTATGCGATCGCAACTGGCGGTGGTGATGGCCGGGGTGTTTAACTTCTTCGGGGTATTGTTGGGCGGGCTAAGCGTGGCTTACGCTATCGTTCATTTGCTCCCAACCGATCTGTTGCTCAATGTCGGATCGGCCCATGGGCTGGCGATGGTCTTTTCCATGCTGCTGGCGGCAATTATCTGGAATCTCGGCACCTGGTATTTCGGTCTGCCGGCATCCAGTTCTCACACGCTTATCGGGGCAATCATCGGCATTGGCCTCACCAACGCCCTGCTTACCGGCACCTCGGTGGTGGATGCACTCAATATCCCCAAAATGATCGGCATCCTGTTGTCGCTGGTGATTTCACCGTTAGTTGGCCTGATGGTCGCCGGTCTTCTGGTGTTTATCCTGCGTCGCTACTGGAGTGGCAATAAAAAACGTCGTCGCATTCACATGACGCCTGCGGAACGTGAAAAAATTGACGGTAAGAAAAAACCGCCATTCTGGACCCGGATCGCCCTGATTGTCTCAGCGATTGGCGTGAGCTATTCCCACGGCGCGAATGATGGTCAGAAAGGTATCGGTCTGATTATGTTAGTGCTGATCGGTGTGGCACCAGCAGGTTTCGTGGTGAACATGAATGCCTCCGGTTATGACATCACCCGCACCCGCGACGCGGTGAACCATCTTGAACAGTACTATCAGCAGCACGCAGATTCACTGACGCACATTGTGCAGATGGCCCCGCCGGTTGTGCCTACGCCGGAACAAAGTGCCGCAACGCCACAGGAGTTCCACTGCGATGCGTCGCGGGCGATGCCTGCCATTCAGCATGCTCAGGGTCTGCTGAACAACCTGCAAAGTTACGATACGCTCAACGTTGAACAACGCAGTCAACTGCGTCGTCTGATGATGTGTATTTCTGATACGGCGGATAAAGTGGCGAAGCTGCCAGGGACTTCCAACGATGACCAACGTTTCCTCGGTAAGCTGAAAGGCGACTTGTTGAATACCATCGAGTATGCGCCAGTATGGATCATCATCGCGGTGGCCTTAGCGCTGTCACTGGGAACCATGGTGGGCTGGCGCCGTGTCGCCACCACCATCGGCGAGAAAATCGGCAAGAAAGGCATGACCTACGCACAGGGGATGTCTGCCCAGATGACCGCCGCCGTCTCAATAGGCATTGCCAGCTATACCGGGATGCCGGTCTCCACGACGCATGTGCTTTCATCTTCTGTCGCCGGGACAATGCTGGTTGATGGCGGAGGGGTACAGGGACGCACGGTGAAGAATATCCTGCTGGCATGGGTGTTTACCCTGCCCGTCTCAATTCTGTTATCCGGTGTGCTGTACTGGATTGCACTGAAGTTTGTCTGAGCATGAGTTGCTGTTGACTAGTCCTGGCATAGGTTGACACTTTACGCCCTCAAAACGCCTGATGTACTGCATCTGGCGTTTTATATTTCAGCGACAGATGCGGTCGCTGGCTATTGTAGATTCTTACCGACTCCGCCACCATTATTTCTGCCTGAACGATGTCTGCCGGGCGCGTTATCAGCAGCTCGTTTTTCAGTATTCCGTTGACCCTCTCCGCAATGGCGTTCTGATAACAGTCATACCCATCCGTCATTGAGCAGATTAGCCCGTGTCTTTCATGCACCGACTGGTACATCGCTGAGCAGTACTGTATGCCGCGATCGGAGTGATGGATCAGCGGTGTCCTGCCATGCCGGTTTTTCAGTGCCATCTGTAGCGCCTTCACCACGTGCTCTGTATGAAGACTTTCATGCACATGGTAACCCACTATTTTCCGTGAGAATGCGTCGGTTACCAGGCTCACGTAAGCCGTGCCGGTTCTGACCGGAAGCCAGGTAATGTCCGCCACCCAAACCTGCTCCGGGCCGGAGATGACGGTCCGCCCCGGCCCGTCTTTCAGCAGGTTTGGATGCTTATAAAAGCGATGATGGCTGTGGGTTGTTTTATGATAAGCCCTGGCCGGACGTACCCGCAGCCCGGCCTCCCGGAGTACGGTAAACAGGCTGTCCCGCCCGATATGCAGTTCAGGTGCATCCCGACAGTTAAGGATATGGTGCAGCTTGCGCGTGCCCAGGCGCGGTTGCTGCATCCTGAGGTTTTTCACTTCCTCAGTAATGCGGCAGGCCTGCTCTGACTTACGTTGCACGCGCTGACACCCCTGATACCAGGCCTGACGGCTTATTTTTAAAAACCGGCAGACCCTGACGATGGTCAGTCCGGGTGTTTTTGCCTGCGCGATAACGAAGCTAACTGCTTTTTTGTCAGCGTGGCACCGAACTCAGTGTTCATGACCTTCACGACGGCCTCAAAGAACTGCGCCTTCACTTCGGATTCAGCCAGCTGCTGCTCAAGCTCTTTGATTCGTTGTTCAGGCGTAAGGGGAAGGGATTTTTTCATGAGTCCTCCACGTGCGCTGCGCTGCTTTGAAGAGTGCCAGTCCAGCTGGCCATATTTACGCAGCCACTTCAGAACGGTGGAGCACCCCTGGATACCGTAGCGCTCCTGAGCCTGACGATAAGTCATCTCACCTTTTTCAACCTGCTCAACGACGGCCAGTTTAAAGGACAGAGAGTAGTCGCGTTGTGTACGTTTAACATATTGCTTCATCACATTCTCCTCAGAATCG
>NZ_JFHN01000023.1 GCF_000590885.1 Erwinia mallotivora
GGGTGAACCACGTTGAACGGCTATGGCAGGCACTGCACGACACAATAACCCGGAATCATCGGTGCCGGACAATGTGGCAACTGCTGAGGAAGGTTAGCCATTTTATGGAAACCGTCAGTCCATTCCCCGGGGCGAAACATGGGCAGGCAAAAGTGTAGCGGTATTAGGCGCACCTATTTAGGTTACCGCGCGCTTTTTGCTTCCGGGCTTTTGGTTCCACTACTTCTCATTGGCGGTTATTACATTTTTGAGAATATCACGGCAAATACCACCGGACAGTTCAAATTTTATCTGCTGACAAAAGTCAGCGGAGCAAGTCAGGAGATGGCTACCGGCATCTCTTTTCCCATGATTGTAATTGGCTTACTCTGCGCCATCATATTCAGCCGTATTGCAGATACACCCTGGCGTAACCGGATGTATTTTACCGGATTGGCTGGGCAGATTATTGCTATTTCAGTCATGGCCATTACCGGCGCGCAAAACGCCACCATCATGTTTGTCTGTCTCTTTATCTATGGCATCAGCGTGCCTTTTTCGGGCGAGGCAATTTATAAAGTGTGGATTCAGGAAAGCTTCCCGGTAAATATCAGAGCAACAGTGCAGGGAATGACCTATGCCGTATCACGATTTGTCGTTGCGCTGATTTCTTTATTCTCACCGGCCATCATTAATTACAGCCCTTCATTATTGATATGGTTACTGGTGGCGGTGACGGCGACAGGTGGCATATTTGCGTTGCTGATTATTAGCAGATTCAAAGGAATTAATCTTAAAGGGACGGAAAATACCAGTATGGCTGTTAAATAAGGGTATTTTTCTTCGTTATTAAGCGTTCAGGAATGATTATGTTGCCAGCTCAACTTACTGCCCCTGTTTTTGAACATCACACCCGGTTTCTGGGCATTGATGAGCCATGCCCGCGTCTCTCGTGGCGGGTTTTAACTGAAGAAGCGTTAGTGCTGAGTAGCTATGAAGTAATGATCAGCCGTGACGGAAATACCGAGATTCATGGCCCGATACCGTGGCGGGACCCCGTTCTGCTGCCCTGGCCCGGCAGGCCCCTCGCTCCCCGCGAAGCGGCCACGGTGGCCGTGCGTGTCCGGGATGAGAATGGGCGCTACTCTGACTGGAGTGCAGGATGTTACGTTGAGCGCGGGCTGAGTCCAGCCGACTGGCAGGCGCTTCCTGTTGGTGCGGGCTGGCATGAGCAACCGGGTACGGACAGGCATCCGCCGATTATTCGTCACCGCTTTGTCCTGGAAAAGGCTGTTGCTAAAGCCCGACTTTATCTGAGCGCTCATGGACTTTGTGAAACGCTGCTCAATGGTCAACGCACTGACCATTATGCCTTATTTCCCGGCTGGACCAGCTACCACCATCGACTGCGTTATCTTACGCTGGACGTCACCTCCCTGTTGGTCAGCGGAGAAAACGTGATTTCAGCTCTGATGGGGGATGGTTGGTATCGCGGACGGATTGGCTGCCGGGGCGGCGTACGTGATGCCTGGGGAAAGGATCTCTCACTTATCGCCCAGCTGGAAATTACGTTTACCGATGGGTCAACAAGCCGGATTGTTTCCGATGGCAGCTGGCGTTCAGATCGTGGGCCTGTTCTGTTCAGCGGTATCTATGAAGGAGAAATTTACGATGCCCGTCTGGAGCAGCAGGGCTGGACACTTGCTGGCTTTGACGACAGCCACTGGTTTCCGGTCAGCATCGGGCACCGGAACTATCAGACTCTTCAGGCTCCGGATGGCCCATTAGTGGTTTGTACGCAACAAATAAAACCGGTGCAAAGTTGGATTAGCGATGGCGGCAAACAAATTTTCGACTTTGGACAAAATCTGGTGGGGCGGGTGCGTTTAAAAGCCTGTGGCCGCCGGGGTGACAACATCAAATTACGACATGCGGAGGTCATTCAGGATCGGGCGTTGTATACCCGGACACTACGCACGGCCATTGCGGCGGACAGCTATATTTTCGCTGATGAGGCGATGATCGAGTGGGAGCCCCGCTTCACTTTTCACGGTTTTCGCTACCTGGAAATCGAAGCTTCGCAACAGGTTTATGACTCCCTTGACGTTATCGCCTGCGTTTACCATACCGATTTACCTCGAACGGGATGGTTTTCCTGTTCCGACGACAGGCTTGACCGGTTGAATGAAAATATCATCTGGTCGATGCGCGGAAACTTCCTCGATATTCCGACCGATTGTCCTCAGCGAGATGAGCGACTGGGCTGGACGGGTGATATTCAGGTGTTTATGCCCACGGCAGAATTTCTCTATGATTGCTCTGGCATGATGCGCGGATGGTTAAAAGACCTGGTCTGCGATCAACACCCCTGCGGTATGGTTCCGTGGTACATCCCGGATATTCCGGATTATGAACCCTGGACATGGAACAGCAAGCAGGCTGCGGCCGCCTGGGGCGATGCGGCGGTGCTCACGCCCTGGGACCTTTACTGGAGTACGGCTGACGAGCAGATGCTGGCAGCACAGTATCAGAGCGCCTGCGCCTGGGTGGAACTGCAACGAACACGCGCAGGTGCATCCCTGATCTGGGATAAGGGATTGCAGTTTGGCGACTGGCTTGATCCCTCCGCACCGCCTGAAGATCCGTCGGCAGCCATGACCGATAAGGGGCTGGTTGCCACCGCTTATTTTGCCTGGTCGGCGTATCATCTGTCCCGCATCTCAGCGGTGTTGAACAGACCGGAAGATACCCAGCGCTGGCAGCGTCTTTTCAGCGATATTCGTCAGGCTTTTGTCCAACGTTATGTCAGTGATACCGGGCGGGTAGCGCGTGAGAGCCAGACTGCCTATGCGTTAATTATCTGTTTTGAGCTGTTTGTTTGTGACAGCCAGCGTGATATGGCCGGCCAGCGGCTGAGTGAGCTGGTCAGGCAGGCGGATTATCATATTGCGACAGGTTTTGTCGGTACGCCGTTAATTTTAAACGCGTTGTGTCTGACCGGGCACGCCGACACCGCTTTTCGCCAGCTTACCGAAGAGAGCTGCCCCTCGTGGCTTTATCCGGTGAAGCTGGGCGCAACCACCATCTGGGAACGATGGTACAGCTTACTGGCGGATGGGAAAGTTAACAGCGGGCAGATGACCTCATTTAACCACTATGCGCTGGGCGCGGTGGGTAACTGGTTGTATCAGTATCTTGCCGGATTGATGCCCACTGCTGCCGGATATAAACAGGTCCGTTTTCAGCCGCACTTTTTTTCCGCAATCGACTGGGCGAAGGCGCGTTACCTTTCAGTGCACGGCGAGATTTCCGTTAACTGGAAACGGGTGGGTGAGGGGATTGAGATACATCTTCAACTGCCCTTTGGCACCAGCGGAGAACTGGTAATTGAGGATAGCACCCTGCCACTGAGCGGGCCGGGTGATTATCATTTTCTGTGGCAGCCAGCTGACGGTGTTACCGGTATCGCCTCTGTCAGGGCTATCAGAGAGGAAAAATAACATGATCATTCCACTGCATCCGTTTAACTGTGAAACAGAGGGTGGCACCCAGGCAAAAATAATCAGCATTGATAACAGCAATTCGATCTGTCTGGTCGGTGAATATATCGCTGTGGATGGCGAGGTGCACAGCGACAGCTGGGATCTCAATGGTCATCCCGCCAGCGGCCTGCCGGAGCGCACGATCAGGATTACGGACAGGGCAACCGAGGTATTTTTTACCGATGTGTTTTATAAACTGACCCCTTTTGCCAAACGAGTCTATGGGCAGCAGTGGGAGGAGCAGATGCAACGGCGGCAATACGACCATTTCTGGCAGAAAATTCAGTAGCTGCAATGCGGGTCTGATGCGGTTTCCGGCGGGAGGCCCGTCTGCGCACTCTTATGCCCTGTGGTTGTTCCACATATCTTTCCAGGTGCTGGCTATCCTCTGATGGTGGTGACCGGATGTGGGATGATTACGGATTGTTTTGATGTCCCGATCGGCAGGAAGGCATTATTCAGCTGATGTGATAACAATTCCTACAGAGTAATATGTCGAATTAATTATTATGACTGGACGTTATTCTGGTTTTTTACCCATTTTTCTGTGTTTTTAATTTGTTTTTCTGCTTGGATTTTCCTGCTTTGATTAATATATTCAGATAATTACATACACCCTTCCGAAAATATTTACCGACCCTACGGCAGAATAAAACACTGTTCTGTTCAGTCTCACTGGAACCCAGTACTTATTCTCACCACTTAACGCCGTTCATCTGTTCCTCAGGTTGTGTTCATCGGATTGCGAACACAGGGTGGAACTATCGCCTTATCCGGTTATCCGCCGGAGGAAGATGATATGGCATTTTACTTTTATTAATGGAGTCATACATGTTTATGTATTTACCCTTCCTGATTGGTTGCGGAACCATTTTCAGTGCGCTGGCCGGTAAACGAAAACTGGCTTATCTGTTCTGGTTTGCCGACCTTGTCATTATTCTCGCCTGGTTGAAATATCACGCCACCGATGCACTTCTCCTTTCGTTCTAGAGGCCACTATGCAATTGTCAGAAAAAAAAGATTTTTCGCGTCCGCTGAATCTGTTGATGCTGGTTATGGTGAGTGTTGCGTTACTCTGCGCGTTCTATTTTCAGCTGAGATTTTTCGATCTGCCATGTCCGCTTTGTCTGCTGCAACGTGCGGCTTTGTTACTTATCGGATCGGGGTTGCTGTTTAACCTCTATTTCGGCAATAAAAAGCTGCATTACGGCATGGTAATTATTGGCGCTCTGGCGCTGGCTGCCGTCGCTGCCCGCCATATTTTCCTGCATATTGTGCCGGGCGATAAAGGTTATGGACTTCCTTTCCTCGGTCTGCATCTTTATACGTGGAGTTTTATTTTAGCGGTGGCGATTGTGATTGGTGTGGCCATTACCCTGATGGTTACGCCTGAAAACGCCACGCCGGCATCTGACCACAAGCCATTGATCCAGCATGCAGTTGTTGCTGTTTTTGCTTTGCTGATGGTGGCGAATCTGCTGTCAACGGTGCTGGAATGTGGCGGTGGGCAGTGTGACGATAACCCTACCTATTATCAACTGCTGAAATAGTTTTTACCGATCTCACCTGCATCATGCCCTTTCGCGGCAGGTTGAGGCGCGCGCTATAAAATTTGAGAACAGTAATGAAAAAAATAACTTCTCGTATCGCCCTGTTGGCGATTTGTTTGGTGCCTGTCAGTGGATTCAGTCAGCTTGTTGACTGGCAAAGCGCAGAAGGAATTCAGCGTTTATCACAGGCAACGGTTAAACAGGATTTCTTTTCTCTCGCCCCTCAGTTCGAAGGGCAGAATAATAAAGTCTATTGTGGTGTTGCTTCGGCAACTATCGTGCTGAATACCTTACGTCTGCATGAGAATAAGAAAATTGAGCCAGATACCAGCTTAATTAACACTGAGGATCGCGCCTATTTTCCGAAGAAAAACGGCTGGCAGCCATTCTGGAATCGATACACTCAGACCAGCGTAGTGGAATACAGCAGCAAACCACGCATTGAGATTTTCGGTAAACCGCAGACGCCTGGCGGGCAGTCTGATTATGGTCTGCATCTGGAAGATGAGCGTCGTCTGCTCAGTAATGCCGGATTAAAGGTGAAAGCGGTGCCGGTGAAAGATCTGGCACAGCAGGAGAAGATGAAGAAAGAGATTATTGCTGCCATGCAGCAGGATAACTCTTTTGTCATCGTCAACTTTTTACGCAGTGCCATCGGCCAGACGGGCGACGGTCATTTCTCTCCTCTGGGCGCTTATGACGCCAAATCTGATTCATTCCTGATCATGGATGTCTCCAATACCGAACATCCGTGGATTTGGATCGACAGTCAGACGCTGTTCAAGGGGATGCACACGCTTGATGGTGCTGAGGACCGGGGCTATCTGCTGGTCAGCGAAGCTGATAAGGCATAAAAATCATGCTGTTATGGCGAAGGGATGCGCCATGTTTTTTGTTTAAAGAGAAATTATTCCATGTCACGCAATCTTCTTTTCAGTTTTCTTTTAACGTCCGGCGTTATTGCTGCAGGCCAGGCTGAGGCTGCTTCTGCGCCAGCCGTTGAAGCTCGCCACGGAATGGTGGTCAGCTCACAGGCGATTGCTTCCCAGGTGGGGGTCGATATCCTCAAACAGGGTGGCAATGCCATCGATGCGGCAGTGGCAGTAGGCTATGCTCAGGCCGTGGTTAACCCCTGCTGCGGCAATATTGGTGGGGGTGGCTTTATGCTGATCCACCTTGCTGACGGCAAAGACACCTTTATTAACTTCCGTGAAACCGCGCCTGCCGCTGCGCGTGCCGATATGTATCTTGACCCGCAGGGTAAGGTGCGCTCTGACGCCAGCCTGCATGGTTATTCTGCGGTGGCCGTCCCCGGCACGGTGATGGGGCTGGATTACGCTCAGAGCCACTATGGCAAACTCAGCCGTCAGCAGGTGATGGCTCCGGCGATAAAACTGGCCCGCCAGGGCTTTATTCTGACGCGAGCGGATACCGATATTCTGGATACTACCGTCAACCGGTTCCGCACGGATGCGCAGGCGGCGCGCTGGTTTCTGCGGCCAGACGGCTCACCACTTCAGCCGGGTGACAATCTGAAACAGCCTGAGCTGGCGAAAACCCTGAGCCATATCTCTCAATCCGGGACCGACTACTTTTACAAGCAGCCGATTCCCCAGCGCGTTGAGGCGGCTGCGGCGAAAGGCGGTGGCATTATTACCGCTGCGGACTTTGCCCGTTATCGTGTCACCGAAAGTGCACCTTTGCGGTGTCACTACCGGGGTTATGAATTTATCTCTTCCCCACCTCCCAGCTCTGGTGGCGTCGCGCTTTGTGAGATGGTGAATATCCTGTCTGGCTATGACATGCGTGCGCTGGGCTTTAATTCTGCCGACTCGGTTCATGTGATGACGGAAGCGATGCGTATCGCTTACTTTGATCGCAATAATTCACTGGGCGATCCTGAGTTTATCCACAACCCGCTGGATAAATTGCTCAGCACATCTTATGCAGATGAAATGCGGCGGGGTATTCATCCGACCGATGCGACGCCATCCCGACTACCTGAAAGCAAGCAGGTTAATGGTGAGCGTCCGGAAACCACCCACTATTCTGTGGTTGATGAACAGGGTAATGCCGTCTCCACCACCTATACCGTCAACGGGCGATTCGGTGCGGTGGTTATGGCACCGGGCACCGGTTTTTTCCTCAACGATGAAATGGATGATTTCACCACCAAAATTGGTGAGAAGAATATGTTCGGACTGGTACAGGGAGCAAACAATGCGATTGCCCCTGGCAAACGTCCCCTGTCGTCAATGGCACCGACCATTGTGACGCACAATAATGACGTGTTCCTGGTGCTGGGCTCGCCGGGCGGGTCGCGCATTATTACTGCATCATTGCAGGTGGCGCTGAATATCATCGATCACGGGATGTTGCCGCAGGAAGCGGTGGATGCGCCGAGGGTCCACCATCAGTGGCTACCGGATGAAGTCTATTATGAGCAGCGCGGGCTGTCGTTTGATACCTTAAAACTGCTGCGCCAGCGCGGTTATAAGATGACCGAGCAGACCCCGTGGGGAGCGACCGAACTGATTATGGTTGCGCCAAAACTCAGCGAGGGTAAAAAAGCAGCCGACTCCGGTAATGATTCTGCCGTTTCTGGCAAATTGAGACCAGGCTGGCTGTACGGTGCCAATGACATCCGCCGTCCGGCAGGGGCCGCCGTGGGTTTTTAATCCCGCCGCCAGCCTGATTAAGCGTTTTACTGCCTGATAATTAAGTTACCCCGGACGCTGTTTGTTCCGTGTCCCGGGGGCTTTTCGTCCCGCCCGATCACGCCCGCGTTAACCAGGCCCACCACGTTACGACAACGCCTGAGCACCCTGACGTTGCTGAATGGCCTGAGGTCCTGCCATGCCTTTTGCAGCGAAAAAACCTCTCTCCTGCATGGCGGTTATGCCACCGGGCTCCCGCCCGAGCCGCGCAACCCAGCCCGTTTCTTCAGTTCAGTAGCGTTATCGATACTGCATCAATGATTAATAAAAATAATTACTAACATACCAGGATTGTTCCGATAAGAAATTTATTAAGGAACTCACATCTGTCTTTAACCACCCACCACCCCAGATGATTTTATGATTACTATCAAATGATTATATTTATCATCTGTCAGGAGAACACTGCGCTAAGCCGCCAGTTTGCTGTTACCCGCTCAGCTGCTAAGGGGATTTTCAGCGGCGTGACGGTTTATGTATGTTAAGGAAAAGTGTTCAAAAAAATTACATCACATTCAAGGTAGATCATGCAGTTTCAAAAAGAAGAGACCTCCTGTTTTTCAACAGATGAAAGCCCGGTAGAAGTTTATACGGAATGGGACCCACTCGAAGAGGTCATTGTCGGGATCATGGATGATATTCGTGTTCCGGATTGGGACACCGGCCTTAAAGCTATTATTCCTAAGGAAACCAGCGGTTTTTTCCGCGAGTACTCCGGGCAACGTTTCCCGGAAGAACTGGTCGTTAAAGCCAGGCAGGAAGTGAATACCCTTGCCGAAATCCTGCAGGCTGAGGGGATCAGAGTACGCCGCCCTGACGAGTCAAATCACCATCAGCCGATCGTTACCCCGCACTTTACCACCGGTGGAACCTTCTATTCCGCGATGCCGCGGGACTGCCTGTTTGCTATCGGAAAGAAAATCATCGAAGTGCCGATGTCATGGCGCAGCCGCTATTTCGAAACCTTCGCCTTTCGCAGCATCCTGAATGACTATTTCACCAGAGGAGCGGAGTGGATCTCTGCACCCAAGCCGATGTTGAAAGATGATGTCTGGCAAACAGAGTATGACTTCGACCAGGAAATTCCGTTTAATTCGATCATTACCGAAGTGGAGCCACTTTTTGACGCGGCCGACTTTATGAAAATGGGGCGGGACATTATTGGTCAGCGTAGTCATGTCACCAATAATAAAGGTATCGAGTGGCTGCGCAGAACGCTGGGGCCTGATTATCGCGTCCATATCTATGAGTTTGAAGAGCCAGGTCCGATGCATATCGATACGACAATACTGCCGTTGGCACCGGGCCGCGTATTAATTAATAAAGGCTGGGTGCCGCAGATCCCTGACATTTTCAAAGACTGGGAAATATTGCATCCGCCTGCTTCTAATCTGCCGGACGACCATCCCTTATACATCACCTCAAAATGGATCCACGTGAATGTATTGATGTTGGATGAAAAAACCGTGGTGGTTGAGAAAGATGAAGAAGCACTGATTTCTGCCTTCCGCAAATGGGGTTTCAGAACCATTCTCTGTCCGTTTAAGCATTTCCAGACATTTGGTGGTTCATTCCACTGCGCGACGCTGGATGTGAAACGCAGCGGCAGTCTGAAGAGCTACATCTGACAATTTTATTCCTGGCAGCCATTTTCCCGTATGCAATGGATAAAGAGCATTTGATCTCACGCAGGGCCATCTGGCCCTGCATTCCGGCATACAACGTTTTACACAATGAAAAGAAAAATAACAGGATGTCAAAATGCAACCCACTCAGACAGTACTGATTGTCTCCTCCGAGCTGGATGCGGCGAAAACGGTTGAGGCCGTTAAGGTCATGCACGGGCTGAAAACACATCATTTTATCTATCTGATAGAGGATTATCTTGGTGTGGCCACCGATGAAAAGGAGCGGCCTGAAAACTTTATTGTGCGTGACTTCGCCGCGCTGGCGGATATTAAGGCGGTACTGCACAACATCGATCGGCAATATGATGTCTCGCTGGTCATATCCTGCGATGAATTTGCGGTTTACGTGGCTGCCTTTGCCAATGATTTCTGGCAATTGACCGGAATAACCTGCGAGGAAGCAAGAAAATTTCGCGACAAAAAACGCATGAAAGAGCTGGCGCAGCAGGCTGGCATTGCCACCGCGCGGGAAATAACCCTTCAGGATATTGAAAAAGGGGATGTCGCCTTTCCGGTGATAGTCAAACCGCGTTCGCTGGCAGGCTCAATGGGCATAAAAATCGTCTCTGATGCCAGTCAGCTTGCCGATATAGATATTGACTGGTCGCCGGAATACCGCGATATGGACGAGCGGCAATACTTTATCGAGCAATATAATCCAAACACAATTTATCATATTGATTGTGTTGTGATTAATGGTCGTCTGTCATTTATTTCCGTCGGTGAATATTTAGGTAAGCCGATTAATTTTTTGCAGGAAAAGCCGGTCGGTGTGTTGTCCGTCTGTGATCATACCGTTGAGGATGTCTGGCGACCTTTTACCGAAAAAGTGCTTGCTGCTTTCGACGCGCCGGAGGGGGTTTACCACATCGAAGCTTTTGCTGATTCCGGTGCGGGGGTGGAATTACTCGAAATTGCCTGGCGTCCCGGCGGTGCGGCAATCGTGGAAATGGTCGAGATGGTTTACGGGCTGAATCTGAAACATATTCATCTGGCTGCGCAGCTGGGGCTTAACGATGGCCTTCTGGTGCAGCGCAGGGAAGAAGCCTTTGGCTATATGACTTTTCCAAAGAAGCATCTTGCGACTCAGGCACTGTATGTCACCCGTGTCCACCTGCCGCCATTACAGCATATGGCAACGCTGAAGTTGTATAAGGTTCCCGTTGCCGGAGATATCGCCTCAGGAGAGTTCTATTGCTACAAAGATTCGCTGGGATCTTTTGTATTTTGTGGCGATCGCGAGCAGGTTTCGAAGGATGTGAATTATCTCAATGCGCACTACCAGGTCCAGGTTGCGCCAGAGTATCAGCCTGAATATTGAGAATGGTCACTCACCGGCTGTGAAGAGCAGCCGGGCTTACAGCCAGCACAAGGTGTCACAGAATGAGTAACACAGAGATGCAGACCATCCTGATCGTTTCATCAGAACTGGATGTCGGTGAGGTGGTCACTGACATCATGGCAGCATATCCCGACCGGCCGTGGCGGTTTATCTATCTTCTTGAAGATTTGAAGAACCAGGCGGGAGACGATTTGCATCGCGAGGACGTCTTTATCGTCAGGGATTTTGCCCGCCATCACGATGTGGAAGAGGTGTTCAGCCAGATTGCTGAGTCATTTTCAGTCACGCGGGTGATTCCGAATGATGAATTTGCCGTATGGATTGCGGCCTGGGCCAACCATCGCTGGCACCTGCCAGGGCTGACCTTCGATATGGCGGCCCGCTTTCGCGATAAAAAGAGGATGAAGGAGATTGCCTGTCGCGCAGGCATCCTCACCGCACGGGAAATCAGCCCGCAGGCGATTAAACGTGGCGATGTGAGTTTCCCGCTGGTGATGAAACCTCGCTCGCTGGCAGGCTCCGTTGGGGTAAAAATTATCACGGATGCCGGGCAGCTCAGCGCAATCACCCTGACCGAGGGTGATGACTATCGCGATATGGATGAGCAGCAATATTTTTTTGAGAGCTACAATCCCCAGCCGGTTTATCAGCTTGATGCGGTGATGCTGGAAGGGCGGCTGGCGCTTCTCTCTGCGGGAGAATATATCGGTAAACCTATCGACTACCTCGATGAGCATCCTCTGGGATTTTTTTCGGTGGCGGAGCGCGATCTGCGGCAGGTCTGGCGGCCTTTCACTGAGAAGGTATTAGCGGCTTTTGGCGGCCCGGACGGTGTTTATCATATTGAAGCCTTTGGTGATGGCGGGCAGGGCGCGGAATTACTTGAGATTGCATACCGGCCCGGCGGGGCGGCGACGGTAGAGATGATCGCTATTGCCTGGGGAGTGGATCTGCGTTTCATACACCTCGCTACGCAACTGGGGCTGGAAGTGGGGCGTCATTTTGCACCGCAGGGCGAGGCGTGGGGATATATGACCTTCCCTAAAAAGCATCTCGCCAGAGAAGCGCTGTATGTTTCCCGGCTGTCTGTCCCTTCCGTGGAGAATATGCCAACGCTGAAGATGCAGCAGCTTCCTCAATTGGGAGAGGTGGCATCAGGAGAGTTCTTCTGTCACAAGGATTGTCTTGGCTCGTTTGTCTTCTGTGGTGAGCGGGAAAGCGTGGCGCGGGATCTGAACCTTATCGTTGCCGATTACTGCGTTACGGTTAGCCCCGAGTGAGATTTTTTTAGGCAGGGATGCTATGTTCCACTCTCTTTGGTAGGGTTAGTTTCACTTATCAATTTTGTCAGGAAGACACAATATCATGGCTGTAATCCCGCTTATGCCCACAGGGGGCTTCTCATTTAAATGGGGTCACAGGGCGTTAACGATAGCTCTGTTGCTGATTGTTATCGTGGCTGGTCTGTTGTGGTATTCCGAAAATGCCGCACGCGTTGATCGTATATTTAGCCAGAAACAGTTGTCGGACAGTGTGTGGCTGTACGTGACAAAATATCAGGATGCAGGTGCAACTGACTCCGATGTTTATCGCTATTATCTGAATAAAAATCTGGCTGAACCAATGTCAGTACTTCAGAAAACCGCCCCTTTCCTTCAGGCTGATACGGGTGACGCAACGATAACGGCGGTTGGTGACCATGTGCTGGTTAAGTTGACGGGTAAGTTTTACTCCTTCACAAACTCGGCATTTTTCTACGATGGTAAAACGCCAGTGATGCCCCGTGTTGATCTAAACGCGACTGCCTCCAATCCATGGAAATAGTGGTGCAGTGCCTGATTTGCAAACCCTTTTCAGCATAATAAACAGCCCGCATTTTTGAACTGCACCTGACTAAATCAGGTGCAGTTTTTTGCTGCGCTAAAACAGGCGTGTTTTTTATCTGGCTAAGTACAACAACATCAATGACCTGCAACAGGCCATTAATAAATATAGTCATTATGACAACTGTAAATGTATCAGCCTGAGACTGAGAGGCCTGCGGCCGGTGAAGTACCAGGCCTTATTAGCCGCCTGATGCACAATGCCGAACTTTATGGGATCGGTCCGGAAAGGAGCCTTACCGCAGCAGCAGAACTTTTAAAGCTGCCCGGCGCTGCCGCACATGCGAATTTTTTCCCTCACTACCGCTTTCATCGCCCGTTTGCCGGGTTCCATATATTCGCGAGGATCACTGGAGCCCGGATTCTCATGGAAAAAGGCTTTCACCGCGTCAGAAAAGGCAATTTTCAGTTCGGTAGCCACGTTAACCTTACAGATCCCAAGCTCGACAGATTTTCTCAGCATCGCTTCCGGAATACCCGATGCGCCATGTAAAACCAGCGGGATAGCCACTTTATTGCGGATGCGAGCCAGACGCTCAAAATCAAGTTTTGGTTCACCACGATACAGACCATGAGCCGAGCCGATAGCGACGGCGAGCGAATCGATACCGGTACGACGGATATATTCATCCGCTTTATCAGGATCGGTGAAAAAACGGTCCTTTTCATCCACGACAATATCGTCTTCCTTCCCGCCAAGGCGTCCCAGCTCGGCCTCAACGCTGGCGTCATAACGGTGACAGAGACGCACCACCTCTGCGACCTTCTCTATATTCTGCTCAAAGGCAAAGTGTGAGGCATCAATCATTACCGAGCGCACGCCAGCTCTGACCTTATTTTCGATATCACTAAGATCTTCGTGGTGGTCAAGGTGTAGGGCAATCGGCAGATTATACTTCTGCGCCGCCTGCTGGCAGATGGCGACCAGATAATGGAGTCCGGCGTAATTGTAGGTGCCGGTAGTGCCAGCCATAATTACCGGTGACGCCATTTCTGCGGCGGTTTCAGCGATGACCTGCACGGTTTCAAGATTGTGCACGTTAAAGGCCGGAACGGCATAGCCTTGCTGCTGCGCCTTTATCAGCATGGCGCGATTTGAGACGAGATACATTATGCCTGTTCTCCTTTATCGACTGAAAAATCGAGCATGATCTTGCCGCTCATCGGTTTGCCCTGAAGTTCACTGACGGCACCGGCGTAGCGATCCGCGTTCTCCTGAACGGTAATCAGTGACGACAAATCAATCTGGCCCGCCCTGAACAGCTCAGTAGCCTGCTGCCATTCCACACCCGGCCACTCGCCGGAGTAATTCATCCAGCTGCCAAGCACCTGCAACTCTTTACGCAGAATCAGGCCGAACGTGCTGCTGCTGAGATTAAGGTCACGGTGCAGGGTGCCGATCAGACCCAGCTGCGCGCGTGGGCCGGCAATCTGAATACTCAATTCGACCGTTTGTGGTGCGCCCGCTGTTTCAAGGATCAACTGCCCGAAACGGCGATTGTCCATCGCCTGCCGGATATCTTCCGGGGTCATCTCCGCACTGTTAAACACGTGGTCGGCACCCAGACTTTTTGATAACGCCAGCCGCGCCGGGTTGATGTCTATTGCCGTCACCGAACGTGCCCCCAGCGCCCGTGCGCACTGCATGGCCAGAAGCCCGATGGTGCCGGCCCCCACAATAATGACTTCCTTATTACGACAACCACCCGCCAGCTCAATGGTGTGCAGGCTGACCGTCATGGGTTCAAAAAATGCGCCTTCAACGGGCGATGTACCGGACGGAAGACGAAACAGATTTTTGCGCGGCACCACGATGAACTCACGGTTGCCACCGTCACTGCGTGAGCCGATAAAACGGTAATGACGGCACTGCGACCAGAGCTGGCGACGGCACTCATCACAATCAAAACAGGGCTGCAACGGCACGCAGCAGACCAGATCGCCAACGTTCAGGTCACTGATGTCGGCACCGGTGTCCCTGACCCGGCCACAGAACTCATGACCGAGGGTAATTGGATAAAAATGCGCACCACCATGAAAAATACGCGGAATGTCAGAACCGCAAAGCCCGGAACAGATGACTTCAATCAGCGCCTCATCTGCGGCTGCAATTTGAGGCATCGGCTTTTCTTCAACCGTAACGCTGCCTCCGGCGTGTATCACGACAGATTTCATTGGGTTAACTCCGGAAAGACGGGGTGCCCCCCGTTAGTTATTCAGGTAAATGGTTGCTTTCTGGCTGGTGATTGTTAGGGGCCGCTTCAGTTGCCTGACGGGCTCGTCGCCATGTCAGAGCCACGCCCGACAGATAAATCACGCCAATCACCATCAGTGCCGTGACGTTCTGCCAGGTCATAAGCTGGATAAGCAGCCAGGTGATCGGCGAACCGCCCTGGTCCATTGAGGCAACCTGGCCACCTGCTTTAAGTGCCCCGGCGTTTGCAGCCAGCTGCGTATGCAGTCCGATGGTCTGGGTGGCAATCCACAGCGTCATGCTCATAATGACGATGCCTGAAATCAGCGTGCGGAACAGGTTCCCCTGATGCACTGCCACGGCCATTGCGACGAAAAACCCGATGGTTGCCAGGTCGCCAAACGGCAGTACGCGATTGCCCGGCAGCACGACGGCAATCAAAATGGTCAGCGGGATGAAAATCAGACTGGCAGATACCACCGAGGTGTGTCCCAGCAGCAGGGCAGGGTCAAGACCAATCAGGAATTCCTGTCCACCGAATTTTGCCTGCATACGCTTGCGGGCCTGTTTGGCAATCGGATTCAGGCCATCCATAATGGGCTTTATCACGCGCGGCATCAGTAACATGACCGCTGCGGTTTTTACCGCCAGTTGCAACACGTCTTTTGCATCGTAGCCAGCCAGTAATCCAATCAGCAGGCCCATAATGAATCCCACGGTGACCGGCTCACCAAAAGCGCCAAAACGTTTCTGCACGTCGTCTGCGCTGAAATGTATACGCCTCAGGCCAGGGATTTTCCCGATGATCCAGTCAACCATAACGGCCACCGGCCCCATGTAAGCTGATGACCCATGCGGAACAGCAATCCCGTCCAGCTCAAAATAGTTTTTAGTATCGCGCGCAAACCAGTCACCCAGCTTGTAAGCGAATGCAGCATGCAAAACAACGCCCAGAATCCCCGCCCAGTATGAACCCGTTGCAAGGTGCAACATCGCGCCGGTAAAGGTCATATGCCAGATATTCCAGATGTCCACGTTAACCACGCGGGTCATCCGGGTCACCAACATCAGAATATTGACCGCGATGGCAACAGGAATCGCAACCAGGGCAATCTGTGAAGCCCAGGTCATGGGTGAAGACCCCGGCCAGCCCACATCAACCACATCCAGACTGATGTCAAAATTTGTCGCCATGGCTTTGGCAGCCGGTCCAATAGAGTCCAGCATCAGCCCGATGACCAGCCCGATACCGACAAATCCGATACCAATAAACAGGCCTGATTTAAACGCATCTCCCACTTTCATTCCCAGGCAAACGGAGAAAATGATGACGACCATCGGCAGCATCACTGTCGGACCGAGGTCGAGGATGTAACGCATGATTTCAGTAAACATAGGCTTAACCCTGGAGAATAGTCAGAATCTTCTGGCGCAGGACATCAATACCCACCCCGGAGATAAAGGGCATGCCGTGTACCACCGGGATATCACCAAACTGACGGTCAACGCGGGCGGTGGTGCATATCAGGTCGACACCATCCATATAGGTTTCGATTTCATTAACACGACACTGCACCAGCTCGACTGAAATGCCGTTCTCCTCGCAGAGTTCTTTAATTTCTTCGGCGGCCATGGTTGAGGTAGCGACGGCACCGCCGCAGGCTACGATCACTTTACGTTTCATTGTTATTCTCCGTTTGCAGGGTCAGGGTGTTGTCATGCTGCCGGTGCGAAAAGCCGGCTGTTAAAGACGTCAGCAATCTCTTCTTCAGGCGCGCTGAGCAGGCTTTCGATAAACTCAGGCTGTTGCAGCTGGCCAAACAGGCTACGCAGCAGATCCAGCTGCTGCTCCGGATGTGTCACCACCAGCGCAATAATCAGCTCGGCGTCAATCATGCCGTCATCATCAGCCTGCTGAAATTTAACGGGCGATGCGGGGCGAATCAGACAGACGGCGGGTTCAATGGCGTGAGTGGCTTCACAGTGAGGAATGGCAACCGCGTGACCATCCAGCGCAATGCCTGTCGGAAAAGCGACTTCACGCGCCAACAGGGCTGCCGGATAAGAATCACGACAGATCCCGTCTTTCACCATCTTTTCCCCAATGTAGCGAAGTGCCTCGTCGGCACTGCCAAATTGCAGCCCGCAGGAGATGCTCAGGCGATAGTTATGCATGGCTTACCTCTTTTGTCGGGTTTATCTGTGGTTCACATCCAAAGGCGTAGTCACGGAGCACGTCCTGGATTTTGTCGATAATAAGTGAATGCGGATCCGGGCGCAGGGAGCCACTCAGCACTTGCTGAAACTGTCTGGGAAGATACTGACTGAGTAGTCCGAGAGGAATATCGGTGATACTGAGGTTAGCCACCAGAGATTCAAATGCGCTGCTGATACGGCTGTTAGGCCAGTAATAACGAATACGATCGGACAGGCTGTAGTGAATATCGACCAGCGACTGAGAAAAGGCCGGACGGTAATACTTTTTCCAGTAGCCGGGTTCATCAAGCATCACCTGATCGATTACTGCCAGAATCTGGCTCTGTTTTTCAGGTGCGACCAGCACTTTTTCAATTTCAGCCAGAGCAAAGATCGCTTCACGCAGGGCAAAGGTGAGTGCCGGACCGACTTTCAGAATGGCAAAGTGATCTCTGACCAGCGCGCGATATGCACCGCGGGTCTGGTAATCCGTTGAATGCGCTTCATAGACCACCGGGGTGGATTCAATAAAGGTGCTGAGCTCACGGGCAGCTTCTGGCTGATAATGAATAACGCTGCTGTGGTCGAACTCCACGCCAGGCTGGACCACCAGCGCAATAATGCGCGCAATAGCCTCTTCCAGACCGGCTGCACGAAATGCCTGATAATGGACTTCCAGCGTGTGGGCCGCATCTTCCGGGCGGGTGACATGGACTTCATGAATGGCCGCTGCTTCACCGCCGGGCACCGGCACTTCGGTCCCAATGACATAGGTCAGCTGCGCTCTCTGCTCAGCAGTGGCGGTTTCTTCCGCTACGCGGCACAGCTCGGCTGCGCGTTCAGCGACAGTGGCGGGAGGAAGCGGAACCGGATCGCCTGCGCATGACATGGAGGTATCGAGATGTATTTTGCTGAAGCCTGCCTTCACATATTCCGCAATCAGTACCCGTGATTTCTCCATTGCGGTTTCTGCGTTTTCATTTTGCCAGCAGTTTGGACCGAGATGGTCGCCACCAAAGATAAGGCGGCTCTCAGGAAAGCCCACGCCCCTGGCGACAGACAGCACATAGCGATGAAACGCGTCGGGTTTCATGCCGGTATAGCCGCCGTACTGATTGACCTGGTTAGAGGTAGCTTCAATTAAAACCTGTCGCTCACTGTTAAGGTCCAGCCTGAGTGCGGCTTCAATGACCAGAGGATGAGCAGAACACACTGAACAGATACCGCAGTCCTGACCCGATTTATGTTGATCAATAATTTTCTTCATCACGCCCTCCGAATGTATGTAATAAACAATCGTTATTTTTCGTGATCAGTACAATTCCTTTCTTTTTGTTATGTGATCCTGATCTATTTATTTGCGTTATCTTTTTTATGTTTTCGTTTTGTTTCTTTCTTTGCTGTGTGTTTTCGTCGACTGTTTTTTTTAAAAATATGTTATAAAACATAGTTATAAGCATGTATTGCTCAGTGTCACCGATCGGGCGATGTTGGCCTGGTCACATTACGCTCATTATTGTTTTACTTTCTTATTCTTTCGTTTTAGGATTTGCAGATGCGGAACAGGAGTGTTTATGAACACCTTTGAACGAAGAAATAAAATAGTCGAAATGGTCAACAGTACGGGCAGCCAGCTGGTGAATGATATCTCGTCCAGCCTGGGGGTAACCGAAGTGACCGTACGTGCAGACCTGCGTCTTCTGGAAGAACGTGGATTACTCACGCGTTTTCACGGCGGAGCGGCCCGTGTCGAGTCACCCGCAGCTCACGAAACCGTTGCGGAAAATCCCGAAGTCAGTCTTAACGATCGCTACAAGCTTGCTGCCGACCCTAAAAGGCGCATTGCCACAGAGGCGGCAAAGCTGGTGAAAGAGGGAGACACGGTGATTCTGGACAGCGGCAGCACCACTAAACTGCTGGCGGAAGAGCTGGTCGCCACAAAGAATATTACGGTTATCACCAACAGCCTGCCTGCCGCCGCTATCCTCGCTGAAAACAGAGATATCACATTAGTGGTGTGCGGCGGGACCGTCAGGCACAAAACGGTGTCCCTGCATGGCAGCATTGCTGAGCAGGCTCTGCGTGGGGTATCAGCCAGTCTGATGTTCGTTGGCGCCGACGGGCTTGATGCTGAAAACGGCATCACCACTTTTAACGAAGGCTATGCCATAAGCGGTGTGATGGCATCGGCGGCAAAGCAGGTGATTGTGGTCACAGACTCGACAAAGTTTGGCAGAAAAGGGTTCAATCAGGTTCTGGCGCTGGAAAAAATCGACACCGTCATCACTGATAACCGCGCACCAGAAGAGATGCTTGTCGCCCTGAAAGCGAAGGGTAAAAAAATTATCCTGGCGTGAGGGGCTTTCAGTGATAAAAAAAGGGAGATATAAATTCAGGCGTTGAAAAGTGCTCACCTTGCCTGGTGGGTGAGCGCGGGAAATGAATGTGTACCCTGAAAATTCCATCGCTAAACACATCTGTGAGTTGCTTAAAATATCTCATTGCTTAATTGCAATATGTATTTTTATTATCCCTCTGCAACACAAGATACATGGTTTTTTATTTATTTTTCAAATAAATAAAAGGCTATGGTGATTTATTTCTGGCTGAAAAGAAATATCAAAAGATATTCCCTGGGAGATTTTATTGCAATGAGATAATTATATCGCGTGCTCAAGGTTTTATTTTTTTCAATGCTGCATTGAGGGAAATTCATCCATCTGTGATTAATAATCTTGTATGGTTAAAACCTGAATAATTAACTTATGCGCTTAATTTTCCCGGAGGAAATATGTCTGAAACTCGTCAACTTGCACTCATCACCGGCGCATCATCAGGAATTGGTTATGAACTCGCCAGACAGTTTGCCATAAATGGATTCGACGTTGCTATTTCAGGATCAGGTAACAGAATTTTCGATGCGGCTAAAGCAATAAGCCTGCTGGGCGTCGAAGCTTATCCTTATCAGGCCGACGCCGCGACTTACGAAGGCGTTGAGAACTTCTGGCAGTTTACACTTGGTCTGAAAAGACCTGTTAATGTCGCGGTATTGAATGTCGGCGTGGCAATTGGTGGTGCATTTAAAGATAACAGCCTGGAAGATGAATTCAAAGTGCTGGATATAAATATACGAGGCACCGTGCATATGGCGAAAAGAGTCGTTCAGCATATGGTTCCTAATGGTAATGGTAAAATTCTGGTGGTTTCATCCGTTTCCGCCACTCTGCCTACCCCCTTTGAAACGGTATATGGTCCTTCTAAAGCTTTTGGTTTTTCATTTGCTGAATCCCTGCGGGAAGAACTTAAAGATTCAGGTATTACCGTTACAGCTCTTCTTCCCGGGGCGACTAACAGCGAGTTTCACGCAAACGCCGGAATGGGCAAAACCCGGATAGGGTTGTCTCCTAAAAATGATAAGACTCTGGTTGCACTACAAGGTTACACGGCTCTTATGAATAATATCGACCATGTCGTTGGTGGAGATGAAAAAACAGTGCAACAGGTGCAGGAAAATCGTATCACGCCCGAAACAGTTAAGGCCGCGCGTCACGCAGAATTGACCCGGCCAGTTGATTAACTTCGTCAGCACAGGAGTGCAATATGACAGCCAATAGAGATGGGCAGTGGTATTACACACCAGGGATGGTTCTATGCCTGAGACGAACCGATCCTCCCAATTCGTCTGTTTAATTTAACGGTGATGGACAATGATATGCCTGTAAGACCTGTAGCAAAGCTATCAAGGGGTGATCTTGCCGATTTGAATGCATTTCGGACTGTTGAAAGATTACGGAGCTTCACTCTGGCGGCCGTTGAGCTCGGCATTACCACCTCAGCCCTTAGCCACTCGGTGAGAAATCTTGAGGCCAGGCTTGGTGTGAGGTTGCTGAATCGAACAAGTCGAATGGTAGCCCCTACGGAAGCGGGCACCAGTCTGGCGCAACGCCTTGAGATTGGTTTCAATGAAATAGGTGGTGCGTTGGATGAGATTAACCGGATGCGCGATCGTCCCGTGGGACGTCTCAGAATCAACGTGTTGAGTGATGGTGCCAGACTGCTCTTTGCCCGTCTGCTGCCCATCTATCTGGAAAAATATCCTGAAGTTGAAGTCGAAATTGCCGTCGACGATAAAATGGTGGATATCGTATCCGGTGGCTTTGACGCTGGGGTCAGATTCGGCGGGACTGTGCCGGAGGACTTTGTTGCTGTAAGGCTGGGACCGGAACTCCGATGGGTTGCCGTCGCCTCACCGCGCTATCTTTATCAGAAAAAGGCTCCTGTTATTCCTGAAGATCTGCAATGTCATTCCTGCATTCAGATCCGCACTGGTCAGGGTGTTATTTATCGATGGGATTTTGCTAAAGGTGACGAGCATCGTGTGATTGATGTGCCCGGACAGGTTTGCGTCAACGAGACAACGCTGGGTATTGAACTGGCATTGAGGGATGTCGGTATTACATACTGTCTTGAAGAACGAGTTGCTGATTATATAAAGCGAGGGGAACTGATTATCGTCCTTCCTGACTGGTCACCGGTTGAACCTGCGATGCACATTTACTATCCAGGACACCGACAGATACCTCAGGGGCTTAAAGAGCTGACAGAGGTTCTGCGTTCGGCATGTCTTGATCGGCTGTGAATAGCGACGTGGGATGCTGATAAATTAGGCTTGCAGGATTTTCAATGTCCAGAGAGTATGCCGAAAAGTCAGCCCACTGGCGTATCACGAACCTTTGTCGGTAGCGATGGCCTGTGGGGGTTCACCGTTGCCAGTAACCTGTAAAGATTCAGACAGACTACTGGCATGGTATGTTTTCCACGACCTTTCGGGTTCCGGCGTCAGATACAGACTATTTGCAGGTGTTATCAGCAGCCGCAGGCTACCGGCGTTCCCTCTCTGCCTTCACTCCCTTCGGTGCTGTAACCATCGCGCTTCCACCAGTCCAGACCACCCAGCAGTTCTTTTACCTCAAAGCCGAGGGTCAATAATTTGAGCGCGGTTTTGGTCGAGGCATTACAGCCGATACCATCGCAATAGCAGATATACACTTTCGATTTATCCAGTCCGGCGGTGGTGTTAAAGCACATTTCCTTGTGTGGAAGATTAATGGCACCGGGAATGTGTTCACGCAGATAAGCCTCTTTTGCGCGTCCGTCCACGATGACCACGTTTTCGCCATTTTTCATCGCCAGGTAGAGATCCCATGAGTCTGTTTCGTAAGCGAGTTTCTTTTGGTAATAGGCTAATTGTTCAATCGCAGACATAATATCCTCATTTTTTATAAGTAGTTTCGTTATGAATCTGTAATGCTGCGGCCACAATAACACGATGGCTCTGCTTCGCCTGCATACTGGCTACCATCAATCCTGACTCAGTCAGGCAGTCAGGCAGTCAGGCAGTCAGGCATTCAGCGTGGCTTTTGACGGGAAATAGATGCCAGTTTTTCGTGCCTGATACCTAACCAGATACTGAGTATCAGCCACAGGCAACTGACCGGAACGGCTATCACAGCAATGCTGCTAAAGTTCATGTTGAGAGATTGCTGAGGCTTTCGGTGGTGTTGATGTCCTGATTAATATGCGGGTTAATGCAGAAATCATTATACGAAAGCCTGAAGGCTAATGAGTGAGATAATATGATTGATATTAAAATAAAAGGAATTTTTACGGTGATGCCAGGCAGAATCAGCAGTTACTTGATGTATTTGGGATGATGAAGCCATTAAGGTGATAATCACGGCATATAAAAAGACTATTTTTGAAATTACAGATATTAAGCAGTCTTGTGTAAATCAATTTTTCCGTGATTAGCGCTAGCCTTTTTTTACAATGACGTTGTGATTGCATCAAATTTGAATTGTATGTTGATAATCTTCGAAGGGAAATTTGATGCTTCTCTCATTTTTTTCTTTCAGAAGAAAAGCAGCTACGTATAGCTGCTTAGAGTATCAAAACGCTATGCTTTCCGCTCTTTGTTGGCCTGAGAAAGCACTGAGGCAGCGAGAGTTTTTGTCTGATCACTATATTTGGAGCTGTTTAAAACTTTTGAAGCGGTTGTCTCCATTTTTCCACCTGTCTGGTTTGACGTTCCGGATTGGGATAAGGCAGAACCGGCTAAACTCTTCTGAATTGCCGAAGAGTCAGGATCTTTCAGCACCCGAGCGGCCTGTGATGCAACCGTTGAGGAGGTTTTTTTTGTATTGTCTGTCATGTGTATTAGCACCTGTGTAGAGTACATTTTTGGATGCATAATTTCATTTTTTGATAAAAATATGCAATGGATACTGTATTCATACACAGCCTGGTGAGCAATCTAAATTATTTGATATATATCAAGTGGGAGTGATGTTTTTTGAATTTTTCAAAATAGAAAGAGAAATAAAATTATTCCAGGTGATGGGGTTGGTATTAATTTGGTGGGCTGTCATGCTTACGGTTTTTTATTGCTCTGGCAGTAGTTGATATCAATGATTATCGAGAGAGGAAACTCGATTTAGTAAGACCACATCTAAAGATAACTAATAAATTTATATCTGGCCGGAGAGGTTATTTCTGATACGACCAGACTGGTGATGGTTAAGAGTCAGAATTACCCGGCCACTAAAAAATCGACTCTGATTGTATTCAACAAGCCATGAGTATTTAACTTGTGAGCATACTATTATGCGTTAAATTTTTCCTGAGCATATCTGCTATATCCTTGTAAAACCGGGCTTTGCGCATGGCTGTCTCCTGACTGAAACATAATAAGTATGTCGGAAGATCTCTAAAATTAAATGGGCCGTTTTACAGGGAGGGGATCGCTATCTATACCGATATGAACGAAAAGAGGCCCAATATCGGGCCTCTTCCGTTGTAACGACTTTTTCTTAGAAGTCAGTCTGAGACATTATTGTCTCTCTCCCGGACGATATTTAATGCCATCTGGTGTATAAATAAGGTTACTGTCCCTGGTCCAGGCATTTTTTATAACGGCTCCCACATTCGTATAATATTCCGCCAGTTCATCTACATTGTTGATCATAGTCCATTGTCCGCGATCCAGCATAGCAACGGGGAAATCTCCGGGGTTAGCAACAGCAAGGCTAAGTGGCCCAGGTTCATCTACTTTATGATCTTTCATATAGGTTGGATAATTGACCTGAGGGCCATGTTGAATAACGCGATAGATGGGGGATGCTTTTGTTCTTTCGGCATCTACTTTTGCGATTTCTGTATTCATAAGGTCGATAATTTCTTGTTCTTCTTTTAATTCACTTAACACTTTACGAGGCCTGCCAGCTCCCTTGTAAATGATTATGTCATGCGTATCATAATCTCCTGAATAACATAAGCTCTTCCAATTTTTCTGCTTTTTCAGGTTGGTTAAAGAACCGCTTAAATCATTTATTTCAAGTGGATAGATGAAATGAGATCCTTTTCTTATTAATGGCGTACCTACATCAATATCGCCTGTTAAATATATACCTGTTAACCCCTCTCTCTCATCCCAGTGGCCAACAAGCCCTTCAATGCCTTGCTCTTTGATTTTCTTTCCAATATCAAGATGATTCTGTGGATAGTATTTTTCTAAAGATGAGGGCTTGATCGTTTTTTCCAGGATTGAGTGGGGCTTAGCGCCGGCACCTTCAGCAAGTGCCTGTAATGTTTGTCTTCCCGCTTTTCTGAAGCTAACCGCAAAGTTTCCTTTTAATGACGCCTTTTCGAGCGGCCCCATATGTTTTTCAAGGATAAATTCGTTTTTAATCGTATTTCTTGTTTCAGGTAGGGTGAATTTTGGTAGACCTCTGGGTGCTCCTCCTTTTCCCGGCAAATCAAAATCGACAACCCATTCATTATCGGTATTTAAACTAATTGGCTCCGCATATGCCAGTGAGCCAGGATGGTCAGGATTGACAACTCGCCATTTTTGAACGTAGCTATCCCACCTGACTTTATAAATTTTTTCATTCTGTAAAATAAAATATTCAAAAGCAGATGCTGATTGTTGGTCATGAGTCGCTATGGTATAGATCCCTTTGAAACGTCCCTCGGTGCCTATGGCTGAATATCTTAATTCATTGAATATATCATCAGCACCCTCTTTTATTGCCCATTTATCAGATAATTTTATTGCCAGGGCCTCGTCTGCAATTATTATCGGTTCGTTGCTCGTGCCTGGTTCAGGTTTGTTACCATGCTTATTTTTAATGTTATCAGGGTTTTCTGATAAAGGGTGAGAACCTTCCGGGGATAGAACACCATCTTGCATTTTTATGTATAATTTATCTCCGCTTTCATTTTGAAGATATTTTCTTATTTCTCCCTGATCAGAACTATATACTCTAAGGTATTCATCCTTTACTTTTATAAACATATTGTCATTTGAATCCCATCTGAATCCATTGCTATCGGGCACTGAAATAGGGCTATCAGCTAAAGCTTTTTCATAAGAATGACCGTGGGTCGCTTTCAGCAATTCCCTGGAAACGCTCGCGTCCGTCGAACGTTCAAAAACCCAGTAGCCGTTAATGAATACTAACGAATATTTTTCATTCATTTCCAGATTGGAGGCGTAGTATTTAATGCCATGGCCACGAATAATTTCTATTTCTACCGGAACAGCCTGACCATTCATTTCTACCACAAGGGTTTCAAGTGGAGGTTTGGGGTTAATTGTACTGATTTTTTGCGTTACTTCGAAAAGCGGACCATCGTTGTAGTACTTTTTATTTAAGTTTTCAACCATATTGTAGGTTTTTGTCTTGTCGTAGGGTATTCTTATCTTGTCGATAAGATCTATTTCTTCCTGACTAAACTCAGATGGCTTTGGCAGGATGGTGAATATGCCACAGGCATCGCTAAGACCTCTTTTAACACGTCCTCCAGGAAGTGAGCATCTAATATCTAACCGGTTCCATTTTTCATTTATGATAGAATTGTTTTCGGTGTTGAGATAAAACTTTTGCATGTCTGGGTCGAATGCTATGGGTAAGTTTTTTCCGTCCTTCATTACAATCTCAAAGAAGTAAGGAGATCCATCTTGAGACATTTTCTGGATTACCGGCAGAAAATTATAACCGGAGCAAAGATACATTTCGCCGCTATCACCATGCATTATTCCCATATAGTCCGGGCCTGCTAATGAAGATTTCACGATATTTTCTGCAAACATCTCTTCTGTTATAACGTCAGCCAGTTCCATAGAAATATGCTTTAAAAATGGATGTTGATCTCTAATGACGGGAATAAGCATATCACCCTCGAGGTAATAGTGCTTACCGAAACATTCTCCGGTATCACGACTTAAGGCGACATAAATCGATTCACTGCCATTTTCTTGCACTTTTTTAACCGGTAGCTTTTCTTTTACTCCGGGTAATCTGGCCATAATATAATCATCAGGGAGAGGGGGGGTATCTTTTATTATTTGTCCTACGGTCAGCCTGGTCACCAGGGCTGCGTTTTTTTTTTCTTTAGCCAGGATATTAATGAGTTTTTTTGTGAGAAAATTTCCAGCACTGTTTATTAGTTCAAAACCAGGATCTATCGCCCTGAGCATATTTTTACTCAGCAAAATAAAATCATTAACTGTGGGAAGAGCAACCTCATGGATAGCGACCCGGCCAGCTTCAAAAGCCGTCTCTCTGGCTAAACCATATTCCATACCCTTTGTGATACCGCGTGCCAGACCCTTAGCAAACCGGGTACTCATTCCAATTGATTGTCCGATAACGGGTAAAAACATAATGGCATCTATTAAACACGCGGGGACAGCCTGACTGGCATCGCCCTTGATGCTTCCTTCTACACAGTCATAAAAAGGAATCATGTGTTTTACAAAATCCCATAAAGCCTGATAGGAACCTTTCTGATCGCCAGAGGCATAAAGTGCGCTATAAAGCCTCTCGCGGTGCACCTTAACGTAATGGTTAATCAGATCGGCTGGTTTTTTATTAGCATTGATTATTTCTTTTCTGTGAACGGAGAATGTATAACCTCTGACATTATCAGATTTACCTAAACTTTCTGGCCGGCCAATAAGGTTATATTTAATATAGCTTTCAATATCTTTATCAACGCGAACTATTTTATAGCTACCATCATCATTGCCCTTCTCCCCCTTTAAGAAATAAATTCTCTCTTCCCCGTCTACCATTACAGAAAAAAGGTCTGTTGTTTCAGGATTCAGGAATGAAATCATATTCAGAAAACACGACCTGGCGTTAGGTTCGATTTCTGAACATGCTTTAAATTCGACAGCGACAGGACGTATCTCGGCATTTTTATCAGTGATAAAGCTAATTTCTTCTTTATCTGCACTACCTAATGCTGCCCAAAGCAGATACTCATTAATGTGAGAAAAACTGTCTGCTACTCCTTTTGTCGCATTTTCATTGGCGGCAGTCAGGCTTGATGGTGCCGGGGGGCAGGGGCGGCTTGTACCGTCTATGTAGTCTTGCTTCGCTATGTCTCTGAGAGACTCTGAATGCCTCGCCAGATTCATACTTGAATAAGGATGAATCTTTTCATCTACTTTAACTACTCCAGAACAGAGGTTATCTATGATAAAATCCGCCAGCTTGCTTTTACTCATCCATTTTTTAACCATGGCCTGATAAGTTTCAATCTTTTTATGCAAGTCCTCTCGTGCTGCCTTAAGATTTTTTTTGTAGTTAACATAGGCTGTTATCGCCGCCAGTTTGGCTGCAAGTGTATCATTTTCTGTGCTAATCATTTCAGGCTGATGTTGGGCTAAAAACAGCAGGGTGGGAAGCAAATAAAAGGAAATTTTATCAACTTCGATTCCGTCAGTAACGGCTATCTCCCACAGGCTTTTGCCAATCAAAATGGTTTCCTGCGGTGTTGAATCTTTCAGTTTTCCAGTTGCGGATAAATATCGTGAGCCGGTATATAAATATGCAAATTCATCACTGTCAATTGCCATTGATCGTGTGGAAACGTCCGAAAAATAGAAAGCAGGGATCATAATATTTGCAAACTCATTTAACACATTATAAAAAATTTCTTTTTTTTGAGGTGGGATATTCTCTTCGAGAAAGATATTTTTATTATTGTTGTTTTCGGGAAATAATATCTCTGAAAGTTGATTAACCGTACAGGTTGAGGAAGGATATTTCTCAGCTACTTTTTTCGAAATAACATTACTAAATGATTCTCCAAATAGAGTAGTAAATAGCCAACTACCAACAACAGTTGATGCCTGACTCGATGAAATTTTTTCGTTTTTTCTTCCGCCATACAAATCGGCTCCCGCAAGTATCCGACCTGCTGTTTTCTTTAATTTAGTCGCATCCTTTGGATGTGCGGTATAAATATGGCTGGCTACGGCCGCAACAAGCTCCTCCCTGGTTATAACCTTTTTTTTTGTTCTTATTTCAAGTGCGCCTTTTTTGCGAAGATAATGAATAAGGGGCTTATTATCTTCAAAAATTCTGGAAGAGTGGGATTGCGTACTGATACTACGAATATGCCTCACTGAGGCTGCACTTTCTAACCGACTTTCACCGTGATGGTCTTTTACTTGCGTTTGCTTTATTATGCCATCTGCGCTGTAATTATTCTGGAGCTGTTCAGAAGATTTGAAATGTTTCCCTATCGATTCGCCAGCTTCATAAGATTGCTTTATGACTGCTGAATAGACCTGACTTATTGAGCTGGCTAGCGCAGAAAAAAACAATAATGGAGTGGGCCTGACGGCTGTAGAAGTAACCGGCGTTGCTGATAAGGGGCCGGATAAAGAATGTAATGGCATTTCCAGGTGTAATCTTGTATCGGAGTCACCGGCTGGATATTTATCGTTAGACCTCACAGCGATATTTTGGTCAGCGGGAAAATCATTTTTTTTACTCTTGTGGTTTAGCAACGCTGGACCTGCTATCTTTTTATGTGAGGTAGGGTTAGCGACGGCATCACACTGCGTATTCATATAGATATTGCCGACAAGATTGCCATCTTCTGGCTGAGTTGTTATTATATTTTTATTCTTACAATTAAATATTTCTATATTTTCTGCATGTTTAATTTCGTCAATGATTTTAGTCTGGAGCCATTCATGGAAGCTTGATGATTGGTATAACTGTTTATCAACCGGCATTTCGATAACGGTAAGATTTTGGTGTGTCGTTGAATTCGATGAAAAACTACCCAGTACCGGTTTTATAGACTGCCGACTGATTTCATTTATAAGCGCTTCTTTATTATATGTCGTGTTTGGAGACAGCTTTGCTGTGGGCCAGAGTACTTTGATGTTAGTATCCACTTCAAAATCAACAGGATTATCTTTCATTCCTTTATCCCTGCTTGATGTGCTATTTGTGACTCCTTTTGAATGACTTAAATCCAGTAGCGTATTCCAATATGTGTTTGCTTTAATCAACATGTTTCCGATAAAGGGCGGTATTTTAAAGTACCAATTTTGCGGGGAATCATTTAGGGTTAGTGTATGTCTGACTGCTATTAATATTACCATCAGAAACATACCATAATTTTTCAGATCTTCAATATTGTCTGGTTTGGCGTACGGATAAAGGCTGCTGACAAATTCAGAGATTTCCTTTACAAAATAATCAGCGATTTTTGATATAAAATTCCCCTCGGGGAGGAAAAAATAAGCTGTTGGGCCCAGAGTGTTTAATACAAAATTTTCTACATCATGTTTTCCGGAAATGATATTACAAAGCGCTGTTGTGCTCATAATGACTTCATGCGGCATATCTCTAAGGATATTTGCCAAAGTAGAAGATAGAATCATTTTAGTGCCGGTGTCTGCACTCAGATTAATAATCTGCTGAACCATCAAACAAAAATCCTGCCATTGTGAAGCACGTTCATCTGCGCTTCCTTCTTTTAAAATTTCAGGTTCTACATTGTTATTAAAATTATTAAATGTTAATTTCGGAAAATTACATTGTTCTGGTGTCTCATAGCGATATGCTGTCGAAAAAGGAAGGTGGCTTGATACAACGGATAAAAATCTGTTTGCTGTAGAAGGTTCGAGCATATTCAATCCTTGTTTATTTAAAGTTAGCTTGTTGTTATTTTTTTTGATGACGTTTTTTTCGTCTAAAAAATCCATTTTCGTATTCAATAAATTATTCTTTTAGTAAACTACCACACAGGCGCACTATTAAGCATGATGCTAATTTAAAGAGACAAGGTTTTTTTATATAAAATCTAAATTTCAAACTTACTTGCGTGTCCATTAATGGTGGGTAAAATCGGAGTTTGGGGAACAACGGAACAGTGAGCACTGTTAAGCAATCATTTTATATGGCCATTAAATGTACTGGTCGCGACCTGATCTGACACTGGACCTTAAAAGGTTGAGAGTTACCCGTTTTGCTATGGGTGTCTAATCCTTATACAAAACAGGAGGTAACTCTCATGTTTCATACTAATAATCCCATCATCAAACACAAAGCTGGCTTGCTCAATCTGGCTGAGGAACTCCGTAACGTATCAAAACCTGTAAAATCATCGGCGTGTCGCGAGATACGTTTTATCGTTATCAGGAACGCGTTGAAGAAGGCGGTATTGACATGCTGGTTAACCAGAACCGCAGAGTCCCCAACCTGAAGAACCGCGCCGATGAAGCGTCTGAATACGCGGTTGCCGAGTACGCCGTTGAGTTCCCGGCTCATGGTCAGCACCGAATCTGTAATGAACTGCGTAAAAGGCGTGTTCATCTCCGGCAGCGGCGTGCGCTCCATCTGGCAACGACACGATCTGGAGAACTTCCGTAAACGCCTGAAGGTGCCTGAGGAAAAAGTCGCTTCTGGTCAGCACTTTTCTATCATCTTCCACTGTGCTCCCATATTGAGGAAGAACCTGATGACGGCAAACGCTGGCAACCGGGGCTGTCCGTTCCGGCACGACCATTCCGTGTTCGATTCTATACCCCCTGCCGGGAATGGGTGGAATCCTTTGCTGTCCTGTCTGCGGGACGGCTGCTTACATCACAAGCTGTCGAATGGCTTTCTGATACACCACTTGCATTACACAATGTCGCATATTCGATCCGCAATCATCATCCCGAGATGCAACTCTTGCAAAAATTATTAAACGAGGCTGCTGCAATAGCAGAATCGCCATTGCAACACGATATCGAAACCACCCGGAGTACTGAATCAGGCTCTCAGGCTGAATTGCTCACTTCTTCTTTTGATCATCTAAAAAATAAAGAGACTGTAACTAACGAATCACTGACTGCTGTTGATTTCACTCTGGCTACCTCTCTGGAGGGTGTGCCTGCTGAACTCGCTGATAATCCCTCAAACAAACCCTGTGATATAAATCTTTCAGAAAAAGATGACGATAATAATACGGAGACCAACAGTCTGCTGTCATTATTCGATGAGGTTAATAATACTGAGGATGCTACAAATCCTGTTACGAATGAAACTCATCATTGTTTAGTGGATTTTACTGAGGCGGTCACCGATGAGCCAGTCATACTAAAAGATATGGATCATGGCTGTTCGAGAGATGCCTTATCAGATTCCGAAGTGAAAAATTCTTCTCCGCCCGACATACCTGATGGGCAGGAATTTATGAACTGGTTAAGTAAAGGGATTAACTCCGGGGAATTAAGCTTCAATGAGCAACCCGATAAAATCCACACTATCTCTGGATATGTTTTCCTTCCCGTCCCTGGAATATTCTTCGAGTTCCTGAAATCAAGAGGTGAAAATGCAAATTCCAGAGAGTCACTTCAACTTTCTTTTGAAAGGATGAATATACATAAGCGCCATGATAAAAAAAGGTTTTATTATGTTTTGATACATGATGAATGTGATAAGAAAGGTAAACTCAGAAGGGAAAAAGGATATCTGTTGAAAGGTAAGTCAGTCTTTCATCAAAAAGTACCTGCGGACAGTCTTTACATATCAGCGCCCTGATTTTTATAAAAAGACAGAGCATTTTCAACATATAACTGAAGAGAAAACAATGAACGGAAATAATGGTGATTGTTCCTGGAAAATGCTTGTGGATGAATACTTTTTTCATAAACATTTAAGAGAGCAGACTGAGTTAAGCTATATGAAGGTTGTCAATGTCTTCAGGAAGTTTATGGGGCTGCTTCGTTTTCCTGAAAGTAGAACGCAACGGGATGTTTTAATGTGGCGTCGTCATGTATCAAAAGAGCAGGAGTCTTCTTCTCATACGTGGAATAATAAAGTTGAACATATGCGCGCGTTGTATAATTTCTGGATAAAGCAGAAGCTGGTGAGTTATGAGGAAAATCCTTTTAATGGTGTTTCTGTCAAATCGCATAAAAAAAGAAAGAAGACGCTGTCTGTAAATCAGATGACAAGGGTTTCGCTGGTAATGCAGCAATTTGGTGAGGATGAAAAGATTTGCCCGGAAGGGCATGCAAATTGCGCGCTTTACCCGGTATGGTACTGGAATGTCGTGCTGGATACGCTTCGTTATACCGGAATGCGCCAGAATCAGCTGCTGCATATTCGTCTGAAAGACGTCTGTCTGGATGAGGGGGGGCGATTGAACTGAGAACTGAGGGAAGTAAAACCTGTCGTGAGTGGAAGGTGCCTATAGTCGCTCACCTGCGAGCGCAACTGAGAATGCTTACTGAAAAAGCGATTGCCCGTGGTGCAGAAAGAGACGATATACTCTTTCACTTTGAGCGTTTTGTATCTCCTCCGAGTGAACGTGAAAAACTATCGGGGATGCCGTCATTGCAGCCTTTACGTTCTTTTTTCAGACGACTGTCAAATGAATGCGGATTTTTCGTTACACCTCATCGTTTCAGGCACACGCTGGCCACCACGCTGATGAAATCCCCGGAGCGTAATCTGCAATTGGTTAAAGGCCTGCCTGGACACAGCAGTGTCAGCACCACAATGGAATACATCGATATCAATATGGATATTGCGGCAAGAACGCTGGAGCAGGAATTGTCTTTATTCACTGATAAACGTACGGAAAGGGCCTGGAATGGTTGACATATGGCCAGGTGATTGTAATTATTCGCAGTGATCGAGAAAAGGGAACCTGCTGCAACAGATTCCCTGTTCGAGAGGGTAACTTTCTGATGTGTACTGACGTGAGATAAACATCAACAAGTACCACTTTCGCAAAACGCCCGTCAGTTTTCTCACCTCTGACCAGCGTGCTTCGATGTAAGTGGTGCCCGGACTCGGAATCGAACCAAGGACACGGGGATTTTCAATCCCCGTGTTTCTGGAAATAACAGAATGGAGCACTCGTTCTCATCTGAATAAAGTAATTCAGGTGACGAAATGCATTCAAAAACTAAAGTTGTACCCATTGTTTCTACCAAAGGCGGGGAGGGTAAATCAACCCAGACCGCTTACCTCGGTGGTTTTCTCGCCGATGCCGGTATTAAAACTCTCATCATCGACGGCGATCATGCTCAGCCCACCCTTAGCAGCATGTACCCTCTCAGTTATGAAGCCCCCTGCGGTCTGTATGAATTACTCATGCAAACGGTGGACCTTTCCAGCCCCGAAAATATTATCTCTCGCACCAATATCGATAATCTGGACCTCATAGTTTCTAACGACCCACGTAACCTGTTGCCGACATACATGCTGAATGTTGCTGATGGGCGAGTGCGCCTTCGTAATGCTCTATCCACACCTCTTTTCAGTCAGTATGACGTGATCCTGATTGATTCTCAGGGGTGTCGTTCGGTTATGTTTGAACTGATAATCCTGGCGTCAACGGGGGATATGATTGGCATGGTGAAGCCCGCTTTAGCGGACATTCGTGAATTTCTGCGTGGCACAGTAGCATTGATGGAGGATTTGCTGCCTTACACGGCATTTGGAATTAGCCTGCCTCGCATCCACATGCTCATTAACTGCATGAAATATACCGTGCTGGCGCAATCTACCGTCGAGGAAGCGGAACACATCGTTTCTCATCGTAAATACAGCCAGCATGCTGACAAAATTCACATCAAGATGCTGAAAACCCGCATCTATGATCTTGATATATACCTTCAGGGCCATGCTTCAGGCAAGCCAGTCCATCGACTGGAGCGTAAAACTACTCGTGCAAGCGACTCAGCCTTTGATTCAATGTATCAACTCGCCTGCGAACTGTTCCCCGAATGGAAATCCCAGTTTGATGCGCTGAACGGTACGGGAGAGTCCCATGACTGAGATTAGCAAAAAATATGCCGGACTTTGCTCATGGGATGCCGAGCAGTGCGTCCTGGGTGGACTGATGCTGGATAATGAGAGCTGGGATGACGTCGCACTGCTGCTGAAAAGCGATGATTTTTTTCACCGGGTCCATCGCGTTATTTTTGATGAAATGGCGGTGCTGATATCCGCCGGGCGTCCGATTGATTAATTACTCTCACCGACAGCATTGAGAGTCGTGGTAAAGAGGCCCTGCAACAGGTAGGGGGATTTGCCTACCTGGCAGAACTGTCCAAAAACACGCCCAGCGCAGCCAATATCGTTGCGTACAGTGAAATCGTGGCCCGGCACAGCCGTGGTCGCCAGTTGTGTGTTATCGGAAATGACATCACGGATTCCGTTAACGCGCCGGGCGCTGATATTGCGCTGATTATGGAGGAGGCGGAGCAAAAAATTACCCGGCTGGCTGAGTCTGCCGAGCCACAGCAGGCGGTCACCTTGCTCGATGGTATGGAAAAGCTGCTGAACGAACTGGAGCGGCGCTGTCAGACGCCCGATGGCATAACAGGTACAGCAACCGGTTTTGACGATTTTGACGTGATGACCAGCGGTCTACAGTCAGGAGACCTTATCCTGGTAGCTGCACGGCCTTCAATGGGTAAGACCGCCTTTCTTATCAGTATAATACTTAACTCCCTGATGAACAGTGCCGATGCGGTGGGGCAGTTTTACAGCCTTGAACAACCCACTGAGCAGATCCTGATGCGTATGGTGTCATCTCTTGGCAATGTCGAGTTACAGCGCCTCAAAAGTGGTCTGATGGACGATGAGGACTGGGCGAAAGTATCAAATGCCTCTGCACTGCTGATGGGAAATTTGAAGCACCGCCTGATAATTGATGACACCAGTGCACTTTCACCGGCCATGCTGCGCATCCGCGCGCGGCGCAATGCGCGTCGCTACGGCCATCCGGCAATTATCGGTATTGATTATCTGCAACTTATGCGTTGTCCAGGGCAGGAAAACCGCACTCAGGAAATTGCGGAGATTTCCCGATCCCTCAAGGCACTGGCAAAAGAGATGCACTGCCCGGTTGTGGCGCTCTCCCAGCTCAACCGCCAGCTTGAAAGTCGGGCTGACAAACGTCCCAATAATGGTGACCTTCGTGACTCCGGTGCCCTTGAGCAGGATGCGGATGTCATTGTCTTTATCTATCGTGATGAGGTGTATCACGAAGATTCAGAGTATAAGGGACGCGCTGAAGTTATTATCAGCAAGCAGCGTCAGGGGCCAACAGGAACGATTCGTCTGCAATTTGAGGGACGTTACACGCGGTTTGCCTCTGAGCAGACTTCCCGGACCGGGGGGTATGCATGAGCAACGTCCGTAATCTCAATCTGGGTGCCGCCATGCTTCAGCGCGGCAAATCCCCCGCTCAGACCATTGCCGCATCTTCAACGCCACATTTACCCGTCAGCGAAATGGCGATGGTGCTAACTCTGGATCAGCTGCGGCCCAATCCCGATAATCCCCGCAAGGGTCGTAACCCGCGCTACGAGGAAATTAAAGCCTCGGTTCTGGCCCGTGGACTGGATTCAATACCCAAGGTGACCCGCGATCCGGATGGTGAAGACGTCTATATCTTCAGCGATGGAGGCAACACACGTTATCAGATCCTCTGTGAACTCTGGCAGGAAACCGGGGATGAGCGTTTTTTTCGCCTCCACACCATATTCAAACCCTGGCCCGGACGCCTGAAATGTCTGGTAGGTCATCTGGCGGAAAATGAGGTACGCGGTGATTTGACTTACATTGAAAAGGCTTTTGGTGTCCATAAGGCTCGTGTCATTCATGAGGAGCAGTTGGGACGCAGCACTACGCTGCGTGAGCTTTCTGTTCTACTGGGGGAAGAGGGGTATCCGATTGATTTTTCGAGCGTTAGCCGAATGGAAGATACCCTGAATTATCTTTATCCCTATATGCCCCGGCTGCTTGAGGATGGGATGAGTCGTACACAGATTGTTCCACTTCTGAGCCTCAGGTCATCCGTCACCAAAGTGTGGAAATCTTTCAGCAATGAGGTCACTCCGGACTGTAATGCGGATGATATATTCGGAGCTGTCTGTCGTGTGTTTGATGAACCTGACAGCTACTCTCTGGATGTCTTTCGTGATGAACTCATCGGCCAGCTTCTTAAGGCCTTTCCCCATCCCAGCCTCAACTACGACCGCTGGCTTATCGAATTGGACCCGAAAGAGCAGAAGCGCCGGGAGCAATTCGGTGAGCCGCCGCCGGCACCTGTGCTGACAAATCCAGGCGAACAAAAACCTTCGCTGTCCTCCACCGGTGAGCAAAACGTCAATCATCAGGGTGCTGAGCCCATCGTTACAGTCCTGCCACCTGACACCTCATCGGAGTCCCAGGTCACCGGTCTTCGCAGCGGAACGCTTATTACGCCAACCCGGCCTGAACCGGCACCTGGAAAATCCGTCCTCACTGAAGAATTTATTGGAATGAGCGGGTTTTCGGATGATCCGGGGACGACTACGGGTAGTCAGCCACGTCGGGAAATTCAGAACGATCTTTTTGGTGGACGGCAGGTGATATCGGGAGAAACCAGCGTTACAGCTGAGGACTCTCAAACAGGCACATCACCGTCCGGTAATATTTTACTCGCATCTGCCTTTACTGAAGACGACGCGTCAGCCGTCAGTATGGAAAGCTCCGTGGCCTTTGCGGCTACCGGCCTGGAGCCGGTCAGCGATATCTGGCATATCGCCGCGCTACAGGATGACGTTGAGCACCTACAGGATATGGCTTACCGGCTGGCCTATGAAATTGCTGAAGGGATGGGCTGCCAGGAGTGCGTAGTGGAAGATAAAAAGCCGACTTCAGCGGGTTTTTGCGTCTCTGAAAGCACCCGTGAGTTTGGCCTTTTTCTGGCCGGGCTCTCCGGCAACCTGCCAGGCAAAACATTCAACATGTTCCTGTTCTGCATTAACTTTTTTGGTTCTCAGGAGCCGGCGGACACGCCGGTATTTGATGATATCACCGTGGTGAAAACCCTGCGTCTTATCCGGATTATCCGACGTCTGCGTGAATTACAGCGCCAGGCTGCAACAGGAGGTAAACATGTCTGATGACCTGAATGATGAAATGGCCCAGGCCAGCACGGCACTGTTCACGCAACGCGGTATTGATGCCATCCGTGCGCAGGTTCACTCAGCGCTGCCATCGAAAGAGACCTGCGAGGGCTGCGGTGCGGAAATTCCGCCTGCAAGACAAATCGCGGTGCCGGGCGTGTCGCTGTGCGCAGGCTGTCAGGACGTCAGGGAGCGCCAGCAGCGGCACCGTTCAGGCCAGAGCAGGGGGCTGCGCTATGGTGGATAACAAACTCCTTTCTCGCATTCGTCGCCTGATGGCGTTGGGGACCCGCAACAGCAACCATCATGAGTCGGCACGCGCCGTGGCGCTGGCTCAGCGGCTGATGCAGCGTCATGGCCTGACGCCCGACATGCTCTCGTTGCACGACGTTGCTGAGACGGTATGTCATCGTCTTAACAGCAACGCAGAGAGTGTGCCTGCGTGGCTCAACTCACTGGCCACGGTGGTCTGCATGGCCACCGGATGTCGCTGCTGGTTTGGCTGGTACGTGCACACTACCCCAAATGGCGTGACCCGCCTTCGCCGGTCGCTGCATTTTTATGGCTTCAGCGAAAGGCCGGAGGTGGCGCTTTATATCTTTACGGTACTACAGCGCCAGCTGCGCATTGCCACTGACGTACACATGGCTGGCTACCGCTCACGACGCATCCTGCCACGAACCCTGCGCCGCCGGGCCGATCAGTTCCGTGAAGGCTGGGTGGCCGGTGTCTGGCAGGTGTTGCAGTCCTTTTCCGCCGCAGGAGAAGAGGAGACGATGCTTAAATGCTGGCTGGCTCAGCGGCACAAAGAGCATTCTCTGTGCCAGCTGAACGTACGTGAAGCGGGTCGCTGTCGTGGTGACATGACGGCCCGTCTGGCAGGTGTGTTAGCGGGACGTGAAGCCGACGTTCATCACGGGGTTAACGGAGCGCAGGCTCCACATCTTATTTCAGCGGGAGGGGCTGCGCATGAGTGATTTTCTGTTATGGGGTGCCTGCCTTGCCGGCTGGCTTTTTGATGCTTTTCTCGTCGCCAGTCAGGCGATGTCAGGAGGGGTGCTATGAGCCAGCATAATCTGTCACAGGCCACCACGACCATCCTCTCTTCGCTACTGATGGATGTGAAAAACGGCAATATACGGCGCTGTGAGTCACTGGGTATGTCCGTCGATGAAATACGCGCACTCAGCCAGCTAAGCCTCGATGATCTGCACTATCTGAGCCAGTCACATGTTTCGGTGCTGGACGTTACCATCAATCACGAGAATTTTCGGCTGATGCTTAATCAGGCGCGTAACGAACAGAAACGCATGCTGATGATTGACCGGGCGCTTGAACTGGGCGGGTCAATGGATTTGATGGATAAATACTTCGGCATGTCACCTTCAGAGGTGAGCGCCCGTCGTCGCCTGATGGGCATTGAAACCCGTCAGGGGCGCACACAGTCGCTGACTGAGCCGCAGGATACGGCGCTGTGGGCTGAATGGAAGGTGGCCGGTCTTACGTCGCCGGACTCCCATCAGGCGCTGGAGGCGATGATGCTGGCCGCTGAACAGTACAGTCTGTCACTGACGGCGGTCTGGACCCGCGTTTCGCAGTGGTGTCGTGAAGTGAACATCTCCCGCAAACCCGATACATCCCGGCGCAGGGAGGCATGATGGAAATGCGCGATTTCTCCGTTCGTCAGCAGGTTTCACCCGCTGTGCGCCGCCGCGCTCAGCAGCTGTTCAGCGCCGCCCGGACCGGTAAAAAGGTTTACCGACGACTGAAGCTCAATGGCTATCTGAAAATTGATGTCGGGCCCTTCTGGCGCATTCTGAGCAAGGACAATGGTCACCGGTGGTGGCTGATGGACCATGAAACGTATAACCGGGAAATACGCCGGTAACGGAATACCGCTGAAGACCGTCCGGTGCCGGGTTTATCCCGGCATCGTGCCGTCTCAGACTGAGAAGGGGAGTAAAAAATGACCATTCCGCCAGACAGCATCGTGGCGCATACGCTGTCACGTATGCAGCGCAATCTTGAACAGCGAACTGATGCCGGTGACGTCAGTCAGGAACGCAGCGGCCTGCTGTTTATGGGAAACGTGCATGATGCGTTTCCACGCCGGCTGTTCCTGGATACGCGCCTGTCGCCGCTCGATAAGACGGCGTGGGTGATGATCCGACTTTACGCCCAGCAGAATGATGGCGCTGTTTTCCCAACCTACGATGAGTTGCAGGTGCAGCTGGCCTCAGCGCACTCAGATAAGGCCTCAAGGGATACCGTGAGCCGGGTGTTATTGATGCTGCGTCTCACCGGATGGCTGAGCCTGTGCAAGCGGGTGCGGGACAATCTGGGACGGGTGCGCGGCAATATTTATGCTCAGCATGATGAACCGCTGGGCTACCGTGATGCTGAAACCTTCGATCCGGGCTGGCTGACGCTGGTTGAAGAGAGTTGCCTGAGTAAAAATAAGGCCATCCGCATGACGGCGCTGGCCGTGGTCAATGATATTTTGCAGGACCCCGGTATGCGTCACCGTCACAGTCGTCTGGTACTGATTGAAGAACGCCTTGCCTCGCCGTCCACGCCCGCTGAAATGGCTTATCAGGGTAAGAAAAAATCGCAGAGTCCGGAAAACGGACCAGGGCAGCCAGGCACAAAAAACAGGCAAAAATCACCGGGTCCGGAAAACGAACTCAGTGCCCGTCAACGGGATAACAGGCAGAGTCCGGCATCAGGACTCAGTCATAAATCAATGAGTTACACCGGAGTCCGAAATCCGGACCGTAACGTACGTAATTTCACACAGAGTGTGATTAAAAAAACGTACGTAGCGAGTGAGGGGCGGTCGCTGTTGCCAGAAGAGTTTTTGAATGCCCTTAACGCTGACGACCGGCAGATGCTGCTGCGGCAGATGGACTCCCTGCCGCCGGAGGCGTCGAAGGTTCTGGCCGGGCTGCTCTGTGAACAGCTTGCCTGCCGGAAGCTGTCAAACCCGGTTGGCTGGATGTTTGCCATGCTGCGTCGCGCGCGCAACGGCGACCTGAAGGTGGCAGAGCCTGCCGGTGACAGGCCCCTACAGCCGTCTGTTCAGGCTGCCAGACGGGCTGAGCCAGCTGATAAAACTGCTCCCAACCTGCCAGCCAGTCGGGCATCACAGGAACAGGTCAGGGCAGCAATTGCTGCCATCCGGCTGCAATCAGGAGCCCAGCCTACCCAGCGAGTGGTTAAATAACAGTCAGTGGTGTTGATTGTGATTCTGATTAAAAAATAACCTTTTTGCGGGCCGCAACAAGAGCGAAAAATGTACAGCGTATGATTTCAGTGAGTCGGTCATCAGTTTCACATTGTTGCAAATCCCGTGTTTCCAGATGCAGCGAGTTGTTACATAGCAGCAGTAGTATGGTCCGCGATACTGCTTAAAAAATAACCTTGTTGCGGGCCGCAACAAGAACAAAAAATGTACAGCGTGTAATTTCAGTACGCCGGTTATCAGTTTCACATTGTTGCAAACCCTGCGGTTTCAGGACTATGCCCCCTCATCTTAACTGAACGCAGGTGACAACGATGGCAGAGAAGAAAAACCGGGCTGGTTCGCTCCAGTCCGAACTCCGTATTGAACTCCACACCAATTATGCAATTGGGCTGTGGGAAGGACGCAGGGCTGAAAAGCGTGAAGATGGTAAGAAAGGAAAGCAGCCGATTATGGGCATGCCGCAGTTCTTGCATCGCGCCACGCTGATCAACCGGGATTCCCTGCAAAATAACCCGTGGGCAGATGAAGTCATGCTGGCCCTGGAGGGAAAGCTGGAGTATGCCGGTCAGCAGATGACACAGCTGATCGACACGCTGGATAAACAGATGCGTGTGGTGCCTGCTGGCGTCAGCATCAGCGATGCACAGGCCGCTGAAACGCTCGATTTATCCGTGTTCAGCAGTACGCCGCTGGGTTACCGTTGTGTGTTTCTGCTGATGGGCTTCGATCAGTTTGCGAAAAAGGTGCTCCAGGCGGCCCATTACGGAGTTATCTCCCGTAATCAGCGCTATGAACTGCTGGGTAGTGGCAGTCGCCTGCTGCGCGAAATTTACGGGTGTGTGCTTCGCTATCGTCAGGTCAGCGCCACCCGAGAAGATGCTGCGCAGAATAATGCGGCCTGGCAGCAGGCATGTGAAGCCATTGGTGAGCCCGATCGCCAGGTCCTGCTCGGTGAAAAACGCTCGGCCTTTTCGCCGCCGGTTGACCAGGCCAGCGTCACGCTTCTGCGCCAGTGCTATCCGGCTGACTGACCACGGGAGGGTGGTCATGCGACTTTTTATCTGTGAAAAGCCCTCGCAGGGGCGCGATCTGGCGGGCGTGCTGGGCGCAACAAAACGGGGGGATGGGTTTCTGTCCGGTAGCGGCGTCACCGTGACCTGGGCAGTGGGGCACCTGCTTGAAAACGCACCGCCTGAAGCCTACGGGGAGCAGTATGGTAAACCCTGGACGCTTTCGTCCCTGCCCATCCTGCCCTCTCCCTGGCAGGTGGTGGTGAAAAAGGAGACGCGGGAACAGTTCAAAGTGATCGAGCGGCTTCTGCGACAGGTCGATGAGGTGGTGATCGCCACCGATGCCGATCGGGAAGGTGAAGTCATTGCGCGTGAGCTGCTGGAATACTGTCGCTGGGAAGGGCCTGTACAACGGCTGTGGCTGTCAGCACTTGACGAAAGCAGCATCCGCGCGGCGCTCAACAACCTGCGGCCGGGGGCGGAAACACTGGGCATGTATCATGCGGGGCTGGGCCGTGCCCGTGCAGACTGGCTTACGGGGATGAATCTCTCGCGTCTTTATACTCTACGGGCGGCTGAAGCGGGATTTGATGACACTGTGTCAGTGGGACGTGTGCAGACGCCGACGCTGGCCCTCGTGGTGCGCCGCGACAGGGAAATAAAGGCATTCGTGCCAAAGCCATACTGGCAGGTGAAAGCGATGCTCAGCGCTGGCGGTATTACCTTTGCGGCACAGTGGGTGCCGGCGGCGGTCTATACCGATGAGGAGAAGCGCTGTATTCATCAGCACATTGCGCAGCAGGTGGGGCAGTTGTGCCGGCAGACCGGCGTGGCGGTGGTGACGCACTGCGAGACCCGCCGTGAAAAATCTGCCGCGCCGCTGGCGTTCTCTCAAGGTTCCCTGCAACAGGCGTGTGGCAGGCTGTGGGACATGTCGCCCCAGCAGGTACTGGATACCACGCAAAGTTTGTATGAAAAGCACAAGGCCACGAGCTACCCCCGTACCGACTGTGGTTACCTGCCTTCCTCAATGCGTGAAGAGGTGGACAGCGTGCTAAACGCCATCAGCCATACCGACCCGGAGTGCGGGCCGTTATTGTCGCAGCTGGACAGGACCTTTGTTTCCCGCATCTGGAATGATAGAGAAATTACCGCCCACCACGGCATTATCCCCACCAGGAATGCGTTCCAGCTTGCGGATCTCAATGAGGATGAGCGCCGGGTCTTCATGCTTATCCGCCGCAATTACCTGGCGCAGTTTCTGCCGCTGAATGAGTCGGACATGACCCGCGCAGAATTTGACATTGGCGGACAGCTGTTTCGCACCACAGGCCGGACGGAGGTGGTCAGAGGATGGAAGCTCCTCTTTGATAAAGGGGGAGAAGATGAAAGGGCCGATGATGATGAGGCCACGGCGGTGCTTCCTCCGTTGGAAAAAGAGGCGCGTTGTGGCGTAAACAGCGCTGAGGTGGCCCGGCTGATGACCCGACCGCCTGCACACTACACCTTTGCCACGCTCATCGGCGCAATGATGAACGCATCCGCATTTGTGACCGACCTCGCCCTGCGACGGGTACTGAAAGAGAACGCCGGTCTGGGTACGGAGGCGACCCGCGCCGGTATCGTTGAGCAGCTTCTGAAACGGGGCTTTATCGTGCGCAAGGGCAGCAAAGTTATGGCGACTGACCTGGGGGCCGACGTGGTGGATGCTATGCCGACCCAGTTGACCGACCCCGGCATGACCGCGCTGTGGGAGCAGGCGCTGGATGAGGTGGCGGCTGGGCGCATGCCGCTCAGTGATTTTCTGCAAAAACAGGTCAGCCTGACCCGACATTTGGTCAGTCAGGGGGCTGACCAGAGAGTTAATATTCGCCTTCCTCCCGTGCCACCCTGTCCCTTATGTGGTGGCAGGACCCGTCTGCGCAGGGGACAGAACGGTGAGTTTCGCAGCTGCCAGCGCTATCCTGAATGTAAAGGGCTTATCAACCCGGTTAAAGGCAAAGGTGGTCGCCGCACCGGACCCGCAAAATCCATGAAAATTAATTAGCTGTCTCTGATTGTCTGATTGCGGGGGGATACGGCCTTTGCTATTGTGACCCCGGCTCTGAAGCCGCACCCCGTGACTGCGGATTCTGTCAGCATCTAATGCATGTGCCGACAGCATACAGTCTGACCCGCGCCGTCCACACCTGAACGCCGGCGGGTAAGGCACAAAACTCCGTGAAAACCGTGCCGGGTTCTGAACACACCTGCGGAGCAACTGCGTAACGCAGATCAACCTCAGATCGATGGTGCAGATCTGACAGGGCGGTACCTGACGGTGCCGCTTTTTCTTTTTTTGGATACTGATGATTTTTTGCACGTCGCCGCGTTGACAACGGCGGCGTCTGAATGAATCATAAACAGGCTAATCGTTGTCATCACGACAACTGCCAATGTTCCGGTGGTTTGAGAGGAACGCCTTCGGGTAATCACATGCCAATGCCATCATAACCTGAGAGATGGCGCTTTCGGGCGGTTCAAACCTGTTAACCTTTGCAAACAGGGGCCTCTTCACCGGCCAAGGTCCACTTCACCAATTCAGCCAGTCGGCATATTCGCTGACTTCCCTGCGGGAAACACTCTCCCGCACGGGACAGATGTTTCTCCGCTACCTGTTCAGTTTTACTCCGGAGATAACATCATGACTGCAACTAATGGCACCCCTGCATCAAACGGCTCTGCTTCTGGCTCTCAGAAAAAAGAGTATTTCAACCTCAACGTCAGCGGTATCGGCTACCTCAGCTCGATACGTCGTGTCCAGGCTGCCAACGGCGAGTTCACCTGCGCCGTAATTAATGCCCTGACAGGCCCGACGGATAATGCGTCCTATACCCGGTTCGATGTCACCATTGCCGGTGCGGAGACCACCAAACTGATTAACCGCTGTCAGAAAGCGGTTGATGAAGAAGAAAAGGTTCTGCTGGGCTTCGTACTGAGCGGCCTCAAAGCCGATGTGTTTACCCTTCAGGCGGGTGAGCACGCTGGTGAGACCCGTCCTTCTTTGAAAGCCCGCCTGATCAAGGTGGAGTTTATCAAGAAAGGTCAGGAGGTGGTTTATCAGGCCCCGAATGCTTCTCAGACCCCGGAATCAGGCTCGTCGGCTCCAAAAGATTATGATCCTAATTCCTTCTAAATTTCTTCATTTATGACAGTTGAACCATTCACGATAACAACGTGAATGGTTCCAGTCTTATCTACTGGTGATCAACTATGAGCAATTCTCCTAATGGGCTGCTTGCTGAAGAAGCTGGTTTTACACTTCCCCCTCAGGTCCTCAGCAGTGCCCGTGGTTTTTATATAGGAACGGCAAACGAAATGGGTCCTGTATCACGGGAATCTGTTGAATATTACAAAACACGCGAAAATGCTGAACAGAGCCTTTTGAAGAGGCAATGGACGCAGCTCACAACTCTTTAAGAGGAAATCATTATGTCTGCACGCGGTGTCAATAACGTTACCCTGATCGGCAATCTCGGTCAGGACCCGGAAGTACGTTACATGCCAAACGGTAATGCGGTGACAGGCCTGAGCCTGGCCACCTCGGAATCCTGGCGTGATAAACAAAGCGGTGAAATAAAAGAGCAGACTGAATGGCACCGTGTCGTGCTGTTTGGCAAGCTGGCAGAAGTAGCCGGTGAATACCTGCGCAAGGGTTCACAGATTTACATTGAGGGCCAGTTGAAAACCCGCAAATGGACCGACAGCAACGGTACCGAACGCTACACCACCGAAGTGGTTGTGGGGATGAACGGGACGATGCAGATGCTCGGCGGTCGCAATGGTTCCGACAACGGCAGCAATCCTGCCCGGTCGGGTCAGAATAACGGCCGTAGCCAGCCTCAACATCCTCAGCAGGCCCAGTCTGCGCCACACAATCCGGCAAATGAGCCACCTATGGATTTTGACGACGATATTCCATTCTAACCAAGAGTAACGAGTTACCTGTAAAGTATTAAGCTAAAGCCCCTGCACTGCAGGGGCTTTGCTCATTTATGGGTAATGAAAATTGTCAAATTTTAATTGACAACTTATTAGCTAACTCATGCTATGAGTTTTTTTGTTAAATTGTAAAATTTAGGGGGTGGTCATGAGTTATGGAATATCATATTTCAGATTAAAAACGTCAGAACGATATTGTGCAATTGTAGACAACGACTCAAAACTTCCTATTTTTTATCCAAATTTATTTGTTACAACTCAAACCAGAAATAAAAATCATTCCTTTTCAACAATGATATCTACTGCTAAATGTTTGGTGGTACTATTAAAGTTTTTGAAAGAAAGGAATATTGATATAATTGAACGAATACATTCGAAAAAGTTTTTGGCGATTTTCGAGCTTGACGATTTAAGAGATTTTACACAGAAAAAATTCGATAGTAAGTATGAAGAACAAAGTAAAGTTAAAAGAATAAGTGAAATTAAATATGTGACGTCTGAAACTGAATATTTAAGGTTGACAATAATTTATAAATACATTGAATGGTTAGCTCTACATGTGACGGTAAGCAACGACGATTCATTTAGTGAAGCATTAAGCGCTTGTATTAACGGAATAAAGTCAAGAAGACCAGTTAAAAAAGGTCGGAATGATATACTCAATCCAAAATCATTAACAGACGATAAAATAGAAGATTTATTAGAAGTAGTCAGAATTAATTCGCCTAAAAATCCATTTATGAGAAGTCTCCAGAGCAGAAATAGGCTAATTATTTTAATGCTATATTTCTTAGGAGTAAGGGCTGGAGAGCTTTTAAATATAAGAATAAGTGATATAGACTTTAGCTCAAATCAATTAAAAATCTTAAGAAGAGCTGACGAAAAAGGCGATTACAGACTAAAACAGCCATTAGTGAAAACTAACGAAAGAATTATTCCTATAAAAGATAATTTAATAAAAGAAATTTATGATTATATTTTAAATGAAAGGAGCAAATTAACTAAGAAAAAGAAACATGATTACTTATTTGTCAGGCATAAAAGTGGAGCAGAACAGGGGCTCCCTCTAAACTATTCAGCCTATGCAAAAGTAATATCTACGATAAAAAATGTTTTACCAAATTTGTCAAGTTTGACAGGGCATATGTTAAGACATACATGGAATGTAGATTTCTCGAAAAGAATGGATTCTCTGGAAAATCCTCCTTCAGAAGAGAGACAAGAAAAAATGAGATCTTATCTTATGGGGTGGAAAGAAGGTTCTGGAACCGCGAGTCATTATAATAAAAGATTTTTAGAAGAAAAAGCACATGAAGCAGCTCTACAATTACAAAATGAAATTACATTAATCATAAAAAAATAAATATTTTGAGGTGGTTAATGCACAAATTAATGCAAGAAAGTAAAACTATTCAGGCTAAAGCAAAAGGATATGCTTTTTCATGGAACGATAAAATATGGGTTTTGGATAAGGAAACAAAATTTAACCTTAGCTTTATACACGAATTAAAAAACGAAGATTTGAAAACAGGCATTATATTAACTCTTTCTTATTTTGCCGAAGTGTACAGTGCGAAGTATGTGTTAAATATTTTTTATAACATGAAGTACTTTTTTGAGTTTACAAAAAATAAAAACTTATTAACTACCGAGCAGTTAATTAATTATAGGTTTTATTTAACAGAAAATGAAATGTGGAAGTTGTCTTTAATCAAAGTTTTTATAAAAAAATGGCATTTTCTAGGTTACCCTGGAATTCAAAAGGAGTTGATAGTCCTCTTGGATAGTTGGAGGATAAAAGGTAATTTAAAAGGAGACATGGTAAAAAGAAAAGATCCTGTTTTTGGACCATTAAGTCAGATTGAGTCATTGGCATTCAATGAAAAAGCAGTACAAGCTTATGAAACCAAGAAAATAGATAGATCTGAACTTGTGATATCATTACTCTTAAGTCAAACAGGAAGGCGTCCAATTCAAATTAGCCATTTAAAAGTGGAAGATATTATTTCTACTCTAAATAAAAAAAGGGGAAGTAATATATTTCATTAATATCCCAAGAGCAAAGCAAAGTAGCAGATTCAGAACGAAATTCAAGATATTTGCCTTGAAGGAAGAGCTTTGGAGTATTATAAAGCTATTAGTAGAAGAAACTATTTCTAGATTTCAAAAAGAAGCAACAATTAACCTAAGTGAAAATGATCTTGCTAAACTGCCTCTTTTTCCGAACTGGGAAGAAATGTTAAAGATAACTAATTATAATGATTTCATTTTTCTTCTTGATACAGATAAATTCCATATCCAAAACAAGGTTATAAGTATTATCGTTAAAAAGGTAGTTAAGTTGGAGAGGCTTCATTCAGAAAGAACAGGTCAATTGTTGCAAATAACTCCAAGACGTTTTAGATACACAATCGGAACAAGAGCAGCAAAAGAAGGGTTTGGTGAATTGGTTATAGCAGAACTGTTGGATCATTCGGATACTCAAAATGCAGGTGTTTATATAAAAAATATCCCAGAACACGTCGAAAGATTAGACGAAGCAGTGGGGTATCAACTTGCTCCGTTCGCACAAGCATTTGCGGGGAAACTGGTTGATAATGAAGCTGATTCAGTCAGAGGGAGTGATAGAAACAGCCGCATAAGAACAGAAGAAGGCAATCCTGTTGGAAACTGTGGTGATTTTGGCTTCTGTGGGGCAAATGTGCCAATCCCTTGCTATACATGCATACACTTCCAGCCTTGGGTTAATGGACCTCATAAAGAGGTGTATGAGAGCCTTTTATCAGAGAGAAAAAGAATTGAACAGATTACAGGCGACATAACTGTAACTCAAATTTTAGATAGGAGTATTATTGCAGTTGCAGAAGTAGTTATGAAATGTGAAGCAAGGAAAGAGGAAATAACTAATAGTAAAAAAATCCAGGAGAAGTCAAATGAGTAACCTATTCCAATTTAAATCAAAATCCACAATAGAAGCAGATAAAAATCTAGCGGACTTTATTTATCGCTGCAAAAATGAATTAACAGTTTTTGGAAGTGATTTAAATTGGGATAGTATTGTTTGGCCTAATATTGCTGTATTCGCAAAATTAGGAGTAATAACAAGAAGACCTAGACCTGAAGAGTTTATGGAAGAAGAGTTTCTTGATTTTGCTAAGGCATATTTGAGATATCAGCAGGGCCATAACCCGACAGGTGCAAGAAATGAGTTGAAGGCACTTAGAGCAATCGATTCAGCCCTAAAAAATGTTACAGGTAAAAGTGATATTAGTAATATAAATATTACAGTTCTCAATAAAGCAATTGAAATGGCAATGCCTAACTATTCAGAGGGAGGAATGTACCAGTGTGGTCGAGAGTTAGAAAAATTAGCAAAATTTTTAACAACGAACAAACTCATTTCAAACAAACTTGATAGTTGGAAAAATCCTATAAGAAGACCCAGCGATAATAACAAAACAGGTAAAGAAGCAAAAGAAAATAGAGAGAAAAAATTACCTAACGAAGCTTCATTAAATGCAATTGCTGAAATATTCTCAAATAACCCTACATATCCACGTGATATTTTTACTTCTTCTATATTTACTATTTTAATGTCAGCGCCTTGTCGGATTTCAGAAGTATTATCACTGCCAGTAGATTGTGAATATACTGAAAAAGATAGCAAAGGTGTTGAAAGATACGGCTTGAGGTTTTTTGCAGGGAAAGGGGCTGAAGGAGATATAAAATGGATACCCTCAGTCATGGTAAAAAATACTAAAGAAGCGATTAGAAGAATAAAAGAACTGACAGAGCCTGCAAGAAAATTTGCAGCGTGGGTAGAAAATAATCCTAATGATTTTTATTTTCTAAATCAATCTATATGTGACAATAAAAACAGAAGTTTGAAAATTAAAGAAATCTGTAAGTATTTAGGAATTACTTATAAAAAAAGTACGCTTATGTATCTAAGAAATAAGGGTTTTCTCGTAAATAATGATAAGAGCTGTTCTTTAAATAAAATGTGGTCCGTAATTATTGGTAATTTGCCTGAAGATTTTCCTTGGTTAAATAAAAAAACCAGAACAAAGTATAGTAATGCATTGTTTTGTCTTAATGAAAGTCAGTTACATAAAGCCAAAATGACAATACCGCATTCAGTATTTAAACCAGATAGTACCTATTTTAATACTGATCTTATTACACAGATTGCAAGAGATAATATCTTTGTAAGAAACGGATACTCTACTGCGAAAGGGAGTCCTTATGGTCTTACTAGTCACCAAGCAAGGCACTTATTGAATACATTAGCTCAACGTGGTGGTTTATCTAATCTGGAAATTGCGAAATGGTCTGGTAGGGCTGACGTAAAACAAAATCGTACTTATAACCATATGTCAGAATTCGAGTTGGTTAAAATGGCCGAGTTGGTCGATTTTTCTGCTAACAAAAAATCAGTCCTTGCTGAAACAAGCTATGGAAATATTCCTATTACTACACAGGAATTTAACCTTTTAGAAACGGGTTCTGTTCATGTCACTGAGTTCGGATATTGTGTTCATGATTACACAATGAGTCCTTGTGATAAATACAGAGATTGTATCAACTGCTCGGAGCAAGTATGTATTAAAGGTGATAGTGAAAAACTGAAAAGAATAAAAGAAAGATACGAAAAGATATCTCGCGCATATAACAATGCTTTATCTGATAGTGGGGAGTTTTATGGAGAAGAACGCTGGATTGAACACCATAAAAAGACTCTCGAACGATTAGAAGAGTTAATTGGGATTATGGAAAATCCAGATATCGAGGATAATGCTCAGATAAAACTAAGAGGAAAAGATTTCAGTCAATTAACCAGGGTAATGAATAAAAAAGCAGAGCAAAGACTGACAAATAATTCTGATAATATTCATTCTGATATGCTTAATGAACTTAAACTGATTATGGGAGATTAAAACCAATGGCTAAACATTTAACTGAAAATGACATAGAAGCAATTGTTAACATGATCAACGGCTGGGGATCTGAAAAGATTTCTTGGACTAAAATCTGTGAGTCAGCAGAACCCCTCATAGGGAAGCTTCCTACACGCCAATCCTTGAACTCGTATAAAGATATCGTATTCGCTTATACAGCTAAGAAAAAAGGGCTTAAAATCGCAGAGCCTGCGCCTAAGAAGGTATCGAGCTTAACTGTCGCTGCTCAAAGATTGAGTAGTCTTGAAAGCAAGATAGCTCAGTTGAAAGAGGAGAATAACAGCTATAAAGAAATGTTTGTTCTCTGGCAATACAATGCTTACAGATTAGGGATTAAGGAGCATGATCTGAATGCCCCATTGCCTAAGATTAATAGAGAAAGGACTGACGGGGAAAGAAGGTAAAGTAACAACAGGTTGACTATTTTCAAACTAGGTTGCCTAAACGGTTATTTTGCGAACAATATTTGCTATTTTGTATGTTTAGTGTACAATGAAATGGTGAGAACTGTAGTTATGCTGTTCCGAGGAGATTATTATGGATATTCAAGAACTTACAAGAAAATTAAAAGATAAAACTATTTCGTATACTACAGAAGAAACAAAACAAATCCTGATTAACGCGAAAGTTTTAGTGAAAGACGGATCTTATAATCCAGATATGTTTTCAGAAGATTTGGTTAAAAGAAGTCAAGAGGCTATTAAAAGAAGAAAGTGATTCTAAATGAAGCCTTTTAATAGTAAACCGTCAGTTGTGTATGGATATCATGGGCTTGATAAGGAAGTTGCTTATGATATTTTAAATAACAATTCAGAATTCCTATTAAGTGATAACTCATATGATTGGTTAAGCGGAGGAGTATATTTTTGGGAGAATAATTATGAAAGAGCTATGGATTATGCAATAGAATCAAGTAGCAGAAAGGATTCAAAAATAAAAACACCTTTTGTACTCGGTGCTGTTATCGACTTAGGAACATGTCTTGATTTGTTAGACCACAGTGATATTGAATTTGTTAAGGAAGTTTATGAATTATTCGTAGAGTATTCAGCCGCCACCAATGCACCTTTACCTGTTAATAGCAGTTTTAATTTAAAAGTTAATGATTTAATGAAACGTGAATTAGACTGTGCTGTACTATCTCATGCTAAAGAATTAGCCAGTCAGAATGGAATAACTATTGATACTGTTAGAGCAGCCTTTCAGGAAGGTAATCCTATATATCCCACTGCCAATTTCTACGATAAAACACACATTCAAATAGCTGTAATAAACCCTAAATGTATAAAAGGGATATATCTTCCGAGAGAAATATGATTAATAATTATTTGCGTAACTAAATGACTTTATTAATTATATTTTAAATAAGGAACAGCTGCGCGTCAGCAGCCGGACACTGAGCCGAATAACGGCAGGTCGACAGTAACAACAGGTTGACTAGTTAGAACAAAAAAAGTATGATAACTAGACAATCGTTGTAGTTGTGAGGAGGTTATCATGAAAGCAAAAGTCAAAGCAAAATCACCAGGATACAGCACTGGTCTTTCAGAGGAACGTCTCGCTACGCTTGTTGAGGCTGCTACGGTGTTGGTTCGTGAATGCTCTAAAGCGGAAGACAAACGTTTAAAGGAATATTTATCAAAAAATGCCTATATTGCCGATAGAGTTTGATCACCGTCCAGATCTTTCGGGAATGAAAGGATTCGTTCCCGTTTATGATGAATTCAAAATATATAAATTATCCAGTAAAACCCATTCACGTCCAACCAATAAATATCAGAAAGAGTTTTTTTCTATCTCTCCATTATTTGGGCGTGATCGATTTAACGCAGACGATAGCATGGCCTTAGAATTATCTGCTGAAAATTTAACTCATGTCCATGTTAAGCAAAAAAGCTGTATTTGGGTTGACGAGGACGGAGATCCATTAGTTCAATGGGAATGTAAAAGCAATGCTTATTTAATTTATTCCTATTTTGTACATAAAGCTACCAGATATTATTTTGTCGTTAATTTTATTGATAATAATGCTCATGCAAGCTGGGATAATGAAGACGCTAAAAAATTATGGCTCGAAGACGCAAAAGCATTCAGACTATCTGTAATTTCTTTATAAACTTCATTAAATTTCATAAAACAAAGGAATATGTAGCATGTCTTGGGAAATAGTTTGCAGTTCTGAAAGTATTGATTATGTACTAATTAAGACTCAAGAAGAAGAGAGCTTTACAACAGAGAGTATCATTTTTAACGACAGAAAAATTCACCAAGAACCAAGTGGTGGATATCAAGAACCTAATGACCATGTAATGACCGATACCTATATTGCTAATTCTGAGCATGGAAGTTTTACATGGGTTGTAACTGCTCGTCGCTCTGGTTTTAATTCTTTTGCAGAAATTGAAGACATTCAAAGCTTTGAACCAATTGGTTGTGAAGCGTTAGAAATTCCTCTTTTTTCGATTCGACAAAATTGAAAATAAATTTAGTAAGCAAGATCTAAGCGTCGAAGCGCTACGCTTTTTCTCCTGCTTAGTTCTTGTTTTTTCTGCCCTTAGGTTGAAAAAGATCGACCCAAAATCCTTTCACGTATAGTTGACAAATCTCCTTCCTGAATTATAAAAGAAATAAAAGTGCTAATGGTATATGGATATACCTGCTGTGTTTCTTAAATATAAAAAGGAGTTTATATGGAAACTTTAAATCACTCATTCATGAATGAGGAATCTTTCCTCAATTCTGCTTCAGAAACAATATCCCTTCCTAAGATTGAAAATCTTCGTATTCATTGCGTCAGTGTAAGACTTAAAGCTTCTGAGCTACAAAGGCTCAATGAGCTTAGGGGAATCACGCCAAAGGGAGAATGGCTTCGAATGTGTCTTACAGACAGCCTTCCGGTCGTTGTCCCAGAGATAAATAGAAATGCGTGGATTAAGCTGGGTAATATCTCTTTGTCGTTTGAAAAATTAGTTAGTTTATTGCAATCAAAACACCAGGATAGCACCCTAAGCAGAACAGAACTTTTTGTTATCAAAAAGCAAATAAATGATTTACGTATTCAACTTCTAACCTCTAATTACTGGAGTTCTCTTGCTAATGAAAGGAATGCATAGGGTTAAGCGGGGGAAATCGTTTGAAGGTGTAGTCAAATACGTATTAAAGCCTGCACCCCACCATAAACAGAATCCGTTCGTTATCGGTGGGAACATGAGTGGAGAGCAGGTTTCTCAGTTAGTGAAAGAATTCAATTTAACTAAACAGATTAGAACTGATATAGCTAAACCTGTCTGGCATAATTCTTTACGTCTTCCAAAAGGCGAGACGCTCACGAATACACAATGGTTTGCATTTGCAGACGATTACATGAGGCAAATGGGATTTAGTGAAAGCCATATGAGAATCTATGTATTACACGACGACGCAGAAGGACAACATATTCATATTGTTGCAAGCAGAATAAGTTTAGATAAAGGTAAATTATATCTTGGGCAAAATGAAAATCTTATAAGCACGAGGATAATCGAAAAGCTTGAATTAACATATGGTCTGACTTATACAGGTAATAACAAAGCTGACTCCATTAAGTCAAAATCAAAAACGAAATTATCAAGAAATGAGCTGCAAAAGGAAAAGCGGGAGAAGACACCTGTTCCTAAGCGAATCCTGCAACAAAATCTCGAGGATATACTCTCTACCACCTCTGACATTGAGAGCTTTTTGAATAAGCTTTCTGATAGAAGCATTGTAGCTGTTCCAAATATTTCTGAGACTGGAAAAATGAGTGGTTTCTCTTTTGAATTCAGTGGAATCGCTTTTAAAGCTTCGCAAATAGGAAAAGATTATAGTTGGCTGTCTCTTAGTAAAAGACTTAATTATCTTCCTGAACGTGACAATCATTTTTTATTTGTTAGCAAAAGAAAATTCAACAGCCGTGAAAAGATTAAATTAATAAATGATACGGATACTGTAGAATCACATGAAGTTGATAATGCATTAGAAATGCAGCCTGAAAAAGCTTGCATTCGCATACCTCCCACACCCACGCCTACTTTCAGTCATAAACCCTCTGACGTGTTAGAAACCAACGTATTACGCTGGTTGGGGCAGATTCCATATTTAGGTATTTTAATCAAATTGCTAAAAATGAGAGGACTGACGTTGCTATCCCCGAAGAAGAGTATTTCGGTGATACATAAAGGCATTTCTATGGAGATCACTTTACCTAAAACTTTTTCCGCTGTTGAAGTGCCAGAAATAGGTCACAAAAATCCTTCGTAAATTAATCTATTTAAATCATTGTTTTATGCGAGTTTTTTGAATTTTGCCAAACTAATTGATCGATAAATACGATCAATAAACTATTCATGATAGTCTATGTCTATCATAAAGCAGGCATTGATCGGTACAAATGATTTGCTTAAGTTTTGAGCTTTCTCAAAAATCGATTTCAAAAGTAGTGACCAATCATATAGTTATCGATATCTGTAAGCTCACTTAACTCAAATCAGGTAGAAACAGCAATGGAAATCAAAAATTTACGTCAGCCGTCCTTTTTCCGCTCTTTCAGAGTCTGGATTGTTGTTGGGGTAGCTTTATATCTGTATCTGCATATCACTGCGGATAACAAAGCAAAAGACGTTCTGATTTTATGGTGTATTCCCTCTTTCTTTATTTTATTAAGCGCTTACGTGTCTTATCTCTATAAAAAACTTAATGCTTCGACTATTGATAAGTATGATAACAACGGCACCTGGAGTCATGAATTCAAAGATTCGAAAATGCTTTTAGACACTCATACCCGAAAGTTGACTTTGAAAAACGGTAAACGTGAAAAAACTTACTCTTTTGATCAGGTTGAGAAGTGGTATTGCCAAATTGAATCTGGAGGTGAAATTGTCGCTTTTGACCTTGTTAGTATTTTAGGAGCAACGGGACACAATCAATCTATCAAACACAATAATATTGAAAATTCTGGTTTTTTTATCAGAGTCAATGATATTGAATTTCCCACTTGGCAAATTAAATTCTATCCACGTGAAGGGAAGTTTCACCACCTTAAAGGAATTAAAGACACAGAAGAACAACTTCAACGCTGGTGTCGGATTTTTGATAATGTTATCAATGGAGAAGTGAAATGAATAAGATTATTTTTTCGTTCCTCATTTTCGGAATTGCTGGTTGCAGTTCAACAGCTGGAAATCATTCTATTTCAAATGAGACGAAGCAAAGTGTAAGCACGAAAATCAAAAATGGAAAAACCACGAAGAATGAGGTTCTTGCTTCCTTCGGCAAGCCAGGCCGTGAGACCAGTACGGGTAGTAATGAAGAACAATGGTTATACTCTTCTTATAAATCAGATATGACCGCATTAACTTATGTGCCTATTATTAATCTTTTTTCTTCTGGATCAGACACGCAATCAAAGTCATTGACTGTCACTTTTAAAGGAGACAAAGTAAGCGACTGGAATTTTAGCTCTAAATCCGACTCAGTTCATAACGGCTTTTAACTAAATGGCATGTAGAGGCATAATAGTCTCTACAGTCTTCTTCCTTTCCTTTTTTTCTTAACAGCATGTATTTTATCTGATAAAAGTGCTTTTTCGTATTTTGCTCTTTCCTTACTGTATATACTTTCAGCTTCAACATTGTTATTGATAACATAGTGAATTAAATACCTGAAAAGAAAAGTGAGTTCATGCTCATATCCCAAATGTTCTACAAGTCTGTCAGTGCTGTTTATCAAAGCATTTGATAGCATGGCAATAATCGTAAAACTATCTATTTTGTTATTTTGATTAATTGGCAAGTAATATTTTATGTAATATCCCACGCAGAAAAGCCAAATATATCGAATGATTTTCTCCTGTCCAAAACCAGACTCTTTCAATCTTTCAACATATTTTTGTAGCAACAGTATAAGTTTCTCTTCCTGAGAAATATATTTCAGTTTGTTCATAAGTTGCGTCCTTGCAATCAAATAAAATTGTCTTCCTGACATTGATAACTAGTAACATATAAATTTAATAAATCAATAGGCTTAAACTATTAATTGATAATTTTCTAATAATTTATTT
>NZ_JFHN01000024.1 GCF_000590885.1 Erwinia mallotivora
CGTCAACGTTGGTACTATCGGCCACGTTGACCACGGTAAAACTACCCTGACCGCAGCTATCACTACCGTTCTGGCTAAAACCTACGGTGGTTCTGCTCGTGCATTCGACCAGATCGATAACGCACCAGAAGAAAAAGCACGTGGTATCACCATCAACACCTCTCACGTTGAGTATGACACCCCAACCCGTCACTACGCTCACGTTGACTGCCCGGGCCACGCCGACTATGTGAAAAACATGATCACCGGTGCTGCGCAGATGGACGGTGCGATTCTGGTTGTTGCTGCGACTGACGGCCCAATGCCGCAGACCCGTGAGCACATCCTGCTGGGTCGTCAGGTAGGCGTACCTTACATCATCGTGTTCCTGAACAAATGTGACATGGTTGATGACGAAGAGCTGCTGGAACTGGTTGAGATGGAAGTGCGTGATCTGCTGTCTCAGTACGAATTCCCGGGCGATGACACCCCAATCGTTCACGGTTCCGCGCTGAAAGCGCTGGAAGGTGACGCTGAGTGGGAAGCCAAAATCATCGAGCTGGCGGGCCACCTGGATAACTACATCCCGGAACCAGAGCGTGCTATTGACAAGCCGTTCCTGCTGCCAATCGAAGACGTGTTCTCCATCTCCGGCCGTGGTACCGTTGTGACCGGTCGTGTTGAGCGCGGCATCGTTAAAGTGGGTGAAGAAGTTGAAATCGTTGGTATCAAAGATACTGTGAAATCAACCTGTACCGGCGTTGAAATGTTCCGCAAGCTGCTGGACGAAGGTCGTGCTGGTGAGAACTGTGGTATCCTGCTGCGTGGTATCAAGCGTGAAGATATCCAGCGTGGTCAGGTACTGGCTAAGCCAGACACCATCGAGCCACACACCAAATTCGAGTCAGAAGTTTATATTCTGTCCAAAGATGAAGGCGGCCGTCATACTCCGTTCTTCAAAGGCTACCGTCCACAGTTCTACTTCCGTACTACTGACGTGACCGGTACCATTGAACTGCCAGAAGGCGTTGAAATGGTAATGCCAGGTGATAACATCAAAATGGTTGTTACGCTGATCCACCCAATCGCAATGGACGACGGTCTGCGTTTCGCAATCCGCGAAGGCGGACGTACTGTTGGTGCGGGCGTTGTTGCTAAAGTTATCGCTTAATCGCTGATAACATTTGACGCAACGCACAGGAAGAGGGCATCATTTGATGCCCTTTTTATACGCTGTAACATAGAACCTGGCTCATCAGTGATTTTCAATCATAATAATCATTGCTGAGGCAGGCTCTGTTGAACGGCGTAAAGCCCGACAGATTTCACGTTGCATCGCGACAGTCACTGAACAATTCCCGGACATTGTGGATTGCCATAAGGCCGGGTGAGTGAAGACAGTTAAGCATGTTGCAGCCTGAAAGATAAAGGGATATGCCGAGTTTCGCCTGACAGCATCATTCGGTTCGGTTGCTCACATTTTTGTGGGCAAAATAGTTTCTGATTTATTGTGGCAGGTTGGTTTATGAGTGCTAATACCGAAGCTCAAGGGAGCGGGCGCGGCCTGGAAGCAGTTAAATGGCTGGTTGTTGCGATACTGCTGATTGCGGCTATCGTTGGCAACTATTTTTACCGTGAAATTACTCTCCCGCTGCGCGCGCTGGCCGTGGTTGTCCTGATTGCCGCAGCAGGTGGCATCGCACTACTGACAGCAAAAGGCAAGTCAACGCTGGCATTCGCGCGTGAAGCGCGCACTGAAGTTCGCAAGGTCATTTGGCCGACTCGCCAGGAAACGTTGCATACCACGTTAATCGTTGCCGCGGTCACTGCCGTGATGTCACTGATTCTGTGGGGGCTGGATGGCATTCTGGTCCGCCTGGTATCGTTTATTACTGGCCTGAGGTTCTGAGATGTCTGAAGCTCCAAAGAAGCGCTGGTACGTCGTTCAGGCGTTTTCCGGTTTTGAAGGCCGTGTAGCGCAGTCGTTACGCGAGCATATCAAGTTACATAACATGGAAGAACTTTTTGGCGAAGTCATGGTGCCAACCGAAGAAGTGGTTGAAATCCGTGGTGGTCAGCGTCGTAAAAGCGAGCGCAAGTTCTTCCCAGGCTACGTTCTGGTCCAGATGGTGATGAACGATGCAAGCTGGCATTTAGTGCGCAGTGTGCCGCGTGTCATGGGCTTCATCGGTGGGACCTCCGATCGCCCCGCACCTATCAGCGATAAAGAAGTCGACGCGATCATGAACCGCCTGCAACAGGTTGGCGATAAACCACGTCCGAAAACGCTGTTTGAACCAGGTGAAATGGTCCGCGTCAATGACGGTCCATTTGCTGATTTCAACGGCGTGGTGGAAGAGGTGGATTACGAGAAAAGCCGCCTCAAGGTTTCTGTTTCTATATTTGGCCGTGCGACGCCGGTTGAACTGGACTTCGGTCAGGTAGAAAAAGGCTGATAACCGGTTATTTGCTGGTGTGCGGGATTGTGAAATTGACAATCCGCAATGCGATTGAATAGCTGTTGCGAAAGGCGCGAAATTACACTACAATTTCGCGCCTTTTGTTTTTATGCGCTGTTTCATGCGTGTAAATATTAATCACGGGGAGCCTTTCAGGGCGTTTGTACCCAATAGAGGAAATATCATGGCTAAGAAAGTACAAGCCTACGTTAAGCTGCAAGTTGCAGCCGGTATGGCAAACCCAAGTCCACCAGTTGGTCCGGCACTGGGTCAGCAGGGCGTTAACATCATGGAATTCTGTAAAGCGTTCAACGCCAAAACAGAATCTCTGGAAAAAGGCCTGCCAACTCCGGTAGTGATCACCGTTTATTCTGACCGTTCTTTTACCTTTGTTACCAAAACGCCTCCGGCAGCCGTTCTGCTGAAAAAAGCGGCGGGTATCAAGTCTGGTTCCGGTAAGCCGAACAAAGACAAAGTAGGTAAAGTTACACGTGATCAGTTACGTGAAATCGCAGCCACTAAAGCTGCGGACATGACTGGTGCTGACGTTGAAGCGATGACTCGCTCAATTGAAGGTACTGCTCGTTCCATGGGCCTGGTAGTAGAGGACTAAGAAATGGCTAAGCTGACCAAGCGCATGCGCGTGATCCGTGACAAAGTTGATTCAACTAAACAGTATGACATCAACGAAGCTGTTGCTCTGCTGAAGGAACTGGCCACGGCCAAATTCGTAGAAAGCGTTGACGTAGCAGTTAACCTGGGCATCGACGCTCGTAAATCCGATCAGAACGTTCGCGGTGCAACTGTACTGCCGCACGGTACTGGCCGTTCTGTTCGCGTTGCCGTATTTACTCAGGGTGCAAACGCAGAAGCTGCTAAAGCAGCCGGTGCTGAGCTGGTAGGTATGGAAGATCTGGCTGAACAGATCAAAAAAGGCGAAATGAACTTTGACGTGGTTATCGCATCTCCTGATGCAATGCGCGTTGTTGGCCAGTTGGGCCAGGTTCTGGGTCCACGCGGCCTGATGCCAAACCCGAAAGTGGGTACTGTAACTCCTAACGTTGCTGAAGCAGTTAAAAACGCTAAAGCGGGCCAGGTTCGTTACCGTAACGACAAGAACGGCATCATCCATACCACCATTGGTAAGGTTGATTTCGATTCAGACAAACTGAAAGAAAACCTGGAGTCTCTGCTGGTTGCGCTGAAAAAAGCAAAACCTTCTCAGGCTAAAGGTGTTTACATCAAGAAAGTTAGCATCTCCACCACTATGGGTGCAGGCGTTGCGATTGATCAGGCTGGCCTGAGCGCAGCGGCTAACTAATCTGCTTTACCTGGGCGTCAGTTTCGACTAGAATCTTTCGCCCATTGTTCTGTTAACATGCAGAACCTCTAATCGATGTTGTTCAGTATCGATTCGAGTGACAGACAAAAGCTGTTCAAGTCGGTCGGATTGAGACAAGGCGGCCAGTGAGCGAGTCGGCAGGAGCATAGCAAGCTATGTGACTGTTGCGAGCGAAAGCAGCCAACGCCGTATCGGTTCGAGTGACGCAGAACAGAAAGAATTTTCGGTTGGAGCCTGGCCTTATCCAGGCCTCCGTCCAAGACCGCAGGTGTGGGACCGCAAGGTCATACTTAATTTCCTGCGTAGACGGTGACAGAACCTGAAGAATATTTTTATAGTCTTTGCTGGATTCTGCTCACCGTGTTTAGCGCCTGCCTCGGGCAACTGAGGTCAGGTGATGTGAGTTCCGGGGAAATTCATCTCCGGCCAAAATCCAGGAGCAAAAGCTAATGGCATTAAATCTTCAAGACAAACAAGCGATTGTTGCTGAAGTCAGCGAAGTAGCCAAAGGCGCGCTGTCTGCGGTAGTTGCGGATTCTCGTGGCGTAACCGTAGATAAAATGACCGAACTGCGTAAAGCAGGTCGTGAAGCTGGCGTATACATGCGTGTTGTTCGTAACACCCTGCTGCGCCGCGTCGTTGAAGGAACTCAGTTTGAGATCCTGAAAGACACGTTTGTTGGTCCGACCCTGATTGCATACTCTATGGAACACCCGGGCGCTGCTGCTCGTCTGTTCAAAGAGTTCGCGAAAGCGAATGCAAAATTTGAGGTCAAAGCTGCGGCCTTTGAAGGTGAGCTGATCAGTGCGGCCAATATTGACCGTCTGGCAACGCTGCCGACTTACGAAGAAGCGCTGGCACGTCTGATGTCGACCATGAAAGAAGCCGCTGCAGGCAAACTGGTCCGTACTCTGGCAGCCGTTCGCGACGCCAAAGAAGCTGCTTAATCGCACTTCCTTGTCTGTTGCACTCTAAGCACACACTATTTCTGATTTACAGGAACAATTGTTATGTCTATCACTAAAGATCAAATTCTGGAAGCAGTAGCGGCTATGTCTGTAATGGACGTTGTTGAGCTGGTTTCCGCTATGGAAGAAAAATTCGGTGTTTCTGCTGCTGCTGCTGTAGCTGTTGCTGCTGGCGGTCCTGCTGAAGCTGCTGAAGAAAAAACTGAGTTCGACGTTGTACTGAAAGCTATCGGCGCTAACAAAGTTGCCGTGATCAAAGCAGTACGTGGCGCAACTGGTCTGGGCCTGAAAGAAGCTAAAGATCTGGTTGAGTCTGCACCTGCTGCCCTGAAAGAAGGCATCAGCAAAGATGACGCCGAAGCTCTGAAGAAAGCACTGGAAGAAGCTGGCGCAGAAGTTGAAGTTAAATAAGCCACGCTTTCAGGTTGCAGCCTGATTAGTCCGCAAGGATAACTCAGGCTGATGGCTGGTGACTGATTGGTCACCAGCCTTTTTGCGCTCTAAAGCGGCAATGACGTTTCACACTGTTTAGTCATTGTTTTGCTTAATATCTTTTTCTATCGACGACTTAATATACTGCTCTCCTGCCCGGTGGTCTGCTGCGGTTACGCGATGGCAATGAAATGATTTAAGAGTGATAGAAAGAGGTATTACGGAGGGGATTTCCTTCCGCGTCACAAAATAGTGTTGCATGAACTGTCCCCCCTGGACGGACAGAGAGGTTCTACTTTTCAGCGAGCTGAGGAACCCTATGGTTTACTCCTATACCGAGAAAAAACGCATTCGTAAGGATTTTGGAAAACGTCCACAAGTTCTGGATATTCCTTATCTCCTTTCTATCCAGCTTGACTCGTTCCAGAAGTTCATCGAGCAAGATCCGGAAGGTCAGTACGGTCTGGAAGCTGCTTTCCGTTCTGTATTTCCCATCCAAAGCTACAGCGGTAACTCAGAGCTACAATATGTTAGCTACCGCCTGGGCGAGCCTGTCTTTGATGTTAAAGAGTGTCAGATTCGTGGTGTCACGTTCTCTGCACCTTTGCGCGTAAAACTGCGTCTGGTGATCTACGAGCGCGAAGCGCCGGAAGGCACGGTTAAAGACATTAAAGAACAAGAAGTTTACATGGGTGAAATTCCGCTCATGACCGATAACGGTACCTTTGTCATCAATGGTACAGAGCGTGTTATCGTTTCTCAGCTGCATCGTAGTCCTGGCGTCTTCTTTGACAGCGATAAGGGTAAAACCCACTCTTCGGGTAAAGTGCTGTATAACGCACGTATTATCCCTTACCGTGGTTCCTGGCTGGACTTTGAATTCGATCCAAAAGATAACCTGTTCGTCCGTATTGACCGTCGCCGCAAGCTGCCTGCGACCATCATTCTGCGTGCGCTGAACTACACCACTGAGCAGATCCTTGACCTGTTCTTTGAAAAAGTAGTGTACGAAATCCGTGACAATAAGTTGCAGATGGAGCTGGTGCCTGAGCGTCTGCGTGGTGAAACGGCCTCCTTCGATATCGAAGCTAACGGTAATGTTTACGTAGAAAAAGGGCGCCGCATTACGGCCCGCCACATTCGTCAGCTGGAAAAAGATGGCGTTGAGCACATCGAAGTTCCGGTTGAATACATTGCGGGTAAAGTCGTCGCTAAAGATTATATCGACGAAAACACCGGCGAATTGATCGTTGCCGCGAACATGGAACTGTCGCTGGATCTGTTGGCTAAACTGAGCCAGTCCGGTCATAAGCGTGTTGAGACGCTGTTTACCAACGATCTCGATCACGGTCCGTACATGTCCGAAACCGTACGCGTCGACCCAACCACCGATCGTCTGAGCGCGCTGGTTGAGATCTATCGCATGATGCGCCCTGGCGAACCGCCAACGCGCGAAGCGGCAGAAAACCTGTTTGAAAACCTGTTCTTCTCTGAAGACCGCTATGATCTCTCTGCGGTTGGCCGGATGAAGTTCAACCGCTCTTTACTGCGTGATGAGATCGAAGGTTCAGGCATCCTGAGCAAAGATGACATCATCGAAGTGATGAAGAAACTCATCGGTATCCGTAACGGCATCGGCGAAGTGGATGACATCGACCACCTCGGTAACCGTCGTATCCGTTCCGTGGGTGAAATGGCTGAAAACCAGTTCCGTGTTGGCCTGGTGCGCGTTGAGCGTGCGGTGAAAGAGCGTCTTTCACTGGGCGATCTCGATACCCTGATGCCTCAGGATATGATCAACGCCAAGCCAATCTCTGCTGCGGTGAAAGAGTTCTTTGGTTCCAGCCAGCTGTCACAGTTTATGGACCAGAACAACCCACTGTCTGAGATTACCCACAAGCGTCGTATCTCGGCACTGGGCCCGGGCGGTCTGACGCGTGAGCGTGCAGGCTTTGAAGTTCGAGACGTTCACCCGACGCACTATGGTCGCGTGTGCCCAATCGAAACGCCTGAAGGTCCAAACATCGGTCTGATTAACTCCCTGTCTGTTTATGCGCAGACCAACGAGTATGGTTTCCTGGAAACCCCATACCGCCGCGTTCGCGATGGCGTGGTGACCGACGAAATTCATTACCTCTCTGCGATTGAAGAGGGGAATTACGTTATTGCGCAGGCGAACACCAACCTCGACGACGAAGGCCACTTTGTCGATGACCTGGTTACCTGCCGTAGCAAAGGCGAATCCAGTCTGTTCAGCCGCGATCAGGTTGACTACATGGACGTTTCCACCCAGCAGGTGGTTTCTGTCGGTGCGTCACTGATTCCGTTCCTTGAGCACGATGACGCCAACCGTGCATTGATGGGTGCAAACATGCAACGTCAGGCGGTTCCCACTCTGCGTGCTGACAAGCCGCTGGTTGGTACCGGTATGGAGCGCGCGGTAGCGGTTGACTCCGGTGTAACCGCGGTGGCGAAACGTGGTGGTGTTGTGCAGTATGTCGATGCCTCCCGTATTGTTATTAAAGTCAATGAAGATGAGATGTACCCGGGCGAAGCCGGTATCGACATCTACAACCTGACTAAATACACCCGTTCTAACCAGAACACCTGCATCAACCAGATGCCGTGTGTCAATCTGGGCGAACCGATTGAACGCGGTGACGTGCTGGCTGATGGTCCTTCAACGGATCTGGGCGAACTGGCTCTTGGCCAGAATATGCGCGTCGCGTTCATGCCGTGGAACGGCTACAACTTCGAAGACTCCATTTTAGTCTCCGAGCGTGTGGTGCAGGAAGATCGCTTCACCACCATCCACATTCAGGAACTGGCCTGTGTCTCTCGTGACACCAAGCTGGGGCCGGAAGAGATCACTGCTGATATCCCGAACGTGGGTGAAGCCGCGCTCTCTAAACTGGATGAGTCCGGTATTGTCTATATTGGTGCAGAAGTGACCGGTGGCGACATTCTGGTAGGTAAAGTGACGCCGAAAGGTGAAACCCAGCTGACGCCAGAAGAGAAGCTGCTGCGTGCGATCTTCGGTGAGAAAGCCTCTGACGTTAAAGACTCTTCTCTGCGCGTGCCAAACGGCGTGTCAGGTACGGTGATTGACGTACAGGTCTTCACCCGCGACGGCGTGGAAAAAGACAAGCGTGCACTGGAAATCGAAGAGATGCAGCTGAAGCAGGCGAAAAAAGACCTGTCTGAAGAACTGCAAATCCTCGAAGCGGGCCTGTTCAGCCGTATCCACTACCTGCTGGTTTCCGGCGGGGTGGAAGCGGAAAAACTGGACAAACTGCCACGTGAGCGCTGGCTGGAACTGGGTCTGACCGACGAAGAGAAGCAAAACCAGCTGGAGCAGCTGGCGGAGCAGTACGACGAGCTGAAGCACGAGTTTGAGAAGAAACTCGAAGCGAAACGCCGCAAAATCACCCAGGGTGATGACCTCGCACCTGGCGTGCTGAAAATCGTCAAGGTGTACCTGGCGGTGAAACGTCAGATCCAGCCTGGTGATAAAATGGCAGGTCGCCACGGGAACAAAGGTGTTATCTCCAAGATCAACCCGATCGAAGATATGCCATACGATGAGAACGGTACGCCGGTCGATATCGTACTGAACCCGCTGGGCGTACCGTCACGTATGAACATTGGTCAGATTCTGGAAACCCACCTGGGTATGGCGGCGAAGGGCATCGGTGAGAAGATCAACGCGATGCTTAAGCAGCAGGAAGAAGTGGCCAAACTGCGTGAATTCATTCAGCGCGCCTACGACCTGGGCACCGACGTGCGTCAGAAAGTGGACCTGTCTACCTTCTCTGATGATGAAGTGATGCGCCTGGCTGAAAACCTGAAGAAAGGGATGCCAATCGCCACGCCGGTGTTTGATGGCGCAAAAGAGAGCGAGATCAAAGAGCTGTTACAGCTTGGCGGTCTGCCATCTTCTGGTCAGATTACCCTGTTCGATGGTCGTACCGGCGAGCAGTTCGAGCGTCAGGTTACCGTTGGCTACATGTACATGCTGAAACTCAACCACCTGGTGGATGACAAAATGCATGCACGTTCTACCGGTTCTTACAGCCTTGTTACTCAGCAGCCGCTGGGTGGTAAAGCGCAGTTCGGTGGACAGCGCTTCGGTGAGATGGAAGTGTGGGCACTGGAAGCATATGGTGCTGCCTACACCCTTCAGGAAATGCTGACCGTGAAGTCTGATGACGTTAACGGCCGTACCAAGATGTATAAGAACATCGTTGACGGCAACCATCAGATGGAGCCAGGCATGCCGGAATCTTTCAACGTTCTGTTGAAAGAGATCCGCTCGCTGGGTATCAACATCGAGCTGGAAGACGAGTAAACACTCGCATTTGTAATGGTTACAGCACGTCCTTCGGGGCGTGCTCAGAAGTCTCACTCCGACGGGAGCTAATCCGTGAAAGACTTACTTAAGTTTCTGAAAGCGCAAACTAAGACCGAAGAGTTTGATGCGATCAAAATTGCGCTGGCCTCGCCAGACATGATCCGTTCCTGGTCTTTTGGTGAAGTTAAAAAGCCGGAAACCATTAACTACCGTACGTTCAAACCAGAACGTGACGGGCTTTTCTGTGCGCGTATTTTCGGGCCAGTAAAAGATTACGAATGCCTGTGCGGTAAGTACAAGCGTTTGAAGCATCGTGGTGTGATCTGTGAGAAGTGTGGCGTTGAAGTTACACAGACCAAGGTCCGTCGTGAGCGTATGGGCCACATTGAGCTGGCTTCGCCAACTGCACACATCTGGTTCCTGAAATCGCTGCCATCCCGCATCGGTTTACTGCTGGACATGCCACTGCGTGACATAGAACGCGTGCTGTACTTCGAATCTTATGTGGTTATCGAAGGCGGTATGACCAACCTCGAGCGCCGTCAGATCCTGACTGAAGAGCAGTATCTGGATGCGCTGGAAGAGTTTGGTGATGAGTTCGACGCGAAAATGGGTGCCGAAGCTATCCAGGCTCTGTTGAAAAACATGGATCTGGAGCAGGAATGCGAGCAGCTGCGTGAAGAGCTGAACGAAACCAACTCCGAAACCAAGCGTAAAAAGCTGACCAAGCGTATCAAACTGCTGGAAGCGTTCGTTCAGTCTGGTAACAAACCAGAGTGGATGATCCTGACCGTGCTGCCTGTGCTGCCGCCGGATCTGCGTCCACTGGTTCCGCTGGATGGCGGTCGTTTCGCGACAAGCGATCTGAACGATCTGTACCGTCGTGTGATCAACCGTAACAACCGTCTGAAGCGTCTGCTGGATCTGGCCGCGCCAGATATCATCGTCCGCAACGAAAAACGTATGTTGCAGGAAGCGGTTGATGCGTTGCTGGATAACGGCCGTCGTGGTCGTGCTATCACCGGTTCTAACAAACGTCCTCTGAAATCTTTGGCCGATATGATCAAAGGTAAACAGGGTCGTTTCCGTCAGAACCTGCTGGGTAAACGTGTTGACTACTCCGGCCGTTCGGTTATCACCGTGGGTCCATACCTGCGTCTGCACCAGTGTGGTCTGCCGAAGAAAATGGCACTGGAGCTGTTCAAACCCTTTATCTACGGCAAGCTGGAGCTGCGTGGCCTTGCCACCACTATCAAAGCGGCCAAGAAAATGGTTGAGCGTGAAGAAGCGGTGGTCTGGGATATCCTCGATGAAGTTATCCGCGAACACCCGGTGCTGCTGAACCGTGCGCCAACGCTGCACCGTCTGGGTATCCAGGCTTTTGAGCCAGTACTGATCGAAGGTAAAGCAATTCAGCTGCACCCGCTGGTCTGTGCGGCTTATAACGCCGACTTTGATGGTGACCAGATGGCGGTTCACGTTCCGTTGACGCTGGAAGCCCAGCTGGAAGCGCGTGCGCTGATGATGTCCACCAACAACATCCTGTCGCCTGCTAACGGTGAGCCAATCATCGTTCCTTCTCAGGACGTGGTACTGGGTCTGTACTACATGACCCGCGACTGTGTTAACGCCAAAGGCGAAGGCATGGTGCTGACCGGCCCGAAAGAAGCTGAGCGTGTTTATCGCGCTGGCCTGGCCTCTCTGCATGCCCGCGTTAAGGTGCGTATCACCGAGCACGAGAAAAACGATCATGGCGACTGGGTAGCGAAAACCGGTCTGGTCGATACGACCATTGGTCGTGCCATCCTGTGGATGATCGTACCAAAAGGCCTGCCTTACTCCATCGTCAACCAGGCGCTGGGTAAGAAAGCTATCTCCAAAATGCTGAACACCTGTTACCGCATTCTGGGTCTGAAACCGACGGTTATCTTTGCTGACCAGACTATGTACACCGGCTTTGCCTATGCGGCGCGCTCTGGTGCGTCTGTTGGTATTGACGACATGGTTATCCCGGAGAAGAAAGTCGAAATCATCACCGAAGCGGAAGCGGAAGTGGCCGAGATCCAGGAGCAGTTCCAGTCTGGTCTGGTAACGGCTGGCGAACGCTATAACAAAGTGATCGATATCTGGGCTGCGGCTAACGAACGCGTTGCGAAAGCGATGATGGAAAATCTGTCCACCGAAACCGTGATCAACCGTGACGGTGAAGAAGAGCGTCAGGTCTCCTTCAACAGCATCTTTATGATGGCCGACTCCGGTGCGCGTGGTTCTGCGGCACAGATTCGTCAGCTGGCAGGTATGCGTGGTCTGATGGCGAAGCCAGATGGCTCGATCATTGAAACGCCAATTACCGCAAACTTCCGTGAAGGTCTGAACGTACTCCAGTACTTCATCTCCACGCACGGCGCGCGTAAAGGTCTGGCGGATACCGCACTGAAAACCGCGAACTCCGGTTATCTGACCCGTCGTCTGGTTGACGTGGCGCAGGACCTGGTGGTGACCGAGGACGACTGTGGCACACACGAAGGCATCCTGATGACCCCGGTCATCGAAGGCGGCGACGTGAAAGAACCCCTGCGTGAGCGCGTACTGGGCCGTGTGACGGCTGAAGACGTACTCAAGCCGGGTACCGCAGACATCCTGCTACCACGCAACACCCTGCTGCACGAGCATCAGTGTGACCTGCTGGAAGAGCACTCTGTTGACAGCCTGAAAGTGCGTTCCGTTGTAAGTTGTGAGACTGACTTCGGCGTGTGCGCCCACTGCTATGGACGCGATCTGGCGCGTGGTCACATCATCAACAAAGGTGAGGCCATCGGCGTTATTGCAGCACAGTCCATCGGTGAGCCAGGTACTCAGCTGACCATGCGTACGTTCCACATCGGTGGTGCGGCATCGCGTGCGGCAGCCGAATCCAGCATTCAGGTGAAAAACAAAGGTACGCTGAAACTGATCAACGCCAAGTCGGTAACTAACTCGGCTGGCAAGCTGGTGATCACCTCGCGTAACGTTGAACTGAAAATGATCGACGAGTTTGGTCGTACCAAAGAGAGCTATAAAGTTCCTTACGGTGCAACCATGGCGAAAGGTGACGGTCAGCAGGTGGCGGCGGGTGAAACTGTCGCAAACTGGGATCCGCACACCATGCCGGTTATCACTGAGGTGAGTGGTTTTGTTCGCTTCACCGATATGATCGACGGCCAGACCATTACCCGCCAGACGGATGACCTGACCGGTCTGTCCTCACTGGTGATCCTGGACAGTGCTGAGCGTACGTCCGGTGGTAAAGATCTGCGTCCTGCGCTGAAAATCGTTGATGCCAACGGTGATGACGTGCTGATCCCAGGTACAGATATGCCTGCTCAGTACTTCCTGCCGGGTAAAGCGATTGTGCAGCTGGAAGACGGTATCAAGATCAGTTCTGGTGACACCCTGGCGCGTGTGCCGCAGGAATCCGGCGGTACGAAAGATATTACCGGTGGTCTGCCACGCGTTGCGGATCTGTTCGAAGCCCGTCGTCCGAAAGAGCCGGCAATCCTGGCTGAAATCAGCGGCATCATTTCCTTCGGTAAAGAAACCAAAGGCAAACGTCGTCTGGTCATCACCCCGGTAGACGGTAGCGATCCATACGAAGAGATGATCCCGAAATGGCGTCAGCTGAACGTGTTCGAAGGCGAGCGCGTGGAGCGTGGTGACGTGGTTTCCGATGGCCCTGAGTCACCGCATGACATTCTGCGCCTGCGTGGCGTACATGCCGTGACCCGTTATATCACTAACGAAGTGCAGGAAGTTTACCGTCTGCAAGGCGTTAAGATTAACGATAAGCACATCGAAGTCATCGTTCGTCAGATGCTGCGTAAAGCAACCATCGAAAGTGCAGGTAGCTCTGACTTCCTGGACGGCGAGCAGGTTGAAGTATCACGCGTTAAGATTTCTAACCGTGAGCTGGAAGCCAACGGCAAAATCGCGGCCACTTACATGCGCGATCTGCTGGGTATCACCAAAGCATCACTGGCGACCGAATCCTTCATCTCTGCGGCATCGTTCCAGGAAACGACGCGCGTACTGACCGAAGCAGCCGTTGCGGGTAAACGCGATGAACTGCGCGGCCTGAAAGAGAACGTTATCGTGGGCCGTCTGATCCCAGCCGGTACTGGTTACGCCTATCATCAGGATCGTATGCGTCGCCGTGCTGCTGGTGAAGCGCCGGTTGTGCCTCAGGTAACCGCAGATGAAGCGTCTGCCAGCCTGGCAGAACTGCTGAATGCAGGTCTGGGTGGCAACGACGATTAATCGTTGCTAATGCCCGGCATAAAAACCCCACTTCGGTGGGGTTTTTTATTGCCCGCTTAAAATCATCCACAGTCGGTGAGGTCAACAACGGCTGCTGGATGTGTCGGTTCAACGCTGACAGACCGTCAGCGTATTTATTGCTTTCAAAGCCACCTGCCAGACAAACCGGTTTTCAGCTGCGATACCCTTTTACGACATAACTCTTTCGGTGAGATTGCAGAAAATCACCACCGTCCCGCAGGTTATCCGGTCACATCCTGTTTACGATACCGGTCCGCATCAATACCGTAGCGTTTGAGTTTGTTATACAGCGCCCCCCGCGAGAGACTGAGCGCGAAGGCCACCTGGCGCAGGTTTCCCTGTTTTTCAGCCAGACACAATTCAATTAAATGTTTTTCACCGCTCTTCAGGCTAAAAACATCAGCCGGCCTGGCGTCGGGCAGGATTTTGTTACGCAGCAAGGGTTTGACCTCATCAGGAAGATCGTGGACGTCGACGATCTGGCCCTCCATCATATTCAGCGTTCTTTCGACGATATTCTCCAGTTCACGGACATTCCCCGGCCACGAGTGTTTTTCAAGTAAATCGACAGCGGCGACAGAGAAGCTGGCTTTATCACGCCGGAGAGAGCGACAAATTTTTTCACAGAACCAGTCAGCCAGCTCTTTAATATCTTCTCTTCTGGCGCGCAAAGGTGGAATGGTCAGACTGATAACATTCAGGCGAAAGTACAGATCCCGGCGAAATGCGCCAGACTCGACTTCTTTATTCAGGTCGCGATGGGTGGCGGCGATGATGCGCACGTCCACGTTAAGTGGACGTTTACCGCCCAGACGCGTTACCTCATTTTCCTGTAATACCCGCAGCAGGCTTGCCTGTGCTTCCAGTGGCATATCGCCAATCTCATCCAGAAACAGGGTGCCGCCATCAGCCAGTTCAAATTTGCCCGCCGCGCCGCCACGGCGTGAGCTGGTAAAAGCCCCTTCCTCGTAGCCGAACAGTTCACTCTGTACCAGATCGCGCGGGATAGCGCCGCAGTTGAGGGCGAGAAAAGGTCCCTGGGCACGCGAGCTGCTGTTATGAATCGACTGGGCAAACAGCTCCTTGCCGGTGCCACTTTCCCCCGTCAGCAGCACCGTACTGTCGCTACGTCCCGCCGAATAAGCTTTACTGCGAATATCCTGCATGATCTGCGACTGGCCAAGGATCATATCAAAGCTGTAACTGGCGCTGCTTCCCAGCACACGGCGGGTAATGTCTCTGGTCCGCCTGTTTTCGCGCAGCGAAATCACGCGTCCTCCTTCCGGGGTAACAATGACCGAAATCAGGCAGGGAACACGTAAGCCTGGTGTCGGGCAAAATGTGATATTGCGATCCTTACAGGCAGGCAGGGCGCGCACCGTTTCTCCCTCTGGCCGCAATACCTCATCAACATTACGATCGGGCACGTCATCACCTATCATCAGAACCTGACGGGCATAGCGATTTAACTGGCGTATTGCCCCTTGCGTATCTACCACGATCACGCCTTCGTTGAGCGATTCCATCACCGATTTTTGTTCTTCCACCATGCGGTGCAGAATTAGTTGCTGAGAAACAGCCTCGGCTGCTGCCTGCACTGTTCCCAGCGTGTGGTAATGGAAACAGTCCGGATCGGCGGTGAGTGTCAGTACGCCCAACATGTTGCCATTTCCATCGTGAATCGGTGCGGCGGCACAGTGCTTGCTGCGTTCACGCAGCGTCTGCTTATAATTCTCTTCACTCAGCAGATAAACCAGCCGATTTTCTGCCAGACACCGTCCGGAGCAGTTTGTACCTAGTACATTTTCTCTCAGGATACTGCCAACGGGGGTTAGATCCTGGCCACAGAAGCACAGGGTTATTCCACTGGCATCGGTCAGATTGATATGACCATCCGGGTTATAAGCCAGTAAGTTACGCATGGTGTCACGCGCGGTTCGGATTAACAGCGCGTTGTGGCTGAGCGTACTCCGTAGTTGATCGGACGTACAAAAACTGTACTGAAAATGGCAGGGATCGATCCCCTGTTGTCGCGAACGGCCCCATGAGGCAGAGATGCTGCCGCGCAGTCCTTCCGGCATTCGGCCTTCAGCGAATTCGCACCATGCTGTTCGCAAACTACGGCGATACTGACTGAAACGTTGCTGATGATTTAGCTGTGCCAGCAAGCTCCATTCCTCCTCCCACTGATGGGCATTTTCCTGATACATATTTTTCACCCTGAAAAAAAGTGGAGTGTTCATTCTATACACATGTTGAATGTACATGTCTTTATTGTGAACACTTTGTGATCGCCATCCTTCTTTTATTTCCTTTAAAAACAGCGAACTAACAGCTGGCATAGCTTTTGCTAAAGAGAAAATGCCTTACCTGTACCGGATAAAAACGAAAAAAATCAACGTGGAGAAATAGTATGTCGACACGAAAACACAATGTGCCCTACATCATCTTTATCTGTGCGATTGCTTCGCTGAGTGGCGTCATATTAGGTTACGACGCTTCAGTAATCTCAGGGGTTATCGATCCCCTTACCGAACACCTTGCTTTAACCCCGGCAGAGAGCGGCTGGGCGGTATCAAACGTAATTCTTGGGTGTGTTATCGGTGCCTGGGGTGTGGGATATGTTTCTGACCGCTACGGTCGTAAATCGACACTGATTATCACCGCCATCCTGTTTGCGATTTCGGCAATCGGTGCGGCGCTGGCCTCGGGGCTGACGGAGTTTGTCATCTATCGAATGATTGGCGGTCTGGCAGTTGGGATGGCATCGGCGGTGACGCCGTTGTATATCGCGGAAGTGTCACCTAAAGATCTGCGCGGTCGGATGCTGGGAATGCAGCAAATGCTGATGGTGTCAGGCCAGGTGGTGGTTTATGTGGTGAATTTTCTCATCGCAAAAGGCATGCCGCATCAATGGCTGGTCACCACCGGCTGGCGCTGGATGCTGGCCTCCGGTCTGATACCCTGCCTTCTGTTTATGCTACTGGTGTGCTTTATGCCGGAATCCCCGCGCTGGTATGTGCTGCGTGATAAGCAGGAGAAGGCGCTGAAGGTTCTGACCCGCCTTTCCAATCCGACCCATGCGCAACGTCTGCATAGTGAAATCAGGCAGTCACTGGTGATTGCAGAACAGCCGGACGGCGTGGCGAAAAAAGGCATACTGCGCGATAAAAAAGCCACTTACATCCTGTGGATTGGCTGCGCGATTGCGGTGCTGCAACAGGTTTCGGGCATTAATATCCTGCTCTACTTCGCGCCGTCGCTGCTTCAGAACGTCACCGGTAATACCCAGGACTCCCTGTTCCAGAGTATCTTTCTTGGCCTTGCTTTGCTGGCTGGCGTCATCTTTGCCCTGTTTGCTGTCGATCGGACAGGGCGTATCCCGCTGCTGCGCTGGGGTTCGTTAGGCTGCGCGGCATTTTTATTTATCACCTCGTGGACCTTTATGCATGACATGAAAGGGTATGCCCCGGTGATTGGCCTGATCTGTTTTGTGCTGGTGTTTGGTATGTCCTGGAGTCTGGGAGCCTGGCTGCTGATCTCCGAAATCTTCCCAAACCGTATGCGTGCGGTGGCAATGGGATTTGCCTTCTGTTCGATGTGGATGTCGAACTTTATCGTGACGCAAAGTTTCCCAATGATGAATCGCAACCCCACCCTGATGGCGCATTTTAATGGTGCTTTTCCGCTGTTGCTTTGTGGTGGCTTCAGCCTGGTTGCATTTTGGTTTGTTGGGCGCTTCCTTCCGGAAACCAGAGGCGTCTCTCTGGAGCACATTGAACCACTGATGCTTTCAAAATCACGTCGCTTTGGCGGTGAACAGGCAAGGTCTGTTTCCTCCGCGTCCGTTTCAGAAAAATAAGCATTTCAACCTGACAGAAAGGAGAACGATATGTCTGTTAACAACACTGTACGCGTGGGTTTGATTGGTGCAGGGCGCATGGGGAGTTTTCATGGTCAGACGGTAGCGCAAATTATTCCCGGTGCGGTTCTGGCGGCAGTCGCCGATCCGGTTCCGGGTGCAGCCGAAAAACTGGCCGCGTCGCTGGGTGCGGCGAAGTCTTTTACCGATCCGGAGGCAATGCTGGATGACCCGGAAATTGACGCGGTGATCATTGCATCGCCCGCCCGCACCCATGCGGCGCTGGTGGTATCGGCGGCCAGAGCGGGCAAAAGCATTTTCTGCGAGAAACCGATGGCCATCACGCTGGAAGAGGCCGACAGCGCAATCAATGCCGCCCGATCCGCCGGTGTGGTATTACAGGTGGGGTTTAATCGCCGTTTCGTCAGTGGCTTTTCCGCAGCCAGAAAAGAAATTGCCACCGGGAAAATTGGTGTTCCACAACTGCTGCGCTCCACCACTCGCGATCCCGCGCTGGTTGATCCTTCGCCAATCCCCCACTGGACCATCTTTCTGGAAACGCTAATCCACGATTTCGACATTTTGCTGTACCTGAATCCGGGCGCAAAACCGGTCAGTGTTTACGCTATAGCCGATGCGCTGGTGCGGCCCGATTTTAAACAGCATGGCTTACTGGATACGGCAGTGGTCAATATCCATTTTGATAATGGCGCTATTGCCACGGCAGAAGCCAGTTTCCAGGCGGTTTATGGCTATGATGTGCGTGGTGAAGTCTTTGGCAGCAAAGGCATGCTTCAGGCTGGCAGCATTAATGTGAATAACTGCATACGCTATACCGCCGAGGGAATTTCCGTGGATACCGCACGTCGTGACACCGATCTGTTACGTGACGCCTATGTTGCTGAGCTGACTGACTTTGTTCGATGCGTGTCGTCTGGGGATGCACCCAACGCCAGCGGTACGGATGCGCGTAACGCACTGGAAATCGCGCTCGCCTGCATCGCGTCGGTGCAACAATCTAAACCGATTACGCTCTGAGGTCAGCTATGTCTCAATACACATTATCTGTCTGTGCCGAAATGGTATTTCTCGACCTGCCCTTTATTGAACGGGTAAGCCGCATTCACGCGCTGGGCTTTGGCGTGGAGATCTGGGGCTGGGCGCAAAAGGATATTGACGCGCTCATTCAGACCGGTGCCCGTTTTACTTCTATGACCGGTTATCTCTCCGGGAATCTGACCGAGAAAGAGGGGATCCGCGAGCTGCTCGGCAGCGCAGAAGAGTCGCTGCGGGTTGCGGAACGGCTTGGCTGTCCGTCACTCAATCTGCATGGTACGGGATTGAATAACGTTGGTTTGCCGGTAAGGCCGGTCGAGGTGGTCACTGGTGAGATGTGGCTTACGGCAAAGCAGACGTTGGATGCCCTGGCTGCGTTAGGTGAAGGGGCCGGACGGGTATTCACACTGGAAAATCTGAACACCGCCGTCGACCATCCTGGTACGCCATTTGCCAAAGCAGAAGAGACGCTGGCGCTGGTCAGGGCGGTAAACAGCCCGTTTTTGAAAATGAATCTCGACATTTATCATGCCCAAATTGGCGAAGGAAATTTGTGCGAGTTGATCCGCAGAAGCAACCGCCATATTGGCGAAATTCAGGTTGCCGACGTGCCGGGACGAAAAGAACCGGGAACCGGAGAGATCAACTATCCGGCTATCGCCAGGGTGCTGCGTGAAATTGACTACCGGGGTGTGGTGGCGCTGGAAGGCTGGGCATCCGCGGATGCTACCACCGCGTTAAATGCCTTCCGTACGGCCTTTTCCTGATTAAGTTTACCGGCATCGCGCTGATAAGGCGGTGCCTGTAAATCAGGCGCAATATCCGCATCCACCCGGGATCCTCCCGCGCATCAGGGTTGCCTGCGGTAAATATCCGGGCGAACGATCTGCCAGGCGTTGCTTTTTTTGGTCATGGCGGAATAACCGCACTTCTCATACAGCCAGGGCGCGGTGCTGGTGACCAGCATAATTCTGCGTAATGTTGCCAAAAGCGGATGGGAATGACAGCACTCCATCAGCCAGCGGCCCAGTCCCTGCTTCTGAAACTCTTCTATGACCCAGACGTCGCAAAGATAGCCGAAGGTGGCGTAATCGGTGATCAGCCGGGCAAAGCCAATCTGCTCATTGTGCTGGTACAGACCAAAATTGAGGCTGCCTTGCAGGCTCTTCTGCACGGTAGCCCGGTCAATCCCTGCGGCCCACGTTGAGCGGGTAAGATATGCATGGATGGCGGTGAGATCCAGTTGTGCCGGATCGGTTGACACCACAAAGGTGTCACGATGCCAGCTGAGATGCGAGGTCATGACTTACTCCACAGGCTTTACAGCAGAAAAAAAGTTGCTGAGTCAGCCTCAGCAACCGGGAGGGCGAAAGCTTCCGCGCCCAATGCCACATCACTTAAAGCGGTTTACATCTTCACAGGTTAAGCCGATATCCCGCAGCTGCGCTTTATCCAGTCGGGACAATGCCCGCCGGGTAAGCGTACGCAACCGCCAGCTTTTCCACATCCGGTATGGCAGCTGACAGATCAAACGAAATGGTGATTCTTTAAAAGGGCGAGCGCTGCGGTTTTCGTAAAATTCCATACTGTCCTCCTCGCGTTAGTCTCGTTCTATTTTGCGGCGCGGAAGCAGGATGATACAGATGCAAAAATCACTTTTCTTTAACATACAGATCGCGTAATAGTAGCGCTGAATGGTGATTTAAAACGCTATCTGTACTGCTTTTATCGCAGTGACCGTTGCGGGGAGGATACAATTGACACGTTATCAGCATCTGGCCGCGCTGCTGATGCAGCGGATTGAGCAGGGTTTATATCAAAGCGGCGAGCGATTGCCCTCGGTCAGAACCTTGAGCAGTGAACATGGCGTCAGCATCAGCACCGTTCAGCAGGCGTATCATCTGCTGGAGGAGAAGCAACTTATCGCGCCTCAGGCGCGCTCAGGCTATTTTGTCAGCTCACGCCGTGCGGTACCTCCTGTACCGGCCATTACCCGACCGGTACAGCGGCCGGTGGAGATCACGCAATGGGAGTCGGTGCTGGAGCTGCTCAACGTGCGTGAAGGTGAGAATGTCATCAAGCTGGGCAGCGGAATTCCGGATCTGCAAAAGCCGACGCTGAAACCCTTGTGGAAAATTTTCAGCCGCATGGGAAACCAGCAGGATATGCAGATGCTGGATTACGATAGTCTGTATGGTGTTTTGGAACTGCGTGAACAGGTGGCCAGACTGACCATCGACAGTGGCTGCCATCTGACACCTGAGGAGATTGTCATTACCACCGGTTGCCAGGAGGCGTTGTCAGTTGCCATCCGCGCAATCTGTCAGCCAGGTGATATCGTCGCCGTGGAGTCGCCCGCCTTTTATGGCACCATGCAGACGCTGCGTGGTTTTGGCATTAAAGCGATTGAGATCCCCACTGACTCCTGTACCGGCATCAGTCTGGAAGCGCTGGAGCTGGCCTTTGACCAGTGGCCGGTAAAAGCGGTACTCGTTGTACCTGTCTGTAATAACCCGCTGGGTTTTACCATGCCGGACTCGCGTAAGCGAGCGTTGCTGGCGCTGGCTCAGCGCTTTGACGCGGCGATTATTGAAGATGATGTCTATGGCGAGTTGAGCTATGACTACCCGCGTCCCATCACCATCAAGTCGCAGGATGATGATGGCCGGGTGCTGCTTTGCAGCTCATTCTCTAAAACCCTCTCACCGGGGTTGCGTGTGGGATGGGTGGCGCCGGGGCGCTATCTTGATCGCGTATTGCACATGAAATACATCGTGACCGGTTCTACGGCGAAGCAGCCACAAATGGCGGTGGCGGAATTTATTCGTCAGGGTTTTTATCCTGTGCATTTGCGCAGAATGCGACAGCAGTACCAGAAAAATCTTCAGGCTTTCACGCTCTCACTGCGCAGGCATTTCCCCTGCGGTATCTGTGTGACGCGGCCCCAGGGCGGTTATCTGGTCTGGATAGAACTGCCGGAGGCACTGGATACCGTGCGGCTGAACAGAAAGCTCAAAGAGAGTCATATCCAGATAGCGGTGGGCTCGCTTTTTTCTGCTTCAGGTAAGTATCGCAACTGTCTGCGGCTGAATTACGCCCAGCCTTTTACCGACAGGACCGAGAATGCGCTGAAGATCCTTGGTGCGGCGGTCGAAGATGCAATGGAAAAATGCGTCACCTCGGTGGAAGAGTAGTGAAGGCAGGCCCGACTGGAAGGAAGGGGCTCGGGCCTGGACGATGCCGTTTTGACATCGACAGCAGGTAATTTACAGCAGAAGACCTTCGCCGAAAGTAGCTGAAAACAGGCCCGGAAGACGGGCCGTAATATTATTCAGTGGTTGCAGCAAGTCTTTTAAAAATTGTGCGTTGTTACGCAAGAACGTCCCAGATGACGGTCCCAGTCTTTCCACACCGGCTGCATTCCTGCCGCCATTAACGCTTTCGCGACCTGCTGGGGATGACGATTGTCGTGGGGAGAAAACTGCTCCAGCTCCGTATTGCCATCGGCATAGCCACCAGGTTGCGTTTTCGAGAAGGCGCTGAGCGAATTAATCGCCAGCGGCACCACCCTGTCGCGGAAACGGGGCGATTCGCGGGTCGACAACGACTGTTCCACTTCCGGCGCAAACAGACGGAAAGCGCAAATAACCTGTACCAACTGTGCTTCATCCATCAGCGAGGCGGGTTGGATGCCCCCGGCACAGGGGCGCAGGCGGGGAAAGGCCACGGAATAACGGCTCTGCCACCAGCTCTTTTGTAGCCACAACAGGTGCTCTGCCATCATATAACAGTCTGTTCGCCAGCTGTCTGACAAGCCAATCAGCGTACCCAGCCCAATCTTATCCACCCCTGCGCGTCCCAGCCTGTCCGGCGTTTCCAGTCGGAAAAAGAAATCCTGTTTATTCCCCTTCAGATGGTGCTGGCGGTACACCGCCGGATGGTAGGTCTCCTGATACACCAGCACGCCATCGAGCCCCAGCGTTTTCAGTTCAACGTAGTCTGCCTCGCTCATTGGTTGCACTTCCATCATCAGTGAACTGAAGTGGCGGCGAATGCCCGGCAGATGCTGGCGAAAATAATCCATGCCGACTTTGCTCTGGTGCTCGCCGGTAACCAGCAGCAGCTGGTCAAATCCCAGCTCGCGGATAGCCTGACATTCCCGGTCAATTTCCCGCGCATCCAGCGTCTTGCGTTTAATCCGGTTGCTCATGGAAAAGCCGCAATAGGTGCAGTCGTTGGCACACAGGTTGGAAAGATACAGAGGAACAAACAGATTTACCGCATAGCCAAATCGCTGGCGGGTTAAGTACTGCGCTTTTTGCGCCAGCGGCTCAAGATAAGGCTGTGCGGCAGGGGAAAGCAGCGCCATCAGCTCCTCACGCCCCACCCTGGGCGCATTCAGCGCCCGCTCAACGTCGGCGGCTGTTTTACTGTGGATACGCATCCGGATGTCATCCCAGTCCAGCTTTTCCCATTGAGTAATAAAACTCTTCATGGCGTTGCCTCGTCAGTCAGAAAGCGGGTCAGCGGGCTGGTGGCCACTGCCTGCTGATGGCGACTGCCCGGACCGCTGCGAAAGGCAAGCTCGCCAGCCTCCACCGCCAGCCGGAAGGCCCGCGCCATATTGACCGGATGGCTGGCACAGGCCAGCGCGGTGTTGACCAGCACTGCATCGGCCCCCAGTTCCATCGCCTCGCTGGCGTGACTGGGCACGCCTATCCCGGCATCAATGACAACCGGGACATTCGACTGTTCAATAATAATTGCCAGCAAATCGCGGGTTTTCAGCCCCTGATTGCTGCCAATCGGCGCGCCCAGCGGCATAACGGCCGCACAGCCTGCCTCCTCCAGTCTTTTACACAGCACCGGGTCGGCGGGACAGTAGGGCAGCACGGTAAAGCCCTCTTTTACCAGCTGTTGGGCTGCTTTAAGCGTTTCAATGGCGTCGGGCAGCAGGTAGCGAACATCCGGATGGATCTCCAGCTTCAGCCAGTGCGTATCCAGCGCCTCACGCGCCAGCCGTGCGGCAAAAACCGCTTCTTCGGCGGTTTTTGCACCGGAGGTGTTAGGCAACAGCTGTACGCCCAGCTGTTGCAAAGGCCGCAGGATACCGTCATCCCCGCCACGTAAATCGACTCTTTTCATCGCCACGGTGACCAGCTGGCTGCCGGAGGCGGTTAAAGCCTCCAGCATGATGGCCGGACTGGAGAATTTTCCCGTGCCGGTAAACAGACGGGAAGAAAACGTTTTATCGGCTATCTGTAACATATCAACCTCCGGCGATGACCTGGAATATCACCAGCTCATCCCCTTCCTGTAAGTACCAGTCCGCCCAACGATCGCGGGGCACAATCTGCTGATTAACCGCCAGAGCGATGCCTGCTGGCGAGCGGGACAGCTGTTGCAGCAGGGATGTCAGCGTCAGCGCGGCAGCCAGGTGCAAAGGCTCATCGTTAATGACGATGTTCATGGCGGCCTCCACAGAGTGGACACTGGCTGCTGCGCTCAAGATTCAGCGTTCGCCAGGTCTGCTGGCGGCCATCAAACAGCCGCAGTTTGCCATCCAGGGCAGAAGTCAGCCCCGCCAGCATTTTCAGCGCCTCCAGCGCCTGCATGGTGCCCATTATCCCCACCACCGGGCCCAGCACCCCTGACGTGCGGCAGTTACGGGAGGGCTCGGCATCGTCCGGCCACAGACAGCGGTAACAGCCGTGCAGGAATGGCGGGGTCAGCACCAGAAGCTGACCGCTGAAACCCACGGCGCTGGCGCTGACAAGCGGTGTGGCGTTCTGTACACAGGCGGCATTGATGGCCTGCCGGGTCGCCATGTTGTCGCTGCAATCGAGCACCAGATCCACTGAGCTGATGGTGTCTGCCAGCGATGTGGCTTCCATGCGGTGATCCAGAGTGATCACCTCTGTCTGTGGGTTCAGGGCCAGCAGATGCTGTCTGGCCGCTGCGGTTTTGGGCAGGCCGGTTTCATCACTGCGGAACAGAATCTGCCGTTGCAGGTTGCTGATATGCACACGGTCATCATCGGCCAGCAGCATTTTTCCCACGCCCGCCGCCGCAAGGTAGAGCGCCGCCGGGGAGCCCAGGCCGCCCAGCCCGACAATCAGCACGCTGCTGTTATGCAGTTTTTGCTGTATATCAGCACCAAACTCTTCCAGCAGCAGCTGACGGCTGTAACGCATAAAGTCGCTGTCACTGAGCATCAACACCCCCTCCCACACCGACCAGGGACAGCAACTGCCGGGTTGCGGCCTGCCAGTCCTCAGCCTGAGTAATGGCACTGACGACGGCAATGCTGCCGACGCCGGTTGCCAGCACGGCCGGGGCGCGTTGCAGGCTGATGCCGCCTATTGCCACGGTGGAGATACCGGGCAGCCGGGCGACATGACGTTGCAACTCGCTCAGCCCCTGGGGAGCGGATGGCATCTGTTTAGTTTGTGTCGGAAAAATATGTCCCAGGGCAATGTACGAAGGCTGTTCGGCCAGCGCACGCTCCAGTTCTGCATCATCGTGAGTGGACAGCCCCAGACGCAGCCCCGCATGTTGAATTGCATCCAGATCGGCGCTGTCCATGTCCTGTTGCCCAAGGTGGACGCCGTAAGCCTGATGTCTGACGGCCAGTTGCCAGTAGTCGTTGATAAACAGCCGGGCGCGATAGCGTCGTCCCAGCGCCACAGCGGCAGCCACCTGCTGGTCGGCCATTTCTCCGGTCAGGTCTTTTATCCGCAGCTGAATGGTGCGAACGCCGGTTTCCAGCAAGCGCTCAATCCAGGTCACGGAGTCCACGACCGGATACAGCCCCAGTCTTTGTTCAGTCGCAGCAAAGGGAGGGCGACTCATACCTTTTCCTCCGGCGAGCGGGCAGTCGTAGGGTGGTAGAGTTCGCCACCCAGCTCCCGGAATGTGGCTGACATCCCGGCCATGCCAATCTCAATCGGCTGTGCTGTCGCTTGCTGTTGTGCCGCATATTCCCGGACTTCCTGGGTTATTTTCATTGAGCAGAATTTTGGCCCGCACATTGAGCAAAAATGTGCCACCTTGCCGGACTCCTGCGGCAGCGTTTCGTCGTGGTATGCCCGGGCCGTGTGTGGATCGAGCGCCAGATTAAACTGGTCCTCCCAGCGGAATTCGAAACGCGCTTTCGACATCGCGTTATCGCGGATCTGTGCGCCGGGGTGGCCTTTCGCCAGGTCTGCGGCATGGGCCGCAATTTTGTAGGTGATCAGCCCCTGTTTGACATCCTCTTTATTTGGCAATCCGAGGTGCTCTTTTGGCGTGACGTAGCACAGCATGGCGCAGCCAAACCAGCCAATCATTGCGGCGCCAATCCCGGAAGTGAAGTGGTCGTAACCCGGCGCGATATCGGTGGTCAGCGGCCCCAGCGTATAGAACGGGGCCTCGTGGCAATGCTCCAGCTGTTCAGTCATATTGCGGCGGATCATTTGCATCGGCACATGGCCGGGACCTTCGATCATCACCTGCACGTCGTACTCCCAGGCGATGCGGGTCAGTTCACCCAGCGTACGCAGCTCGGCAAACTGGGCTTCGTCGTTAGCATCCTGAATGGAGCCTGGCCGCAGGCCATCACCCAGCGACAGGGAGACATCATAAGCCGCACAGATTTCACAAATGTCGCGAAAGTGTTGATACAGAAAGCTCTCCTGATGATGCGACAGGCACCATTTCGCCATAATCGAGCCACCGCGCGAAACAATGCCGGTCAGGCGCTTCGCGGTCATCGGGACATAGCGCAGCAGTACACCGGCGTGAATCGTGAAGTAGTCGACTCCCTGTTCCGCCTGTTCCAGCAGGGTATCGCGGAAGATTTCCCAGTTGAGGTTTTCTGCTATGCCATGCACTTTTTCCAGTGCCTGGTAAATCGGTACGGTGCCAATCGGCACCGGGCTGTTACGCAGGATCCACTCGCGGGTTTCGTGGATATTACGCCCGGTAGAGAGGTCCATTACCGTATCAGCTCCCCAGCGGGCGGCCCAGACAAGTTTTTCCACTTCCTCCTCAATCGAGGAGCTGACCGCAGAATTGCCAATGTTGGCGTTGATTTTCACCAGGAAATTACGCCCGATGATCATGGGCTCTGATTCCGGGTGATTGATATTGGCGGGAATAATAGCGCGTCCGGCAGCCACTTCCTGACGAACAAACTCCGGGGTGATCGCCTCCGGCAGTTGCGCGCCAAAGCTGTTACCCGGATGCTGCGCAAGCAGTACCTCGCCACGGATCCGCTCGCGGCCCATGTTTTCACGCAGGGCGATAAACTCCATCTCCGGGGTAATCACGCCCTGCCGGGCATAGTGCAGCTGAGTGACCCTGCGTCCGGGCACCGCCCGCTGCGGAACGGGACGATGAGCAAAGCGCAGCTGATCTAATCCTTCATCAGCCAGACGCTGCTGGCTGTAGTGCGAGCTGAGTTGCTCAACGGGATGGGTATCACCGCGCTCGGTTATCCAGCGTTTACGTAGCGGCTCCAGTCCGGCGTGTACATCGATTTGTGCATCCGGATCGCCGTAAGGTCCGGCGGTATCGTACACCGGCACCGGCTCGTTTTCTTCAAACTGCGGGTTCTCTTTACTGCCGCCAACCATCGTTGCGCTGAGCTGAATTTCACGCAGCGGTACGCGGATATCGGCCCGGGAGCCGGTCAGGTAAATTCGTCTGGAATTGGGAAAAGCGCTGCCCTGTAAAGAATCAATAAACTGCTGGGCTTCAGCACGTTGTTCACGGCGGGTAGGTTTTTTATCAACGGTAGACATAGCACATTCCTGAATCAGGGAAAATGGCTTGTCCGGAGCTCGGCGGGAGTAAGCGCAGGAATGATGCCGCAGGCCTCATACCTCACTGGATGTTTACTCTTGTTCCCTTCGCAGGTACTAACCTGATCAGGTTCCGCGGATCCCGAATTAACGGTCTCAGCCCCGAAGGGCACTCCGACAAGATGAATTCTGCTGTCCGATGGGGAGAGGCAGAATGAGAATGACCACTCACAGCCGGTCACTTTATTGCCCCCTGAGCATAAAGGGGCTTTCAGCAAAGCTCAAGATTTTTACAAATTGGTAACGTTTCAGGCCGGACGCGCCAGCGCGGCATCGTTTGCCGGGGCCAGGCGCTGCACATTTCTCTCCAGCGCCAGCTGGATAAACTTGTCTTCCAGGGTAAAACGGGCTTCCAGCGCTTCGCCTACGGCGGATAAAGCCTGCTGAAACTCACGGTAGTTATCATCATCGATAGCGGTTTCGAGATGTGAATCATAAACCTGCATGATCTGCTCGGTATTGGCCTGGAGCGAGGGATAAATTGATGCGGCTTTGGCCAGCTGCTCGCTGCCTTCCATCTCTTTGATAAAGCGTTCATAGATGGTGAAGTGGCCGGTGGAGAGATAATCCACCAGGGTCTGGCAAAAGGTGTCCAGCGCATTTTCGTTGAGCGTGGTCAGCGAATTCTTGACAGGCTTGATGCCAACCATCTGATAATAAGCAACTAACAGCTGCTTACGTAATCGCAGGCAAAAGTCCACCAGCTCATTGCATCCGCCAACGCGTGCGGTCAGGACGTCTAACTGGTCAAGCATGAGTGACTCCGTAAGTGTTATTTTTAATATCTGAGAGCAATCCCGTCGTACAGAGTGCCTGTGAAGTGGAGGATGAGCAAATTTATGCAACGTGAGATCTCAAGCGTAGACGCTGGCTGGTGGATTGTCAGCCATGAACAGAAACTTTGGTTGCCGGAAGGTCAGCTTCCCAGAGGCAGCGCACAAGATTTCGGACTGGCAGGTTTACAGGGATCGCTAATTGGTGAATGGCTGGGCGAGCCGGTATTTCTGATTTGTGCCAGCCGCAAAGAGGGAATGGCCTCGGTGCGACAACTTCTCAGTGAAGATGTCGGGCTGTTTCAGCTTGCCGGACGTGGGGTACAACTGGCAGAGTTCTATCGCTCACATCAGTGGTGTGGCTACTGCGGCCATCAGATGCATCACAGCAAAACGGAGTGGGCCTGCCTGTGCAACCACTGTCGTCAGCGTTACTATCCGCAGATCGCTCCCTGCATCATTGTGGCGATTCGTCGTGGCGATGAGATCCTGCTGGCTCAGCACACCCGACACCGTAACGGCATCTATACGGTGCTGGCTGGTTTTGTCGAAGTGGGGGAAACGCTGGAGCAGACCGTGGCACGAGAGGTAATGGAAGAGAGCGGCATTACGGTGAAAAATCTGCGCTATGTTTCCTCGCAGCCGTGGCCGTTTCCGCAATCACTGATGGTGGCATTTATGGCGGATTATCACAGTGGCGACATCAACATCGATCCGAAAGAGCTGCTGGATGCGGGCTGGTATCGCTTTGATGCCTTGCCAGCTCTGCCACCGGTGGGAACGGTGGCGCGTCGCCTGATTGAGGATACCGTTGCGCTCTGCCGCGCCTCAGAACAATGAAATGTTATACCCTTCATACTTCAAGTTGCAGGTGCGTTGGCTGCGCGAGCGCACCCCAGTCACTTACTTCAGTAAGCTCCTGGAGATTTACTCGCTTGCCGCCTTCCTGCAACTCGAATTATTTTGGGTATATACTGCGCACCTGCAAAACGAGAGCCAAAAAAATGAGTGAACTGAAGAACGATCGTTATCTGCGCGCGCTGCTGCGCCAGCCGGTAGATGTGACGCCAGTCTGGATGATGCGCCAGGCAGGACGCTATCTGCCAGAGTACAAAGCTACCCGTGCCCAGGCCGGAGATTTTATGTCGCTGTGCAAAAATGCAGAGCTGGCCTGTGAAGTCACGCTGCAACCGCTGCGTCGCTATCCGCTGGACGCGGCGATTCTGTTCTCCGATATTCTGACAATCCCTGATGCGATGGGGCTGGGACTGTGGTTTGAGGCCGGTGAAGGCCCCCGTTTTTCCTCCCCGGTCAGCTGCCGGGCAGATGTGGAAAAATTACCGGTCCCTGACCCGGAGCAGGAGCTGGGCTATGTGATGAATGCGGTGCGGACTATCCGGAAAAATTTGCAGGGCGCGGTGCCACTGATTGGCTTTTCAGGCAGTCCCTGGACGCTGGCGACTTACATGGTCGAAGGGGGGAGCAGTAAGGTTTTCACCAGGCTGAAAAAGATGATGTACGCCGAACCACAAACCCTGCATCTGATGCTGGATAAGCTGGCCGACAGCGTCATTCTCTATCTCAATGCTCAGATCCGCGCCGGGGCGCAGTCGGTAATGATTTTTGATACCTGGGGCGGCGTGCTGACCGGGCGTGACTATCAGCAATTTTCTCTCCACTACATGCATAAAATCGTGGACGGGCTGCTGCGTGAAAACGAAGGTCGCCGGGTGCCGGTTACGCTGTTTACCAAGGGCGGTGGACAGTGGCTGGAAGCGATGGCTGAAACGGGCTGTGATGCATTAGGTCTGGACTGGACCACCGATATCGCTGATGCCCGTCGTCGTGTCGGTCACAAGGTGGCATTGCAGGGCAACATGGACCCATCGATGCTTTATGCACCGCCAGCGCGTATTGAGCAGGAAGTTGCCGGGATTTTGCAGGGGTTTGGTCAGGGAAATGGCCATGTGTTCAATCTCGGGCACGGCATCCACCAGGATGTTCCGCCTGAACATGCCGGGGTGTTTGTTGAAGCAGTACATCAGCTCTCGCGCCCGTATCATCAGGATTGAGTATGGATCTTCAGGCATTAAAGCAGCAGCAGCTCATGCTCGCCGCCGGGGTGGTGCGTGAAGATGATTTCGCGATAATGCCACCGCGCCTTATTGCGGGTGCGGATGTCGGATTTGAACAGGGCGGTGAGATCACCAGAGCCGCCCTGGTGATTCTTGAATATCCCTCGCTGAAACTGGTGGAACATCACGTTGCGCGCATCGCCACCACCATGCCCTATATTCCTGGTTTCCTCTCCTTCCGTGAATACCCTGCCTTACTGGCTGCCTGGCAACAGTTGCAGCATCAGCCAGACCTGCTGTTTGTCGATGGTCACGGCATTGCCCACCCACGTCGCCTGGGGGTTGCCAGTCATTTTGGTCTGCTGGTGGATGTCCCCACTATAGGGGTGGCCAAGCGTCGTCTGTGTGGCCAGTTTGACCCGCTGGCAGAACAGCCGGGCGCGCGTCAGCCACTGATCGACAAAGGAGAGCAGACTGGCTGGGTGCTGCGCAGCAAGCGGCGTTGTAACCCCTTATTTATTTCCTGCGGGCACCGTGTCAGTGCGGATACGGCTCTGCACTGGGTGGAAGCCTGTCTGCAAGGCTACCGCCTGCCGGAACCGACCCGCTGGGCGGATGCTGTGGCTTCGCAGCGCTCTGCATTTAAGCGGCTTTACTCTGAGGGTTAACGGTGTCAGTACCAGGCTTTTCAGTTACACTTCCCGACGCGCACTATTGTTGAAGAGAACCCATCATGTTACGTAATCCGATCCACCTGCGGCTGGAAAAGCTGGAAAGCTGGCAGCATGTGACTTTCATGGCCTGCCTGTGTGAGCGTATGTACCCCAACTACCGGGCATTTTGCCAGCAGACCGCATTTGGCGATGGGCAACTTTATCGCCGCATTCTTGACCTGGTCTGGGAAACGCTGGTGGTTAAAGAGGCCAAAATCAATTTTGATTCACAGCTGGAGAAGCTGGAGGAGGCGATTCCGGCAGCAGAGGATTACGATCTCTACGGTGTTTACCCCGCCATTGACGCCTGTGTTGCGCTGAGTGAGCTGTTACATTCCCGACTTAGCGGTGACACGCTTGCGCACGCAATTACCGTTAGCGAAACCTCGATTACTACCGTGGCGATGCTGGAAATGACCCAGGCCGGCCGTGAAATGACCGAAGAAGAATTAAAAGAGAATCCGGCCGTGGAAGAGGAATGGGACATCCAGTGGGAGATTTTTCGACTGCTCAGCGCCTGCGAGGAAAGGGACCTGGAATTGATAAAAGGACTGCGTTCTGAGCTGCGGGAATCAGGGATTAGCAATATTGGTATAAATTTTCAGCAATAAGGCGAGAAAACGTGACTTCAGGCCTGATTTGTAGCGCCTTAAGGCTTCACATTCGCCCCCTGTCTGGTCTACATTTGGGGGGCTGAAAAAAGTGGCTATCGGTGCGTGTATGCAGGAGAGTGCCAGAATCTGGTTTTTCCCTCGCACTCGATGCTTAGCAAGCGATAAATACACTGTAAGGATAACTTATGAACAAGACTCAACTGATTGATGTAATTGCGGACAAAGCGGACCTGTCTAAGACCCAGGCTAAAGCTGCTCTGGAATCCACCCTGGCTGCGATTACTGAGTCTCTGAAAGAAGGTGATGCTGTACAACTGGTTGGTTTTGGTACTTTCAAAGTTAACCACCGTGCTGAGCGTACTGGCCGCAACCCGCAGACTGGCAAAGAGATCAAAATTGCTGCTGCAAACGTACCGGCATTTGTTTCTGGTAAAGCACTGAAAGACGCTGTTAAGTAATCGTGTGACAGTGAAAAGTTTTAAACAGGGGGGCGTGAGCCCCTTTTGTTTGCGACGGATATCACTCTCCACTTTCCTCTGCCCCGACGGCATGACTGTCATTTTTGCGTGATACTCACCTGATGACCCGATTCCCTTTCTCCCTTCCCGTATTGTTAGCCGTGCTGTTAATGGCGGGTTGTAGCTCAAGTCAAAAATTGCCTGATTTTACTGCCAGCGGTTATCTTGCCGATCGCGGTGCCGTGCGCATATGGCGCAAGGAGGGCTCGGCCCGGTCCAGTCACCTGATAACGGTTTATACGCCGTTCAGTGGGACAGCGACGGAAACGACAACCTACCAGTGGCAGCAAAATAAGCTGCTCTCCATTGAGCGTCATACTGGTGGTGAGCATCCTGAAAGTGTGATGATGCGCTTTCAGGATGACAAACTGAGCTTTATGCAGCGACAGCTTGAAGGGCGTCGGGAAGCGCTCTCAGCGGACGCGGTCGCGCTGTATCAGTTTGATGCCGGGCGTATGCTCAGGATCAGCGATGACCTGCTGGCCGGGCGTGTGATGCTGAAACAGGGCCACTGGTCAGCAGATGGCACGGTAACGCTCTGTCAGGGAAGCCAGACACGCCCCGCATTTGATCGTTTTTCGCTGCATTACATCACTCAACATCAGCAGGCATCCGGTAAACCGGTGAGCCTCTCCTGGCTTGAAGCCCCAAAAGGCACGCAGCTACTGCTGGTTTCAACAGAAAATATCTGTGCTACAGAACCAAAGGCTGCCGATCTCTGACGGCGTCAGACTCTGTCGGATCGTAAGAAACTGAGGTTGGATAGAGAAAACGAGTTTGCAGCTGTATGAAATGATATCGCAGCAACTGTCGCAAAAGGATGCTGTTACAACGGAATCAGTTACAGCCTGTTGAATGCATTGCTCCTGATGTGTCGTGGTATCTGGCAAGGCGGCCATCAGAAACCGATCGGCAATAGCGGATATCCGGGCGGCGCACCGGGGATTTTGTTAATTCGTATACCAGGAAGATATTGAAGTGCAGACAACGACGACGGCTCTGAAGGCCAATCGCGGCTATCTTGCACTCGTTTTAAGTACAATATTTAAGATTTGACCATATTGGTGGAGAGGGCGTAAGAAGCTCTGTTTCTGCTTTGCAGCAGACGATTTCTCGTTAGCGTGATGATGAGGGGCATGTCTGCCTGTTACTAAAGCTGCACCCTCCATGGTGCAGAGCAGGTATGTTCGCCGGTGAACTTTGCTTTCTCAACTACTGACGCCCAATCGCCCGATAACCAATATCGCTGCGGCAGAAGCTGCCTTCCCATGAGATGTGCTTAGCCAGCTCGTAGGCATGCTTTTGCGCCGCTGCAATGTCGTGACCTAAAGCCGTCACGCACAATACCCGTCCACCGTTCGTCACGACCAGCTCATCCTGCATTTTGGTGCCCGCGTGGAAGACTTTGCCATTCGGCACCTCTTCCAGCGGCAAACCATGAATTTGCGTACCCGTACGGTAGTCGTCAGGGTAACCTCCTGCTGCCAACACCACGCCCAGCGCAGGGCGAGGATCCCACACTGAATCTTTACTGCTCAACCGGCCATCGACGGCTGCCAGGCAAAGCTCAACCAGGTCGGATTGCAGGCGCAGCATGATTGGCTGCGTTTCCGGATCGCCAAAGCGGCAGTTAAATTCAATCACCTTCGGCTGGCCGCTTTTGTCGATCATCAAACCGGCATAGAGGAAACCGGTATAGACATTGCCCTCAGCAGCCATACCTTTGACGGTAGGCCAGATCACCTCATCCATGACGCGCTGATGAATTTCATCGGTGACTACCGGCGCAGGTGAGTAAGCGCCCATGCCGCCTGTGTTCGGCCCGGTATCGCCATCTCCCACGCGCTTATGATCCTGGCTGGTAGCCATCGGCAACACATTTTCACCATCAACCATAACGATAAAGCTGGCTTCTTCGCCTTCAAGAAACTCTTCCACCACGATGCGGTGTCCGGCATCACCAAAGGCATTGCCTGCCAGCATATCCTGAATGGCATCTTCTGCTTGCTTAAGTGTCATTGCTACGATGACGCCTTTTCCGGCGGCCAGTCCATCTGCTTTAATCACGATGGGCGCACCCTTGCTGCGAACATAGGCCAGTGCAGGTTCCACCTCGGTGAAGTTCTGGTATTCCGCGCTTGGGATTTTGTGGCGAGCCAGAAAATCTTTAGTAAAGGCTTTGGAGCCTTCCAGTTGAGCTGCCGCCTGCGTTGGGCCGAAAATTTTCAGACCCGCAGCCCGGAACGCATCAACCACGCCAATCACCAGTGGCGCTTCAGGGCCAACAATAGTCAGATCAATTTTTTCACTTTGGGCAAAGCTTAGCAGAGCAGCAATGTCGGTGGCGCTAATGGGTACGTTCTGTAAAGCTGGTTCCAGCGCAGTGCCTGCGTTGCCGGGAGCCACAAAAACGGTTTCAGCCAGCGGTGATTGGGCTGCTTTCCATGCCAGCGCATGTTCACGTCCGCCATTACCAATAACTAAAATTTTCATTCTTTAGCTCCTTAATCAGTGACGGAAATGGCGCATATCGGTGAAGATCATCGCAATACCGTGTTCATCAGCGGCGGCAATCACCTCTTCGTCGCGGATTGAGCCACCTGGCTGGATAACGCAGCTCACGCCGACGGCAGCAGCGGCATCAATACCATCGCGGAACGGGAAGAAAGCATCAGACGCCATGGCACAACCCTTCACTTCCAGCCCTTCATCTTCTGCTTTGATTCCGGCGATTTTCGCGGAATAGACCCGGCTCATCTGACCCGCACCAATACCGATAGTCATGTTGTCACGCGCATAAACAATGGCGTTGGATTTAACAAATTTGGCTACTTTCCAGCAGAACAGTGCATCACGCAGCTCCTGCTCTGTTGGCTGGCGTTTACTGACTACGCGCAGTTGGTCAGCCGTTACCATTCCCAGATCCCGATCCTGAACCAGCAGGCCACCGTTGACTCGTTTAAAGTCCAGACCCGCCCGGCGCTGCTGCCACTGGCCGCAGGTCAGTACACGCACATTTTGTTTTGTTGCGGTTATCTTCAGCGCGGCTTCGCTAGCGGAAGGGGCAATAATTACCTCAACAAACTGACGGCTGATAATGGCCTGAGCCGTTGCTTCGTCAAGTTCGCGGTTAAAAGCAATAATGCCGCCAAAGGCCGAAGTGGGATCGGTTTTCCAGGCAAGTTCGTAGGCATCAAGAATCGATCCCGCCACGGCCACTCCGCATGGGTTTGCATGTTTAACAATCACACAGGCCGCATCACTGAACTCTTTTACACACTCCAGCGCTGCATCGGTATCTGCAATGTTGTTATAAGACAGTGCTTTGCCCTGAAGCTGTTGCGCGGTGGCAACGGATGCTTCAGCCACTGACTCTTCTATATAGAAAGCAGCCTCCTGGTGGCTGTTCTCTCCGTAACGCATATCCTGTTTCTTGATGAAGTTCAGATTTAACGTGCGAGGGAAACGGCCGGAAGGTTCAGAAGTCTCACCATAATAGGCAGGCACCAGGCTGCCAAAATAGTTAGCGATCATGCTGTCATAGGCGGCTGTGTGTTCAAAAGCCTTGATCGCCAGGTCAAAACGCGTTGCCAGTGATAATGAGTGATTATTGGCGTCCATTTCTTTAATGATTGCCTGGTAGTCACTGCTTTTGACCACGATGGTGACGTCTTTATGATTCTTCGCCGCCGACCGCACCATGGTCGGTCCGCCGATATCAATATTTTCAACGGCGTCTTCCAGTGAACAGCCTTCACGGGCAACGGTTTGTGCAAAGGGATACAGGTTAACAACCACCATGTCGATGGGCGAGATCGCATGTTCCTTCATGATGTCATCATCCTGGCCGCGGCGTCCGAGGATACCGCCGTGCACTTTAGGATGCAGAGTTTTGACACGTCCATCCATCATTTCCGGAAAACCGGTGTAATCAGAAACTTCAGTGACGGGCAGACCTGCTTCAGCCAACAGGCGGGCAGTACCACCTGTCGACAGCAGTTCAACACCGCGCGCTGAAAGCGCCTGAGCAAATTCGAGGATACCGGCTTTGTCTGACACGCTAAGCAGAGCGCGGCGTACAGGACGAGGTTGTTGCATGAGGTTGATCCCTTGGCTTTGGTTCGCATAGATAAGAGCGTTATATCAACCTTCACTATTATCTCTTATTACGTAAATAGTGTGGGCTGAGATAACGACCCTGGCTGGCACCAGGATTTTGCCGGGCATTGTAGCGAAAACGTTTGCGTGATGCTCGTCTAAATTCCTGGTTGGCATCAAATGTGGATAAGTTTGTGAATAACTGCGTATAACCAGGCCTTTTGCTGTGGAATGCAGCGAACGCTCTGTTTTTAATAAATTAGGGGTTGTCAGCTCTCAGAAACTCCCTATAATGCGCCACCACTGACACGGAACAGCGGCTGAGAAGCCAGCGGGTCAGGAGGTTCAGCAACGCTGAGCCGCC
>NZ_JFHN01000025.1 GCF_000590885.1 Erwinia mallotivora
TTAAGCGATAACTTTAGCAACAACGCCCGCACCAACAGTACGTCCGCCTTCGCGGATTGCGAAACGCAGACCGTCGTCCATTGCGATTGGGTGGATCAGCGTAACAACCATTTTGATGTTATCACCTGGCATTACCATTTCAACGCCTTCTGGCAGTTCAATGGTACCGGTCACGTCAGTAGTACGGAAGTAGAACTGTGGACGGTAGCCTTTGAAGAACGGAGTATGACGGCCGCCTTCATCTTTGGACAGAATATAAACTTCTGACTCGAATTTGGTGTGTGGCTCGATGGTGTCTGGCTTAGCCAGTACCTGACCACGCTGGATATCTTCACGCTTGATACCACGCAGCAGGATACCACAGTTCTCACCAGCACGACCTTCGTCCAGCAGCTTGCGGAACATTTCAACGCCGGTACAGGTTGATTTCACAGTATCTTTGATACCAACGATTTCAACTTCTTCACCCACTTTAACGATGCCGCGCTCAACACGACCGGTCACAACGGTACCACGGCCGGAGATGGAGAACACGTCTTCGATTGGCAGCAGGAACGGCTTGTCAATAGCACGCTCTGGTTCCGGGATGTAGTTATCCAGGTGGCCCGCCAGCTCGATGATTTTGGCTTCCCACTCAGCGTCACCTTCCAGCGCTTTCAGCGCGGAACCGTGAACGATTGGGGTGTCATCGCCCGGGAATTCGTACTGAGACAGCAGATCACGCACTTCCATCTCAACCAGTTCCAGCAGCTCTTCGTCATCAACCATGTCACATTTGTTCAGGAACACGATGATGTAAGGTACGCCTACCTGACGACCCAGCAGGATGTGCTCACGGGTCTGCGGCATTGGGCCGTCAGTCGCAGCAACAACCAGAATCGCACCGTCCATCTGCGCAGCACCGGTGATCATGTTTTTCACATAGTCGGCGTGGCCCGGGCAGTCAACGTGAGCGTAGTGACGGGTTGGGGTGTCATACTCAACGTGAGAGGTGTTGATGGTGATACCACGTGCTTTTTCTTCTGGTGCGTTATCGATCTGGTCGAATGCACGAGCAGAACCACCGTAGGTTTTAGCCAGAACGGTAGTGATAGCTGCGGTCAGGGTAGTTTTACCGTGGTCAACGTGGCCGATAGTACCAACGTTGACGTGCGGTTTGGAACGTTCAAATTTTTCTTTAGACATCGCTTGTCCCTCTAAGACACGGATAAATCGGTGATATCACCACATCAACCAGGCATTGCCTGAATTGTTGAATTTTAACGTAACAGAGAAGAATCAGGGAGGGAGAATTAGAAGTGGTGCTGATACCCAGAGTCGAACTGGGGACCTCACCCTTACCAAGGGTGCGCTCTACCAACTGAGCCATATCAGCACGGCTTGGAGCGGGCAGCGGGAATCGAACCCGCATCATCAGCTTGGAAGGCTGAGGTAATAGCCATTATACGATGCCCGCATCCTGGAACTCGGCTACCTGTTCATTCTGTAGCTTTTGAATAATAAGGAAAGCCTTACTATTCGAGTCAACCCGCATACGCTTGATGACTCCGACTGCGCATGAGCTCAGTCTAAAATCACTATGTCACTTCGACCCAGAGAAATAATATGGTATTCCTCTGTGCCCTCAGCCTTAAACTCAAGGTTGAGATGGTGGTGGGGGAAGGATTCGAACCTTCGAAGTCGATGACGGCAGATTTACAGTCTGCTCCCTTTGGCCGCTCGGGAACCCCACCAGGGGTACTTGATGGTGCCGGCTACCGGAATCGAACTGGTGACCTACTGATTACAAGTCAGTTGCTCTACCTACTGAGCTAAGCCGGCATCAAGTGACGCGCATTCTAGGAAGACCGGCCGCGTGATGCAACAAAAAAATTGCGATAAATGTTCTTATGCCTGTTATTTGTGCAATTCTTCGCAAATTGCCACATACCACCAGGACTTTCGTTCAATTAATCACCTCTGTGGCGTTTTAATCACCAGCACTTTTAACCGATGCCCATTGTTAAGCTGAATCTGTGGGCACTCCTGCCAGGTTTAAAAGGCGATCTTTTGCACCATCGCGGTCGTCCTGCACATTGATCGTGCATTGTTTTATTCATCTCACGTCAGATTTGCGCAGCCTGCCGCTTAAAACAGCCTGGATCGCTTATTGCATGATTAATATTTCATCATCAGTGGAGGACACAGCATGAAAATCGTAATGATCAATGCCGCCACCCTGCCTGTTTATCGCAGTGAGCTTGCAAACCTGCTGTTGAACACCGCAACCCGCGACGCTCCTGATGGTGAACAACAACGTCTTTCGCGGCAACAGGCCGAGAGTTATTTCCACAGCCTGCGGGCAGCGCTCTCCAGAGGAGAGAGAAAATTGTGGATTGCCCGTGATGAACAGGGCATCAGTGGAAGTGTGCAACTGGAAATATGTCAGAAACCTGAAGGCAGAAATCGTGCGGAAATTCAGCAGCTTCTGGTTCACGATCGTGCGCGACGCCTGGGGACCGGCAGAAAGCTGATGGCGGCACTTGAACAGGAAGCGGTGAACCTGCAACGTGGTCTTCTTTATCTGGATACTCCAGCAGGTGGTGCAGCAGAGGCGTTCTACCGCGCTCAGGGTTATCGCTGCCTGGGAGAGCTGCCCGACTTTTCCTGCTCCCCTGAGGGCTACTCACATGCCGCGGTGATCTACTACAAACGGTTGATGGCGGCAAATCAGGTTATCCGCATGATTGCCAGCTAATTATTTGATAAATGCGGGAGCCGTTGCGTTTGCACCCGCTGATTTTATTTTTCCTTCTGGTTCCTGCCCGTCTGGTGGTAATCTCCTGCGCATTGTTTTCTGAAATTTTCCTGAGCTTGTGAGCCGGAAGCGCACTCTTTGCCTCCTTCCCTCGTTTTTTTACGCCACATCAGGCAAATTCTTGCTGGCAGAAACATCCATATGATTAAAAAAGAGTCCCTGCTAACCACACCCTATTTACAATTTAACCGCACACAATGGGCCGCCTTACGTGATTCGGTTCCGATGACCCTCAGCGAAGAAGAAGTCGCTCGTCTTAAAGGTATAAACGAAGATTTATCCATAGATGAAGTGACTGAAATCTATCTGCCGCTTTCTCGTCTGCTTAATTTCTATATCAGTTCTAATCTGCGTCGGCAGGCCGTACTGGAACAGTTTCTGGGTACCAACGGACAAAAAATCCCTTACATCATCAGCATTGCCGGTAGCGTGGCCGTTGGCAAAAGCACCACAGCGCGTGTTCTGCAAGCTCTGCTTAGCCGATGGCCAGAGCACCGCCGCGTTGAGTTGATTACCACTGACGGCTTTCTGCATCCTAATCAGGTGCTGAAAGAGCGCGGGCTGATGAAGAAAAAAGGGTTTCCTCAGTCATATGACATGCACAGACTGGTGAACTTTGTTTCCGACCTGAAATCCGGAGCGGCTCAGGTTACCGCGCCGGTATACTCGCACCTGATATACGACGTAATCCCTGATGGAGACAAGGTTGTACAACAACCGGATATTCTGATTCTTGAAGGATTGAATGTGCTGCAAAGCGGCATGGATTATCCCCACGACCCACATCACGTATTTGTCTCAGACTTTGTGGATTTCTCAATTTATGTTGATGCACCTGAAGATTTGCTACAGCACTGGTACATTAACCGCTTCCTCAAATTCCGTCAGGGGGCGTTTACCGATCCCGATTCTTATTTCCACCATTACGCAAAATTGCCAGAGGCAGAAGCCATTACCATTGCCGGTCAGTTGTGGGAAGAGATCAACCTGATGAATTTGAAAGAAAACATCCTTCCAACCCGCGAACGTGCCAGCCTGATTATGACGAAAAGTGTTAATCATGCGGTCGATCTGGTGCGACTCAGAAAATAGTCTCTGACCATCGCGTCATGCGATGGTCCCCTCTTTTTTTCTGCGTGTTTCCAGCCAGACAGCATAGGCTTCATCCCATATTGCTGCCGGACTCCCCGCTCTTCCCAAACCAAAGCCATGTCCGCCACGCGTAATTTTAATCTGCTCGACCGGCACCCCCATTTTACGGCAGGTATCATGCATGATCTGGCTGTTGTGCGGATTGGAAACAAGATCATCCTCCGCCTGCGCCAGAAACGTCGGCGGGAATTGCCGGGTGACATAGTTTTCCACCGACCAGCCGGCTTCGTCAGCCGCAGACGGATTTTCGCCCAGCAGCTCAAAGTGCGTATTGGTGTGGGTGTAAGGCGGTTCAAGGGTGATAACCGGATAAATCAGCCCCACGCTGTCTGCCAGCGGCCTGATCTGATCAAGGGGATCCTGCGGTTGATAGGTAATAAAGTCCGGTCGTGCTGCAACCATCCCCATCAGATGCCCCCCGGCGGAGAAGCCAAGCAGATGCACTTTGCGCTCCATTGAGCGTACCAGTCGAATCGCACGTTGCGCATCCTGCAAAGGTGCCAGCCGCCCTGCCCGCCATTTTTCACGCGGCAAACGGTAACTCAATACATAAGCCGTATAGCCACGGGCATTCAGCCAGCGCGCCACGGGCCAGGCCTCGCCCCCCATTCCAATCCAGCGATAGCCTCCCCCTGCCGCAATCAGTACTGCCGCACCATTGGGATTCTCTGGCTGGAAACGTTGAATAGCCGGGCTGACAATATTCGACCAGGAACCATTAGCGGTAACATGTAAATCACCACTTGGGCCACCGCCCCCCGGCGGCTCATCCTGCCAGAGAGGAATGATATCTTCGCGGGCAAACAGCTTCCCGGTTGTCATCGCAAGTAAAGTGGCGCCGGTACCCAGTATTAACCGACGACGACTAATCATCTGACATCTCTTTCCTCTGTGACCCTCACTCTTGTTCCGTCGTGCCGAACAGCAGATTGCCGACAGACATTTTAAAGATGCAAAGTGGGTGCCAATATATTCTGGTTAATGCAGGCAATCTGCCAGCCTTTGAATGAACGCGATTATTTTATCGGCATGGCGGTCCGATTTCTGCACCGCTTTTTATGCGATTTTGCCCTTTCCGGGCAAGAAAAATCATGCAACAGGGAAAATCTGCCCGGGACAGGCCGGGCAGATCGGGAAAGGTTAGCTGCTGGTGTATTTCTCACGGCGGGAGATGCCGTCCAGATACCCCATTACGAAGGCGGACAGCACGAAGGTCAGGTGGATAATGACGTACCACATCAGCTTATTGTCCGGAATATTTTTCGCATCCATAAATACCCGCAACAGATGAATAGAAGAGATAGCCACAATCGACGCTGCGACTTTGTTCTTCAGCGATCCGGAATCCATTTTTCCTAACCAGCTGAGTTTCTCCTTATGTTCGGAAATATCCAGTCTGGAGACGAAGTTTTCGTAACCGGAAAGCATCACCATCACCAGTAAGCCGCCCACCAGAGTCAGATCGATCATCGACAGCAGCACCAGTACCAGATCGTTCTCCGCCATCGCCAACACGTTTGGCAACAGATGCAGAACTTCCTGGAAAAATTTGATCGTCAACGCCAGCAGGCCCAGTGACAACCCGAGATATACCGGTGCCAACAGCCAGCGCGAAGCATAAATTAGATTTTCAGTGAAACGTTCCATATCATCCCGTGAGCAATTTAACACGGCATCAGTATACCTGATGAGGGGGTAAATTCTGCATCAGGATACGGCATTAATCAGCAATTTAACTGACTTTACCTGACAACATGACCGGCTGGTCTGGCTGCTCAGACTCCAGCACACGCTGAATCTGGCGCTGGTAACCCATCATTCCTTGTGTCAGTTCGTCACCGGCAATAACAGGATCAATACAGTAAGCCGGTTCACACGGCACGGTAGCCGTGCTGGCCTGTGCAGTAAGGCTTCGGGCACTCACCACAGAAGGTTCGCCCATTGCCAGAGCGAGGATAATAAGAAGATATTTTTTCATTAGCTTGCCACCGTTGACGGACAGACCGCTGCCCGGACCCGGTAACTCAGTGAAACTCGCGATGCTGGTTACGGTAGTCTTTGGGCGTCACATTAAAGTGCTTTTTAAACACGCGCTGGAAACATTGTTGTGAAGAGAAGCCCAGGTCGGTGGAAATAGTCATAATGGTTTTGCGTGAGCTGACCAGACTTTTTGCTGCCTCATCAAGCCGACGGCGGCGGATAAAGGTCCCCAGGGTAATGCCTTTTTTCTCTTTAAATGCACGCTGAAGATGCCATTTTGAGTAGCCAGACCGGGCAGCAACCGCTTCAATATTCAGACCATCATCCAGATGCTCCTCAATCCAGTCGATAATGACATCCACAATTTCACCTTTCATTTATTCTCTCCTTCCAGCCCCGCCCTGCATGTTACGTTGCTGATTTGCGATGATGTTAAATTTCAATAGATTGTTTTTAATGAATAAAATAAATATGCAACTGATACTGTGACTTATGAAAATTTTCTGGAGTGAATGTTATAAAGATGCTTAAAATAGTTCAAATAGATAATTTGAATCCTGATTTATAGACATAATCTATACAGAGGCCTGATGTTAGATCTCAACCTGGTGCGGGTGTTCACCGCCATCTACGAAACCCGCAGCGTTAGCGGTGCTGCACAGCGTCTGTTTATCACCCAGCCTTCCGCCAGTTATGCGCTGGCACGGCTACGCAGGGAAACCAACGATGAGCTGTTCAAGCGCAGTCGGAACGGGATGGAACCCACCCCCAACGCCATGCAGCTGTATAAAGTGTTTAAAAAATCGCTGACGGGGATTGAGAAAGCCGTCGCTGAAACGCGCACTTTTGCCCCTGAAACATCGCGCCATAAATTTCGCCTGGCGCTATCGGATCTGGGAGAGCTGTTACTCCTGCCGCGTCTGGTGGCACATCTGCGGCAGATGGCCCCCGGTGTGCAGCTGGAAGTAATCCCGGTAGAGATGCAAAAACTGGAAGAATGGTTGCTGACAGGCAGGATTGATGCCGCTATCTGTAATCGTAATGAATCTGTATTATCCGCCCGACGCGAGCTGATGATGCACCAACGCTACGTCTGCCTGCTGAATATTCACCATCCCCGGATCGGCCAGCAACTCTCCCTGGATGAGTATATGCATGAACAGCATGTCGTCGTTTCAGCTACCAGCGGATACGGTCTGGTGGAAGATCGTCTGAAGGAGTTCGGCCTGGAGCGGGAAGTTGTGGTTGAAGTACCGCATTTTGCCGCGCTGGGCGAGTTAATCGCCTCCAGCGAATTGTTAGTGACCCTGCCTTATAACGCCGCTGCAATTTATGTGCAGAGGGGAAATGGCCGGGTGCTGGAATTGCCCTTCCAGGTGGCTGATTCCGAAGTGTTTCTCTACTCTCATACTGAAATTGGTGATATCACCGCCAAAAGCTGGTTTTTCAATATATTGCGCCAGGTCGCCCCGATGATGATCTCCGCCTGAGCCAGGCCGTAAAAGTGGTTGTCTGTAAAAGGAAAACGGGCAGCCTGCTGAACGTAATGACAGATTCATTTGCAACGGTGGCAGCAACTGCCACCAGGTATGCAGTTGGCAGAAGACATTGATCTTCAGCGTTAACCCCGTCACTTTAACGGCAGTGATTTTACTGCTGGCGGACTGAAAACGGAGCGTATTGATGTCACTTACCCTTCTGACCCGGCTGGCAGACCTTCCCGCCAGCCAGTGGGATTGCCTCATCCCTGACAGTCAGCCTTTCCTGCGCCATGCCTTTCTCAGCACGCTGGAAGAGAGTGGCTGTGTGAATAATGAAACAGGCTGGCATTCTGAGCATCTGCTGTGGATGGAAAACGGCGAACTGCGCGCCGCCATACCGGGTTATCGCAAACGCCATTCAAGAGGTGAGTATGTGTTTGATCATGCCTGGGCGGATGCCTGTCAGCGTGCCGGTGTACCCTATTATCCCAAATGGCTGGCCGCTGTGCCTTTCAGCCCGGTCACCGGCGCACGTTTGCTGGGCGAACCTGACGCGGCGAGGCAGCTGTTGCAGGCGATCCCGGCGTTTTCAGCACAGGCCCAGTTGTACAGCGCACATATTAATTTCGGCAATGCACAAACCGCAGCGCTGATGGCTGATGAAAGTCAGTGGTTGCATCGCACTGGCTGTCAGTATCACTGGCATAATCCCGGCTATCGTGATTTTCAGGATTTTCTTGATACTCTGATGTCCCGTAAACGCAAACAGATCCGTAAAGAACGCGAGCTGGTTGCCAGCCAGGGCTTTGAATTTGAGTGGCTGGCCGGCCATCAGCTAAGTGAGGCGCAGTGGGATTTTATATATCACTGTTATGCCAACACCTATGCTGTTCGCGGCCAGCATCCCTATCTGACCCGTGAATTCTTCAGCCTGCTCAGCGAGAAAATGCCTGATGCAATCCGTGTGGTCCTGGCTAAGCAAAATGGCCTGATGGCCGCAATGGCTTTCAGCCTGGTAGACGGTCAATCTCTCTACGGGCGCTACTGGGGGTGTCTGGCAGAATTTAACCGACTGCATTTTGAAACCTGTTTCTGGCAGGGGATGGATTATGCCATTGCTCATCATCTGCCACGGTTTGATGCCGGCGCACAGGGCGAGCACAAGCTGGTGCGAGGATTTGAACCTGTTCTTACGCACTCCTGGCACTATTTGCGGCATGAAGGCCTACGGGCTGCGGTAGCAGACTATCTGCAACAGGAGCGGGAAGGCGTACTGGCCTGGATGGAAGAGGCGCGGGACGCACTCCCTTATCGTCGGGATGCAGGCGGCTTAACGGGCTGATTCAGGCCGCCCACCCTCCCTGACCTGCCGCATATGAGAACCTGACAGGCCCGATCCGCCAACGCAGGGAGCCCCTCCCGTACGTTGACAAGATGTTACCTCAGCAGGCCGGTTTTATTCTGATTCGCCGACGAAACCACCGGTCTGATGCTGCCACAGGCGGGCATAAAGTCCTCCTTTAGCCAGCAGCTCGGCGTGGCTACCCATTTCGGCGATCCTGCCATGTTGCAGTACCACCAGCCGGTCCATTCTGGCAATGGTCGACAGGCGGTGTGCGATAGCAATCACCGTTTTACCGGCCATCAGCGACTCCAGGCTTTCCTGAATTGCCGCTTCCACTTCTGAATCCAGGGCGGAGGTCGCCTCATCCATAATCAGGATTGGCGCATCTTTCAGCAGCACCCTGGCGATAGCAATACGCTGGCGCTGTCCTCCGGGGAGCTTCACTCCACGCTCACCAACATGCGCATCCAGCCCGTAACGGCCCTGTGAATCAGAGAGCATGGGAATAAACTCATCGGCTCTGGCCCGGTGGATAGTCTGCTGCAACTCTTCTTCAGTGGCATCTGGCCGACCATATAACAGGTTGTCACGAATTGAGCGATGCAGCAGGGACGTATCCTGAGTAATCATGCCAATCTGCGCACGCAGGCTTTCCTGGCTGACATGCGCAATATCCTGGTCATCGATCACAATCCGGCCCCCATCGAGGTCATACAGACGCAACAGCAAATTAACCAGCGTGGATTTTCCTGCCCCGGACGGCCCAATCAGCCCGATTTTTTCACCCGCACCGATCGCCAGCTGCAAATCCGTAATAACCCGACGCTCAGGTCCATAGTTAAAGTCCACGCCCTCAAAGCTGATTTGACCGCGTTGCACTTTCAGCGCCGCAGCCTGCGGTTTGTCAGTCACAGCGATAGGCTGGGCGATGGTTTTCAGACCATCCTGCACCATACCGATATTTTCAAAAATGCCATTCACCACCCACATGATCCAGCCGGACATATTGACAATGCGGATCACCAGACCGGTCGCCAGCGCGATAGCACCGACGCTGATCAGTGATTCTGTCCAGAGCCACAGCGCCAGGCCGGTCGTCGTCACAATTAACATGCCGTTAAGCGTGGTGATCACCACATCCATATTGGTCACCATACGCCCCTGCTGGCGGGTTTTATCGGTCTGATCGCCAATCGCCTCACGCGCAAAGGAACGTTCCAGAGAGCTGTGCGCAAACAATTTGAGGGTGGTGATATTGGTGTAACCGTCGACGATAGTTCCCATCAGCCGGGAGCGGGATTCAGACGACGCGACAGAACGGGATTTCACCCTTGGCACAAAATATCTCAGGCTGATGACGTACCCCAGGATCCACACCAGCAATGGGACCATCAACCGCCAGTCGGCCTCAGCAAACAGCACCAGCGAGGTAATGGCGTAGATCAGGACATGCCACAAAGCATCGACCGCCTGTACCGCAGAATCACGCAGCGCGTTACCGGTTTGCATAATTCGTTGAGCGATACGCCCGGCAAAATCACTCTGGAAGAAATTGAGGCTCTGGCGCAGCACGTAGTTATGATTCTGCCAGCGGATCATACTGGTCATGCCGGGGTTAATGGTCTGGTGCACCAGCAAGTCGTGCAGCCCGATAAAAACCGGCCGTAACAACAATGCCACCACCGCCATCCAGATCAGCTCACTGGCATGGTCACTGAAAAAACGCGCCGGCGGGGTACTGTTAACCATATCGATAATGGTGCTCAGATAACGGAACAGCGCCACTTCAATCAGTGAGGCAATCAGCCCGACTACCAGTAGCATGGCGAAGCTTTGCCACACCTGACGCAGATAATAGATATAAAAAGCCCAGACGCGATTTGGCGGTGTACTGGCGGGCGCATCCTGAAAAATGTCGATCAGTCGTTCAAAGCGGCGATACAGCATAGGGGGCTCACTTCACAGGCCAAAAAACGGATCTTAGTGCATTTTCGCCCGGCCTTGCGACAGTTAGTGCGCAACAGAATAAATCTCGCACCGGCAAAACGGGTCAGCAGCTGCTCTTTTAACATATGAAATGTTATGTTATAACATTTCCGGATAACACAAAGAATTTCACCGGAGAAGAAAATGTTAAGGAAAGTATCTGCTACCCTGCTGGCCGTAGGCATCAGCATGACCAGCATGGGCACATTTGCCCACGATGCGCACGATCACGGTGCCCCGCTGACGGACATTGAGCGCAAAGCCAGCGAGGGTGTTTTTGACGACCAGAACGTTAAAGACCGCCAGTTAAGCGACTGGGATGGTATCTGGCAGTCACTCAATCCCTGGTTATTAAAAGGCGACCTGGACCCTGTGCTGCAACAGAAAGCCAAAAGCGGGGAAAAATCGGTGGAAGAGTACCGGGCTTACTACAAAAAAGGGTATGCCACGGATATCGATATGATTGGCATTGAAAAAAACGTCATTGAATTTCATCGCGGCGACAAAGTCAGTGCCTGCCATTATGACTATGCCGGATTTAAAATACTGACCTATGCTTCCGGGAAGAAAGGGGTACGCTACCTGTTTACCTGCCAGGATAAAAATTCTCAGGCACCGGCTTATGTGCAGTTCAGCGATCACATTATCGGACCACGCAAATCTCAACACTTCCACATCTTTTTCGGCAATCAGTCGCACGAAGCCCTGCTCAGCGAGATGGATAACTGGCCAACTTTTTATCCGTGGAGCCTGAGTAAAGAACAAATCGTCGACGAAATGCTGCACCACTGAGTTCGTCCATCACTAACCTGACAGTGGCGAACATAAATGAAGAACTGATACCTGGGGTATCAGTTCTGTTCTGCATCAGGCTCAACCACCACTAACTGTGAACCATATTTGCTGCGCTGCTTAAGCTCAGGCGACGCTTCAGTGATCACCATACTGATATCGCTCAACGGACAGACATGTGCCAGCGCACGATAGCCAATTTTGCTGCTATCAGCCAGCACCACCGTTTTATCTGCGGCTTTGATCATCGCCTGCTTTACCGGGATCTCAATGGTATTGATATTGGTGATACCATTATCGTAATGCACGCCTTCCGATCCCAGAAAAGCCCAGTCAACATGCACGCTGTTGATTTTATCCACCGTCTCCTGACCGACTAAAGTGTAAACCTTATCCAGCATCAGCCCTCCTGCGACATGCAGGGTGATCCCCGGATGCTGCCCCATTGCCATCGCGCAATAAATATCATTGGTGACAACGGTCAGATTCTTTTTGTCTTTCAGGGCCAGCGCTAAGGCATAAACCGTTGAACCATTATCCAGGATCAGCGACTGACCATCCTTAACCAGACTGGCAGCATAGCGGGCAATAGCAGTTTTGGCTGACGCGTTCATTTCAAGTCGGACATCATAGGGGGTGTCAAACGTGTGCGCGGCCTCAATCGGTAACAATCCACCATGCGTTCTCATCACTTTGCCGGTTTTCTCCAGCAATGAGAGATCACGACGGATAGTCGAACTGTCCACGCCGAAGATTTCTGAAAGTTCTGCCGCGTTCAGATAGCCTTTTTCTGTGAGCATTTCCACAATTTTTGCTCTACGCTGTGCCGCCGTCATACTGCCTTCCTTACTGTCTATAATTGCACGTTTTCATGCATATACTGGCTTACATAAGATGTAATGTCATCTTAAGCGTGTTTAATTGGGCAAAAAAATCGCCTCGTTCACGAAATATAGTATTGACCGCACGAATTCGTGCATATATGTTAAACACATCAGTTATATTTACCTTTTAAGAGAACATGCTCCATGACGGTCATCAATTTCAGTGCTTACGAACAAGAGTTAGATCAGCAGGTCAGCTCCCTGACCGACCAGCTGAATCATACTCTGCCAGCGGCGCTGAAGACGCTCAATCTTGACCAGTTTGATCGTATTGTACTGGCCGGGATGGGATCATCAGATTATGCGTTGATCCCGGTTGAGCGAGAGCTTATTGCTCTGGGTTTGCCCGTCTGGCGCATTGATGCAGGTCCCCTGCTGGACATGCCACAACTGGTCACACCACAGACCCTGTTGTGGTTAACGTCACAGTCCGGCATGAGCGGTGAGATTGTTGCAGTGCTGGAAAAAATCCCGGCACCCAAAACACTGATTGGCGTGACCAACAACGCGGAGAGCCTGCTGGCAAAACGTGCTGATATTTTAGTAGAACTTAAGAGTGGCGAGGAATCAACCGTCAGCGCTAAAAGCTATCTGAACACGCTGATTGCCAGTTACCGCACCTTTTGGGCGCTGACCGGACGGGATGAAACCCCCTTTTTGCGTAACATCAACGCATCATTGCCCGAGCTCGCGGAGATCATCAAAAAACGCGCGCCGGTGCAGGCAATAACCGATCGGTTTTTCACCCATGCCAAACCTCGGGTGGCGCTGATCGGCATGGGAGCCGACGCAGCAACGGCTCTGACAGGCGCACTGATTACTAAAGAAGCCTCTAAAGTCAGTGCGGAAGGGTTTATTGGCGGTGAATTCCGTCATGGCCCGATGGAGACTTCAGGTAAAGGCATGCTGGCTTTACTGTTCGGCGACGGCAGCGGAACAACGCTTAAGACGCTGGCCAGCGATCTGGCTGACAACGGAACCGAAGTCGTTACCATAGGACCAGTGGCATACTCCGGCAGTCAACATTTGCCAACACCAGGGGAATCTACACTGATCCGTTTATTAAGCACTATGCTCTGGGTACAACACCTGACCGTCACCCTTGCCAGGGGTAACGGGATGGTGCCAGGCGAATTTCTGTACGGCCAAAAGGTAACGGTGAAAATATGACCCGGACTGCACTTCTGTTTCGCGCAGGCATTGATATCGGAGGCACCGGCACCCGAATAATCTTGCTGCATGAAGAACGTGAAGTGGCAGTTGAAAACATCCCGACAGCCTGGTTCGCCACACTTCCCCAGGCTTCGCGAGCGGGCGCGCTGGTCGATAAAATTCGCCAGCTGTTACCAGCGGGAGGTTCTCTGGTCAGTCTTGGCATTGGTGCCAGTGGGCCGGTTAATAACACCACGGAAATTATTGAAAATAACGATACGCTGACCTGCTTCTCTTATTATCCGCTGGTTTCACAATTGCGGGAGTTACTGGCTGTTCCGGTCGCCATTGATAACGATGCCGTGGCCGCCGCCCTGGGTGAATACCATCTGGGGGCGGGTAAGGGTAGCAAACGCATGATGATGGTCACGCTGGGGACAGGTATTGGCGTCGCGTTACTGAATGAGGGTCAGCCATTTCGCGCTGCTGACGGCAGGCATCCGGAAGCCGGACACATCCCGGTTTCCGCAGATGCGACCAGCTGCTACTGCGGTTTGCAGGGTTGCTGGGAGTCGCTGGCCTCACGCGGTTTCCTGCAACAGAAGCTGGAGCAGGAGATAGCAGATTTACAGTGGGGTGCGGATACCCCGGCATTACTCCAGAACATGATGGTAACACGGCCTCGTGTAGCCAAAATTCTCCACCAGTATGGTGAGATGGTTGGTCGTGGTCTGAATACGTTACTGGCGTTATATGGGCCGGATGTTACCGTGCTGAGCGGCAGTGCTGCCGCACTACTGCCGCTTTTCCAGTCAGGGCTGGATACCGCTCTGAACCGCGCTGACGGCTATGCCGTTAACCGAAAGATTTCACAATCTGCTCTTGGCGACGCGGCGGGCGCGCTGGGGGCGGCGATACTGCCAACGCTACGGGGAACCCGCCAACCATAAGTTGTAAAATAAACTAATAAATATCCCCAGGTCACGCGGCGGGCGTGCCAGGGGTAGCCAATACGGCCAATACACAGGGAATCCCGCCAACTGTAAGTTATAAATAATAAAATGCTGTTAATTCATGCCTGGTCCATTTAATTTACGATGGGTCCAGGCATTTTTCTGGCCTTAACCTCACTAATCAATCGCTTCTCATTTATCGTTATGGAGAATTGTTATGACGAGTCGATTTACACCCAGCTTCAGCAAATGTTTAGTCACCCTGTTGGCGCTGAGCGCTGCTGGCGTGGCCTCAGCACAAACGCAAGTCAATGCACTTTTCATGTCACAGGCGGCGTACAGCGAAAGTGATGTCCGCTCGATGACCAGCGACTTCGAGAAAACCCATCCGGATATCAAGGTTAATCTGGAATTCGTCCCCTACGAAGCGTTGCACGACAAGATCGTGGCCGCTCGCGGTGCCGGTAGTAACGGTTACGACGTAGTGCTGTTTGACGATATGTGGCCAGCGGAATTCAGTAAATTCAACATGTTGAAAGATGTCACTCCCCTGATCTCTGCGGACGAGAAAGCCAAAGTGTTCGACGGAGCCTGGAGTACGGTCAGCTGGAATAACAAACAGTGGGGGATGCCGTGGATCCTCGATACCAAATACCTTTATTACAACAAAGCGATGCTGGCTAAAGCCGGGATCACCACGCCGCCAACAACCTGGCAGCAGGTGATGGAGCAGTCGCAAACGTTAAAAGAAAAAGGCATTGTTAAATATCCTCTGGTCTGGAGCTGGTCGCAGGCAGAGGCGCTGGTGTGTGACTACACCACGCTGGTGTCAGCCTTTGGCGGGCAGTTTTATCAGAATGGCAAACTGAACTTCAGCGACGCCGGTTCGATTAAAGCGGTTGATTATATGAAAGCCACGCTGGATAAAGGTGTCAGTAATCCGAACTCTCGCGAATATCTGGAAGAGGACGTGCGTAAAGTCTTCTCCAATGGCGATGCGGCCTTCGCGCTGAACTGGACTTACATGTACAACATGGCTAACGATCCGAAGCAGAGTAAAGTGGCCGGAGAGGTGGGTATTATCCCTGCCCCGTCAGAAAAACCGGGGGAAGTGGCAGCCATGAACGGCTCAATGGGCCTGGGCGTAACCCAGTCCAGCAGCCACCCCGATCAGTCCTGGCAATATATCCGTTATCTGACATCGCAGCCGGTGCAGAACAAGTATGCCCGTCTGAGCCTGCCAATCTGGAAATCATCCTATGATGATCCAGCGGTGCAAAAGGGCCAGGAACCGCTGATCGCGGCGGCGAAACCGGCGCTGAACGTGATGCTGATGCGTCCGATTACCGCAGATTACTCACGTTTGTCTAACACCCTTCAGCAGCAGCTTCAGCAGGTTCTGCAAGGCCAACAGACGCCTCAATCCGCGATGGAATCTGTGACCAAAAGCGCCCAGCGCCTGCGTTAAGAGGTATTAATGCTCAGTTTGCAACGACGTGAGCAGCGACAGGCATGGGTGCTTCTGGCACCCATGCTGTTGGTGATGGGCCTGTTAACTGCCTGGCCCCTGCTGCGTACCATCTGGCTAAGCTTCACCGATGCCGCATTAATTAATAATGGCGGCAGCATTAACTACACTGGTCTGGAGAATTACCTTTTCGCCCTGACCGATCCCGATTTCCTCTCATCACTACTGCGTACTTTGTACTTCACCGTCCTGTCGGTAGCGCTGGAAGGCGTTATCGGGGTGCTGGTGGCGCTACTGCTTAATCAGAAATTCTATGGCCGAAGCGTGCTCAGGGTATTAGTTATCCTGCCGTGGGCGTTGCCAACCATTGTCAATGCGATGATGTGGCGGCTGAACTTCAATCCCGACTACGGCAGCATTAACGCACTGCTTACCCAGCTGGGAATTATTGATGGTTACCGCAGCTGGCTTGGCTCGCCGGATTCGGCGCTGAATGCAGTCATGCTGGCCGACGTATGGAAAAACTACCCGCTGGTGACCTTACTGGTGCTGGCCGCGCTGCAATCCATTCCGGATGACCTGTTCGAGGCCGCCAGGCTTGATGGCGCATCCGCCTTCCGCCGGTTTCGTGCCATCACCTTCCCGGCGATTGTCGGTCCACTCAGCGTGGCGCTGATCCTGCGCACCATCGACGCCTTTAAAGTGTTCGACATCATCTATGTCATGACGCGAGGCGGCCCGGTAGACAGCACCAAAACGCTGAGTTTTTATGTCTATCAGGAGTCTTTCAGCTACCTGCGTGCAGGAAGCGGCGCAGCCTATGCCATCCTGATGACGCTGATGTGCAGCGTGCTGATTGCTATTTATATGGCGATGGTCTGGCGTCAACGCCGTCGGAGTACCGCTCATGAAACGTAATCTGCGTATTTTCTTCCGTTATTTTGCCGCCCTGCTGGTGGCTGCCAGTATCCTTGGCCCCATGCTGTGGCTGTTTATGATGAGCGTCAGTTCCAACACCGATCTGACCCGCGTGCCGCTGGAGTGGCTGCCGCGCCAGTGGGATTTCAGTCGCTATGCCCGGCTGGTGTCGCTACAGCCTGGCGAGCCCGGAGCCCTGTTCCTGCATGCGCTGGGTAACAGTCTGCTGGTCGCCTGCGGAGCCACTGCTATCTCGCTGCTGCTGGCTGTCCCGGCGGCATTCAGTTTCTCCCGTTATCCGGGACGCGATGGCTGGCTGTTTGGCAGCCTGGCCATTTACATGGTGCCGCCGGTGGCCTTCGTTCTGCCGCTCTATTTCATCCTGCAACAACTCGGTCTGCTCAACACCCATGCCGGGCTGGTGCTGGTCTACTGCTCGCTGATCCTGCCGTTTCTCACCTGGATGCTGAAAAATCAGTTTGATACGCTGCCGCTGGATATTGAGCAGGCAGCCCGGCTTGACGGTCTGCGTTTCTGGCAGGTGCTGCTGCGCATTACCCTGCCGCTGGCGAAACCGATGCTGGGTGCCTCCGCGCTGTTTGGCTGGCTGCTGGCGTGGGACGAGTTTTTCTATGCGCTGCTGTTTACCAGCAACATCAGCGCACAAACGCTGCCGGTGACCATCGCCGGTTTCACGGCGGGACGCGCCACCGATGACGGGCTGATTGCCGCCGTTGGTATTCTGGCCTCGGTTCCCCCGTTGTTTATTGCCATCTGGCTACAAAAAAGCCTGGTCAGCGGACTGGCCAGTGGCGGCAGTAAAGGCTGACCGCAACAGAATTAAGAGGATAGCTGTATGGCTCGTGTTGAACTGGTTGGCGTGACAAAACGCTATGCCAAACAAACGGTACTCAGCCCGCTGGATCTGATCATTCCTGATGGCAGTTTTACCGTGCTGGTTGGCCCTTCCGGCTGCGGAAAATCCACCCTGCTGCGCCTGCTGGCAGGGCTGGACACCGTCTCAGACGGAAAAATAATGCTGGATAACCAGAAGATTAACGATCTCGATCCGGCGGATCGCGATATTGCGATGGTGTTTCAAAGTTATGCCCTTTATCCCCATCTGACGGTGGCCGAAAATCTGGGCTTTCATATGAAGGTCAGGCGCGTAAAGCGTGAGGAACAGCAGAGCAAGATCGCTCGCGTGGCGGAAATCCTGGGCATCAGCAAGCTGCTGAACCGTTATCCCCGTGCATTATCAGGCGGTCAGCGCCAGCGGGTGGCGATGGGACGGGCAATGGTGCGTAATCCCCAGGTCTTTTTGTTCGACGAACCGCTCTCCAACCTTGACGCACAGTTGCGCATGGAGCTGCGTGCAGAGATCAAAGCCCTGCATCAGCGTTTCAAAACCACCATGGTTTACGTCACTCATGACCAGGTCGAGGCGATGACGCTGGCCGATCAAATCGTGGTGATGCGTGAGGGCGAGATCGTGCAGCAGGGCAAACCGCTGGAAATTTATGACCATCCGGCAGATACCTTTGTCGCACGCTTTATTGGTTCCCCGCCGATGAACCTGCTGGAAGGCCAGCTGGAAAATCGTCAGGGAGTGGCCGGCGTAGAGTGCAATGGCTTATGGTTCGCCCTGCCTGCACAGTGGCAGAAGGCGGCCTCGGAGCAGGGCCAGCGGCCAGTGATCGTCGGGATACGTGCGCAGGATTTTGTGCTGAACAGGGTCACGGACCTGCCGGAGGCACGGGTGAAACTGGTGGAAGTCACCGGTGAATCCAGCCTGCTGCACATTGACTGGCAGGGATTCCCGATGCACGTGCAGTTTGCCGGTCGCGTTTCCGCATCCCCGGAGACACCGCTGGCGCTGGCTGTCAACGTCGATAGACTTCATCTTTTTGATGCACAAAGTGGCAAACGCCTGCAATCTGAAGGATGACGCGTCAGTCCCCCCTGTGAGGTTAAATATGACAAAAAAACTGGTGATTCTGTTGCATGGTGTAGGCAGCAACGGTGACGATTTAGCCGGGCTGGGCGCGCACTGGTGCGCCAGCCTGCACGATCTCCACGCCGTCAGCCCGGATGCCCCGTTTCATTTCGAGCATGGTGCCGGTTACCAGTGGTTCAGCCTGGCAGGTATCACGCCGGATAATCGGCCAGCGCGGGTTACAGAAGCTCGCGAAGCCTTTGATGCCCTGCTCAACGACATCCTGATTCAGCATCAGATGCACGACCAGCTGGACAAAGTCGTGCTGGCTGGCTTTTCGCAGGGTACGATTATGGCGCTGGATGCCGTGGTGACCGGACGCTGGCCGGTGGCGGGTGTGGTGGGATTCTCAGGCAGGCTGGCCTCCCCTGAACCCTTTAATGCGGCGCAAAAAACGCCGGTTCTGCTGATCCACGGTATGGCTGACAACGTCATTCCCTTTGCAGAAAGCGAGGCAGCTGCGGCAACATTGCGTCAGTCTGGCATCACCGTCAGCAGCCAGTTTGAACCGGGCACCGGGCACACCATTACGGCGCAGGGCGCGGGCCACGCCGCCGCCTTTATCGCCCGATGCCTGGCATAGCTACTGGTACTCCTCCAGCTGCGGCGGTTCTTCCATTGGCAGGGTGATGACAAAACGTGCGCCGCCCTCAGGGCGGTTCTCCGCATGAATTTTCCCGCCATGAATATCAACAATGGCCTGACAGATAGCCAGCCCAAGGCCGACGCCGGGCACGGCTGACTCTTTATTACCACGAGAAAATTTCTCGAAAATCTGTTCGCTCTGCCCATCGGCGATACCGGGGCCGTTATCCCACACGGCAATTGCCAGCCACTGGCGCGAAGGCAGGTGAGCGCTGATGCCAATCGTGGCCTGTGGCCCGGCATACTTCAGCGCGTTCTCCACCAGATTGGTTAACACCCGTTCCATCAGTGGCCCGTCAACGTGGATCAACAGCATCTCAGGCGGCAGATCCAGCTCGATTTTGCGGCCTTCCAGCGACGGGGCCATCATTTTCAGGGTGCTGCCAATCAGTTCATCCAGCGCCATCCACTCAGCCCGCAGGCTGAAGCCGCCGGACTGCAATCGCGCCATATCCAGCAGATTATTGACCAGTCGGATAGTATTCAGGGTTTGCTCACGCATCGCGCTGGCCTGCGGCGCGTGCTTCGAACCCTCACTGGCCAGATCCAGCGTCAGGATCTCCGCCTGACCAAACAAGACGGTCAGCGGGGTGCGCAAATCGTGCGAGAGTGCGGAGAGCAATGCATTGCGCAGCTGTTCCCGTTCCGCCGCCAGACGGGAAACCGCCTCGCGCTGGCTGAGAGCAATGCGCTCCAGCGCGTTGGCAAGCAGTACGGTAAAGGTTTCCACCAGCCGCTGCTGCTCCGGGATCATCAGCTGGCGCAGATTAAGCGGCTCCAGCACCAGCAGCCCCAGCGTTTCGCTGCCGGCTTTCAGCGGCAGGATCTGCCAGGGCACACCCGGCAGCGTATCTGTCCCGGCACCGGCAGGCTGACCTTTGTCAAAGCTCCAGCGGGCAATTGCCCGGTCCGGCACCGCACTGAGGCGGGATTCGCCCACCGTAACCAGTTCGCCTTCGCTGTCCGGCAGCAACAGTTCGCTTCTTGCCTGCAAAGTAGCATCCAGACTGCGCGGTAAGGTCTGGGCAATATCCTGCTGGCTCAGCGCCCGACTGAGGGTTTTTGCCATTTCATACAGATGCCGCGCCCGCTGCTCACGGTAGCGCGCCACGCGCGCCTGATAGCGCACGCCTGCGGTCAGATTACCGACGATGACCCCCACGGCCAGCATCACACCAAAGGTCACCAGATACTGCACGTCTGACACGGCAATCGTGCCGGTGGGCGTGACAAAAAACAGGTCGAAAGCGACGATGTTAAGTACCGTTGCCACCACGGACGGCCAGCGGCCATAGCGCAGCGCCACCACCACTACCGCCAGCAGATAGACCATTACCAGATTCACCGAATCGACACCCGGCAACAGCCAGCGACCGGCCAGCGTGACCAGAGAACAGAGTACCGCCGCCGCCGCGCAGCCCTTCAGCTGCGGCCGCCACTTTTCACCCGGCGTCCGGTTTAACGGCGCGGGACCGGCAGGTGCAGCAAGCGGTTCATCCAGCGCCACGATCACCAGATCCAAATCTGGCCCCAACTGTCCCAGCCGTCGGGCAAAGCCGTCATATTTCCAGCGTCGCACCGGGCGGCGGCCAATAATAATCTTGCCCAGGTTATGTTCCCGGGCGTAGCGCAGCACCGCATCAGCCTCGTGGGGATCGGAGAGCGTGGCGGTTTCCGCCCCCAAATCCTGCGCCATCTGTAACGTGCGCAGAATACCGCGCCGCCGCGCTTCTGACAGGCGATGCAGGCGGGGCGTCTCGACATAAACCGCGTGCCAGACGCTGTCCAGACGGGCGGCCAGCCGGGCGGCGGTCCTGACCAGTTTTTCACTGCCGGTGTTATCACCGATACAGAGCAGAATCGCATCCCGTGTATGCCACACTTTTTCTCGCCCCTGAGTGTCACGCCAGGCACGCATCTGATCGTCAACGCGATCCGCCGTGCGGCGCAGGGCCAGTTCGCGTAGAGCAAAAAGATTGCCCTTACGGAAAAAGTTCTCAATGGCGCGTTCAGCCCGGTCACCGATGTACACCTTGCCCTCTTTCAGCCGCTGGCGCAGGTCGTCAGCAGGAAGGTCAACCAGCACCACTTCATCGGCGGCGTCAAAAAAGGGATCGGGCACGGTTTCCCGTACGCGAATACCGGTCACACCGCCAACCACGTCGTTAAGGCTTTCGAGATGCTGAACGTTGACGGTGGTCATCACATCAATCCCGGCATCCAGCAGCTCCTCAATATCCTGCCAGCGCTTCGGGTGACGCGAACCGGGCGCGTTGGTGTGCGCCAGTTCATCCATCAGGATCACCGCCGGATTGCGGGCCAGCGCCGCATCAAGATCAAACTCCGGATGACGGTTCTGTCCGGTCGCCCGGCGGGGTAACACGGTCAGCCCTTCAAGCAGGGCAGCGGTTTCTGCACGTCCGTGGGTTTCCACAATCCCCACCAACACCTCCAGCCCCTGCCCTCGCAAACGCCTGGCCTCCTGTAGCATCGCCCAGGTTTTTCCCACGCCCGCACAGGCACCAAAATAGATTTTCAGTTTGCCCCGGCCACTTTCGTTGGCCTGTTGCAGCAGTGCATCCGGGTCGGGACGCTGGAGTTCATCATTCATTGGCAAGCATTAATCCTTAAAATCCGCGCAGCTGAACAAGCCTGGCACAGCCAGCCATCAGGCGTAATGCCTGGCGGCGTTTATCAATGCAATACGGGTGGAACCGTGTCCACCCGTAAAATTATCATTGTCAGCCCGCTCTCTCAGCTTCTGCGAACCTTATCGTATGGCATCAAGTGCCATGTTCAGCTTCACCACGTTGACCACAGGCTCACCGATAAAGTCCGGAACCGGCGCGGCGGTGTTCTCGTCGATCAATCGCTTCACCTCAGCCAGTGGCAGCTTACGTGCTTCCGCCACCCGTGGAGCCTGCCAGACTGCCGCTTCAGGTGAAATCTGCGGGTCAAGACCGCTGCCGGAGGCGGTCACCAGCTCCACCGGCACGGCGGTATCAGCCTGCGGATTTGCCTTACGCAAGGCGGCCACCCGCTGGCGCACTGCCTCATCCAGAGCCGGGTTGCTCCCGGCCAGATTGCTACCGGAAGAAGCCAGCGGATTATAGGGAGCATCACTGGTGGCTGACGGTCTGGTCTGAAAATAGTCCGGACGGCTGAAGTTCTGCCCAATCAGCGCCGAGCCGCGCGGCTTGCCGTCAATCTCCAGCAGCGAACCATTAGCCTGTGCCGGAAACCACCACTGCGCCAGCGCGGTGGTGACTAAAGGATAAATCAGACCGGTAATGACTGACAGTAACAGCAGCAAAATCACGGTGGGACGTAACTGACTCATGATGTTTTCCTCAGAACCAACCGGTTACGGTCAGCAGCATATCGATAATTTTGATGCCCACAAACGGCACCAGCAAACCACCGACACCGTAAATCCACAGGTTACGCCGCAGCAGCGCTGCCGCACTCAGCGGACGATAGCTCACGCCTTTTAACGCCAGCGGGATCAGAAACACAATCACCAGCGCGTTGAAAATCACTGCCGACAGGATAGCCGAGTCCGGCGAATGCAGGCGCATCACATTCAACGCATTCAGTTGCGGGTAGGTGACGGCAAAGGCGGCAGGAATAATGGCAAAGTATTTCGCCACATCGTTGGCAATACTGAAGGTGGTCAGCGAACCACGGGTCATCAGCATCTGTTTACCGATGTGGACCACCTCCAGCAGCTTGGTGGGGTTGGAGTCCAGATCCACCATGTTGCCCGCCTCTTTTGCCGCCTGGGTGCCGGAGTTCATCGCTACCGCCACGTCAGCCTGCGCCAGCGCGGGGGCATCGTTGGTGCCATCGCCGGTCATCGCCACCAGCCGCCCTTCTGCCTGATACTGGCGGATCAGCGCCAGCTTGGCTTCAGGCGTCGCTTCAGAGAGAAAATCATCGACGCCCGCTTCGGCGGCAATAGCTGCGGCGGTCAGCGGGTTATCACCGGTGATCATGATGGTTTTAATACCCATCTTACGCAGTTCGGCAAAGCGCTCTTTAATGCCGCCTTTGACGATGTCTTTCAGCTCCACCACGCCCATCACTTTCGGGCCGTCACACACCACCAACGGCGTACCACCTGCGCGTGCCACCTGCTCAACCAGCTGATTAACCTGGGTTGGGAACTGGCCGCCATTGCTGTCAATATGACGGCGTACCGCATCCACCGCCCCTTTGCGGATCACCCGCTCCTGCACGTTTACGCCGCTCATGCGGGTTTGTGCCGAGAAGGGGATAAAGGTCGCGCCCATGCTGTTTAAATCGCGCTCGCGCAGATTAAATTTCTGCTTCGCCAGCACCACAATGCTTCGACCTTCCGGCGTTTCATCAGCCAGCGAGGCCAGCTGTGCCGCATCCGCCAGCTGTTCATCGCTGACGCCGGGGGCAGGCAGAAACTGAGTTGCCTGACGGTTGCCGAGGGTAATGGTGCCGGTTTTATCCAGCATCAGCACGTCGACGTCTCCGGCGGCTTCAACCGCACGACCACTGGTGGCGATGACATTCGCGCCGAGCATCCGGCTCATCCCGGCAACGCCGATAGCCGACAGCAGGCCACCGATGGTGGTCGGAATCAGACAGACCAGCAGTGCCACCAGCACCGTGATACTGACCGCATTGCCGCCCCATGCAGAGAACGGCCACAGCGTCGCCGTCGCCAGCACAAACACAATGGTCAACGCCACCAGCAGAATGGTCAGGGCGATCTCGTTCGGCGTTTTGCGGCGTTTGGCTCCCTCAACCATCGCAATCATCCGGTCAAGAAAGGTTTCACCGGGGTTAACGCTGCACTGCACCACCAGCCAGTCAGAAAGAATGCGTGTACCGCCCGTTACCGACGCGAAATCACCGCCTGATTCACGAATGACCGGTGCGGATTCGCCGGTAATGGCGCTTTCATCTACCGATGCGCCGCCTTCCACCACCTCACCGTCGCAGGGAATGATGTCACCCGCTTCCACCAGTACCACGTCGCCTTTACGCAGCGAATCTGCCGCCACCTGCTGATGCGAACTGCCATAATGCGGCGCGGCCATTTTTTTAGCGTAACTGGTTTTCTGTACCCCTTTCAGGCTGTTGGCCTGCGCCTTACTGCGCCCTTCTGCCAGCGCCTCAGCAAAGTTGGCGAACAACACGGTGAACCACAGCCACAGCGAAATAGCGGCAGTGAAACCGGCACTCCCAGGCGTTTCGCCCATCGCCATCGCGACAGCCAGCAGTGAGGTCAGTATGCTACCCAGCCACACCACAAACATCACCGGATTGCGAAACTGCACGCTTGGGCTGAGTTTTTTCAGCGCATCGCTGGCGGCTGTCCGCATCAGCGCACCATCAAACAGCGCCTGTTGATTACGACTCATGATTCTTTTCTCCGGCGATTAATGACCGAACATTTGCAGATGTTCTGCCACCGGCCCCAGGGCCAGAGCAGGAATAAACGTCAATGCACCTACCAGCAACACGGTGCCAATCAGCAGCGCGATAAAAAGCACGCCGTGAGTGGGTAAGGTGCCATTGCCAACCGGCTGGATTTTTTTCACCGCCAGCGAACCGGCAATTGCCATCACCGGGATGATGATGCCGAAGCGACCGACCAGCATGCAGAACGCCAGCAGCAGGTTCCAGAACGGTGTGTTTGCGCTCAGACCGGCAAAGGCACTGCCGTTGTTGTTGGCGGCGGAGGAAACGGCGTACAGCACTTCACTGAAACCATGAATGCCAGGATTCGCCATCCCGCTACGTCCGGCATCGGTCATCATTGCCAGCGCGGTGCCCAGCAGAACCAGCGTGGGCGTGACGAGAATAGCCAGCGCGGTCATTTTCATTTCCCAGACGTCAATCTTCTTACCGAGATATTCCGGCGTGCGGCCTATCATCAGTCCGGCGATAAACACCGCCAGCAGCACAAACAGCAACATGCCGTACAGACCGGCACCGACACCGCCGAACACCACCTCGCCAATCTGGATCAACCACATTGGCACCATGCCTCCCAGGGCGGTGAATGAGTCGTGCATCGCGTTTACCGCACCACATGAGGCGGCCGTGGTGATCACCGCAAACAGGCTGGAGTTAAGAATGCCGAAGCGCGTCTCTTTACCTTCCATATTGCTGGCACTGTCAGCGCCAAGAGCAAGGAAATGTGGATTTCCACGCAGTTCAGCCCACATCACCACGACCACCGCCGCAATAAACATCAGCGACATTGCCCACAGCAGCGCATGGCCCTGGCGGCGATCTTTCACCACATCACCAAAGGCAAAACAGAGCGCAGCCGGGATCAGGAAGATCGCCAGCATCTGCACCACATTGCTTAACGCGGTCGGGTTTTCAAAAGGATGAGCCGAGTTGACGTTAAAGAAACCACCACCATTGGTTCCCAACATTTTGATCGCTTCCTGCGAAGCGACTGGCCCCATTGGCAGCGTCTGTTTCGCCCCTTCCAGCGTGGTTAAATCGAGATAGCCGGAAAAGTTTTGCAGCGAGCCCTGGCTGACAAAGAACAGTGCAATCAACAGAGAGAGCGGCAGCAGCACATACAAGGTGACGCGCGTCATGTCGCGCCAGGCATTGCCCAGCGTACCGAGAGAGCGGTTAGCAAAACCCCGAATCAGAGCAAAGGCCACGGCGATCCCGGTTGCCGCAGAGAGAAAGTTCTGCACCGTCAGGCCAACCATCTGGCTGAAATAGCTCAGCGTGCTCTCGCCCGCATAGGACTGCCAGTTGGTATTAGTCACAAAGCTGATAGCGGTATTCAGTGCCAGATGCCAGCTGAGATTTGGCAGATGCTGTGGATTAAGCGGCAGGCTGGCCTGCGCCATCAACATCACCATCAGCAGAACAGTTCCACCCAGGTTGAACAGCAGGATTGCCAACAGATAACGACGCCAGTCCATTGGCTGACTCTCGACGCCGCTGACACGCCACAGCAGAGATTCGAAACCCGCCAGACCAGGTAAGGGTCGATCATCAATCAGTCGGGCCAGCCCGCTGCCTAATGGTTTGGCAAGAATTAACAGAACAGCCATGTAGCTGGCAATTAACAAAAATGCGCTGGCGGCCATCAGAACGCCTCCGCATTAATCAGGGCATACACCAGATAGCCCAACAGCAGAAACACCAGCACAATGCCGGCAATTAAGGCCATGCTCACAACACACCTCCGGGGCGCTTAAGGATGCCGATATTGTTGCCGCCGGGGTGCAAAGTTGATGTAAAAAAGCAGAGAGTGGATGTAAAAAAAATATAAAAATGGCTGGCGCAGAGGGCAGGCAGAGCGGGTCAGTTTTCTACCAGCGTTCACTGAGGTGAACTTATCGCCAGATTCAGGTGGTCAACAGCGTATGCAGCGTCTGCAAATCGCGTTTCACGGCTTCAATGTCCTGGGCAAATTTCTCGTCGGACATCAACGGCTGGCGGAAGACGGTAATTAACACCTCAGCCCCCTGCTCGTTAGGAATCACCCGCATTGGCATATACACCTCCCTGCCGGAACCACTGTCAATGTAGTGATCCATCACGCCAAAGGGATTGTGGTCGGTAAAACGGATTTTCAGGTTTTGACCCGATTCGGCCGATTTCCAGTAATTGCCTTCCTGAACCAGAGGGGAAGCAGTCAGTCCCGTAGCCCATTTTGGGAAATAGTCAGGCTTCCAGATGGTTTCGTACAGGTCAACCCAGTTGCGGGGAATGGCAAGACTAACGGTTTGCGATGACAGCACAACAACTCCTGAATTCTGGCAATAAAGCCCTAATTTAACCACTGTGCTGCGCAGATGCAAAGGGGCGGTCAGCCGCCCTCAGACACTTTTCAAATCCACTTTCGCGGTTTCAACATCATAAGCACCGTTGATGCAGAGATCGATGGGCTGCGGGTGCCATTCAATTAAGCCACGAATTTCAAACAGCACCTGACCATTTTTACCCAGCAGATCTTTGTCTGTTAACGGGCGAACCAGCAACGATTCCGGAATAATTCTTGATTCAAAGCGCAGCAATGCATTCCTGATACTTTTCTCAATAATGTTCCAGTTATGGTGATTCGCATATTGCCCGGAAAAAGGGGCAATGCCGTAATTCATCACCGAACCACATACGGCTTTATGGCGATGTTCATCCAGGCGATCCTCAATATTCGTATTGTTCAACAGACTGGCGATATCATTTTGCACCACAGCACGCATCTTTCTCGCGTCAAAATAAAAGGCATCGTGCGCCTCCTGGCTTTTTTGCGGCTCATCGTCCAGAAGTCTTTCAAACAGTGTCGGCAGGTAGTGAAGTTTTTTTTCCACGGCTGGCTCCGTCACGCAAATCTGACATCTGCGACTTCCAGTAATGAAAACTCACCACGATCGGTGATCAATACTTTTCTCCCCATGCCGGTGGAAAAAAGTTCGGATTGCTGCTGCCATTCGGTGATTAAACCCAGTTTTATCTTCTGGTCAGCCTGCGGCGATAACGGATAGCGAGCCGGAATATAGCCATAATAGATTTCATTATTGACTTTGATATGAGCGGGAGCCCACACCAGATCCAGTAAATCCCTGGGCTGCGCCACACTCATCATCTGAATCAGCGAGAAAGGAACCTGACGATAGCCACCGGCACTGACAAACTCGCAAACCGGACCGATTCGCCCGTCACTGTCAGCTATCCAGTTAAAAGCGCCGATCATCTCTCCGCCACCGGCACTCTCCGGCGCCAGTTCAAATGCCTGACTACGCAGCGCTTCCGACTGTTCAGGTTCATTCGCCGCGTGCAATCTGTTCGCTTCCAGAAGTAACGTCATCCACTCAGTTGATGAATCATCAAGTAATCCGGCGGTACGCGTGCCCATCAGTACGTTCTCCCGCACCAGCTCACTGAATACCAGATTTTTGCACAGCTCAGCTTCTTGCTGTGAGTGTTCATCAATCAGTTCAATGGTCTGAATCTGCATTAACGCTTTTTCCCATAATCCCTCAATGCAGTACAATTTGAATAATGTCTTACGTAGTTGAATATCTTCGGGTTTTGCTTTCACCTGCGACAATACATCGCTGATAATGTTTTCCAGCGATGAGGATTTTAATAATTCAGCCAGACCATGTGCATCAGACATATTATTTTCCTTTTTAATTAATAGAGGCTGTCCAGCCCGGTTTTATATAAATCATGAAACACTAATTCAGGTACGTGTTTTTTCTCTTTCGATGAGATATTTTCAGGGGCCAGTGATTTCAGAATGTCAGTTTTTTCTTCCTCACCCAATAACTCGTCATAAGATTCCGTTATATTCATTTCCTTCCAAACCTTCTCAAAAAGTGAAGGGGCAGGAACGATGCATTCTGTCAGTGTTTTTGTTTTCATTTCATCTCTGATGGCGTCAAAGTAATCATCATCTCCGGAAAGTTTGTTATTGATTTCAGGACTGTCATCAAAGAATTTTCTGTTTTGCTCCCCCCAGATAAGAAATTTTTTATATTCAAGCTCAAGCTTCTTCAAAACATCAGTTTCGGTTTCAGCACTCTCCATTGCATCACTGAAATAACGCAAATCACCCGTATAATGACCACCATTGGGTAAAATATCTTCTACCTCCGGGATAATCAGATGGTCTTTTTCCTCTTCATAATGCACGTTCAGTAAATTGTGTAGCATATCCTCATGATCGGAAGATTCATCATTTCCGACTTCAAAGGTAAAATTGCCAAGCTGAATAAAAGCACCAAATCGTAAAATACAGGTCTGGCCATGACGTATTTCGACATCATCAACCCGGCAAATATACTTTTCACAATTATTTAAGATAACTGCCCCCCCCGTAGAGCTGTAAAAATAAATAGCGTCATCCTGCTCTTCCTGTCCGGACAGGCTGAATGTTCCATTTTGTACATTGAAACAAGCTGCATTTTCAAAAGTACAGGATGCTGACAGAAGAAAGATGCGCTGATTATCTGGCCAGGTCATTAACAATTGCATTGTTCAGTTACCTATAAATACATCGCAAGAACCACTTACAATTGGCGCACCGCAGCCAGTAACATCACCCAACCTTGCCGCAGGACAACCGTTAATAAATACCGTTCCAGACCCGCAGGCAACCGGCGCAGCGCCATGCAGCAAAGCACAAGGGGCCACGCTTACTCCGACGACCCCTGCGGGCAATCCGTTGATAAAAACATTGCCAGAGCCACTGACCAGCGCTCCGCCATGTCCCGTCGCATCTCCCAACCTGGCAGCATTTTGTGACATATCCCACCTCATTCCATTGAAAAATAAATCAGAGCTTATTTTTGTGGAGTGGGACAGGGCTGCTGTCCACTCCATCATCACTACGACAATTCTGGCTGACGAGAAACTGCCACCAGAAGCAGCACTTTATTACTCATCTGATGGCCCAGCGCTTCCCGTTGGATCAGGTGTAGGCGCTTCGGTTGGGGCTTCGGTTGGCGCTTCGGTTGGTGCCTCTGTTGGTGCCTCTGTTGGTGCTTCAGTGGGTGCTTCAGTGGGTGCTTCAGTGGGTGCGGTAGTGGGCAATACCGGCAATGGCAAAGCCATACCGACAAAACCAAACGCTGATATTCCGGGCAGTCCGGGAACCGCGCCAGCGCCACCACCACCACCTCCGCCGCCGCCACCTCCGCCACCGCAATCACAGCAATCACCGGGGTTCAGATCGATTTGTCCTCCCTGAAGAACAATATGATTAGCCACCAGTTTGATTTTGGGGGCAGTGATACAAAGGTTTCCACCCGCGGTCATGACAAAAGGCCCACCAACGGTCATCGTATGCGGGCCACCAATGGCATTGGTATGAGATCCACCAACAGCCAGATTGTATGCCCCACCAACATTCTCAGCCATGGCCCCCCCACGGCCAGGGTATAGGCACCACCAACATTGGTCGCAAAAGCGCCACCAACATTGATTCCTTTCGCTCCGCCAATAATCTCGGATTGCGACGCACCAACCTGAATAGCCAGACCTATCCCAACAAGAAGGCTGTTATTACCAACAACGTTGGTTGACTGGTTTGCGCCAACCAGCAGGCTCTGATTGCCGACCACATTTGTGGTGTCATCGGTTCCAACAAAGGTGCTTCTGGTAAGCCCAATCTTTGTCGTCGAGTTTTCACCGATAACCTGATCTTCATTACGCTTCGTCAGCCGTGACATATCACGTTCGGCCTGTTCCCAGTAATACTCCTCGCCTGGCTTATCATCAAACTGGATGCCGTTGAAGTTGGTACGCCCTCCTCCGATGGTGCGGCTAACCAGACCACTTTGCGTGGCGTTTTCGGGAAGATCCCAGGGAGGCATGGTGACATTGTTATAAAGACTTCCGAGAACCATCGGACGATCGGGATCGCCGTTGATAAAATCAACGATCACTTCATGACCAATGCGGGGAATACAGATTCCGCCAAAGTTGTTCCCAGCCCAGGGCTGGCTAACCCGGATCCAACAGGAGTCTGTTTCGCGATTAGTACCGTAACGATCCCACAGAAAGCGCACTTTGATACGACCATAGGTGTCGGTCCAGACTTCTTCACCTGGCGGCCCAACCACTACTGCCGTTTGGGGACCACTGGTTTTAGGGCGGGTGGCAAGCTGAGGATGACGATAAATTTTGGTAGTGGGCTGAACTGTAAATTCACTCTCATAACTGAATTCGCCCAATCCTGTTACCTGACTTATCTCAGTAATTTCCAGTTCACTGGAGATAACCATATATTCACGATTGGCTTTTTCTACCGGATATCCCTGTAATTCAAAAACAATACCACAGGCAATTCCTCTCAGTTCACCTTTCCCTACCGCACGAGAACCAACAGCGCCACGCTCTTCAATACGAATTTTGGCTAATTGCTCACCAATATTGGACTGATCGTAATCACCAGGCCAGTGGTAAAGTTCCATCTCATTAAAACTGGTTTTGCGGGGTTTACTGTCTATAGCCGAAATATCAGCACGTGATTTGGTGAAGTCATAATCATTGGTGTACCACTTACCGGAAACGATCGTTTCCTGGGAGACAAAGCTGTTGATATATTCCTGATCTGCCTTGGGTTCATCTGGCATGTACTGGATGATCTGATAAGCTTCGCTGGCGGATTTCTTATGTGCGCCAACGTGATCGACCAATACCAGCTTATGCTTTTGATCAATATGTTCATAAAACCAGTAAATTCCCCACTCTTCCATCAAACGTTCAATGAAATTGAAGTCTGTTTCACCATACTGCACCTGAAAATCCAGAGAGGGATAACTGCCTGTCAGCCTTTGTTCAACCGGGAAATTATATTCTGAAAGCACCTCTTCAATTATTTCCACTACGGTCTTTTGCTGGAAAATTTTAAAATCCGATGTTAACTCACTCAGGTACAGCCAGGGCCGGAGAATAATATCAAAGATTGCCTGATTGGCATCCCTGCCCACAAAACGCGCCTGCTGGACCAGACCGGAAATCTCTCGTGTGCCTTTTCCGGTGCCCAACAGTACGTCCAGTCCGTTACCGTCAAGTTCGATAGTGACGGTCATTTCCTTACCAATTAATGCTTTAATATCTACATTTGAAGCAGACTGCCAGGGAATCAGAGGATTAGCTGGTGTCTTAACGGTAAGAGTGTAGGTATATAAAGTTGAGTAGGTTTCTTTACCTTTAAGTTTTGTCAGGACTAAAGCTGGCTCGCCCAGCAACTGAGGCATTGCTGAACTGCTCAGAGTAATCGTTCTAGACATATCAATACCTGCTGAAATAAATGTTCAAAGTATCAGGCAAAAATTTCTGCCCCACATTTACAATGAAACTTTTTGTGAGTCGATTATTCTTCCATACCTGCTTTGCCTCCACAGCCATACGTTTATATCCGTTTGAATACAGCCCGGCCAACCCTTCCATGGCATGATTTCAACCCCATTGTCGCTATTTATTTTTTCTTCATTATCAGTCAGTTCAGAAAGCAGCAATTCTGAACGATTACTGAATTTATATTGCTCATTCAGTAATTTTTCCCAAAAGGGAGAATAAGAACGCTGTAACGCTTTTATCCATTCACTTAAGTTAGCCCGGTTACTGACAATGCCCTCCTGCCTCTGAGTTCCATTCAGAAGCCTTGAGAGCCAGAAAGCAACGTGAAAATTAGATCGCAGGTTTTCACAAAGTGTTGGATATGACACACAAACATAGAGTGCAAATACCGAATTAATTTCAAAGGTGCTGGCCTCCGGTAAAAAAGCCCCCAGCCAGAAATAATTTTTCTTTTTGATTTTGGCTGGCATGACAAAACACCAGGAGTGATTAATGCTGAGGTTTTTTCCAGGTAAAGTTAAAACCATTTTTGGGATGATACCCTCCAGGAGAATATCTGAGATATTCTCCTGCTTCTTACGAAGTTGACTGAAGAGTCTGTAACCTGGCTTTTCCCTGACGGATATCCTGATGTCCATATTCTTTCCTGATAATAAAAATAGGCTTCTGAACTTAATCAGAAACTTCACGGACAATAAAAATTCTTTAACAAATCGATGATTAATTCATTTTTATATGTCAATCCGGTGACTTCAACTTTAACCTGACGATTATGCATATCAAATATCAGAATTGGCTGCCCGGTATCAGAAGTTTCAATATCCTCCACCGTATCCAGCCAACGCATTAACGCCCAGGGGCCTTTTTTGGTTACACCATTATCTTCCAACGTCACACGCGGCCGGGTGCTCATACTTACAACAGATTCAGAACGATTTCCAGGCCATTTAAAAGACTTCGGCAACACAGGGCCATGCGCGTAAGTCATGACATTTCCGTCAAAATTAAGTGTTAACTGAGTCACTGAAGGCGACATGTAGGGAATTGCCACCGTGTAATTAATTGCCAGTTTGTTGTCACCATTCTGAAAAAAAGCCTTACGGATCTGCTGAGCCTGCTCGAAGATATCCAGAGCTTCAGAAGATTGTGTCTCGACCTCACCTTTATAGCGCCACGGGCGGGTTGATGTGTCCACCTTATCAGCCAGACTCTTTTTGAAGTAATCGTCAACAATACCGCCGGCAGCAAAAAACTGCTCAAAATCCCGCAGGCTTACCTCTTCAGATGCATCTGCGAAAGGATAACGCCCCTGAAGCATTGTACGGCAAACTTCACCGAGACTGGCTGTAATCGTTTTATTCGTATTATTAACAACCTGATGATTTACCCGCTTATAGGCCCCATTAAGCAGTGGGGCAATAATATACTTAAAAGGATCTGGCCATACCGCAGACTCTGCGCTTAACCGTTGACCAGCATCTGAAACGTCTGGCAGATTTCCATTTTTAATCGCGCTGTCGGAGATCACTAAAAGCGTATACTGATCATTTAATACTCCCATGATCGTTGCCAGTTTTGCCCCTGAGTTCGATGTATCAGCTGCACCATTATTACTATTACCACCACCCACAAAATTGCGTAGAGGCGTAAAAAAATTATCAACACCCTGTCGCAAAATTACCTTCTCGTGGGCCGCTATGGCGAGATTGAGTTTTGAGGCAGCATCAAGCAACTGGCTGTTCATTCCCATACTGCTACCCTGACCTTTGAGCAGGCTTTCCGGCTGATCGGCGGCCAGCGTCGTCTGCTTAACCGCCTCCTTCGCCAGATTCACCAGCGGCGAATTTGTGGAAACCAGAGTACGCATCATATAAATATCAAATGACAAACCCATGCTGTTATTATCCAGCTCGTCAGACTTCAGACGAATACTCTTTAAAAAGGTTTGCCAGGTCCGGGTATACTCCTTCAGATAGAGCCGGGTTAATTCATCTTTTAGCGGGTCAGTAATGGCTGCATTCGGATCTGCCTTTAGTGCTTTCAGCGAAGCCAGCGGTTGCGCATTGCCCATGACCCAACGATCCTCCTGCTGAAGCTTCCTGAGGATGCCACTAATTTTTTTTTTAAATACCTGATGATAACCATTATAAGTAAAAAGCCCTGGCACCCCTTTTTCGGCCATAGCGGGGTCAATGACGGTGAAAACCTGCCCGGCTTCCTCGTCAGTTATCTTATTTAACGTCAGGTTTTCTGGCGCATCAGCCTGCATTGCAGACTTTACCCGGTCATAAAGACGTGCGCTCAGGAGATTACGGTTGAGCAATTCTCTGGCTTCAGTGATAAGCTCTTTATCTGCCGGCTCACCATATTGTCGCCAGTCAGGCTGACTGAATAATTTTTTCAGGTGAGCCATAAACAAACTTCTTTCTTCGTACGGCTGGATCTTACCGGAAATATCCCAGGCAGTAGTGATACTGGCTATCAGATATTCCTGATTAAATTCCCCTTCACCTGAAACCATCAAATAAAGCTTCAGAGCACTATACACTTCCGCCGGATCATTATTGTAAATCGCGTTCTGCAAAGCAGCATGAGACTGGCTTTCAATCATTGGAAAAAGCAATTTTCTGAGAAAGAAATGGTAGAGACCATCAGAATTCCGGTTCAGACTTTTGCCAACATACAAGCCATAGCGGTATTCCAAATCTGGATTGAGCACATCCAGCCCGGCGAAATCGGGCAGGAACTGGGCAAGGTTCAGTAAGGTCGGAAGCATATTCTGATTTGCCGTTTTCAGAAATGTTTTTACCTCTCCCTCCAGCCTGGCAACTTTCACCTCCACCGCATCCAGATAATTGCCATTATTATGATAGCTATGATAAAGACCACTTAGCAGAAAAACCGAAATCATTATACAAAAGCAGTGACCAAGAAAATTCTGGAAGCGATATTTCGTTACCACACGGAAATTGTGCCTGACCAGATCGGCATCTTTTATAATAATCTCGGAAAAAAGCTGACGAAGAAAATACTGGCGACCATATGATACATCCTTTATCAGAAAGTCAGCATCTTCCTGCAATGAAGCTGAATAAGCCTGAGCATCCGGAATTCGGTTATTAATGAAATTCCGCCATTTTTGAATCAGTGTAATATCATTTACCATTACACTCTTCTCTGGCTGATGGCTACTGCTGAAATAGACTCCACGCAGTGAGGTATAGCTTTGCGTTTCATCATAACGTGAAGCGAAGAAAATATTTTGTAGGATCTCCGCCACCCCCTGCGTCAACATCCTGAAGTCCTGCGGCAGGGCATACATTTTTTTTCTGTCAGTATTTTCGTACTCCTCCTGCTGTCGCATTGTCATGTTTCTTTCAATGCGGTTCTCCAGCAAGGTAAGTTCTGACTCGACAACGCTTCGCAATTCCGCAACGGCGGTCTTCATATCATCGCCATAAGGGAACGTGACTCCCCAAATCTGCTCACGTTCCTGCTCAGTGAGGATACGAAAATATTCGGCAAAACCGCTTAGTTGATCCAGTTTGGTGACCACGACATACACCGGAAAACGTACACCCAAAAACTTTCTCGTGTCATCAAGACAGGAACGAATTTTTGCTGACAGGTCGTAGAGTTCCGTTTTGCTGCGGCCCATTACATCAGAGACAGAAACGGTAATGATGACGCCATTTAGCGCTTTAATTGGATGATATTTTTTAATCGACTTCAGCAATACTTCCCACTCTGGCATATTGCTGTGAGCCGCGTCGATATATTTACCCGCAGTATCAATAAACAAAGCTTCGTTGGCAAACCAACACTCGCAGTTTTTGGTGGGTGAACTCTCTTTACAAATACGATTCAACTGCTCCGGCAAAGGAAAATTTTGACCGGAGTGTAAAATAATCGACGTTTTACCTGCCCCCTGGGTTCCTAATACCATGTACCAGGGAAGGTCGCTAAGCGACTTTTTGGGCTGAATAAAACGGCGAACAAACGATATATTCTTACTGATTTTTTTAATGTATTCAGCCGCGTCACGGATTATCGCATCAACTTCGTAAATCTGGGTATCAACTTTCACGTCCTTATTACTAAACAGTGTATCGAGTAATTTCGGATTGTTTTTTAATGCCAGAAGAAGCTTCCAGATTCCGTAAATCAACGCACAAAAAAGAATAACACTGATGACAAAAAATCTTGCCATTATGCCCGCTAAAGGATAACCATAACCAATAAAAACATAGGGACCAATAACCCAGACTATTACACAGGCTGTGGCCATCATCACCATAAAAAAAGGAATATTAAACCAAAAACTGACCAGGCAGAGAAGCGCCAGAATAATAAAGATGATACTAGCTTCTGTGCTTTCCAGAGGACGTGTTTCACCAAAGCCCAAAAAAGGACCGAGGAACCAGATTGCAGCGATAAGTAAAGCAAAAAAAGCAACCACCATAAATAGTCTGGTAAATCGCCCTGAGAAGATTCTGTTTAAATAGGACATTATTTAACTCATTAATAAGTCACAAAAAATTCCACACGCCTGTTTTGCGCACGCCCTTGTTTGTCTTTATTACTGCTTACAGGCTGAGTATCACCAACCCCCTGTGCAGTTATTTTTTCTGGTGAAATCCCTTCATCAATAAAATAATGAGAGACATATTCAGCCCGCTTTTCCGACAGCACTTTATTATCAGGGAACGCTTTTGTTTTAACGGGCACCGAGTCTGTATGCCCAACAATTTTCACTACGCCATTTACACGATGAACTTCTTTCGCAACGCGCCGCAGAACAGGTTCCATCTCAGGAATTATCTTATCCGAACCTGACATAAAGATTGAATCACCACGAAAAACAACTTTACTTTGAATCTGCGTCTCATCAACACTGACTAAATTTTTTCTTATCTCTTCTTTTAATAAAATAGCCAACCGGAGTCGGGCTACAACAGGCTGTCGGGTGTAATTAAGATACTGCATAGCGTGAATTCTCTGCTGCAAATTAATTTCATGCTTCGATAACCAGTATTTACACCAGATATAGGTTGAGGCTACCAGTACACTGGCAAATAAAAATGTCACCCGAACAGGTATAATCAGGCGTTCTTTTTTTGCCTTACCGCGAAAAACCAGACCATGAGGAGAAAGCTCGGGAGGCATCGAATCTCTGGTGCTCTGGATAATCGTCAGCAATCGCTGGCGAATCTTGGTCAGTTGACGATCACCGTCCTCCAGGATGCTGTAACGACCTTCAAATCCCAGCCCCAGAATGCGGAGCAAAACTTCCAGCACATCAACATATTCGTGGGGATTCATCGACAGCCGGCCAATGAGCAGGAAAAATTTATTTCCGCCGTCATTGTCCCCTTCAAAATGGTTGAGAATATTACTTTGTGACCATCCCCATTGCGCTCCCCAACTGGTGGTGTGAGCCGCCTCGTCCAGAGCAGTACAAATGCAATAGCGCACAATAGCCATTTTTTTCCATGAGATTTCCACCTCATCGCACACCACGCTGAACAAATTAATTTCATTTTTAAGAATGCGTTTCAACACATCCGCATGTTCAGGCGATGACATTGTTTCAGGCATATCGCTTAATGCCCTGAGCAATGGTTGCACAGCCTCCAGTAATGGATTGACGGCAGCTTTAACTTTTAATACGCGTTGCTGAACACCTTCACTTTTCAACGTGGCTTCATTTTTGTCAGCGCCCCTTACAGCAAAACCGTTAAAACTGGCGGTTGATGCAATGTCAGGCGCCTCATAACCATCATCAAGCAAAAATTTGCCCATGGCCTGCGGCGTCAATGTTTCATCAGGTGCCGGTGTTGGATCAGGGATGTCAAAATCCTTCAGCTGGTCAGCTTCACTCATCAGTTTCGAACTCCCCAAAGCTCCATTTTCAGTTCAGGGAAATCACCCGCAACATGAAGAGCCAGCGCTCCTGTCCCTGCAACCTTATCCCAGAAAGGGCCACTTTTTAGCAGATCAAAATAGACAAACCCCGACTGATAAGGGATCTGTCGCGGTGGTACTGGCAACGCCTGTAAAACCAGGCCAGGCAAATGCGACCGAACCAGCTCACGTAGCTGTTGTGGAGCACTGATTTTGGTCTGCGCTGAGAATTGCTGTTGCAGAACATCCATGGGTAACTGTGCATTAACTGCGAGTACCAGATTAGAGAATGAGCGTAATTCGCCGGGTAATACTGATGCAGACCAGACACCGTTGCCTTTCGCATGCAGATCTATTAGCTGTCCGGCACGAATCAGGATTTGATTGAGTAAATCGTGTAGTTCTTCAACCAATGGATAGATAGACTGATAGAGTCGTGCGTGGTCATAGCCCGGGGCACTTTTAGGCCGACGCGTTTTAGTGCGAATAAAGGTCGACAGCTCACCAGAAAATTTCGCCAGTTCCTGATACAACACAATAGGGGCTAACTCGGGGATATTTCTCAGATGGTCAAGAACAGGTTCATATTTGTTAAAGATCTGTAAAAGCAGGTAATCGACAACCTCTGCTCCACCGCTGGCTTTACCATCACTGTTAGATAAACGTTCCGCCAGCATTTCAGCTCGCATTTTTACCAGGCCATTAAGATGAATCAGCCATTCGGTCAGCAAACGACTGGCGGCGTATCCGGTCACGGGTGGAATATAATCTTCAACGTGCAACAGTACGCTACCATCAGGCTGAATAGCTCTGATTCTGGTTAAAGGCAAACCTATCCAGGATTCGGTCATCTCGCTTTCAGCTACCAGTTTTAGCCGCAGACTCGCTAACTGAACGGGTTTAGGCCCCTGACGAATCGAGTTGGTATCGCTCAGCTCGGTTTCAAAGGCATAAAAACGCGCCAGTGAACCGTAATCGGCGGGATCAAAAATAGTTTCATCACTGTTATCCAGCCGCAGTGGCACCGCCAGATAGATCATTTTTCCTAAATGATCCGGACTGATAGTAAGCGGTTCTGGTAGTTCGGCATGACCTGGAATATCAAACGGTGTTCCATCAGGGAGAACGCCTCTTCCAGACCGAAGAACAAGTTTACCGTAAGAAAGCGCATCCAAATCTATGTCATAGTGCGCAAACCCCCAAAAAAAAGGGGTAATAGTCGCCGCACGTTTATGGGCATAATATTCTAAATACCGTTCCTGCTGCTGAAAAAGCTGAGGGCGAAGAAAGAGCCCTTCGCTCCAGACCACTTTATTTGTTCTCATCGGTCAGTCCATTTTATCGATTGAGATTGCTAATGTGTTGAAATGCACGCCGAATACAACCTGTTCCCCAGGCGCTATTTTTCGCCACCAGGATTTCTTCTTATGTTTTTCTTCAAGAGAAATAATTTCGCTCCAGCCTGCTTTGTCTATCTCCCGATAAGCAGCCGTGATCCCTATGGCAATATCATCCTTATCAGGAGAAACAGAAATTTTCCTTTTTTCACCCGGCTTTATTATTCCTTCATAAATTTTTGAGACCTCTTCCTTCAGTGCAGGGTTGGTGTTATCAGTAATTGAAAAAAAATCACTATTTTCAAAATTATCCACCGCTTTCAATCCATAAACACTGATGCTTAATGGTGACGCCTCGCCTTTTTCATTAATATTGATATCGTCTGCTGCGGTTAAACTAATTTTAAAAGAATCTGATTCCTGTTTTTTTGGTAGTGAAAAACCACAGCCAGATAAAAAAAAAGACAACAGCAGAACCACTGAATAATCGATGAATTTCCATTCGGACTTATTTATTTTTTAACATGCTGCATCTTATTGTACCTCAACCCACCAAATGGTAGAAAAACAAATACTTACTCCAAGTTTTCCTGGTAGCATCAATTAAGATACCGAGTTAAAAACTTGCCACCTGAAGATGGCAAGTTTTATTACAACACTGAAAGTCAATTAACTACTCTGATTAGCTTTAACATCATAGCTGGCTGAGATAACACCAGATTTACTACCCTCAGAATTTTGCATGACATAATCCTGAGTGACTTTAGTGAAAGAGAATTTAACTTCTTCACATGGACGGGTTTCGTCTGCAGAAGAGCCAGTCATGCCAACACGAGTAATAATGACGTCAGTAAATGTGATAGTCAGATACTCCAACGGGTCGCCGCCCGCTTTGCGAACAACAAAAACAATATTCTTGATGTGCTTACCCGTCAGACAATAACTGAGAAGGTTAGGACTGGCTTTATCGGTATAGTGAGTAAAACAAAAATCGTCTACAGTTGCTTTACCGGAGCCACCACCTGAACCACTGTGCATATTTGAATGCTGAGCGACATCCCATTGCCACGTCAGAACTTCAATTTCATTAGTGTGAGAAGCATCAAGTGATTCACCTTCGATGCCATCGATCTTAATAAACATATCTTGTGCCATGATAATTTCCTTATTAGACACTAATATAAAACGTTACACGTGGTGTAACGACCTGCTAAAACAGAGAACTTTACTTAATGTAAAGCAACACTACTCTGCTAATATTTTTATGTAACAGTCAACCTGGAGCCGTAAATACAGTTCCGACAAGCTAAATACAATTTTTTATATCAGGCAACGCCTTTCAGTGAAGGCAGTTTAGCAACCATACGTAGTGAAACCGTCAGACCTTCTAACTGGAAATGTGGCCGCAGGAAAAATTTTGCCTGATAGTATCCTGGATTACCTTCCACTTCCTCTACCACGACTTCAGCAGCAGCCAGCGGGCGACGTGCTTTTGTTTCGAAAGAAGAGTTGGCCGGATCACCATCCACATAATTCATTACCCAATTATTCAACCAGCGTTGCATCTCATCACGTTCTTTAAATGTACCGATTTTGTCTCGAACAATACATTTGAGGTAATGAGCAAAGCGTGAACAGGCAAACATGTAAGGCAAACGGGCCGATAAGTTGGCGTTTGCTGTTGCATCCGGATCATAATATTCAGCCGGTTTTTGCAGAGACTGTGCACCAATGAAAGCCGCATAGTCAGTGTTTTTACGATGAATAAGTGGAATAAAGCCATTTTTGGCTAATTCAGCTTCACGGCGATCAGAAATAGCAATTTCTGTCGGACATTTCATATCGATTCCACCATCATCCGTAGGGAAAGTATGGCAGGGCAAGCCTTCCACTACGCCACCGCTTTCCACTCCACGAATTAAGGTACACCAACCGTAATGCTTGAATGAACGATTAATATTTACCGCCATCGCATAGGCTGCGTTAGACCAGACATATTTGCTGTGGTCTGCACCATCGGTGGTTTCTTCAAAGTTAAAATGATCTACCGGATTGGTTCGGATACCGTAAGGCAGACGCGCCAGGAAACGTGGCATCGCCAGACCAATATAACGAGAGTCTTCTGACTGGCGCAGTGAATTCCACGCTGCATATTCCAGGTTCTGGGTAAAAATTTTGGTCAGATCTCGCGGGTTGGCCAGTTCCTGCCACGAGTCCATCTGTAATACGGAAGGTGATGCTCCGGTAATGAAAGGGACATGTGCCGATGCGGCAACTTTGCCAATTGACGATAACAAATCCACATCCGGCGCAGTATGGTCAAAAAAGTAATCGGCAACAAGACAGCCATATGGCTCACCGCCGAGCTGACCATATTCTTCTTCATAAATCTGCTTAAACAAAGGGCTCTGATCCCATGCGATTCCTTTGTAGCGCTTCATGTTACGTCTTAAATCATCCTTGGAAATATCCATAAAGCGCAGTTTCAGCTTTTCATCTGTTTCCGTGTTATAAACCAGATAATGCAAACCACGCCATGCACTTTCCAAAGCCTGAAATTCCGGATGATGCAAAATCAAATTAATTTGCTCCGACAATTTCCGATCAATTTCAGCGATAAATCTTGCAATGTTTTTATAAGCATCCTCAGCAACAGTAACAGAGTTTGCAAGAGCCTGTTCCGCAAGCGTCTTTACTGCATTTTCAACAGCGGCTTTCGCCTGATCGGATTTCGGCTTAAATTCTTTATTCAATAAAGCATTAAAATCACTATAAGTTGTAGTGGCAGCTGTAACCTGCTTATTGTTTTCTACATTAATAGCCATGATTCCCTTCTCTGACTCAATCTTTCCGTGATAGATTACTGGTTGCATTTTTGGGCTTAGGTTCAGCAGCCAGCGTGTTGAGCAGCGTTTTATCATTCAACACTTTCATTACCAGACTTTCGGCACCCGCTTTACCATCCATATAGGTTTGTAAATTGGCCAACTGTGTCCGCGCTTCCAAAAGTTGAGAAAGTGAGTCAACCTTTTTAGCAATTTCGTCAGGAGAAAAATCATTGATACTTTCAAATGACATATCAACCATCAGCTGACCTTCACCAGTCAACGTATTCGGCACCGCAAAGGCGACTCTTGGTTTCATCGCCTTCATACGCTCATCAAAATTGTCGATATCAATACTCAGGAACTTTCTGTCAGCGACCGGAGGTAAAGGCTCAAGTGCTTTACCAGATAAATCAGCCAGTACTCCCATGACAAATGGCAGTTCAATCTTCTTTTCGCTGCCATAAATTTCCACATCGTATTCTATCTGAACACGGGGAGCACGATTCCTTGCAATAAATTTTTGAGAACTGCTTTTACCAGCCATCACGATATCCCTTTCACTGTGCACATAAAATATTAAATATCTGTTGCCTAACAGTAATTACATAATGAATTTTTACTCACTGCCCCCAATAAAGGCAACCATCCCTCCCTAATCTAATTATAAACGAGTTCAACTCCGGCAAGTGATTTTAAAACCCCTGCCGTAACGGCATTATTCCCGCTGGCATAATAACTCGCTGTATATTGATGAGTAACATCGTCTCCAGAGGAAGAAACAACATAATCCTGACCACTTTCCGTATCATCAATGATAACCTGCGTGCCATCTTCTTTGCGGATTCTGACCTGGACATTTTCACTGTAACCATCCCCTGTTGTATTAATGAGATTGCCCGTAGTGGAATCAGCCGAACTCAAGTTGCTGACAAATTTAACCGTCACAGTGCGATCAGAAGGACACTCCTGCAATGTAATATCGAAATTCTTACTGCCAGCTTCATTACCATCAGTTTGCAATGATGAAGTACTGATTGTTGGTAATAATACTACCTCTGAATAAGTTCCACTATTAATGCTGACAATGCAAGTCTCTTCGTTATAAACACCCTGAAAAAGTACTTCAATATTACACCCATTGCTACAATCTGTATCAGCTGCAAGCTGCAAAGGGAAAAAAAGACCTGAAAACATCATCGCAGAAACTGTCAGTCGTATATGCTTATTTAACGAGTACATGTCACCTCCAGTTGTGCCATCTTATTTTCTCCCGTTGCCGAGACATTGCTACCCGAAAGAATACGACAATTAACAGATTCATCTCCCATGACATAGAGTGAACCACTGTCGGGATCCCACCCACGTATAAAGCCTTTACCACCCTGGCCGATAACGGTCTGGCTGACGCCATCCTTATTAACCAGTTCAGTACCAATTGGCATAAATACCCCATTACTATCCCTGACCGTCAGGATGGCAGGAATACCAATAAGTGTTTTCATGTGAATCAATGAAACTGAACCAGCACGCGGCACAATAACCCTTTCATTCTCTAAAACGTCAACGGTATCGGGTAATCCTTTCGCATCTATAGAAACGGTGTTCTCACGGTAAGGTGTAAGTGACGGCATAATCACATAACCATTACTGTCAATTGTTGACCCATAACCATTTGATAATTTCGCGCCTTCCCCGCCGGGCACATCAATAATGGCAAAAGGAGAATCTCCCAATTGCGGACCCAGTGTCGCTCCCCCCTGATGCGCAACAAGGCTGCCATTTGCCGATAACGACATCTGCTTTGTCGACTCACTGTTATACGAAGCGGTCATCCCAATCTGACCATAAGGTGAACGATAATTAGCATTACCTGTTACGCCTTCCACATGTGAGCCAGAACTGGATCGACCATATGAGGTTCCTATACCGTAGTTAAATTCGTTCCTGTCACCCTGACTACCGTTTGCATTCATCTGCAAGGTGGCATTATTCGAACTGTCGCGAGTATATGTGGAATACAGTGAACTGAATGCGGGTTTGGAAACGGTATTATTTCGACCTAAAGGTACGCTTACCGAAAAGGTGTAGTTGTTGATATTCTTACCATTGCCCGAGTAGGATCGGGATGCTGCAAGAGACCAGGAAAAATAGCGCTCAGTTTTATTAAAACTAAGGGTGTATTGTTTAGCCGTTGACCTCTCATCCCAGTAACTGTATATGCTGCCAGATGCATTAATATATGAGTTATTCCACAAACGTTGTCCCATTGTTAAAGTCAGTTTTTCACGGGCACGATAATCAACTTCTTTGTAACTGGAACGAGAACCATATCGGTCAATACTGGCATCTCTGAAGGTATAATAACCTTTTGTGGAGTAACGATAAGCCGCTAAGGTGAAATCTGTTCTGGTTGGTTCCAGATATTTACTGTAACCCACTCTGAAACTATTACCCTCTGATTTACCATCACGAAGTTCGCTTCGCGCGTAGGTGCCGTCGAAATAAATACCGCCTACTGGCGTATTGATTGAATTACCTAAAACAAATGCATTATAACGCTCGGATGCCTGCATACCGCCGTACAAAGTGTACATGCTCGTCAGACCATACTGATATACCCCCTGCAATACAGTAGGGTTATCACGCAAAACATCGTCTCTTAACTGCCCGGCGGACAAACCAAAATTTGAAACACCTTCATGCAGCAACATAGGTGGGGCAGAGAAAGGGACATTCTGAGTGCGCTGCCTGCCATCCGCTTCGGTAATTGTTAATAATAAATCACCGCCATACCCCATTGCACCGATATCAGTTAGTTCAAATGGCCCCGGTGGTACCGTTGTTTCATAGATAATCTGACCACGTTGCGTCACACTGACTTTTGCATTCGTTTCAGCCGTTCCACGTAAAACAGGCACATAGTTGCGTATACCCTCGGGTAACATTCGCTCATCTGATTGAAGCTGTATGCCGCGTATGGTAAAGCTGTCAAATACTTCACCCCGAGTATTACTGTCACCAATCGTCAATTGACTTTTTAATGGTGTAATATCGGTCTGCGCGTATCCCAGCAGGCTCTGCGTTTTCATGCCATATCGATTCGACCAGTTTGTATTCAATCTTTTTCTTAAGCGCCACCCGGCGAAATTAAATCCGGCCAGCAGACCAATATTATTCGTATAGGTCGTTTTGCTACTTCCACTATATGTGCTCGATCCGTAGTTCAGGCTGTAAAGGTTGGCATTATAATCAATAAATCCTGCGGTAACTCCAGAATCCCAGGTATTAGGGTCGATATAACCACGTGGAAACTGGACAATATTAACCTGCGGCACGACAACAGAAAGCAGGAAGTCGCCGCTGTCATAGTTTACGCTACTGCCAACAATTAATGTCTCCAGCCGGTAACATTGCTCAGCGTCACTTTGTGAAATTGTTTGCCCGGCTATATTTTGTGCAGGATTATTGTCACCCAGTTTAATTCCGAGCGACTCAATTTCACTCAGGGTAAAGCAGGCACGGGCAGTCTGACCATCTTCCGTGGCGGTAAAACGTATAGTGTGTTTTCCACGGTTCTGATTATTGACAATAACAATAACGGGGTAACTTCCGGGAGAGACATAGTTTCCCCGATTAAAACGTGAAACATCGACGGCAGCGCCATGCATGAACGACGGATTGAATTCGATAACTGCGGGTGCAGCAGCCGCGCTTGCCTCAGAAGAAAGCAAAGTCTCTGCCCTCCCGACAGGAGCAACAACTACACAAACAACACTGATTGTTGTTATGATCTTTTTGGATGAAATTGCGCACAGCGGCGTGATCTTCGCTTTGCTAAGTAAATTCATTTTTGATTGATGCACCTGGTAAGCTCCTTTTCCAGTCGACTGCCGCATACTGTCTACGGACTACGGACTACGGACTGCGCATTCACTCCCCCTGTCTGACTTTGCACAATCCGATATTAGATTTAATTATCTTGCTGCAAGACTAATTTATTTCCATCAGTAATTTTGAGTTTACCGTTGTAAGTAGAACCATAGTCATTAATTAACTTGAAGGTTATTTCGCTTAAACCAGTAATGGTGCTTTTATTTTCAGAAATGAACTCTTTATTACCAAATGGTTCAATCATATCTGTAGATAAGGTTACAGATTTACTACCAACCTGAGCATTGATACTGTCAAAAGAAAGATAATAAGGTGTTGGATTAGTAACCTTGATTCCCTTACCGCCTGACAATATCTCCCATTGAATTTTATCCACTTCAGCTGTACCAGAACTTGATAATGCTTTTGGGCGGTAAAATATTTTTATCCTGGTTCTGAAGGCAAGCTCCAGCCGGTCAACATTCTCCATATTTTTAACAACCGGAGGCACTTCCAGTAAATTAAACCAGAATACCGATTCACGGTCCTGCGGCAACGCCATTCCATTGTAAATGAGACGAACACTTTGCCCTTTACCGGATTCAACCCGATAAACAGGTGGAGTAACCATAAAAGGAACTTTCATTGCATTAACATCGGCATTAGCATCACCATCATCCACCCAGACCTGTACTAATGCAGCGTTTCCACTTTTATTATTTGTCCGAACATTCACCTCCTTTTCATTCCCTGGAAAAATTATCCTGGTGCCACTAATTGTCATTGCTGCCCATCCGTTATTAATTGCGGAGAGCATTAAAAGGGCTGAAATGATTATTTTAATCAGCATAGATTTACCCGAAAACTTTCGCTTTTAATCAAATTTAATACAGGCCTGGTCTACCTGATTCAGAATATCCCAGGCCTTTATAATATAAGCAGGAGTAAACTTACATTAATTCAGAGTCACTCTTACTAACTTGTGCTTTAAACGCTAGTTTATGGATATGCCAGAGTATACTGAGCCTGGGCATAAACTTTACCAGCAGTAGTCGCACCTGTAGCGTAGTAGCCACCATAGTAACGCATAGAAGCTTTACCAGAACTTACGGTCGCCGCATCCCCTGTAGACCCCAGAGCCAGTGGCTGTTCATCAGAATTGTACAAACGTACTTCAACGTTAGTTGCAGCTGTATCTGTACCGCTATAAGTATTGGTCAGGTTACCAGTAGAAGAATTAGTACCGCTACCACCAATCGCTTCGAAATGCGCAGCAACAGAGGTTATCGCTGTAGGACAGTCGCTAACATTGATATCAAATAGTTTTGAGCCACCGGTAGCACCGGCTGTGGCTAAGGTTGTAGTAGACAGGGTGGGTAAGGTTACAGTGATATTCTCGCTGTCGGTATCAATGGTGCAGGTTTCAGTAATCAGCTCACCATTAAATGTCACAGTACCCTGAGTTGCAGCGTTTGCAGCCTGAGAAGCCGTCATGCCCAGTGCCAGCGCACACACAATCACTTTTAAATTACGCATAAAATTTCCTGTTTATAAATACGAATTAATTGCATTTGACACACACATAACTGTGTTTGTGTCTGTCAGTTCCATTGCTACTCATATATTTCTGCTTCTGTTTTCACTTCCTCTTTTTTCATTTCCTCCTGTTGTTGAAAGATAATCGCTATGTCATTTTTCTGACTTATTTCCAGTCGAATATTCTGGCCTGCTATTGCCATTTCACTATTCAATATGAGGCGTCCCATTTCGGGTACGATGTTTTGTTCGATGAAGCGAATTAGCATCCTGGCACCCGTTTCCGCCACCGGGCACTGCCCGACGATGTAATGCACTAATGCATCGGTGTAATGGAGACGGGCACCATGCTGTTGCAACAGCCTCTCTCCCAAACGATCGAGGTGCAACCGGACAATGTGTTGCAACGATTCCTGATGTAATGGCAAATAGGGCACTACAGCCAGTCGCCCCAGGAATGCCGCCGGGAAAGACTTCAATAACTCAGGTTGCAGTAGTTTTTTCAGACTTTCTGCATCAGGAGCAGTATCAGGATCGGTAAACAGGCTGCTTATTAATTCGCTACCGACATTGCTGGTGAGCAATAAAATGGTATTTTTAAAATTAATCTGGCGTCCTTCACCATCCTCCATGCATCCCTTATCAAACACCTGGAAGAATAATTCATGTACATCCGAATGCGCCTTCTCAATCTCATCCAGTAAAACCACACTATATGGCTTACGGCGAACCGCCTCGGTCAAAACACCACCTTCGCCATAACCCACATAGCCTGGCGGCGACCCCTTCAATGATGAAACCGTATGCGCTTCCTGGTATTCACTCATATTAATGGTGATAAGATTTTGTTCGCCACCATATAACTGCTCAGCAATTGCCAGAGCCGTTTCGGTTTTACCGACACCTGAAGGCCCGACCAGCATAAAAACACCAATTGGCTTCCTCGGATCTGCCAGTCCGGCACGGGCGGTCTGAATACTTTCGCTGACCTGGTTCAGGGCAAACTGCTGGCCAATCACCCGCTCTGCCAGTCTTTGTGGCAACTCCAGTACGGCTCGAATATCGTCCTTCATCATCTGACCAACAGGAATTCCGGTCCAGTCAGCGACAATACTGGCAATAACGCCCGAATTTACTTCCGCCTGAATCATGGGCTGTTCGTGTTGAGCTGTATGGATACTGGCTTCCAGGGAACAAAGCTGACTTTGCAGCTGACGTATCTGATCATCATCCGGATTACCCTGTTTGGCCAAATCCTGGAGCTCTTTTCGTACAGCGATAACAGAAGAAACCAGCTCTTTCTCCTGCTGCCAACGCTGCTCAAGAAGTTCTTTCTTCTCTGTGTGCTCTGCTATGTTCTCACGCAGTGAAATGGCACGATAGTTCTCCCCTTTACCGAAATGTAACGCTTTTTCAACCAGCGAAAGCTCGGTCTGCACTGTCTCCGTCTTGAATTTCAGAATCTGTAGCTCTCCAGGTGGAGCATGCTGCGCAACCGCCACCCTTGCGCACGCGGTATCAAGCAGACTGATTGCTTTATCAGGCAACTGACGAGCCGGAATGTAACGATGAGAAAGGCGAACCGCAGCCTGGATAGCTTCATCCATAATCCAGACACCGTGGTGTTTCTCCAGCATCGGTATAAGTCCCCGAAGCATCGAGATTGCAGTTTCCTCATCAGGCTCGTTGACCTGCAATACCTGGAAACGACGAGTCAACGCCGGATCCTTTTCAATGTGCCGTTTGAACTCACTCCAGGTCGTTGCGCCAATGGTTCGCAGCTGCCCCCTCGCCAGAGCGGGTTTAAGCAAGTTAGCCGCATCGCCGGTACCGGCTGCGCCTCCCGCACCGACCAGCGTGTGCACCTCATCAATAAATAAAATAACGGGTTGGGGCGAAGCAATAGCCTCCTCCAGAACCGATTTAAGCCGGGCCTCAAATTCACCTTTCATGCTGGCACCTGCTGAGAGTGCTACAACATCCAGCGTCAGCAGACGTACATGGGAAAGCGCAGGAGGCACATTACCCGCCACAACAGACTGAGCAAGTCCTTCAACAACAGCCGTTTTCCCCACGCCCGCCTCCCCCGTCAGCAACGGATTGTTCTGGCGACGGCGTAGCAGAATATCGATCATGGTATTAATTTCATGATCGCGTCCCAGCACAGGATCAAGCTTCCCTTCACGAGCCAGCGCGGTAAGGTCGGTGGTATATTGCGCTAAACCAGCGCTGTTTTTTTGTCCTGCCAATGCGTGACTGGCTTCACCTGGAATTGCACCTTCTCTCTGGGCGCTGCCCTCACTTGCGGCTTCGTTCTTTTCAGCAGAAGTCTGGGTGATATAACCAAAATCGTTGGTCAGATGTTCCAGAGAAATACGCTCAAATGCGGGAGAAATGTCAAATAATGCGCGACGTAGTTCCATTGTGGTTAACATCGCAATCAATAAATGACCACTGCGGATATGATGGTCAAAACATTCAAGACTGGCATAAATCCAGGCTCTTTCAATCGCCAACTCAATATGATAGGAAAAGTCAGAAATAGTACTTGCGCCCGAAGGCAAACGAGTTAATGCCTGAGCGAATCCACGTTCCATAGCATCAAAATCAACTTCAAAATGACGCGCTATTAAACGTAAATCACTTTCTTCCTGCTGCCAGAGCTGATTCAGCCAGTGAACCAACTCAACATAAGGATTGCCACGTAATTTACATACGGTTGTCGCGTTTTCAATACTTCTGAATAATGTAGCGTTAAGCTTTCCAAATAAATTCTGCCGGGTAATAGCCATAATGATAGTCCAATTCCTTTGGGCTTTTATACGTGCACATCCATCGTGCCTCAAACGTGTAATACTATGCCGCGAAGGTCACAGAAAAACAAATCAGACAACCATCGTCGATCCAATTTTAGGATTTTTGACCGAAAAAAAATCCTTCCTCCCATTACGCACCAAGGTCAATTGTTTATTATTAAAGGTATCTTCTTCAGAAGATATTGAAAAATAAATCTCAGGATGAACAATTACAGACATCTTCAGATTGAGTCGTCATAACTGGCATGATATAAGGTTCCGGACGCGAACAAGGAGGGGCGCATAATGATTCCAGCAGGATACTGGGTGAAAGGCATACCATCTCTGTTATTATCTGACACATTAAATAAAGCCCCTGACACCTCACCCACCCAGGTGTTTTCGGGAATTAATACTATGTTTAGTTTAGCCATCTTTCAGGCTGTGCTCTTTACGATTATCATCGAAAAGTTTACAACTACCGGGTGATATTCACCCAGCAATCAGGCCGTGTGGAATGACGCGGGCCAGGGCTTGATATCCCAGGAAAACGGAAATTTAATAAATAATTAAATAATGGGGCTACACAGTTGGATCATAAATTTCTTGATTATTATAATCATGAACTGACATTTATGAGAGAAATGTCACGTGAGTTCGCCGATAAACACCCAAAAATAGCGGCCCGTCTGGGGATGCGAGGGATTGAAGTTGCCGACCCTTATGTTGAAAGGCTGATTGAAGCATTTTGTTTTTTATCTGCCAGAACACAAATAAAACTGGATGCTGAATTTCCAAAATTCACCAGAAGACTTCTGGATATTGTTTATCCAAACTATAACTCACCTACTCCTTCAATGGGTGTTGTTCAGTTGACACCAAACCTGAAAGAAGGTGATCTTACTCATGGCTATCTGGTTCCCAAAAACAGCGCGTTTTATACCAGAATATTACCCGGAGAAAATTCACGTTGCGAGTTTCGCAGCGGACAGGAGGTCACGCTTTGGCCAATAGAAATGACCGAAGCGCGTTTAACTTCTATTCCCCCTGACCTTCCTAATCTTGAAAAATACCGTATTGCGTATTCAAAGCTTAAAGGTGCATTACGTATAAAGTTAAAACTACAGGGCGATAAGACTTTTTCGCAACTGGAAGGCCTGAGCGAACTACCACTTTATATCGATGGTGATGAAAGAGTGGTTTCCCATATTTTTGAGCTGGTACATACCAGTAATATTGCGATGATCATCCGTTCCGGTGATACGAAAACACCAGACGTGGTGATTAACCAGCAGCCACTGGCTTTCGAAGGACTGAAACCTGATCAAACCCTGCTGCCAATGGCATGGAACATGTTCCATGGACATAATTTAATCCATGAATATTTTGCCTGCCGCCAGCGTTTTTACTTCTTTACCTTAACTCAACTGGATCAAGGGTTACGGCACAATCAAACCAATGAAGCAGAATTAATTATCTTGTTAGATCGCCTGCCCCAGAATCTGATCGGACACGTTGACCCCTCTAAGTTTCTCCTGTTTTGCACCCCGGTGATTAATCTTTTTTCCAAAGTCGTCGACAGGATTGAAGTTAACCGAGCGCTCAATGCCTTTCATGTTGTTCCCGACCGCAGCCGGCCTATGGATTTCGAGGTATTTTCAGTCAACAAGGTTCTCGGTCAACAGGCGGAAAAAAGCGAAGAGGTTGTATTTAATCCACTTTATCAGACACGGCACTGCGACTTCGGCAATTTCAGCCGGTATTTTTCAATTCAACGCGAAATCAGGACCAAAGAAGAAACGACCAGAAAATACGATACAAGAACGCCTTATATGGGCACAGAAGTCTTCGTATCACTGGTCGAGCAACAGGAAGCGCCGTATGCCGATCACATCAGATATCTGACCGTCGAAGCCATGGTTACAAACCGGGATCTTCCTCGTCTGATCTCAAGAAGTGGTAGCTTTGAACTCTCAATGAATGATGCAGTACCGGTTACGGGTGCGACTTTTATTTGTCAGCCCAGTGCCCCCCGTGCTCCTTTCGCACTTGGTGAGTCTGCATGGCGGTTGATTCGTCAATTAAGTTTCAACTACCTGCCACTTTCTGATATGGAACACAGTCTGGGAGGAGAATCCCTGCGCAGCATGTTGCGACTTTTTCTTAACAGTTCAGATCATGAGTCTGGCAGCCAGGTCAACAGTCTGATTGGTTGTAAAAGCGAACCGGTGATTCGCAGACTCCCTGGTGATGGATTGATGGTCTATGGTCGTGGAGTGCGTTGTACGTTGACTATCGATGAAGAAGGTTTTTCTGGAGTGAGCCCGTATCTGTTCGGGTTGATCATGGAAAATTATTTATCCCGCCATGCCGCCATCAATATTTTTACTGAAACTGAATTGCATTCAATGCAGAGAGGGCTGATTGCAAGCTGGAAGGGACGTCCTGGTAAGAGAGGGGCGCTCTGAAGTGGAAAGTAATCTGTCGGCGCTGGACGCCTGGTTTAACAACGAGCAGCCATGGGATGCGGGTTTTATCAGCCTGATGCGGGCTATTGCAGCCAAAAACCCATCAACACCTCATCCGGGTACATCAACGCTGCCTTCTCAGGAGAAATACCGCATCGGCCAGTTGGCCACGATGATTTTTTCGCCACGCGAGATAGCACGTATCAGCACTGAAGAGGGCAGGACGAGGTTACAGCTTTTCGGTCTTGGCATATGGGGCCCCCAGGGCGCAATGCCGTTGGGTATATCAGAATTGATCTACTCCCGGGCAGAACTGCATGACCAGACGATGATTGATTTTTTGGATATTTTTCATCACCGCGCACTCTCTTTGTTTTATCGGGCATGGTTTGTAGCACAGGATACCGCGTCACTGGATCGCGCTGATGATGAGCGATTTTCCTTCTATGTCGCAAGCCTGGCTGGCATGGACCCGCAGGAACTCAACAGCAAGGTTCTGCCGACGCATGCGCGTCTTGCTTCTACTGCCCATTTAATTAGGGAAGCGCGTAATCCGGAAGGTCTGCTTGGCGCATTACAATATTATTTTGAAGTACCAGCCAGATTAGAAGAGTTTGCCAGCCAGTGGATTTTTCTGGCGCCACAGGATCAGTCAATCTTAGGCGAAGACAGCGGTGCAATGACGTTAGGCGATGGCGCTATTCTGGGCAATACGGTGAAAGACAGACAGCATAAATTTAAACTCATTCTTGGACCGCTGACGCTGAAACAATATATGCGTTTCAGCCCCTGGGGACAGGATTTACCCGTCCTGCGCGAATGGGTACGCAACTTTATTGGCTTTGAGTATGCGTGGGATACCCAATTAATGCTGGCAGCCAGTGAAGTCCCTCAGGCCACTTTGGGCGGTGAGCATCAGTTGGGCTACGCCACCTGGCTTGAAAGATATGAAACCGATCTTCCTGTCTACGGTATGAGCTTTGAACCTGAACTTTATCAGGAAGGAGCATGACAGAGACCATTATTGGTAACGCGAACAGGGACAGGATCAATAACAGCCATTTTTCAAATAAGGATGATTTAGCTATGGCTGAAATAAACAGAGAGCAACTCAGTAAGTATTATCAGCACCTGCTGAACAAAATATCCGAAGAACACGCCTGCGGCGAAAGTCTGGAATATGATCCCGGGTTTATCATGCTTCAGTCCCGATTGCAGCCGCGCCTTAATGTGGAATATGGCAGCTTCACAGAAGCGGCGGAACCCATTAACTGGGCAGAAACGGAACGGGAATGTCTGATATTACTGGAAAAAAGCAAAGATATCCGTTTGGTGATTGCGCTGATCCGCTGCCGCATTCGGCAAATTGGTCTGGCAGCACTTTATGAAGGTCTGGACGCTCTTCGTCATTTACTGATTGCTTTCCCGGCAGACCTTCATCCACAGCTTCTGGATGAAGATGAATTTGTCCCACTGCTGAGGGCGAACGCATTCTCCGAACTTGAGGATATAGGTGGTCTGCTGGGCGATATTCGTAATCAACCACTACCGAAGGGTGCAGGTTTACAAATTACGATTAAAGATTTCGAAAAGGGTAACGCTTCTCCACGTGAAGAAGGAGCTTTACCAGAATCCGTTATCTCTGCCCTGCTCAATGAATGGCAGGAGCGGGAAGACCCGACCATCCACTCACTCTATGCAGCCGGGATCTGTCTGAAAGAGATAAAAAGCCTTCTTGACGAATCATTGGGAAATGATGCCCCCGACTTCGCAAGACTTGGGGCTTTACTGAGTTTATTTGTCTCTTCCTCTTCCCAGCCCGCGGTATTGCCTGAATCTGCGCCACCATTTCTGAGTGAACAACCAGAAGCCGAGCCGCAGGCTGTCGTGCCAACTGATGCTGTTATTACTGCGCCGGAAGATCCGGTCATTAAAAGCGCTCATCTGCCTGTACAAACAGGAATTAAAACACGCTCAGATGCAGTTCAAAAACTCAGAGAAATACGGACATGGTTTACCAAAATGGAACCCAGTAGTCCTGTCATTCCTTTATTGGCATTTGCAGAATCAACCGTTGGTAAGAGTTTTTCGGCTTTGCTGAAACTATTACCCGTCGACATGATAGAGAAGATGAATACAGACAAGGAGTAACACTGATGCTACGGAAGGTTATACTTTTATCATTCAGCGGATTAGCAGCAACGAACGCCGCCGCCGAATGTGTCCTTGCCAGAGGAACGCCAACCACATTAACGCTGGCAGCCCAGACTATTACCGTCAGTGCTGATGCAGCTGCCGATACGTCAACACCCATTTCAGGGGCGATATACACCACGTCAGCCATACCTACAAATATTGGATACGATGGTTGCGTTGCCGGTATTCCCGCAGGCAGAGTCCTGATAGGTTTAAGCGAAACTGTTGCAACCAAGCTATTTAAAACCAACGTAGAAGGAATCGGAGTAAAAGTACAGGCTTATACCGGAACGGGGTTTGGTACTTATCCTCTTGATTACACTGTATCTTTTAGTGGTGGTGAAAGCACAGGTACTTTTGACTGGAAGGCAGGGAGCTACTACCGGGTACAGTTTTACAAAACTGCGGATACCCTCTCTCTTTCCGACCCAACTGGAGATGTGGTGCTTGATGCTGGTTCTCTGGCGTATGAATGGGTCCAGGATGATGCGACACGCGGAATCAGTCTTACCATCAACCAGATAAAGGTAATCAGCACACCGGCATGTACCTTTGATTCCAGTAAGACCATTGATTTCTCGACCGTAACGCCAGCCATGCTGACCAGTGGGGGTGTTGAAAAGCCGCTGGTTTTCGGATTGACCTGTAAAACAGATTATGGCTCTTATTCAGCAAACGCATCCATTACTTCCACAACCAGCTCAACTGACAATAAATATATTCGTGTGACAGACTCAAGTGGAAACAGTGACAATCAACTGGGTATAGAAATTTATAACAGCAGCGGTGGTCAGATGAGCTTAAGTGGTAATGTCCTGGAAAAATCAAGTACCGTTGCCAGTGGTGTTGCCGCAGAATTTAACTGGACCGCAAAACTTGTTAACGCTGGCACAGATAAAACAAGGCCACAAAATGGCAGTTTTACTGCGCAGGCAGAGATTTTATTACAGTTAAATTAATTTAATATAGTTTAAAAACTGGTGACATATGGATTTGAAGCCTGGAATTTTTGTAAGCATTGCCAGCTACAGAGATACGGAACTGCTTCCCACGCTGCATGACATGATAAATATGTCTTCGGGTTCGTGTTTCTTGAGAATTGCTGTTTGCTGGCAAGATAAGGGTGATATTAATTTATTTCTGAAGAATGGAATGGCGTTGCTTGAGGAAAAAATTCATAACGGCCACCCTCTTTACATTTTCAGTTATTGTAATGTTGAGATTACTATCCTGAGCATTCATTATTTCCACAGTCAGGGGGCGTGTTGGGCAAGAAGCATATGCGAAAAATTTTATCATGGAGAAGATTATTTTTTGCAAATTGACTCACACTGTCGTTTTATCAAAAACTGGGATAAAGAAATGATGTGTATGCTTACCCTGTTAAAAGATAAAAGTCACCACCCTGTTCTCTCCTCATATCCACCTGCCTACCAACCCGGTGATGACAGTAGCAGGAAGAATTTTGTCAGCCGCCTGGTGTTTCGGGGCTTCTCAAATGAAAAAATCCTCCAACTGAGCTCTGTTGATTTCAAAGCAGATGCACCGGTGAGAGGAAGTTATCTCGCTGGTGGATTTATTTTTGCCGAAGGATCATTTGTTGTTGATGTACCTAATGATCCTCAGATATTTTTTGAGGGCGAAGAAATTGCCATGGCTGCAAGAGCCTATACCTCTGGTTATGACATCTGGCATCCTCATAAAATTTTACTGTGGCATTTTTATGGTCGAAAAGATCATAACAAAATCTGGTCGGATCATAATAGTGAAGCTAAAAATACGGGTGCCGTGGACAAGGCGTGGTGGGACAGAGATCGTGACGCTAAAAAACGAGTGCGCTGTTTACTTGAAAATGAATCAAATGAACAAAGCATTGACGCACGCTATTCTCTGGGAAATAAACGTTCACTAAAAGAATTTGAAGACATAACAGGCGTAGATTTCAGGTTATGTAGCGTATTACCTGAAGTTGTCGAAAAAGAACGTTGCGCATTTTTTGTCAGTCATAACGGAGAAGACTGGCGCAAAAGACTTATCAGGTTAAATAAAAAGACCTTGTCCCTGCCCAGAGCTAAGCTTGAATTTTCTTTTACAGACATAGTGAAATTACACATAGGCGTTTACAATAAAAATAACGACCTTCTGGAGAAAAAAATATTCCACGCTGAGGAAATTAAAAATACATTAATGAAAGAGAGTGAAGAAGAATTGAAAATAGAATTCGACTTCATTACTTCCCCTGGATTAAATCCCAGCGTTATCAGAATCAGTCCCTACTTGCGAAACGAAGGATGGGGAAATATTTTTGAGGTGGCGTGGTGAAAAGCGAAAAATATTTTAACCGGATAGTTTTCATCGATACCTTGTTATCTTTCAATGGGATCATTCCTTCTCTTTCAGAATTTCAGCTTAAGCTGGTTAATCTGATAGAACAATTCAGCAAGGAGCTTGTTTCTGAAGGGCAATGTGAACAACTGAGTGATAAATTGTGTTATATCATTTGTCTTTACTTCGATAAACATATCACCTTTCGTCTTAAGGCTAACAACATTTCCTGGGAACGACATTTACTTAGCCGTCATTTTTACGGTTATGATGTCGAATCGGGTTCATTAAGCGCCCGGCTTGAATTCCTGTTGAAAAACAGTGATGGGAAAATTTTCGATTACACACGCCAACTGCTTATTTTGATATCTCATTATCCTGACAGTGATGGGAAAATTCATGCGCTACTTGCGTGTTATCCGGGTGAACCGGTCGAAAATAGTATTCCTCACGCTGAAAATAAAGAACCCGAATCAGTCATCTTTCTTGTTCCCGATAAACCACGTAGCCGCTGGTATGGTTCATTCATCTGGCAATCAGCTATCGGTATTTTTCTGTTAATAATTCTGTGGTTTTTTTGCATAAAATACCTGGGTGGCCTTTATTAATGTCCGCGAAAACTAACATGAATAATAATTCCCAACACCCTTTTTCCTCAGAAGAAAGAGACCAGGTCATTATCATTATCATTTTCATTATTGGTCCCTACGCCCGGAAATGGTTTTCTCAACCTGCCTCAGAACCGGTTGAACATGCGCCTGTGCGTTGGATCCTGGCTCCGGAAGCTGAAGACCTGCACAAGCAATGGAAACGATTACGCCTTCCTGACTCCCGCACTGTCATCAGGGCTTTCTTTCCTTTTCTGCCCGACGGGCAGGAAAGCAGTGAGCTGATCCATGCCCAGCTTAATGACTGGCAGAGCCAGTTTCTCGCGCATCCGCTTACTGAGCCCCTTCCGTGCGTATTTGGCTTATACGCACAGTTAAGTCATCAGCGTTCTGTTGACGATCCTGAACAGGCAATATGGCTGGGAAACTTTGATCTTACCGTCAGTGAAGAAACCACTTTCAATCATGAGCTTTCCACTCTTAACACCATGCTGATGCAGATTAGTCACTCTGGCGGCTATCACGCCGTACAGCGTTTAGCTATGGCTGATGCCCTGCAATTGTGGATGCATGAAACAGGAATCATAAAGTCATTACAGACGCTGTTCAGCAGAACGTCCCTGATGCTTACAGCTGTATTGCTCTCTGACTATGGTGCGGGTTTTGTCAGACATGGGGCCTGGGCAAACTGGATTGCCGACAGATTTCAAATTTATCCGGGCCTTGCTTCAACCATGAGCCTTCCTCAACTTCCCGACGCCCTGCACATGCCCGCGATAAAAACATGGGTTTATGAATCGCGAAAACCCCGACGCCGGGTAACCTGGATCCCCGCCACTATCACGCTGCTACTTGCACTGTTGATGGTGGGAATAACCTGGCATGAGGGAGAACGGCTGACCCGGATGAGGAATAATCTCTTTGCATTTAACCAGTTGGACATTGTTCATTTTCAGCAAAAACGCAGTGCTCTGTCTCAACTTATCAAATACCGTGATGAACTTTCTGGTTGTTCTTCCAGCCGACTATTACAAATTTTAAAACTGTCAAATTGTAATAAGGTGCTGGCCGAACTTAACAAAGTCATCAAAAATACCCGTGCCGAACCGCTGTTGTTTTCCTCTGAGTCAGTAGCACTATTTTCTTCAGATAGTTCGCAGCTTAAAGAGGGCAGTGATGAAATTTTGACAGCGTTACTCCCTGTCATTAGCAATAACCCTCAGACCACTTTCATGATTATTGGGCACTCTGATAATTCAGGTACTCATCAAAGAAATATGCAAATTTCCAAAGAAAGAGCCATCGTAGTACGCGACTGGTTAATTAAACACACCAATATACCTGTCACCAGATTTGTGATTAAGGGGGTTGGTGAAAGTGCTCCGATAGCCAGTAACGACACAGATGAAGGTCGAAAACGAAACAGGCGGGTGGACATTATCCCTTTACCTGAAAATTATCACATCAATAATGAGTAAAAATATCATGAGTAAAAATAAAATAACCTACACCCTCTATGAAGGCACACTTTTAACCGAAGCACCTATCTTTGATCAAAGCGTTAATGTCTTACGATTTCGTGATCCGGAAGATAATGAATATACAATTCTGGTTAATCGTGCTTTTCTGGCTGAAGATCAAACTCTGGCAGAGTTTTGTGAGTCACAAATGTCATTTATGACAAATACTATGCCTGCCTTTGCCGTGGAAGGAAAACAACTCACCAGTGAAATTGGTCCGGCAAAGCTGCCTGTTGTACAGATAGGAAATCGTTTTTATCTGGAGGGACAGCTAATGAAACAGGTGCAGACAATGGTCGCGCTACCTTATCATCCGGTTATTAACGGCGCTCGAAGAAACGTCATTATTTTTACCCTCAGTGCTGAAAAAGAATTTACTGAATATCAACGTAAACATTATGTTCAGCTCATTAACAGCTTCGATCCCGAGGCCGCCACATTGAATAGCAAGCTATAATTATTTTAAAAAAAAGCGCATGTCTGTCAGCATTAAACTGACACATGCGCTTATAATCAGAGACAGACTATACTACGCTCTTTATTAGCACAATGAGCAATAAAGGTGGCATATTTGTAGAATTCAACCCGATTAAGCATTCCGAGTTTTCGGATAGAATTTCGGCAATGATTGCTTATTGTTTTTTCCGAACGATTGAGGATTCTGGATATATAACCTACATTATACCCTTTGCCAACCAGCAGTAAAATTTTGCACTCTGTTAATGACAGCTGTTTAATTTTTTTCAGCCCAATCGACTTATGGTTCTCCGGACTGATAAAAGCTGGATAATCCATACTGGCGATCAGGAGTATTTTCTTTATCTTTTCCATAACTTCCGAAACATTATGTCGCCGGCAAGTGAACGGAATGTGAATCGTCGCCTGCCACTCTGAATTATTATTTTTTTTCCAACTATTACAGCCATTTCTCAGGCGAATGCTGACCATCGAGTCCCGAATAACAACATTTGCTACGTTACCCACTTCCTCAACAGTTTCATCAATCAAAAAACAAAACGCGGAGTTGTTCCACCTGCCGTTGAATTCTTTGATGAGATGGCCAAGACCAAAAGTATAATAGAAGTTATCACTATGTAATGATATTCTCACAATACTTTTGCATCTGGCATCATTAGCATCAGACATAACCATCGAATTTTCCTTTTACCTGATAATCCCGATCTGGATAACCTGGAGTCATTCCTGCCTCCGGGCGGTAATTGACGATATTGACTTATGAATAATTGCTGTTTAAGAAGAAAACTACTGAAATATTTTGAGGATTTTTAAATGCACTCTGGTGCCGCTGGCATAATACGTTTAATGTTCGTCGAAGTAAAGCAGGTATGTTTTCAGCATTTTTGTAGCTGAAAACATAATGAAACAATCGACCAGCCTGATAAAAAATCATCATTTATCATCACTCATTATTCCACCAATAAAAATCATATAATTCCAAAAAAATTTATTATAGCGTCGCCTTCTCCAATGATTATTAATGACGGAAAATCATTGCAGTAATGTATTATTTACTCTTCCCTGCTTCATCTTATTCATTTTTTTAGCTGTATAACCCCCATTATATTATCGATATTAGCTATACATTTTTAGCTCATACTGACGTGCCAGCTCCCATAAACGACTACGAATTATCTGCTTAAGTTGTAGAGTAGACTGCGACTGAGGGCGATCACGACGACTGATTAACATGACTTCAAACGGTAACGGCTGAGCCACCGGAAGTACCAACAGCTGATCGGCATAGCGTTTGCCCGTAAACAAATCGACAATACCCACCCCGCCTCCTGCCGATACCATATCGGCAATGACTGAATAGGTTTTGATATATAACGAGCCCACTGGCTGTAAGCCTTTATCACGCAATGCCCGATGCAATACCTGGCCTAACGGATCTTCCTTCTGCATCATCAGCAGATTGTTCTGGCACAACCAGTCGAGAGAAACCGGACCGTTGATGGTCATTGACCGGGGCAAAATAGCGACCATCGACGAGTGAAACAGCGGTTCAGCAACCAGTTCTCCAGACACCTGCTGACCAAAAACCAGCGCAAAATCGAGCTGATCCGCCAGTAAATTCTGACACAGCGTCTGAAAATGCTCTGTCACCAGCTCAACGTTCACATAACCATTGTTGCGGCGGTATTCCACCAGAGCGGGTGCGAGGATCATCTGTCCAAACGCGTGAGCAGCCCCTACCCGGACCGTTTCACCCTCTCCCTTACGCAGCTGGCTGGTTAACAGGCTGATAGCCTGAAGGCGAGTAAAAAGTTCGCGGATTTCCGGTATAAGACGCTGCGCTTCTGGCGTCGGGATCATCCCCTGGCTGCCACGCTCAAACAGCGCAAAGCCCAGCTGCTGCTCGGCATGGCTTAACACACGGCTGACGTTGGGCTGGGAAACATGCAGCAGGCGGGCCGCCCCGCTGATGCTGCCTGTCTCTATAATTGCCTGAAAAACCTCAATATGTCTCAGCCGCATGATGCGTCACCCCAGGTTGCCTGCAACACACGCAGCCAGTTGCCGCAGCAAATTTTCTCCAACAACGGTTTATCGTAACCACACTCTGCAAGCGTGGTGATCAACAGCGGCAGCCCGGCAACGCCGGGTAAATCGGGAGGCAGGGTAGTGCCATCAAAATCTGAGCCAAAACCGACGTTGTCCTCACCCAGTTTCTCCAGCAGATAATCCATGTGGCGCACGATTTCCATCACCGTGGCTTCCTGTGCATTTCTGCCATCGCTGCGGAGAAAACGGATACCAAAATTTACCCCCACAAAACCGTTACTCTCCCGGATAGCAGCCAGCTGGCGATCGGTCAGGTTACGGGACTGGGCGCAAAGCGCATGTGCATTGGAATGACTGGCAACCAATGGCGCGTCGCTGATGGCAGCAGTCTGCCAGAACCCTTTCTCATCCATATGTGAAAGGTCGACCATGATGCGCTTCTGATTACAGGCACGCACCAGTCGCAGCCCCGCCGCCGTCAGACCATTGCCGGTATCGGGTGAAGAGGGAAAGCGGAAAGGCACACCCTCGCCAAAGATATTTGGACGACTCCACAGCGGCCCCAGGCTGCGCAAACCAGCGTCATAGAGCACTTCCAGCTGCGACAAATCCGCGTCCAGCGCTTCCGCACCTTCAATATGCATCACCGCAGCCACCACCCTGCCACGCATACACTGGCGAATATCCGCCACGCTGCGGCAAATTTTCACCGCACCGGCAGATTGTTGCTCAATACGCAGCAGGGTGGAAAACATCTCCAGCGTAATCGCCAGCGCGTCCTGTTGTGCAGGCGTTGATTCTGCCTGACCAAAAACCGGCCCTGAACGGTGATTTTTAACAGCTGGCGCGGTTCTTGCTTTAAATCCTTCAGAAGGCACATAAGCCGCAAACAGGCCTCCGGCAAAACCGCCCTGACGCATCCGTGGCAAATCCATCTGCCCGACGCTCAACCCGTTGAGAAATGCCGTGACGGGATCGTCATGTTGAGACAGCCAGAGACGCATCAGGAGATCATTATGGCCATCAAAAACAGGCTCGGTGACCGCTTCAACACTCTGAGAATGAGACATGGTTTTCCGCTCCCGATTGATAAAGGCCAGACTGCCATTTTATGGCGCAACCGCACCACCACAGCGCAACCTGATTTGCCGGATAAAATAAGTTTCACCCCTCCACTAGTACCTGAGTACGCGGCGGGTTGTCAAGATAAACGACGCAAAATCCACCATTAAAATTGTTTATTTTCAATATCTTGGAGAAGTTATGGTTACCAGAAGACGTTTTCTTGCAGGATGTAGCGCCGTTCCTTTTCTCTCTTATCTCTCGTTTGACAGCGCCTTTGCCGCCACCCCACCGACCATGCTGGTGATGGCGATGCAGCTCGACAATATGACCAGCCTTGATCCGGCGGAGAGCTTCGAAGCGATTGGCTCTGAAATCTGCGGCAACCTGTATCAGCGTCTGGTGATGTCAAATCCGGAAAAGCCCAATGAAGTGGTGGGTGAACTGGCAAAATCCTGGGAAATGAGCAGTGACAGCAAGACCTGCACTTTTCATCTCGACCCCACGATAAAATTTGCCGATGGCAGCCCGCTGACCGCCGATGACGCAGCATTTTCTCTGCAACGCGTGGTTAAACTGGATAAAAGTCCGGCCTTTATTATCAATCAGTTTGGCTTCACCAAAGAGAATGTTGAGCAGATGATTGTGGCGAAAGATGAGCACACGCTGGAATTGTATCTGAGTGAGCCCACCGCCGAAACCTTCCTGCTCTACTGCCTTTCCGCACCGGTCGGCAGCATCGTGCAGAAGAAAATCGCGCTGGCTAATCAAAATGGCGATGACCAGGGCAATGGCTGGATCAAGCAGCACAGTGCGGGGAGTGGCCCTTTCACCCTGCGCGCGTGGAAAGCCAGCGAGAGCGTGATTCTGGAGAAAAATAGCTATCATCCTTCGCAAAGCGCCATCAAACGGGTGATTGCCAAACACATTATCGACCCCTCCGCGCAGCTGCTGATGTTGCAAAAAGGCGATGTGGATATCGCTCGCGACCTGACCACAGAACAGCTACGGCCGCTGCTTAACGACAGCAATTTCCATGTGGTGCAGCAGAGAGTGGGAACCATCATGCTGATGTCCTGCAATACCAAAAATGAGCATCTGAGCAAACCACAGGTATGGCAGGCGCTGAAATGGGCGATCGACTATGACAGCATTCAGAAAAATATCATTCCACTGACCTGGAAAACCCACCAGAGCCTGCTGCCTGCCGGATTCCCGGCGGCACTTGACGATCAGCCTTTTCGCCTTAACGTGGCAAAAGCCAAAGCGTTACTGGCTGAGGCGGGCTATCCGGATGGCTTTGAACTGACACTCGATCACTATTCCGCTCAGCCGTTTCCGGATATTGCCCAGACTCTCCAGACACAGCTGGCGGCAATTGGCATTAAATTGCAACTGATCGCCGCTGAAAACCGGCAGGTACTGACGAAAATGCGCGCCCGTCAACATCAGCTGGCGCTGACCGTCTGGGGTGCCGATTACTTCGATCCCAACTCCAATACCGAAGCCTTCAGCGTCAACACCGATAACAGCGATAATGCCCGGGTGCGCTCGCTGGCGTGGCGTTGCAGCTGGTCGGATCAACAGTTCAACCAGCTGACCGCGGACGCGCTGCACGAGAAAGATGCACAGAAGCGCATCGCGCTGTATGAAAAGATTCAGACGCTACATCGTGAAAAAAGCCCGTTTATCTTCATGTTCCAGAAACTGAACACCTGGGCCGGTAGCAAAGGCGTGACAGGGATGCAGATTACCGTGCTGAACGACAACCCTTATGAGCGGGTAAAAAAAGTCTGATGCCGCAATTAAAAAGAATTCTCAGCACGCTGGGAAGCCTGCTGCTGACGCTATGTGGCCTGGCGCTGCTGACCTTCTTTATTGGGCGGGTGATGCCGACCGATCCGGTGCTGGCCGCGTTAGGCGATAACGCTCCGCAGGCGACGGTGGAACGAGTGCGTCAGGAGATGGGGCTGGATCAGCCGCTGTGGGTGCAGTTCTGGCACTATCTGGTGCAGATTCTGCACGGTGATTTAGGCCGTTCGGTGCTGACTTCAAATCCGGTCAGCGAGGATATTGCCCGCTTTTTCCCGGCGACGCTGGAGCTGGCAACGGCAGCGATCGTTGTCGCCGCCATTATCGGCATCCCGCTGGGCGTCTGGGCGGCGGTCAGGCAGGGCAAATGGAGCGATCAGCTGATACGCGTGGTGTGCCTGACCGGGCACTCCCTGCCGGTATTTGTCCTGGCGCTGCTCAGTTTGCTTATCTTCTACGCCGTGTTGGGTATTGCGCCAGGGCCGGGACGGCAGGACATCATTTATCAGGATATGGTCCCCCAGGTCACCGGCCTGCTGACGGTGGATGCGCTGCTGGCAAAAGACTATGACGCTTTTCGCGATGCCCTCGCCCATATGGCCCAGCCGGTATTGATCCTCGCCTGGTTCAGCATGGCGTATATCACCCGCATGACCCGCACCTTTATGCTCAATGCGCTGAGCGGCGAGTTTGTGATTACCGCGCGGGCAAAGGGCTTGTCATCACGCCGGGTTATCTGGCGGCACGCTTTTCTGACCGTGGCGGTACAGCTGGTCACCGTGCTGGCGCTGACCTATGCCGGTCTGCTGGAGGGTGCGGTGGTGACAGAAAACGTCTTCTCCTGGCCGGGGCTGGGCCAGTATCTGACCACCTCGTTGCTGAATGCCGACATGAATCCGGTAGTCGGCGCGACGCTGCTGGTAGGCACGGTCTATGTGCTGCTTAACCTCTGCGCCGATATTCTCTACCGCTTATGGGACCCAAGAGTGAAATGACTATGTTAACCAGAGCCTGGCTGCTCGATGAAACGCCTGGCACCCGTCGCCAGGCGATATGGGGACGTCGCTACCGGCTGTGGCTGGGCCTGAAGCGCCATCCACTGGCAATGAGCGGGCTGGCGATCATTGTGCTGATGTTGCTGGTGTCGATCGCCGCACCGCTGTTAACGCCTTACGATCCTGGCTTCCAGGACCTGGCTAACCGCCTTGCGCGCCCTTCATCTCTTCACTGGCTGGGCACCGATGAGCTGGGCCGCGATATCTGGACGCGCATTCTGTTCGGCGGCCGTACCACCCTGGGCATGGTGATTATTATCGTGCTGATCACCGCCCCTGTCGGGCTGTTTATTGGCTGCATTGCAGGCTATACCGGCGGGCTGCTGGATAAAGCGCTGATGCGTCTGACCGATATTTTTCTCGCGTTCCCCAGACTGATTCTGGCACTGGCTTTCGTTGCCGCGCTGAAACCCGGCGTGGAAAGCGCCATTCTGGCGATTGCGCTGACCGCCTGGCCGCCTTATGCCCGTCTGGCGCGCGCCGAAACCTTGCAGTTTCGCAACAGCGACTTTATCGCCGCCAGCCGCCTGAGCGGCGCTTCGCCACTGCGCATTATTCTGCGCCACGTCATGCCGCTGTGCGTGCCCAGTCTGATTGTGCGCGTGACGCTGGATATGAGTTCGATCATCATCACCGCGGCCAGCCTGGGTTTTCTGGGTATGGGCGCCCAGCCCCCCTCACCGGAATGGGGCACGATGATCGCCACCGCACGGCGTTTTCTGTTCAGCGAGTGGTGGGTGCCGCTGATGCCCTGCATCGCCATCTTTTTAACCTCGCTGGCGTTTAACTTTCTTGGTGACGGCCTGCGTGATCTCCTTGATCCGAAGGAGCAGTAAATGCTGGTTAATATTCAAAATTTACGCATCAGCTTCACCAGCGGTTCAGAGACGTTCGACGCGGTGCGCGGTGTCTCTTTCAGCGTTGGCAAAGAGAAGTTCGCCATCGTCGGTGAAAGCGGGTCCGGCAAATCTCTGACCGCCCGCAGCCTGATGCAGCTGCTGCCCGCCAGCGCGAAGGTGCAGGCGGATGCACTGAGTTTTGACGGCATCGATCTGCGCGGTGCCAGCGAAAAAACCCTGCGTCAGGTACGCGGTAAACGGGTTGGTTTTATTTTGCAGGACCCGAAATATTCGCTGAATCCGGTAATGACCATTGGTCAGCAGATTGCCGAAGCCTGGCGTGAGCACAAAGGTGGCAGCAGGCGTGCAGCGATGGCTGCCGCTGTCGATCTGCTGGCTCAGGTGAAAATCCGCGACCCACAGCAGGTGGCAAAACGTTATCCGCATGAGGTTTCCGGCGGCATGGGCCAGCGGGTGATGATCGCCATGATGCTGGCCCCCGATCCGGAACTGCTGATCGCCGATGAGCCAACCAGCGCGCTCGATGCGACGGTGCAGGCTGAGATCCTGCGGCTGATTGACGATCTGGTTTCGCAACGCGGAATGGGACTGATTCTGATCAGCCACGATCTGCCGCTGGTGTCGCATTTTTGCGACCGCGTCGCGGTGATGTATGCCGGGAGGATCGTTGAGATGCTCAACGCCGCCGATCTGCATCAGGCGCAGCATCCCTATACTCAGGGACTGCTGGCCTGTCTGCCGTCGCTGCGTCATCCCCGCAATCGGCTGCCGGTCATGCAGCGCGAAGCCGCGTGGCGGGACAAATAAGGAGCGTTATGATCGAGGTTACCGATTTACAAATTGATTTTGCAGCACAGCAGGTGGTGAAAGGCGTGTCGTTCAGCGTGGCGAATGGCGGCAGCTTTGGAATCGTTGGCGAAAGCGGCTCCGGTAAGTCCACCATCCTGCGTGCGCTGGCTGGATTGAATCACCACTGGCGCGGGCAGATGCGGTTTGGCGGCATGGCGCTCTCAGCAGTGCGTGGCCGTAACTTCTTTCGCCAGGTACAGATGGTGTTTCAGGACCCGTATGGCTCGCTGCATCCCCGTCAGACTATCGACCGCATTCTCCATGAGCCGCTGCTGGTGCATCGTTTCGATCGTGCCGAGCAGCGCATCACCCAGGCGCTGTCGGAAGTTGGCCTGCCTGCCGCAGTACGCTTTCGTTTCCCCCACCAGCTCTCCGGCGGCCAGCGCCAGCGCGTGGCGATTGCCCGGGCGCTGATAATCGAGCCGGAAGTCCTGCTGCTGGATGAGCCAACCTCGGCGCTGGATGTCTCCGTTCAGGCAGAAATCCTCAATCTGCTCAGCGACTTGCGCGAGCAGCGCAAACTGACCTGGATTATGGTGAGCCATAACCTGGCGGTGGTGACCCATCTTTGCGAGAAAATCGGCGTGATGCAGCAGGGGAAAATGGTCGAACAGCTGAGTGCGGACGATCTGCGCGCCCGCCGTATTCAACATCCACACACCGCTGAGCTGTTCGATCTCAGCGTCACGCTGGAGGAACCGGCATGACGCTCAACTGGCAGAAAGCGCGGCAGCTGGCGGACAGCATCACCGCAGGCTGGGGCCAGCCGGGCGAACCCGGCGGCGCAATCGTCCTGTTCGACAGCGACACGGTGCACAGCGTCAGCTGCGGCGGGCTGGCCGATCTGGCACAGGGGACGCCTTTCAGCGGCGATACGGTGGTGCGGTTCGCCTCCGTTACCAAGCACATTTTCGCCGCACTGGTCACCGGCCACTGTCAACAACATATCAGGCTGACAGACCGGCTGGCGCAGCATCTGCCGCAACTGAGCGGTGAGAACGGCCAGGTGACCGTCGGTCAGGCACTGGATATGACCGCAGGCCTGCCCGATGTGCGGGAAACCCTGTCGCTGCTTGGCCTGTCGGTGTACAACGCCACCCAGGCGGCCGATCTGCTGGCGTTTCTCAGTGAAGAGCGCAGCCTGAGCTATCCGTGCGGCAGCGAAATCTCTTACTCCAACACCGGTTACCGTCTGGTGGAAGAGGCGCTAAAAGCAAAGGGCATTCTGTTTGCCGATCTGCTGCGGCAACATATCAATCAACCGCTGGATCTCAACTTCACCGCACCCGAAAGCTGGTTCGATATCGTGCCGGGGCTGGTGCCGGGCTACTGGCGGCAGGGGCAGCAGTGGCGGCTGGCCAGTGCCGGTCTGCACCTCTCCGCCTCCGGTTGTCTTACCGGCAGCGTTAACCACCTCAGTCGCTGGCTGCAACATCTGCTGCAACAACCGGACGCGCTTGCATCTGTTGCCACCCCACGTCAGTTGGCAGATGGCCGGTTGACCGGCTATGGCCTGGGTATCGCGCATTCGCAATCGGGCAGTGTGCAACTGGTGGGCCACGGGGGCTCTCATGCCGGTTACAAAAGCTACTTTCTGCTCGATCCACAGCAAAAAGTGGGCCTGGCGCTGGTGGCAAACCGCGAGGATGTCGCCAGTTATGATTCCGCGCTGGCGGTGATGAACAGCCTGCTCGGCCAGGCAGATGCGGTGCGCGGCCATGCGCTGAGGCCTGGCCTCTACGTGGCGGAGGATGACTGCGACTGGCTGAACGTCAGGGCCGACAGTATCGAATGGCTGGGCCACAGCGAAAATGTGTATCACGGCGAAAATCCGGGGGAAACCGTCTCGCTCTCCGGCACGTTCCCGCTGCGCCTGCGACAGGATGGCAACGCCATCTGCGGAGAGATTGGCCTTGCGGCAAGGCGTTTTGTACCGGCGAACGCTGACAGCGCCTCGCTGGATGCGGTGCAGGGCCGCTGGGTTTTACCCGCTCAGCGCAGCCAGTTAGTGATTACGGGTGACAGAATGGTGATGGGGATCGGCCCGGCGGCGATGACCGCCTCGCTGATTTCACTGGGCAACGGCAGACTGCTGGCTACCGCGCAGGACGGCCCCTGGCAGAAGCGTTTTGCGATGCAGGTCGACGGCGACAGCCTGCGTCTGGCGCTGAACAGAAGCCGCATGGTGCGCTGGCAGCGTTGAAGCACAGGGAAAACTGCTTATCTCTGTGCTTTATCTCCTGTAGCAGTCAGTTCATCAACCGAAAGCTCGCTGAACACATTATCAATTCCATCCAGGTCATTTCTTTCTGCCTGAGCAATTGAGCGGGCAATCAGCGCCTTCAGTTTTTGCAGTCTGACCGCTTCTGACTCGTCGTATTCTTCAGCGGATATCACCACAGAGCAGCCCCCTCACTGGTAATGGTAACAGGCTCATTCTTCGCCTTTGCCAGTATGTCACCAGACTGCATCCAGGCATCCCTGCCGTGAAGCTGAACATAAAAGTGTCCTCAGGTTCTGTAAATACAAAACGCATCTGTTATCAGAGATTATCTTCTATAAACGCAGAAACAGGAATGTTGAAACGCGCCGATAGCGCTCGCATATGTTCCAGAGTAAGGGCTCGCTGACCACGCATAATCATGCTTACCAACGAACGGGAACCAATCTCTGCGACAAAACTACTTTGATTGAGGCCGTGTTGATCCATTAATGTCCTCAGCATCGCCAGGTCGCGTGGTAAGGTAGCAATGCGCGCATTGAAATCTTTATATTCTGGCGCGTTATTTTCGTAGTCAGCTATTTTCTTGGCTAACAGATCGATTAGCGGATTTTCATCATCATGGTCGATGAGAAATTCAACCAGTAAAAGCGCTTCCTGATAGTCTGTTGATGTAGGGCTGGTGCCAAGAAGAGGCACGGCATCGACCAGGTTTTTTGTTACATTAAGCACCAGCTGGTATTTTTCTGCTGTTGCTGCTCTCATTCTGGATTCCTCCGGTAGTACTCTGTCAGCCTGTCATACTCTTTGTGCGGTACAATGTGTCTAATAAAAACATTCTGCGTTTCAAACCTGATATAGGAAATAATTCTGAGATTATTTCCCCCAACATCTATCACCCACCACTTTTTCCGATATTTAAATCGATCAAGACTGGCAAATCTCGCCTTCAGATTTTGTGGCGAAAGGAATTTCTCCGTTTGCAAAACCCGGTATGTATCATCCAGAGCGCGTGCATCATTGGGATAAGATCTCGCCGCCTCGTAAAAAGGTTTCCTTGATATAACTCGCATCATTCCCTCTACGCGTTTTGTTTTGGCAAAAACTACTCCAGAATTCATACGTTCACAATATGTGAACACACTTCTTCCTCTGAAATAAAGGAGATCACCTTAGTTCTGCGTGGTGGCCAGATACGAAAAGGCACTGAGCAGGCTGACCAGGGTTGCCATATCCGCCGCGCTATAGCTGACCGTCACCGCATCCCGCCGCTGCACGCCGGGGATCAGGCAGAACAGATCGCCAAGCACCGGCTTTGCCACCATCAGCTCCAGCGTCAGAGGTGCCTGCAACCGGGTGGTTTGCCCTGTACGCGCCTGCCTTACTGCCCGTTCCGCCGCATCAATGATGGCAGCGCAGGCTGACTGTGGACTGAGAGATTCCGCGCAGGTTTGCGAAATGGCCCGTTTGACGCAGACATAATCGACGGTGGGATAGTAATGGGCGATCCATTTTTGCAGCGTATCATCGCCGGTCACCAGCCACAGCGGCGTACCACGCTCCGCACCGGCGGCGGCATAGATGTCGCTCTCGCCCATCACTTCCCCGTTGATCTTCACCCGGTAAAATGCCCGCCCGTTGATGGTGTGAGCCAGTACGCCAGATTCCCCGGCCGCGCTGTGATAGCCAACAAACATCATGCCGTCATACTGCTGTTGCGCCAGCCCTTCCACCATCGACAGGCCACGCGGTTTGCCCTGCACCAGACGCGCCCGTGGGTCGATATTTTCCGCCCGCAGATTGGTCATCTGAGCGTGGCTGTCCGCGACCACCACCTCGCTGGCCCCTCCGGCAAACGCACCGGCAATCGCAGCGTTGACCTCCTGTTCCATCAGTCCCCGCGCCAGCTGATATTCCGCATGGCCCGGACTGCACTGCTCCGGGCGCATCACGCCCGCAACACCCTCGATATCGGCAGAAATAAAAATTTTCATCGGTGACCTTTGGTAATAAGCAACGCGCCGGGCCGGTAAACAACCTGTTCGACGCAACAGTTAAATAAGCGGGCTGACGCCGGACAGCGCCAGCCTGTCCAGCACCTCACTCAGTGTCGGACGGTGATGACCGCGAAAGCCGGTTACCGGCTGCGCGCTCAGCAGCGCATCCAGCACCGCATATTCGGTCGCATCCGCCGCCGCCGCCAGCAGCGGCTCAAGGGTGGACTCCTCCGGCGGTTGTGGGGTGCCGGCGGTGGAAAACGCCACGGCGATATCACCGGAGCCGTGTCCCCAGTAGCTACCCAGCCGCCCCAGCCCGGCACCTGCGCGTTTCGCCACGCGCTTCAGCTGTCGTGCATCCAGCGGCGCATCGGTGGCCATGATGATGATAATGGAACCGGCATCACGCTGCGGCGTCAGCGCAGGCAGTAATGGCGCGATCACCTCCCCCATCCGCACGCCGTCGAGGGTCAGCGCATTCAGGGCACCAAAGTTTGCCAGCACCAGTACGCCCAGCGTGGCATTCAGCGCAGGTAACCGCCGTGAGGCCGTCCCAATGCCGCCCTTGAGGCTGAAACAGCTCATCCCGCGACCGGCACCAACGCTACCACGGGCGAAGTCGGCACGGGCATCGGCCAGCGCGCGGAACGCCATCTGTTCGCTTACCGCCAGCGCCTGAATATCATTCAGCCAGCCGTCATTGCACTCCAGCACCAGCGGATTGACCGTCGGCAACGAGCGGCCCAGTTCAGGATTGCGCCCGATGGCATCGCGCACCAGCGCGGTAAACAGCGTCCCCACCGCCAGCGTGTTACTCAGCAGGATCGGCGTTTGCAGTACGCCAAGCTCCTCAATCTGGATCAACCCCACCGGCTTGGCGAAACCGTTCAGCACCGCAACGCCGCAGGGCAATGGGTTGAGGAACAGATTATCGCCCGGTGGCACGATTGCCGTTACGCCGGTCTGCCGTTCACCTTCAGCCAGCGTGTTATGCCCGACGCGTACGCCAGGCACATCACTCAGGCTGTTGCTCAGGCCAGGCGTACCACGCGGTGCGCCCAGCTGGCGGCTGGCACGCCAGCGTTGCAGTAACAGCTCAACCGCCGCCCGTTGGTAATCCATCCGTCATCCTTTCAGTTTGGGGTCGAGGGTATCGCGCAGCGCATCTCCCAACAGATTAAACGCCAGCACGGTGATAAAAATGGCAAGGCCGGGAAAGACGCTGACATGCCACTGCCCGGCCATCATCATGCTGCGGCTCATCGCCAGAATATTGCCCCACTCCGGGACGTCCGGCTCCGGCCCCAGACCAATAAAACTCAGCCCGGCGGCGGTAAGGATGCTGGTGCCAATGCGCATGGTGAAATAGACAATAACGTTGGACAGCGTGCCCGGCAGGATATGACGAAGGATGATCACCCGGTCCGGCGCGCCTGCACAGCGCACCGCCTCGACATAGGCCGCCTGCTTCAGCGACAGCGTCGACGCCCGCACGATACGGGCAAATACCGGCACGCTGAAAATGGCCACGGCAATGATAACGTTATTCAGCCCTGGCCCCAGAATCGCCACCACCGCAATCGCCAGCAGCATACCAGGAAAGGCAAACAGCACGTCAGAGCCGCGCATAATCAGCGTGTCCACCCAGCGACCATAGTAGCCCGCCAGCAACCCCAGCAGGATGCCGACCTGCATTCCGGAGGTGACCGACAGCACGCCGACATAAAGCGAAATGCGCGCGCCGTAGATAATGCGGCTCATCACATCCCGCCCAAGATCATCCGTCCCCATCCAGTGCGCGGCGGAAGGCGGTGACGACAGCGCCATCCAGTCCGGCGTCATCGGGTCCCACGGTGCCAGCCAGGGCGCGAACAGCGCCACCATCACCAGCAGCAGGATAAATCCTCCGGAGAGCAGCGCCAGCGGGTTACGCAACAGCTGTTGCAGGAAATCACGCCACGGGGAACGCAACCGGCTGTTATCCTCTGCGCTACCGGCCAGCGCGGTGTGGGAGTGAGTCTTCATGCAGGCTCCTGACGCAGTCGGATCGCCGGATTAACCACCGCATACAGCAGATCCACCAGCAAATTAATTACAATGAATTCAAATACAAACAGCATTACCAGTGCCTGAATTACCGGCTGGTCCTGGCTTTTGATCGACTCGATCAGCAGCCAGCCCAGGCCCGGCCAGCTGAACACGGTTTCCACCACAATCGATCCGCCCAGCAAAAAGCCAAACTGCAACCCCAGCATGGTGATCACCGGGATCAGCGCATTACGCATAATGTGTTTCCATGTCACCAGCCGGTTACGCAGCCCTTTTGCTTTGGCGGTGCGCACATAATCTTCCTGGGCCACTTCCAGAAACGCCGAGCGGGTGAAGCGCGCCATCACCGCCGCGACCGATGAACCCAGCGTCAGCGCGGGCAGAATAATATCGCTGGCCTTGTTGAAACCACTGACAGAGAACAGGCCAAACGGCATCGCCACAAACTGGATAAGCAGCAGTCCCAGCCAGAATGGCGGCATGGAGATGCCGCCGACCGCCACGCTCATCAGCAGCCAGTCCGGCCATTTACCGCGTTTCAGCGCCGACACCACGCCAATGCCCAGCCCCAGCAGCACCGACCAGGTAAAACCTGCCATCGCCAGCCACAGCGTCGGCATAAATCCCTGGGCAATCACCTCGGTCACCGGCTGCTGGGTGCGGTAAGTGACGCCCAAATCGCCCCTGAACAGGCCACTCAGCCAGTGCAGATATTGCTGCGGCAACGGGTCGTTCAGCCCCAGATGCTGCCGCGCCGCCTCGACCGCTTCCACGGGCGCGTCCGGACCGGCATAAATACGCGCCGGATCGCCCGGCAATAACTTAATAAAGGCAAAAACCAACAGCGAGACCACCAGCAGCACCGGGATCATTTCCAGCGAACGTCGGAGGAGATAAGCAAACATTGGCGATTTCCCGGTAGCACAGGCGGGAGCGCTCCCGCCCGGATGGATTATTTGAACTCGGCCTGCGTAAACAGCAACGAGCCGTCAGCCAGCAATGACACACCTTCAAGATTCTTCTTTTTCCCGACCAGGTTGTCCGGTGAGCCAAGGAAGGCAATCGGCGCATCTTTCCAGATGATTTTTTGCGCGTCGGCATAGGCCGCAGCCCGTTTCGCCGGATCGGCGGTTTGCAGTCCGGCGGCAATGGCTTTGTCCGTTTCCGGGTTGCTGTAGTAAGAGACGTTGTACGACGTCGGCACCCAGGATTCGCTGGCGAACAGCGGACGCAGCGCCCAGTCAGCGTCGCCGGTGGAGGTGGACCAGCCGCCATAGTACAGGTCGAATTCAGCCTGCTTCGGATCTTTCACGCCCCACAATTTCGCGTCACGCGCCCCGGAATCCATTGGCGTCACCGTGACGCTGATCCCGGCTGCGCCCAGCTGCTGTTTCAGGAATTGCGCCGCGCGGACGCTGGAGGTGGTGTTGGTCACCCACAGCTTTAACGCTAATCCGCTGCCGTAACCCGCCTCTTTCAGCAGTGCTTTTGCCTTCGCCGGGTTATAGCTGTAGTCCGGCTCGCTCTGTTTGCTGTAGAACTGCACCGCTGGCGGAATGGCAGAGGTGGTCGGTTTGCCCATTCCCGCCCAGGCCACTTTCAGCCAGATATCGCGGTTGATGGCGTAGTTAATCGCCTGACGTACGCGTAAATCCGCCAGCGGCTTATGCTGATTATTCATCGCCAGGTAATAGAGGTAGATGCTTTCATCACGCTGCACCGCCAGTTTGCTGTCGTTCTGCACGGTGGCAATCAGGTCGGAAGGTAACGGATAGATGGCGTCGACCTGACCGGATTTCAGCGCCGCCACCCGGGTGGCATCTTCCGGTGCCGGAGAGATCATCACGTTATCCACCTTCGGCCAGCCTTTGCGCCAGTAGCCGTCATATTTAGTCAGCTTCACCTCTTTACCCGGCTGCCAGCTGACGAAGCGGAACGGACCGGTGCCGGTCGGATGCAGACGCAACTGGGCTTCCTGCGGATATTGCTTCAGCACCGCCGGGCTCCACATCACCGCCGACGGGTGCGCCAGGGTATTGATAAACGCGCCGAAGGAGCGGTTGAGCGCCACCTTCACCTGAGTCGGGGAGGTGACGGTGACCGCGTTAATCATCTTATACAGGCTGTTACGCTTCAGGCCTTTGCTCTGATCGGCAAGCCTGTCGAGGTTGGCTTTTACCGCTTCGGCATCAAAGGGTGTGCCATCCTGGAAGGTCACACCGCTGCGCAGGTTAAGGGTGAACTCGGTCGCATCGGCATTACTGCTGTAATCGGTAGCCAGCCACGGCACCAGTTTCATTTTGTTGTCGAACTGGAACAGGCGCTCGAAGATGCCGCTCTGCACGGAATAGCTGGCATTATCCGAGGTGTCGTGCGGATCAAGCCCGGTGATATCGACATAGGCGGAAATCCGCAAATCCTGGGCCTGAACCATGCCGCACAGGCACAGTGACAGCGCAAGGGCGACGGCAGAACGGCGTACTGAAGGCTTCATGGTGTCTCTCCTGGTGAGGTATTAAAAGCATCGCCTTCTGCCACCCAGTGGTGCGGGGCAACCTGGCGGTAGCGAAGTTTTGCCACTTCAACGCCTGCTTTGCGCAGCGGCGAAGGAATTTCAGCGTCGTCCAGCTCACGCACGGTGCGTCGCTCAGGATCGGCGACGGGCACGGAAGCCAGCAGGCGACGGGTGTAAGCATGTTGCGGATGGTTAAACACCGACTGGCGCGGACCCATTTCGACAATCTGGCCCAGATACATTACCGCCACGCGGTTAGCGATACGCTCCACCACCGCCATATCATGGGAGATAAAAATCCACGCCACACCGGTCTCTTTTTGCAAATCCATCATCAGGTTAATCACCTGTGCCTGAATCGAGACGTCGAGAGCAGATACCGCTTCGTCCGCAATGATCACCTGCGGTTTCAGTGCCATGGCGCGGGCGATGGCAATACGTTGACGCTGGCCGCCAGAAAACTCATGTGGATAGCGGCGGGCGTGCTCCGGCAGCAGTCCGACGCTTTTCAGCAGCGCCTGCACCTGCGGTGTCGCCTCTTCCAGGGATTTAACCAGTCCGTGCAACAGCAGGGGTTCAGCGATGGTGAAGCCCACCGTCAGACGCGGGTTAAGCGAGGCATAAGGGTCCTGGAAGACCATCTGCATCTCACGGCGCAACAGCTGAAAAGCCGGTTCCTTCAGCTGCGTTATCTCTTCACCGCGAAAATGGATGCTCTCCGCCTCACTGGACACCAGCCGCAACAGCGCCCGGCCGGTGGTGGATTTGCCGCAGCCGCTCTCCCCGACTATCGCCAGGGTTTCGCCGGGCCACAGGGAAAAATCAATCTGCTCCACCGCATGGACGCGGTGGGTCAGCGCCGAAAACAATCCGCTGCGGATCGGGTAGTAAACTTTCAGCCCACGGATATCCAGCAGCGGCTTCTCTTCGTAGCGTGCGGTTTGCTGCACCCCCGCGTCGTCATCCCGTTCCTCACCCGGCAGCGGGAAACGCTGCGGCCAGCGCTTTTCCTGCATATCGCCCAGCCGCGGTACGGCGGCCAGCAGCGCCCGGGTGTAACTGTGCTGCGGCTGGCTGAAAATCTGCTGTACGCTGCCCTGCTCCACCACTTCGCCGCGATACATCACCACCACGCGATCGGCAATTTCTGCCACCACGCCCATATCGTGGGTGATAAACAGCACCGCCATATCGCTCTGCTGTTGCAACTGCCGCAGAATTTGTAAAATACGCGCCTGCACGGTGACATCCAGCGCGGTGGTCGGCTCATCGGCGATCAGCAGCTGTGGATCGCAGGCCAGCGCCTGAGCAATCATCACCCGCTGGCGCATCCCGCCGGAAAGCGAGTAGGGATGACTTTTCATCACCCGCTCCACATCGGCAATACGCACTTTGCGCAACAGCGCCCGCGCTTTCGCCTGTGCGGTTTTGCTGTCACACAGCTGATGGTCTTTCAGCGCTTCGGTCAGCTGGTCGCCCACCCGCAGCACCGGATTCAGCGAGGTCATCGGCTCCTGAAAAATCATCGCCATCTCCCGACCGCGCAGCCTGCGCCGCGCCTGGCTGTTCATGCTGAGCAGAGAGGTCGCCGTGCCACTGCGCGGGGTGAAGTGAATACTTCCCTGCTCAATGGTGGCCGACGGTGCCAGCAGTCCCATCACCGCCAGCGAGGTGACGGATTTACCGGAGCCGCTTTCCCCCACCACGGCGACAATTTCTCCTTTATTGATGCTGAAAGAGACGCCTTTCAGCGCCAGATTTCGTCCAGCCCGGCCGCTGAAGCTGACGCTGAGGTCCTTCACCTGTAATACCGGTGAGCAGGTGCCGCCTGCTGAGGCGGACTGAAGAATTTCCGTCATGCTGGCTCCGGTTGCAGGCTGCGTCACAGCCAGATACGTCCCTGGTGATAAGAGAGATAAGGCGAACTGTCTGCCGCCAGCCAGATTGGGCCGTCAAGATCGACGTGCTCCGCCGCCACCGCCACCGGCAGCGCCGCTTCCATGGCCAGCGACGAGCCGAGCATACAGCCCACCATCAGCCGCAGCTGATGCTGCCGGGCGACCTGCACCATCGCCAGCGCTTCGCTCAGACCGCCGCATTTATCCAGCTTGATGTTGATCATTTCGTAACGATTGCGCAGGCCCGCGATATCGCCCAGGTGGTGACAGCTTTCATCCGCGCAGACCGGGATCAGATGGTCAAAACGCTGCAAATCCGCGTCATTTCCGGCAGGCAGGGGTTGCTCAATCATCGCTATGCTGTACTGCGTCAGCGCAGTGAACAGGCTGCTGAGATCCAGACCGCTCCAGGATTCGTTGGCATCAATAATCAGCGTGGCCTGCGGGGCTACCGCACGAATGGCCGCCACCTTCTCCAGAATCAGTTCGCGGTTCAGCTTGATTTTCAGCAACACCGCCCCGCGAGAAACCGCGTCGGCTGCCGCCGTCGCCATCTGTTCGACGCCGTCCAGACTGAGGGTTTCCGCGGTGATGACCGTTTGCGGCGGCACGGTATCCAGATGCTGCCACAGGGTCTGTTTGTTCAGCGCCGCCTGCAGACGCCATAGCGCACAGTCCAGCGCATTTCGTGCAGAACCAGGCAGTAACCGGCTTTGCAATGCCTCCCGCGACAGGCCATTTTCAATGTCTTCCTGCACGGCGGCCAGTTGCGCGGTAACGCTGTCAGCGCTTTCGCGGTAATGCGCGGTCGGCGTACATTCGCCGCGCCCGATAAACCCCTGCTGCTCCAGCGTCACCCGCACCACGGTAACTGCGGTACGGGTGCCCCGGGCAATGGCAAAGGGCCGCGCCAGCGGTAGCTCCACCACTTCAACCTGCATACGGCGCATAATCAGCCCTGCTCCTTCAGCAGGGCGGCAATGTCAGCGATACCAAAACGCACCGGGTCGGTCGCCGGTACGCCAAACTCATCGCTCACCTGCTGGCAATAGTCACGGGCCTGCTGTTCGCTGAAGTCGGAGGTATTGATGGCAAAACCCGCCAGCCGGACGTTCTCGCTGGTGACTCTGGCGGCTTGCAGGTTGGCCTGTACGCAGTCCGCAAGGCTGACCATCGGCTGGTGGGGCAGATGGCGCATATGCGGGCGATGCATTTCGTGACACATCACCAGCCAGTGCGGCTGCGCGCCGTGGATCAGCCCCATGCTGACACCCGCATAGGAGGGGTGAAACAAAGAACCCTGTCCTTCAACGATATCCCAGTGGTCGTCATCGTTGGCCGGAGAAAGAGCTTCCGCCGCACCGGCAATAAAATCAGCGATCACCGCATCAATGGCGATACCTTCGCCTGCCACCAGAATGCCGGTCTGTCCGGTCGCCCGGAAATCAGCCTTCAGGCCCACCTCGCGCATCGCGGATTCCAGTGCCAGGGAGGTGTACATTTTGCCCACCGAGCAGTCGGTGCCAACGGTCAGCACGCGCTTGCCGCTGCGTTTTTTACCGCTGCCGACGTCCAGTTTTGGCCGCATGTGGCGGATATCAAACAGTTCAACCTGATGCGTTTTCGCCAGCGCCACCAGCTCCGGATTATCCACCAGCCGATAGTGCAGGCCGCTGGCAACGTTCATACCTGCGCTGATAGCAGCACGCACCGTCTCCAGCCAGTGCTCTGGCAGAAAACCGCCGGCATTGGCGGTGCCCAGCACCAGCGTTCTGGCTCCGGCCGTGATGGCGTCAGCAATCGTCATATCACTCAGGCCCAGTGAGACAGAGCAGCCGGGCAGGCGAATCTGCCCAACACATTGTTCAGGCCGCCAGACCTGAATGCCGCGCGCCGTTTTCGCCGCCAGCGGGTCAGTCACATCGCCAAGAAATAACAGATAGGGTTGAGGGATAAGCATAGCCAGAGTCTCTTGTCAGGTTGCAGGGTTGCCTGAGAAGACTATTTCATCAATGCCGGGGGCGGGATAATGCTTGTTTATTGCCAGGCTATAGCCTGAGGTTATAGCCTGGCAAACACCGGGCACCTCGCTATTTTTTGATATCGCTTAACAGCGTCCGATTGAAACCTGCCGGATCTTCCATCTGCGGCGCGTGTCCCATCCCCTGCAATTCAATCAGCCTGGCGTGAGGGATCAGGGCCGCCACCTGCCTGCCCAGCACATTATAATGGCCGATGTTTGCCCTGACCTGCGGCGGCGCGATATCGCTACCTATTGCCGTGGTGTCAGCCGTACCAATAATTAACGTGGTCGGCACGGCGAGGTCTTTGAATTCGTAATACACCGGCTGGGTGAAAATCATGTCGTAGATTAAAGCGGAGTTCCAGGCCACGGCCTGATGCCCTGGCCCGTTGTTCAGTCCGGCCAGCATGGTGACCCAGCGGTCATATTCCGGCTTCCACTTGCCAACGTAATAGGTATTCAGCTCATACTTTTTAATGCTGGCCGCCGAGGTTTTCAGTTCACGTTGATACCACTGATCGACGCTGCGCCACGGCACCCCCTTCGCCTTCCAGTCCTCCAGACCAATCGGATTCACCAGCACCAGCTTCTGCACCTGCTGCGGATACATCAACGCATAACGAGTGGCCAGCATGCCGCCGGTTGAATGTCCCACCAGAATGATGTCACTGAGATGCAGACTGTCGAGCAGCTGCCGGGTATTCGCCGCCAGCTGCTGGAAACTGTACTGATAGCGCATCGGTTTGGTTGAGGTGCAAAAGCCGATCTGATCCGGCGCGATAACCCGGTATCCGGCGTGATTTAATGCCGTGATGGTGTCCTGCCAGGTGATACCGCAAAAATTTTTGCCGTGCAGCAATACCACCGTCCGGCCATTCGCTTCTCCCTGCGGCTGGCTGTCGATATAGCCCATCACCAGCGCCTGTCCCTGGGACGTAAAGCTGAATCTCTGCACCGGCAAGGTAAAATCAAAGCCCTGTAATTCAGCGCCAAACTGCGGCGTGGCCGACTCGGCTGCCGCTGCGTTGAACATTAACAGGGCCGCAGGTAACAGAACGTGAAAAATTTTTAACACCATAATCATCCTCAGCAGGGGCATCACATCCGGCCAGAAACCGCGCCAGACAGGTTATAAACATAGAGGATATTTTTTGCGGGGCGGGATGATAAAACGAGCGGATGAACAAAAAGGGCGGGGGAAGTGGCGATTTTTACTTTCAGATATACATTTATGCTGTCAACGCCATTAATCAAGGGAAAGTCGATGTTAAACAATACCGGTTGGTTGCTCTCATTGTTGTGGCTCACTGTCTGTAATTGTCTGGAGCCTGAAGCGCCTGAGCGTTCCAGTTTTTTTATGAGCGCCTGACAGGCGGCGGCTCTGCCCGGTCACCAACAGAAAAGGGGGCGATATAGCACTCGCCCCCTTTTTATCTATCGCTTGCTCCCAGCTCCGGGGCTACTTCATGGCGAAGTCGATAACCATACGTCCTTTAATTTTGCCTTCCAGCATCTCATCGAAAATGGTGTTAATGTCCTCAACCGGCCTTCTGGTCACGGTCGGCACCACTTTGCCCTCGGCGGCGAACTGGAACGCTTCCGCCAGATCTTCCCGTGTGCCAACCAGCGAACCCACCACCTGAATACCATCCAGCACCAGGCGTGGAATATTCAGGCTCATGGATTCTGGCGGCAGACCCACCGCAACCACCCTGCCCCCGGCGCGCATCGCATCCACCGCAGAGTTAAATGCCGATTTGGCTACCGCAGTGACCACCGCCGCGTGAGCGCCGCCGGTTTTCTCCTGGATGACCTTCGCCGCATCTTCCTTCGCCGGGTTAATCAGCAGGTCCGCGCCCATATCGCGGGCAAACTGTAACTGGGCGTCGTTGACATCTATCGCAATCACTTTGGCATTAAACACATTCTTCGCATACTGCAATGCCAGATTGCCCAGGCCACCCAGACCATAAATGGCGATCCATTTGCCCGGCTGAATGCCGGAAACTTTTACCGCTTTGTAGGTTGTCACCCCTGCGCAGGTAACACTGCTGGCCGCGGCTGAATCCAGACCATCCGGCACCTTCACCGCATAATCCGCCACCACGATGCACTCTTCGGCCATGCCACCATCTACGGTGAAACCGGCATTCTTAACATCACGACACAGCGTTTCATTGCCGGTGGTGCAATATTCACAATGACCGCATCCCTCATAGAACCAGGCAACGCTGGCACGATCGCCCACCTTAAGCGACGTCACTCCCGGGCCCACTTCTTTCACCACACCGATACCTTCATGTCCCAGCACCACGCCGGTGCGGTCGCCAAAGTCGCCATTTTTTACATGCAAATCAGTGTGGCAAACGCCACAACAATCCATTTTCAGCAACGCCTCGCCGTGTGCAAGGGCGCGCAGCTTTTTGTCCACGACGTCAACAGAGTGATCTTGATTTACCACGGCAGCTTTCATCTTCCATTCCTCTTTTGAGTGTTATAAGCACGTCTACTATAAGATGATTTTGCAAAGGAATTTTGATTCAGAACAGGATAAAAAATTCTCGACAACAGATTATAGCAACTGGAGATCGGCAGGATTGCAGGGATGCAAATTCAATAAAAATGAAACGCTATTTTATTAAATTAGTGAAGCTGTCCGGTATTTTCTTCCTTCTACCGCCATTGCCCCTTCACTGTTGGCAGAATCGCAAAGGTTTTCCTCCCTTCATCCTTCTACTTTACCCACTTCCCCCGACATCTCGCCGGGCGTGTATATAGGCTAATCAGGATGAATACTATGACGACACGTAAACCTGGAATGCTCAACTATCTGGCTTATGGATCGGGAGATTTTCTCGGCGCCGGAACGATGGCATTAACTTCAGCCTGGCTGTTGTATTTTTACACCACCTTTTGTGGTTTAAGTCCCATCCAGGCAACCTCCATCTTTGCGATGGCCCGTATTGTAGATGGCGTGGTCAGCCCGCTAATGGGCTATCTGACCGACCATTTCGGTGCCACCCGGCTCGGCAAACGCTTTGGCCGACGTAAGTTCTTTATTCTTATCGGTATTCCGTTGGTGTTCAGCTACAGTCTGATGTGGGTCGGCGATATGACCTATGTCTATTACCTGCTGACCTATTTGATCTTTGAAGTGGTCTATACCTCGATTCTGGTGCCTTATGAAACCCTGGTGCCGGAAATGACCGATGACTTTAAAGAGAAAACCAAATTTTCCGGCGCACGCATTGCGCTGGCGCAGCTTTCGGCTATCCTGGCCGCATTTTTACCAGGTATTCTGCTCAGCTATTTCGGCAAAGATAATCCTTTATCCTTCTTTTATTCCAGCCTGGTGTTCTCAATACTTTGTGCGCTTGTGCTGACCCTGGTCTATCTGTACACCTGGGAACGGCCAGCAGAGAAGAAATCCGCCGCCGCACTGGCCGATGAACAACAAAAACTGACGCTGGGTCAGAGCCTGCATCGTCTGAAGGTTGATCTGTTCTCCACGCTGCGCATCCGCATCTTCCGCCAGCATCTGGGGATGTATCTTGGCGGCTATATCGCCCAGGACGTGTTTAACGCCGTGTTTACCTACTACGTGGTGTTTGTACTGATGCAGAGCGCCACCGTGGCCTCCAATCTGATGGGCACGATGGCGATTCTGCAATTTGTTGCCGTTATCGGCATGATCCCACTGTGCATTCGCTTCGGACCAGCCCCCTCTTACCGGATTGTCGTGGTGCTGTTTGGCCTCAGCGCTTTCTCCTATGGCGTACTTTACTACGCGGGAATGAGCGATGTGTTCTCGCTGCTGCTGCTGATCTCGGCCGTAGCAGGTCTGGGACGCGGGGGCATCAACTATGTGCCCTGGAATATCTACACCTACATCTCTGATGTGGATGAAGTGATCACCGGCCAGCGCCGCGAAGGCATTTTTGCCGGGGTGATGACGCTGACGCGCAAAGCCTCTCAGGCGGGAGCCGTCATGCTGGTGGGCATTCTGATGCAGCTGTCGGGCTTTGTCACCGGCAGCAGTGAGCAAAACAGCACCGTCAGCCATACCATTCTGGCCATTCTCTGTGTGGGAACACTGCTGGTACTGCTGATGGGCTTCCTCATCTCTTTACGTTTCAAATTGAACCTGCAAACACACCAGATTCTGCGTAATGAAGCAGAAAAAATGCGGGTGGCAGGCGACATCGTTCCCAACGACATTACCCCCCTGGCACGCGCCACGCTGGAGATGCTAGCCGGTATGCCATACGAGTCACTGTGGGGAAACAACAATATTGGGTTTCTCAACCGCGACAAACCGGCAGCCAAAACGCTGTCCGCCAAAGCGGCTGAGGCAACAGTAAAAAATGCCAGCGACAACTTATCCCGTCCTGGCCAACTTTAGTAGATTCAGAGGATAGTGCATGATGGTGGTATATCCGGTAAAACACAGCCCGCTGCTGCGACAGCCAGAGCGGTTTATCGAAAGAGGGGAACTGCATCGGCTGATTAATAAGCTGGTGGATAACCTGGTCAATATTACCGATGAAACCGGCGAATTTCTGTTGCGTCTCGACGACGGCAGGGTGATCGATACCAAAGGCTGGGCTGGCTGGGAATGGACCCACGGCGTTGGCCTGTATGGTATCCACCAGTATTACCGGTTAACCGGCGACGATCGTCTGCGGCAGATTGTCGACGACTGGTTCAGCGACAGATTTGCCGAGGGCTCGACCACGCGGAACGTCAATACAGTTTGTCCCTTCCTGACGCTGGCGTATCGCTATGAAGAGACGCGCGATCCACGTTGGTTGCCTTACCTGGAAAGCTGGGCAGACTGGATTATGCACGCTATGCCGCGCACCGAACTGGCAGGCTTGCAGCACATCACCCTGGCTGAAGAGAATCATCAGCAGCTATGGGATGACACCCTGATGATGACCGTGCTGCCGCTGGCAAAAATTGGCAAGTTGTTGAATCGTCCAGAGTACATCGAAGAAGCAAAATATCAGTTTATGCTGCATACCCAGCATCTGATGGATAAAGAAACCGGGTTGTGGTTTCACGGCTGGACATTCGACGGTCACCATAACTTTGCCAACGCCCGCTGGGCGCGGGGTAACAGCTGGCTGACCATCGTTATTCCGGAGTTCCTGGAGTTGCTGGACCTGCCGGAAAACGATGCCACGCGCCGCTTCCTGCAACAGGTGCTGGCCTGCCAGCTGGCTGCACTGGAGCAATGCCAGGATGACAGCGGTCTGTGGCATACGCTGCTTGACGATCCCCATTCCTATCTTGAAGCCTCAGCAACCGCTGGCTTTGCGTTCGGTATGCTGAAAGCGGCACGTCGCCACTATGCCGACCCGCGCTATGTCGCCGTAGCAGAGAAGGCACTGAAGGGGCTGATCGCACGCATCAATGACGATGGCGAACTGACTCAGGTCTCCTTCGGAACCGGCATGGGCAAAGATCTTGAATTCTACCGCCAGATACCGCTCACCTCGATGCCTTACGGCCAGGCGATGGCGATCCTTTGTCTGGTGGAGTATCTGCACGCCTATCTCTGAATAAGGAAACCGCATGATTCTTGATGATTTTTCTCTTCACGGAAAGGTGGCCATCGTCACCGGATGCAATACCGGCTTAGGGAAAAGCATGGCAACAGGTCTGGCACAGGCAGGCTGTGACATTGTGGCGATTAACCGCAGTGAGCCGGTGGAAACAGCGGCAGAAGTCAACGCGCTGGGACGTCGTTTTCTCAGCCTGAGGGCCGACCTGATGAGGCAGGATCAACTCTCCTCCCTGTTGGAACGTGCGGTAGACGAAATGGGGCAGATCGATATCCTGGTGAACAACGCTGGCATTATCCGTCGCGAAGACGCGGTGGATTTCAGTGAACAGGACTGGGACGATGTGATGAACGTCAACATCAAGACAATGTTTTTCTTATCACAACGGGTGGCACGCCAGTTTATCGCTCAGGGCAGCGGCGGCAAAATTATCAACATTGCCTCCATGCTCTCATTTCAGGGCGGCATCCGGGTTCCCTCCTATACTGCGTCAAAAAGCGCAGTGATGGGATTGACGCGCGAGCTGGCTAACGAATGGGCTAAATACCATATCAACGTTAACGCGCTGGCTCCGGGTTACTTCGCCACCAACAACACAGAAAAGCTGCGTAAAGATGAAACGCGCAGTGAGGAAATTTTGTCCCGAATTCCCGCCGGGCGCTGGGGACAGCCTGAAGATTTAGCCGCCCCGGTGGTGTTTCTTGCCTCCAGGGCTTCTGACTATATAAACGGCTATACCCTCGCGGTGGACGGCGGCTGGCTGGCGCGCTGACCCCCGGACCTTTTAACGACTCAATGCTTAATGCAGGAGAGAACATGAATATTGCACTGATGATGGAAAACAGCCAGGCAGCAAAAAATGCCACGGTGTTGGAACAGTTGCAGGCCGTAGCTAAAGATAACCATGATGCGGTATATAACGTCGGAATGAGCGATGAACAGGATCACCACCTGACGTATATCCATCTTGGCATTATGGCCAGCATTTTACTCAACGCTAAGGCGGTGGATTTTGTGGTGACGGGTTGTGGCACAGGCCAGGGTGCGCTGATGTCACTCAATATCCATCCTGGCGTGGTCTGTGGTTACTGTATCGATCCGGCGGATGCTTTTCTTTTCGCCCAGATCAATAACGGCAATGCGCTTTCGCTGCCCTTTGCCAAAGGCTTTGGTTGGGGAGCCGAGCTGAATGTTCGCTATATCTTCGAAAAAGCCTTTACCGGCCGGAGGGGCGAAGGATATCCGGTCGATCGTAAAGAGCCGCAGGTTCGTAATGCCGGGCTGTTGAACCAGGTTAAAAGTGCGGTAATCAAAGATAACTATCTGGATACCTTGCGCGCCATCGATCCTGAACTGGTCAAAACGGCAGTGGGCGGCAAGCGCTTCCAGCAGTGTCTGTTTGAACAGGGTAAAGACGCAGAGATTGTTGCCTGGGTCAGACAGCTTATTCACGCCTGATTTAAATTTAATCAGCTGTGATAATATTCACAGCTGTTCAGTTGCCCCCTTCATTAATATTTTCCTGGTGAAGGGGGGATTTTAATCCCGATAGATGACGGCCGTTGCTCTGATAAAACTGGAGTCGCCCGGAGTATCAAAACTGGTAATACGATAGCGTTCGGCACCCGCATTGATTGCTTTTTCCCGGATGGCCTCCATCGCCTCATTTGGGCTGCCTCTGAAAGCGCTCAGACTCACCACCCCCATCTTTGTTAAACCCTGAGCCTCATACTGATTGACTGAGACGGCAGCAAAAGCTGGCAGGGAAAGCGAGCACGCGACAAAACCTATAATCAAATTATTTTTCATCATGTTACCCTCAGTAATTAACCTGAAGGCATCATACAAAAAACAAATAAGATAAATCTCTGCCACGAGTAAATTTAAGTATAATTACGTTTATATATCAGAAAAACTGAAGATTAAACCACATACATTAATTTTATAAGACACAGGAAATATCAGAAAAAATAACAAATAAAAGACTTATTTTAAATAAAAATAAATATCGAAAATTAAGAATATCTATTTAATTACTATTTAATATTCCGTGTTATCTTCTGGTCATTAATCACCAAGGAGATAACGCAATGAAAGCTGGAATTATTGGACTTATGGTTGCCGGAGTACTGACATCTTCTGTTGCTTTTGCTCAGGAAAATACGCCGTGCGTTAAGATGACTGAGTCTGAAGTGGCTGCAATGTTTGACCGCTGGAACGACTCTCTGAAAACCGGGGATGCAAAAACGGTATCAGAAAATTACCTGTCCGACGCCGTGTTGCTACCAACATTATCTGATAAGGTTCGCCTCACTGACGAAGAACGAATCGATTACTTCAAGAAATTCCTGGCTAAAAAACCCGTCGGGCACATTGACAGCCGGACGGTTCGCATCGGCTGCAACAAAGCCATTGATACCGGCACCTACACCTTCACCTTTGGAGACGGCAGTAAAGCCGCAGCACGCTATACCTTCACCTACAGCTGGAACGGCGAAAAGTGGTTAATCTCCACTCACCACTCTTCCGCAATGCCTGAATAAGATTTTTTCTCCACGTCCTGCGGGATGTGGAGAGTTTTTGCTCTGCTTCTGCCCCATCCTGTCAAAACCGGTTAACCCCGGACTGTGCCAGCCAGCCGTTGCCTGTTCCACCAGGCCTGAACGGTAAAAAATTGCTTCAATTGTTCGATCCTGCATGAAGTCGTGTTCTGATTCAGGCAAAATCCTGACCACGAGGTGCCTGGAGTGCTCGCCGTTACAGGCGCAAAATAAATTTTAATTTTTACCTTTGATAAGGAGCAGGTATGAAAAAAGTGGTGTTACTGCTCGCTGTTATAACAGCAATCGGTGCGGCCCATGCTGAAGGTGAAACTGACGATCCGGCACAGAGCTACATCGCTAACCTTTGTACTATCGTCACGCAGGAAAAATCCTCAGGCTCTGCCGACAGCTATATTGCCCGGTTAAAAACCCTCACCCCACCCGGTGACGCGGCGTCTCCCCAGCAGGAAGATACGGCATTCGATGAAGACGAGGCGAGAACCGTGGTCGCCGCGTGGATGAATCTGAATGAAGATCAAAAGAAAGTCGCACGTCAGAGCCAACAAGCCTGCCAGAATGCGACCTGGGACGAGTATCAGAGCCAGGATTGAGGGGCTGTTTTACGGCGTCTGGCGGGCCTTAATAAGCGTAAACCCGCCACAAAATCTCTCGGGCCGTTGAAATAGCGATAGAAAATCAGACGACAGGGGAAAACAGGCATTGGCCGAACCTCTTTTGCTCACTTCAGCCAGGCTGTTCTGCACGCAGATTAAAGAAGACGACTGGGATTTTTACAGATATCTGCTGACCTCCGCTGAAGTGCAATTCTACGTGTCAGATATGGCCTAAATTACAGAACCCGGTCTTTTTTCACATAATCGGGAGGCTCATCTTTATATAAAAAAGACTCGTTATACCAAAGAACAGATTGCGCATGTACTGAAGCAGGCCGAGACCGGCACTCGCGTCGGCGAAGCCCGTAAGAAGATGGGCATTCCTGAGGGTAATTTTTTAAACCAGAAGAAGAGATTTGCCGGTCGGGCGTGACAGACCAGCGATGCTTGTGGCAGCTGGAGAATGAAAAAAAGGGTGAAAATGTGATTGGCATAATGGAAATGTCAACAGCAGTCGAAGTTTGACCAACCTTTATTTAATATGTACCAGCTCAGACTTGATCTGAACTTATCGATTATTTTTACAGGGAAGCAGATACGATGGCACAGGACATCTTTATCAGAATTGAGGGTATTACGGGCGAATCTCAGGATGCAACGCACCGGGGAGAGATTGAGGTTTTACGGTGGGACTGGTCAGTCTTTCAGAAAAACAATATGCACTCCGGCAGTGGCGGTGGCGCCGGAAAAGCTAAGGTTAACGATTTATATTTTAATCACTTCATCGATAACTCTTCGACAACGCTTCTTCAGTACTGCCTGAGTGGTAAACACATCCCTGAAGCAACCCTAACGGTCAGAAAAGCCGGAGACTCATCACCTGTAGATTTTTTTAAAATCACTCTCCGCGAGCTAATTATCACTCGTGTCTTTCCTGTTGGATACAGGTATATGCCCATGCCAGTAGAGAAAGTGGGACTGGCTTTTTCAAAAGTAAAAATGGAATACCTGCCTCAGAGTGCAGAAGGTGGAAAAATGGGTGTGGTGGCGATGGGTTACGATATCAAAGCGAATTCATCCATCTAATCATTAATAAAGGAATATGAGATGTATATAGACGAGGATGGTTATATTTTTGATGAGCGTATAGAGAGAAAAATATTCAAGACCATAGAACGCGGCAGGCTGGGAAAAGTTAATGGTATTGTGGTGCATCAGACTCAAAGTCCCACAGTACAAAGTACCTTTAACAGCTACAATAATAAAAATGCAACCGGTGCGCATTTTTTAATAGATAAGAACGGTAAAGTTTATCAAACAGCGTCGTTATTTAAAGTGACCTGGCATGTTGGCTTGATGAAGTCCAGATGCTTTTTAAAGAAGAAATGCAAACCTACTGAAACCGCATTGATAAGTTTGCATAACAGCCCATGGAAAAAAACAACATTTAAGAATATCTATGACATAGAAAAGGAAAAAAACTTTCCTGAAAGATTCCCCAATAACAGTGACAGTATAGGCATAGAGCTTGTTGGATTGGCCACAGGTCCTAAGGGAAAAGAAGTTTTCGAAACGGTTACAGACAAGCAGAATGAATCTCTTAAATGGTTAGTTCCGGAACTGGCCAGGGTATTCAGAGTATCCATGAGTGAAGTTTACAGACATCCCGATATAGGAAGAAAAAATAAAACGGAAGCGAGTACAGCACAATGGGACTAAAAAAAATATTCATATGTTCAATCCTTTTTTCTCTTCCTTTATTTAGCCTGGCAGGTATGAAAGTTATTCGTCTGGAGATACTGGAAAGCGGTCACCCTGTGGAAGACACTAAAGACGATCCGAATAACTATAAGGTAGTTTGTAAAGGCTGGAACCCCACAGAAAAGCAATTAATAGATTTTTTTGCTAAAGCGCAGATATCAGATCAAGGTTATGGGTGGCTTCATGAGTATTACTCTCCCTGCATCGCTACCGGCACTGTCACATTCAAAGACGGTTCTTATGGAGAGTGGGGTATATATGATACTGGATATGGATCTGTAGATTTTAAGGACAAGACCGATAAAATCATAAAACAAAAATATTTCCTCAACTTAAAAAGCAAATGGCTTGAGGATTAGATCAAAAGAAAAAATCTGTTATTAACAGATTCTTGATGATAAATGGAGATTGTTCAAAGTTCTGTATTTTTTTATTATCGGTACACAGCCTGAAGGCGGCATATATGGGATGTGCTAACTCGGATCTGATCTGACAGTTACCGGTTATTCATACAGGTGTCTGTCAGATTAAATCTGGTCAGATTCTTTTCTGCCCAGACCCGTTTTCCATCAAGTAAAGTGACCATTGGCGCACTTCAGAAGAACATTTTCCCCCTGAGGAGTTCGCTCATTATTGTAATGCCACAGCAAGCTATTCATGTCCATTTACAGACTTTCCGGGTCTTCATATAGCTTCTTGCGGAACTTAATGTGATGCTAAATTCATACAGCAATAGCTAAATCTGCGCATTCACCTCCTGAGCAATCTCCCAATCAGGCGGCATCCGGCTACGGCAGCTGAAAACCCACACCCCGATTAATTGCGCGGGTTTCCGGCCATAAGTTGATTGTCAGACGAAGCGTATAAAACGACTTCTGCCCTGCTCCTGCCGGGAGTCCGGATGCTTCCACACCACGCCATACCGGCAGAGAGGACTGTCAGGACGCGGTATAAAATTGTGCGTCGCTACCAATTTTGCAGTTCCAGGTGACCGGAGAAAAACCGCCAGGTTGTTGCGATGCGCCCGAAGAGGCCACAGATGAGTATCTTTTCGTTTCGATAAGCAGGTGGTTGTCCGGCATGATTTTGTAACGCGTGAACTCAACTTCTGGTGAGCCGCCCTTGTCACTCAGCCGCTGATGGTAGTCAGAAAAAATAATATATTTGTCGTCAGGGATCAGGAAGCTGTCGATCACCAGACCGCCGATCATTTTGATACTGCGCGGCTTACCATCGCGTTGACCTTCACAGTGGTCAAATGTGGTGACCATTCTGACCGCTTTGCCCGTGCTCAGCGCGGATTTGATCGCCTGATAGTCACCAAGAGAGGTGGATGATGCAGCGTAAGCTGCCACGCCGTAACTGCTGATACCCGCTAATACAGCGGAAAGTAATATCTTTCTGAACATTAAACACAGCCTCCAGTAAGAGAATAAAATTTCCAAAAAAACAGCGTGATAAAATTAACCTGAAAAACCGGAGGGAACAACCGCTTAAGACTCTGGCCCGGATGGTTAAACCGGCCACTGTGTTAGCAGTCATATCGTTGTGGACTGTCAGAATAAGCAGTTCAGGTTAGTAAGCTGTGATGTTCAGGACATGGCGGGAGGGGATGTTATTGGCTTTTAAATGGGATTAGAGGCTGGTGGCTGGTGGCTGGTGGCTGGTGGCTGGGGGCTGGTGGCTGGTGGCTGGTGGCTGGTGGCTGGTGGCTGGTGGCTGGTGGCTGGATGGACTGGCCCGGTCATTCCCTGACCGTACTCACAGAGGGTATCTGCATCAATTTCAGTACATTGCACCAGGCGGAACGTGTCTGAAGGTTTCCACATAACAACGGGCAACATAGTTAAAAAATCGTTTCATCTCGTCTCCGATTCAAATTTTGTTGATTTATTACAGGAAAAATTATAACAACCGAATCTTTCCGCAGCAATAAAATTTGAACCAGATCACAAATTTCTTTAAATCAGCAAAAGCATCAGCAGGCAGATGCTGACCTGCTCACTATTTTCTCAGCCCAGCAGGCCCAGATGTTCCACCAGAATACTGCCGCCAATACCAATCAATACCACGCCACCGAAAATCTCAGCCCACTTGCCCATTACCGGACCAAGGAAACGGCCAAGCAAAATGCCGATAGATGCCATGATCATTGTCGATGCGCCAATTGCCAGCGCGGTGGTGACAATATTGACCTGCAAAAATGCCAGACCAACCCCAACCGCCATCGCGTCCAGACTGGTCGCCACCGCCGTCGCGGCAAGCAGCCAGAAACCATGTCGTTGTGGTGCTTCTTCTACTACCTCTTTTTTGCGGAACCCTTCCACAATCATTCGTGCACCCAGCACAAACAGCAGGGTAAATGCCACCCAGTGATCCCAGGCCATAACGTAGCGGCTGGCAGCCAGCCCTACAGCCCAACCAATCAGCGGCGTCAGGGCTTCTATCACACCAAAAATTAACCCGGTGCGCAGCGCTTCTTTCAGGCTCGGACGGTGCAGACTGGCACCCTTACCGATTGCCGCTGCGAAGGCGTCCATCGACATGCCAAACGCCAGAATGAGAGTTGCATACAAATTCATTGTGGTTATACCAACTTGATAGCTGAGTCTCCGCTCAGGCCTCAAAAGAACAAATCTCGCGGGAAAAATAAGCACGAGAAGCTGAATGAAGAACGCATCCTGCCATGAATTTTTGCAAAAAAAAAGACAATAAAATCAGGGATTTGAGTATAGCCACGGCTATACTTTTTAACGAATGCTAAACACTCGGCGTAAATGAGAAAGAAAAAGCCTAAAAGAATTACCGCGTTAGCGTATTCGCCCCTGCGCAGTTCAGGGGCTTTTTTTGTCAGAAACAGCCCAAACTTGCCTGAAAATTTTACCGGGCGGAAAGAAGAGTCCTGCCAGTAAAAGTCAGCAGGATTGAACCAACCGGCAGATTACCGGACAATGCCCGTCACTGACCGGGATGGAATGCCAATGAAAAACCCTTTTCTGACTTTTTTAATGCCCATGAGCACCCTGATGCTGGGCTTTCTTTCCGCCTTACTGTTGCCGGCTCCCTGGTTTGGCCTGAGCCTGACGCATAAGCTGGTGGAAACCTTTCACCTGAGCGATGTGGGTCAGCTGTATACGTTAGTGTTCTGCCTGTGGTTTTTACTGCTGGGGGCGCTGGAATATGCAGTGATCCGCTTTATTTATCAGCGCTTTTTCAAGGTGTGAAATGCGGGCGGATCACTTATCCGCCCTGGTAGTCAGGCCGCCAAAACCATTAACAGCCCGTTAGCAAAGATCACCAGCGCCACAAAAAACAGCACAATAGTGGTCACCACGTTGTTATTCTTCATTCTTTTCTCCTCAGAACCACTGTCCGAAACGACGGATATAGAGTTGTTTCATTCCCTGGGCGACCACACAGTAGCCAAACAGGGTTGCCACCAGCCACGGGAAGTAAGACCAGGGCAGTGGAACCAGGCCAACCGCATGTCCGAAAGGTGAAAAAGGAATATAAATACCCAGCACCATCACCAGACCGGTCATCAGCAGCACCGGCAACGCCGCACGGCTCTGAATAAACGGAATTTTACGGGTGCGCAGCATATGCACCACCAGCGTCTGGGACAGCAGCCCTTCAATAAACCAGCCGGACTGAAACAGCGCCTGATGCTCCACGCTGTTGGCCGCAAACACGTGCCACATAATAAAAAAAGTGGTGATATCAAACAGCGAAGAAGTCGGGCCGATCCACAACATAAAACGGCCAATATTTTTCGCATCCCATTTGCGTGGTTTACGCAAAAACTCCTTATCCATTTTGTCCCAGGGCAATGCCAGTTGAGACAGGTCATACATCAGGTTCTGGATCAGCAGATGGATTGCCAGCATCGGCAGGAATGGAATAAATGCGCTCGCCACCAGTACGGAAAAGACGTTGCCAAAGTTAGAGCTGGCGGTCATGTTCAGGTATTTAATGATATTGCCAAACGTCTCCCGCCCTTTGATAACCCCCTCTTCCAGCACCATCAGGTTTTTTTCCAGCAGGATAATATCGGCCGATTCTTTGGCAATATCCGTGGCGGTATCGACCGAAATGCCAATATCCGCATCACGCAGTGCGGGGGCATCGTTGATGCCATCTCCCAGAAAACCCACGGTGTGACCATTATGCTGAAGCGCCTGTAACACCCGGGATTTTTGCTGTGGCGTCAGACGGCAGAAGATCGTCCGGGTTTCGACCTGACGGGAAAGTTCGCCGTCATCCAGCCGTTCGATTTCATTGCCACACAGCGGTTCACCGGGTTCCAGCCCGACATCGCGGCAGATTTTGCTGGTGATCACCGCATTATCTCCGGTCAGCACTTTTACCGTCACACCATTTTCATGCAGCGCAGCGATCGCCTGCTGGGCGCTCTCTTTAGGCGGATCAAGAAAAGTCAGCAGACCACAGATAGTCAGCTCACGCTCATCTTCTTTACTCAGCGGCATACGCAGCGGGCAATCCCCCAGGCAACGCTCCGCAATCAGCAACACGCGAAAGCCCTGCTGGTTCAGCGTTTCGACCTGCTGACACCATTGGGAACGGGCAGCAGCATCCAGCTCCCGGCGCACACCTGCATCCATCCAGTGACTGGCAACCGCCAGCATTTCATCCACGGCGCCTTTGCAAATCAGCTTCTGCTGATTATTTTCGTCAGCGACCACAATCGACAGGCGGCGACGTTCGAAATCAAACGGCAACTCGTCAATTTTGCGATAGCGCCACAAACCACTGACCGCCAGATTACCCTGACTGAAACTGAGGATCGCTTTGTCCATCAGGTTTTTCACCCCGCTCTGGTGACGGCTGTTCAGCCACGCCAGCTGCAAAACCTGTTCATTGTTGCGGCCGTATGCATCCAGGTGCTGCTCCAGAATGATACGGTCCTGAGTCAGGGTGCCGGTTTTGTCGGTACAGAGCACATCCATCGCGCCGAAATTCTGGATAGCATTGAGCCGTTTGACCACCACTTTGCGCCGGGACATGGCAATCGCCCCTTTCGCAAGATTGGAGCTGACAATCATCGGCAGCATTTCCGGGGTTAAGCCCACCGCCACCGCCAGCGCAAACATCAGGGCATCGGTCCAGTCACCTTTGGTAAAACCATTGATGAACAACACCACCGGCACCATCACCAGCATGAAACGGATCAACAACCAGCTGACGCTGTTCACGCCGCGATCAAACGCCGTTTGCGGGCGGCTGCCTGTTACCGATTTCGCCAGCTGACCGAACCAGGTGTGGTTACCGGTTGCCACCACCACCGCCGTCGCCGTGCCGCTGGCAACATTGGTTCCCATCAGGCAGATACCCGGCGTATTCAGCACGTCAGCCTGCTCCGTGGTCATGCTCTCCACACCCTCCGGCGTGGCGTGATATTTCTCAACCGGGATCGCTTCTCCGCTCAGCGCGGCCTGGCTGACGAACAGATCGCGTGAGGAAAGCAGACGCACATCTGCCGGGATCATATCGCCCGCCGAGAGGAAGATAATGTCGCCAGGCACCACATCCTGTAGCGCAATTTCCATCCTTACCGGCTGCGCCGTTTCGCTGCTGCGACGAATAACCGTGGCGGTGGTGCGCACCAGAGATTGCAGCGCTTGCGCCGCCTTGTTGGTGCGGTACTCCTGCCAGAAACGCAACAGGCCACTGAGGGCGACCATCACCAGCATGATGGTCACGCCGGTCAGGTCGGTCTCTTCGCCTTTGCGCAGCGGCAGCAGGTAATCAGTGAAATAGCTGATCGCCGCCAGCGCCATCAGCACCCAGATAAACGGATTATTGAAAGCCCGGAACAGTTGCAGCAGCGCATGAGGCGCTCTCTCGCTGGCAACCTGGTTTTTACCATGCTCCAGCAGACGTTCAGCGGCATCTTCTGAGGTCAGGCCGTGGCGTTGGGTGTTCAGACGGGCCAGCGTGCCGTCGGCACTTTGGGTGATCTCGCTGGCAATGGCTAAGCTGCGGGCGAGTTTTAAGTTGGCGTTATGCATTTTCATTTGCCAGATCCTTAATTTTATTTTTGTTCAGGCGCGGGGAATCTCTCCTGCGCATGAGGATGTTGGTTTTTTTTGGGGATCGGGACGGGGCAGATAGCCCGGAACAGCGCGGTAAATTACAAGCGTCAGCCGCGCTCAGTTGGGCCTGTGTGCCATCGCCCGCCGCTGGTCGGAGGTTCTTTCATAATGCAGTCCTCTCCCGGCAATACGCGGGAAAAATGTAAGGAGCAAAACGGGGATGTGACACAGGAATGAAGTGAAACACTGCCCGCCGGTTTTTTTTCGGCAAGCAAACAACGGAGTTGGCTTACCTCAGAGGTTAAAACTTAAGGGGTGACTGTCCAATCGGGTTCTCCATTGATGAAATCGCCGCCACTATAATTCTGCCCGCCGGGGATGTAAACCCTCGATAAAAAGAGCGTTTCTAAAAAAAATCATCAACAATCATCTATAAAACATAACGTTAAGAGATAATAACCGGAAATAACTACCTCTTTCTTACCTAAACCCTTTATCAACCATTTGCATTTAGCACTGAAGTGCGTACTTTGCATTCCCGCAGACAAATGACAGGATCAACACCCGCTATCGGATATCACTTTACAGTCAGGCGAACAGATCAGGAGCAAGACGACAATGCTGAACAGAACCCGTATCTGGTTAATACGCTCGCTGATTATTGTGCTGTTAATGCTGGTCGCGTTGCTGATTCTGCGCATTGCGCTAACCGAGCGTGGCCCCGATTTGCAACCCTGGCACAAGTGGATCCCGCAGGAACTGAGCAGCAGCCAGACAGACCGTTCAGACTGGGCCGGTTACCTGCAAAACGAGCAGAAAATCTTTGACGAGATGCGGCGCAACGTCAGCAGCAAAATCAGCGATGGCTCACCGGAAATCCTGAACCGCTATGCCCCGGACAGCCCCGTTTATCCGGAGCATTTCGCCACCAACTGGAATCGCTCATATCAGCTGTTACCGCAGGGAACACCGCGCGGGGCGGTGGTTTTGCTGCACGGACTGACTGATTCACCCTATAGCCTGCGCCATTTAGCCTTTCATTATCAGCAGAAAGGCTATGTGGCAGTGGCGATTCGCCTGCCAGGCCACGGCACGGTGCCTGCCGCACTGACCCGCGTCAGATGGCAGGAGTGGATGGCGGCAACCCGGCTGGCGGTGCGTGAAGCCAGGCAACGTATTCCACCCGGCGCACCGTTGCAACTCATCGGTTTTTCCAACGGCGGCGCGCTGGCGATGAAATATGCGCTCGATGCGCTTGACGACCCGACCCTGCCTGCCCCCAGCCATCTGATTCTGATTTCCCCAATGATTGGCGTCAGCCCCTATGCCCGTTATGCCGGGCTGGCCGGACTGCCTTCGCTGCTGCCCGCGTTTGCCCGTTCGGCATGGCTCAGCATCCTGCCGGAGTTCAATCCGTTTAAGTACAACTCCTTTCCGGTCAGGGCCGCGCGTCAATCCTGGTTACTGACCAACGCCTTACAGACGCAGCTGCATCAGGCCCGGCAGAATCAACGTCTGAACCGGCTTCCACCCGTTCTGACTTTTCAGTCGGTAGCGGATGCGACGGTGAGCACCCCTGCGGTGGTCAATGGTCTGTACAACCTGCTACCGGCGAACGGCAGCGAGCTGGTGCTGTTTGATGTTAACCAGTCGGTACATCTGTCACCGTTAATGCGCAGCAGCGCCAGGCAGGCAGCTGAAAAGTTGCTTCCGCCCACGCCGCGTCGTTATACCACCACGCTGGTGACCAATGCCTCGCCGCTGAGCGGTGACGTGGTGGCCGAAACGACCCTCGCCGGAGCGACCACGCTGAGCAGACAGCCGCTGGGTCTGAGCTATCCCGCTGATGTCTATTCCTTATCCCATGTGGCGCTGCCCTTTCCCGTCAGTGATTCCCTGTACGGCAGCGCGCCAGCGCATCCCAATGAATTTGGCATCAGTTTCGGACGGCTGGCACCACGCGGTGAGCGTTCCGTACTGATCGTCAGTCTGGATATGCTGATGCGCCAGTCTTCTAATCCCTTCTGGCCGTGGATGGTGCAGCGGGTGGATCAGACGCTGCAATAGCCGCTGCGCCCGCGCACCGGTGCGTCGGGCGTGGAAAACGGTTTAACCGCTCAGCGCGAGGGTTCCTCATCCTCAGCAATCAGGCCATCGCAGAGCAGCAGGGCCAGCGGCTCTGCTCCCGGCGTCTGCTCCAGCACGATTTTTACCACAATGGTCAACGGCACCGACAGCAGCATCCCTACCGGACCAAAAAGCCAGCCCCAGAAAATCAATGAAAGAAACACCACCAGCGTGGACAGCCCCAGGCCACGCCCCATCAGTCGGGGTTCCAGCATGTTGCCGATGAGCAGATTCACCAGCAGGTAGCCTGCGGTAACCAGCAACCCTTCTGGTATGCCCTGAAAGATGAGCACCTGAATAATCGCCGGCACCGCGGCGATAAAAGAGCCAATGTTGGGGATGTAATTGAGGACGAAAGCCAGCGCTCCCCACAGCAGGGAAAAACGCACATTCAGCGACAGCAACATCAGCCACACCACCACGCCGGTCAGCAGGCTGATGGCGGTTTTTAACACCAGATAGCGGCTGATGCCGTCGAGTGCGCGCTGGATAGCGGCCATACTTTCAGAAGGACGGTGGAAAAGATTTTGCAGTTTACCCGTTAACAGCGGCACTTCGAACAGCATAAATACCACGGTCATCAGCAACAGAAAAATAGCGGACACCGCGCCAGAAAGATTCGACAGCACCCGGCTGACCAGATTGAGCGCCAGATTCGGATCCACCATAGTGACCAGTGCCTCGGTGGAAACGGGCACCCCAAGATGCCCCGCCATCTCCTGCAATTCCAGCAGCCATCCCAGCATTCCCGCACGGTATTGCGGCAGAGTACGGGCAAAATCATTCAGCATACTCACCAGCGTTGCCAGTAACAGCGCGCCTGCCAGCACGATCACCCCAATCAGCAGCGAGACGCCCAGCACACGCGGCACGCCAATACGCTGCAACAATCTGACCAGCGGATTGAGGATCACCGCGACAAACACGGCCAGAATAAAGGGCACCACCATCTCCGCACCGGCCCGCAATCCGGCCAGAATAATCACCAGCATTCCGAGCATAACGATAATGTTAAATGTGCGTTCCCGCTCAATTATTCGCGCCATTATCTTGCTCCACGCGGCCTTTTGCTCCACTCACGCAGACGCTGAATATGCAGATAAAGGGCCGGGATAAATACCACCCCGACCAGCGTTGCCACCAGCATCCCGCTAAACACCGTAACGCCGATAATCTGCCGACTGGCGGCCCCCGCGCCGGTCGCCAGCACCAACGGCAGCACGCCGAGGATCAGTGAAATGGCGGTCATCATCACCGCGCGAAAACGCTGTCTGGCCGCCTGCCGGGCAGCCTGGGCAATACTGTCCCCCTGTTCATGCCGCTCGCGCGCAAATTCAACGATCAGAATGGCGTTTTTCGCAGCCAGCCCGGTCAGCAACACCAGCCCAATCTGGGCATAGACATCGTTGGCAAAACCCATCAGATGCAGCCCGGCCACGGCACCGCCTGCGGCAAAAATAACCGAAAGCAGCACGGCCAGCGGTACGCTCCAGCTTTCATACTGCGCCACCAGAAACAGCCAGGCGAAGATAATCGCCGCGAGGTAAATCAGCACCGCCTGATTGCCGGTCTGCTGCTCCTGAAGTGACATGCCGCTCCAGCTGTAGCTGTAACCGGCGGGTAACGCCTGCGCCAGCACCGCCTCCATCGCCTGCATTGCCTGGGCCGAGCTGATGCCCTCCGCGCCGGAGCCGTTGATCGACAGGGCCGGGAACTGATTGTACTGCATGATATATGGCGCGCTGGTGGACGGCGTCAGCGTCACCAGTTGATTCAGGCTGACAGCATGACCGCTGTCGCTGCGTACGGTCAGCTGCATCAGCTGATCGCTGCGCTGGCGGAAATCGGGATCGTTTTGCAGCTGAACCCGAAACTGACGGTTGTTGAGCGTGAAATCCCCAACGTTGCGACCACCCAGTGAGGTTTGCAATACGGAGAAAATGCGGCTGACCGGGACGCCCAACAGCGCAGCCCGTTCACGGTCAACCGACAGCGTCATTTCAGGCACGTTAGCACTGAAGGTGGTAAAAACGCGGCTGAGTTGCGGATGCTGATTGGCAGCCATAATCACCTGCTGCCCGACCTGCGCCAGCGCCTGCGGCGACTGTCCTTCCATGGCCTGGATTCGCAGATCAAAACCTGCGGCATTGCCTAATCCGCTGATGGCCGGCGGGACAAAGGCCATGATGCTGGCCGTCGGGATAGCGGCCAGCTGCCGCTGAAGCTGCGGCAAAACCTGCGCCACGGGTGGGCGTACCTGCCAGTCTTTTAACATCACGATAGCAAAGCCACTGTTGGCGGCGTTACCTCCCCCCAGCAGGCTGAAGCCGGTGATGTTAATCACATCCTCCACCGCCGGATTCTGCTCAACCAACCGATAAAGGTCTTCCATCACCTGCTGGGTGCGGGGTAACGCGGCACCATCGGGAAGCTGAACATTCACAAAGATATAACCGTCATCCTCTGCGGGCAGAAAACCGCCCGGCAGTTGCTGATAAGCCAGCCAGCTAACCCCACCCGCCAGCAGCATGATGGCAACCGTGGTCAGGGCATAGCGGCTGACCTTGTCTGACAGCAAGACATAGCCATCCCGGACGCGGTCAATCACCCGGTTTACCAGCCCGAATACCCCCTGCACCGGGGCAGTACGCCGTTTTAACAGACAGGCGCAGAGCGCTGGCGTCAGCGTCAACGCATTCACACTGGAGAGCACCATCGCAGCCGAGAGGGTCACGGCAAACTGACGATAGAGCTCACCGACGATCCCCGGTAGCACCGCAATCGGCACAAACACCGCCAGCAACACCAGCGTGGTGGCCACTACCGGCCCGGCGATCTGCCCCAGAGCCTTGATCGTGGCGGTCGCAGGCGTCAGTTCGGCATCATCTGCCAGCAGCCGCTCGACGTTTTCCACCACCACAATGGCATCATCCACCACGATGGTCAGCGCCAGAATGATGGCAAACAGACTGAGGGTGTTGGCCGAATAGCCAAACAGCAGCAGCACGGCAAAGGTGCCCAACAGTGATACCGGCACCGACAGCGCCACAATAAAGGTGGCCCGCAGGTTTTGCAGAAATAACCACACCACAGCCAGCACCACAATCAGCGTCAGCACCAGCGACGTACCGATCTCTTTTAGCGTGGCGGTAATCGGCTGGGTGGCATCAAATTTGATCTGATAAGCCATATCCTCCGGAAAGGCCCGCGCCTGGCTGGCCATTTCGGCGCGAACCGCTTTCGCCACGTTAAGCGCATTGGCCTGCGGCGCAGGATAGACCATTAAAAACGCGCCCTGGGTGTTATTCAGCGCCGCATTGACCTGATAATTCTGTGCTCCCAGTTCGGTCCTGGCGATATCGCTGATGCGCACCGTGCCGCCATGCTGATTACTGCGCAGCACCACCTGAGAAAACGCTTCCGGGCTGATTAACCGCCCCTCGCCGCTGATGGTCAGGGTATTCTGCTGCGCGGCGGGGGTGGGTGCCGCACCGATCTGGCCCGCTGCCGCCTGCACGTTTTGCTGTTGTAACGCCTGAATCACCTCATCGGTGGTGATATGTAACGCTTCCATCCGCTGTGGATCCAGCCAGATACGCATACTGTAGTCGCGTGCGCCGAACACCTGTACATCCCCCACCCCGTTAATCCGCGCCAGCGCATCACGCAGGCGGATAGAGGTGTAGTTACTGAGAAAAAGGGGATCGTGGCTCTGATTCGGGGAAAGCACGCTGATCCCCAGCAGGATATTACTGGCGCGTTTGCGCACAGAAATCCCATTATTGTTCACTTCAGCAGGCAACTGCGCGGTCACCTGGGAAAGGCGGTTCTGCACTTCCACCGCCGCCATGTCCGGATCGGTGCCGCTGGCAAAGGTAATGGTCAGCTGGTAACTGCCGCTGTTACTGCTGGTGGACTCCATATAAAGCATGTTGCTGACGCCATTGATCTGCGCTTCGATTGGTGCCGCCACCGCCTGAGCAACATCACGGGCGCTGGCACCGGGATAGAGCGCGGAGACGCTGACTACCGGCGGAGTGATTTCAGGAAACTGCTCGACCGGGATCATTTTCAGCGCCACGCCGCCGACCAGGGCAATAACCAGCGCGATCACCATCGCAAAGCGGGGACGCCTGACAAAAAAACTTAACATCGGCAGGCTCCTTATGGCGCTTCGGTGGCGGTGACCGACATACCGGGCCGGACGCGTTGCACACCAGCAACAATCACCCGGTCGCCCTCATGCAGACCAGAGGTCACCACGTAGTGCTGACCCAGTTGCGCGCCGACGGTAATGCCAACACGCTCCACCTGATTCTCCACCACCTTCAGCACATAATAGCCCTGAGCATCCTGCTGAAGCGCCGCCAGGGGCAGCAGTAATGCGGCTTTCGCCTGGGGTTCCAGTTCAACGTTTACCACGCCGCCGGGCAGCAACAGGTGCTGCGGATTAGCAAATTGCAGGCTGACCGCCACCGTGCCCGTATGGCTGTCAATGTGATTATCAACCGAGACAAACTCCCCCCGCTGTGGGTAGTGCTCACCGTTGGCAAGTTGCAGCCGTGGCGTCAGCGCCTGACTGGCCTTGCGCACATCCGCCACCAGCCCCTGCTGGCTGGCGGCAATATAATCCCGTTCACTGACCGCAATCACCACCCGCACGGGATCAATTTCCTTCAGCGTCACCAGCGTACCCCTCGCCGGATTCACCAGGCTTCCTTCATGCACCTCGCTGTGTCCGGCACGACCGGTGACAGGCGCGGTAATGCGGGTAAAACCGAGGTTCAGACGCTGGGTCTGCAACTGCGCTTCGGCTTCTTTCAGTGCGGCAACCGCCATGTCACGGCTGGCAATGGCGTTGTCCAGATCCGACTGACTGACCACCGTGCCCGTCCCCAGACGCTGTAAGCGGCTGAGATGCTGGCGGGCGTTACTGGCCTGGGCGCGGGCATGGCTGACCTGTGCCTCCGCCCTTGCCAGTAAAGCCTGATGCTCAGCCGGTTCGATCGCAAACAGCAGCTGTCCTGCCCTGACCATTTCACCATCCAGAAAACCACGCTTAGCCACCATGCCTTCGGTGCGGGAAACGACATCCACCGCCCGCAGTGGTTCAATCCTGCCCAGATAGCGGGTAGTGGGTGCAACATGCTGATGCGTCAGCGTGACGACGGAAACCGCCGGAGGCGTGGCCGCAGGGGAAGATACACTCAGGACCAGCAGTAGCGGCAACAGCAAACGGTTGAGGATGTGGAATTTTATGATCATCTGGACAAAACCTTCCGGGAATGAGTCAGTAACGGTGGGGCAGAAGTCTATTTGCTGTACAGCAGGCTCAACCTGCTTTTGATCAGCAAAAGACCTTACGCAGAGCGCTAATTACCGTTCATTTAGGATTGATTTAGCGGAAAATGGCGGGTTGCGGAAAAGAGCCAGCTCATCTGAAGGCCACCCTGAAATGAGTTGAAAATCGCGTCAGCCGGCCATTTTTTGCGCAAAATTCAACATTTAAAGCTGACTGACACTTTTTATTACGCTTTGCTGGTGTTTATTACCATGAAAGTCATCATTCTCCCTGCCATCTCCCGGCAATTTTGCCATCTTTCGCAGGATCCTCTTTTCCCTTGCCGATGCGCCCGCCGGTGGGCTTTTCGCCATTGAATGCGCCAGAGCGGGTGCGTAAGATTCCTTTTTTACGTTTGAACTATAAGAAAGAGATATGCACGCTTCCATCGCCCCAAATCCAGACAGCGAACATGATGCCACTCCGGTAAACTCACGCGGAAAAGTGCTGGTCGCTTCGCTGGTCGGTACCGCCATTGAGTTTTTTGATTTCTATATTTATGCCACCGCAGCAGTCATTGTCTTCCCCCATATTTTCTTCCCGCAGGGTGATGCCACCGTCGCCACGCTTCAGTCGCTGGCTACCTTCGCCATTGCCTTTATTGCCCGTCCGATCGGCTCTGCGCTGTTTGGTCACTTCGGCGATCGCGCCGGTCGTAAAGTGACGCTGGTGGCATCGCTGCTGACGATGGGGATTTCGACCGTGGTGATTGGCCTGCTCCCCGGCTATGAAACCATCGGCGTCTTTGCCCCGCTGTTGCTGGCGCTGGCCCGTTTTGGTCAGGGGCTGGGTCTCGGCGGCGAATGGGGTGGTGCCGCACTGCTGGCAACGGAAAATGCCCCGGCGAAAAAGCGGGCGCTGTACGGATCCTTTCCTCAGCTGGGTGCGCCCATCGGCTTCTTCTTCGCCAACGGCACTTTTTTGCTGCTCTCCTGGCTGCTGAGAGAAGAACAGTTTATGCAGTGGGGCTGGCGTGTGCCCTTTATCCTCTCTGCCGTGCTGGTGCTGGTGGGCCTGTATGTACGGGTATCGCTGAACGAATCGCCGGTTTTCGCAAAAGTGAAAAAAGAGAAAAAGCAGGTCAAAGTGCCGATCGGTACATTGCTGTCCAGCCATCTGAAAGCCACCCTCCTCGGCACCTTTATCATGCTGGCGACCTACACGCTGTTCTACATCATGACCGTCTACTCAATGAGTTACGGCACCACGGCGGCCCCCAATGGTTTGGGTTTCCCGCGTAATACCATGCTGTGGATGTTAATGCTGGCGGTGATTGGTTTTGGCGTGATGGTGCCCGTTGCCGGGCTGCTGGCCGACCGCTATGGCCGTCGCAAGACGATGATTGTGATTACGCTGGCGATTATCGCTTTCGCACTGGTCTTCCCGTCGATGTTGGGTTCCGGTCATCCGCTGCTGGTAATGGCATTCCTGCTGTGTGGCCTGAGCATCATGGGACTGACCTTTGGTCCAATGGGTGCGCTGCTGCCAGAACTTTTTCCCACCGAAGTGCGTTATACCGGCGCGTCGTTCTCTTATAACCTGTCGTCGATTCTGGGTGCTTCGGTTGCGCCATACATCGCCACCTGGCTGACCCACGCTTACGGTTTGTTCTGGGTAGGTATCTATCTGGCCACAATGGCCTGCCTGACGCTGTTTGCGCTGATTGCCAGCAAAGAAACCCGTCATCAGTCGCTGTACGACTGAAACTAAAAAACCGGCCGCCTGGCCGGTTTTTTTAACAGGTAAAGCATGGGATGTGCTGACTACAGCGTCCAGTTACCGCTTATTTTCTTCGCATAAATAGCCAGAACCGCGATCAGGCTTATCTCAATCGACACTGACCAGCAAATATGCCCAATCAGCTCACTCCACAGCTCGTAGCCGTTCAGATTCCACAGCCAGCCTGTTTTTCCCTCAATGTAGACCGGCTTTCTGAAACCCAGGGCCGGAAATAACAGGCCATGCATCACCAGTGTGATCAGGATTCCATAAAACGCCCCGTACCAGAGCCTGATTTTCGGCATCCACGCTGACAGGAAAACATAGACGAACGCAAAGATAAAACTGAACAACCAGTGATAGAGCATCACCGCGCCGGGGACCGTGACCTGCTGATAAACATAATCCAGCGAATGAGAGTTAATGCCGAATCCGCCAAGCCACGCATCGATATTCATCGCCGGTGGCGATATTTCACCCGGCACGCGCGGAGGCATATTGGGTTCCGAGCCGGATTTCACCAGCGAGCTGATAGCACCGCCAATAAAGGTTGCCCATAGCAACACGCGGATATTTATACTGTTCCAGATTTTCATAGATTGATGACTCACTAAATAATCAGCGAAAGAAACCGGGCCGTTCGATTTACAGGTGGTTAAATAGCCTGTTTGTGTCGGATGAGCCGACCACCACAGGCTTTGTTTTCACACCCAAAATTTTTACCCGGCGATGTGGCTGGTTATGTGGCAAATCTTCAGTAAAAGTTCCATTTAATTTCACAATATTGTGAAATTCCCGCTGCGTGATTAGTTGAGTACCAGCAACCAAACCCTTTTATCACCGCAAGTTAGGTTTTTTTTGGCAGAAAACGCACAACGATTAACCCATGAAACTATAAAATTATTGTGATGTTTTTCTGAATGCAGAGTGAGGCTGGCTTTAAAAGGACTGCCTGACGGCAGTCCTGAGTGGAAGTGGTCAGGCTTCAGTAGCCGACATAAAATGACGCACCAGACACGCAACGGTTAATGTTGGGGTAATTTCTGATTCTTCAATCACCACGCCATGCCCTTCAAGCTGCATCAGCAGATCAATCAGCTCAACAGAGTCCATCGCCAAATCGGTGATCAGGCTGTCATGCAGCCCGATCTGGTTTGCTGGCGTACCATTAACGCCCTGAATTAACTGGCATATCAGTGAAAATGCCTGTTGTTGATTATGCGCAGAGTTCATCTCTCACCTTCGGCTTCTCCCTCATTTATCTGGCTCTGGGCCCCTGAAACCAGGTGGATTCTGCGGTGCGGTCCTCCGCAGAAATGCGATCAGCAAAGTCAGAACCGCTGTCCGGTTTTTTCGCCAGTGCCACAAATGCCTGTTGCAGTTCATTACTCTCCAGCTCGGCAGCTTTCGCATCGGTATGCTTTTTAACGTATGCCCCCCGGTCTATGCTATTTCTGCGATTGAAAACATCCACAGTATTCCAGGTGGTGTAAATTCGCTGGCCAGATGAATCAACCGCTTTGGAAGACGGGTTAGTGGATATCGCGAGATCCTCATTCGCAGGCTGGTTCCCGACGACGTTGGCACTCAATCCGGCATCAATGTTTATCGGGTCAGCTGGCAACTCATCCGTCAACCGGCTGGTTTCCTGTTGCGCAGAGGGTTTAACGCTCTGGTTCGCAGCACCTTTTCTGGTGGCCTCTTGCTGCTCCGTGAATAAAGCGATTTTCTCAGCAACAGATGACCCGGAGGGCTTCAACGAGGGCTGGCGTTCTTCCGTCTGCCCGTCACCGTTTAAACGCGGGGTTGCCTCATTTTCAGCAGACGGCTGCCTTTTTGCAGCATTACGACGTGCGATCTCCTGCTGGAGCTCATTTAACAGATTGTTTTTGCCTTCAGGGGCAGAAACCGGGCCCCCTTTCGCCACCGGCTGGCGTTCTTCCGCCTGCCCGTCACCGTTTAAACGCGTAGTTGGCTCATTTTCAGCAGACGGCTGCCTTTTTGCAGCATTACGACGTTCAACTGCCTGCCTGATCTCAGCTGCCAGATTGCTTTCGCCTTTAACTGAAGAATCTGTGGCACCTTTCGCCAGCGGCTGGTGCTCTTCCGCCTGCCCCTCACCGTTTAAACGCGGGGTTGCCTCATTTTCAGCAGACGGCTGCCTTTTCGCAGCATTACGACGTTCAACTGCCTGCCTGATCTCAGCTGCCAGATTGCTTTCGCCTTTAACTGAAGAATCTGTGGC
>NZ_JFHN01000026.1 GCF_000590885.1 Erwinia mallotivora
CCTTTCGCCAGCGGCTGGTGTTCTTCCGCCTGCCCCTCACCGTTTAAACGCGGGGTTGGCTTGGTATCAACTGGCGGTGCACTTTTTGTGTGAATGTCATGCTCGATAACCGGCTTTGGCGGCTCCGGTATATTTTTTACCACTGGCGTGACGTTTTCAGATTCCTGAGGGCGAACGTCGACCGTATCCACAACAGTGGTAGAGCTGCCATCGGTAAGAGCAAAGGGTCTCTGCTGTTTGATTTCATTGTGAAGGTCATCAGAAATAAAGGGCACGATCTTTTCAGGGTTTTGCCGTACATAACCGGCGATCTTGTTGCGCAGTTGTTGAACTTCTTCACCGGATGGCTTCACGCCATTTAATACATATGACAGGCTGTAATAAAAACAGTCGCCATCAGCAGGTGCTTTTTTTTCCTGACCATAAATTACAGGCGAGTAATGGTCATTGCGAAGATTGAGCTCAACCAGCCGTTTTGTCTCGGTATGGTCAAAGCCAGTGGTCACCGGATTGATGAGACGCCCGTGAATGTCAAATACATTGATGCGCAGCGTTATATTCTGGAAAAGATTGGTGATTAAGTTGGGCGCAATATCGCCGGCATTACCCGACCAGTTTCCTCTTGTCGCAATCCAGTTCGCCAGGTCCTCGGCTTTTGCCAGGGTTTGTGGATCGATACGGCGGGTACTGGCATCATTGCTGCTAATAAACCCCGTGCTGGCATTTTTACTCACTGGCTGATTGAAGGCTGAAAAATCCGCCGTGCGTTGCTGCTGTTTAATCAGCTCATAGGCAGCCGGCGGAACGCTGTCAACTTCATCATATGAAGCAAGCATTTGCGCAGTCTGCTTAGGTGGGTGTTGCACATCTTCTGACAGCGCACTTTGCGACAACAAAGGTTCAGAAACAAGATTGCCGACAGAATCCTCTGTGACCGGCCTTACTTCAGGTTGCAGATTTCGTTGCTGGTTCTCCAGTGCAACCCTCAGCGTCTCAGAAAGCGACCGGGAGAGATCTTTTGCGGCAGTGTAAAAATTCGCGCTGGTATTTTGTTCCGTGACGACAGATCCACTCTGCACGCCGGCGGCCAGTGCACCATTCGACTCAGCCGCTTGCAGCCAACGAATCGCCTCCTGGCTGGCAAAGTTTACGTCAGACACAGCTCGTTGCAACGACGGGGCAACGGTTTCGCTGGCGGTGAGCAGATTGCCACTGACATTTTGCTGCGTGACGACAGATTCACTCTGCACTCCGGTGGACAATGTACTATCCGACTCAGCCGCTTGCAGCCAGCGGATCCCTTCCTGGCTGGCAAAGTTTACGTCAGACACAGCTCGTTGCAACGGCGGGGCAACGGTTTCACTGGCGGTGAGCAGATTGCCACTGACATTTTGCTGCGTAATGACAGATTCACCCTGCATTCCAGCGGCTAATGAACCATCAGACTCAGCCGCTTGCAGCCAGCGGATCCCTTCCTGGCTGGCAAAGTTTACGTCAGACTGAGCACGTTGCAGTGACGAAGCAACGGTTTTAGCGGGAATTAAAAGCTCCCCTTCAATATTTCGCTCGGCAAAGGGCGAATCACGATGCGGGTCAACAGAGGGAGCACCGTCTGGTTCAGAGCTGTAATCCCCTGGTACTCCATCAGGCTCACTGTTGTTCCCATCAACGCGGCCATTAAAAGGAGTCACGCTTTTAATATTGGGCAAAACGCCTGAAGGCCTGGAAAAAAGCTGCGATTCAATAAGCTGTCCAAGAAGTTTTACTTTAGATTCTTCGCTAAAATTTGCACCTATCAGTGCTTTGCCAAAATCCCAGACAGTACTGCCGGTACCCGCTGGCGCCGCTGCCGAACCATCGCCAATCCTGGCTTCCGCCCTGCTTCCTTCAACGTGAATATTAATTGCGCGGTCCCTGGCGGCATCCGGTGTCGCAGCAGCAGGGGTCGCCGGGGCGGGACTTGCGGGGCCAGCAAGATTATTTACCGGGGATTTAGCCGAAGGTGCTTCTTCAGGCTTTTTGTCATCACTGTCTTCTTTAAACTTCAGCGTTTTTGGAATGGCTGAAAGTGTGTCCATAATGAAATCATTAAACTGAGTCAACGATGTCCAGTTTGCATCCGGTAGATTCAGTTGCTCAATTTGTCCTGTAAACACGTCAGCACAGGAGTTGTAACTTGCCGTAAAAATATCTTCATCCCTGACCCCTTCTAAAGAAACATTGTGGTGCTTCGCCCATGCTTCACGGCAGTGTTGTACAAAATTTAAATAAAATATATTAAAGGCATCTTTACCGTACTTGCTTAACAGGGTCTTAAGCAGTCCGGCTGTTTTATTTTCCAGAGAGTGGCGTTCTGTTGATTTAATTTTTGGATTGCTGGTGCGAAGAAGATAATCACAAGCTTTAAGAAAGTCTTTCTTATCCGCAGCATCAACATGATGAACAAGAATACCCAGCAGGTTTCTCGCTGCCTGACCTTCACTACTTAGATTTGCATTCATCAAATTTTCAGGTAAACGACCCAATGCAACCGTATTTAACAAATTACTCGTGCAATCTGAACTCTGCATCCTGTAAAATTCATTAACGACACCAGAATTCTGCTCTGCACTCTCAATTAAATTCAGTAATGCACTGCTCCTGGTTGTGCAGGCCTGTACTTTTTCCTCGAGTGCCTGATTAATTGTGCTGGCAGAATTGTTCCTCGAAGCATAAGAAACGTCCATAATTCATCTCCCTTTAATATTTCATGGTTATTTACAGAACAGTCAGGAAAAGTAATACATTACTGTCTGGCAGAAAGTTACAGGGATAAAGGTCTGTGACCACCCTGCTTTCTGACATAACAGACAGGTTTATACTATATCTTCAGAAAACTACCTGAACACCAGGGTTAATATAATTAAGAGAGAGGACAGAATTGCAGATAATCATTCTGCCATAGCCGTAGAAAAGAATTGCTCTGTCTCTGAGATTAACAGCGACAAGTGCAACAATCAGGCCAGATTAACTCGTTCAGGAGTGAAAAATTCAGACATAGTTCCCTGCATAGTCTGTTATCAACTTATAGATTTAAATACATCTTTTGCCAGGTCAGCAAGAGCAGAAATAGCACCACTCAATACCTTATTTAAATTATCGAAATTGGTCTTTGCCTGGGTCGTACGTTGAAGAAAAGATTGCATATTACTCTGTAATGAGTTAGTTACAGAGTTAAAAGAAGCCAGCCAGGCCTGATAACTTGATGTGCTTACATCACTCGAGGCTTGTCCAGATGGATATCCAGCCGGGTATCTGCTCATCTCTCTGTACTGACTAAGATTAAAAGTAATTTTACCATTATCATCGATATTAAAAGCCGGTGCCATTGTTGTTCTGGCAGTCTGCCTCGCTGCATCGTCCATAGCTTCCCAACCATCTACCGGACTAATATTCTTTTCGAGTTTCTCTATTTCCTGATTAAATTTAGCATAGGCCGCATCCATTTTTTGTGCGTTAAATTTAACCTTATTAGCATCATCACTGCTTGTGATTGCATCCCCTGAGGCTTTCTGAATTGAGTTATTAAATGACTGGTATAAGTCCGTAAAGATTGCATTAAATTGGTATAGACATTGACATAATTTTTTTCGATCGAACCGATAGCTATGGCTATAATATTCCATAACTCGAAATAACTGCTACTGGTGCTGATTTTTGCTTTTTCAGCCTCCGCCATGCAAGCTGCCTGTGTTTTCGCACTGGTAGCTTTAACATCAAGCGACATGTCTTTTACGTTAGTGCTTATCTCCGAAAGGTAATCGTTTGTGGTGTCAACAATTTCTTCATTTTTGGTTTTATAACCTGCAACATCAAAGGCCTTCGCCAAATCATCAGGGCGCATATTTAAAATAGTTTTGGCCCTGGCTCCGTATCCTTTTTCAGAAGAAGAAGCAGCATCGTTTTTTAAATTTTCATTTTCAGAAAAGATTTTCTCAAGATTATCCATATGAGCACTAATCTTTGAGGGTGAATCTTTATCGTTGCAAATCTGTAATATCACTTTTACAGTCTTGACGGCAGTATCGAAATCAGCGCTGTTTTTGCTGGCGTCAAAAACAGGGGTAGTACATATGGCTGCGCTGGTAACAGGCTGTGCCCCGGTGTTGCCGGCAACATTTTCATTTTTAGCGGTGTAATCATCAGACATATTTTTTTGCATATTAGTACAATCTATTGTCACATGAACCTCCAACAATCAACGGAGAGTATCTCTCCGTTGACGGTTAATTAAGTTATTAACGAGCGCGCTCGGCAATGGACGACAAGGTGCTGCTATTGGAATTAAATGCAGCGTCAATTGCCTGCTGTATAGCAGCAAGGGTTTCAGTCGCTTTCTTACCGGCCTGCTGATGAGTGCTGGAAAGCTCGTTATTCACTGACTGATCCGCACGTGCCAAATCAGATTCTTTCGTCTCTTCGGCTGCAGCGACGCCGAAAGAGTTATTAATCATCCCCTGAATTGAGTTAACCGCCTGGTTACCAAACTCACCCTGTTGACGAATATTCTGCGTTTGATTTTGAATCACGCTATGATTATTTCTTAGCTCCTGGATGTTATACATAGAACTGGCATCATCTTTAGACATGGTATTTTTAACATTAGGATCCAGATTTTTCCCTTGATGCACCATGTTGTTTGCGCTTTTATCAATCATATTTCGGTTAGTGTTCAGCCCCTTCTCAAGCTGATTCGACTTAGCCATATTATTGGTTATGGATTTGGATTCCTTGTTCAACGCTTTCACGCTGCGTGTGGTATTCACAGACTGTCCCGCAATGCCCGTAACGCCAGAAGTAATCGCACCATTCAGGTTTTGTTTCGAAGCATCAATCGTCTTTTGCCCGGCGCGCGCCGCCGAATTCACCATACGAGCGGAAGCCTCGGCGGCTGATTTCGCGCTGAGTGCATCACTCTTATTTAAGCTGACAATAAATGCAATCAGCACATCAAGCATTGCGATGTTGCCCCACAAATTGACAAAACCACCCGTACGATCAGCTGCGGTAATATCGGTCCCTCCTTCAACAGCGGGTTGTGAACGAACATCATCACCGCCTGTTGAGGAAACCGTGGCAGATGTTGAAACTTCCGAATCTGAACGACTTGTTGTGTCCGCTTTATTGTTCATCAGAACAGTGACGGCCTGTGAAACCAACACCGTGGAAACTAAAGCCGCAACACGTTCCAGTTTATTCGCATCTGTTGGAGCCTGCACATCAGCCGATGTCTTCACAACGACGTTGGCCTGTTCCGTACCTGTGCCCACGACACCGGTATGACGACCGCCAGCCGACGCAATTGTCGCTGACGCTGGCGTTTGTGCAACAGATTCAGTGCTGGCTGCCAGGGTACTGTTCTGCACAACACTGTCGTTTTTCGAAGCCAACAGGACGGCAGCGCCAGTAGCAATCAGTTCCACTGTCTTTACATCAGCCGGAACCTGCCTGTCAGCGGCCAGGTTCTGCAGTGCGCTGGCGTGCTCGTTACTTACTTTTGGCCGGCTGTCAGCCACCAAAGGTAAAGACGTCGTTATTTTCTGCGCAGCCTGGTTACCCAGATCATTCGGCGTCGCCAGCACAGGCTTAGCCTGATCATTGCTGCCGGACATCACGTTATTCGTAGTATAAATAGAGGCAAGGCCTGCCGATAATATCAGCGCGCTGATGTCTTTTGCTCTTTCAACGCTTAGATCCAGAATTGTGTTATTCTTCGTAGCCTGCTCAGCAGCTAACGATTGTGAATAAATATCCTTAACAGACTGATGACTAATAGCAAAATCAGACATGATTTTTTAACTCCTGTTTATTTTTATAAGAAATGAAATTATCCGGCAACAGAGCGCATCTGTCTGGTAATGAATTTCCCTGCCTGACTCTGGCTATCCACCATATGAGAAATATTCTCTAAGTTGGCTTTTAACGATTCAGTCTGACGAGTAAAAACTTCAATTGCGCGGTCCATCATCTCATTAAGTACAGCCTGTAATGTTGTATTCATCTCTAATTTAGCTTTAACTTTAGCCGCCTCTACCATCATGGCCGCAGTAGTAATATCACCTGCGGTTTTTATCACGGAATTACCCGCCGAGAGTACGGTTGAAGCAGTATTAAGCTTGTTGGCGATTTGCGCCATTTTGGCCTGGTTAGAAGTGACCGCACGGGATAAACTTTTCGCGATGCTTTGCGCAATTTTCCCTACAATATTATTTCCCAGTTTTTTTGCTACCGCGCCCGCGACTTTACTTGCAATGCTACCCGCTACCACTGATGCAGCGATCATTCCCACCGCCGCAACAATTGCGCCATAAACCTGTCCGATAATATCCGCGATATTTTTATCAACCCCCAGCTTTTCGAGCACGGTGGCAACGATATTGCTGTAAAATTCCATAATGGGTTTAATAACGTAATCAAGCAGTGGGGTCATCGCTTTTTGCATAAAAGAATCGCCGGTGACAGCCTGATAAATTTCATCACTAACAGCCAGAGCCAGCCCAATAGCCGCGAAAGCCAGCGAGGCGCCTCCGGTAAATGCCGCAGCGGCGAAACCGATGGCAGTGATCGCCCAGCCCAGAATTTTACCCACGCAGCCCATCGTTTTTTGCATTTCTTCAGCTTTGCGGACCTGCTCGTCATATTCCTTAGCTTTCTTTTCTGAATCTTTTTGGGCAGCTTCAGCCATTTTTTGCTTCAGTTTTGCCGACGCGTTCAGCTCATCAGTACTATTTTTATCAATAAGCTGCTGCATCAAAGCCATTAAAAATGCGAGAGTTGGCGCATTTTCACTATTCTCTTTTCGCTGCATTTCAATAGCAGACGTTTGTTGAGTGGACAGGTTGCTGGTTAAAGACTGAGACTGATTGATCGTTGCCTGCAACGTATTTTTTGCCGCCGTTAACGCAGTTTCAGCTTTAGCTAATGTTCCACCAATATGGCTGTTGTAATTGTTTTGTGCCGTATTCAGATTGGCCTGTGCCGTAATGACACTATTCTTCGCTTCGGCAATTTGCTTTTGTAGCTCAGCAGAAACCGGTTTTTGTGAGAGCGCTTTATCTTCAAGGTTTTTCAACCTTTCCTGAGCATCACTCAGTGCGCTCTGCGCATCAGAAACTTTACCGTTAAACTCCTGTGCCTGGTTTTTTGCCGCAGAGAGATTATCCTGACAAGCAGCGACATTTTCACCCTGCTGAATCAATTGGCTGGAAAGCTCATTAAATGCAGATCGGGTGCTTTCAAATATGGCGTTGAAAGAGTTTACATTTGACTGTAGAGAGTGCATTGAGCTTTGAGCGTTAAGCTCAATCATTCGCCCCAGTAACTTCGTAAGCTTCTCAAGTGTGCTGCCAGAATCACTTTGACTGGTGGTAGTGATATTGTCGCTGGCATTTTTAACCTCACTAAGCTGGGCGACCACAGATTTAGGTTGTGCAAGCTGTGGCGCATCCTTCTGTTCCTGGCGAACAATACCTCCTGTTCCATTTATGGCATTCTGAGTGCTCTCAAGTACCTTAAGTAGCTGCTCAGGCTGCAATATTTGCAGTGCCTGCTTAACATTGCCTGAGCTGGAATGCTCTTTCATCGCAGCATTGCCAAACCGCCTGGCTTCATTAGTTTGCTTTTTTATCTCATTCTCGCTGACCTCTGCTCCGCCTGTCATATTATGCAACAAACTCAAGCTATCAGACCTTATATCCATCACGAGTCCTCATCTTTGTTACCCCGTGGGGTATTTTTAGTATTACCGTCTTTTATTTCATCCAAAGCAGAAAGATAGGCTTCCGCTTTTGTATTAATCGTCGGGTCTTTACATTTACCGATCACCGTTTCAAAACACTTTTTCGCCTGCACCGAACGGCGTAACATTAAATTGCATTGTCCGGCATAAAATACAGGCCGATAATCCTCTTCCGATAACGAATAAGCCAACGCGTAAAAATCAATTGCTTTATTGTAATTTTTCTTCAACTGATATACTGCTGCCAGTCCCATTGCATATTCCGGATTGTAAAAATCATATATACATAAGAAACGGAAAAGTGACTCGGCATCATTTAGCTTTCCATGGTTATAAAAATCATATGCCAGACGATAAACATCGTGCATTGTCTCCTGCGAGACGCCATGTAAATCTTTCAAAGTGGCACCATTCTGGATAGCCTCCAGTAATCCTGCAGCATAATGATCAACTTCATCATCCCTAATTGAAGAGTCTTTATCTTCCCCATTTTCAGTATTTTCTTTATCATTCATTTTCACCTCCAACATTACGCGTTAAATACGTAAAAAAACGTGGTTAAATTGCAATGCAGTCAGCAAAATCAACATCAGCATACTACTGTGTAGTAATCAGACTGAATACAAAAAAACCGTACAAAATCTCTCAGATTAAATGTCGGCGGACTTATCGGTTACGGCTTCTTTAGCATCTGTTTCCTGTAACGTCATACCCGCCACTTCTACCTGTTTCAGCCAGATAAGAATATCCATAACCTCCATTAACATATCATCTTCCAGTGAAATAAAAGTGTATTGACTATAAGAATGGTAAAGCTTGCGGGTTAACGGTATATAGCGAACAACCGGAACCCCAACTTTTTCAGCATAGGCAATTGCGGCTCGCGCTTTCATATTGCTTGCACGCAGAGAAATAAAAGGTAACGCAGCCATTTCAGGATTGAAGTAGATAGCTACTGCAATATGCGTTGGGTTGGCCATGACTACTGAAGAATTTCTGATTGCTGCCATATTCTCACCAGAGAGAATTTCCTGATGCGCCCGACGCCGTGCACTTTTGATCTCCGGATTACCATCACTTTCTTTACGTTCCTGCTTAACTTCATGCTTATCCATCTTTAGATCTTTAAAGTGTAAAAAATACTCAACAATATAGTCAGCAAGAAGAACAATCAGCGAACATGCAATAAATATCAGCACGGCCTTAACAATTAATCCAACCCAGACATTAATTAATGTCTCAAGCGTACCATTATAAGTTGCCAGAGCCTGTCTTAATTCATCATGAATGAGAAGATAACAGGTGTAACTAAAAACAATCAGATATAAAACTGACTTAACCAACTCCTTGACAGTGCGCATGCTGAAAATTTTCTTAAATCCTTCAACCGGATTCAGCGCCTTAAAATTCAGTCTTATCGCCTCAGTAGCTATGGTAAAACGCGTTTGTAATAATGTCGCTGCATAGCAGGCAGCGCAGCAGGCAACAATAAATGGCACGGCCAGATGCAAAAAAACTCGCATCAGGACAGCCATGAATTCTTTCAGGTTAATGTCTGAGCCATACAGCAACAGAAAGGTGTAAACCTCAATAAAGTCACGAAAATTAACCAGATTAGTGATGAAGTAAATTCCGGTGAGTAGGATAACTGTTGAAATAACATCCTTACTTTTGAATGTCTGCCCTTTCTTTTCCGACTTTTTGCGTTTCTTGTCAGTAGGTTTTTCTGTTTTCTCTGCCATTTACCCCCCCCTGTCAGGAAAAAAAATGCCGGAACATGGTCAGGGAAAACAGTTTCAATGGTTTTTCTGACAAAGCGTGGAAGCCATAAAATAAAAAAACGACAAAAGCGATAAAACTTTTAACCGACAGTGACAGAGAAAATGGATTCAACTGTGGACAATAGCGGGCAAATACACCCAGCATCACTTCTGATGTCATCAGAACGATCAATACCGGCGCTGCCAGCAGGATACTGGACCGCATCAGCACCGTGATTAACTGGCCAGCCTCCTGCCAGTTAAAAGCCACCATTTCACTCCCACGTGGAAAGACTTCGTAGCTCTGCGCTAATAGCTCCATCAGTAAGTGCATACCATTGCTGGCAAAAAAAATCGCGCAAAAAGCAAAATTAAGAAAGCCAGACAGGACAGATGACTGAGTACCGTTCACCGGATCAATACTGTCACTGATAGTGGCGCCTCGCTGATTATCCAGAATCTCACCGACGGCAGTCGCAATCCAGAAGGGTAGTGATAGTGTCATCGCCAGTATCATTCCGACAACGCACTCTTTTACCATAATTATCAGCCATCCCTGTTCTGGCATAATTTCGCGGTCAAAACATGGCCACAGGCCTATTATGACTAATGAAACAGTAACATTTTTTATAATAAGATTAGAAAGAACCCGCTCACCCAATGCCGGTAGCAGATAGAAAACCACGGCTATACGCGCATAAGCCATGACAAAAATAAGTACGCTATGTTGAAAATGAAGATAAACAGCAACAAAAAGCATAAATAACCGCTTTTATCTGAAGGCCATCTGAAAAGCCTGAATAGCAAAATTCATCATTTCAGCAGAGAACCACTCAATTAACATAAATATACTGGCAAAAACCGCGAGCATTTTTAGTCCGAATGGCAGTGTTTGTTCCTGTATCTGCATAACCGTCTGAAAAAGGCCAACAATAATACCGACTATAGTTGCGAAGGCGATAGGAACAGCCGCCAGCTTTAACACGACGATCAATCCGGTGTTACTGATAAAAAGAATATTATTCATATTGTCATTAAATCGGCATATTGCGAAATAAGCCCTTTTGTGAGTAGAGTCCAACCATTCATGGCGACAAAGAGAATGAGTTTTATTGGGATGGAAATAGTCACCGGACTCATCATCATCATTCCCAGAGCCAGTAAGATACTTGAAACGACCATATCAATGACGACGAACGGCACATAGAGAAAAAAGGCAATTTTAAACGCACTTTGTATTTCACTTAAGGCGTAGGCAGGCATTAATGTCATTAACGACAATTGACTGAGATCATGCTCTTCTGCTCTGATTAAATCCTGTTCCTGCTGTCGCTGCTGAACTTTATGGAAAAACTGAATGAGTTCATGGTCCGAATAACGAACCAGATAATCCCGATAGCCATCAAGGCCCTGTTCAACCAGCTGGTTGACCGATTTGGTATTGTTGAAATCAATATTATTCTCTTCAATGTAACTGGTTATTTTCTGACATACCGGCATCATAACAAATGCAGTCAGTATAAGTGCAACACCATTGAGAGTCAGGTTTGAGGGCACCTGCTGAATGCCCAACGCATTGCGTACCATAACCAGAACAATTGAAAATTTTATGAAGCACGTCCCTCCCGCTATGATAAAAGGAAGTAAAGTAAAAAAGGAGAGTAATGCAATTAAGGAGATATCATTACTCAACATCAGAATAACCCGTCAATCTGGCATTCATGTTGTTAACTTTATTCACTTCAACAGCTAAGGTTCCATTTTCAAGAGCAACCAGCTCACCCTGACCAAAGAATTTTCTGTTAAGATAAATCTTTACCTGATGTTCTGCCTGCGGGCTGACGGGTAAGACTGTACCGGGACAGATATCATCCAGATCATTTAATGTTACTGTGCGGCTATCAAGTACAAACTCAATATCAACCGGTAACTGAGTCCATTGTAATAATGTTTCTTCTTCAGCACGGTATTCCTGTGACTCATCATATAATTGCTCCTCCACTATTACCTCCTGATATCGATCATAATTAAAAGTAAACAGACACCGCTGACCAATTGCCAGGTGAGGGGAATATTGCTTAATTAGCAGCAAATCACCGACGGCAACGTCAACAAGCGTGGCTAACGGTAGCTGACTGGTTCCCAGCACATACCGAAGGATAAATGGAATCTTTTCGCGCAGCTGGTCGCCATTCTCATTGTCAGCGTTGTGATCAACAGGCCATTTCAGACACAGTAAAGGACAAGGCTGGGCTGGCAACGACAGCATTCTTTCTGGCAGTGCCTGCTCGGGCAGGGTGATAGTTTGCACCTCCCAGATTGTGTCTTTCACCAGAAAACTGAGTTGCATGCTGTTCAACCAGCAAACCAGATAATTAAGCGGGACCTGCTGCCACGGAACACCCGGCAGCTGAACACTCATTACATCCAACCAGTGATCAATATGAAGAAATGCCTCTGTCTGATTTTGCTGTGAATCCGTCAACAATAACGTCAGATAGCGTGCATCTTTTTGTATATCAACAATTCTGCTGTCGGGATGTTGACTCATCTGGCGTTCTAATGGGGTCTGCTTTTTATTAAAGACCCTGAGATGCTGCCGCAGGCTCATTCTTGTTCCTCATCCTGGGCATGCTCTTGCTGTCTTTGTTTCTGTTCATCGCCATCACGTCTCGGCTCAAGTAGCTTCGGCGTATGGCTTGTAAGCTGTGCAAACTGGCTGGTCAGCGCATCGGCAGCACGTGTTCCGGAGGGAAGCAACGTCATATTTCCATCGCGTACTGCTTCGCCAGAAACGGAGACTTTCACCGAATGCTGACCGGACCATTGCTGAAACTTGTAATCCAGATCCAGTGAACGGCTGCTGGTGGGAGATTCTGCCGCCTGCGCACGCATTTTGCTTTGCAGCATGGCAGCAGGATTCGATCGTGAATGTTCAGCGGCGTTGCCCGGCTGGCCCTCATTCACGGCTTCCCTTTTTAATAGACCGCCCTGTTGCTGCTGCATCAAGGCATCGGAATCCTGAAACAAACTGGATTTCCGCTCAGCCAGAGGAACCTGTGACGGCTTTTCCTTATCGGCTACCCTGGTTAATATCGCCGATTCAGAGAGCGCAGTACCAGTGGGCAGAGTGCGGTTGATATCAGATCTGCCCCGCTCACTCTCTGCAACCAGATGGGTGGTGGCCGAATTATTGATACTGCTTTCCATCCGGGCATCAGCAGGTTTTATATTGTTCAGGCCATTACCCGCGAATAAGTCAGCCGCTTTCACCTTATTCACATCATTACCGGTAAACAAATCGGCAGATTTCGTCTTATTCACGCCGTTACCAACGAGCAAATCGGCGGATTTCGTATTATTAACCGCCTTTGCAGCCATTTTGTCAGGGAGCTTTTGATTAACAATATCCGTAGCTGACTGAAAACGTTTAGTTTTGTTATTATCCAACAGCCCGGTATGTGCAGTACTGCTGCTGAAAAACTGTTCAAAATTCTTATTGCTGTAACTGGTTGGCTGATGGTCATTGTTCTCTACTGACAGCTGGCCTCCTGATGTAAGAGAATTTTCATCCTTCTGTTGCATCACCAGATTAATCAGTCCACCAGGAAGTTCTGCAAGCTGAGCATCTTTGTGTTGTTTGATCTTTTTGTTGATGTTCTCAGTAAGAGAGTCTTCCCCTGAAGCATTATCAAAGTTGAAATCTGTTTTTAAGACTTCATTAATTTTTCCTGACATAACCAGCCATCTCCTGAATTTCGTTTTCGATACTATTAGCTATGCGTTTAAGATGAGCCTTACGGATTTTCTGCAAATAATCACTTATTTTGTGATGTCGTTTATCCAACAAACTCAATGCAGTCAGAAAATTTTGTAACTGATGTTCATATTTAATTTTTTCATCTTCAAGTTTTGTTATTTTCTGGATAACATTTTGTTGATGAACCAGTAAAGTTCCCTGACGACGAATGCCTTTGTAAATATCATCCCTGTCGAGGACTCCAGAGGGCGTTAACCTTTTAATTTCCTGATTTATACCCGCGTACTCATCGTAAAACTGCGAGATCATTTTGTTTATCTCAGCAATTTTTCCCTGAACTTGCAGAATATTTCCCTGGAGTATCTTCTGCTTGCGCTCCAGCATAGAAACAAAAGTACGCCCTTTACGCCAGACATCCATACATCACTTCCAGGCAAACACGCATTTCCATTTTTTCTGCCATATTTTGTTTAAGAAATTCTTCCATAATTTTCTTTTTATCAAACGCAATATCGTTGTCCTGATTTTCACCGCGGCGATATTCACCCAGATCAATATAAAGTTGCATCTCCTGCTGACGTGCCAGCAGTTCGCGAAATCGGGTAGCCATCTGCTGATGTCCGGATTCAGTTATCTGGTTAAAAACCCTGCTAATACTTTGCAAGACATCAATAGCAGGATAGTGCCCTTTGGCCGCAAGTTTTCGACTCAGATAAATATGACCATCAAGAATAGAGCGCACTTCGTCACCAATGACGTCGTGTTCTTCTTCATTTTCAATTAATACCGTATAAAACGCGGTTACCGATCCGGACTGAAAGCATCCGGGTTGCTCGAGCAGTTTGGGCAGGGCTTCAAACACCGAAGCCGGATATCCCTGGCGAGCGGGTAATTCTCCCATTGTCAGGGCAACATCACGTAATGCACGGGCGTAGCGGGTAATCGAATCCACAAACAGCAAAACATTTTTACCACGGTCGCTAAAATAGCAGGCCACGGATGAGGCTATCTGAGCAGCATTACAGCGTTCTGTGCATGAACGGTCAGAGGTTGAGTAGACCAGAATAACCTGTGAGCGTCTGGAAGATTTTTTGATCTCTTCAACAAACTCAGTCACTTCACGCCCACGCTCGCCGATCAAACCAATGACATAAATATCAGCGCTGGAGTGCTCAATAATCATGCTCATCAGCGAGGTTTTACCGCATCCTGCCGCAGCAAAAATGCCTATACGCTGTCCCTCTCCACAGGTGAGCAGGCCATCAATAGCTCTGACGCCTGTTGTTACCGGAGACGAAATTGGTCGTCGTTGACTGAAGTCACGCGCTTTGCCGCAAGCAGGGATGGATACGCCCCCAACCAGAGACGAGGGAGGCGTGTCATCAAGACGCCCCCGAATAACCCCGGTAGCATCAATAATGCTGCCGGGTAAATTATCTCCCACCTGAACATAAAAAGGTTTTCCCGTGGGCAGCAGCACGTTACTTCGGCAGAAGCCGTGATTGTCGCCGAGCAAGCTGAGTAATGTATATTCTTTATTAAAGCCAATAACCTGAGCAAAACCCATGACTTCAGGCTCCAGTATCGATTTTTGTATCTCACAAATCTCACCGATAGTGGTTTCAGGTAAAAGCGCTTCGATAATATTACCCTGTATACGTACAGGATGAGCAAGATGTACAAAACATTGCGCGACCATGTTATTCAGCCTCAATTACTACATCAAAACAGCACGGTATTCCTGCATAATGCTGAGGAAATTATCCAGAACTTCCATAAAAGCAGAAGGTGACTCAAGAAATTTATCTTTTACAAGTGCCCTGAGTTCAAGATTACCGTCAATCGGGTAGAGACAGGGTTGTCCGGCATAAAAAAATGCTTCATTGTAATTAAACATAACTGTAAAGATATTTTCACTGCAATAGCTCATAGACGAAGGACTATAATCACAAAGTTTAGTCCATACCCAGACTTCATCATCATCAGTTTTGATATTAATTGCTGGTATATCATCTTTCATATTTAATGAAATAGTAGAGTGATTGCTGAGATCACTATCAACGATATCAGAAAGTCCAGCATCACTAAGCATTCCAGAAATTAATGTTGCAACGTCATATTTCATTTGTTCCCCTTTTAATTTTCCAGTGAACCAATAACGTCAACCTCAACGGTACTGGCAATGTCAGAGAAAGAAAGCACTTCCATTTCCGGATAAGAACCTTCAACAATTTTCTTCACAAAACGCCGTATATCTGTGGAAACCATCAAGACAACATCTCTGGCATTAATGCCGTTTGAGGTGATGCAATTTTTCAGTAGATTTAATAAATTTTCAGTCTCAGGTGGAGGTAAATTAATAAACGTGCCCGCAGAGGTCTGCCTGATAGCACTGCGTACCAAACTTTCAATATCATGTGAAAGAACTAATGCGGTTATACGTCCATTGGAAGTAAAGCGGTTAGAAATGTAGCGAGATAAGATGCCACGCACATGTTCTACCAGCATAATAGGATCTTTTTCTTTAGGTGCCCACTGAACCAGTGCCTCAAGTATTAAACGCATATTTCTGATCGAAATTCGTTCCTGCAACAGTCGCTGAAATACTTCAGTTATGCGTTGTACTGTGTTGTTGCGATAACATTCTTTGAGTAATTCGGGATACTTCTTCTCCAGATCATCCAGCAGGGTTTTAGTCTCCTGAATGCCAAAAAACTCGGTGATATTATGTACCAACAGCGTAGATATGCAGGCATAAAACTCATCTGTGGCGCTACGCGTGTAAAAACCAAGCTGATGGGCTTTTTCACTCCTCTCCTGAGGAAGCCAATAGGTATTACCCGTCACGTTTTCAACAACGACCACGCTGGAGTCGATAACCTCCAGTTCATCTCCTCGCAGCAGTATTCTGCACATTCCCGGGAAAATATTGTAACTGGCTACGTGAATCTCATTAATGGCAACTCTCAGCACACCACGTTCCGCGTTATCTTCATAATTGATAGTAATGCCGGGGAGACGCACCCCATACTCGATGAAGAAATTCCGCTTCAGCAGAGAGACAACGCCATTTTCCTGAAAATACTTCTCATAACCTTTCCACGCCGAAATAATCAAAGGAATCGTTTCTGGAATGTACTCCCCGTCAATGACAACAGGCTTACTCTCAGGTTCGGTTTTTTCATCCTCTTGAACATCCTTACCTGACGACGTGGCTCCCTTTTTCTCAGCAAGTTTTTGTTTGAAATATATACCTGTTAACACCGCCGCCAGCAGACAAAATATGATTAGTGGGAAGCCAGGCAGCAGTCCAAGAGCGACACAAAGAATCGCCGTCACCACCAGAATAAATTTATTTGAAAACAGATCCTGAATGATTTTCGAACCGAGGTTGCTGTTCTTACTGTTGTTAACTCTGGTAACAATCAGCCCGGCGCTGATTGATGTCAGCAGCGCAGGAATTTGTGCAACCAATGCATCTCCAATGGTAAGCAGGGTAAATACCGATAATGCATGGGACATATCCATACCATGTTGCATCACCCCAACAGAAATACCGCCTATCAGATTAACAAAAATGATAATAATACCGGCAATGGCATCGCCTTTGATAAACTTCATCGCACCATCAAGTGCACCGTAAAGTTGACTTTCGGCTTCAAGATCGCTACGTCGCTGCTTAACTTCTTTTTCGTCTATTACTCCGGCTTTCAAATCTGCATCAATGCTCATTTGCTTACCGGGCATGGCATCGAGTGAAAAGCGGGCAGCAACTTCTGCTATACGCTCAGACCCTTTGGTAATAACGATAAATTGAACAATAGTAACTATGAAGAAAATAACAAAGCCGACAATTAAGTTATCAGCAATAACAAACTCACCAAAACTGGCGATAATTTCACCTGCATCGGCATCTGCCAGAACCAGACGACTGGTACTGATAGAAATCGCCAGCCGGAATATGGTACTTATTAAAAGAATTGATGGAAATGTTGAAAAATCGAGTATTCTTTTAATATAAAAAGACCCCAGGAAGATGAGCAGGGACATCGTCAGATTCAGGCCTATCAGGAAATCGACCAGATATGTTGGCAGTGGAATAATAAGCATCACCACGACCATAATCATCATGACAAGTATGATTAATTCTGGTTTTGTACGAATGTCCAAAATGAAATTTTTTAACATTTCAATTAACACCAATAAAGGTCAGATAAAAGTTATATATAATACTCAGCCCAGATCCCGGTTGTTTTCTCTTTTTTGGATAATTCATTGATCAATACTGACATGGTATTGAGTATTTTGTCTTTGAAAAATTCATCTGAAAAAATAAAGTCAGGTGTTATATTGTAAATATTATATATAGTTTGAATAACTTCAGCCTTTTGTCTGATGAATAATAACGGCATAAAGTTATCCATGAATTGCTTCAGTTCTGGTTTGAATCCCTGAAAATCGATAAGACCTTTCATATAGATGCTGACAATATCGTTCTCGGCAATCTGAACTTCACCATTTCTTAATTGTTCGCGAAATTTCAATGCATTGAATCTTTCGTTCAACGTCAGATCAAGTGTATGAAGAATACGCGCATCGGAAAGTTTAGCGCTTAATGGCCCAAACTCATCAAAATGTATACCCGGTTCGGTTGCTTTCATATCAGCAATCAGTGCGGCTAAAGTAAATGTGAGCAGGCGTTTACGGTTATCACAGCCAAATTCATCTATCCAGTCCTGATAAATAAATCCGGCGGGTAAATCCAGATCAAGAAAACGCAGGTAGCTGTTTCGCAGATCTTTTGCTGAAAGCGACTTTTTGCCTCCAGCCATGCTAAAACGTTTAGAGAGGCGGCTGACATTGATGCCAGATTGCATTTTTTGTCGGTCACCAAAATTCTCTAAATCTTTTATTGCCTCTTTTACTTTTCGTTTCTGTAGTTCAGACAGCTTTCTGCTCAATAACATTTCACGCAGAGCCATCATTAAATCGGACTCATCAGGAAAGAGTCCCCGGGCAAAATTAAGTATGCTGTTCATCGTACTGAGCTTAGTAACCTGCCTGATAAGCTGATTCAACTTCTCTTCCGCCTGCTCTTCCAGTGCTGAAGAGAAGAAGTCACTGTCCAGTTCAGCATTCTTACGGTTAGCCCGGTTAAATCTGCCGAATAAGCTCAACATGCTGGCCAGTTCTTCACTGGCATTAAATAGCTCTTCCTGCAAGTTAACAACCGGCGCGCTTTCTGCGCTTTCCTCTGCCGCAGCATGACTTGCCTTATGACTGACCGGTTGTCGAAAGTCTGTACGGCTAAAATCTGATATTCCTAACGGGCGGATAGCCATATATCTTACTCAACCTTGCCTGAGTGAGCCATATTATCGCGTAACATGGATACCGTTGATTTCAACGTGATGTTTTCACCATTAACACTATTACCCAATACCGGATTATTATCCTGAGGCCCGCTCCAGGTTTCGCCATTAATTAATAAACGGGGTTGAATCAGAAACAGACGTACCATTTTTGTGCGACTCACATAACTGTAATCAAATAGTTTTCCCAACAGAGGTATATCGCGTAACAAAGGGATACCAATGTTGTTGCGTATCTCCTCATCACGACTGTATCCCCCCACCAACAGGCCAAATCCTGCCGGCACACGGGCTTCCGTGCTGATCTGGGTATTACTCACAACCGGCAGATTATCAACATAGGTGGTATTTCCCCCTGAGCCAGTAACAGTACCGCCATCCTGAATATTCAGGATCATTTCGATTTCCTGCTGACGCTGCGTCAGACGGGGTAGCACGCTAATCATGGTTCCGTAGGTAACTTTTTCCAGTGACGCAGTCCGCTCTCCAATTAAGCGGGTATAAAAGCTGGTGTTGTTGTCAAACAGTGCCGGTATATTTTCCTGAGTCAGTATTTCAGGGCGCGACACGATTTGCGCATTACCTTTTTGCGCCAGTGCAGTCACATCTGCAAGAAAGTGCGCGCTTCCTGACGGCGTAAGTGTACTGCTGTTGATTGTCACACCGGTGCTGCCCAGGGTCGCGGCCCCCGACCATTGCACACCTAACTTATCAACCTGATCTTTAGATATATCGATAATCCACAGCGACAGCTGGATTTGCTTTTTAGCAATATCCATAGCCTGCACCAGATCTTCAACAAAACTGACCTGACGCTCGGACCCCTGGATCAGCAGACTATTGGTGTCGGAATAAGCCACAATAGTGACTCGGTCATCGCGCGAACCGGTTATATCGTCATAACGAGATTCACCCGTTGAGGATCCAAATGCAGGTAATGGCGGAAGAATACCGGTCTGAGCTGCCGCCTCCGCCTGCATCGCGTGTTGCGTATCATTATCGACAGTGATCCGTGCCCCCGCGAGAGCACCATTATTACCACTATTCAGTAACTGGTTTAATACTGTTGCCACACCCGGGATTGTTATCGGAACATCGCGCTGGGTGTAGTTTCGGTCATTGACAAAGCTATTACGTAATTTGATTACGCGAATAGTGGTTTCACCTGTATCGCTTCGTGAATAGGTCGCATCAATGTATTTTGCTGCGGCCCTGATGAGCTCAACGTAGACTGGCGGTCCGGAAACATAGAATGACCCCGACTCGCCATTAGATCGCACCGGAAAGCGAGTATCATAAAGCCCGGATGACTGTAAAAAAGCAATCAGCCGGTCAAAAGGCGCGTAGCTCAGCCTGACTATGCTGCTCTGAATTTCGTTGCTGTCATAAATGTAAACAGAGCTGCCATCGTCATACCAGATAAGCCCGGTTTTTGCGGTCAACGTTTGCAGTAGTTCCTTAGGACGACTCAGGTTGAAGTTACCTGAGACGCGTTTTTTGGCCGCTTCATTACTGACAATCACAGGTTTACCGAGCGCGCCGCCAAGCACATAAAAGAACTGTTTTACGCTGTTATCACTGGCAACATATATATCATCTGATTCGCTCTGCGTTGCAGAATTATTGTACTGCCTGTGGTTTACATCTTTTTTTTCAAACAATGTGGCCGCAGCACAGTTACAGAACAAGGCACCAATCAGGAACAGAATAATATTGTGATTGTTTTTTAAAAAAAATTTATTCATGAAGAAAAATACCCATTTTCTTGAACTCCCTTGGCGTGATACCAAAAAGTGATTTTATCTCGCTGGAAAAATGGGATGAAGAAGCATAACCATTATTGCCAGCCACTGTTGCAATGGTGTTATCTTTCTCAATAAGTTGTAAAGCGCTGTAAGCAGCACGCCACAAGCGTAATTGTTTCTTAGGTCCACAGGTAAAAGCATTATGACAAAGCTTTCTGAAATGAGATTCCGACACGCCGTATACTTTACATGCGTTATAAAGTTTGCAGGCATCGTTTTCATTTTTTTCTTCCATCACCTGTGAAAGTAAAAAATAAGCCACCCAATAATTTTCCAGCCCGCGAACAAATGAAAAGAATTCGTTCATGCAACTTACACCTTTTTTCAACATATCGCTGAAAAGAAGTCTCATGAACGTTTTTTCCTTACTTTCGATAACGCCAACAAAGTCTTTCCGCGAATTAACTAAGACAGAACTTTTACCTGGTGGTGATTCTTCTTTACTCTTTTCAGATGTAAAACCACAGGCTTTATGCTGATAGTTAAGAAAAGCTAAAAAAGTCGCCAGTTGTGATACGGAGAAAAGTTCAATATTCCAGCACCCTTTGAGGGAAACATCAATGCAACCTGTGCTCAACATAATTGCAGGCTTGTTGATTTTCCCTTCCTCACGGCACTCCGTTTCAGGTAGCGAAAATGTTATTTCTGCATCGACAGTAACGGGCCGGGCAAACAAAAACAAATTATCCAGTTTGAGATTCTCGTCAGTAGCAGTAACTGCACTGGATAATAAACTGAATTTTTTTATGCCTTGCTGTGGTTTGAGCTGAAAACCGTTACTATTATCTTTTAAAAGAGTAGTCATAAATTCCACCCCCAACTGTAGGCAATAAAATAAGACAATTATTAAATAAAAAAATGTTATGTCATGCTGGATGATAAAAAAAATCAAGTCAACACTTCAGAATTCATAATAAGACATTAAAAATAAACTTATGCTAAATAAGATAAGGATAAGGTGTATTTGGTTGAAATCACCCCCAATAATATCTATCATCCAACACATACTTAAGTTAATTTAAAACCACAAAGCAATCTTTACCTTACCAAAAATTAACAATATAGATGTAATCAGATAAGATCTCCTCCACAGTTAAAAAAATTACATCTGTCCATGAAATTGAAAAAATGGCTAAATTTATATTATGAATAGCAACGTGAAAGATGATTTTGCTGCGGCCCATTCTGAGTCGGTACAGCAGAACTACACGCTGAAGGTTTTGTTTGGTCCTATGGTGGGCTGTGAATTACTCCTGCCTGCGGATGATTATTTTCTTATTATCAAACCCGGTGCGGACCTTCAGGATAAAACAACAGCTCTTTCATCAGAACAGCAGCATGCAGCTCACTACGCGCTGAATACGCTGTATATTCCATACAGCATCGATGCTCCAAACATTATATTAAGGTTATCTCATCCCATTGAGGATGAAGATGGGCATGGATTTCAGCTGGAAGTACAGGATAGTAGCGGCGGAGTTAAGCATGTCATTAAGGAGAATGAGGTTTTCTCCCACGACACGGTGCATTTCGCCTTTAAACGTGAGGGGGACAACTGGTCTGAGTCCGTCGCAAACTTCAATCTTCTTCCTGTGGTGGTGAAAGACGAAGAAGAAGATTCTCTGATCCAGAATTTCAAAAAAAAGAGGAATAAAATATTTCTGACAGGCGGCTGCATAATACTATTTTTATTTATTATTGCTGCGGTTGTGTGCTATAAAAAAATTGAGTATGAAAAACAGGTTCTGACGCTGACCAATGTGCTCTCAGGCGCACCTGCTCCACTTCTCGTAGTAAAAAGCCGTGATAAACAGGAAATTTTCGTACTTGCGCATCGTTTGAAAGAGATGGAATGGGCAACGCAGGCAATTTATAAGCTTAATGAGAATAACCGGGTAATTCCTGTCTGGCTGTGGCAACAAAGTCAGGACATTATCAAACGACTTTCACAGCTTGGTTATCCGGTCTTACAACTTGACTACAATTCGCCTTTGCATCCGGTCATTTATGTCTATCATCAGATGTCTTCTGATGAAGAGCAAAGATTAAAAAAAGCGTTAATGAAAGAAATTCTTTATGCTGTAAATGTCAGCATTAAAGTAAAAAATAAAAATCAGTTGTTAGCAGAAGCACGCCAGGGACTTGATCGCTTTCATGTACATTATCGTCAAATTACTACAGCCAACGGATATGCCCTGATTGTTCGTGATGCACTAAATGACACTGTACTTCTCGCATTACGTAATTTTATAGCAGAGTTCAATCAAAAATGGGGGAGCAATGTAATTAATTTCTCTATTAACCTCGATGAAAACTGGTTGCAAAACAAATCCTATGTTGATTCGTCTGAGGGCTATCTTTTCATGAATCCCAGACATTGGTATTTTCCTCTTAACAATTCGAGATAAATTATGCCTACTGCAAGTGAATATATACCTACGTTTGATGAAAACATCTATCTTGACAAAGCAGCAGGAGCATTTGAGAAAGGTGCGACTAATCTTATGCAAGAATTGCAACTGGCTCAGACTGCACTGGAAAATGATCCTTCAAACCCCAGTACTCTGGCTGCATATCAGGCAAAACTCCAGGCTTATACGCTTTTTCGTAATGCACAAACCAGTGTTGTGAAAGCATACAAAGATGTGGGTGCCAATATTATTCAAAACTTCCGTTAATCATCATGGTACGGTTTTCCGTACCATATTTTTAAAACTCACCAGGAACAGATAATGAGTAATTACAACGAAATTGTTTCATCGTTAACAAAGATAACGCCTTACGACTCCGCTGTTGAAGATAGCTTATCTGCCAGTGTTCAAGACCATAATTTTAATAATTTAGTAACAAGTACATTTAACAAAATCAGCGAAACTAATGCGCAGTATAAAGATGTCATTAATGCATTAAGTGAAACACCTAACTTTACCAGCGACCCCGAAAAGCTGGCCATTTTGCAAAATTATGTTGGAGAATATACCAACCATATCTCGCTTGTCAGTGCATTGGTTCGTAAGAGCGTAAGCACAATTGAGACGCTGGAAAAGTCGCAATAATGTTAAAAAAATTATTACGTGCAATTCCACTTTTGCTGGCAGCTGTTTTTTTATCCGCCTGTAATGATGATGCATTACTGAATAACCTGACGCAGGAACAAGCTAATCAGGTCCTCGCCGTTTTACAGCAGCATAATATTGCTGCGCAAAAAAATGGCACGCTTAAGTTGGGTTACAGCGTTAGCATTAATCGCAGCGACATGACTGCTGCACTTTCGATCCTCAATCAGTACCAGCTTCCGTGGGCTCCAGATGTGCAAATCAGCCAGGCGTTTCCGGAGAGTTCACTGGTAGCTTCTCCTAATGCGGAGCAGGCTCGTGTTCTTTCATTACAGGAACAGCGCCTGGAACAAACTCTGAGGATCATTGCAGAAGTGGTAAGCGCCCGTGTGCATATCAGCTATCCCCCTTTTGACAATGCCTCCGGAAATAAAAAAGTAGCCAGTCATGTGGGTGTATTGATTTCCTACAAGGGAGAAATCGATGAAAACATGTTTATCTCCCGAATTAAATCACTTATTAAAAATAGTGTCAGCGATGTACGTTATGAAAATATATCCATTGCGCTATTCCCTGCCCCCGCTATCCAATACGCTGCCCCAACAAAGATACCGGCCTCGCTGCCCGGAATCTGGACACTGCTACTGGCTGCAATCGCGTTAATCGCGGCAATAACCGGCGGGTATGTATTTTACAAATCGGGTTCAAAGCCACAGTTTAAAAAAGAAATTGCTCCGGAGCCAGGCATTGAAGGAGGAAATAAGGGGTGAATCAGCCGGAATATTTACTCAGGATAATGTATTGCCCTTCAGATTATACCGATCCATACCATCTGGCTGCCGCACAGATGACTGCGGATATCTGGAACGACACCCTGCTTAACTACTGGTTAATTACTCATTATCAGCTGGAAGATTTACCAGAGGGATGGACGGCATGTGACGTGATTACGTCGCTCATTCTTAACAACTGGTACAGCTTACCAAAAATAGTACATCTTTTAGGTGGCTATTTGCTTCGCGAGAGATTAATGAAGCAAAGTGCAATGATGCTATCAGATGAAAGGCTGCTGGCATTTATCTCACTTCCCTTAGCACACCAGGTTGTTGTCGGGAGCGCAGATCCAGATATAACAACCATGGCCTGCGGGGCTGCTTTTCTCATGAGTATATCCACCCGTCTTCCTGAGGCCTTACGGCAGAGGATGATTTTATGCCTGCCACCGTTTAAAACACCTCCGGTTTGCATCGCCACACCCGGACCTGATCAGATTAATTTATTAAAGATGTCGGTTAATTATGCGAAAAATTGAATTATCCACGCTTCCTCCACATCCGGATAGCATGACGTTAATCAAATCGGGTGAACGGATGCAGCACAAGCGTATGGCCAGCGCGCTGGAACGGACACTGAGTCGTTGTAACGAAATCAATGCAGAATATCAGCAGCATACGGTTCTTCTCAGGGAAAATAGTGAGAAGGAGGGTTTTGCTGCTGGCTTTGAGCTTTTTTTTTCGCAACTTCTCAGTATGTTTGATGAATATACACAATTACAAAATGCGCGTTTTGCAAAATTCCAACATGATTTAAGCACAGCATTAAAAACATCATTTTACGATCCGGTTATCGTTGTTCGGATCATTCATCATCTGCAAGAAAAAATTGGTCATCAGAAAGATTTAAAAATTATTATTCCTCATCAGGTTCCATTGCCTGATGGTGTAGAGATATCAAACTATATTTTTACTCATGATGATAATATTACCGTGCAAAATGACAGTGCTGCATTACGTTTTCCTGCTGAGTTTCTTTGTAATCAATGGTTAAATGAGGCAAGAAAGGGGATGCACACAGCCAGTGAAAGATTAAACAGTTTAATCCCGGAGAAGCTCGAAGAATTAGGCAATAAACTTATACAGTTGAGCCAAAATGATCAATATATTGAGACTAACGATAACCAAAACGAGGAAGAAGATGAATATAGTTAATAATTCTGACAATATCGTTCAACATTATCAAAGCGATGATGCTACCGAGTATCAAAGGGAGCTACTGAAATTTATAAAACAGAATAAACCTCATAATGCAGATGAGTATAATGCCAGCAATCTCAGCGGTCTGTTAGAAATGATGAAAGAAAAATATCAACAGATAAATCCGCAAAGAGCGCCAACACTTTCTGAACTCAACAGTGCTTTGTTATATGTAGATGGTCAATTGCGTAATAATATTGATAAAGATACGACTGACCCTGATCAGATTGAATTAAATAATTATGTTCAAAATAATTTAGGCAAATATGCCATTCAGTTAACTTCGGTTAATATGTTGTTTAATCAGATGATTAACAGAGCTTTATTTCCTGAAGAAGATCAGGAGCTGGAAAAATTTTGAATGCCATTATAATCTTCAAACTCATAATGTTTTGATATAGCGGCCATTCTGATTCAGCTCTGCTTTTTTATCCTGGCATTATGCATAGTCGCAGGGTAGCATCCTGAGCTTATTGCTTTTATCGCTCTCCGATAATGTCGACTCAGTGTGCTCCCTGTACAGGCGAATTCTCCAGTCAATACAGATGCAGAGATTGCCGATTTTTTGCACCACAGCTTTCATTACCGTAACTGTTTCTCCGGCAACGGCCAGCTGCATGGCCTTCAGTAAACGCTGAAACAGAGCCTTTTTCTCTGCTCTCCGCCAGCTAAACTTATATTTCCAATCTTCACCTTTGATTATCTCACTGTAAAACTCAGCCAAAATTTTATTATTACGAATAAATGTGAAAATAGTTATAAATTTCATGCAATAAAGAATTTAATCTTCAATTAATAAAAACATAAAAACCACCTTACTCATAAAAAACATTCAGTTTTACATTAGATTTTTTATATACGAATTTTTTATATCTTGCCAGCTGAATTTTTTAATGTCCGGGCTAACATTTCTTTTATCAACTTCTATATCTCACAGAAATAATTGGTAGATTTAAAAATTAATAAAATCATCAAGCGTACTGAAATAACACCCTCTTCTTATTTACGTAACGTTTTTCTCATAGTTAACGCGGGTAAAAGGAAATAATATGTTAATAACAGGCCACAGTTCGGATCACCCTCAGCACCCTGATAAGATTCACCGCGCCGTCAGAAGACACACATTTTCGGCAGGAGATAAAGCCCCTTTTTTGCACAGAATGTCGTGCGTATCAAATACGACATCCTCATTAACTCGCAGCGAGGCTATCTCCAATTTATATCTTGATGAAGTGCCGGGTTCAATTAAGCCAGAATACAAAGATACTGATATCAACGATATCAATTCAGAACATTTTGTCTATTGTGGCTCGATAAAATCATTTCCAGTAAATAAATCTGGAATGACTCTGGACGAGGACGGCTGTCTGGTTCTGGTCAGAGGAAATGAGTATAATTTCCTGAAAGGGCTTGCAAAAAAGTACACTTCTGGCTATCAATATCAAACGGCTAAGCTTGCGGATAATAATCTACTCAGGTTTAAAGGTTTATATATAAACAGTGATGGATTGTTGATTGCTGATGATAAAAATTCTGATAACAGCTATGTGGTTAATATTAACCTCGTTCGACACAACGCTAATACAGAGTCGCAGTACATTACCCTGAGCTTCGATAAATATGAAAAAAATGATAAGAAAGATCAACTGACATTTAAAATCGATGACAAGACATTTGTATCTTATTATTTTAAAGGAAATAGTCTGTATCTGAAATCCATCTTCATTGATGACCGGGAGAAAGATTACTCCGTTCTGGAACAGGATATATCAATAATTTTTAAAAATGGCTATGAACTGAAGAGTGTAAAAAGATGTTCAGATCATATACAAGCAGAGATCAGGAAAGGAGATAAAAAAAGGATCTACTACATTGACCCTGTTTATATATCAAATAAAAAATCATCTGCTCAAAGAGTGAGCCACAAACCACCTCAAAGTTTTTCTTCAAGATTAGGCAGCGATCCCCATGAAAAATATCATGCAGGCCTACCCTTTTCATCAGACAGGTCAGGCAACTTCAGCAGCATGTATATTCCCCTTTTAAAGACAGCAATAGATAATTTCAGATTTCATCTTAAGAAAGCCAAAATTAATCTTGCTGCTCACAATAAAATTGCGGCAACAACTGAATTGATAAAAGCTGCCGATCCCGGTGTCGCCGCCTTTATATCTGCTGCAAAAAAGACACCGGATTATCTGAAAGGTAAGGGAGAACTTAATAATAAATGTCATCTGTATGGTTATAACATCAAAAAAAATGCTTTTTCGGAAAAACAACAAGTAAATGTCTCTAAAGATGCTCTGGGTATAAAAAACCACACAGGTATTCCTGCGAAATTTTCAGATCTGGTAAATGAAATAAAGCCTGGTGATATACTAAAACTTACTTGTGCAGGCTCCATCTCTGCTTTTTTTGGCGTTGCTACTGGCGGCCTTCCTTTCGTCCCCGGTTGGTTTGCCGGTATTGTCACTGGTTTATCTGTAACTCACGATCTTATTCTTGCAAAAAAGGACAATGGTAATATCAGCGTCTCATTCCAAAACCGCAACAGGAAAGCGCTTGTTGCTCTTGCCGGGACCGGACAAGGTCTGGAAAGAGCGTTCCTTAGCGCCAACGCTATCGATTATATGACCGTCATGCCCTTTGAGGCCAATGCTATTATGTTGTATCAGACTCTGTCTGGTAATAACATTTCATTTGATATGAAGCCAGACGATTTCAATATATTTTCAACTCAGCTGCTATCAAAGAAGAAAAATCCTGACATCGAAAAAATGATTATTGAACAATCCCAGGCCGATAAAATAAACGAAAAAGAACTGGTCTTAAAAGTAGAAGCAAAAAGCGAGTTAAGGTTGCAAATCGGAACCATGGTTAATGACCATACTTACATGGTATTGCCACGAACCGCCGTTGGCGCAAGAATTGCGATGGATTTACTGCAATTAAAAAAAACCTCAACCGAATCAGCAAATACTAATACTAATATCTTTTCCTCAAAAAGTGATGAGTATAAAATTTCGGCACTCAATACAGAAGCAGATCTTTTTGCGGAATACAAAATAATGCCGATTGCCATGCATCCCGGTGATAATGACAGGCTCTGGTGCTATCCACTGCCCATTATTGAGGAGAACAAAGCCGGGCGCTCTTTCCGATCTGATAGGTTTGTTCTGAGTAAAAGATCCGAAACCAGTAAGGGATCAAAAGAGCCGAATGACAATCACAGCACATTCAGTCACGTTGGGAACGCTCAGAAAATCCCCATGTTTTTCACTTTTGATAAAAATAATAAGTTTAAAAAAGGACTTGAAATTAAAGCAGTCTCGGAATTTGATCCTCAGGTCAAATTAGTAGACAATATCCTGAAGGAATTAACAGGAAAATTAATTAATCAGGAAAGATCCAGCCTGAACAAGTCTTGCGTATTTAATATCATTTCTCACTATGAGCGTATAGACAACAAATTCCTGGCGTTAAATAAATATCCTGTTTTTTCTGATGTTTCAAATTCAGAAAACAGCCAGCAAGCTGATGTTTTGCACAGCAGAAGTTACAGATTAAAAAAATTAAAGCTGCGACAAACAGGCTCATTGTCCCATATTACATCCAGTTTACCCTCTCCCCTCTTGAATATATCCAACAGTAACAGCATTACCTTAGACCAGTATTTAGGTGAAATTGAGTTTTTATATAACAACAGTACGGATATTGCACCTGTCGAAATTGCAAACCGCCTGAATCTTTTGTATTGAGTAGAGAATTGGTTATCAACAGCATCATTAACCGGCCTGATGGCCGGTTTTTTCACTGCGTTTATTTTTTACTCTTCATCTGCGAAAGCACGTTGGTACACTGATTCTGCTCGTTATCGCTGGGCGAAATCAGCGCTAACAACGCTGCCGCAGGAGTAACCACCGCCCCCAGAGCAACGGCTGCCGCTCCCCTTGCCAGTAGCGGACCCGCCTTCACACCCGCATCCGGGTTTTTGAACGTGCCGCGCACATACAGGGGGGAACGCAGGGTGATAATGCGGATCCCTTTGCTTTCCGGGTTAATCGACAGGTCCATCCGTTCATTAGCAAAGTTGGTGGTGCCGGTAATATTGATTACCGCATTTTCCGTATCAAAAACAAACAGCCGACTGGAGGCCAGCCCGTTGGTAACATTCAGATCTGCCGCCGCGCAGTTGATGCGAACCTCATCATCACCAAAGAGTTTCCCGACAACATAATTACCGACGTTAAGACCGACAATTTCCATCAGGCTGCGGCTGATCACCCCATCATTCATCAGCAGTTTCAGCTCGCCGTTACTGGTAGCAAGAATATCAGCCACTGAATTCCCCGTTCCGCTCAGGGTTGCATCGCCGTTCATCTGCCCCATGCTGCTTTGCATTGCCTTTACGCCAGGAAACAGCTGTTTCAGTTTGAGATTACGGGCATGAAGGTCGGCTCGCGCCCGCATTGGCGTGGTATCTCCGGCCATATGAATAGTGCTGTTTAACGTGCCCCCCGCCATGCCGAAACGTAACGGATCCAGCAGCAAATCGCCGTTTTTCAGCACCAGATGGGTGTAGAGATCGCTTAACGGCAGCGAATCACTGTGTTCGATGCGCTTGCCGCTGAACTTCACATCGGCATCCATCACATCCCAGCTTTTGGTATCAAACTTGTCATGAGGTAATACCCGGTCCGCTGGCTGGTTGGATGCCTCCCCCCTCGCCGCCTTTGCTTTTTCCGTTTTATCGCTGCCCTTGCCCGATTTCACGCCAATCAGCGGCCCCAGGTCAGCCATGCGTAACTGGCGCGATTCCAGCGTCCCTTGTAGTTTGGGGCGGGGCTTGATCTGGCTCCAGGTCATTGATCCGTGGATATCACTGTCACCAATATGACCGTTAAAGTTTTCGTAGCGGAATACCGGGCCAGCCTTGTCCTGGAAGCGGGCAATCAGATGGCCATCGGTTTCATACGGCGGGGTATCCGGCAGCAAAATACCGGTCAGACCATACAGATTAGCCAGCGTGTCACCGGCAAAACGCAGACGAATATTCAACCCTCCCAGGTTAAGAGGGTCCTGCAAACTACCGGCAACCTGAACGCGGGTGGTGCCATTACGCACATCGGCCTGCAACGGAAAGGGATTGGTCTGACTACGTAAAGAGAGCATGCCCCCGATTTTGCCTTCACCGCTGAGCTTCTCATTGTTGTAAGTGCCGTTGGCCTGCCAGCCAAAAACAAAGTCCGAAGCACCTTTACTGGCAACATCCTCTTTGCTACCCGCAAGCTGGGCATAAGGCACCGGTTTACCCAGCGGCGTGACCGTAACCTGCACATCGGCCTTATTTATGGCATCACGATAGGTAATATTCCCCTTATCGAACAGGATATTATCGAGTCTGAAAGACCAGGACGACGGCTGCTGTGCGGGCTGCGTTTTATCGCTGTCCGCCAGATTGAAGGTCCAGTTATTATGGCGGTCAGCATTCTGGATAAGGCGAGCGTCTGGCTGTTGTAATTTGATCCACGGAATAAAGATTTGCTTGTGCAGCAGGGCCAGCGGCGACAGGGTGGCATCCACGCGCTGGAGATGCACCATGGTTACATCAGCAATATCCGGAGGATTGCCCAGCATAATATCTTCGGCATAGAGATGCGGCCAGGGTATCCAGCGCCGCCAGCCTGGCTCATCGCGATTACGTTGCCAGGCCATGCCTAAATCACCACGAATGGCAAAAGGCCGGTTCAGCTCATCAGAGACTTTCTGGTTAATGGTGGGTTTGAGGCGGTTCCAGTCAAATGTGGCGATAATAATCACCAGCACAACCACCAGTAACAAAAAAATCCCGACAATCCAGCTAATTATTTTTCCTGCTCGCGACATGCTTCGTCCTCTTCCTTACTCCTGTGTTAAGTAAAGATAGACGAGGCGTGCGGAAACAACATCAGGCGAGGTGAAACGGCAGGTTATCCAACCGATCAAAGGGGAGCGGGCGGGAGAAAAAGTAGCCCTGGGCAGCAACTGCGGGTGAATTCTTCACCTGGAGCCACTCTTCAGCGGTTTCGACGCCTTCAACAATCACGCCCTGGCAATAACGGCTAATCAGCAACAGCAGGGAGTTGAACAGATTTTGCCCCTCTTCTGACGCGCGCAGCAGCATAAACAGCTCGCGCGCCAGTTTGATGTAGCCAAACTCAAGTTCAGTCAGCGCTGAGAAGTTCGCCATGCCTGAACCAAAATCATCCAGCCACAATGGCCCCAGCTCAGGTATCTGCGCAATCATCTGTTTTCCTGGCAGATTGTGGTGTTCCACCAGCTCGACACGCAGCCAGGGGCAACGGGCAATCAGCTGTCTGATGACAGGATGATGTTGCACCGCCAGTAGCGTCGGACCATCAACATTGATCGAAACCAAAAGCTGGTCGGCAATAAATTTCTGCTCCCAGGTTATCAATAATTCAAGCTGTTCCTGAACAATCAGCAGTCGCTGATGGACGCTAAGAGCGGCGAAATAGGACTCCGGCGATATTCTCTGGCCCGGTGCGGAAGGATGAAACACCGCCGTGAGCACCTCAATTGCCATCAGACTGCCGGTCACCCGGTAGATGGGCTGGAACGTATAGGTGCGCTGACATTGTTGCCAGTACAAACGCTCTTGTTGTTGTTTTTTAACGACAATTGAGGGGGAGAGCCGGTGACTGATATTCTTCAGCACCATATGTAGATCCTTTAAGAAGACGAAACCATGTTGGCAGGGCTTCCCACAAACATGTATCGGCATCAGGCTGTACGGTAATTTATCCCTGATATTCGCCATTATCACTCTGCTGACACATTTTCAATCGGCCTAACAGACGACTTTTTCAGCGTATTTTCACCCTTTACATAAAAATAAAACGTTGTTTTAAAACATTGACTCTGCCTGTCAGTACGAAGAGACTGGGACAAATTTATGATGAGCAGACGACCATGACGAAAAAAAACATAGCCGTGATTGGCGAGTGCATGATTGAACTATCGAAAAAAAACAGTGACCTGAATCAGGGATTTGGTGGCGACACGCTGAACACGGCGGTTTACCTCGCCCGTCAGGTATCCGAACGGCAGCTGGACGTGCAGTACGTCACGGCGCTGGGAACAGACAACTTCAGCAGTGAGATGCTCAATGCCTGGCAACAGGAAAAAGTGGGCGCGGGGCTGGTTCAGCGTATGGAAAATAAACTTCCGGGTTTGTATGTCATCGAAACCGACGCAAAAGGAGAGCGAACCTTCCTCTACTGGCGGAATGATGCCGCTGCCCGCTACTGGCTGGAGAGCGACCAGGCGGAGGAAATCTGCCAACAACTGGCACGCTACGATTATCTCTATCTCAGTGGTATCAGCCTGGCCATTCTCAGCCCGCAGAGCCGGGACAAGCTGATGGCGCTGCTGAAAGCCTGTCGGCAGAACGGCGGCAGGATTATTTTCGACAACAACTACCGCCCACGTCTGTGGTCATCGCCGACGGTCACCCAATCAGCCTATGAGGCGATGCTGAGCTGTACTGATATCGCCTTCCTGACGCTGGATGACGAGGATTTACTGTGGGGCCAGGCCAGCGCTGACGACGTGATTGCCCGAACGCACGCGGCAGGCGTCACGGAAGTGGTGATTAAACGCGGGGCAGAATCCTGTCTGGTTTCGCAGCAGGGTCAGCCGTTGATCGATGTCCCTGCTGTCAAACTGGCCGCCGCCAGCGTGGTGGATACCACCGCCGCCGGAGATTCGTTCAGCGCAGGCTATCTGGCTGTTCGCCTGACTGGCGGCGGGGCCGAAGAGGCCGCAAGGCGCGGGCACCTCACCGCCAGTACGGTAATTCAGCATCGCGGGGCCATTATTCCGCTTAGCGCAATGCCCGCCTGAGTTAAGCCTGGTAATGGTATTCGTATCACCGTGACTTGCGGGCCGCAACGCCTGCCCCTGATAACAGCCATCATATAAGGGTGCAGGCGGACAGCGCTTACTGCCGGGCAAAACGCGGCAATGAAAGCAACCAGGTATCGCGGCGCGCGCCCTCTGACGCCCCCTGCTCCGCTTTATTATCCGTAGTGAAGGTGGCCTGCTTAATCCACGACTGATAATGGTCGCGGTCCAGGCTGATGTCCGCCTGCGCAAGCAGTGGGATCAGCCGGTCACTGACACGATCCCGTGACGGGTATGGCCATGCTTTGCTGGCGTCAGCGTAAGGAGCCATAAAGTCCAGCGCGGTGAGGATAGCCACCTTTTCCCCGGCAGCAGGTCGCCAGAGGTCATCAGCTCCGGCTTTTTCCGCCAGTACGGCCAGTGACACCAGCGCCTGAAGATTAAAGTAACTGTAGTGAAATGAACGGGTGCGTTTCAGCTCCAACGGCTGTGAACCATCGGCGGCAATCTGCTGCTGCATTCTGTTTCTCGCTGCCCTGACCTGCTGGCGGATCAGCGGCAAATCCTGAAGATACCAGGCAATCCCCGCCACCTGCACGTTGTACCAGCTGCCATGATTATTTTCCGCTCTGGCCTCCCGTTTTCCGGCCTTGCTGTTTTTCAGCCAGCTCAGGTAGTCCTGCATCCAGGCATGAATGCCCTGTTCATCACTCTGCTGCCAGCCTGGCGCCTCGCGCAGCAGGATCACCGAATCCACCACTCGGGTGGCAAAATAACGTCCGTCAAGAATGCCGGTGGAACGTCCCGCAGCGACGCCCTCCACACCCTGAGCAAAATTAAGATTGGGATTCATTTTACTGGCCGGATTAATAAACCAGTAGCGCAGCAGCGCCATCGCCCGGTCGGCATACTTCTGCTCGCCGGAAAAATACCAGGTCAGCGTCAGTGTCTGGACTCTGGCGGTAAAGGCCGCCAGCCTGACGCCATCCGACTGATTATTTTTACTGGCCGGATTGATCTCGCCATCGCGCCTGATCCAGCGTCCATCCGGATGCTGCGGGTCCGGCCACCAGTAGGCGCTGAGGCTGAGATAGTCATGCTTTGTTCCGCCTGGCGGCAGCATTCCCTTTTCGGTCACGCTCATCAGCGGCAAAGGCAACGCTTTATCAGCCTGGCGTTTCAGCTGTCGCCAGGCCTCGCGGGTTGGCTCGCTGGCCTGGTGGTGGTGAAGCTGCTGCCTGACCTGCTCCAGCACCGACCGATCGAGAAAGGCAGGCGTGACAGCCTGAACGGGCAGGCTGACCGCCAGCGCGCCAGCCAGAAGGGAACAGGTAAAAATCAGCCAACGTGGCCCGATGACGTTCTTTTGCGGCATATCCTGCCCCTCTTACTAAGCTGAATAAAGCGATTGATGAGAGGATTTTACGGCGGAAGCATCGACATTCCGTTATCCCCGTACTGGCCCGGCGAGCTGAGATCGTAAGCCGCCAGAATTTTTAACGGTATTGTTCGTCAAAACAGGCTGAGAATTGCTGGCATTAAAGCATGCCTTCTGAACAGCAGATTAAGAGCCTGTCCCACCGGGCGCTATTGTTCTGGACACGAACAGCGCGGAACAACCGAAGCGTACACGGAGTACGTGAGGATTTCGAGCTTTGCCCGGGTTCAAAATGGCAGGTAAACCAGACTGATGGGCCAGGCTCTTAGCCATAACTCTTCCTTGTATCAATAAAAATGCTTCACTGCTTTTCCCGGCCGCGAGCAGGCACCCGCGTAAGTCAGCAAAAGAGATTGATACCGTTCGGTTGATATAAGACAAGATCGTCCATGATTCAGCACCGGCACATAATGCTTTTAACAGCAAAAAAAAGCGTTATGCGTCATCTTCTTCGCTATCTCCCTCCCCCCAGAGCAACAAGCCGCCAGATTGTTCACTGCGATGCGATGAACGAATTTATCGCCCCCGACCAGGTAATCTGGCTGCGGGTGCGGAAAATCATCCGGCGTGATGACAGCGAAGAGTGATTAAATTGCACTTAAAGCGTATTGATAAGAAATAAGACACTATAAATAACATTTCAAAACATAACGTTAGTTTTGGAAATTGCGGAAATAGCGCTTTTCACCCTCTTTTTACGGCATAGTCTGAAATAGCTCACCATAACGGTTATTTTCTGGACGTAATATTAATTAATCGACAATGCTTATATGGCACCCGTACGGCAATTTCTTCACGGGCATAAACCTGTAACAGGAGCATCGATGGAAACTGCAATTATCAATATCTGGCCCACCGGTGACGCACCCGGTGCCAGTGATTCACAGGTGCAGCCGCAAATTATTGATTTAGCTGAAGCATTTCAGCCTCATGACCGTGTCGCCTCCGGCATACGCTGCCCGGAAATCGCTATCTGGTATCCGCAGGAGTCTAACGGCGTGACGCTGCTGGTCGCCCCCGGCGGCGGATTCGAACGCATTATGATCGACAGAGAAGGTAGCGCCCTGGCGATGTTTTTTACCACCATGGGCTACACGCTGGCGGTGATGACCTACCGCTTACCGCAGGATGGACACCATGAAGGTGCGGATGCGCCGCTGGCTGATGCACAACGGGCCGTGAGGGTGCTGCGGCATCGGGCGGCGCAGGGCCTGAATGGTAAACGCATCGTGATGATGGGCTTTTCTGCCGGGGGCTATGTGGCGGCCAGCGCAGGCACACGCTTTGCTGAAAAACTCTATCCGGTACAGGATATTGCCGACTCCCTCTCAGCCAGGCCCGATGCGCTGGTTCTGCTTTATCCGGTAATCAGTATGCGGGAAGGACTGGCGCATCCCGGCTCACGCCAGCGTCTGTTGGGGGAACACCCGACTCAGCAGGAGATTGACAACTGGTCAGTAGAAACCCGCGTCAGCGAGGAAACACCGCAAACCCTGCTGATTCATGCCGTTAACGATCAGGCCGTGCCGATCAACAACAGTATGCTGATGTTCAGTGCGCTGCGGGAGAAAAAGGTCGCCAGTGAACTGCATTTCTACGAGAAGGGCGGCCACGGCTTTGGCATTCGTAACGTCGCCGACCTGCCGCTGGCAAGCTGGCCGATGCTGGTCAATGAATGGCTGCGGGCGCGCAAGTGGTGAGAGATGAGACAGACCGATTCGCGCCACCCGGTCCCCTTGTAGCAGGACCGGGTGGTCACGATGTTAATTGTGTGAAGCGGGAATATCAGACACTTCCGGTCTGGTTTCATCGAGGGTACTGGCAGGCGCTGGCGTGGTCGGCTGCATAATCTTCTGCCAGCTCTGTTGCAGCATCTGCATATCCGTTTCCGCTTCCCCCTGCGGCTGGATCAACACCATGGTCATATCCTGAGACAGCTGCTGGCGCAGCTCCTGGTTCATCATCTGCAACGTCAGGCCCGACAGGAAGTTCTGTCGCAGCTTCTGATACTGCTCAGGCGCGATATCCACCACGGCGTTCTGCTGCGAACGCAGGCGCTGGCTCATCAACACATCCGTATCGGTACGGGCATAGGTAGCAAACAGTTTGCTCAGCTCGGCGGTCTTTTGCGCCATCAGCGCGTCAAACTCTTCCTGCGGCAGACCGTTGTCGCGAATATTCGCCATCTCATGGGCCACCAGATTAAGATTACTGCCCAGCGTTGCGTTATCGGCATCGAGATTAATGGCGCACTGCGCACGCTGATAAAGCACGCGGCAGTCAAAACCTACCTGGACTTTCTGCGCTTTACTCTGGCTCAGCACACGCTGAACGTGCCAGAACAGCGCTTCACGCGCCAGGTCGCTTTGCCAGTAGCGTTGCAGATTTTGCGCATCACGAATGGGTTGCCACGCCGCATCCCACACCAGCGACAGGCGATCCTGATTCAGGTTGCCATTCACCAGATTAACCGGCTGCGGAGGCAATGGCGGCAGCGTGGGTATCGGCGTCGGGGTGGTTCGCTTACCCTGCAACGGTGAAAATGCTTTGTTGATCTGTTCCACCAGACTGCGGCTGTCAACGTTGCCCACCACAAACAGGGTCATCGCATCCGGGGTATACCACTGCTTATAAAAGGCGTTAAGTTTTTCCGGATCGACCGGCACGTCCGGAGGCGTCAGGGGGTCGTGCCCCAACAGCGGTGAACCTTTCAACCGGTAACGCCACCAGACATCCCGCGGATTGGCCGGCCAGCTGGCAATGGGGTCATCGGCATTCAGCGCCGTGCTGACGGTCTGTTGGTTGATGCTCATATCACCCACGGTGGCGGCCAGCCAGCTGAGCGCCTCTTTCAGCATTTCCGGACGGTTGTTTGGCAGACTGAGGGAATAAAGCGTGTAGTCATAAGAGGTTAACGCGGGCGGCTGCGGCCGATCCGGGTCGATACTTTGCTGCCACAGTGAACGCTGCTGCGCGGTATCCAGCTTTGCGTTATGCACCAGTGCCAGACGTGGCAGTAAGTGGCTGTATCCGCTCTGCTGCGTATTTTCCATCAGCGAGCCGGTATTAACCATTAAACGAACTTCAACACGGTCGCTGGGACGCTGAGGCGTAGCCAGCACCTGCCAGCTGAAATCATTGTTGAGTTTTCCCTGCTGCCAGGCGGGATCGGGTTGCAGCGTTTCAGCCTGAACCATACCGCAGGCAGCGGTCAGCAGTATTCCACCAACCAAAAGACGAATTCTGGTGCCCTGCATGTGAACCCCTACTCAATCACAAACCAAAAAATAATCACTGGCGGTCTTCAGCCTGCTGCTGTCGGCAGGGGCTGCTGTAAAAGAAAGAACAGCCTGTTAGACCACATCCCGGCGAGGAAGTCTCAGCGGAAAGTGAAAAATGATAAAATTGTTGGGGATTATTATGCAAATGCCCGCCGCGAGGGCAAGTCGCAGCGGGCATTTGTCAGGATTTTTAGTGAATTAACCGCTTATCTTCAGATTTCAGACAGCTTTTTAGCCTTTCCTGAGGCAGAAAGCGTCTCATTCAGTTGCTTTTCATCCAGCTGATCGACCCACTTCGCCACGACCACCGTCGCCACACCATTACCAATCAGATTGGTCAGCGCACGTGCTTCGGACATAAAGCGGTCAATCCCCAGAATCAGCGCCAGTCCGGCCACCGGCAGATGACCGACGGCAGACAGCGTCGCCGCCAGCACGATAAAGCCACTGCCGGTCACGCCTGCGGCTCCTTTCGAGGAGAGCAGCAGCACCACCAGCAGGGTTATCTGATGGAAAATATCCATATGGGCGTTGGTGGCCTGAGCAATAAATACCGCAGCCATGGTCAGATAAATCGAGGTGCCATCGAGGTTAAAAGAGTAACCGGTAGGGATCACCAGGCCGACTACCGACTTTTTACAGCCCAGCTTTTCCATCTTGTCCAGCATACGTGGCAGTGCCGACTCCGACGAAGAGGTGCCCAGCACGATCAGCAGTTCTTCTTTTATGTAGGCAATAAATTTAAAGATATTAAAGCCGACCACGCGGGCGATTAATCCCAGTACAATCACCACGAACAGCACGCAGGTGATGTAGAAACAGATAATCAGCTGGCCGAGCTGTACCAGCGAGCCAACGCCATATTTACCGATGGTAAACGCCATCGCGCCGAAGGCACCAATCGGAGCCAGACGCATAATCATATTGATGATGCCGAAGATGACGCGGGAGAAACTCTCGATAAAATTGAACACCAGCGTGCCTTTATCACCCATGCGATGCAGGGCAAAACCGAACAGAATGGCGAACAGCAACACCTGGAGAATATTGCCGCTGGCAAAGGCACCAATCACACTGCCCGGAATAATATCCAGCAGGAAGGGAATAATACCCTGCTGCTCCGCCTGCTGGGCATAGACAGCCACCGCTTTGGCATCCAGCGTGGCCGGATCGACATTCATCCCGGCACCCGGTTGCAGCACGTTAACCACCACCAGACCGATAATCAGCGCGATGGTGCTGACAATCTCAAAATAGAGCAGCGCCACGGCACCGGTGCGCCCCACGGCTTTCATACTCTCCATTCCGGCAATGCCGGTCACCACGGTACAAAAAATCACCGGGGCGATAATCATCTTGATCAGTTTTACAAAAGCATCGCCCAGCGGCTTCATCTGCGCGCCCAGTTCAGGCCAGAAATGGCCGAGCAGCACACCGATAGCGATAGCGGTTAAGACCTGGAAATAAAGACTTTTAAACAGAGACGTTTTCATAGCAATATCCGTTAACAGCTTAATGACGGGTGGGTTCGTTGTAGTTATCGTCAAACTTCAACGCAAACCTAACACCCTGTCAACCGAATTGATATAAATTGACACATTCTGAGCAGACCAGAATAACGTTTTAAGAGCTGAATCACTTCAGCTCCCGGCTGTACTCAGATAATCGGGCAGTGGTAACGGGAGAAAATGTCGTCCGGAGCAGGTTCAGCCTGCGTCAGCAATCCTGAAAGCGTTGATCTGTTGCGCTCTGAAGAGCGGCGAAGTATTTCTGATTGAAGGCCGCAACAGCAAGCGCTTCAGAATAAAGATATCCCTGACCGATAAAGATACCCCGTGCCAGCAACCAGTCGCGCTGTTGCGGCGTTTCCACCCCTTCCGCTATCACGTCCAGCCTGATTATCTCGGCTATCGCTGCCACTATCTTCACCATCGTATCGTCATGGGGCAGTAAACAGACAAAGCTGCGGTCCATCTTTAACTTACTGATCGGCAGGGATTTAAACTGGCTGAGCCAGTTCAGATTGGCATAGCCCATGCCAAAGTCATCCAGCGCCACCGACACACCAAACTCCTGCAACTCGCCCAGCAGGCGTAGCGCCAGTTCCAGCTCTTCCACCTGTGCGGTTTCTGTAATTTCCAGCATCAGACTACCGGGTAAAATGCGGTGACGATCAATCAGGTCGCGTAGGTGCAGCACCATATCTGGCTCACGCAGCTGCGCGGCAGAGAGGTTGACGCTGAGCGTCAGTTCTACCCCGGCTTTCTGCCAGGCCGCCAGTACCCGGCAGGACTCTTCAAATACCCAGCGTCCCAGCGAACCTATCACCCCAATCTCTTCCGCATTGACGATCAAATCCTCCGGTAGCGACCAGTTGCCATCCGGCTGGCGCATTCGCAACAGCGCCTCCGCGCCGACCAGCTGGCCGTTGCGCATATCCACCTGTGGTTGCAGAAACAGCGAAAATTTCTCTTCCGCCAGCCCCTGCAAGATATCGTGCTCCTGGGTCAGGCGCTTGTGCGCGCGCTCCATCATCGCCGGGTCGAAAAACAGGATCTGATTTTTACCCTGATGCCGGGCTGACATCATCGCTGACGCGGCGCGGCTGAGAAAATCCTGGGCGCTGAGATGACTGTCATCGCGCTGGGCCAGGCCAATGCTGACATTGGGCCGCAGCTGCATTTGCGAAAGCGTCACCGGCTGATTCAGACGCAGCAACAGCAGGCGCGCCAGCCGCATCGCCCGAAACGGACTGTTGGCACGTCTGGCGAGCAGCACCAAATCGCTACCGGAGATCTGCCCAATGATGGTATGACTGTCAATGCAGCCTTTGACTCTCTCCAGCAGCGTCAGTAACAGCGCGTCACGCTGTTCGTCCGCCACCACCCCATTCGCTTCCAGCAGCGTTTCGATGCGCAGGATCAGCACGGTAAACGACTCATCGCCGGAGAGCGAATTAAGATGCTCATCCAGTAGCGCAAGAAACAGGGCTTTATTTGGCAGGTTGGTCAGGGCAACGCGGGTGGTCAGACGGCTCATTTCATCGTGCACCGCGCCGGCAATCTGTTGGTTGCGGTTATAGCTGCGGATAAGCACCCCCAGCTCATCATCACGGTGGCGTTTCGGCAGGACCAGCTGGTGCGAGATGGCTTCCTGCGGCGGCAAATCCTGTAGCTCAGCGGCGATGGCTCTTAAAGGGCGGACAATCAGGCGGTTAATACACCAGCTGATGGACACCGAAAGGATCAGCGCCAGCAGCAGCCAGATGGTCACCATGGTGGACAGCGCGCTGAGAATAAACTGGTACACCCGCCAGGAATCCGCCTGCAACACCAGCAGCGCCAGCGGTTTCGGGTTCGACGGCTCCAGCGAATAAAGCGGCACGGTAATTTTCACCGGTAACTCAAACAGGCGGGCAACCAGCTCCGGCACCGGTCTGGTGGGTTCGAAATCCGTATGCAGCGCCTGCATCCCGCTGGGCAGCACCACTTCAGCCTGTGCCAGAATACCGGCGGGTTTCAGCGACGACAGAATCAATCCGGCCTGACTGATATCCGCCTTCAGAACCGCCCGGGACAATGGCTGACGCACGGTATGCGCGATATTTTCCATCTGCTGGGCATAGTCAATCCTGCGCTGCTGCACAAAATGGAAAAGTTGGATGACGATAAAAATACAGATAGTGACAGCTGCCACCCCTGAAACCGTCGCCATCTGCTTTATCGTTAATGAACGACTGACGCGCAAGCCTGTTCTCCGCAATGCTGAATGCCGCCACGCAGGCGGCAAAACTGTCCTGAGTATATATGATGGCAGGCGCTTGTTAAGTCATCCCTTAAGGAAGCATGCGCTGAGACGCGTTTTGGCTATGACCAGGCAACGTTAAATATCAGCACGTTAGCCTAATTGAAGTCGGCATACGGCGTTAACGGCTGCACGGGCATATCCAGATCACCCTGCCAGCCCGTCATCGAATAACGTACATAGAGTAAACCCTGGCTGGGAGTGTAATCTTTCGCCTGTTGCAGATCCACACCCGCGCCCAGCGTCCAGTGCGCACTGAGGCGTCTTTCCACCGCCGCCTGCACCGTGTAACCGAACCCGCTGCTGCTGCCGTCACTGCCCGTCGGGTTATCGCCAGTCAGCGAGGTATCAGAGAGGGGATAGCGCGGTTCGCCACGGCTGCGGGATTGTGACCATGACAGCGAGCCACCGAGACTCCACGACCAGTTTTCGCTGCGCTGACGGTAAGTGAGCGGAATCGCCAGCGACTGGTAACGCTGTGGACTGTAATAGCCGCCCTGGCCCAGCGAATAATCACTGAGATCGTGAGCGTAGTGCCACAGCATCGCGTTCAGCCCCACCGTCACCCGGCGATTATCTTCATTAATCAGCTTGTAGTAATAACCCGCCATCAGCCGCTGACGGCTGTTGTCGCGGACATTTTCGCCGGTCAGCTGATGCGCGCCAAGGCTGGCCCACAGACCATTAGCCTCGCCACGATCGTAACTCAGGCCGATCTCGCCGCCGGTCGCCACCACGCCGCCCCAGCGTTTACCGCTGGCCTCTGCGGGGTCACGCGCCCCGGCATAGGCCAGTAACGAACTGGAAACCGGCCTGCGTGATGCGGTGACCGACACGCCAACATCCTGAATACTGTCGTGCCAGGTCAGGCCACCGACCCAGTTAGTCACCTCAAAGCCCAGCGGCGTGGTGCCCAGATCCGCCGACCAGCGCTCGCTGTTGTAGCCAAGGCCAACGCTGGTGCCGTTCTGGTGCTGCCGGAAATCCCGGCGACAGACCGCATCCGTACTGGCACAGGTGCCAAAGTTGTCGTCAATATTACCCTGCGCATTTCGCGAAAAAGTCCCGGCAGAGAGGGAGACATTATCCAGCCGCACAAAACCTTTGCCTGCCGCCAGCGGCGTCTCCAGCTGCATCATGGTGGTGTGGGCGGTGAAATCAGAGATACCGCCAGTGCCTTTGCTGCGGGAATAATCCTCCGCAATGGTCAGGGTGGTGTCCTGCTGCCGGGCAAGCGTGGCGGCATCGCTGCGGATACTCCGCTTCAGCCAGTCATCGGCCGGGTTATTGCGGGTCAACCGGGTAAGCGCCTGCTGATTTGTCGGTAGCGTATCGCTGATGCCACTGGCCAGCATCGCCCGGCCATAATCATCCTGCGCCGCAACCGGCTGCTGCTGGCTGGCGGCCAGCCGGGCGGCATCGCGAAACAGCAGCGCGCTGCCTGCGGAAGGCATCTCTTTTTCCGCCTGCGGTTTGAGGCGGCGATAAAGTGCCTGAGCATGGGCCGCATCCCCGACCGCCAGCCAGGCCGCCGCCACCCGTCGTCCGGCATTGACACTCTCCGTCACCGTGGTTGGAGGCAGCGCCACCAGCCGCTGTCGGACCTGCGGCAGCTGCTTCAGCGCCAGCAGCGCGTCAATCTCCCCCAGTCTGGCGGTGGTGTTTTGCGGCTCAACCGCCAGCACCGCGCGATATCCATGAAGTGCGCGCTCACTGTCGCCCTGCGTCATCGCCCAGTCGGCGCGGGTAAGGGTAATCCGTGTGGATGCAGGTAGCGTGTCGAGCAGCGCGTCTGCCGCCGCCCGATCGCCTGCGGCATACAACCGTTCGGCGCGGGCAAGGCTCATCTCCATCATCAGGCGAGCGTGCAGATCGTTAAGATTTTGATCCCAGCGGGCGGTCGGCAGGCGATGCAGCTGGCGCAGAGCCTCGTCAGTGCGGTCACTGGCAGACAGATACAGCGCGTACGCATACACCTGGCTGGCATCCTCCGGTTTCCGTCTGGCCAGCGCGGCCATCAGACTATCCGCCGCCTGCCGCTCTCCCGTCTGACGCAGCGCGCCCGCCAGACGGTAATTCAGCCAGACGTCATCGGGCGTCGCCCGCTGTGCCTGTCGATACGTCGCGACCGCCTGCGGCCAGTTTCCGCTGGCGGCCAGCCGATCGCCTTCGGCGCTCAGCAGCGTATTGTTGAGCGTGACCAGCGTATCGTTCAGCGCCCGCTTCTGTCTGGCGGGCAGGCTGTTTATAAAAGCCATCGCCCGTTGGGGTGACTGCTGTTGATACAGCGTCACCAGCCGTCTTAACGCGGTGATATTGGCAGCATCCATCCGCCATGCCTGGCGGTAATCCCGTTCGGCCTGCGCCGGATTTTTCTGCGCCAGCGCCACATCGCCCAGGCCAATTAATGCATAGCCATCGCGTCCATCCAGCGCACGGGCCTGCTGATAATGCAGCGCGGCGCGGCGCAGATCGCCGACAGCCACGGCGCTGTCACCCTGAGCAATCGCCAGCCAGTAGAGATTTGAACGTTGCAGGCTGCGCCATTTGTCGATATCGGTGCCCTGCCCGTCGGCAGCAATCGCCCGCTGATACCAGACGCCGGCTTCGGCGCGGCGGTTGGCCCGTGAATAAGCCTGGCCCATCGCGCCCAGTAACAGCGGGTCATTGGGCGTGGCGTGCAGGGCGGCTCTTAATGCCGGAATCGCCGCGAGGCTCTGCCCGCGATCAATCATTGCCAGCCCGCGCAGACGTTGCTGGTAAGCCGGGTCGGCCAGCATTTTTTGAGCAGCGGCCAGCGCGGCCAGGCCATCCGCCTGCGGCTGGTCGCTGGTGAAGGTGGCAAGGTACTCCTTCAACGCCACCACCGTTTGCGGCGTGACCGGCTCAGACTGGATGGTTTTCAGCCACAGCGCTGCGGCCTGGCGGCGGCCAGCAGGTTCGGCGGCCACCTGCTGCAACTGGCGTATAGCGGCCTGACGCTGGTCGCGGCTCAGCTGCATCCGGGCAATGGCGAGGCGTACGCTGATACTGCCTGGCGCATCGCCATCCAGCGCCTGCAACTGTGCCAGCGCCAGCGACTGCTGACCAGGCAGACGCGCCACCAGCTGCCAGTACTCCAGCGCAATATCTGTGGCAGGAAAAACGCCGTGAAACTGCCGATCATAAGCGGCCCGCGCCTCCGCCAGCCGACCCGAAACCGCCAGCAGTCGGGCCTGCTGGAGTTGCTGTCTGCCCGCCGCGCTGGTCAGGCGGACCCCGGCCTGCGCCTGGCGGGTAATGGCTGAATCCGGCGAAATCGCCTCCAGCCGCGTCAGCAGCTGCCGCGCGCGATCCTGCTGGCCCTGATGCAACGCGAGGCGGATTTGCGCCGCGATAACCTGCGGATTATCCGGGGCAATTTTTTCCAGCCGGTAGAGCGACTGGCTGACCAGATCGTCGCGGTATACCGATTCACCGACCCGCACCTGTTGTAGCAGCCAGTCAACCGGCTGCACCATCTGTGGCGCGGCGAAGGTGGTCAGCGGCAGCAGCAGCAACCCGGTCAGCAGCGGATGCTTCACTAAAACTCGTCCTCGTCACCCAGACGGCGGCGGCCTGTGCTACGCATCAGACGCCACACCAGCAGACCAAACAGAATCACCACCACGGCGGCAAACACCGCTAACAGCACCGGATGGGAGGCCAGCGCATTCCACACCCGTTCCCACCAGGGCAGATGCCCGACCCAGTAAGTCTCACCAACGCGCAGGCTGTTGACGCCGGATTCGCGAATAACCGACGCTTAACCGAAGATGGCCGCACGTTTCTCACTGTCGCTCAGCGCGCCGTTGAGCAATTGCCAGGCTCGCGGGCTGTCCGCCAGCAGGGCGACCACGCTGCGCTGTGGATAAAACGGCGACTGAAAACCCACCAGCGCCGCCATCGGTCCGGTGGAGCTGATGGTGGTCTGACTTTCGGGCCGACGATCGTCTGCGGAAGACTGACCGTAGTCCAGCACCGCCTGCCGGTCGGGCTTGTTGACCCGACTTTTCGCCGCCTGCACCAGCAGATTGATATTGTTGTTATCTCTTAAATCGTCCGGTATAGCGCCCATCATCAGCAAATCCGCATCCTGCGTTTTCGCCTGACGCCAGTCGTCGGTCAGCCGCACCTTCAGCGCCGGGTAACCGGTCTGCGCCGAGATATTCCCCAGGGTATTTAACAGCGCGCTGACCCGGTCGGCGGCGGGTTTACTCTCCACCAGCACCAGGGTGTCAGCCAGATCGGCGTTGCGGCTGAAAGGAAAACCGGCATTGGCAAATGCGCTGAGCGACGGCATTTCGATATAGTGGCGATAGCCGGAGAAGTCGATGGTGGATTCCGGATCGACCACCACATGGTTACTGACCGGGGTAATGGTTTCGCAGCGGCCTTCGTTGGTGTTGTTGTTGAAGGTGCCGCCAATAAAGGTGCTGGCATAGTCAAAATCAAAGCGCAGCTGGTTCACCACCCCGAGCCGCAGGGCCGGAATGGTCAGTTGGGTACTGCCGTCCAGTAGCCCCTGAACCAGCGGGATGCGCATCAGCTGTCTGCCGGTATCACGCTTGTTGGTCAGCGGATAATCCTGGACAAACTGGTCATTAAGGTTGACCGCCAGCCGCGAACCGTCATCCTGCACCGGCGAGGTATAGCGATAGTTAATGGTCATATCGATTCCCCGCGCCCGCACCAGGAACAGGTCCGGCGGCAACTTCAGCGTCAGTGACACCGGCGCAGGCTGCATCCCGTCAGACTGCAACTGTCCCTGGAACTGTTGCAGTTCACCAAAGGTGGTCGCCCTGTCGGTACGCACCCAGTTCGGCGCGTCATAAAGTTCACGCGGTGCCAGCGCCTTCACCCTGTCCACTACCGCCACCTGACCCCGCAGCAGCACATCCCCCTGCGCAATCCCCTGGACGGCGTTCAGCAGGTCTTTATCATCGCGTCCCAGAATCAGCAGCAGTTTCTGCCAGGGATTATTCGGCGGACTGATCATCGCCACCGTCGGCTGGTCCACCGGCGGCAGGGTTTTCAGAAAATCTGGCCGCTGCCCGTTGGTGGCAAAAACCACCGCGTGGCGCTGCGGCGGCAACTGGTTGTACAACACCGGGAAGCTCTGCCCACGCCAGTCCGCTTTGGTGCCAAACCACGAAGCCAGGATCGCCGCCGCCCGCTGCTGGTCGGCATCGGGCGCGCTGGCAAACACCACCGGCAGATTCAGCGGGCGGTTATCACGCGCATCGAAAAAAGGCTCCGGGAAGTGGGAGAGGTCGTCTTTCAGCGGCAGTTTTTGCAGCGTCAGCTGTAGCGCGCTCTCTTTATTGATATCCAGCCAGATGGCGCTGTTGGCCGGGTTTTCGCAAACGTTAGCGTAATGGCCGACCAGTTCAAAACGGATACGGTTGAAATCGCTGATAAAACGCGGATCGACCGACAGCGCGATCTGATTATTTTTACCCAGCTGATCCTGGCTCAGCGTCACCAGCCCCACCAGCTGATCGTTCAGATAGACCTTCAGGTGCGACAGCGCGGGCATCAGCGAGGGTGAGGCCTGAAAGTTGAGGTTCAGTATTGCCCGGGTCACCACTTCATCGCTGCGCACGCCAAACTCAATCTGTCCCTGGGGCCGGGTGCCCTGCAAGCTGAAGCTGCCCGGCGGGGGCGCAATGCGGGCAAAATCCAGCGTGATGTTACGTACCGGGGAGGCCGGATCGGGCAACACCCTCTGCGCAGGCGCATCGGCGTCGGTCAGGGGGCGCAGGGTATCTGAAGTCGCGGCCTGCGACAGCGATATCACGCCCATCAGTAAAGCGGCCAGCCAGCGTCGTTTCATTATCATCTTGTCATCATCTGTCGGGTTTCAGGGCGCTCAGCGATACAGCCCTAGGGAAAAAGGAGGCCAGCCAGCGCACCAGGCGGCTCAGCATGGCAAAAAGTACAGGGAGTGGGCGAGGACCGTATTCCGCCAGACGCAGATACCCCTTAAAGCCCAGTAGCAGGATATCGGCCAGGCTCTGCATCGGTCTGTCTTCCGGAAAGCTCTCCTGCCACAGCGCCCAGGTATCGGCCCGGGCAAAGGTGCACTGAATAAAGTCCACCTGTTGTGCGGTGGTCAGCTGATGCAGGCGAATGCCGACACGACGCCCGAAGGTGCGCTGAACGCAGCAGGGAAAACTGAACTCCTGCTGCCCACGGCGCAGCAGCAGCCACACTTTCTCGTTTTCGCTGAAGATATGCTCTTCGCGCATCTCCAGCCCGACGCCGCCGTCCGAATAGTCGCGCAGCGTACCGGGGAACATATGGCCGTCTTCCCGCGCCAGCGCCGCCGGCATGGCTATCTCCACCCGGTGCGCCTCGCGGATTTGCCGGGCTTCGACCGAGACGGCCACCGCGCCCCCCAGAATGACCATGTTGTAGAGCACCCAAATCAGGCTGACCAACACCGTCAGCACCTCATGCGGCGGCCCGGCATGGAGTCGCCAGACGGCGGCAAGCACCCCCAGCAGATTGAGCAGCACCAGCAGCATATAGGGACGGGTGATCACCCAGTCGAGATGCCGTTTCTCCACCAGACCGCCTTTGGCGGTGACGTTAAACCGGCCTTTGTGCGGTCTGAACAGCGCCACGGTGGTCGGTATGGCGATATACCAGGCCAGCACGGTTTCGTAGACTTCACTCCAGAAAGAGTGCCGCCAGCGTCCCTGGATACGCGAATTGGTCAGGCTGGTGTGGAGCATATGCGGCAGCACAAAAATGGCGATGGTCAGCGCCGGAGCAAAAATAATGAAGGCGTGAAACAGCAGGAAAGCCAGCGGGGCCAGCAGGAAGATCAGCCGGGGGATACCGGCGAGAAAGTGCAGCATCGCATTGGCATAGCACAGGCGCTGGACCAGCTTCAACCCCTTGCCCTTCAGCGGGTTATCCAGCCGGAAAATCTGCACCATGCCGCGAGCCCAGCGAATGCGCTGACCGATATGGGCTGACAGGCTTTCGGTCGCCAGGCCGGCCGCCTGAGGGATGCGGATATAGGCCGAGGTGTAGCCGTGGCGGTGCAGCCGCAGCGAGGTGTGGGCATCTTCCGTGACGGTGTCCACCGCGATACCGCCGATCTCATCCAGCGCGGTGCGCCGGATAACCGCACAGGAACCGCAGAAAAACGCCGCATCCCAGACATCATTGCCGTCCTGCACCAGGCCATAAAACAGCGTGCCTTCGTTTGGCGTGCGACGAAACCGTCCCAGGTTGCGTTCAAAGGGATCGGGGGAGAAGAAGTGATGCGGCGTCTGCAACATCGCCAGCCGGGGATCTTTCAAAAACCAGCCCAGCGTCATTTGCAGAAAAGAGCGGGTCGGTACATGGTCACAGTCAAACAGGGCAACAAACTCGCCCCGGCAATGGGTCCGCAGGGCATGGTTGATATTGCCCGCTTTGGCGTGTTCACGGCTGGTGCGGGCCACGTAATGCACACCGATTTCAGCGGCAAAGGCGCAAAAATCCGCACGATTGCCGTCATCCAGCAGATAAATGTTCAGCTTCTCTTTCGGCCAGTCAATGCCGAGGGCAGCATACAAAGTGGGCTTAACCACGCTGAGCGGCTCGTTGAAGGTCGGGATCAGCAGATCGACGGTTGGCCAGCTGCTGATCGCTTCCGGCATCGATACCGGCTGACGGTGCAGCGGCCACAGCGTCTGGAAATAGCCAAGGATCAGCACCACCCAGGAGTAGGTTTCTGCTGCGATCAGCAGGAAGCCGAAAGTCAGGCTGACCGGATCGTCCCAGTTCAGCGTCGCGGTGAAGCGCCACCACAGATAGCGGCAGGAGATGGTCAGCGACAGCACAATCATCATCATGGTGGGCAGACGGCCCGGAATGCGCCGCACCACCATCGCCACGCCCCACAGCAGCATGACAAAAACAAACTGGGTGAACACCGAAAACGGCTGGGAGATACATAAAAAGGCCAGCAGGGTGGCAATCAGCACGGCGCAGCTAAACAACGCCTTGCGCAACAGCGCTGGCATCTGCCACAGCAGATGGTCGGCGCGCTTTTCCAGATCCCGCTGACGGGCCCACAGCGGCAGCCTTTCCAGACGCAGATAAAGCCACTGACGGCAACGGGCAAAGGTCAGAACGCGGGCACGCTGACCAACCGTCGCTGCATTCTGCGGCATCACCACCAGCAGCCACAGGCTTTGCAGCGCATAACGCAGGATATCTGCCGGACGCGGACGCTGCGCCGAAATGTGCGGATAAAACCGGTGCCGCCGGGCGAACACGCGCTGCCACTGTGGCGTTTCGAAACGAAAAATGGCCCAGCCCAGCGCACGCCAGCCGCAGTGAAGCGCGGCGGTCAGGGGCGACACGCTCTGCCGCCGGTAACCGGCGTAACGCAGACGCAGCGCCTGCCACAGGGAGGGCACCAGCAGCCAACGCAGCAGCATCATGCTGTTTTGCCACGCAGGTTAATCAGCGCCCAGTTTGCCAAAGTCATCATGCCTTCCGCCGCCAGGCTCAGTGGCCGGTACTCCCCCAGCGGCTGCTTGTTGAGCAGCGCTTCCGCCACCGCCTCATCAAGATGGATGGTTAGCGGGATAAGATTGTGCAGGCTGCTCAGCCACAGCTGGTGAATATCCTGCCGCGCGCGGTTTAACGGTGAAAACTGATTGATCAGATGCAATGTGCCTGGCAGAAATCGCTGTTGATGCAGCCGGATGTGGCAGTTAGCGTCTGGCACAATCACGCTGATCGTCCGGTCTGCCCCGGCCAGCAGGGTGCGGGTCCAGGGCGTATCCCCGGCAGGAATATCCAGTAAAATCCAGGCATAATGCTGTTTCAGCTCGGCTAACTGCGCAGGCCAGCGGCTGAAAAAGTCCAGTGGACGGGCAGCAAAGTCCATCTTTTCTTCATCGCTGAGCTGACCAAAAGGAATAAAATCGAGCTGCGGCGCATAGCGCATCGCGCTCTGCTGCCAGGGCTGCTGGTCAACCGCCGCGCGAAGCCAGCCGCGCGACAGACCGGCGGGCATATTAAAATGCATACCCAGCAAATTATCGGCTGAAAAATCCACTGCGATTGTCGCTTCACCCAGCTGGCTCAGCGCCCAGGCAAAAGCTGCGGTCAGTGATGTTGCGCCTGCCCCACCCCGCAGTCCCTGTATGGCAATCACCGGCATTACAGAACCTTGTCTGCTTTCGAGGCAAGTTCAGCCAGCAATGGCCAGCGGGTGACGATTTCGGTCACTCTTTCCTGAACGGCAATATCCACGTAGTGCCAGTTCCGCAGTGAAAATGCTTTACTTAACGCGCGAATATCATCCTCGGATTCACGGTCCGACAATTGCGCGGGGGTGAGGTGTTCACCAATCATGGATAGCCTTATGCAGCAGAGCGTTAATAACGCTCATTTAAGAAATTTCCTGGCTTAAAGCCTGTCCCATCAGGCGTTATTGTCGCTGCCAGTCTGGATACGGACAGCGCGCAAAAACCGGAGCGTACACCGAGTACGTGAGGATTCAGAACACTGCCCGGGTTCAGAATGGCAGGTAAACCAGCCCTGATGGCCAGACTCTTAGTTTTAAATCTGTTGGCAATAAGTTGTACTATATATTGGCAGGAATACAATGGCTCTGCTTTATTTTTCTCTGGTTCTGTTACCAGTCACTTTATACATCGGATTGCGAAAATTCCTATGGTTCCGTCATTCACATTAGGCTTCGGACAGGTCAGAGATGAATTAATGCTGATGCAGTCATCAGGCTGTTACTGGTTAACCGCTAACCGTGAGGAAGATGCCCGCTCGCTGGTGCGTCAGTGTATTTCTCAACAACCTTCAGTGGCACTGATTACTGCCGGATCGGCCCCCGAATCCTTGCTGGATCCGCCGCCCGCAGCGGGTTCTTCTGCTGTCCCTCTTTTTTCGCTGGCCGGGACGCGTCGTGCGCTGCTGGCATTTGCCGATGATGTCGCCAGAATATTTAATGATAAACCCCGGCTGTTAATATTTTTTAATTCCTCCGAATTGTGGGAAAAATTAGATCCAGAAGAATTAAAATCATGGATAAAAAAAATACAGCGGACATTAAGCAAAAAATCACTGTCGCTTCTTATTATTACTTCCGGTTCCGGAATTAATCATTTGCGCAGTCAGTTGCAGGTATTTTATCGCCATATTGACGGGCTGGCCCATCTTGACTGGCAGCAGGACAGCTGGCATTACCGAATTAACTGGTGGGCAAATAAAACCGGTATGGTGGCCGACCGCACCGTGCGGTTTGCCTTCAAAGAACCGCGCTTTGTTCTGCTTAATCAGCAGGCGCAGAAACCCCCGCTGACCCTGAATGATGAGCAGCTTTTCCTGGCCGAAAGATCGGTGCTGGAAGGCGCACCGCCACTCTCCAGCCAGTGGAGCCTGTTTGACGATAACGACAGCCTGTATGAGCGCGCACAGCAGGCAAGTGCGGCCACGGTGGTGTTTTCGCTGCAACAAAGTGACCAGATTTCCTCGCTGGCGGCACAGGTGCACAGCCTGCGCCGCACGCGGGGAACGGCGCTGAAAATCGTGGTGCGTGAAATGCAAACGGCGCTGCGTTACAGCGATGAACGGCTGCTGCTGGCCTGCGGCGTCAATGCGCTGGTGCCGTTCAGCGCACCGTTGTCCCGGTTTCTGACCGCGCTGGAAGGCATTCAGGGACAGTCTTACAATCGCCACGTTCCCGCCGATTTCAGCGTACTGCTGGGTTCCATGCGCCCGATGCAGGAGCGCGGCTATCTGCCGCTGGAAGATTTTTGTCCGTCGGTCACCCAGCTGGTCAATAACACCCTGCTACCGGAGAACGGCAAAGGTCTGCTGGTGGCGCTGCGCCCGGTTCCGGAGCTGAAAGCCGAACAGGCCCTGACCTTGTGCAAACCCCGCCGCGACGGCGATCTGGTCACCCGGGTGGGAGACAGACTCTACCTGTTCCTCTCATCCTGCCGGTTTAATGACCTGAACACGGCGCTGAAATTTATCTTCCGTCTGCCGCATGACGAGATCTTCACTAACCGGCTGGTGTGGTACGAAGATTTACAGATTTTATCGGAAATTCGACTGATCGCCCGCAACGTGCCATCCCCCTGGCGTGCGGTTCAGCCGGTAGCGGAAAGCGCCCAGGCAGAGCCGCTGGCCGAACCGCCCCTGCGCAGAAAACCCCAAATGATCACCATCGGCGCGCCTTTCACGGAAGAAAACAGATGACATTAATCGATGTGGTGCAAATCCTGATACTGATGGTTTTGCTGTTACTGCTGTTGAAACCCTTTTATGCCCGCTGGCTGCCACGACAGTGGCGGCGGCTGGTGCTGCGTATTACCCCGCCTCGCGCACTGAAATACCAGGGCACCTGGCGACGAAAATCTTCAGAATCGGATAAATAATGAATCAACACCAACCTGTGAAGCCAGATCCCCTCCTCCACTGGCGGGGCCTGGGCGGCTGGAATTTCTACTTCCTGGTCAAATTTGCCCTGCTGTGGTTTGGCTACCTTAATTTTCATGCGCTGAGCAATCTGGTGTTCCTCGCCGCGCTGCTTTTCCCCCTGCCCTCGCCACGCCTGCATCGCCTGCGTCACTGGCTGGCTGTTCCGGTGGCTATCGCGCTGTTCTGGCATGACACCTGGCTACCGGGCCCGGAAAGCATCGCCAGCCAGGGTTCTCAGCTGACCGGTTTTTCCGGCGCATACCTGCTTGACCTGGCGAACCGTTTTATCAACTGGCCGATGATTGGCACCGGCTTTGTGATGCTGGTGGGCTATCTGTTTATCGCGCAGTGGCTGCGCATCACGGTACTGGTGACCCTGATGCTGCTGTGGATCAATCTGGTCAATCTTGCCGGTCCGGCATTCAGGTTGTTGCCTGACAGAGAAAGCACGCCGCAGGCCGTGCTGAACACGCCGACGCCGTCCGGTAACGTGGCAAAAGCGGCCAGTGCCAGCGACCAGTCGGCACCGCCGACCAGCGAAAACCTGACCGCCTGGCTTAACCAGTTTTACCAGAGTGAAAAGCAGCGTATCACCGCCTTCCCGGGCGCATTACCGGCGGACGCCACGCCCTTCGATATTCTGGTGATTAACATCTGCTCGCTCGCCTGGTCCGATCTGGATGACGCCCAGCTGCGCAATCACCCACTGTGGAAGCACTTTGATGTGGTGCTGAACAATTACAACTCCGCCACCGGCTACAGCGGTCCGGCAGGCATTCGCCTGCTTCGTGCCAGCTGCGGTCAGGCTTCCCACGCCTCGCTTTATCAGCCTGCCGATCAACGCTGCTATCTGTTTGATAACCTGGCGAAGCTCGGCTTTAAATCTGAGCTGATGATGGACCATACCGGCGTATTTGGTGACTACCTGAAAGAACTGCGTGACGATGGTCATTTGCAGGCACCATTGATGGTGCAGAACGGCATCAACGCCGCCTGGTCTTCGTTTGACAGCTCCCCGGTTTTGAATGATGCCGAGGTGATGCAGCGCTGGCTGGATGAGCGGCAAAAAAGTCACGATCCGCGCAGCGCCACCTTTTACAACCTGATCCCCTTGCATGATGGCACGCGGGAGCTGGGCAGCACCAAAACCGCCGCCTGGCAGCCCAGGGCCAGACAGCTGTTTGACCAGCTGGATGCCTTCCTGACCCGTCTGGATAAATCAGGCCGTAAGGTGATGGTGATTGTTGCGCCGGAGCACGGTGCAGCCCTTGAAGGTGACAAAATGCAGATGCCCGGCCTGCGTGACATCCCCAGCCCGGCGATTACCCATGTACCGGTGGGCATTATGTTCGCCGGTATGAAAGCACCGCATCAGCAGCAGCCATTACAGGTAGACGCCCCCACCAGCCTGCTGGCGCTCTCCGATCTGATTTCGCGGGTGGTGGACGGGCAGGTGTTTAATGCGGCCAACGTCAGCATGTCAGCGCTGACGGAGAATCTGCCGCAGTCGCCGGTGGTGTCGGAAAATGATAACGCGGTGGTGATCCTCTATCAGGGCAAACCCTGGGTTCGGCTTAACGGTGGCGACTGGGTGGCCTGGCCGCAGTAGGTGGGACAAACAGCTGAGAGTGAGGCCTGCGCAACTGGCATGCTGGTTGCGCAGGCAGCACAGCAGCGAGCTGACAGGTCGTTGCGATGAATCATTTCCCTTCCCGTTATTATCGAAGGCAGTTTCATTGCGGGCTGAGTTCATTTACTTTGCGCCCTGTTTTTGCCGGGTGGCAAGGATACTTCAGCACACAGGGAGCAGGCCGTTTTACAGTCTGCGGCACGACAATGCAAAACAGTACGCCGTTATAAAATGCTCTGCCAGGCTATATGCGTGGTATCACAAATTCCCCTGAGAATACTGACAGATAATATAAAGCCGCTTTATCATCGCTGGGACTGCAACATTCTGGTGAAAAAAGAGTGATGCCGGCCATGATTATCAATCTGGGCTGACAATCTTTCCGAACAGATGTCACAGCCACTTACCAGGAGCACAACGCAAAACGGGCGCAGCGCCGAGAGTCATACAGGGATTACAGGCACTTTCCGAACCAGGCAGGCGACCGGAGCAGCCCGACGGGACAGATTTCGGGTGAAATAACAAACAGGGAGATAATATGGAACACGCGGATATCGTCAGGAAAAACAATGAAATAAGCAAAAGAATGCTGGTTTTTATGGCACTTTCCGCGATACCAATACTGTTTATCTTTGCTTTTTATCAGGATGATCCACAATCCCCCCTGCTGAAAGAGATCGCCAGCTTCGGTGCAGACTGGCCCGCTTTGATGTCAGCTAAAAATCAATTAATGAGTAAGGTGATGGATATTTACTGCAAAACGGCACCCATTTTTGCACTGCTGTTTGTTTTGACATCACGCAATTGCCTGACTTTAAAAACCATAACTCCATTAAGTGAAAAGATAAGATCAGGAATTCTCTACTCCTTACTGTACGCGGTTATAATTTATATATTTATATTTTGTAATATAGAAATGACCACAAAAAGAAAACCATTAAAAATCGTAGCAGAAAACGACTATTTCCTTACGTTATTTTATGTGAGCATTTACTCTGGAGTTTTCGTTTTTAGCGTGTTTTTTTTGTGGATTATAATCGGAATATATAGGGAGTATAAAGAAAATATATCTTAGCGATTTATTTTTTATAACATCCTTACATGCAATTCTTCTATCTAAAGGTAATGAGTTAAATTATAATATATCACAGTAAAAAAAGGAGAGATAAAAGTGCTCTCTCCTTTTCTAATTTAATATGCAGGACGTATCAGTTCATTATTTATTTTATCTACTAATTTATCATCAATTAATGTAGCAGCAACACTAAACAATATTATTCCAAGAATAGTTACAGCTGTTATTAGAGATAAAGTTGATGATAAAGAAGTTATTATGCTGGTCAGTATCCCCAGTGCAAAGCTGGCGGCCAGACCACTCAGCACCCAGGATTCAACCTCAAGCATCAGCGGCTGCCAGTTTCCGGTTTCAAATCCTTCAATGCTTTTCTGGCGGATCTTTTCAACCTTCTGCACTACATCGACCGCCTTAAACGCTCTGGCAAGGTTGCCCAGCTTGTCAGCCATATCGTTGGCGTTCAGACTCCGCCAGGCATTAATTATTGCATCCTTATCAGCCTTATTAATTTTCATTCCAGGATTAGAGATGATTTTATTCAGAGATGCCATCGCCTGGTCTATATTACGGATATTTTTACCCTGAAAATTCCTGATATTATCTGCAATTTATTTTGCTAATGAACGGTATTTTTCACCCACATATACCCTTCATACTTCACGTTGCAGGTGCGTTGGCTGCACGAGCGCACCCCGGTCACTTACCTGAGTAAGCTCCCGGGGATTTACTCGCTGGCCGCCTTCCTGCAACGCGAATAATTTTCGGTAGATATTTATTTTTTGCATCCTGAAAATTGATTTTCGATCAGCGGTTGCGATGCTATTCTGCAAATAATTACAGGTCAATAATCAGTAAGAATAATTGCGGCATCTCTCATGTTTTTATCAGATATAAATACCGCACGCTTCGGCAGCAACAGCGATGAGACCGACCGTTGTGATTAATGGTGCCATTATTATCTGCTGTCAGATTTATTTTCGTCGCAGATGACGTTGCCGCTATTATTTATCTGGTACTTTTCCGATGCAAACAGACGCCAGGTAATTCCGCTCACATTTTCCGGCCATCCACGCTGTAAATCGTGCGTTGCCAGTGCCTGTCCGGGCGGTTAGTGAATGACAGCAGTTTGCCAGGCCTGACCGCGCCGGAAACGCAGCCACTTTCATCAACGCTGACGGCGTTCCAGTTGGCGGAACAGTGCAGATACTGCCCCGCCAGCAGGTTCAGCTCCGGGGTGGTAAATCCCACCGCCTGCCCACCGCTGCGTGCCGCACGTCCCAGGGCGACGGCCTTTTCACACAGGCTTTCCAGCTCCACAGGCAACGCCAGCTCAGGAAATGCCGGCACCGCCGGGGTAAAATGCGCACCGGCTTCCGAGGCCGCATCCAGCATTACCCTCAGCGCCACCTTCGCCCAGTCGTTGCGCACGCGGTGGCGCAAAACTGCCGCCGCGCCGCTGCGCTTTTGCAGCATACCGTAACGATCGGTCGGCATACGGTCGTCATGCCAGCTGACCAGCTGTGTCGGGTTGCTGGCGGTTAACAGCGCGCTGGCCGGGTAATGTCTCAGGGCATCAAGTTCTTCAGCTGCCCGCCGGTAGACTGCCGTGCTGGCATCATCGGTAGCAAGCGCAACGGTGGCAAACTGTGGCCGGGTGAGAAAACAGTTCTCTTCCTCCACCGGGTGATAGCCGCCGCCAATATCAGAATGGACGCCCGGCAAGGCCAGCTCCGGCCACGCCGGTTTGACACTGTTGAGGGCAAAGTTAAAGCGGCACTCGTGCCGGGCGGTAAGGTGAAAGACTTTCTCTGCCACGCCGGGGCGCAGTTCCAGCTGGACCTCGCCACTGTGCGCACTGTTGGGGTTAAGCCCATTGGCTGCGCTGCCAATCGCCGCAACGGTATCAAACAGCCCCAGAAAACGGACCTTCCCCGCCGCCGCACCCTGATAATCCAGCCCGCACAGGCCCTGTTGCAGCGCGGCGATAATTGCGCGGTCCTGGCTGAAAACCCGGTTGGCGAAGTGTCTGGCCGCCGCCGCTCCCCGGCTGAAGCCAAACAGATCAAATTGCAGTTCAGTGAGCGTGCAGCAAGCGGCATCAGGCTGGCTGCTGAAGAAATCACGCAGCAGATCGGCAATCGCCGCAATGGCTTTATCCGTTTTCGCCACCACGCCCCGTGCGCCGGTGCCCAGCGCCGTATCCAGCAGCCTGTCTTTCTCATCTGCTTCGGTGCCGATGCCATCGATATAGATACGCTGTTGTATCTGCCCTTCAGCAATCGGCAAATCGGTTTGATACAGGTTGTTCAGCCAGTGGATATTGGTGTAGTAGCCAAGATGGCTGCCCTGATGGCCGTCCTGCCCCAGTCGCGCCAGCGCTGACAGGGCCTGTTCATCGTCGAGGCCAAAATATTCCGCCGCGCAGGATTGCAGGCGGGAGGTGGTATTAACGGCATTGTTCGCCGTGCCGTCAAAAAAAATGCCGATGGTCAGAACCAACGCTGCCGGCTGTCGTCTGTTCTGCTGGTCTGTTGAAGTGGTCTGAATTGGGTTCATCTGGGGTCCCGGTGATCTCCGCCGTTTTCCCCAGTTAACCCCCTGCGCTACGCGTCAGACAATCCCTGCACCGCCGCATAATTTAGCGCGGCGAATGCAAAAATGAGTAAGTTGCTCAGACGATTAGCGATCTTTCATCGCTATCCACACCAGCATTTGCAGACTGGCCGAGTAGTAATCTTCTTTATCGCTTGACCGATCGCTCAAGCCGCCCGCATTAAGCGTCAAATCACGCACCGCCAGCAGCCCACCCGACATATTGTAAGGCGCTTTGTTATTGTTCAGCACATCGATCCACGCGGGGGTTTGCAGCCGTGAGAAGCTCATCCAGTAACGCTGGAAAGGCACCAGTTGCAGGCTTTGCGGGTCATACCACCAGACATACAGCGGGATGCGGATGGCGTCATAGCTGAAACGCGGGGGTTTCGCCGTGGCGGGAGCGACCGAGCCATCGGCATTCAGCACCACCCAGTCCACCGGCAGCCCCGCATCACCAAAGCGCATCTTCGACAGCAGATCCATACCGCTGTCGATCAGGTTATTCCACACTTTCAGGTGACTGCGGCTGGCAAAATCACGCCACGCGGAAAACAGGAAATAGGACGGATTGATAATCAGGTAGGTGGTTTTATCAAACCCCTGATTACCCGGCAGCATCACCGTGTAGCCGCCAAAGCTTTTCACACTGTGATCGGCAATGGCGCGCTGGATGCGGTCGGATGCCTGCAAATATCCGCTATTCTGCCACTTCTGTCCGGCCCTCAGCAGCGCCCAGGCGATCAACACATCGCCATCGGAGGCGTTGTTTTTATCCGCCACCGGATCGGCAGCCGCCGGATTATATTTCCAGTAAAACAGGCCGGTTTGCGGATTTTTAAGATGCTGCTGCGTCCAGCGCCACAGGCTGTCAAAGCTGCTGCGGTCGTTATACGACACCGCCATCAGCATGGCGTAACCCTGCCCTTCGGTGTGGCTGATATCGTTGTTGCCGGTATCCAGAATGCGGCCATCACCGGTCATAAAACGGCTTTTAAAGCTGCTCCAGCCGTCGGCTGCGCTGGCCTGCACACAGCTCAGCAGCATTGCTATTACTATTACGCTCGTCAGCCAAAGCTTCTTCACCCGTCTCACCTCTGGTAGCAGAAAGTTAATGTGGTTTCGTCGCTGGTTTGCTTACAAACCAGCGGGACGTCTGGCTGACCGCCCTGTTCAGCCAGCCAGCGCCCGTAGAGGCCGAGCAGCATCGCGCCCAGGGCCGCACGCCACTGAGGTCCGTCAATCACGCCGTCTCCCGGCGGCAGGGCCATATGGCAGATAAGCAGCGAGGTGGCATGAGGCTGCACATCGACAAAGCCCCAGTTAAAGCGCGCCAGCACCGCGTTGATCTGATACTCCAGATCGGCCACCGTCTGCGCTGCCGCCAGCGGATAGCGAGCGGCCAGCGTCTCGCCCATCTGCTGCAAAAACGCATGACTCTCCCGTTCGCCCGCATTGCGTAACATCCCGTTGATCATCACGCTGAGCAGATCAAACCAGCCAGGCTGATACTGCTGCTGACGGTAGTAGTTCAGCGTTCGCTCTGTCAGTTCATTCATGCTTATTTGTCCCCAAGCAGGTAGCGGAAGTAAAGCTGCACGCTGCTCTCGTTATAGTCACCGAAGGTGTCGTAGCCAAGCTGGCCGCCAATGGTGACATCTTTCGTCACCCGGTAATCCGCCCCGGCATGAAGTTTATAACCGATGCCGTTTTTGCTGCTGCCGCCATACCAGGCTTCAGTCACGTCACCGGCATCAAAGTAACTCTGCAACTGCTGCTGTTTCGCCGCATCGGTGGGGAAGTAAGCACTGCGATCCTGTGAATACGACTGGTAGCCCACCGAACCGCCAATCCTGACTTTGAGATCGTCGTAGTCCTTGCTCCAGTCCACCGGAAAAGAGACGGCCGCAAAGTTCTGTGGGCTGAAATAGCCGCCCTGACCATAGCTGAAGTAGCTGAGATTTTTGGAAAAATCCATCCAGCTGAAGCTGATGCCGGTCTTCAGTTCGCTGTTGTCATCATGCCAGGGGCGAAGATAGGCTCCTGCCGAACCAACCAGGCTCTGGTTAGTGGCGACGTTTTCACCCAGATAGCTGTAGCCGCCCGCGCTTAACCAGAATCCGGCATCGCCGTTATCGTAGCTCAGCATGGCGTTACCGCCGTTTTTGGTCACCTGACCCCATCTTTTGCCGGTGAGCTTGTCCTCCATGCCGACATATGAGAGCAGGCTGTCGGTGACGGCCCGACGTTCACCGGTCAGGATCAGCGTCAGATAATCCGTCAGCTTTGGCGACCACTGAATGCCCCCCACCAGCGTGTTCAGATCCTGCCCCAGCGGCGTGGTACCAAGATCGATTTTAAAATTGTCGTTGCTCAGGGCGAGATTAACCTCGGCCCCTGACGCATTCTGTGCGCCTGGCGAGTTGAGCGCCACCGATGACGGCGTGACGGCATTGGCCTGAGCGATACGCCCCTGCTCCAGCGCTTCGGTGCCGAAACGCGGGATAGCGCTACCGGACGCACTGCCGGCACTCAGGCTGAGCGGCGTCAGCGTAAAGTCAAAGCGCGTATCGCCATAGGGGACGGTGGAAAACATCAGCGGCGCTTTGGCTTCGGTCAGCTTGCTCAGGCCAGATTCGCCGTCACGCGATCGGACCTGCACCGTTCCCTGCGTCCAGTTGCCGGTGCGCTGCTGCAAATCATCCAGCATGTTATCGATCTGCTGGCGAGTCTGCTCCTGCTGTGTCGGCACATCAGCACTGGCCGTCTGGCCGCTACTGTCAGCGGCCACCGTGCTCTGCTGCCACGGCATCACCGCGCCATAAGTTGAAGGCGATGCGTTGTGGCGTACCGGCAGCGTGGTGCGGTTGATAAACGGGTTATCCGCCAGCACCATCCCGCCAATCACCGGCGGAGAACCGTCGGACGTCTGTTGTAAGCCGTTGATTTTTCCATGCGCAGTACGCAGCCAGGCCAGCGCCTGCTGATGATCGCCATCGGCCTCAGCGACGCGCGCCATCAGCAGCAGCCGCTGCGGCGTCTGCTCACCGCGCAGGCCAGCCACCAGCGCTTTCGCTTTCGGCAGGTTGTGTTCGGTCAGCGCCACGTTGATGGCCCCAATCCGCGCGTCCTGTGCGGGGGTGTCACGGGTAATCAGGTAATCGTAAACCACCCCGGCCTGTGCGTTCATTTTGCCGGACTGATAAAGTCGGGCCATCGCGAACATCAGATCGGTGTTTTGGGGATCGTGCTGCAACGCAGCAATCAGCTTGTCATAAGCTGCGGCATATTCGCCCTGATTTCGCAGACGATCCGCTTCGTTAATCAGATAACCATTCCGGATGCCCGCCAGCTGGGTGGGAGTACTGCGCGACTGCAATTCCGGATTACTGAGGAAGCTTTGCGCTTCACCCGCCAGCCCCGCCTGATTCAGCACCTGTACCTGGTCGGCATAATCACCGGCGTTACCTTGCACGCCGCGCTGCATGTTGTTACGCACCAGTGCAACCGCCCCTGGCAGATCGCCCGCCGCCGCCAGATTTTTCGCCAGGCTGCCCACATCCGCCGGATTGTCCGGTGGATTGACCGCCAGCGCCTTAAGGGTGTTGAGGGCGGCAGTGTTGGAACCCTGCGCCAGGTACTGCTGGGCCACGCCCATTTGCAGATTGAAATTGACCCGGCTGGCCAGATCGCGCATATCGCGGTTCTGATTACGCGGGGGGATGCGGGAAAGCAGGGACTGCGCCTGCTGCCACGCACCGTTTTCACTGGCAAACAGCGCCGCCGCATAGATTTCGTTACCACTGGCCCCCTGGCGGAAGGCGGGTTGCATCACGCCAGCCGCCAGGCTGGTGTTGCCCTGCTGCTGATAAATGCGCGCCAGATCCAGCCGCAGCCAGCCATCGTCAGGAAAGCGGCGAATTCCCTGCTGAAGCAGTCCCACCGCCTGGGCGATGTTACCGGCCGCCAGAGCCTGTTTGGCCTGACGGCGCACCGGCTCGCTGCTGGCAGTGGGTCGGGGTGCCATGCTGGCGCGCACCGTGTCGGGCAGCGCCGCCAGCAGGGTGTTGGCTTCCGCCGTGCGGTTCTGCTGGCGCAGCACGTAGAACAGCCCCTCTTTCGCCGAACGGTTATCCGGATTGCTCTGGAGCACCGCGCGGTAGGTCTGTTCAGCCGCATCCAGATGATTGCTGCGCCGCTGCACGTCAGCGCGAAACAGTCTGGCGGCAAGGCCTTTTTCGCCTTCGGTCTGGGTTAACGGCTCGCTCAGACTCAGCGCCTGGGCGACGTCACCCGCCTTCATCGCCTGCTGAGCCTGGCCAAGCTCAGCATAGAACCGGGCGTCGGCCGCCTGCTGCTGGCGCTGCTGGCTGTTGTCACCGCCCAGCTTTGCCGCCCGGTCAAGATAATCGGCGGCAGCGGCGTAATTCCCGCTGCGCTGGGCAACATAGCCCAGGCCCGCCAGCGCATCGGCATCCTGCGGGTTGGCCTTTAATACCCGGTCAAACGCCGTCTGAGCTCCGGAAACATCGCCGCTGTTCAGGGCGGTAAAGCCCTGGCCTTTCTCCGCGCCGCCGACATTTTTGCGGTAATAATCCATCACCGCGCGGTCCTGCGGGTGACGCTGCTGATAGTTCTGATAGAGCGCCGCATCCTCTGCCTGTGGCCCCAGCCACAGCAGCGCCTGACGCAACGAACGGTCGGCATCGGCGTTACCGCTCGCCATCCCTTCAAGGATTTGCAGCCCTTCGCGGCGGGTCGATTCCTGCCAGGTCAACGCCTTACCCAGCGCCAGCCTGGCTCCGGTATCCTGCGGGTGCTGCGCGGCAAACTGCCGCAGATTATCAATCGCCTGCGGCAGCAGCGTCCGGTCGCCCGCCATCGTCAGATAGTATTCCGCCGCCACGCTGTCCGGCGGCTCGTTGCCACTGAAGGTGTTGCGCCAGGTTTGCAGCGAAGCGGCAATATTGCCCGCTCTGGCCTGCTGACGGGCCAGCGACAGCTGGGCTGCGGGAATGGTCTGCATCTGACGGGCATTATCCAGTTCGGTCAGACGCGGGTCCTGCGGCGCAACCTGGCTGAGACGCGCCCGCCATTTCGCCGCGTTTTCATTATCCCCGCTCTGCTGCGCCCAGAGCGCCATCAGGTAGAGCGCCTGGCTGTTGTTGTTATCCACCATCAGCACTTTATTCAGCGCATCGCGGGCCAGATCGTCATGGGCTTTCTGGTGCCAGTAGCTGGCCTGGTCGAATAACGCTATCAGCGCCGGATTATTGCTCTGATCCGCCAGCGCAGGCGGCGTCAGCACCGAGGCCAGCAGCGTGATACCGGGCATCCACAGCGGGCGCATTCTGGCGGTAAGCGTGTTTATTTTCATCGTCATCACTTCTTATCGCCTTTGCCACGGGCATCATTCTGTGGATTGAGCCGCTTCCAGGCATGTTTTTTCAACAGCACGCAGGTACTCAGCCCGATGATTGCGGAGATCAATAACGCAAGGAAAGCCAGCAGCACCGCATGTTGGTTGGCGTACCACACCACCATCATGTACCACGGCATCTGGCCGCTGGGGAACTGCGCGCCAACGTGAAAACTGCGGATACCATTTTCATCGGTGATGATGGCGGTATCGCCACGAATACCGGCATTTATCCGCGCCAGCGACAGGTCATTGTGCAGGCGCGACAGTTGAGCATCATCGGTTGCCACCGTCATTACCACCACCCGCGAGGTGTTCCACGGCGAGCGGTAGCTGACAAAGCCGCGCCAGTCTTCGTTTGACGAAAAATAGCGGTCGGCATCCAGCGCCTGGCGATACCAGTCGCCGGTCAGCCAGCCGCGCAGGTTATCGCGCCAGCCCGGCTCTTTCACCCCCAGCGTATGGCTGTTCACCTCAAAGGGCGAATCACGCAGCATCGACTGGTTAAAGGCGGTTTGCGCCAGGGTGGAGACCGCCAGCACATCACTGTTTTGCAGCTGTTGCAGCAGCGTGCCACCTGCCGGAATGCCGAACATCACGCTGTTGTGGTACAGCGCCACGCCGGTGGCATTGCCGGAACGTCCCGCCAGATCCAGCAGAGCACTGATTTCCGCATTGCCCGGCTGCGACGCCAGCATCAGCACGGTTTGCGAGTAGTCAGCAAAACGGCTGAACGGAAAGGATGCGCCAACAAAATAGGAGAGGTTAGGCAGCAGCGTGAAATGACGGGTGTGGCTCAGGTCAATAAAGGCGTCATCTTCAATGCGGCTTTTAATATTGTTGTTGGTCAGCACGCCGCAGGGCGCGTTCTCTTTAGGTTTGATACTGAAATAGAGCTGGAGCTGGTTATCGCCATAAATCAGGTAGGGATCGAGCTTCAGGGTGTAATGTTCCTGACGTGCATCGCCGCCCAGGCGGTGCCAGATGTTCTCCAGCAGCCCGACTTTGTTTACCGTCAGATTACGCAAAAAGGTGCCGTTGAGCGTGACATTGAGGAAGGATTTATTTTCATCTATCCAGCTTTCTGACGGGAAGCGGTAGCTGAGATGAACCGGCAGACTGTCGCCGTCCCACAGAAACAGATCGGGCGCGGCGCGGAAGTTAACCCGCAGCGCGTCATGCCAGATGCCGTTGGTGGTCAGGCTTTGATCCTTACGCAGCAGATCGCGCAGGGGCACGGGTCGATCGGTGTTGATCCAGCGCGGCGCATCATACGCTTTACTGACCGGCATGCTGTGCTGCGCCACCGATAAGGTGTTGCTGTCCACGCTCAATGGCAGCGTGAGACGCCAGGCGGCCTGACGCAGATCGTCGTCGGTTTTACCGATCACCAGCATCAGTTTGTAAACCGGGTTTGCCGGGTTATCCACCAGTTGCAGGGTCGGCCCGCTGACCTCCGGCACCGGCAGCCCGGCGATAGTCTCTCCGGGCCTGGCGAAGATAATACCGTTCTTCTCCGGGAGCTCATTGCGTAATACCGGGAAGTGAATGCCGCGATAGTCAGTCTGAATACCCATCCAGGAGGAGACGATAGCCGCGGCGCTCACCTGGCCCGGCGTCACGCTTTGCCCGAAGATCATCGTCATGCTGGAGGGCGTCATACGCAGCGAGTCGATAAAGGGACGGGGGAAATTGCGCAGCGCATTACCCATGTTCAGCTGCTGTCCTTCCAGCGACAGCGTTGATTTTGGCAGAATCGTCACCTGGTACTGGCTGGCGCTGTCGCGTTCACGCAGCAGCTGGTCGGCATCGTTGATTTTAAAGCTGAGGTTGTTGCTGGAGACCACCATCGCCGCCGGGATATCGAGCTGATAATCTTCGCTGGCGCTGTCAGAGGCGCTCAGTGGCAGGGTGCCCAGAGGCTGGCCATTGAGCATCAGTTGCAGCGAGGTGTTGCGGGCGGCCAGTGCCTGCGACACCTTCAGCGAGAGATTCAGCCGCGCGTTGGTGATTACCTCGTCAGACGGCAGGGTGAAGATGATGCCCGACTGCAACTGACCGCCGGTGAGCGTAATGCCGCCGGGTTGACCCATCTGCGCCACAGAGACGGTACTGGCGAGCGGCTGATTTAGCATCATATCCGGCACGGCGGGGGATGGAGCGATGGCGCTCTGCCCGCC
>NZ_JFHN01000027.1 GCF_000590885.1 Erwinia mallotivora
TTAAGCGATAACTTTAGCAACAACGCCCGCACCAACAGTACGTCCGCCTTCGCGGATTGCGAAACGCAGACCGTCGTCCATTGCGATTGGGTGGATCAGCGTAACAACCATTTTGATGTTATCACCTGGCATTACCATTTCAACGCCTTCTGGCAGTTCAATGGTACCGGTCACGTCAGTAGTACGGAAGTAGAACTGTGGACGGTAGCCTTTGAAGAACGGAGTATGACGGCCGCCTTCATCTTTGGACAGAATATAAACTTCTGACTCGAATTTGGTGTGTGGCTCGATGGTGTCTGGCTTAGCCAGTACCTGACCACGCTGGATATCTTCACGCTTGATACCACGCAGCAGGATACCACAGTTCTCACCAGCACGACCTTCGTCCAGCAGCTTGCGGAACATTTCAACGCCGGTACAGGTTGATTTCACAGTATCTTTGATACCAACGATTTCAACTTCTTCACCCACTTTAACGATGCCGCGCTCAACACGACCGGTCACAACGGTACCACGGCCGGAGATGGAGAACACGTCTTCGATTGGCAGCAGGAACGGCTTGTCAATAGCACGCTCTGGTTCCGGGATGTAGTTATCCAGGTGGCCCGCCAGCTCGATGATTTTGGCTTCCCACTCAGCGTCACCTTCCAGCGCTTTCAGCGCGGAACCGTGAACGATTGGGGTGTCATCGCCCGGGAATTCGTACTGAGACAGCAGATCACGCACTTCCATCTCAACCAGTTCCAGCAGCTCTTCGTCATCAACCATGTCACATTTGTTCAGGAACACGATGATGTAAGGTACGCCTACCTGACGACCCAGCAGGATGTGCTCACGGGTCTGCGGCATTGGGCCGTCAGTCGCAGCAACAACCAGAATCGCACCGTCCATCTGCGCAGCACCGGTGATCATGTTTTTCACATAGTCGGCGTGGCCCGGGCAGTCAACGTGAGCGTAGTGACGGGTTGGGGTGTCATACTCAACGTGAGAGGTGTTGATGGTGATACCACGTGCTTTTTCTTCTGGTGCGTTATCGATCTGGTCGAATGCACGAGCAGAACCACCGTAGGTTTTAGCCAGAACGGTAGTGATAGCTGCGGTCAGGGTAGTTTTACCGTGGTCAACGTGGCCGATAGTACCAACGTTGACGTGCGGTTTGGAACGTTCAAATTTTTCTTTTGCCACGACGATATTCCTTACTTTCTGTGCTCTCCCTGTGGAAAGGAGAGCACGGGATCAATTGATTAAACCCGATTATTTACCACGGGCTTCAATAACAGCCTGAGCAACGTTGTTTGGCGCATCATCGTACTTCAGGAATTCCATGGAGTAAGATGCACGACCTTTAGTGATAGAACGCAGCTGAGTTGCATATCCAAACATCTCGGACAGCGGAACTTCGGCGTGAATCACATTACCTGTCACGTTCGATTCCTGACCGCGCAGCGTACCACGACGACGGCTCAGGTCACCGATAACGTCACCGGTGTTCTCTTCAGGTGTTTCAACTTCAACCTTCATGATTGGCTCAAGCAGCACAGGTTTTGCTTTCTTAAAACCATCTTTAAAGGCGATAGATGCTGCCAGTTTAAACGCCAGCTCAGAGGAGTCAACGTCATGGTAAGAACCAAAGTGCAGACGAACGCCCAGATCCACAACTGGATAACCAGCCAAAGGACCTGATTTCAGCTGCTCCTGGATACCTTTATCAACCGCAGGGATGTATTCACCAGGAATCACACCACCTTTGATATCGTTGACAAATTCGTACCCTTTCGGATTCGAACCTGGCTCCAGCGGGTACATATCAATAATGACATGACCATACTGACCACGACCACCAGACTGCTTGGCGTGTTTACCTTCAATATCAGTTACTTTCGCACGAATCGCTTCACGATAAGCTACCTGTGGTTTACCCACGTTAGCTTCAACGTTGAACTCACGCTTCATACGGTCAACGATGATATCAAGGTGCAATTCACCCATACCAGCGATGATGGTCTGGTTAGATTCTTCATCAGTCCATACGCGGAAAGACGGGTCCTCTTTAGCCAGACGACCCAGAGCCAGACCCATTTTTTCCTGGTCAGCTTTGGTTTTCGGCTCAACGGCGATAGAGATAACTGGCTCTGGGAATTCCATACGCTCCAGAATGATGACGTTATCCGGATCACACAAAGTGTCACCAGTGGTCACGTCTTTCAGACCGATAGCAGCAGCGATATCCCCTGCACGAACTTCTTTGATCTCTTCACGTTTGTTCGCATGCATCTGTACGATACGACCAAAACGCTCACGAGCCGCTTTCACCGAGTTCAGTACGGTATCACCAGAGTTAACCACACCGGAATAAACGCGGAAGAACGTCAGGTTACCCACAAACGGGTCGGTTGCGATTTTAAACGCCAGTGCAGAGAACGGCTCATCATCAGTTGCATGACGCTCAGCCGGAGTATCTTTACCATCGTCCAGGATACCATTGATCGCAGGAACATCGGTTGGGGCCGGCAGGTATTCAACTACAGCATCCAGCATTGCCTGAACACCTTTGTTCTTAAACGCAGAACCACAGGTAACCAGAATGATTTCGTTGTTCAGAACACGCTGACGCAGAGCCGTTTTGATCTCTTCTTCAGTCAGTTCTTCACCGCCCAGATATTTCTCCATCAGCTCTTCAGACGCTTCAGCTGCAGATTCAATCAGGTTCTGGTGCCATTCTTCAGCCAGCGCCTGCATATCAGCTGGAATATCTTCGTATTCGAAGGTTACGCCCTGATCGGCGTCGTTCCAGTTGATTGCTTTCATTTTCACCAGGTCAACGACGCCGGTGAATTTTTCTTCTGCACCAATTGCCAACTGCAATGGAACAGGGTTAGCGCCCAGACGGGATTTAATCTGGCCAACCACTTTCAGGAAGTTCGCACCCATACGGTCCATTTTGTTAACGAACGCGATACGTGGAACTTTGTATTTGTTTGCCTGACGCCATACAGTCTCAGACTGTGGCTGAACACCGCCAACCGCACAGTAAACCATTACTGCGCCGTCGAGGACACGCATAGAACGCTCAACTTCGATGGTGAAGTCAACGTGTCCGGGGGTGTCGATGATGTTTACGCGGTGCGGCTCGAACTGCTTAGCCATACCAGACCAGAAAGCCGTAGTCGCTGCGGAGGTGATAGTAATACCACGCTCCTGCTCCTGCGCCATCCAGTCCATGGTGGCTGCGCCGTCATGAACTTCACCGATTTTGTGGTTTACACCGGTGTAGAACAGAATACGTTCAGTCGTCGTCGTCTTACCGGCGTCGATGTGAGCACTGATACCGATATTACGATAGCGTGCAATGGGTGTTGTACGAGCCATTTGATTCCTCTGATTCTCGGACGTTCAAAGTTAAATCCCGGCGGGGTTAACTGAACGCCCGCCGGGTTAATAACAACTACAAAGCTGTTACCAGCGGTAGTGAGCGAACGCCTTGTTGGCTTCGGCCATACGGTGAACGTCTTCACGTTTCTTCACTGCGGTACCTTTGTTCTCGGCCGCATCAGAAAGTTCGTTCGCCAGGCGCAGAGCCATAGATTTATCACCGCGTTTACGAGCAGCTTCAACGATCCAGCGCATTGCCAGAGCATTGCGACGAACCGGACGGACTTCAACTGGTACCTGATAAGTAGAACCACCAACGCGACGGGATTTAACTTCCACGGTTGGGCGGACGTTGTCCAGAGCTACTTCAAATGCTTCCAGTTCACTTTTACCAGCACGCTGAGCCAGGGTCTCAAGTGCGGTATAAACGATGGATTCAGCAGTAGATTTTTTACCATCTACCATCAGGATATTTACAAATTTAGCCAGCAGCTCTGATCCAAACTTAGGATCTGGCAGGATTTTACGCTGACCAATTACGCGACGACGTGGCATGGAAATACTCCGTTGTTAATTCAGGATTGTCCAAAACTCTACGAGTTTATTATGACATTTAAGATAAAACGTTTGGCCTTACTTAACGGAGAACCATTAAGCCTTTGGCTTCTTCACGCCGTACTTGGAGCGTGACTGCTTACGGTCTTTAACACCTGAGCAGTCCAGCGCGCCACGGACGGTGTGGTAACGCACACCTGGCAGGTCTTTAACACGACCGCCACGGATCAGGATCACGGAGTGCTCCTGAAGGTTATGACCTTCACCGCCGATATAGGAGGTGACTTCAAAACCATTGGTTAAACGAACACGGCAAACTTTACGCAGCGCTGAGTTCGGTTTTTTAGGGGTAGTAGTATATACGCGAGTACATACACCACGTTTCTGCGGGCAGGCTTCCAGCGCTGGCACGTTGCTCTTTGCAACTTTGCGTGCGCGTGGTTTGCGAACCAGCTGGTTAACTGTTGCCATTAAATAGCTCCTGGGATTTGCTTTTGCTTCGTAAACACGTGATAAATCGCCTCGTGGTATAACGAGGACGCGGAATTTTAGGGCTGAGCAGAAAAGGTGTCAAGAAATAACCAGGATATCGTCCTGTTACCAGGTTACCTGTTGTGGATGTTTTACCGTCAGCGCAACGAAATCAGTATAGCCTACCTGCGCTATACTGGCTGAAATTTGAGCAGAAAGGCCACGTGCCAGAACATCCTCACGCAGCACATACAGAGAAACTGGCGCACCGATCAGACGCCCCAACGCCTGAGAGCCTTCCATCGCCGCTACCACCCCATCCTGTATCAGTAACACATCGTCCCCTGTGGCCAGCATTCGCATCAGCGCATCGAAATCGCACTTAAAAGGAGAATGTAAAATGAGATGCAGCATGAATCCCTCAGAAGGTAATAATCCGGTCACAGCGATCAAGCTCTGCACGTAACGCTGCCGGAGAAAGGACATTTACCGGTAGTACTCTTTTGCCTTCAGCTGGCAGACCACGTTCTGACAGTGAAGCCGCGCAGACATAGAGATCATCAATATCATACAAAGGCAAAACGCCAAACGTCGCCGCATAATGGCGCGCCAGTATCCGTTCAGGCTGCTGCTCGGGAACAAGTTGTAATACGCCATCACTGACAAAGAAAAGCGCGATTTTTTCACTGAGAGCAGAAATGGCCAGAGCCGCATCCAGCCCTTCCCTACCGGCACTACTGCCATGAGGAGCCTGGGTAAAAATAATTGCGACACGATTCATCAGAATTGCACCAGACGGTCACAGCTTAATACTGCTTCAGCCAGCGCGCCCAGCCCGGTCAGCTGAAAGCCATGCCCTAGATTATCCGCAGGCAGGCCGAGATTTTTCGCTTCCTGCTGGTCGGTCACTCCCCGCCGCAATGCCGCCGCAACACAAACATTAAGCGCCACACCGTGCTCCTTATGCAGCTGTTGCCAGCCTTGCGTCAGATTAAATTCATCGCTGGCGGGGGAAACCAGCGAGCTGGCATTGAGCACCCCTTCACGGTAAAAAAACACGCTGTCCAGATGATGACCTTCAGCCAGTAAGGCCTGAGCAAACAAAAATGCGCTGCTCGCCTGCTGGGTGCCACAGGCGGGGCCGGTTACCAGCAACGTAAAATGCATCAACGATCATGCCCCTGAATATCCCCATTCTTGAACTGACGAATGTAGAGATAAACCGTGTGCTTGGAAATATTAAGCCGGTCAGCTACCTGATTGATGGCATACTTAATATCGAAAATGCCCTTCTCATGCAGATTAAACACAATCTGGCGATTTTTGGCGTTATTGGAGACATTACGATCGCCGCTGACTTCCTCAATGGTGAACTCAAGGGTCTGCATCACCAGATCTTCAACCGACGAAGCGAAGTTCACCATCGAAGGGACTTCCTGAGTTTCCGGCGGCATAAAGGTTGCCATAATCTGCGAGAACGGTACATCCAGGTTCATATTAATGCACAACAGCCCAATAACCCGCTGTTTACCATTACGAATTGCAATGGTAACTGATTTCATCAACACGCCGCTTTTGGCACGGGTAAAATAAGCTTTCGAGACATTGCTGTCCGCCCCTCTCATTTCGTGCAACATCCGCAGAGCCATATCCGTAATTGGCGAACCGATTTTACGCCCGGTATGTTCGCCATTAGCAATACGCACGGCGGAGCGTTTCAAATCTTCCAGGGAATGAAGAACGATTTCACAATGGGTGCCAATCAGCATAGCGAGGCCATCGACCACCGCTTCATAAGATTGCAGGATATCTAAGTCAGTTTGCTCGAAGGGACGCTGATCCAGTAATTCCAGATCGGTCATATCACCGGTAAATAGTGAACCAGACATTAAGACACCACCCTTGAAAAGAACCTGACGCACTGTGTCAGGAGAGACGTGTTCAGATGAAAATACGCGGAGGGTAGTCTAGCAAATATCGCAAAGGCATGTCCTGACCTTTGTAAGGAATTAGAGTGAGCAGTAAAGGCTGGAAGAAGAATGGAAATGACACCGCCACTAAGAAGTGGCGGTGAAAAGGCTTATTTAGCCTGGGTCGCTGCAGGCGCTTCAGCCGGTTTTTCAGCGTTAGCATCGGCTTTTGCCGCAGGCTTAATGTCCAGCAGCTCGACATCAAAGACCAGCGTGGAGTTCGCCGGAATACCCGGAACGCCATTCTTGCCGTAAGCCAACTGCGGTGGGATGACCAGCTTAATCTTGCCACCTTTTTTCACGTGCTTCAGACCTTCGGTCCAACCGGGAATAACACCGTCAAGACGGAAAGAGAGTGGTTCACCACGCGTGTAAGAGTTATCAAACTCAGTACCATCGATCAGCGTGCCTTTGTAGTTAACGACAACCGTGTCGCTATCCGTTGGGGCCTTGCCAGTACCTTCTTTCTCTACCTGATAGAGCAAGCCAGATTCCGTTTTCTTCACGCCCTTTTCTTTGGCGAATTTAGTGGCAAAAGCGTCACCTTTCTCAGTGTTTTCTTTGGCATCTTTTTCCATCTTGGCCTGTGCAGCACTCTTCACACGGCCTTCAAACGCCTGAAGGGTCTGCTCAATTTCCTGGTCAGAGAGTTTACTCTTACCAGCAAAAGCATCCTGAACACCGGAGATCAGCTGCTGTTTATCCAGCGTGATACCCAGTTTTTCCTGTTCTTTCAGAGAGTTTTCCATGTAGCGACCGAGCGAAGCGCCCAGCGCATAAGCGGATTGTTGATCCTCAGTTTTAAACGCAGCATTTTTGGGTGCTGCCGCTGGCTGAGGTGCCTGCTCTGTTGGTGCGGCGGCAGGGGCGGCGGCAGGGGCGGCGGCAGTTTCAGCAGCCAAAACCTGCGGGGCATTCAGCGCAGCGGCAAGGGTGGTGGCTAACAGTGTGACTTTAAATATTGATTTCATCCATTTCTCCAAAACCGAAGCCTCACACCTCGGAAATCATTGACAGATCGGGGTCTGTACTATAACTACAAATCTGCACAAGAAAACTGCACAATTTCGCAATGAAAGCTAAGTAACTTACGACCGTATGTCCACCCGAAAGTTTCACCACAGAAATGCAGACGCCTGACTCTTTTTTCAAGTGCCGCCAGAAATTAACCTGAACATTTCTGTTTCCTGCCCTGCTTTCCCGTTAGAATCAGCAAGATTCTGCCATTGTCAGAACCCGTGGCAGTCACCAGCAGTCACCTGAGGAAAAACTATGCAGCACCTGTTTGAACAACGCCTGGAAATGCTGGAAAGCCGACTGGCGTTTCAGGAGCACACCATTGAAGAGCTGAATCAGACGGTAATTCACCATGAACTGGAGATGTCCCGCCTGCGTGAGCAGATGCGGCTGCTTACCGATAAGCTGAAATCGGTTGCCCCTTCCATGATTGCTTCACAGTCAGAAGAGACGCCCCCTCCGCACTACTGATTTGATTAAAAGAATGGGGAATTCACCGCTAATCGGTCGGACTTTTCTTCAGCTCGCGGCCCCTCTACCCGCCCGGACAAACAGGCAAAAATAAGGCCACCGCAAGGGTAGCCTCATTGAAATCCGCAGAAAATTTAGTGGCTGCAACCACAGCCACCGGTGCCACATCCACCCTTACCATGCTCATGGTCGTGGTCATGATCGTGGTGATGGTCGTGTTCGCCATGGACATGACCGTGAGCCAGTTCTTCCGCCGTAGCTTCGCGAATAGCCACCACTTCGACGTTGAAATTCAGATTCTGCCCAGCCAGGGTGTGATTACCATCAACCACGACATGGTCATCTTCCACTTCGGTGATTTCAACCGGCACCGGCCCCTGATCGGTTTCCGCCAGGAAGCGCATTCCCACCTGCAACTCATCAACGCCCATAAAAACGTCTTTGGGTACGCGCTGAACCAGATTGTCATCATACTGGCCATAAGCGTCATCGGCGGTGATATTCACTTCGAACTTGTCACCCGCCTCATGATTTTCCAGTGCTTTTTCAAGGCCGGCAATCAGGGAACCATGACCGTGCAGATAGTCCAGCGGTGCGCTCACCGGAGACTCATCAACCAACACACCATCTTCTGTACGTACCTGGTATGCCAGGCTGACCACCAGGTCTTTTGCTACTTTCATGATTACTCCTAAACCGTTGAGAGCCTGAGCTCTTGCAGGCCAGCCAAATGCTGACCTTAAGAGCTTTAAATTGCGTCGATTGTAATAAATTTCAACGCTGCTGTACGGTAAAGCTTAAAAAAAGCTGCGCGATAACGCTACTCAGGATGGAAAATTCCTATGACCTGTTCATTTGCCCGCACCTCATCACGGACATGTTTATCCGCTTCACGCATCTGGTGGCCGCACTTAACACATTCAACCACATCGATATTATTTTCTTTCCACAGTGCCAGAGTATCTTTTGCCTGACATTTCGGGCAGGTCGCACCGGCGATAAATCTTTTACGCATTTTGATTCCTATTCAAACTCATCCCAGCCGCCAAACTGGCGTTTTTCATGGCGCATCTCTGCCTGAAAAATGTCTTCCAGTTCGCGACGCGCCTCTTTCACCCGTGAAATTTGCTGGCTGTCAGCATGGTTAGGCATCAGCTCACGCAGCATACGCATATCCAGACGGCGAAAATGCTGCTGGGCGCGGAAAGCCTGGTGTGGATGCATACCTAACGTCATCAGCGTCTTACGCCCCAGTTCCAGCGCACTGGAGAAGGTCTCACGCGAGAACTGCGCCACCCCAGCCTGGATCAGCTCATGAGCTTCCACACGACCTCTGGCCCGGGCAAGAATCTGAAGATGCGGAAAATGATGCTGGCACAGATGAACAATTTCCATCGCATCCTCCGGACCATTACAGGTAATAACTATCGACTGCGCGGTTTCCGCACCGGCAGCACGCAACAGTTCCAGTTCGGTTGCATCGCCGTAATAAACTTTATAACCATATTTACGCATCAGACTGACCGCACTGATATCCCGCTCCAGTACCGTAATCCGCTTCTCGTTCGCCATCAGCAAACGCGCCACCACCTGACCAAAACGCCCAAACCCGACCACGATCACTTCAGGTTTATCATCCTCAACGAAAGGCTTCTCATCAGGCTCATCGCTGTCGTTAAAGCGCCTTGCCAGAATCCGATCAATGCCCTGCATCAGCAATGGCGTAGTCATCATCGATAGCGTCACCGTCACCAGCAACAGCGGCATCTGATCGCCATGAAACAGCTTTGCCGATGATGCTGCCGAAAACAGCACAAAAGCGAACTCGCCTCCCTGACTCAGCACGCCGGAAAATTGCAGGCGCTCAGAACTACGCAGACCAAACAGACGAGAGAGCGAATAGAGGACCGTCCCCTTAATCGCCACCAGCGCCACAACACCGACCAGAATTTCGATGATATGGGTGTAGAGCACGCCAAGGTTCAGCGCCATCCCCACTGAAATAAAGAACAGGCCGAGCAGCAATCCTTTAAACGGGTCAATGGCTATCTCCAGTTCGTGGCGATACTCACTCTCTGCCAGCAGGATCCCGGCGATAAAGGTGCCCAGTGCCATCGAAAGCCCCAACGCATCCATAAACAATGCGGAGCCCAATACCAGCAGCAAAGCAGCAGCGGTAAAGACTTCACGCACGCCGGATGCCGCGATAAAACGGAAAATAGGTCGCAACAGATAGCGGCCACCAACCAACATACCGGCAAAGGCCAGTACCTTCATGCCGATGGTCATCCAGTCAGTATGACCACTGTCACCTCCGGCCAACAGCGGAACCAGAGCCAGAGCAGGGATCACCGCGAGGTCCTGGAACAACAGTACCGAAAACCCCAACTGGCCCGATTCGTTGCGGTTCATCCCCTTATCGCGCATCAGCTGTAGCGCCATCGCGGTGGACGACATCGCCAGTCCGATACCACCGATCACTGCCGCCTGCCACGAAAAATTCGTCAGCCATAACAGTCCGCCGAGGATCGCCGCGCTGAGCAGAACCTGCGCGGCACCGACGCCAAAGATGGAGCGTCGCAGCTGCCACAGCTTTGCCGGGTTCAGCTCCAGCCCAATGATAAACATCAGGAACACCACACCCAGTTCCGAGAAATGCAGGATCTCATCGACATCGCTGATAAAGCCAAGTCCCCACGGCCCGATAGCAATACCGGCCAGCAGATAGCCCAACACGGCACCAATCCCCAGCCTTGCCGCCAGTGGCACCGCGATCACTGCCGCAAAAAGATACACCACGCCTGCCGTCAGCAGCGTTTGCCCTTCCATTCAGAGCCCTCCGGGCAGTTGCGGCGATGCCAGCCAGTCACCATAGGCACGCGCAAAATTTTTCATCACTTCTGGCGGCTGCCGCCGTGCAAGATAGATGATCATCGGCGTCAGCCAGTGCATACGGCATAGCTGAGCGGTCAGTTCAAAAGGACGCATGATTTCCGACATCGGGTAGCGATTAAGCCCATCCTGATGATAGGCCGCTTCAGGCTCACCGGTGGTGATGACACTCCGCCAGTATTTCCCCTCCAGCACGTTGCCATCAGGACCGCTGGCAAACCCACGTGACAACACGCGATCCAGCCACTCTTTCAGCAATGCAGGGCAACTGTAGGTATAGAGCGGATGCTGAAAAACAATCACCTGATGCTCACGAAGCAACTGCTGCTCGCGATGGATGTCAATAAAAAAGTCCGGGTAGTGTGCATACAGATCATGTACGGTCACATTTGGCAGATCCTTTGCCGGTTGCAGCAATACCCGGTTAGCGATTGAGTCCTGTGATTCAGGATGTGCATAGAGCAACAAAACATTGGGCTGCTGCGACATGATTCCTCTCCAAATCGTCGTCATAACGGGGAAATTCCGCTACCATGCCCGACGCAGCGGAATAGTGCATTCCGCAAAGCAATTACGATGATTTAATTTAACATATACCCTGAATAATTCGTATTGCAGCGAGGCGACAGGCGAAGGGAACCCGGAGAGCTGGTTCAGCTAAGGGATTCGGGAGACTGAACGCAGTCAGCGCATCTGCAACCTGAAGTATGACGGATATATTCTGACTATTACGGCGCTTATGATTATCTTCTCCTCGTTACAAATACGACGCGGCGTCCGCGTGCTGCTGGACAACGCCACCGCCACGATCAATCCCGGCCAGAAAGTTGGACTGGTTGGGAAAAATGGCTGTGGCAAATCGACCCTGCTGTCGTTGCTCAAGCACGAGATAAGCGCCGACGGCGGTAGTGCTCATTATCCAGGCAACTGGTCGCTGGCCTGGGTTAACCAGGAGACGCCCGCGCTGGCCATGCCCGCCATTGAATACGTTATCGATGGCGATCGTGAATTTCGTCAGCTGGAATCCGACCTCGCTCATGCTAACGACATCGATGATGGTCATGCCATCGCCACACTGCATGGCAAGCTGGACGCTATCCAGGCATGGACGATGCAATCCCGCGCAGCCAGTTTGCTTCATGGTCTGGGCTTTTCGCAGGAGCAGCTGACACGCCCGGTCAGTGACTTTTCCGGCGGCTGGCGAATGCGTCTTAACCTGGCACAGGCGCTGATATGCCGCTCAGATCTGTTGCTGCTTGATGAACCCACCAACCACCTTGATCTTGACGCGGTGATCTGGCTGGAACGTTGGTTGAAAAGCTATCAGGGCACATTGATTCTTATTTCCCATGACCGCGATTTTCTCGACCCGGTAGTGGATAAAATTCTGCATATTGAGCAGCAGTCAATGTTCGAATACACCGGCAATTACAGCGCCTTTGAGGTGCAGCGGGCGACCAAACTGGCGCAACAGCAGTCGATGTATGAAAACCAGCAGACCAAAGTGGCGCACCTGCAAAGCTTTATTGACCGCTTTAAGGCGAAAGCCAGCAAAGCCAAACAGGCGCAAAGCCGGATTAAAATGCTGGAACGTATGGAGCTGATCGCGCCTGCACATGTTGATAATCCTTTTACCTTCAGCTTTCGTGCCCCGGAAAGCCTGCCCAATCCATTGCTGAACATGGAAAAAGTAAGCGCAGGCTATGGTGAGCGCATCATCCTGAATCCCATCAAACTGAATCTGGTGCCAGGCTCACGGATTGGTTTGCTGGGCCGTAATGGCGCGGGTAAATCGACGCTGATTAAACTGCTGGCCGGTGAACTGACCCCGCTAAAAGGCGATATTGGCCTGGCGAAAGGCATCAGGCTGGGTTACTTCGCTCAGCATCAGCTGGAATTTTTGCGCGCCGATGAATCACCCTTACAACATCTTGCCCGCCTTGCGCCTCAGGTGCTGGAACAGCAGCTACGGGATTATCTCGGCGGCTTTGGTTTTCAGGGCGATAAGGTGACTGAAAATACCGAACGTTTTTCCGGCGGTGAAAAAGCGCGGCTGGTGCTGGCATTGATTGTCTGGCAGCGCCCCAACCTGCTGCTGCTGGATGAACCCACCAACCACCTCGATCTGGATATGCGTCAGGCATTAACCGAGGCGCTGATCGACTTTGAAGGCGCACTGGTGGTGGTTTCGCACGATCGCCACCTGCTGCGCTCCACCACTGACGATCTTTATCTGGTCCACGATGGCAAGGTCGAGGCCTTTGATGGCGACCTGGAAGATTACCAGCGCTGGCTGAGCGAACTACAAAAACAGCAGGTCAGCAGCACAGATGTCAAAACAGATAACGCCAACAGTGCTCAGGCGAGAAAAGATCAAAAACGTCGTGAAGCAGAATTGCGCACACAAACGCAACCTCTGCGTAAACAGATTGAGAAGCTCGAAAAGCAGATGGAGAAACTGAACAGCCAGCTGACCGCCGCCGAAGAAAAACTGGCGGATGCGGAGATCTACGACCAAAAGCGCAAGGCCGATCTCACTGCCGCACTGAAGCAGCAGGCTGAGACAAAATCCGCGCTGGAAGAGTGTGAAATGGCCTGGCTGGATGCGCAGGAGCAGCTGGAAGCGATGCTCCAGGCCAGTTAAAACGGCTTATCACCGAGTATCGTCGCGCGGTGCATAATGCGCCGCGCTGGCAAATAATCGGCGTTAGCGTAGTGCTGCGTAACCCGGTTGTCCCAGATAGCCAGATCGTTTTCCTGCCAGCGCCAGCGCACCTGGAATTCTGGCTTAGTAATATGGGCAAACAGAAAGGCCAGCAATGCCTCACTCTCTTTCTGCTTCAGGCCAGCGATGCGGGTGGTAAATCCTTCGTTCACAAACAGTGCCAGCCTGCCGCTTACCGGATGAGTCCTCACCACCGGATGCAACACCGGTGGATTCTTCTCTACCGCCACTTTCCAGCGGGCGTGTTCTTCTTCACTGTCACGGTATTTGAATTCCTGGAATGATTTGGTGAAGTCGTGCTCCGCTTTTAATCCGCTCAGTAACACCTTAAACGGTTCAGACAACGCATCGTAAGCTGCGACGCCACTGGCCCACAGCGTATCACCACCGTTTTTCGGCAACTGCTTCGCAGCGAGGATGGCACCGGCCGGAGGCGTGGCGATAAAGGTGACATCGGTATGCCAGTTATCACTGTCGGGGGGATTATCGTTGTGCGTATCCAGTACAATAATCTCTTCCACATCAGGGGCGTGAGGGTATACCGGATGGATATGCAGGTCACCAAAACGCGCGGCCAGCGCCCGCTGCTGCTGCGGGGTGATCGGCTGATCCCGGACGAACAGCACCTGATGACGGATCAACGCATGATATAGCTGTTCAAACTGGGCGTCGCTCATCGGCCGACTCAGATTAATATCAGCAACCTGCGCCCCAATATTCGGGCCAAGTGGGGTGATAGTCAGACGTTCGTTCATCACTATTCTCCGTGCCAGGGGGTTAAGCGACGTTGCAACGTGCGCAACATCAGTTCCAGTGTGAAGGCAATCAGGGCAATCACCGCGATGCCAGCCAGTACCACATCTGTTGCCAGAAACTCTCCGGCCGACTGCACCATAAAGCCCAGCCCACGGGTAGCAGCAATCAGTTCAGCCGCCACCAGCGTTGACCAGCCAACGCCAAGGCCAATACGGATACCGGTAAGAATTTCCGGCAGCGCACCGGGCAGGATCACCAACCACAATAGCTGCCAGCGATCGGCACCCAGTGACTGCGCGGCCCTGATACGCACCAGCCTGGCGCTTTTCACACCCGCCAGGGTCGACAGGGCAACCGGTGCGAAAATCGCCAGATAAATCAGCAGGATTTTGGAGGTTTCACCAATACCAAACCAGATAACCATTAAAGGTAAATACGCCAGCGGCGGCACCGGACGGTACAGCTCAATCAGCGGGTCAAGAATACCGCGCACCGTGGCATTCAGTCCCATCATAATACCCACCGGTACCCCGAGAATGATTGCCGCCAACAGCGCGATGAGGATCCGCCCGAGGCTGGCGGACAGGTGCTGCCATAATGTGGCATTCATAAATCCCTGCGGACCGGCAATGACCACCAGTTGATGAAACACCTGTTGTGGCGGCGGCAGAAACAGCGGAGCAATCAGATGAAGCGTCGTAACCGCCCACCATGCCGCCAGCAATACCAGCAGGGTGGCGATACTGAATGTCAGCTGGCGACGCAATGGCCAGCGCCACCGCTGACGCGAGGTAAGGTTTTTTTCGGCTGATAGCAGGCTCATAAGAAGACCTCACGCTGTCGGAAGACCCGGCTTAATACATATTCGCGTTGGGCAATAAACGCAGGGTCGGACTTAATAACCCGACAGGACTCCCCAGCGGCATAGCGGCGACCAAAATCCAGTGTGATCCGTTCAGTAATGCGCCCCGGTCCCGGCGACAAAAGGATTAATTCACTGGCGAGGAATACCGCTTCTTCAATATCGTGGGTGATCAGTAAAACCGGCCTGTTTTCCTCATACCACAGGCTTAACAGCAGCTCCTGCATCTGTTCCCGGGTAAAAGCGTCCAGTGCGCCAAATGGCTCATCCAGCAGCAACAGCGGTGGCCGGGTCAGCAGCGCTCTGGCAATGCCGACCCGCTGACGCATTCCGCCTGAAAGCTGCCAGATAAATTTTTTTTCCGCACCGGCAAGTCCGACTTTCTTCAGCATCTGACGGGCCGCCTCCCTGCGCGGTTCTTTCGCCACACCGGCCAGTTGCAGACCCAACGCCACATTGTCCACGACGTTACGCCACGGCAGCAGGCCTTCGTGCTGAAACACCACGCCGCGGTCTGCGCCGGGCCCGGTAACGGTTTTGCCATCCAGCGTAATACTGCCGGACTGCACCGGAAGAAAACCGGCGATCAGATTCAATAACGTGGTTTTCCCACAGCCTGACGGGCCCAGCACCACAACCAGTTCTCCGGCTGCAATCCTCAGGTTAATGCCATCAAGCGCAAGATGGCCCTCATAACGGGCGCTGAGATGTGAGACAACAAGCACAATGCCTCCGACTAACGAGCGAGGGGTTTAATAAACCGGTCAGTGACATAGCTGCTGTAATCGGTGGCAACCTGTGGCACTTTTCCCTGCTGTTGCAGAAACCGCGCGGTATCTACAATCGCCTTACTGACCGGCTGAGACAGTTGCTCTACCTGCTGCGCGGCGGTCAGGTAACGATTACCTTTTACCAGCTCAGCAACCTGCGATTCCGGCACCCCGCTGAGGCGTGACAGCTTGCTAAGGTTGTCACTGTTTTCGAGCCACTGCTGCGGGTTATCGAGATAGCTTTTCTGCGCCGCCAGCGCACTGCGTGCAAAAGCAGTCACCACTTCCGGGTGTTGCCTGGCAAAATCTTTACGTACCACCCAGACATCGAGCGTCGGTGAGCCCCATTGTGCCACCTGAGCAGAGTCGGTCAGGACATGGCCCTGTTTTTCCAGCTCACTGACTGCCGGAGCCCAGACATAAGCACCGTCGATATCCCCTCTCTGCCAGGCAGCCACAATCGCCGGTGGTTGCAGATTGATAATTTGCAGCCGATCGGGGGCGATTCCCCAGTGCTTCAGCGCAGCAAGCAGGCTGTAATGCGTGGTGGAGATAAAAGGTACAGCGATACGTTTACCGATCAGATCCTGAGGCGTGTTGATGCCTTTTTTCACCACCAGCGCCTCGGAAGTGCCAAGTTGCGAAGCCAGCAGAAACACCTCAATCGGCACCTGCTGACTTGCAGCAACGGCCAGCGGGCTGGAACCGATATTACCGATTTGCACATCGCCAGATGCCAGCGCCCTGACCACGCCAGAACCGCTGTCGAACTTGCGCCAGTCCACTTTCGCACCACTCTCTTTAGCAAAGGTATTATCAGCCTGGGCGACCTTTGCTGGCTCCGCTGACGTCTGATAAGCAATGGTGACATCCACCGCTTTGCTACTGAAGGAGGAAGCAAGAAGTAAAAGCATTACAGCGATGGAAGAATGGCTGAATTTACCCGCCATAACACAGCTCCGGTTGTCTTTATCTGAGGATTAATCTCCTCTTTGTAACCGGGAACTATTTTGGCAATAAAGTAATTAAAAATTATCTTTTATATTTTTATCTGCTTAGAAGAAAAGTACCTGACTTTAGCTGAAAAACAGAAAACCACCGCCAGACGGTGGTTTATATCCCGCAGACAATGGTTAATGCCAGATCAGTAGCACGCAGACGGCAGTCAGAATGCCCATGGAGAGATTAAAAATTTTCCAGGCGCGACGGCTGGCAAGAATTCGTCCAATCAGCGTTCCGAAACTCAGCCAGATTACACCGGACAGCAGGTTAACCAGCATCATCGCAAAACTGATCGCCACTACCGAATTCCGCCAGGCATCGCCCGACAGGCTGAAGCTGGCTACCGCTCCCAACGCCATCAGCCAGGCTTTGGGATTAATGAGCTGGAGCAACCCGCCCTGCCAGAAGGGCACGGGGCGCTTTGGAGGCTCACCGGTTTGCAGTTTTTCATATTTCGCGCTGGCAATTTTCCACGCCAGCCAGAGAAGATAGAGACTTCCGGCAATTTTCAGAAACAGATGAAGGGCAGGATAAAGCAGGATCAATCCACCGATGCCGGAGGCTGCAATAAGCAGCATGACCTGCATACCGGTCATAATCCCTGCCAGCAACCACAGCGAACGCAGGAAGCCAAAATTGGCACCAGAGGCGGTAAGTAACATATTATTGGGGCCTGGGGTTATGGCGGCCACCCAGAGAAAGCCCAGCATCGATAAAAATAAACTCAGTTCCATATGAATCGGGTGCTCCTCACCGCAGACCAGAATCGAACCTGATGAAGCTAACAACGTGACAGGGATCAGACAAGCATTTTGAAGATCAATTTTAATCCACAGCCCTCTGATTTTCAGCCCATAACAGGGTTCAGTAACCCACACCTGCAAACCATGCTGCCCCGGTTAATACGCCGTCGTATGTATCTGCAACCGCACTGGCAACGCCTGACGCTTCCCGACAGCGATTTTGTTGACCTCGCGTGGAGTGAAAATCCGGCACAAGCCAGGCATAAGCCCCGGGTAGTGCTGTTCCATGGCCTTGAAGGCAGTGTCAGCAGTCCCTATGCGCATGGCCTGCTGCATGCCTGTCAGCAACGTGGATGGCTGGGGGTAGTGATGCATTTTCGCGGTTGTAGCGGCGAGCCGAACCGGCTGCACCGGATTTACCATTCAGGCGAGACCAGCGATGCCTCCTTTTTTCTGCAATGGCTTCGGGAGCAATGGGGGACGGTGCCTACCGCCGCCGTAGGCTTTTCACTGGGCGGCAATATGCTTAGCTTTCTGATGGGAGAACAGGGGAACGCCTGTCTGCTGGATGCCGGCGTGGTGGTTTCTGCTCCGCTGATGCTGGAGCCATGCAGTCTGCGGCTGGAGCATGGATTTTCCCGCGTCTATCAACGCTATTTGCTGAATTTGCTCAAAAAAAATGCCGAACGTAAACTGATTGCCTGGCCTGGCACACTCCCTGTGGATATGTCACAACTGAAAGCATTGAAGACGCTGCGAAGTTTTGACGATGCCATCACCGCCAGAGCACACGGCTTCAGGGATGCAGGCGATTACTATCGCCGCTGTAGCGCCATGCCATTGCTGCCTGCTGTGTGTAAACCTTTACTGATTATTCATGCGCAAGACGATCCTTTTATGAGTGAAGAGGTCATCCCTGATCCAGACAGGCTGCCAGCCTGCGTCGAGTATCAATTGACCCGTTATGGTGGTCATGTGGGATTTGTCAGCGGAACCCCGCTCAAACCGCAAATGTGGCTGGAACAACGCATTCCGCAATGGCTTTCAACCTGGCTGGACAATTAACATGATTATTCCCTGGCAAGAACTGGAAACAGAAACGCTTAATAACCTGATTGAATCCTTTGTGCTGCGTGAAGGGACCGATTACGGTGAACATGAACGTTCTCTGGCGCAGAAAGTCGAGGACGTTCGTCGACAGCTCAGTCATGGGGAAGCCGTACTGGTGTGGTCAGAGCTGCATGAAACAGTGAATATCATGCGTCGTAATCAACTCGGTCAGACTTAACCTTTCCGTTCTGATAACGACATACCCTTACGGTAAATGGCGGGCCTGTGTCATCAGGATATCAGGCAGTCAGGTCCCTGTTCAGTCTGCGCTTTTTTTCAAATATCACTCACCCGGTGTGGATGGAAGGGAAGATGACACAGGGCAACAAAACGTGTTAACAATGGCGGGTCCATATGCACAAGGAACCCGTTTATGTCTGCTAAACATCCGGTGATCGCCGTGACCGGCTCCAGCGGAGCCGGAACTACCACCACCAGTCGCGCCTTCCGCAAGATATTTCAGCAGTTGAACCTGCATGCTGCTGAAGTGGAAGGAGACAGCTTTCACCGGTATACCCGACCAGAAATGGATATGGCTATTCGTAAGGCACGGGACCTGGGTCGTCATATCAGTTATTTTGGGCCTGAAGCCAATGACTTTGCGCTACTGGAACAGACCTTCAGACAATATGGCGAAAGCGGAAACGGCCAGTCACGCAAATATCTGCATACCTACGATGAAGCCGTGCCCTGGAATCAGGTTCCCGGCACCTTCACGCCCTGGCAGCCGTTGCCGGAACCTACCGATGTGCTGTTTTATGAAGGGCTGCACGGCGGCGTGGTGACACCACAAAATGATGTCGCACAACACGTTGATCTGCTGGTTGGTGTGGTGCCGATTGTTAACCTTGAATGGATACAGAAACTGGTACGCGATACCAGTGAACGTGGTCATTCCCGCGAAGCGGTGATGGATTCTGTCGTGCGCTCAATGGAAGATTACATTAATTTCATCACCCCACAATTCTCCCGCACTCACCTCAACTTTCAGCGGGTGCCAACCGTTGATACCTCAAATCCGTTTGCTGCCCGCTCCATTCCGTCGCTGGACGAAAGCTTTGTGGTTATTCATTTTCAGGCGCTGGAAGATATCGATTTCCCTTATCTGCTGACCATGCTTCAGGGCTCGTTTATTTCCCGCATCAATACCCTGGTGGTGCCTGGCGGTAAAATGGGGCTGGCAATGGAGCTGATCATGGGGCCGTTAGTCAAACGATTGATGGAAGGCAAAAAAATAGAGTAGCGCCCTGCATTGACAGGGCGACATTGCGCTTAGCGCGCAACCACCTCGTAACTGTGGGTAATGGTGACACCCTTACCCAGCATCAGAGCCACGGAGCAGTATTTTTCAGCCGAAAGATCGACTGCCCGTGAGACAGCTTTATCACTTAGCTCATCACCGGTAACGATAAAGTGCAGATTAATATGGGTAAACAACCGGGGAGCCTCTTCCCGTCGCTCTGACGTGAGCTTCACTTCGCAATCTTTTACGTCATGGCGGCCTTTTTGCAAAATTGACACCACGTCAATAGCGCTGCATCCACCTGCCGCCATCAGTACCATCTCCATCGGGCTGGGCGCTTTATCTCCGGAGTTGCCATCCATCAGTATCTGATGCCCTGAAGAGGATTCGCCTAAAAAGGTCAGCCCTTCCACCCACTTGACTCGTGCCTGCATGTCAATGCTCCTAATTCATTCAATTAACTCCAGATTACGCTTAAGCCATAAAAACGGCAATCCGACAAACTTCCCACTATGCTGAATAAAGAGAACAGAAGACACTGATGCAAAGCTATGCTACAAAAAGACTGTAAAATTTTCGTCAGTACTCTACAAATCATGACGAAACGGAATGACATAACGAGCCAGGCTTTGAGCTAAGGCCAGAAAAAATTTCCTGACAGGGTAACGCTTCAGTATTTCATCGCCTGACAGGGAATTCTGCCCCTGAATTTAAGGCACGATAACAACAGAGGATAACAACGAATGGTTCTCGGCAAACCGCAAACAGACCCGACACTTGAATGGTTCCTGTCACATTGCCATATTCATAAGTATCCATCCAAAAGCACGCTGATTCATCAGGGTGAAAAAGCGGAAACGCTCTACTACATTGTCAAAGGCGCGGTAGCGGTGCTTATCAAGGATGAAGAAGGCAAGGAGATGATCCTCTCTTATCTCAATCAGGGTGATTTTATTGGCGAACTTGGCCTGTTCGAAGAAGGTCAGGAACGTAGTGCGTGGGTTCGGGCAAAAACCGCCTGTGAAGTTGCTGAAATTTCGTATAAAAAATTCCGTCAGCTGATTCAGGTTAATCCGGAAATTCTGATGCGCCTTTCTTCGCAAATGGCGCGCCGCCTGCAAGTAACATCAGAGAAAGTAGGTAATTTAGCGTTTCTTGATGTCACCGGCCGCATCGCCCAGACATTGCTTAATCTGGCCAAACAGCCAGATGCCATGACTCACCCGGACGGTATGCAGATTAAGATTACCCGTCAGGAGATCGGTCAGATCGTTGGCTGCTCACGTGAAACAGTGGGCCGTATCCTGAAAATGTTGGAAGATCAGAATCTGATTTCAGCGCATGGGAAAACCATCGTGGTTTATGGCACACGCTAAACGACTCTGCTCCACGGCGTAACAGTTTTGTTGCGCCTTTTATCGGTAGGGAGCCATGTGGCGTAGAATCATTTATCACCCCGAAGTTAATTACGCATTACGCCAGACAATGGTGCTCTGTCTGCCCGTCGCTGTCGGATGGCTGACGGGCTACCTGCAAAACGGATTACTCTTCTCTCTGGTTCCAGCCTGCTGCAACATTGCTGGACTGGATACACCCCACAAACGTTTTTTCAAACGTCTGACCGTTGGCGGCAGCCTCTTTGCCTTTAGTAGCTTTCTTATCCAGTATCTCGGCGAACAGCAGATTCCCCTGCCCGCCATCCTGTTTGTGATGGCCATGTTGCTGGGCGTCACCGGAGAAATCAGTCCCCTGCACGGCCGCTTGTTACCCGGTTCGTTGATTGCCGCTATTTTCACTCTCAGTCTTGCCGGCAGAATGCCCATCTGGCAGCCCCCTGTGCTCTATATACTGGGCACCGTCTGGTATGGTGTTTTCAACTGGTTCTGGTTCTGGCTGTGGAAAGAGCAGCCGATGCGGGAAACATTGAGCCTGATGTATCGTGAGCTGGCTGATTATTGCGAGGCAAAATATTCTTTGCTGACAAAGCTAACCGATCCGGAAAAGGCCCTGCCGCCACTGCTTACCCGCCAGCAAAAAGCGGTGGATTTAATCACCACCTGCTATCAGCAGATGCATATGTTAGCCGCCAATAATCACAATCATCATAAACGGCTGACCCGCGCCTTTCAGGTAGCGCTGGATTTACAGGAGCACATTTCCGTCAGCCTGCACCAGCCGACAGAGGTGCAAAAACTGGTGGAACAAAGCCACGCTGAAGCAGTGATCCGCTGGAATGCCCGAACGATTGCCGCCCGGCTACGCAGGCTGGCAGACGACATTCTTTATCATCGGTTACCTGAACGCTTTACGATGGATAAGCAGTTGCAGGCACTGGCAAAAATTGCCCGTCAGCATCCGGATAATCCGGTCGGCAACTTCTGTTATTACCATTTCAGCCGTATTGCGCGCGTGCTGCGTACTCAGCGCCCTCTTTATCAGCGCGACCTGATGGCGGACCGTCAGCGCAGGTTGCCATTGCTGCCCGCGATAAAAAGCTATCTCTCACTGAAGTCTTCGGCGCTGCGTACCGCCGCCCGCTTCGCGGTGATGCTGAGTTTTGCCAGTTCGCTGGCGCTGTTTTTTGATTTGCCTAAACCTTACTGGATCCTGATGACGGTGATGTTTGTCAGCCAGAATGGCTACAGTGCCACCAGGGTGAGAATTCAGCACCGGGCGCTTGGCACCTTCGCCGGGCTGGTCATCGCTGCCATTACCCTGCGGCTGCATGCCCCGGAATCTCTGGTGCTGTTGATCATGCTGGCAATCACCCTGATCAGCTATCTGTTTATCCGTAAATTTTATGGCTGGGCCATGGTTGGCTTTACGGTCACGGCGGTATATTCCCTGCAACTCCTGTCGCTGAATGGCGCAGATTTTTTACTACCACGCCTGATGGACACGCTGATGGGATGCCTGATTGCCTTTGGTGGTATGGTCTGGCTGTGGCCACAGTGGCAAAGTGGCCTGTTGCGGCAGAATGCCCATGATGCGCTGGGCGCTTACCAGGATGCGCTGCAAATGCTGCTGGGTAGCGAGGAGCAACCAGAGAAGCTGGCATACCAGCGGATTAAAGTTAATCAGGCCCACAATGCGCTATTTAACTCTCTCAACCAGGCAATGCAGGAACCGGGATTCAATACCCGTTATCTTGCCGATATGAAGCTGTGGGTTACGCACAGCCAGTTTATCGTTGAGCATATTAATGCCATGACCATTCTCGCCCGCGAGCATACCATGCTGACGCCATCACTGGCGGAAGGCTATTTACAGCGGTGTGAAATCGCCCTACAGCGCTGTCAGCAGCGGCTGGAATATGATGGCCCAGGCCAGGAAACCGACATCATGGAAGCGAAAACTGAACGTCCGCAGGGCGCGGTGACCATTCTGGAAAGACATGTGCAGCGGATTCTGGGGCATCTTAACGTGATGCACACCATCTCATCACTGGCGTGGGCCAATCGCCCACATCATGGTCGCTGGCTGTCACGGCGTTTAAGAAAAACGGCCTGATTGCGCAGGCCGGTTGGCAGGGGACGTGTTAAGCAGACAACTGTTTTGTTACCGCCGCCGCAAAGCGCGCCATTCCCTCTTCGATATCTGCCGGTTCAATCACCAGCGAGGGGGCAAAACGGATAACATCGGTCCCGGCATTGAGGATCATCACGCCTTCTGCGGCAGCGGCATTGAGAATATCACGCGCCTTACCGGCATATTGCGGTTTCAAAGCCGCACCAATCAGCAGCCCTTTCCCCCGGATCTCACTGAACACATCCAGACTGGCATCGATTGCCTTCAACGCATTCACAAACATCTGGCGGCGAATTTCCACGCCGTTCAGTACTTCTGCGGTATTGATCACGTCAAGCGCCGCTTCGGCTACGGCACAGGCCAGCGGATTACCGCCATAGGTCGTACCATGCACACCTGGCGACATGGTGGAGGCAATCTCATTCGTCGTCAGCATCGCACTGACGGGAAAACCCCCGCCTAACGCTTTTGCCGTGGTCAGAATATCGGGCACCACGCCGTAATGTTCATATGCGAACAGCTTGCCGCTGCGGCCCATACCGCTTTGTACTTCGTCCATCACCAGTAACGCCTGATGTTCATCACACAGCTGGCGCAGCCCCTGCATAAACGCTTCAGTCGCCGGAATGATGCCGCCCTCGCCCTGAATCGGCTCAACCACAATCGCACAGGTATGATCGTCAATGACCGCCTTCACCGCGTCCAGATTGTTAAACGGCACATGGACAATATCTGCGGGTTTAGGACCAAAACCATCAGAATATTTCGGCTGACCACCAACAGAAACCGTAAAAAATGTGCGTCCATGAAAGGCGTTATGGAAAGCGATAATTTTGCTTTTATAAGGCGAGTGACGTTTGGCAGCATAGTAACGCGCCAGCTTGAAGGCCGCTTCATTGGCTTCCCCACCAGAATTGGCAAAGAAAACGCGATCGGCAAAGGTCGCAGCAATCAGCTTGCTGGCAAGGCGCAGGGCGGGTTCGTTGGTGAAGACGTTACTGGTGTGCCACAGGGTTTCGCCCTGGGTTTTCAAAGCATCAACCAGTGCCGGATGGCAGTGCCCCAGTGCAGTCACTGCAATGCCGCCAGAGAAATCGATATACTCTTTTCCCTGTTGATCCCAGACCCGGCTACCCTTGCCTTTGACCGGCACAAATTGTGCTGGTGCATAAACAGGCAAAATCACCTTATCAAACGTCTTCCGTGTTACCGCTAGTTTGTCCGCTGCCATTGACGACCTCATTTTTATACATTACCGAGAATGTGAAATTATAGTCATAAAATATGCATAAAAAATCAATTTAGAGCAACTATTTTACTGCCGCAAAAAATTCTCCAGCAGTTGATGCCCCTGCTCACTAAGAATGCTTTCCGGATGAAACTGAACCCCCTGCACGGGAAGGTGCCGGTGACAAAATCCCATAATCTCATCAGGTTGACCATCACGTATCGACCACGCGGTAATATCAAATTCTGCCGGGAGAGAGTCCTTCTCAACAATCAGCGAATGATAACGCGTCACCGTCAGCGGATGCTTCAGGCCCCGGAAAACACCGACCTCATTGTGCTCAATCGCGGAAGTCTTGCCATGCATCACTTCCCGCGCCCGCACCACTCGTGCACCAAATGCCTGAGCAATAGCCTGATGTCCCAGGCATACGCCAAGGATCGGCAACTTTCCGGCAAAGGTCATAATTGCCGCCAGCGAAATTCCGGCCTCATCGGGTGTGCAGGGTCCGGGGGAAATCACCAGGTGATCCGGGCGCAGAGCAGCAATATCTTCCAAAGTCAGCGCATCATTCCGCCGAACCTCGACCTCTTCTCCAAGCTCACAAAAATACTGATAGAGATTCCAGGTGAAAGAGTCGTAATTATCAATTAATAACAGCATTGATGCTCCACATGGGAAAAGGGGGCACGGTTCTTTACGGAAGTGACCAGCGGGGTGATGACTATATCGCAACAACAACGATGCATAGCCCGCCCCGCAGGAAGGTTAAGGCAGCACTTTAGCGGAGAGGATCACCACCGGCTTCACCGGTACATTCTGGTAAGGGCCAACGTTCTGCGAAGGAACCTGAGAGATCTTATCCGCAACGTCCTGTCCTTTCACGACTTTACCAAATACGGCATAGCCAAAGTCACGCTGACCATGATCGAGGAAAGCGTTATCAGCCACATTAATAAAGAACTGGCTGGTAGCACTGTCCTTGTCTGCGGTACGCGCCATAGCGATGGTGCCGCGTTTATTCAGCAAACCGTTATCCGCTTCATTTTTGATTGGCGCATTCGTCGTTTTTTGCTGCATATCGGTGGTAAAGCCACCGCCCTGCACCATAAAACCAGGAATAACGCGGTGGAAGGTGGTGTTGTTATAGAAACCACTATTAACGTAATCGACGAAGTTTTTAACCGAAACCGGGGCTTTCTGATTATTAAGCTCAAGCTCAATATTACCGGCAGAGGTAGTCAGGAGCACATGCGTGTCTCCTTTCGCAGCCAGCGCAGAAAAGGAGAGCGTGGAGAGAGCAAACACGGTAGCAACCGCTGTTAACGTACGTTTTAGCATGAAAAATTCCTTACTAAGGGCGACAAGCCAAAAAAACCACATTGATTGTAAAGAGGCCCTTATCAACGCGCCAGCGTTTTACTTTTATTTACCTGCTGAGCCTTAAAAAAGGCCTGATTCCCTCAGCGGAAAAAAGTTGATTTACATCACAAATTCAATGCATATGAAACAGAATATTTCATTATTCATTTATGCCGATCACGAAAATCGTTACACTGCCGACGCTTACCGTGGGCGTCCGCCTCACGATCCTTCAGACTCACAGGCATCCACTATGACTAATCGCGATCGAATTGGGCTTACCTGGATCAGTTTCTTTTCCTACGCACTTACGGGCGCGGTCGTCATTGTGACTGGCATGGTGCTGGAAAATATTGCTGATTATTTTCACCTGCCAGTCGCGCAGATGAGTAATACCTTTACCTTTCTCAACGCGGGTATCCTCGCAGCCGTGTTTTTGAATGCCTGGCTGATGGAAATTATTCCCCTTAAACGCCAGCTGATATTTGGCTTTGTCCTGATGGTGCTGGCGGTGCTGGGCCTGATGACCAGCCACAGCCTGAGCGTTTTTTCTCTCAGTATGTTCGTGCTGGGCGTGGTCAGTGGCATCACCATGTCGATTGGTACATTCCTGATTACTCATCTGTATCAGGGACGTCAGCGCGGGTCGCGCCTGCTGTTTACCGATTCCTTTTTCAGTATGGCCGGTACTATTTTCCCTGTCATTGCCGCCGCTCTGCTGGCGCGCGCGCTGCCGTGGTACTGGGTTTATGTCTGCATCGGGGTGATCTATGTCGCGATCTTTGTGCTGGCACTGTGCTTTGAATTCCCGGTTCTGGGTAAGCAGGCGGTAACGCAGCAGACGGCGGAAAAAGAAAAATGGGGCGTTGGTGTCCTGCTGCTGTCGGTGGCGGCGCTCTGTTATATCCTGGGACAGCTGGGCTTTATTGGCTGGGTGCCACAATATGCCACCAAAAATATGGCAATGGACCTGGGCCAGGCAGGTGGGCTGGTCGGCAACTTCTGGACCTCTTACATGATAGGAATGTGGGCATTCAGTGCCATCCTGCGCTTTTTTGACCCACAGCGCATCGTTACCCTGCTGGCCCTGCTCTCCACCTTATTGATGTACTGGTTTATCAGCACCACCGATGCCGCGATGCTGAAGTGGATCATGATAAGCCTGGGTTTTTGTTCCAGTGCTATTTACACCACCATTATTACCCTTGGTTCACTACAAACCCGGATTTCTTCACCCAAACTGGTGAATTTTATTCTGACATGTGGAACGGTCGGTACGATGCTGACCTTCGTGGTTACCGGTCCGATCGTTGAAAGAGGGGGCCCGCACGCCGCTCTTTTCACCGCCAACGGCCTCTATGCGGTGGTATTTATCATGTGTCTGCTGCTCGGTTTTGTCAGCAAACACAAGCTGCATGGTAAGAACGCGGCTCACTAAAGAGTGATGCGGGCAGGCCACCCTGGTCTGCCCGCAGTCATCACCGTTTGAAATTGATCCGTTCGCTTTCATCAAGATAAATGCGGGTTTCTGCCGGTTGAGTTTCCGCAATGACTCGTCCATTACGCACTGACCAGCGCACCGGCACCTGACGGCGTAGCGCATCAAAACCGCTCTCGGCGGGGAGAATGATCAGACTGGCGCGATTGCCGGTCTGAATGCCGTAGTCATTCAGTTGTAGCGTTCTGGCACTGTGAGTAGTAATCAGCTTTATCCCCTCATCCAACTGACCATAGCCCATTAACTGACAGACATGCAGCCCCATATGCAGCACCTGTAACATGTTGGCGGTGCCCAGTGGATACCAGGGATCGAAGACATCATCATGGCCGAAACAGACGTTAATATCGGCCTCCAGCATCTCTTTCACCCGGGTGATACCGCGGCGTTTAGGATAGGTGTCAAAACGGCCTTGCAGATGAATATTCACCAGCGGATTGGCGACGAAATTAATGCCCGCAAGTTTCAGCAGGCGGAACAAGCGTGATGTGTAAGCGCCATTATAGGAGTGCATCGCCGTAGTGTGGCTGGCGGTGACGCGTGCCCCCATTTTTTCACGTAAGGCCAGCGCAGCGACCGTCTCAACGAACCGCGATTGTTCATCGTCAATCTCATCGCAGTGGACATCCACCATACGCTGATATTTCTGCGCCAGGGCGAAGGTTTTATGTAACGATTCGACGCCATATTCGCGGGTGAACTCAAAATGAGGTATAGCCCCAACCACATCGGCACCCAGCTTCAGCGCCTCCTCCAGCAACACCTCACCATCCGGATAGGAGAGAATGCCCTCCTGAGGAAAAGCCACAATCTGGATATCCACCCACGGTGCCATCTCCTCTTTTACTTCCAGCATTGCCCGCAGTGCGGTCAGCGTTGGGTCGGAGACATCAACATGCGTGCGGACATACTGGATACCATTCGCTATCTGCCATTTCAGCGTCTGCCGGGCGCGTTTTTTTACGTCATCATGGCTTAACAGCGCCTTGCGTTCTGCCCAGCGCTCAATGCCTTCAAACAGCGTTCCCGATTCGTTCCAGGCCGGATCACCCGCGGTTTGCGTGGTATCCAGGTGAATATGTGGTTCGATAAATGGCGGAAATGCCAGACCACCTTCCGCATCCAGCGCATCATCTGTCGCCGCATTTTGTGGTTGAGGAGAAATTGAGCTGAACACGCCATCGCGAATTCCGATTTGCCAGAGTCCCTCGCGCCACGGCAAACGAACGTGATTAATCCATTTTAAATTAACAGCCTGCATGGAAACGCTCCTCAATATCAGTGGTATCTGTTAACCATACCACCGATTTCCGCTGCTGCACGGAAGATTGCTGCCCCTGAGTCCCTGAACATCTGCCAATGCAGTAGCAACCGCCAGGCAGGCACAACTGGTGGAAGCGGAATCGGGCAAAAAACGCTGTCATAAACCAACCGCAAGGTTATATATCGCGACGGCATTCTTATCTATACTGATTTTTTACCCGATATCTGAAGGAATTAGCATGAAACGCCTGTGGTTTGCTGTGTTGCTGACTGGAGTCAGCCAGTTGAGTTGTGCCGCCGCGCTGGACTACTCTGCATTACAAGGGCGCTGGCAGGTTAAGGCCGTGCAGGTTAATGGCGACGGCATTCAGGCGGTAGTGGAAAATGACCCTCAGTATATGGGCGCAGAGGTGACTTTCTCTGCGGATAAAATCATCTGGACCAAAGGAACCAAAGATCGGGCCATCGATCCGGCAATCGATAATTGCACCGGTCAGCCCACTCTGACACCTGCCGACCATAACGATCCTGAGATGGGTTATCGGGTAGTAAATGGATTTAATGTGGTATGCGGTAAGCAGCCGTGGGGACCGGGTGCCGTGGTTACCGTACCGGTCAGAAATACCATGACGCTTTACTGGTATGACGGAGCAATTCTGACCATGAAAAAGACAAAATAACCAGAAGCAGAATCTCTCTCCTTCTGGTCATATCTGGTGGTTATGGCTGGGCAACAAATCCCACAGCAGCATAGACTTTGCTCAGGGTTTCCTGGGCCTGTGCCCGCGCTTTAGCAGCTCCTTCGCGCATCACCTGCTGAAGAAACGCTTCGTCATTACGGTAACGGTGGTAACGTTCCTGTAACTCCGTCAACATGCCGGAAACCGCTTCCGCCACGGCCCCTTTCAGGTGACCATACATCTGGCCTTCAAACTGTTTCTCCAGCTCCGGAATGCTCTGACCCGTCACCCCGGAGAGAATATCCAGCAAATTAGATACGCCAGCCTTCTGCCTGATGTCGTAACGGACCACCGGTGGCTCGTCACCATCTGTCATGGCACGCTTGATTTTCTTTACCACTGATTTTGGGTCTTCCAGCAGACCAATGACGTTATTACGGTTGTCATCAGACTTGGACATCTTTTTGGTTGGCTCCAGCAGTGACATGACACGGGCACCGGATTTGGGGATAAACGGCTCAGGAATCTTAAATACCTCACCGTACAGGGCATTAAAGCGTGACGCCACGTCGCGGCTCAGCTCCAGATGCTGCTTCTGATCTTCGCCAACCGGTACCTGAGTGGTCTGATACAACAAAATATCAGCCGCCATTAACACCGGATAATCAAACAGACCGGCGTTAATGTTCTCTTCATAGCGCGCTGACTTGTCCTTAAACTGCGTCATGCGGCTCAGCTCACCAAAGTAGGTGTAGCAGTTAAGAACCCAGCTCAGCTGAGCGTGCTCAGGGACGTGGGACTGAACAAAAATAGTGCTCTTCTCAGGATCGATACCGCAAGCCAGATAGAGCGCCAGCGTGTCCAGCGTCGCCTTGCGCAATGCAGCCGGGTCCTGACGCACGGTAATCGCGTGTAAATCGACAATGCAGTAAATACAGTCGTAATCATCCTGCATGCTGACCCACTGACGCAGCGCACCCATATAATTACCGATGGTCAGTTCGCCGGAGGGCTGTGCGCCGCTAAATACGATGGGTTTGCTCATGAGTTTCATCCTGGTAATGACAGCCCGAGTGCGGGCAACAAATCGTTAAAATGATCGAGTACAAGGTCCGGCTGCGAACTGGCAATTGGCTCGCCGTAGTTGTAGCCAAAAGTCATGCCCACGCAGGGGCAGCCTGCCGAGCGGGCAGCGAGAATATCATTGCGGGAATCACCGACAAACAGCAGCTCATGCGGCAACAAGCCAAGTTTACCCAGCACCAGGAATAATGGCGCAGGGTGTGGTTTCTTTGCCACCACATCATCACCGCCCAAAATCAGCGAGAAGTGGTTTTCAATCCCCAGTGAAATCAGCAGGGGCTGGATAAAGGCGGTTGGCTTGTTGGTGACTATTGCCAGAGGCAAACCACTGGCAGCGAGCGCTGCAAGGCTTTCCTTCACTTCAGGAAACAACCTGCTGCCCGTTTCAACCGTGCGGGCGTAATGCTTATCAAACAACGCACGAACTTCACGTAACTGCTCGTCCCCTGGCGGATGCCCAAGCGCCCAGTGCAAAGCGCGCTCCATCATAATATCGGCACCATTGCCAATCCAGGTTGCAACCCGCGCAACACCGGCAGCAGGTAAACCAGTATCAGTCAGCGCAGCATCTACCGCACTGGTCAGACCCGGCGCGCTGTCAACCAGCGTCCCGTCGAGGTCGAAAGCAACTCCGCGAATGTCAGTGAAATGATCCATGACGTGATTTCTCCAGTTCGGTGCGCATGTCTTCGATTACTTTTTTGTAATCGGACTGACCAAATATTGCTGAACCGGCGACAAACATATCGGCACCTGCCGCTGCAATCTCAGCAATGTTATCCACTTTAACACCGCCATCCACCTCCAGACGGATATCGTAGCCGCTGCGGTCGATAAGCTGCCGGGCCTTACGCAGCTTGTCCAGCGTCGCCGGAATAAAAGACTGGCCGCCAAAACCCGGATTAACGGACATCAGCAGAATCACGTCAATTTTATCCATGACATAATCCAGATAGCTGAGCGACGTCGCCGGGTTGAATACCAGTCCCGCTTTGCATCCGTGCTCTTTAATCAGTTGTAGCGAACGATCAACATGCTCAGAAGCTTCAGGATGAAAAGTGATATAGCTGGCACCCGCTTTTGCAAAGTCAGGAATCAAACGGTCAACCGGCTTCACCATAAGATGCACATCAATCGGGGCAGTAATACCGTAATCACGCAGTGCTTTCAGCACCATCGGCCCCATTGTCAGATTGGGAACATAGTGATTATCCATCACGTCGAAATGTACTACGTCACCACCCGCAGCCAGAGCTTTGGCGGTGTCTTCACCCAGGCGGGCAAAGTCAGCAGACAAAATTGATGGGGCAAGTAAAAACTGTTTCATCCATTTCTCCCAGTTAAGCGCGCCTGTGAAGCCAGGCACGAACTGCATTTGAGGTTCAGCCGCCTTCAAACAGTGCTAACAGCTCCTGAACCTGGGTGCGGCCACTGCCATTGCGACTGATTGAACGCCGGGCCTTAATCTGATGTAGCTGTTGCGCAGCCTGATACCATTCACGGGTCATCGGCGTGTCGTGATTGGAAATCAGTACCGGAATGCGGCTTTCTCGCGCCAGTTTCTCCGCCAGCTCGGCCAGATGTTGCTGCTGCCACAAGCTGAAGCTGTTGGTGTGATAAGAAGTAAAATTCGCCGTAGCCGACAGCGGCGCATAAGGAGGATCGCAGTACACCACCGCCCCTTGCTGCGCCCTGCTCAGGGTAACATCGTATGATTCACAGACAAAGATTGCACTCTGCGAGCGTTCAGCAAACCAGTAAAGTTCTTCTTCAGGGAAATAAGGCTTGTGATAACGGCCAAACGGCACGTTGAATTGACCGCTAAGGTTGTAACGACAAAGCCCGTTGTAGCAGTGACGATTGAGATACAAGAACAGCACCGCACGGCGAAAAGCATCGGTACACTGATTGAACTCTTTCCTGCACAAATAATAGAACTCCGCGTTGTTGCTTTCACGGGTAAAAAGCTCACGGGCACTGACGACAAACTGGTCAACGCGGGTTTTGACGATGTTATAGAGATTGATCAGGTCACTGTTGATATCGGCCAGCACGTAGCGTGGAAAGCGGGTGTTAAGAAACACCGATCCCGCACCAACAAAAGGCTCTATCAGACAGTCTCCTTCAGGCAGGTAACGTTGGATATCATCAAGCAGTGGGAATTTACCCCCTGCCCACTTCAAAAAAGCGCGATTTTTTTTCATGCCGTCGTTTTAGTACAGTTACTCTTCTGGCTGCGGTCATACCAACAGCATATCTGCGCTTTGGATGGTCAGGCCCAACCGTTCAGGCCTGACTTTCATCACTGGCCGAATAAATCCGGCCCCGGTTAGTTTGTTGCTTCTTTCCTGACCTGGCTGACTGGTTTCACCCACGGATTTTGCGCCCGAACTTCAGCTGGCAAAGAGGCAACCGCACGTTTGGCGTCGGCTGGCGTCGCGTATGAACCACTCACTAACACAAACCAGGGTTGACCATTACGCGTGGTTTTATACACGTGATAGCTGCTCAGATTCTGTTTTTTCGCCCATGCATTCAGTGATTCAGAACGGGAAGCGCTGCTCAGCTGCAAAGTATAGCTCCCTGCGGGCACCGACGTGGAGGCCGTTTTTGCCGGGCTGGCTGCCGCATGTGGTTTACTCTCTTTCACCGGCTGAGAAACGGCAGGCTTATGAGTGGCAGCCGGTTTGTTCTGATGCTGAGCCACAGGATGCTGTGATGTTTGCCGCGGCTGGCTGGGGCTGGCCGTCGGCCTGGCACTGGCAGCAGGATGCGAGCCTGGCACTACCGTTGCCGGAGTGGTCGGCAACGAGCTTCCATTATCCTGAGAACCTTGCGCCGCATTATCAACCTGGCCTTGCTGACTGCTTAAAGCACTGTTGAGATCGCCAGGCAATTCAACGCGTTGCTGATTGGCTGGCGTCTGCACGGGAGCCGCCTGAGTCGGCGTTGGCGAGACAGCAGGTGCGCTCAGTTCCTGAGGGTTATTGCCAGTTTGCGGCGACCCGGACTGGCCGCTGATTGATGACGAACCAGAAAGATCGATACTTTTATCGCCGCCATTACCAGACGCGGCAGACGGAGAAGCGGGCTGCTGTGTAGCTGGCTGGCCACTCATTGAAGACGAAGCGGAGAGATCGATATTTTTATCGCCACCGCTGCCTGAATTCGCTGGCTGGGAAGAGGTCGACTGCTGTGCAGACTGCGGGTTACTGGTGCCCGTAGTGTTTAAGGCCGAACCAATACCGATGACCAAAAGCAGCAGAACCAGAATACCAATCCCCATCATCATATGCTGACGGGAAACGGGCACTTTAGGGGCGGAAGACGCCTTGCGGGACCGCTGTGGACGGCGATCGCTGGTATCTGGTTTTAACTCGTCTTCCGGTTTGAACTCGTCCATTCAACCTCCTCCAGTAGATCGGATATGCCGCCCCACACCCTGTGAGCAGCGGTTGCTTCATCAATTAAATCCGGGCCACAGACAGCCTCAGCTTTGCTGACAATCGTTAATGGCAGCCAGAACCGTATCATGCCCGACACCGCTTCGCACTTCTGCTTTGCCGATGGCCACGGGCAGAACCAGACGCAGCTCACCTGCCAGCACTTTTTTATCGCGCATCATATGGGGCAGATATGCTTCTGCTGCCATACTTTCCGGCCCGGTGACAGGTAACCCGGCACGCTGCAACAGCGCAATAATCCGCTGCGTCTCATGTGCCCCAAACTGATTCAGGCGCTCTGCGGTGCGGGCCGCCATGACCATACCTGCCGCCACCGCTTCGCCGTGTAACCAGTTTCCGTAGCCCATGTGTGCTTCAATAGCGTGACCATAAGTGTGGCCAAGATTCAGTAGCGCGCGTTGCCCCATTTCACGTTCATCTGCGGCCACCACCTCTGCTTTAAGTTCACAGCAACGGCGTATACAGTAAGCCATCGCGTTACTGTCGAGCGCCAGCAACGCGTCAAGATTGTTTTCCAGCCAGTGAAAAAATTCGCCGTCCAGAATAATGCCGTATTTGATGACCTCTGCCAGCCCTGAAGCCAGCTCACGACGTGGAAGGGTATTCAGACAATTGATGTCGATTACCACCGAAGCTGGCTGGTAAAACGCACCAATCATGTTCTTGCCAAGAGGATGATTGACGGCAGTCTTGCCGCCAACGGAGGAGTCAACCTGGGACAGCAGCGTGGTGGGAACCTGGATAAACCGGACGCCCCGCTGATAGCTGGCAGCAGCAAAACCCGTCAGATCCCCGATGACTCCACCGCCCAGGGCAACCAGCGTGGTATCGCGACCGTGTGGTCTTTCCAGCAGCGCGGTGAAAACCTGATCCATTACCGCCAGAGTTTTATACTGTTCGCCATCGGGCAGGACCACCTGATCGACGCGAACGCCAGCACTTTCCAGTTGCTGACGCAGGGCGTCAAGATAGACAGGTGCCAGCGTCTGGTTAGTGACCAGCATCGCTCTGTCACCCGCCTTCAACGGCCAAAAAGATGCCGGATCGTTAAACAGTCCGGCAGCAATAGTAATGGGGTAACTACGCTCCCCCAAAGTGACGGTAACCTTCTCCATGAAGCGTATCACCTTAATGACTTTGGCCCGCAGGCGCGGTGAGCCTGATTCAGCTCTTCTCTAACATGTTAATGATTTGATTAGCGACCACTTTCGCACTCTGATCATCGGTGCGAATAGTGACGTCAGCGATCTCTTCATACAATGGGTTGCGCTCATCTGCCAGCGCTTCCAGCACTTCACGCGGAGGAGAATCCACCTGTAACAAAGGGCGCTTTTTATCACGCTGAGTACGTGCCAGTTGCTTTTCGATTGTGGTTTCCAGATAGACCACGACACCACGTGCAGAAAGACGATTACGAGTTTCACGGGATTTTACAGAACCACCACCGGTGGCCAGCACAATGCCCTGCTTTTCGGTGAGTTCATTGATGATTTTTTCTTCGCGATCGCGAAAGCCTTCTTCGCCTTCGACGTCGAACACCCAACCCACATCCGCTCCGGTACGTCGCTCAATTTCTTGATCAGAATCGAAAAATTCCATATTGAGTTGCTGAGCTAACTGACGCCCAATAGTGCTTTTGCCGGCACCCATAGGCCCAACCAGAAAGATATTGCGTTTCTCTGCCATTTTTTTGGTATTACTAAGACAATTCGTTAATGATACCCCGTCCAACCGGACAGGACATGAACTGAAACCTCATGAGCGATAGTGCGAGAGTCAGACGAAAATTATCTCAACACTGAGGGTGTTTTGGCAACCGATTAAATTGACCTTGCCCATCGCGCACACGCCAGGCGCGTTTCATTATGTTAATTGCCAGCCCGATATTGCTGCACCGGCTGCGCTGTTTACGCACGATAAAGAGTGGATAAAGTACCTCCGCGAAACCAGAACCGTGCTTCAAAATCAAAATCGCTAAACCTTGTAAGCTAATTCCGCTCTTGCGTCAAACGCATATGGTTGCATTCAGCCAAAAAAGCCACGGGCGACTCAGTTTGTGCCAAAAAAAGCATTATTGCTCACCGATCAAGCGGGGAGTGATGAAGATCACCAGTTCCCGTCTTTTTTGCGCGGATGTCGAATGGCGAAACAACGTCCCCAGCAGCGGCAAATCGCCCAGCAACGGTACTTTGCTTTGCCCCTGAGTGTTCTGCCGCTGAAAAATTCCCCCCAGTGCCAGCGTCTGACCATCTTTTACCGTCACCTGGGTCTGGATCTCCTGCTTATCAATGGCAATGTATTCACCTTCACCACTGCTGACGGTGCTCCCCGGCAGATTCTGGCTGATATGCAACTTCAACAATATCCGACCATTGGGTTGCACCACCGGCGTGACTTCCATTCCGAGTACCGCTTCTTTAAATTCCACCGACGTGCTGCCATTGCTGCCACTGGCGACTTCATAGGGAATTTCGGTGCCCTGCTTGATGCTGGCAGTTTGTTGATGTGAGGTGAACAGACGGGGGCTGGCAATGATCTCCAGCTTGTTTTCCTGCTCCAGCGCACTCAGTTCCAGATCCAGCAATCGTCCGTTCAGCCGGGCCACGGATACGCCTGCGGTCAGCGCAGGGCTGGTGGCAGCCAAATCCACCCTTAGCTGGCTGGCCCGCAGTGCTTTGTTGACCTGCTCATCCCCGCTCAGCCCCCAACTCACGCCAAGTTCGCGCAGGCTGTCTTCACTGATGGTGACAATGTGCGCCGCCAGCTCGACCTGCTCCAGTGGCTGATCAAGAGCAGTAATCCAGCGTCGGGTTTCCTCCAGGGCGGCATGGGTATCGCGCAGCAGCAGACTGTTGGTGCGCGTATCAACCGTGATGCTACCGCGCGACGTCATCAGTTTTTCCCGCTCCGCCTCCAGACTGGCGCGAACGGTTGTCGCATCAGCGTAGCGCAACGTTAATGCCAGGGTATGCAAAGGAAGCGTGTTTTCCTGCTGTTGATGGCGCAAAACCTGTTGATGCTCTTTTTCCTGCTGCCAACTTTGCGGCCAGACCAGCAGGATATTATCTTCGCGTTCGATACTCAGCTTTCCCATGCGCGCCACCAGTTTCAGCGCCTGCTGCCACGGCACATTCTGTAAGCGGACAGATAATTCCCCTTCCACTCCGGGTGCAATCACCAGATTTAACTGCTGATAATCCGCCAGCGCCTGAAGAACCTGGCCCACGGGAGCTTCATCGAACGCCAGAGACAACCCGGTGGGGCTGGCGCGCTGCGGAAAGAGCGCCATCATCAGTAACAGCGGCAGAATTGCCTTTATCCCTGGCATAGATATCTCCTTTTAATGTCATTTTCAGCACGGCCTTACAGCCCTGCATACTGGCAAGGGTGAGACCACGCGCATCCACCTGCGACAGTTGCCATTGATTTCCTGGCGACTGCTGCCTTGCCCATAGTTTTCCCCTACCCTCTGGTGAAACCAGCCATGCACGATAGTCATCTGGCTGGCCAACTATGCCCCGTAACTGCCAGGGAGCAGCAGCAGGTTGCACGTTGAGACAATCTGCCTCCTGCGGCGGCTGAAAAGGATCGCGTTCAGACTGGCCTGCGGGTGAAAACAGCAGGCTGAAGAGCAGTAAATTGTACCGCCATCGATTAAAAATCATCATTCAGCACCAGTGACAATTTAACGGACAGCAATCCCTCCTGCTCCCTGAGCATAAATCCTGTCAGCATAACGCCTGCTGACAAACTGCGCAGGTATTGCAGCACAGCCTGAAACTCCGGCCAGCGAAGCCGCATTGTCAGCTCACCGCCCTGATTATCTGGCCGCCATGCCTCCAACGTGCCGCCTGAAGAGGAGATCAGTCCGTCCAGTGAGAATGCCGGACGCTTAACAGATAATAATGCCTGTTGTAACTGCACCAGTTCAGACTCAAGCAGGAGTAATGGCGGTTGGCGCAGCAGACGTCGCAACATCGCCTGGTTACGTGCTGAATGTTGTCGTTGAGTTGCGCTGAGTTCATCAGCCTGATGCAGCACGGGCCGCATTCCTCCCAGCCACAGAGCGGTTAACACCAGAGTGCCGGACAGCAAAAGGTGCAAAATCCGCATCCATAAAGGAAGATACAGCCAGCCGATAAGCAGGTTACGAGTCATGCTGCTCCTCCAGAATTTCAGATGCCTTCGCAGTATCAGCCCGCAGTACAGCTTGCAGACTGAACTGAATAAACCCCTGCTGATTACGACTCAGTTTGCCTGTCTGCACCCGGCTGAATAAGGGCATCTGCAACAACTGTGCCCGGAGCGCCTGGACATCCGTCATCTTCAGGCAAAAGCCTTTCAGGTTGAGGTATTGCGCATTTTTGTTCATCTCACTCAGCCACATGGTTTCAGGCAATTTTCTGGCCAGCTCAGCAGTAAAGTCAGCCCATTCACCCGTTTGCTGCTGCTGTTGCTGCTGTAGCCTTAACTGCTGCTGAAGCACTCCCCGCTGTCGAACCAGTTCTTCAGCCCTGGCTTCGATCACCTTCAGTTGCTGACCTGATTGCAACTGCCTTTCTACAACCTGCCTCAGCCTGACGTTGATCGATTGCTGCCCGACGACTGGCAGCAAGATGGTGAGAAATACCGCCAACATAAGCAGTAAAACCAGCGACCAGCGATGTAACCTGGCGCTGAAACGTCGGGCACGCCACGGCAGAAGATTGACCCAAACCATCAGCAATCTCCCGGCCGCAGCGCCAGTCCGGCAGCCAGTGTAAATGCGCCCGCATTAAGCGGTAACGGAGGTTGTCTGTGGACAAAAGCATTCAGCGGATCGAGCCACTGCGCGCTTTCTGGCAGGGAGGTTTCCATGATGGCGCTGTAATAAAATGAGGAGATGTCTGGCAGGTGTGCCTGACGTAAGGCGTTAAAATCCGGCGCTTCCTCCAGTGAACACCAGCCCCATCCCTGCTGATGCAGAGGGCAAAACCATAACCAGTGATCGTGCAGCCGATGGATCAGCGCAGCTTGTGAATCGAGCCGCATATTTTTCGCCAGAGCAAAGAGCGCAGCTGGCGTCAGCTCCAGTACCTGGGGTTTTAACCTGGCTTCATGCAGACAGTTGAGCCAACTTTGCAACGCATCACGCCGGGTGGCCGTGAGCCACAACTGCCCGCCATGCGCTGTCGGCTGACGGTAATCAATCTTCAACGTTTCAGGTTCAACCGGAAAAACACGTCTCGCGGCGGCGGCAATGTAACTTTCGCGCTCTGGTTCGCGTAATTGCTGGTGAGGCAAGTCAATCTGACGCTGCAACACCAGCTGAGGCGGAAAACCCACTCTTAGCGAAACGCCACCGGGAAGTTGCCTGCGCCAGCGCTGTAATACGAGTTGGATCACCCCGGAACGTTGCAGCCTGCCATGGGTTAACGTATCGTGCGGCAGCGCATGTTGCCAACAGTGGCGTAGTTGCCATCCGTGGCGACGCCGCTGGATGCCCACTGCGCAAAGTTGTCCGTTCTGGATATCCAGGCCGACTTGCCATGTCTGAAATGCCATTTATCGCGATCTCCGTATCGTCAATGCCAGAAATTGCCATGCCCGGAATTATTTGTGTCAGAAATTGAGGTATCCAGGCGTCTGGCTTGCCTTTATACTACCGCGCGATTGTTTATAAACTGTCCAGGCGACTCAAAATGGAAAATATCAGGTGAAGTTCGTAAAGTATTTTTTGATCCTTGCAGTGTGTTGCATTTTACTGGGAGCAGGCTCGATCTATGGTCTTTACAAATACATAGAGCCTCAACTACCCGATGTGACCACGCTGAAAGATGTACGGCTGCAAACGCCAATGCAGGTTTACAGCGCAGATAACGAGCTGATTGCCCAGTATGGTGAAAAACGCCGTATTCCGCTGAAATTACAGCAAATTCCGCCAGAGATGGTTAAAGCCTTTATTGCCACGGAAGACAGCCGTTTCTATGAGCACCATGGCGTTGATCCTATTGGTATTTTCCGTGCCGCAAGCATTGCGATGGTTTCCGGTCGCGCTTCACAGGGAGCCAGTACGATTACGCAGCAGCTGGCGCGAAACTTCTTCCTGAGCCCTGAACGTACGCTAATGCGTAAAATCAAGGAGGCCTTCCTCGCCATCCGTATTGAACAGATGATGAGCAAGGATGAAATCCTTGAGCTCTACCTGAATAAGATCTATCTCGGCTACCGCGCTTACGGCGTAGGCGCTGCGGCACAGGTCTATTTTGGTAAGAATGTCGATCAGCTGTCACTGAGTGAAATGGCGATGATTGCCGGTCTGCCAAAAGCGCCGTCAACCTTTAACCCGCTCTACTCTCACGAACGTGCGCTTTCGCGTCGTAATGTGGTGCTCAGTCGCATGCTGGATCAGCATTACATCACCCAGTCACAGTTCGATGAGGCGCGCAACTCACCGCTGGTCGCCAACTATCATGCGCCAGTCATTGCTTTCTCTGCGCCTTATCTTACCGAAATGGTGCGTCAGGAAATGGTCAAACGTTATGGTGACAATGCCTATAACGATGGCTTTAAAGTGACCACCACCATTACCCGTAAATTACAGCTGGCAGCGCAGAAATCCGTCCAGGATAACGTGATCAGCTACGACATGCGTCATGGCTACCGCGGTCCGGCAAACGTGTTGTGGAAACTCGGCCAGCGTCCCTGGGGACAAACAGAGATTCTGAAGTCATTAAAAGCGCTGCCGGTATACGGCCCGCTATTCCCGGCTGTCGTGACGGAAGCTGACAGCGACAGGGCCACCGTGTTAATGCGTGACGGCAGCAATGTGACACTGGATATTGCAGGCGTGCGCTGGGCGCGTCCATATAAGTCAGACACGATGCAGGGTCGCACGCCCAGAACGGTGAGTGAAGTAGTGCAACCTGGTCAGCAGATTTGGGTGCGCCAGGTGGACAATGGCTGGTGGTTAAGTCAGGTCCCCGATGTTAACTCATCGCTGGTTTCTCTCGATCCACATAACGGGGCTGTCCTCGCTCTGGTCGGTGGGTTCGATTTTAATCAGAGCAAATTTAACCGCGCCACTCAGGCACTGCGTCAGGTGGGGTCAAATATCAAACCTTTCCTGTATACGGCGGCAATGGATCGTGGCCTGACCCTGGCTTCGATACTTAATGATGTGCCAATTTCCCGCTGGGATGCTGGCGCGGGTGCCGACTGGCGTCCTAAAAACTCGCCTCCCACCTATGACGGACCTATTCGCCTGCGTCAGGGGCTTGGTCAGTCTAAAAACGTGGTAATGGTTCGTGCCATGCGGGCAATGGGTGTCGATTATGCCGCAGAGTATCTGCAACGATTTGGCTTCCCGGCACAAAATATCGTGCATACCGAATCGCTGGCACTGGGCTCCGCTTCTTTTACACCATTGCAGATGGTTCGCGGCTATTCAGTGATGGCGAATGGCGGATTCCTGGTTGACCCCTACTTCATCAGCAAAATTGAGAATGAGCAGGGTATTACGCTGTTTGAAGTGAAGCCTAAAGTTGCCTGCCCGGAATGTAATCTGCCGGTGATTTATGGTGAGACTAAAAAAGCGGTCGCCATGAATGAAGACAGCGTGGAGAATCCCTCTGTTTCTCAGGAAGGCCGGAACGTTGCCGTTCCTCAGCCCCAACTGGAGCAGGTGAGTCGACAGCAGGCACAGCAGGATGGTGAGCAACAATATGCGCCACATGTGATTAACACCCCGCTCTCCTTCCTGATTAAGAGCGCCCTGAACTCCAATATCTTCGGCGAACCGGGCTGGATGGGTACGGGCTGGCGTGCCGGTCGTGATTTGAAACGTAACGATATTGGTGGCAAAACCGGAACAACTAACAGCTCGAAAGATGCCTGGTTCTCCGGCTATGGCCCCGGTGTGGTTACATCAGTGTGGATTGGTTTTGACGATCACCGCAGGGATCTGGGAAGAACCACCGCAGCCGGAGTCATCAAAGATCAGATCTCCGGCTATGAAGGGGGGGCAAAAAGCGCTCAACCTGCCTGGGATGACTATATGAAAGTCGCCCTCGATGGCGTGCCTCTCCAGCCACTGACGCCACCAGAGGGCGTGGTAACGGTGAATATTGACCGCAGTACCGGCAAACTGGCTAACGGCGGAGGTAATACACGTCAGGAATACTTTATTAACGGCACTCAGCCAACGGAATATTCCGTGCATGACGTGGGCACTACGCTGATGGACAACGGACAAAGTCACGAACTGTTCTGACATTTTGCTTCCTGATTTGTCCTGAAGCGAAAAAAGGGATGAGGCAATAATGGCTCATCCCTTTTTCTTTGGCCGAAACAGCTACGAAATTAGTAGCTCAGTCTTCCCTGCCTGACCAGCCACTCCCTGACCAGAAACAGGGCACTGACGTTACGCGCTTCACGAAAATCTGGCTCCTGCAATAAAGCCAGCAGATTATTCAACGGCCAGCGACGTTGCGGCAGCGGCTCTGGTTCATCGCCTTCCAGTTGTTCCTCATATAATTCTTCGGCGACCAGGATATTCATTTTGCTGGAAAAGTAGGAGGGAGCCAGCGTCAGCTGCCCCAGTACTTCCAGTTTCCCTGCACCAAATCCTGCCTCTTCTTTCAGTTCACGGTTCGCCGCTTCGAAAGGGGTTTCTCCAGGATCAATCAATCCTTTAGGAAAACCCAGTTCGTAACTTTCCAGCGCCACTGCATACTCCTGGATCAGAATCAGATGATCGCCAACGATGGGAACAATCATCACCGCCTCACGACCAGAAGGTTTCATCCGCTCATAGACTCGCCTGGCACCGTTGCTGAACTCCAGATCGACCGACTCAACGGTAAAAAGGCGTGAACGCGCGGCAGTTTCAATATTCAGGATTTTGGGTTTCTGTAACTGTCTGGTCATAGGGACCCCAGGGAAAAGCTAAAAAAATGAGCACGATAGCCCGCTGAGCACAATGTATTTAACGATGATATCTTCATCACGAACCAGCCGCACGGGAAAATCCATCATTACATAAATCCACTTACACACTTATAACAAATCAGTTACTTAAGGGGTTAATTTTTCATAAAAAGTCAATGAATGACAATTAAAATAGGATTATGCCGATACTGATATTCTGCACAGATTGTTAGTATGATCGACATAACTCATATATAGTTATTCTAATTTTATGATTTTGTGCGCTATTTTAGTACACACAGTAGATTGCCAGCTCCGTCTGAACCCGTCACAATGCAATAATTCATCTTTTAAGGCAGGCATTCTCCAGCAGAGCTACGGGAGCAAAGTGGCAGGAATGAGGGTTGCGTGAGCGCAATAGTCATCATATTGGTTGTGATGCTGGCCTGTTCGCTCGGAGCAGGTTGTTTCTTTTGGTACGCTATGCGGCATCGTCCGCCGTTGGCGAAACCACTGCCATTTATCAGTCCCCCCTTTCGCAAACTCAACAACGATGAGCGTCAGGCTGTCGAGAGCTATATCGACTCGCTGGAAAAACACCGTAAGAACGTCATCCCCAGTGGCACCAGCGCGACAGCCGCTCACCTGGTATTAAATGCGCAGAGCAGCAATGTTTATCCAGTCACCCGCTCAATTACTCGTTACGGGCTGTCAACTGATGATCCCAATAAATGGCGTTACTACCTCGATGCCGTTGAGGTTCATCTGCCCCCTCTTTGGGAGCAGTACATCACCGATGAAAACTTTGTCGAGCTGATCAAAACACAAAGTATTCCTCTGGTGATTTCGCTTAACGGGCACTCCCTCGTCAATTACGTCCATGAACAGCCGACGTTACCGCCCGTGGTCAGACCGGCCGGGCAGAAAGCGTCGATCAGGAAAGAAGAAAGCGAAAATATTGAGCTGCTTAAAGTGCGTACTGAAACGCCCGAAGAGTATGCTCTTCATCGTCCTGATGGCACCCGTGAAGCTTTTGCCATTAATTTTGCCCTCTTATTACTGTTTTTCAGTCTGACCGGCCCGATTGTCCTGATGACCTGGCTGGTGATCGCAGCAATCATCATCATTTTGGTTAGTTGCTGGAGTCTCTGGCGTCGCCCGCGCGAAAAGGATTTACGGGAGATTCATTGTCTGCGAGGCGCCCCGAAACGTTGGGGATTATTTGGTGAATCTAATCAGGGACAGGTGAGTAATATTTCTCTGGGTATTATCGATCTTATCTACCCTGCTCACTGGCAGCCCTATGTCGCAAGCGATCTGGGACAATCGACAGAGGTGGATATCTATCTCAGCCGTCACGTTGTTCGCCAGGGTCGTTTTTTATCGCTTCAGGATGAAGTGCGTAACTTCCCGATTCAGCGCTGGAGAAAAAACATGGTGCTGGCGGCAGGTTCTCTTCTGGTGCTGTTGCTGCTTATTAGCTGGATCCCACTGAGTATGCCACTGAAACTGAGTATGGCGTGGTTGAAAGGCACTGAGAGCGTACAGGTGCACTCCGTCAATGATTTGGAGTCTGTACCACTTCGCGTCGGTGACAGCCTGAAGGTTAACGGTGAGGGGATGTGTTCCATCCCGACAACCTATCAGGGCAATCGCTCTTATGCCTTTATGCCGTTTGACTGCTCGGCGGTTTACTGGAATAACGCAGCTCCCCTGCCCCAGCCCCAGTCGGACATTATCGACAAAGCGACCGCGCTGCTGACCACCACCAGCCAACAGCTTCATCCCCAGAACAATACCGATCAGAAGCTTAATCCTCAGCTTGCCACCGCTATTCAGAAGTCAGGAATGATCCTGCTGGATGACTTCTCTGACATTGTGATGAAAACCCAGGATTTGTGCAGCCAGGAGCAGGATTGTGTCAGACTGAAAAATGCTCTGGTTAATCTTGGCAACGCAAAAGACTGGGATGCGCTGGTTCATAAGGCTGACTCCGGGGCACTGAATGGTATGAATGTGCTGTTGCGTCCTGTCAGCGCAGAGGCTCTGGAAAATCTGGTCAATACGGCCACATCATCGTTCTTCTATCGGGAAACACGACGTGCAGCAGAGGCCCTCAACAGTCCCCCTCCCGGTGGATTTGTGATCCTGAGTGATGAAGGCAGACAGTTAGTCAGCCAGCCAGCTCCCAGCGTCTCCCTGTTTGATTACAACGCGCCCGAACAATGGCCGGAGCTGCAACGTCTTGCCAGCATGTTGCTGCACACCCCCTTCTCTGCCAGCGGCATCGTGACCAATATCAGTACCGATGCCAATGGTACCCGACATATTGCCCTGCATAGTGAACCGGACGCGTTCACCCTCAGTCGCTACCTTGGCAACAGTCTGCTGCTGCTGATTACCGCCCTGAGTTTTATCATTAACAGCCTGCTGGCATTAAAACGTATTCACCGCAACCGCGTTCGCACCAGCGCCATCCAGAATTATTACGATAAATGCTTCAGCCCAACGCTGAGCGGCAATGAGGACATTCGTCCCCTGTTCTGAGCCTGTCAGTTTTATGCTATTTTTAAGACTGACATGGCTACCTGTCTTCTCAAAGACACCTCCGATTGCCTCTGTGGTTAACTCCTGAAACACACCCTTGATTTATGGCTCGCAACCCATACATAGGAAGTTTCCTGAAAGGAGCAGCGATGAAAGCAAAAGACGGTGAAGCAATACGGCTTGATAAATGGCTGTGGGCCGCACGCTTTTATAAAACCCGCTCAATTGCCCGTGAAATGATTGAAGGCGGTAAAGTCCACTACAACGGTCAGCGCAGCAAGCCGGGAAAAATCGTCGAGTTGCAGGCCCTGCTGACATTACGCCAGGGAAACGATGAACGAACGGTGATTGTTCAGTCGATTAGCGATCAGCGTCGACCGGCAGCAGAAGCGCAGCTGATGTACAGTGAAACGGCTGAAAGCATTGAGAAACGTGAAAAAATAGCGCTGGCACGTAAAATGAACGCCCTTAGCATGCCGCACCCTGACAGGCGTCCGGATAAAAAAGAACGACGCGATTTACTGAAATTCAAAAATGCTGGCGAAGAGTGACAGCTACCCGCCTTTACGAGAGAAAATCATGGCTCATCAAGACCAAATGCACCGTTACCTGTTCGAAAACTACGCCGTTCGTGGTGAACTGGTTACCGTATCCAACACCTGGCAGGAAATGATTGACGGCCACGACTATCCACAACCTGTCCGGCAAGTGCTGGGTGAACTGTTGGTCGCTACCAGCCTGCTGACTGCCACACTGAAATTTGACGGCGATATCACCGTGCAGTTACAGGGAGATGGTCCGCTGACGCTGGCGGTGATCAACGGAAATAATCAACAGCAAATGCGCGGAGTGGCGCGTTTTCAGGGTGATATTGCCGTCGGCAGCAGCCTGAAAGAGATGGTGGGTAATGGTTATCTGGTGATTACCATTACCCCCACGGACGGCGAACGTTATCAGGGCGTGGTCGGTCTCGAAGGCGAAACCCTGGCTGAGTGTCTGGAAGACTACTTTATGCGTTCAGAACAGCTGCCAACCCGGCTGTTTATCCGCACTGGTGATATCGAAGGTAAAGCCGGTGCGGCAGGTATTTTGTTGCAGGTTCTGCCCGCACAGGACCCCAATCCGGATGATTTTACCCATCTGGCCACGTTGACCGAAACCATTAAAACCGAAGAACTGCTTGGGCTACCGGCTAATGACGTCCTGTGGCGCCTCTATCATCAGGAAGAAGTGACCGTTTTTGATCCCCAGCAAGTCAGCTTCCACTGCACCTGTTCTCAGGAACGCTGTGCTGAAGCACTGCGCACCCTGCCAGAAGAAGAAGTTGACCAGATTATTGCCGAGGATGGTCAGATTGATATGCACTGCGACTATTGTGGCAATCATTATATTTTTGATGCCGTCGATATTGCCGCCGTTCGCAATGACTCGGCGGCAGGTAACAATCAGGTCCATTAATATTTTCACGTCATCCGCTCCAGAAAACAGCTGATGACGTGATTCTTCCTTATCTGAGTATTCCCACCCAACTTACTGTCCTGATGAGTTTTTGCTCGCTGACAGTGTACTCAGGAAAACCATTTTGCTTCTGGTGCAAGTGCCTGTAGCGACAGAATAATCCGATAAGATTAAGACCTGCTTACAGATTCACGCGCCGCCTCTCATTTTTGCTGCTTAATTCTTTCCCTTCCGTTACGGAAGTGTAAACTGCGCGCGATCGTGCTCCCGGCCTGCTGACAGGCTGGCGCGGCAACACCGTTAACAGAGCGCAGTCTCAATTAAACTCAGTGGCAAAACAGAGCCGAGAAAGGAGCAGTACTATGCGTGACCTGACCCCGCAGGACCTCGTCGCTTATGGCATCACGGATACGGTTGAAATTATCCATAATCCTGATTTCGACACCCTCAGGCAGGAAGAAACCCGCCCGGAACTAACCGGTTATGAGCGTGGTATCGTCACTCAATCCGGCGCTGTCGCCGTGGATACCGGTATTTTCACTGGTCGTTCTCCGAAAGATAAATACATTGTCCGTGATGACACCACCAGGGATACGCTGTGGTGGAACGATCAGGGTAAAGGTAAGAACGACAACCAACCGTTGTCTCAGGAAACATGGCTGCAACTTAAATCACTGGTCACTACACAGCTCTCCCACAAGCGCCTGTTTGTGGTTGATGCCTGGTGTGGCGCCAATGCGGATAGCCGTCTCTGTGTACGCTTTATCACCGAAGTGGCCTGGCAGGCCCATTTCGTTAAAAACATGTTTATCCAACCCGATGCAGAGGCACTCAATACCTTCGAACCCGATTTTGTGGTGATGAACGGTGCCAAATGTACCAATCCCCACTGGCAGCAGCAGGGGCTGCATTCGGAGAATTTTGTTGCATTCAATCTGACTGAGCGCATCCAGCTGATTGGTGGCACCTGGTACGGCGGCGAGATGAAAAAAGGCCTGTTCGCCATTATGAACTATCTGCTGCCGCTGAAAGGCATTGCCGCAATGCACTGCTCTGCCAACGTCGGCACGGCAGGTGACGTGGCGGTCTTTTTTGGTCTCTCCGGCACGGGGAAAACCACCCTGTCAACCGACCCTCTGCGTAAGCTTATCGGTGACGATGAGCATGGCTGGGATGATGATGGCGTATTTAACTTTGAAGGGGGCTGCTACGCCAAAACCATCAAACTGTCTGAACAGGCAGAACCGGAAATCTATCGCGCAATCCGCCGCAATGCCCTGCTGGAAAACGTGGTGGTGAGAGCCGATGGTTCGGTTGACTACGATGATGGCAGCAAGACTGAAAATACCCGTGTCTCTTATCCCATCGACCATATCGACAATATAGTGAAACCCGTGTCGAAAGCCGGTCATGCGCAAAAAGTTATTTTCCTTACCGCCGATGCCTTCGGCGTGCTGCCGCCGGTTTCACGGCTGACGCCTGACCAGACACAGTATCATTTCCTGTCGGGCTTCACGGCCAAACTGGCGGGAACCGAACGTGGCGTAACCGAGCCCACACCAACCTTTTCAGCCTGCTTTGGCGCGGCATTTTTAACGCTGCATCCAACTCAATATGCAGAAGTGCTGGTAAAACGTATGGCGGCGGCGGGTGCAGAGGCGTATCTGGTCAACACAGGCTGGAACGGCAGTGGCAAACGCATCTCCCTTAAGGATACCAGGGCAATTATTAATGCCATCCTCAAGGGCGATATGACTGACGCGGAAACGATCACGCTACCGGTGTTCAATCTTGCAATGCCCACGTCCCTGCCAGGGGTGGACAGTGCGATCCTCGATCCCCGTAACACTTATGCGAATGCGGCGGAATGGCAACAGAAAGCAGAAGATCTGGCGAAGCGGTTTATCACTAATTTTGATAAATACACCGATAACGCTGCGGGTAAAGCACTGGTATCAGCAGGCCCGCAAATTTAATCACGTGTAACCGATAAAGAAAAAGCGTCATCGCACTATGGGATGACGCTTTATCATTGAGCATCTGTATGACACGTTCAGCCATCTGACAATGAATTCAGGCTGCTGATGCTGTCAGCGTCACCATCGTTACCCTCGATATACATTCTTTGCACCGTGTCATTGAAGCTGACCGTTTTTTTGATCGAGACAGACTTATCACCTGATTTCGGCTCATCCCCTACAGTCGGCCTGTCCTGTCTTTGCTCAAATGCTGCCTTCAGCCCCTCAGGCGATGCGTCTGCCTGAACAGGTTGCCTTTGCTCAAATGCTGCCTTCAGCCCCCCAGACGATGCGTCTGCCTGAACAGGCTGCCTTTGCTCAAATGCTGCCTTCAGCCCCCCAGAGTGGGATGCTCGTGTAAACTGTTCTGCCTGATTGGAAACTTTTTTTACAGAAGAGAGAAGGGAGTTCTGCCTTACAATCTTGTTTGACTCGGTTGCAAAAGAAGTATTTGCAGATCGCAAAGATGACCCAATTAACTGTGTTGCCAAGATAAAGCCCCCAAAAGTGAATTTGAGCTATTTTAGCCACTCATCTTGCTTATTTTCTCTCAAAAAACAGCATTTCCGGAAGTCGGTTAACTCACCATTTAACCAGATGTTGCCAGAGCGGAAACCTCAGCCGCAGGCAGCGGCAGATAAGCGCGGATACGCAAACCACCGCGCTCACTTTCGCCCACTTCAAGTGTCCCCTGATGAGCATCAATAATACGCTGCACAATCGCCAGTCCTAATCCGGTGCCACTGGTGCTTCGGGCACTGTCACCACGCACAAAAGGCTGAAACAGATGTTTCAACTGGTCCGGCGCAATCCCCGGCCCGTCATCTTCTACCTGGAACCAGGCTCGCTCCAGCTCACTGCCGCTGCTGACCTTGATCCAGCCATTACCATAACGCGCAGCGTTCACCACCATATTGGCCGCCGCCCGCTTAATCGAGAGCGGATTGATATCCAGCATCAGTTCCGCAGGCATCACCGCATTTTCAATTTCACGCTCATAGCCACTCTCGGCCGCCACCACTTCGCCCAGTACCCCATTGAGATCGGCACGTTCGGTTTGCATCTCCTGACCGGTGCGCAAATAGTCAATGAACTGCTCAATAATGGCGTTGCACTCCTCGATATCTTTGTTAATCGACTCGGCCAGATATCCATCCTCCTGCGACATCATCTCTGTCGCCAGGCGGATGCGGGTGAGCGGTGTGCGCAAGTCATGGCTGACGCCCGCCATCAGCAGCGTCCGGTCATCTGCAAGCTGTTTAACCCCGGCAGCCATCTGGTTAAAAGCGCGGGTGACTGAACGTACCTCAGAAGCCCCGTATTCCCGCAGCGGCGGCGGGATAATGCCTTTTCCCACCTGCAATGCAGCATGTTCCAGCTCCACCAGTGGCCGGTTCTGGATACGTATAAACAGCCAGGCACCGCCAATCGCCAGCAGCATAATCGCCAGCGTATAACGAAACAGTGGAGAGAAGTCTCCCTGATGGATTTCCGTCAGCGGCACACGCACCCAGATATCGGGTGACAACCAGGTTTTCAGCCAGACCACCGGGGAGTTTTTATTTACCTCCACGCGGACATCCGTTGGCCCGCCCAGTTGCTGCGCCATCTGCTGACTGAGAAATTCATAGTGCTGCGCCCAGCGCAGCCCGCTCTCTTCCGCCGCCGCATTGGTATACAGCGAAATGCCCAGCTCGCGATAAATCTCACGGCGAAAAGCTGGAGGAACTTCAAGCTGCGTTCCATCTTCCAGCTGTAACCGATCGGTCATCAGCATCCGCACTTCGTAAGCCAGCACTTTGTTGAACTGCTGAAGACTGGGCAGAATGGCGAAGTTCAGCACCACCAGATAGGTGGTGACCAGGCTGACAAACAGCAGGGTCACAATCAGCAATAAGGTGCGGGCAAACGAACTACGCGGAGAGAAGCGGATTCGCCTCATGCCTTGCTACCGTCCGGTACAAATACATAGCCCAGGCCCCAGACGGTCTGGATATAGCGTGGATGCGCAGGATCTTCTTCCACCATGCGGCGCAGACGGGAGATTTGCACGTCAATCGAGCGCTCCATAGCACTGTACTCACGGCCACGGGCCAGATTCATCAGCTTGTCACGAGAGAGCGGCTCACGCGGGTGGCTGACCAGCGCTTTCAGTACCGCGAACTCACCGCTGGTCAGTGGCATCGGCTCGTCTTCACGGAACATTTCACGCGTTCCCAGATTCAGCTTGAACTTACCGAAAGCAATCACCGCTTCTTCCTGCGAAGGCGCACCCGGCAGCTCATTCGCCTGACGACGCAGCACAGCACGTATACGCGCCAGCAACTCACGTGGATTAAACGGTTTAGGGATATAGTCATCGGCACCGATTTCCAGTCCGACGATACGGTCAACTTCTTCGCCTTTGGCCGTCACCATAATGATCGGCATTGGGTTGCTCTGACTGCGCAGACGGCGGCAAATCGACAGCCCATCTTCACCAGGAAGCATCAAATCCAGCACCATCAGGTGAAAGGATTCACGGGTCAGCAGACGGTCCATCTGCTCGGCATTCGCCACGCTGCGCACCTGAAACCCCTGTTCGGTCAGATAACGCTCCAGCAACGCACGCAAACGCATGTCGTCATCCACCACCAGAATTTTGTAGTTCTCTTGCATGTTGATACTCCCAAAGGCGCAATTGCCTGAGCCAATATTTTTAAAAAAGATGCCTGAATGTAACAGTCAATAATGGTTTATATTCTAGCCGAAATTGTTACAAAGCATATTAAACAGCAGCTTATCTTTAAGCTCAGCAGAAAAACCTGCGTTGACACACAGAAATTCAGCTTAACTTTTTCGACGAATAGTGATGACAAACAAGCGGTAACGAGAGAGAGAAAAAATGCCGAACGGATTTGCATCGCCGCACGCCAGACAACAAAATATCGCCAGCCTGAAAAACAGAGAAAGGGTAGAAGCAATGAAAACCAAACTGATCACCCGCGAAGGTTACGACAAGCTGAAGCAGGAGCTGGACTTTCTCTGGCGTGAAGAGCGGCCGGAAGTCACTAAAAAGGTCACCTGGGCCGCCAGCCTTGGCGACCGCAGCGAAAATGCTGACTACCAGTACAACAAAAAGCGCCTGCGCGAAATTGACCGCCGCGTGCGTTATCTGACCAAATGCCTCGAGCAGTTGCGCATTGTTGATTACTCGCCGCAGCAGGATGGTCGGGTGTTTTTTGGGGCCTGGGTGGAAGTGGAAAATGACGACGGCGAACTGAAGCGCTTTCGCATTGTGGGCTACGACGAGATTTTTGGCCGCAAAGATTACATCTCAATCGACTCACCGATGGCCCGCGCGCTGCTGAAAAAGGCCACCGGCGATGTGGCCACCGTGCATACTCCGGCGGGTGAAGCCACCTGGTATGTGAATGAAATCGACTACGTTAAACCCTCCTGAACGGCGGAGCCTGCCCGATTGCTGGTAATTATCGCCCGCAATCCGTATAACTGTCCGCTGTTCTTAGCTACCAAGTAACCAATGATGAAAGATTCGCTGAGCCACATAATTGCAAGTGAGTTGCAGGCACGCGCAGAACAGGTTGATGCTGCCGTTCGTCTGCTGGATGAAGGCAATACCGTGCCGTTTATCGCCCGCTACCGGAAAGAAGTCACCGGCGGGCTGGACGATACCCAGTTGCGTCAGCTGGAAACCCGCCTGGGTTACCTGCGGGAACTGGAAGAGCGCCGCCACTCCATTCTTAAGTCCATCGAAGACCAGGGCAAGCTCAGCGATGAGCTGGCGGAGGCTATCCGCAGCAACCTGAGTAAAACCGAACTGGAAGACCTCTACCTGCCTTATAAACCGAAGCGTCGTACCCGCGGTCAGATAGCCATCGAAGCCGGGCTGGAACCTCTGGCAGATACGCTGTGGCAGGAGCCTGCCAACGATCCGGAACAGCTGGCATTGGGTTATATCGATGCAGAAAAAGGCGTGGCGGACAGCAAGGCGGCCCTGGATGGTGCCCGTTATATTCTGATGGAGCGCTTCGCCGAAGATGCCACCCTGCTGGCAAAAGTGCGCGAGTATCTGTCAAAAAATGCCCACCTGGTTTCCCGCGTGCTCGAAGGCAAAGAAGAAGAAGGTGCCAAGTTCCGCGATTACTTCGATCATCACGAGCCGCTCTCTTCCGTCCCCTCACACCGTGCGCTGGCGATGTTCCGGGGCCGCAACGAAGGGGTATTGCAGCTGTCGCTGAATGCCGATCCCCAGTTCGACGAGCCGCCGCGTGAAAGCTACGGCGAACAGATTATCGCTGAGCATCTTAACCTGCGGCTGAACAATGCGCCGGCAGACGGCTGGCGCAAAGCGGTGGTCAGCTGGACGTGGCGCATAAAGGTGCTGCTGCATCTGGAAACCGAGCTGATGAGCAGTATGCGCGAACGGGCAGAAGATGAAGCGATTAACGTCTTTGCCCGCAACCTGCATGATCTGCTGATGGCCGCCCCGGCGGGGATGCGCGCCACCATGGGTCTTGATCCCGGCCTGCGCACCGGCGTAAAAGTGGCGGTGGTCGATGCCACCGGCAAGCTGGTCGCTACCGACACCATTTATCCTCACACCGGTCAGGCAGCGAAAGCGGCCAGCGCGGTGGCTGCGCTGTGTAGCAAACACCAGGTTGAACTGGTGGCGATTGGCAACGGCACCGCCTCACGTGAGACGGAACGCTTCTTCCTCGATGTGCAAAAGCAGTTTACGCAGGTGCAGGCCCAGAAGGTGATTGTCAGTGAGGCGGGCGCATCCGTCTACTCTGCGTCTGAACTGGCCGCGCTGGAGTTCCCGGACCTCGACGTGTCGTTGCGCGGGGCGGTTTCCATCGCGCGTCGCCTACAGGATCCCCTGTCTGAGCTGGTGAAAATCGATCCCAAATCAATCGGGGTCGGCCAGTATCAGCATGATGTCAGCCAGAGCCAGCTGGCGAAGAAGCTGGATGCCGTGGTGGAAGACTGCGTTAACGGCGTGGGGGTGGATCTGAATACCGCCTCAGTCCCGCTGCTGACGCGCGTTGCGGGCCTGAGCAAAATGATCGCACAGAACATTGTCAGCTGGCGCGATGAGCATGGCCGTTTTCAGGATCGTCAGCAACTGCTGAAAGTCAGCCGTCTGGGTCCAAAAGCCTTTGAACAATGCGCCGGTTTTCTGCGTATCAATCACGGCGATAATCCGCTGGATGCCTCAACCGTGCATCCGGAGGCCTATCCGGTGGTAGAGCGCATCCTGACCGCTACCCGGCAGGCGCTTGATGAACTGATGGGAAACCCTGCTGAACTGCGTACTCTGCGCGCCGTGGACTTTACCGACGAACGCTTTGGTGTCCCGACCGTCAGCGATATCATTAAAGAGCTGGAGAAGCCGGGGCGCGATCCACGTCCGGAGTTCAAAACCGCACAGTTCGCTGAAGGTATTGAAACCATGAACGACCTGCTTCCCGGCATGGTTCTGGAAGGCGCTGTCACTAACGTCACCAATTTTGGCGCTTTTGTCGATATCGGCGTACATCAGGATGGTCTGGTACACATCTCGTCTCTTTCCGACAAGTTTGTTGACGATCCACATAAAGTGGTCAAAGCAGGCGACATCGTGAAGGTAAAGGTGATGGAAGTCGATCTTCAGCGTAAGCGTATTGCCCTGACCATGCGTCTGGATGAGCAACCCGGTGAAACCGCTGCCCGCCGCAGTGGCAGTGCCAGCCCTCGCGATAACGGCCGCCCGGCACCGAACAAAGCACGTCCACGCCCCGTGGCTCAGAGCGCCGGAAACAGCGCAATGGGCGATGCACTGGCCGCCGCCTTCGGCAAAAAACGTTAACTGCCGTCAGAGCGGATCGCCCGATCCGCTCACTTTTCGTTCACTGACTAAATTTGTTCTGTATCAATAAGAGCAATAATCATTCTCATTACAATACCCGACGTTGACAATAATGGTGCGCAATTGCATCGAATGGGTAATTATTTATGCAATATATTCCAGGGCAAGACTATCAAATCCTGAGCTACTCTCCGGACGTCAGCACCGCCTTCCGGCAAAAGCTACTCTCTCTCGGCCTGCTTCCGGGTGCCATATTCAAAGTCAGACGCATAGCCCCGTTGGGCGATCCTGTGCAGATTGAAACGCGCCGCTTCAGTCTGATGCTGCGCAAGAAAGACCTCTCATTCCTGCAAATCGCCCTTCCTGACTAATATGAGCCTCATCATGAACAGATTAACTATCGGGCTGATTGGTAACCCCAATTCCGGTAAAACCACCCTGTTTAATCAACTGACCGGAGCCAGACAGCATGTCGGCAACTGGGCGGGAGTAACCGTTGAACGCAAATCAGGCCGCTTTACTACCCCGCAGCAGCAGGTTGAACTGGTCGATTTGCCTGGCACTTACTCGCTGACCACCATTTCGCAGCAAACCTCGCTGGACGAACAGATTGCCTGCCATTTTATGTTAAGTGGAGAAGCATCGCTGATCATCAACGTGGTCGATGCCAGTAATCTGGAGCGCAACCTCTACCTGACATTACAACTGCTGGAGTTAGGCATTCCCTGTATCGTCGCGCTGAATATGCTGGATATCGCACGCAGCCAGCATATTCACATCGACGTTGCACTGCTTGCTGAAAAGCTTGGCTGTCCGGTGATCCCATTAATTTCTAACCGGGGAAGCGGACTGAGCGAACTCCGGCAAGCCATTGATGACCACCCCGGCGTTGCCGGTCATTTCGCCCTGACCTGGCCACCTTCTGTAGAAGAGAAGGTATCGCAGCTGACCGCTGCAATGCCACAGAGCGACTCCGCGCGGCAACGCCGCTGGCTGGCATTGCAAACGCTGGAGGGGGATATTTTTTGTCGCGCACAATGTGGCGAAGCCGCTTCCCGGCTCTCCGGCGTTGAAGCCTGCCCGCTGGAGATCGCCCATACCCGCTATCAGGCAATTGATACTCTTTGCCAACAGACAACCGCCATGCAGCAGGCGACACCTCATCGTCTCTCTGCACGGCTGGACGCGCTGGTGCTGAATCGCTGGCTGGGATTTCCGGTATTCCTGGCTGTGATGTATTTGATGTTCTTCTTTGCCATCAATATGGGCGGCGCGTTACAACCGCTGTTTGAGATAAGCTCCACCGCAATATTTGTGCATGGCGTGCAGTGGCTGGGCGCAACGCTGCATTTTCCCGCCGTGGTGACGCTGTTTCTGGCACAGGGAATTGGCGGCGGCATCACCACCGTCATGCCGCTGATCCCGCAAATTGGCCTGATGTATCTGTTCCTGTCGATGATGGAAGACTCCGGCTACATGGCCCGTGCGGCCTTCGTGGTTGACAGGCTGATGCAGGCGCTGGGCCTGCCGGGCAAATCGTTTGTCCCGCTGATTGTCGGTTTTGGTTGCAACGTCCCGGCGGTGATGGGATCGCGTACGCTCGATACCCCGCGTGAGCGACTGATCACCATTCTGATGTCGCCCTTCATGTCCTGTGGTGCCCGGCTGGCGATTTTTGCGGTCTTTGCCTCGGCCTTTTTTGGTCAATACGGTGCTCTGGTGGTATTCAGCCTCTACCTGCTGGGCATTGCCGCAGCCATTTTTACCGGCCTGCTGTTGAAAAATACCCTGCTACGCGGCGAAGCTTCGCCCTTTGTGATGGAGCTACCCACCTGGCACATTCCGCATATGAAGAGCCTGCTGTTACAGAGCTGGCAGCGCCTGAAAAGCTTTGTCTTCAGAGCAGGTAAAGTGATTGTGGTGGTCAGCATGTTTATTGGCGCGCTGAACAGCTTCTCTTTTAATGGTCAGGCGGTTTCCAATATCAATGATTCAGCACTGGCCAGCGTCAGCCGCCAGTTAACTCCGCTTCTCAGCCCGATGGGGGTGGAACAAAACAACTGGCAGGCTACGGTTGGCCTGATCACCGGCGCAATGGCTAAAGAAGTGGTGGTGGGGACGCTGAACACCTTGTATACCGCTCAGGCACTGCATGAAGAGGAATTTAACCTCAGTGAATACAGCCTGTTCAATGAATTACAGGATGCATTGAGCCAGACCTGGGACAGCCTGAAAAGCACCTTCAGCCTCAGCGTGCTGCTCCATCCTATCGACGCCAGCAAAGGCGACGGTGAAATGGCGGGTGGGCCAATGGGGGTGATGCACAGCAAATTCGGCAGCGATGCTGCGGCTTACAGCTATCTGATTTTTGTGCTGCTGTATGTGCCCTGTGTTTCTGTGATGGGCGCAGTCGCCAGGGAAAGTGGCCGTCGCTGGATGCTGTTCTCTATTCTGTGGGGACTGAACCTGGCTTATTCACTGGCTACGCTGTTCTATCAGCTTGCCACCTTCAACAGTCACCCGCTGTCTGCCTCAGTAACGATGGCAGCGGTAGTGGTCTTTAATCTGCTGGTATGGCTGCTGTTGCAGACCATTCATCTGCCACCGGAGCGGCTGGTGGTCAGAACGGTGACGGCTAAAAGTTGTGCCAACTGCGGAAAAAGTGGCCGCTGCCACTGACCGATGCTTACCCACAGGCAGGGTGTCGTCACCGTACACCCTGCGCCGGTCAGCCCCTCTGCGGGCTGCCTGCTCAGGTTGCGATTTCGCGCTGACAGGCTACAGTGAAAGCTCAGCTGGCTGATAAAAGATGCGACGATGAACTGTGTCAATATGGATGTTATCAATCAGTTACTTGATAAGATTTATGAAAATGCCTTCCCCGCTGACGCTCTGGCAGCACTGACGCACTCTCTCAGACAGGCTCGTGCCGCACTCAGCCACCCGCGTAAACCCCACTGGGATGAAAAAGATGTGATCCTGATTAGCTATGCCGATCAGTTTCGCGAAAGTGGCATTCCCACGCTACAGACCTTCTCGCGCTTTTATCAGCGACATTTTCAGTCCACTTTCAATCTGGTCCATCTGCTGCCTTTTTGTCCCTGGTCATCCGACGACGGTTTCTCGGTCATTGATTATCATCAGGTCAGCCCCCCCTGTGGTCAGTGGACGGACGTGGCGGAATTACATCAGCACACGCGGCTGATGTTTGATTTTGTCTGCAACCACATCTCTGCGCACAGCGCCTGGTTTCAACATTTTCTCGCCTGTGATGCCGGCTGGGATGATTTTTTCATCAGCGTGGAACCGTCCACCGATCTCAGTGACGTCACCCGGCCTCGTACCACGCCACTGTTGACCCCGTTTAAGATGGCCAGCGGCGAGACAAAATTTATCTGGACCACCTTTAGCGCCGACCAGATCGACCTCAACTATGCCAGTCCGGCGGTGCTGCTGAAAATGACAGAGGTGCTGCTCGACTACCTGGTAAAAGGCGCAGACTACGTGCGGCTTGATGCGGCAGGCTATATGTGGAAAACCCCCGGCACCTCCTGTATCCATCTGGAGAAAACCCACCTGCTGGTCAAACTGTTTCGCGCCATTGCCAATGAGGTGGCACCTGGTACGGTGATCATTACCGAAACCAACGTGCCGCACAGGGAAAACATCGGCTATCTGGGCAACGGTGGTGATGAGGCGCAGATGATTTATCAGTTCTCTCTGCCGCCACTGGTGCTGCACGCCATTCATTACGGGCAGGCAAACGCGCTGAAACAGTGGGCCAACGCACTGCCTGCCAGCAAAGGAACCACCAGCTGGTTTAACTTTCTCGCCTCGCATGATGGCATTGGCCTGAACCCGCTGCGCGGTATTCTGCCAGAAAGCGAGATAGCCTCGCTGGTCAGCGATCTGGTGGCAGAAGGGGCGTTGGTTTCTTATAAAAATAATGGTGACGGCACCACCAGCCCTTACGAAATTAACGTCACTTACCTGGATGCGCTGAATAAAAAAGACGATGACGACGAAACGCGGCTGCAACGTTTTATGCTGGCTCACGCGCTGTTGCTGGCATTTCCCGGCGTCCCGGCGGTATACGTGCAAAGTATCCTTGGATCACGTAACGATCTGGCAGGCGTAAAAGAAGCCGGTCATCACCGGGCGATTAACCGGCAGAAATATCCGCTCAGTGAGATCGAAGCAGAGCTGAACGATGTCACCAGCCTGCGACATAATATTTTTCAGCAACTCAGCCAGCTGATTCAGTTACGCAGGCAACAGGCCGCCTTTCACCCCGACAATCCGATGGTTGTGCTGGAAAGCGATAACGCCCTGCTGGTGATACAGCGCCGCTCGGAACGGCAGCAACTGCTGTGCATTTTTAATCTGAGTAACAACGTCATGACTTACACCCTGCCGGATGCCGCTGGCTGGCGCAGTGTTATCGACGGGAGGCGGATTGCAGGTAATCAGTCACTGACGCTGACGCCGCTGGGCTGGATGTGGCTGGAATTGTGCGAAGGAGATGAAGCACACTAACTCAGGACAGGCAGGGTTTCCCCCGCCTGTTGAAGCAAATTATTTATATACGTCGGCAACGGCGCTGAACTTACCGTGTTCGCGACCGGCGATCACCAGGAAGTATTTGCCGCCTTTCTCATCAGCCAGTTTTGACAGCGCATGCCGTGCATCCATTGGAGAGGTGGTTTCAGCAGTGGTGTTTACCGTACCAATTTTCTCCAGTTTCAATTTTTTCACTTCTTCTTTGGTCACTTCTTTTGCCGCCAGCGCACCAAAAGAAACCGTTCCTGCCAGAAGACCAATAACCACAGCTTGAATCATTTTCATCAAAGACACTCCTCGTTGATTTTGTTTCCGGGGATAAGCAGCCGCTTGATGAGATTACAGGGAGAAATTGATGCCCGACTCCCTGGACAGCTCAGAGGTAAAAAAGGTTAGCGACCCTGCTTACCTGAATAATTATTACTGGTTATTGCCAATCCGCCAGTTTTTGGCAGAAATTTATTGCAAAACTTTACCAGAAAAATCAATCAGTTTTTGGCAAAACGCCTCAGGATGAGAAATAAAGGGCGCATGAGCCGCTTTTTCAATCACCAGCGACTCACTGGCCGGCCACTGTGTATCCAGCAGTGCGGCAACAGTGCGCGGCACCAGCCCATCCAGCGCCCCGTAAATCCGCAGCAAGGGCACCTGCACGGCGCTTATCTCTGTCCGAAGATCGACGGTACGCAATATGTCCAGCCCGCCGTCCAGCACCTGAATGTCAGGAGCCGGAAGCGACAGCACCACATTTTTGAGCAGACGAGCATCCTGACGTGCCGTTTCACTGCCCAGGGTTTGCAGGGCGAGGAAACGCTCAACGGTACGCTGGAAATCCTCGCTCAGTTGCTGTTGAAAAGCCTCCAGTGTCTCCGGTTTGATTCCCGGCCAGCCGTTACCGGCGGCAAAACAGGGAGAAGACGCCACGGTGATCAGGCCACTGACCCGCTGCGGATGGAGCAATGCCATCTGGCTGGCAACCAGCCCGCCCAGCGACCAGCCCAACCACAGCGCTCTGGCTGGTGCCTGCGGCAGTAGCGTCGCCACCATTTCCTTCAGGCTCAGCGCCGGAAACCCCTGACTGCGACCATAGCCTGGCAGATCCACCAGATGCAGACGAAAATGCGGGCTGAGTCGATCAATGATGTTATGCCACACTTCTGCATTCAGTCCCCAGCCGTGCAGCATCACAATATCGCAATCGCCCCTGCCTGTTGTCTGCCAGTAAAGCTGAGTCATCCGGTAATATCCTGTTTTTGCCATGGAGGCCGCTATGCTATCAATGCCCACCACCTGTTGGCTATGCCGGATGCCCGTTGCTCTGCCTGTGCACGGCATTTGCAGTTTATGCCTGCGTCAGCTCCCCACGGTGCCGCCTTGTTGCCCCCGCTGCGGGTTGCCATCGTTGCACATCCGCCAGCCATGCGGCCGCTGCCAGCTGAAGCCCCCCGCCTGGCAGCGGATGATTTTCGTTAGCGGCTGGCAACCTCCGCTGCGCGACTGGGTCACACAGCTGAAATTTTATGGCACGACCGCACTCTCGGTGATGCTTGCGCGGCTGCTTCTGCTAACCTGGTTAGCTGCACGCCGTGATTTTATGCTGGAGAAGCCCGATCTGTTGCTCTGCGTACCGCTGCATCGCCAACGTGCCTGGCAGCGTGGCTACAATCAGATGGACGATATTACCCGGCATCTTTCGCGCTGGATCGGCTGCCGTTATGCC
>NZ_JFHN01000028.1 GCF_000590885.1 Erwinia mallotivora
ATTGATTTGAGCTAAAGTCTATATCACTTATTCTTATATTTAAAAGCTCTCCAGCCCTTACTCCTAAGAAATATAGCATTAAAATAATTAGCCTATTTCTGCTCTGGAGACTTCTCATAAATGGATTTTTAGGCGAATTAATTCTGACTACTTCTAATAAATCTTCTATTTTATCGTCTGTTAATGATTTTGGATTGAGTATATCATTCCGACCTTTTTTAACTGGTCTTCTTGACTTTATTCCGTTAATACAAGCGCTTAATGCTTCACTAAATGAATCGTCGTTGCTTACCGTCACATGTAGAGCTAACCATTCAATGTATTTATAAATTATTGTCAACCTTAAATATTCAGTTTCAGACGTCACATATTTAATTTCACTTATTCTTTTAACTTTACTTTGTTCTTCATACTTACTATCGAATTTTTTCTGTGTAAAATCTCTTAAATCGTCAAGCTCGAAAATCGCCAAAAACTTTTTCGAATGTATTCGTTCAATTATATCAATATTCCTTTCTTTCAAAAACTTTAATAGTACCACCAAACATTTAGCAGTAGATATCATTGTTGAAAAGGAATGATTTTTATTTCTGGTTTGAGTTGTAACAAATAAATTTGGATAAAAAATAGGAAGTTTTGAGTCGTTGTCTACAATTGCACAATATCGTTCTGACGTTTTTAATCTGAAATATGATATTCCATAACTCATGACCACCCCCTAAATTTTACAATTTAACAAAAAAACTCATAGCATGAGTTAGCTAATAAGTTGTCAATTAAAATTTGACAATTTTCATTACCCATAAATGAGCAAAGCCCCTGCAGTGCAGGGGCTTTAGCTTAATACTTTACAGGTAACTCGTTACTCTTGGTTAGAATGGAATATCGTCGTCAAAATCCATCGGTGGTTCATTGTTTGCCGGTGCGCTGTTCTGCTGGGGTTGTGGTCGCGACTGCTGACCACCACTGAACTGGTTTCCGCCCTGCGGCTGCTGTGGCTGACCCCAGCCATTGTTGTTGCCCTGACCACCGCCAGCCGCCGCGCCGCCGCCCTGACGGCCACCCAGCATCTGCATGGTTCCACCCACGTTAACCACAACTTCGGTGGTGTATTTCTCCACGCCAGCCTGATCGGTCCACTTGCGGGTCTGAAGCGAACCTTCGATATATACCTGAGAACCTTTGCGCAGATATTCGCCTGCAACTTCGGCCAGCTTGCCGAACAGCACCACGCGATGCCACTCGGTTTTTTCTTTGGTTTCACCGGTCTGCTTATCACGCCAGCTTTCGGACGTAGCCAGAGTAATGTTGGCAACAGCACCGCCATTCGGCATGTAACGGACTTCAGGATCCTGACCCAGGTTGCCCACCAGGATCACTTTGTTTATGCCTCTGCTGGCCATGTTCGCGTCTCCGATAAATGTTCTGCGTTAAGTCTAAGCCGGAAATTCTAACATTGTATACCCGCAAATCCTATCTTCCGATCGCGATCGACAGGGACAGATGCCGCTTGCAGCGTTACATTTTGCGACGCAGGCAGGCTCGTAAATTTTCCCCCGTCATCGCCAGCTGTCTTCCCGACCTGACATCCCCCCACGCCACAGAACACTGTATATCCATTCAGGTTTTTTTGTGCCATAATGACAGGCTTCATTCTGGCCGTGCCAGACAGGCATGGTGAGGTCTGCGTTAATCCGGGAATTGTGAATGGATAAGATCGAAGTTCGGGGTGCACGCACCCATAATTTGAAAAATATCAACCTGATCATCCCTCGCGACAAACTGATTGTGGTCACCGGCCTGTCAGGTTCAGGTAAGTCTTCGCTGGCGTTTGATACGCTCTATGCAGAAGGACAACGTCGCTATGTGGAGTCGCTCTCGGCCTATGCGCGTCAGTTTCTTTCCCTGATGGAGAAGCCGGATGTCGATCACATCGAGGGCTTGTCCCCCGCAATTTCCATAGAGCAGAAATCAACCTCGCACAACCCGCGTTCCACCGTGGGCACCATCACGGAAATTCATGATTACCTGCGCCTGCTGTTTGCGCGCGTAGGGGAGCCGCGCTGTCCGGATCACGATGTGCCTCTCGCGGCTCAGACGGTCAGCCAGATGGTGGATAACGTGCTGTCGCAGCCTGAAGGACGCCGCCTGATGCTGCTTGCTCCCATCGTCAAAGAGCGTAAGGGCGAGCATGCGAAAACGCTGGAGAATCTCGCCTCACAGGGCTATATCCGCGCGCGTATTGATGGCGAAGTGTGCGATCTCTCCGATCCCCCCAAACTGGAGCTGCAAAAGAAGCACACCATTGAAGTGGTGGTGGATCGCTTCAAGGTGCGCGAGGATCTGCAACAACGCCTCGCAGAGTCCTTTGAAACGGCGCTGGAGCTATCCGGTGGCACTGCCGTCGTTGCTGATATGGACGACAGCAGTGCGGAAGAGCTGCTGTTTTCTGCCAACTTTGCCTGCCCGGTCTGCGGCTACAGCATGAGCGAGCTGGAACCACGTCTGTTCTCCTTTAACAATCCGGCAGGAGCCTGTCCAACCTGTGACGGACTGGGCGTCCAGCAATATTTCGATCCGGATCGGGTGGTACAAAACCCGGAGCTGTCGCTGGCCGGTGGAGCCATTCGCGGTTGGGATCGCCGTAATTTTTATTACTTCCAGATGCTGCGTTCGCTGGCCGAACACCTGTCATTTGATATCGAAGCCCCTTTCAACTCACTTGATGCCGCCACGCGTAAAGTGATCCTGTACGGTTCAGGCAAAGAAAATATTGAGTTTAAGTACATCAACGATCGGGGCGATACCTCGGTCCGCCGCCATCCGTTTGAAGGCGTACTGCACAATATGGAGCGCCGTTATAAAGAGACGGAATCCACCGCCGTGCGTGAGGACCTGGCAAAATTTATCAGCAACCGCTCCTGCACCAGTTGTGATGGCACACGTCTGCGACGTGAAGCCCGCCATGTATTTGTTGAAAATACCAGCCTGCCAACGATTTCCGATATGAGCATCGGCCATGCAATGGAATTTTTCCATAACATGAAGCTGAGTGGTCAGCGGGCAAAAATCGCCGAGAAGGTGCTGAAAGAGATTGGCGATCGCCTGAAATTTCTGGTTAACGTTGGCCTCAATTATCTGTCGATGTCCCGCTCGGCAGAAACCCTCTCCGGCGGCGAAGCGCAGCGTATCCGTCTGGCCAGTCAGATCGGTGCCGGTCTGGTCGGAGTAATGTACGTGCTGGATGAGCCATCAATCGGCCTGCACCAGCGCGACAATGAACGGCTGCTGGAAACGCTGGTGCATCTGCGTAATCTTGGCAACACGGTGATCGTGGTGGAGCACGATGAAGATGCGATCCGGGCCGCAGACCATGTGATTGATATCGGCCCTGGCGCGGGCGTGCATGGCGGTCAGGTGGTCGCGGAAGGAACCGTAGAGGATATCATGGCGGTGGAGGCCTCACTGACCGGTCAGTTCCTCAGCGGCAAGCGGGGCATTGCCGTACCGAAAGAGCGTGTTAAAGCCGATCCTAACAAGGTCCTGAAGCTGACCGGCGCGAAAGGCAACAACCTGAAAGACGTGACTCTGACGCTGCCGGTCGGTCTGTTCAGCTGTATCACCGGCGTATCGGGATCCGGCAAATCAACGTTAATTAACGACACGCTGTTCCCGATTGCGCAGCGGCTGTTAAACGGTGCCACGCTTGCCGAACCCGCACCTTATCGTAAAATCAGCGGTATGGAACATTTCGATAAGGTTATCGATATTGATCAAAGCCCGATTGGCCGTACGCCGCGCTCCAACCCGGCAACATATACCGGCATTTTTACTCCGGTCCGCGAGCTGTTTGCAGGTGTTCCGGAATCGCGCAGCCGTGGCTATACGCCGGGACGTTTTAGTTTTAACGTTCGTGGTGGTCGCTGCGAAGCCTGCCAGGGTGATGGCGTAATCAAGGTAGAGATGCACTTTCTGCCCGATATTTACGTGCCTTGCGACCAGTGCAAAGGCAAACGCTACAACCGCGAAACGCTGGAGATAAAATACAAAGGCAAAAGCATTCATGAAGTGCTGGAGATGACCATTGAGGAAGCGCGTGAATTCTTTGAGGCCGTTCCGGCGCTGGCACGCAAGCTGCAAACGCTGATGGATGTCGGGCTTTCCTATATCCGCCTGGGTCAGTCGGCCACCACCCTGTCGGGAGGTGAGGCACAGCGCGTTAAGCTGGCACGGGAATTGTCCAAACGCGGCACAGGCCAGACGTTGTATATCCTTGATGAGCCGACCACCGGCCTGCATTTTGCTGATATTCAGCAACTGCTGGAAGTACTGCATCAGTTGCGCGACCAGGGCAACACCATCGTGGTGATAGAGCACAATCTGGACGTGATTAAAACCGCTGACTGGATTGTTGATCTGGGGCCGGAAGGCGGCAGCGGGGGTGGAGAGATCCTCGTATCCGGCACGCCCGAGACGGTGGCAAAATGTAAAGCGTCACACACCGCGCGCTTCCTTAAGCCGCTGCTGTAATAAAAGTGATTTAAGCCGGTCATTTACCCTGACCGGCTTAAATATATAATCCTTAAGATTTGGCAGGCCTGACCGTTATTAAATTAAAACCCGGAGAATCGGTTCTTAACAGTTAACCATTGAAAATCATGATACATTCAGGCGGAATACGGCTTTATTCAACACGCATTATTTCTTTTAATTTTCCATCATTAGCCTGGGCCCATTTATTATGTATCCTGTATCTTCATTTCCGCTCGCATCAACATCAGCCATACCGGCTGGCGAAAATCGCCAGAGCGACAGTAACCAACTTGTAAAAAATATTATAACAGTAGCTAACAGCCCGACCTCTTTTGACAAAGAAAAAACAAGAAGATTTTTTTCTGAGAAATTGTCCGAATGGCCCAGCTTCTTAAAAAGAAGTAAAAAAAACATCATTTCATTGCCAACAGCTGTTGAAATCGATCAATTTGCAAAACTGAAAAAAAACATAAGTGCAACGGACGCGGTATATTTATATGACATACCAGGACAAGGCGAAATAATAGTAAAAAAATTTGGCAATGATGAAGTGATTGATTCAGAAGAAAGACTCTATCAGGAGATTAATGCCGCGCAAGAAGTCTTTGTTTCGGAGCTGGCAAAGATACTGGATATAAATGTCCCCAATCGCTGGCTGATTTCAGAACCAGGAAAAGGAGATACCTCTGTTGCCTCTTCTTTCATCGACTCAACACCATTAAAAACCAGCACGGTACACCATAAGAACGACATTATAGTCGATGGGAAGTCATTCGAAGAATTATACAGTGCATCAAAGCTGCCTGCATTCCATTATCTTATCAATCACCCAGATATCACATCAGATGACGGAGTGTACAAGAACATCATTGTCAGGGGGGATGGGGAACTTTTTTCAATAGACCATGCTGATACGTTTATGTCAGGAAAAAGCACCCCATCATTTACGCCTGAACAATTGCGGGCATTTTTACCCGACAGAAAAAAATATAATTTATTAAAGAGTATAGATCTGAAGAAATCCATTCTTACATCATTTAATCCTGTTTTGAAAAAATACGGAGAATATGCTGATATTCATCAATTCATAAATATCAAAGATCTCGAATTCAGAAGAGATCAAATCATCCATCAATATAAGCTGGCTTTAGGAAAAAAATAAAAAACTGCCACCGGGAAAAAGAGTGAAGGCTTTAAACAACCGTTATTGATTAAACTGGAGCCAGACTACAGACACGCAATATACAGCCGGACAACGCTCTGGTGCCGGGAGTCTGGTGATGGGAGAACGAAACGCCGGAAAATGAACATATTACTCAGGTTCCGGCACCAGAGTACAAGCGCATCAGCTTAGCGCTACACTATATGTTTACACTTCAGCAGGATCAGGCAAGATTTAAACAGATTCCGGCATGTCAGCTTTGCCAATCGCTGACTATCCTTACAGTTCTCTTTTCTGCGTGACCAACAAAGCACTTTTAATCACTGGAGATACCATGAATATTACTCATGCTTATGCAGCCCAGGACGCAAAATCGAAGCTGGCCCCGTTTGAATATCAGCCACGCGAACTGCGTGAACATGACGTGCAGATTGAAGTGATGTACTGCGGCGTCTGCCACTCCGACCTCCATCAGGCCCGCAACGAGTGGAAAAACACTATTTTTCCGGTCGTACCTGGTCATGAAATTGTTGGTCGGGTGACCGCCGTGGGCAGCCATGCGCATAAATATAAAGTCGGGGATTTGGTCGGCGTGGGCTGTCTGGTTGACTCCTGTCGCACCTGCGACAGCTGTAAAGAGGACCTGGAGCAATATTGTGAAAACGGCTTCACCGGCACCTACAACGGTCAGGACCGCATCACCGGAGAAACCACCTACGGCGGCTATTCCACTCAGGTCGTGGTGACCGAAGATTTTGTGCTGCGCGTTCCGGAAAACCTCGATCCCGCAGGTGCAGCACCGTTGCTGTGTGCTGGCATCACCACATACTCTCCGCTGCACCACTGGGGTGCCGGTCCGGGTAAAAAAGTGGGTATCGTCGGTCTGGGTGGCCTGGGCCATATGGGCGTTAAAATTGCCCATGCGATGGGTGCCCATGTGGTGCTGTTCACCACCTCCCCGTCAAAAATTGAAGACGGTAAACGTCTGGGTGCCGATGAAGTTGTTATCTCGAAAGATGCCGATCAGATGGCGGCGCACGCTAACAGTTTTGACTTCATTCTGAATACCGTCGCGGCTCAGCACGACCTGAATCCGTTTATTAATCTGCTACGTCGCGACGGAACCTTAACGCTGGTTGGCGCACCTGAACACGATCATCCGTCACCACAGGTTTTCAACCTGATCTTTAAACGCCGCAGCGTGGCAGGTTCGCTGATTGGTGGTATTAAAGAGACCCAGGAGATGCTGGATTTCTGTGGTAAGCACAATATTGTTTCCGATATTGAGATGATCAAAATGGATGAGATCAACGAAGCCTATGAGCGCATGTTGAAAAGTGATGTGAAATATCGCTTTGTTATCGACATTGATTCCCTGCGCGGCTAAAAACGAGGGGGCGGTGTTATCGCCCCCTGCATTCGATCAGACAATTTTTCGGCATCCGGCCAGGCCCGCACTTAACATTCAGACGTTCAATTCTTACTCTTGCGGCATATCAGCTGTTTCCCGCAGCGGCTTTAAACAATGGACGGTAAGCATCCACGTTCTTTTTTGTCACTACTGTCGCCGGAACCAGAATTCTTTTTTCCACGGTTTTACCCGAGGTAATGGCATTCAGCGCCTTCAACGCTTCCGCTCCCATTTTCTCCGGGTCCTGCTGTAATACCGCTGCCACATAGCCACCATCAATGCCGTTAATCGCTTTTGCGGTCAAATCCCAGCCAAAGACCTTAATATCACCCTGGCGGCCCTGGTTTTCCACAGCGGCTATTGCCCCTAATAATGCAGGCTCCCCGGTGGCGTAAATTGCCGTTAAGTCCGGGTTACCGGTAATCAGATTTTCTGCCGCCGTCATCGCGCTGTCCTGAATATTACGACCATCCACGACATCAGCCACGCTGATATTTTTGTTGCTGCTGATGGTATCGGTGAATCCTTTCTGGCGATCGTTCTGAATAGCCGAGTTGAGCGCGCCGACAATCCCCAGTCGCACTTTGCCGCCCATATTTTTCTGCGCATAATCCAGGAAGAATTTACCGAGGATCTTTCCTCCCTCAATATTATCGACGCCCACCTGGGCAGCCTGCGGGCCGGATGGCAATACGGCATCAATCGCCACGACCGGAATATGCGCAGCCGCCGCTTCTTTAATGGCTGGCATAATGCCGTTGACATCAATAGCGTCAACCAGAATCCCCTTCACGCCCTGCTGAATATAATTTTCGATAGCATCGTTCTGCGCCACAGGATTGTCTGTCGCATTGAAGATCACCAGATTTTTACCGCTGGCTTTGGCGGCTTCCTGTGCCCCCTTATTCATCAGATTGAAGAAAATCGCCTGCTGATTAATCTGCACTAATGCATAGTCAGGTGCTGCGGCCATCGCTGTCGAGATACAGCCTGCTGATGCCATTAACGCCGTTGCCAGGGCAATGACACGCAGTTTTCCGGTGTTGAATAACATTATCTCTGTCCTCTGTTGGGATGAAATTTTACCCTTCAACCTGAGGCCATAGTCATATTTCTGGCGTAAAGTATTGCTGTCCGATCGGAGATATTCTGCAACCAGAAAGATATTTACTGATACGCCTGGCTACGGCATCAACGGTTATGGGAATTTGCACCCGTTATATTTCGGGTTGCATCTGTGTTGGCAGGACAAATATCAGATTGAAAAACGGCGATTGCCCGTTAATAAAGCAAGGCCGTCAGCAAAACCTTGAGTAAACATTTTGACAGCCGGTCCATGCTGCTGCCTGGATAAAATGTTCACTGTCGGCTGGGAATCGCTTCCCGGTAGTGCAGGTAAACTGGCTATTACAATTCTTCGTCGCTCATTTTTTGTCAAGCGCTATTTTAATTCCGTTGCCTGAAACGGCTGACCAGAAAGTACTGTAACCCCAACGCTTGTCTGTGTTACAGATAGCGCTTATTTCCTGCATGGCGTGACTGATGATTAAAAAACGCGTTCTGTTATCCGATGTGGCAACGCTGGCGGGGCTGTCAAAAACGACGGTTTCGCGCTACATGAACAACAGCATTGTTCTGCCGCAGGAAACCATTGCCCGCATTGAGTCCGCCATCCGTCAGCTTAATTATCGCGGCAACAGCCTGGCGCGCCGTCTCAGCAAAGGAGGCAGCGAAACGCTGGGACTGGTGTTACCGGATATCACTAATCCCTTCTTTGCCGAACTGGCCGACGCGGCAGAGGAAACCGCTTCCGCCTGGGGTTACAGCCTGGTGCTGTGCATTACCCGCAACAATCTGGAGAAGGAGTGCCAGTTCGTCCGCTGGCTGGATACCTGCCAGGTTGACGGCCTGCTGTTTATCACCAACCGGCCTGATAACGGGCTGCTACGCCAGGAAATTCACCGTCACCAGCGGATCGTTCTGCTTGATGAGGATATTCCCGGCAGCCTGGTCCCCAAAGTGTTTGCCGACAACGTTCAGGGCGGTCTGATCGCCACGCAGAAGCTGATTGCTGCCGGACACCGCGATATCGCTTTTGTGGGTGGCCCGGATGAACTGATGAGCGTGCGTGAACGCTATCAGGGATTTTGCACCGCGCTGGAGCAGGCCGGCTTATCGGTTTCGCCGGAATGGGTAATGTACGGCGACTATCAGCGTGAATATGGTCAGCAGGCACTGCACCAGCTGTTCAGACGCGATCGCCGTCCCACTGCCGTGTTTGCCGCCAGTGATTTTCTGGTGCTGGGGCTGCTGGATGGCCTGCGCGATCTGGGATTAACCGCCCCACAGGCGCTTTCGCTGGTTGGCTTCGATGACGCCAACTATGCCGACTTCACCCAACCTCGTATCTCCACCATCCGTCAACCCGCACGGGAACTGGGTAAGAACGCAGTCGACCTGATGCTGCGGCTGTTGAACGGTGAAGAAAATCTTCCTGCTGAAATCCGTCTGCCAGTCACCTGGATTGGCCGCGATTCCATTCAGTCGCCCGCTTACTGAGCAAAAATGGCGCAACTTACGCACGATAATGGCGCAAAAAATGCGCGGTGCTGTATCAGCACGTCAGGTCAGGTAAACCGGTTTACCTGACGGATTAAAATTTTACCTCATGGTTACAGCATCTTATCTCTCATCCCCCTCTCCCCCGGGGCAGTCTGGCACAGAAGCTGCTAGATAATTTTCGGCGAACAAATATTCAGGGTTTTGTCACGATGAGCAGGGAGAAGTTTCGTTATTCAGGTAAACCGGTTTACAAGATGTGGATCGCGGAGAACGAAGCCTTTCCCACCATCACCGTTTAATACGGCCTCAGGTAATGGGAGAAGATAATGCAACAGCCCAAACCCGTCCCGGCACGGGTAGAAATGGTCAATATTACCAAGACTTACGGCTCGATTCGCTCGTTGCGTGGCGTTAATCTGCGGCTGGCCCCTGGCGAAGTGCTGGGGCTGGTCGGCGACAACGGCGCAGGAAAATCGACCCTGACCAAAGTGCTGTCCGGCGCAGTGGTGCCCACCAGCGGCGCGATTCGCATTGATGGCACAGAACAGCACTTCAGCAACCCTGCCGATGCCCGTCGTTGCCATATCGAAATGGTCTACCAGGATCTGTCGCTCTGCGACAGCGTAGACGTGGCGGGCAATCTGTTTATGGGCCGCGAGCCGCTGAGGCATCGCTTTGGCATTCCCTTTCTCGACCAGGCAAAAATGCATGACGATGCCCGTGAAATGCTGAAAGGACTGGGGATCTCCATTCCTGATACCCATCTGCTGGTACGCAATCTTTCTGGTGGCCAGCGTCAGGCGATTGCCATCGCCCGCGCCGCCGCTTTCGAACCGAAGGTGCTGATCATGGATGAACCCACCGCCGCACTGGCGGTCGCTGAAGTGGAAGCCGTGCTGGCACTGATCAAACGCGTCAGTGCACGGGGCGTCAGCGTGATCCTGATTACTCATCGGTTGCAAGATCTGTTCCTGGTGTGCGATCGCATCATGGTGATGTACGAGGGGAGCAACGTGGCCGATCGTCAGGTAGCGGAAACCAGCCTGAGCGACATCGTTAACCTGATTGTCGGTGAGAAGTTCACCGCGCAGTCGGCTGCCGCGCATTAAGGTGAACAGGATGAGTATGATCAATTTAAGCAGTTCCCGTGTTATCCCGCACTCGCTGCCGCGTCGCATACTGCATAACCACTCGGGCGTGGTGAGCATCGCGCTGTTTTTTATCTTCTGCTGCGTGGTCTTTTCGCTAATCACCAGCCATTTTCTCAGCACCACTAACTGGCTGAACATTATTCGTCAGAGTGCGCCGCTGCTGATCGTCGCCACCGCCATGACGCTGGTGATCACCACCGGCGGCATCGATCTGTCGGTGGGCTCAACCCTCGCGCTGGTCGGTGCGCTGTCAGCTATTGCGCTTAACAACTGGGGAATGCCGTGGCCGGTGGTGCTGGCAGGCGGCCTGCTGCTGGGAGGACTGGTTGGCGCGATCAACGGTTTTTTTATTGCTTATGAGGGCATTCCGGCCTTTATCGTCACCCTTGCCACGCTGGCCGTGGTGCGTGGCGCGGCGCTGCTGATTACTCAGGGCTATTCCATCCCCATCCCCGCCGACAGTGCGTTCGTGCTGATGGGCCGCGCCTGGCTGCTGGGTATCCCTGCGCCAGCGCTGATCGCCATAGTGGTGCTGATCGCTGGTCATATCGTGCTGAATCATATGCGTTTTGGCCGTTATGTCACGGCAATTGGTGCCAATGCTGAAGGGGCGCGCCGCAGCGGCATCAATACCAAAGCGATGACGATGCGTGTTTACATCATCAGCGGCATGGCGGCAGCACTGGCGGGGATGATCATTACCGCCAGGCTTGGCAGCGGCTCGTCCAATCAGGGCGAAGGGTTCGAGTTACAGGTGATAGCCGCCGTGGTGTTGGGCAGCACCAGCCTGTTTGGCGGCTTCGGCACCATCATTGGCACTCTGCTGGGAGCCATGTCGATCGCCATAATCCAGAACGGCCTGATCCTTTCACATATCTCGCCTTTTTATACCCAGATTGCCACCGGCACCATCATCCTGCTGGCTATCTGGCTGAATACCCGCATTCTCAACCCGGCCCGAACGCCGTCAAAAGGATAGCCGATGAAAGGATCGATTTTTCGCCATGCCGATCCGCTACCGGTTGGGGTCAACAGCGGCCATGTGATGACGGTGCTGGGGCCAATACCGCTAAGCCAGATGGGCGTGACGCTGATGCATGAACATATTTTGCTGGATGCGTCAGGCAAATGGGTGCCGCCCTGCTGCTGTAGCGATCGCCATCTGGCGGAGATGCCGGTGCGGATCGAAAACCTCGGTGAGCTGTCGCTAAACCCGTTAATGAGTCGTGATAACTGCCAGCTGTTCGACGCGGATCTGGCGATTGAGGAGCTGATCAAATTCCGGGCGCTGGGCGGTGAAACGGTGGTTGATCCGACCAATATCGGCATCGGTCGCGATCCAAAAGCATTGCAACGCATCTCGCGCCTGAGCGGCCTGAATATTGTGATGGGCACCGGGCTGTATCTGGAGCCATCCCATCCGGACTGGGTGAAGACCATCAGCGTTGAACAGCTGGCACAGAAGCTGATTTACGACCTGGGCGGTGCGGAGGAAAAACCTGAGGTCATTGCTGGCGTAATCGGTGAGATTGGGGTTTCCAGCCGCTTTACCGCCGATGAAGAAAAATCACTGCGGGCCGCGGGTCGGGCCAGTGCGGCAACCGGCGTACCTATTGAAGTTCACCTGCCGGGCTGGGAACGGCTCGGTCATCGGGTGCTGGACATTCTGCAACAGGAAGGCGCCGATCTCCGTCACACGGTGTTGTGCCATATGAATCCCAGTTTTGCCGACAAAGTTTATCAACGCGAACTGGCACAGCGCGGGGCGTTTCTGGAATACGACATGATCGGCATGAGCTATTACTACGCCGATGAGTCAGCCCAGTCGCCTTCTGATGAGGAAAATGCCCGCGCCATCCGGGAGCTGATCGACGACGGCTTTATCCATCAGATTCTGCTGTCGCAGGACGTGTTTCTGAAAACCATGCTGACCCGCTACGGCGGCCACGGCTACGGCTATATCCTCAAACATTTTGTTCCCCGCCTGCGTCGCCACGGCGTCAGCGGTGAACAGCTTGAAACCTTAATGATTGCTAATCCGCAGCGTGTATTTGGCGGATAAAGGGAGAAGATAATGCAAAAGAAAATTCTGCTGGTGGGTGAATCCTGGACCAGCACCTCAACACACGTAAAAGGGTTTGACCAGTTCGCCACCGCCACCTGGCACAATGGTGCCACGGATTTCCTCGCCGCGCTGGCCGACAGTGAATACGCTATTACCCATCTCACCGCGCATGAAGCACCGGTCAGTTTTCCGCTGACGCTGGCGGAATTACAACAGTGGGACGCGATTATCCTCTCTGATATCGGTGCCAATACGCTGCTGCTGCATCCCGATACCTGGCTGAAAAGTCAGCGCACCCCAAATCGTCTGGCACTGATTCACGATTATGTTGCAGCGGGTGGCAGCCTGATGATGATTGGCGGCTATTACAGCTTTCAGGGAATCAACGGCGGCGCACGCTATCGCCAGACCCCGGTTGAAAAAGTGCTGCCGGTTCGCTGCCTGGCCTGGGATGACCGCATTGAAGCGCCGGAAGGCATTTATCCGCAGATTGAAGAAAACCATGCGGTTTTTGATGATATTCCTGACAGCTGGCCCTGGCTGCTGGGCTACAACGAGGTGGAGATGCATCCGGAAGGCAGGTTGCTGGCCACGGTAGCCGGAACAAGCCACCCGCTGGTGGCCGTGCGGGAATATCAGCAGGGCCGCTCTCTGGTATGGACCAGCGATATGTCCGCCCACTGGCTGCCCGCCGAATTTGCTGCCTGGCCCGGCTATCGCCAGCTGTGGATTAACTGCCTGAACTGGCTGACAGCGAAAGCCTGACGGCGACCCTCATTTCTCAGCCATTCAGGAGAAGCCGACATGACTCAGGACACCCTGCAACTGGCCCGGCATCTGCTGGGTTTTAACACCGTTAACCCGCCTGGCTTCGAGTCCGACTGCATGGCGTTTTTTGCCGGATGGCTGAGGGAACGGGGTTTTGAGGTCACGCTCAGCGCCTTTGGCGAAGGCCGCAGCAATCTCATCGCCACCCTGCCCGGTTCACAACCGGGCAGCCCGCTGGCCTTTACCGGCCATCTGGACACGGTGCCGCTGGGCAATCAGCGCTGGCAGTACGATCCCTTTGGCAGTGACTGTACTGATGGACGCCTGTACGGTCGCGGCAGCAGTGATATGAAAGCTGCCATCGCCGCGTTTGCCGTCGCCTGTGTTACTCACCAGGCGGCGATCCGCGCCGGGAGAGGCGTGGTGCTGCTGATTACTGGCGGCGAAGAAACCGGCTGTGATGGCGCGAAAGCCCTGATTGATGCCGGGAAATTACCGGATGTGGGCGCGTTGATCGTCGGTGAGCCCACGGCAAATTACCCGGTAATTGGTCATAAAGGGGCGCTGTGGTTGCGCTGCGAGACGCGCGGGAAAACCGCTCACGGAGCGATGCCGGAACTGGGGATCAACGCCATCTATCTGGCGGCGGAGGCTCTGGGCAAAATCCAGCATTTCGTTCCCGGCGCAGCCCACCCGCTGATGAAACAGCCGACGCTGAATGTTGGTCGCATCCGGGGCGGGTTAAACATCAATTCTGTCCCCGACCACGCGCAGTTTGATGTGGATATCCGTACCGCCCCGAATCTGCAACACGCCACTATCCAACAGAATCTGACCACCACACTGGGCACCACGGTCACCATAACGACGCTGGTGGATCTGCCTGCGGTGCTGAGCGCAGAAGATAACGACTGGATTAACCACGTATTTCAGCGCTGCCAGCCGCTGCATCCGACGCCGCTGACGGCAAAGATTGTGCCTTATTTTACCGATGCTTCACTGCTGCTTCCGGCGCTGAACCATCCCCCCTGTATTATTCTGGGGCCGGGGGAGCCCGCGATGGCGCATCAGACCGACGAATACTGCCTGCTGGAGCGCCTGTCAGCAGCGGAAACGCTGTATGGCGAGCTGATTTGCGACTGGCAGGCAGAATAAGCACCGGTATTCAGGTCAGCACCTGCCATCTGGCTGGGTTTAATGGGCGTTTTTTATCGCCTGCTGCCAGGAGGCATCCACCAGATAGTAGATTTGCGAATCCTTCAGCGAACCATCAAGCCAGACGGTGCTCCAGTGCGACTTGTTGAGATGTTCACTGGGCTGCACATCGTCATGTTCTTCACGCAGTAAATCCGCCAGCGCGGGCGTGGTTTTCAGCGCCACCGCTGGACGCCCGTCAATCTCATACACCTGCGCAAACAGCACGTCATTGACTTTGATTTGCGTGGCTTTCCAGTCGCTGTGCACGCTTTGCTCCGCACCCGGTTTATCCATGCAATAAGAGAGAAGATCCGATACGTTCATCCTGTTTATTCCCCTTGCAGTGTGGCGACAATGCGCCTTGCGCCAGCGTGCTGACGGTGTTCACCCAGCCAGATGCCCTGCCATGTTCCCAGCACCAGACGACCACGATTGACCGGCAACGTCAGGGAAACGCCAATCGACGAGGATTTAACATGGGCAGGCATATCATCGGCACCTTCGTAATCATGTTCCCAGAGAGCGCTTTCCGGCACCTGCCGTAAAAAGTGTTGCTCCATATCGCGGCGCACACTGGGGTCACAATTTTCATTCAGTGTTAAGGAGGCAGAGGTGTGTTGCAGCAGTAAGTGCAGCAGCCCCACCTGCACATCACTGAGGCGACGCAGTGCGTCGGTGATTTCATCGGTCACCAGATGAAATCCACGGGATTTGGGGGCTAAAGTCAGCGTTTGCTGATACCACATGTTTATGCTCCTTAAGCGAAAGCTTCCTGTTAAGTGTGGAGCAAAAGACGAAAAGGTAAACCCTGAACTGATGACATAAACGGCTCACTTCAGCGTAATGCCATCTTCCACACCGCCATGTTGCAGATCGCTTAATAAAGACAGCCAGACGAAGAGATTAACCTTCTCCATCGGGCGCTGCCGCCACGGTTTTAATTCAGGAATAAGGTTATCCGTAACGATGCTGATGGTGGCCGTGGGAATGACACAGAATCTGTGACACGCCCACGGATATATGACTGCTACTGTCCTGACAAGGCAGTAGCCTGTCCAAATGTTAACCTTCCCTGTTTTCTTTGATATTCCATGCTGACTGCGTTTCCGCGCCTCTGCTTCCGGCGGCTGACTGTTCCCAATACTGTATTTTTACCTTTGCGGCCTGGAACTGGTAAGTGATTCCTGTCAGCTCTCGCTGGGTGGCTCCGTTAAATAAAACGCCTGTGATCAGTACGTCTTCCAGGGTGATAAGACAATACTCAAGCTGTGTTCCCCCTGCCTTACAGGATGATAATTCAACCTTGCTGACATGCTTACCGTTCGACGTATAACGCATCACAGCCGGGGTGGCCTTATCAATTTTTGTCTGTACGGATAAATCACGGTATTGCACTTTTCCTGCACCGCCACCACCACCGTATGCCATATTTCCGGGCTGTGTTGCACCCCAGCTAAAGGAGTCCACACTGCTCCAGCCTTTGTGACTGGCATCCTGTGATTCACCTGTGATCCCTTCTATCCGTAAAAAAATATCAGTACTCATTGAGCCTTCCTTTGCGTTTTCCACATAATCTGATTAAATCCTGTCCGCTTACCACTCCCATATTGAGGCATGTTATGGATAACTACCGGGATAAAAACAGATTTTCCAGCTATTTTCTGACTATGGCAAATCTGGAAGCGCAGCAGCTTTACAGTAAAGCCAACGAAGTTTCTCTCATCCATCTGAGGGATGGATTCACGCAGATGGCGTTTCAGGATGACGTGAAACGATTCATTGATGCGCAGTTGAGTACTCTCCGCTCATCCAGTTCAGAGTCTGAATGTCAGCAGTGCCTTATTCACCTGCAAGAGGAACACAAAAACCTCTCCATACAGGATCAGATGCTGCGTTCCGGGCAGGCCGCTCTCCATGCCTCTGTGCAGTTCATCAAGAGCGATAAGGTATGGCACTGGCTTATTAACGGTGTAGGTATTGTGTTGAGTACAATGCAGGTGGTTGCTGGTGTCGGTGTAATTATTGCATCCGCAGCTACAGGAAACGTTATCGGAATTGGTTTTGGTGCGTTACTTTCCCTTCATGGATTTAATGGTGTGGTTGAGGATGTGTTAATTTAAAAACAGGAAATGATGATGCTATCGGCCCTTTGAAAAAGGCCTACATTGGCAGTGCACAATTCCTCGGATTTGACGAAAAAGTTGGTGAGCTGGCTTATACATCAATGGATCTTTCCCTGTCAGTTTATGGTATGGTCCGGTTGGTTATGAAACCGCAGACATACCGCCTTTTTCACTATCTGAGTACAGATTATGTCAGAGGGATAAAAGACATGAGCCGCTTTGACCTGGGCGTCGAAATATACAATGACTCACTATCTTTAAAATCAATTTATGACAATATGAAAGATAACTAATTTTTCATCTTATAAAGAAATGCCTTACACCCCAGTTTCATTGGGGTCATAAAATAGAAAATGGGGCCAGTAATAATCATGGCTAGTATATATCCGAAAAGATAATCGCTATTTTCATAAATTAAGGTATAAATCAATCCAGCAATAATTATTGCGATGATGATACATGAAGTTATAAATCTGACTCTTAACTCCCCAAGCAGGGATGGATAAGTTGCACCATCCTGCCCCAGGTACTGACGCATTGCTGCGATATCCTTTGCGGTGAAACCGTTCTCAGCGAGTTTCTGTTCGTAATCTATATTGTTCATTTTTACCCGTAATCGTCGATTTCATTAGCTTTACCTTACATCAAATCATTTCAGGCAAAAAATGATAAATTTTCTGAAATAAGTTGCTTGTGGATAATGCTGGCGTATTCCAGGCAGATAGTCGGCATCGTATGTCTGCGATACTGAAAATTATAAATCTCGTCTCTGACGGTTTTTTGCTTTTTGCGTTCAGATAAACGTTGCTGGTTTAACAAGTCAGCGTTATTGGTGTTGGTGTGTCGCTTTATTTTCGGGCTGTGTTGCACCCCAGCTAAAAGAGCCCACACTGCTCCAGCCTTTGTGACTGGCATCCTGTGATTCACCTGTGATCCCTTCAATTCTGAGGAATAAGTCATTGGACATGCGGGTAATTCACCTTTTCCATGAAATGAGCAGGAAAGAGCTTTTTATTGAAGTTTATAACGATACCATATCAATAAAATCAATATATGACTCAAATCAGAAATGATTTCTGCGCAGAAACCTGAAGGCTTTATATGCAGTTTTCATTGGTGTGAAGATGTAAATGATACCCGAAACAATAACCAGCGTGATCGTACAGGCGATCACCTCGTCCCGATTACCTGTGATTGCTGTGTATACCCATATTGCAGCAAACATAATCAACAGCCCGCAAGAACCAATAAAACGCCGTTTCAACTGGGTTAACATCCACTCGTAGGGGTGCCCGTCAATTTCAGATGTCTTCCGCAGAGCTGAGATTTCCCTGGTATTGAAGCCGCTCTCAGCCAGCTTTTGTTCATAACTCATATTGTTCATTTTCTATCCAACAACCTCCGTATTCCATTGCTTTACCTTACCTCAAATAAATTAAGCACAAAACTTATAGATTTCTGCAAAGGCGTTGCTTTGGCAGAAAGCTGGCGTATTCCAGGCAGATAGTCGGCATCCCAGGAGTGCGATACTGAAAATTATAAACCTCGTCTCTGACAGCTTTTTTGCTTTTTGCGTTCAGATATACGTTGCTGGTTTAGTGAGTCAGCGTTATTGGGGTGTCGCTTAATAATATTGCTAATTTCTTCATGCGTCGGGAGCCACGCCAGTGTGCATAAAAAATCCGAAAACGGGTGGGCGTTTCCGGATTATTACACCGCCAGAGGATCGGTCACCCGCTCCTTAGCCGATCGGCACTGATCCCGCAGGAGCCGCCGGTCGGCTACATAACCGCCGCAAAGGCCTCCGCCACCTGATGAACATTTTTGCTGTTCAGCCCGGCGACGCACATCCGGCCGCTGGCTATCAGGTAAACGCCGAATTCATCACGCAGGCGATCCACCTGTGACGCGCTCAACCCGGTATAGCTGAACATACCGCGCTGCCGAAGCAGATAATCGAAATTTCTGTCCGGCATCGCGGTACGCAGTACATCCACCAGCTGCTGGCGCATCGCCAGAATACGCAGACGCATCGCCTCCACTTCCGCCAGCCAGCTGGCTTTCAGTGCCGGATCGTTCAGCACACAGGAGACCACCTGAGCACCAAAATTAGGCGGGCTTGAGTAGTTACGACGTACGGTCGCCTTCAGTTGCCCCAGCACGCGCGAGGCTTCTTCAGCGCTGTCACACACCACCGACAGACCGCCCACACGCTCACCATACAGCGAGAAAATTTTGGAGAAGGAGTTGCTGACTAATGCAGGCAGGCCAGCTGAAGCTACCGCCCGAATGGCATAAGCATCTTCGTCCATGCCTGCACCAAATCCCTGATAGGCAATATCAAGAAACGGGATCAGTTCACGCTGTTTCAGCACCCCGGTGACGATGTCCCACTGCGCATTGGTCAGGTCCGCCCCGGTCGGGTTGTGACAGCACGGATGCAGCAGCACAATGCTCCGTGCAGGCAGCGTCTCCAGCTTCGCCAGCAACTGCTCAAACCTGACCCCGTTACTCTCTTCGTCATACCACGGATAGGTATTTACCTGGAAACCCGCGCCAGAAAAGATAGCTACATGGTTTTCCCAGGTCGGATCGCTGACCCAGACCTGCGAATCGGGAAAATACGCTTTGAGAAAGTCTGCGCCAATTTTCAGTGCCCCGGAGCCGCCCACCGTCTGGATGGTGGCAATGCGTCCTGCCTGAAGCGCGGGATGTTGCTCGCCAAACAGCAGCGGTGCAACGGCGCTGCGATAAGGCGGCAAGCCGTCCATTGGCAGATACAGCGACGCGTTGTGCGCCTGCGCATTCAGGCGGGCTTCCGCGCTGGCTACCGCGTTCAGCTGTGGGATTTGCCCCTGTTCGTCGTAATACAACCCGATGCTCAGATTCACCTTGTGCGGTCGCGTATCCTGCTTAAAGGTTTCCATCAGCGAGAGAATAGGATCGCCGGCGTAGGCATCAACGTTTTGAAACACGGTACATATCTCCATAATTGATTGGGTGAGGCGGGCGCAGCCTGCTGCAACGCTGTACTCTGGTTAGCTGAACGACTCAGACGAAATAGCGGCCCGGACGGTGATTCATGGCGATAATCAGGTTCAGGACCACCGCACCGGCAACGGACGCTGCCAGCATTGGCAACGACACCACAAACAACGAAGCCAGCACCACGCCACTGTCGAGAGCCATTTGCAATTTACCCGCGCGGATACCGTACCTGTCCTGGAGCCACAACGCCAGAATATTCATGCCGCCCAGGCTGGCCTTGTGCCGGAACAACACAATAAACCCAACCCCCATGACAACGTTACCAAACAGCGTGGCGTAAAACGGATTCAGCGCAGAGAAATGAATAAAAAGCGGATGCAGATGGGTAAACAGGGAAACCAGCCCCACCGCGCAGAAGGTTTTCAGCGTGAAAGCCCAGCCCATTCTGCGCACCGCCAGCCAGTAAAAGGGTAAATTGATCGCAAAAAACACCACACCAAAGGAAGCATGGGTCAGATAACTCAGCAGGAAGGCAATGCCCGCCGTGCTGCCGGTTAATCCGCCTGCGCTTTTTAACAGCGTGACGCCAAAGGACACCAGCAGCGTGCCGAAAAGGATCGCCAGCGCATCTTCAAGCAGGGAATGGGGAATTTTAACGGGGATGGCATTATCCATAGTGCTGATTCTCAGGGAAATAATCACAGAATCAGCAAAATTCACACCAGGCTGACAGGAAAAACAGCGACCTCAACGGCTTCCAGCCTAAGATACTGAATGCAAAATGCTTTATTTTTAATAATTCGCGCAAGAAAAACGGAAAAATCAATCAAATCACGCATACCAGACCGACAATATGCACAAATCCCGCACATTATAGCCATAAAACGCACTGATTTATTGCATGGCGCACTAAACTGGTGCGCGTCAGGCAGGCTGAGTCGGGATCATCATGCCGTTTTCTTTCAGACGGGTGAGTACCACCGACGTTTTCACATGTGAAACGCTTTGATGACCGGCGACTAACTGACTGATTAACGCACTGAGCCCGGCCAGATCGGCCACCGCTACCTTCAGCAGGTAATCGGCATCGCCGGTAGTCTTCCACGCATCCACGATAGCAGGCTGCTCTGCCACCATGCGGTGAAAGCTGTCAACATAGTCGGCGGTGTGATTAATCAGGCGCACTTCAATCAGGCCAATCATACTCAGCCCCAGCGCATCAGGCGATAGCCGGGCATGATAACCGAGGATCAGGCCCGCCTGTTCAAGACCGATACGGCGTCGTGAACATTGCGAAGCGGAAAGCCCCACCAGGTCGCTCAGTTCCTGATTGGTCAGACGACCATTGCTCTCCAGCAGCGTCAGCATCTTAAGGTCATACTCATCGATCTGGGTCATTATCCATCCGTCAGCTAATCAGATTCTCGGGCCGGACAGATAACCGCAAATTTTGCCCTGTTGTCCAACACTATTTTCCCGACTATCGGCAGGCGGGATGACCAGGGAAAGGCCAGCAGCACGCTGAAGCGCTGCGCGATAAATGCAAAAACCCGGCAGGGAGAGCCCATGCCGGGTAAGTGTTCAGCTCATAACATCAGATGCGGGTCCAGGGTTTGGCATCGCCACTGGCCGCGCCGGTAGTGCTCTCCAGCCCAGGCTCGACGCCGGCAGAAATCCACCATTTGGCCAGATAATTGCCGCCTTTATGGCTGACCCGCTCGCCCCCGGAGTAGCTTCTGTTCGCCACCCACTGTGGATAGAGCGGCGTGGTGTCCGCCTCATCACTCCCCTGCTCGCTATCGGTTCCGTCTTCTGTAGCGGGTACAATCATCAGACCAACCGTATCTCTTGTCTGATAAGAGCCGGTCAGGCTGACCGAAATCTGGCTGAGCGTCTCCTGAGCCACCTCGGGGAATCGCACCAGGGTACGCTGCTGTCGGGGCGTTGACAGGGTTTCTCTTGCCGTCGTCAGCCAGTGAAAATTGACGTTTTCTGTATCCACGCCTGACGGCATCACAACTGAAAAAGTCAGTTCGCTTCCGGCAACGGCCTTAATGCGCATCTGCGCAATCGGAGCGACTTCGATGGCGTGATCACCTGCATCCTGCGCATCATCATCACCGTGGTCATCGCTGGCATCATCCAGATTAGCGTCCAGCCACGCCAGCGCTTTCGTTACATCAGGCTGATAGCCCACGCCATCGCTGACGCCAGCGTTGCTGCCGGTTTTAGCTATCAGATCACGCATTTCCAGGCCGTCGAGATAAACACCAAATTTGCGTTTAGCGTAAGACTGAATCAAAGCCAGCGCCCCGGTTACCAGCGGTGTGGCACTGGACGTGCCATTAAAACCTGAGGTGTAGTTATGGTTGTTGCCGGGTAATGTCTGTAAGCCACTGTAACCGGTGGTGGTCACCTGATGCCCCCAGGAGCAAATCAGCGAACTGACATTGTTGTAATTAGAAAAGGCCAGACGACGACCCGTGTTGCTGGCTACCGCTCCTGCGAGGAAAATACCGCTGTCGCCATAATCGGTTAAAAAACCGGCCTGCGGGCTGAGATCGGTGCCCCCGTTCCCGGCAGCCAGTACCACCACCACCCCACGCCGGGACAGCTGGTTAAGCCTGTCCCAGACGCTTCTCGAATGTATCCACGGCAGATAGCGTCCATTGGCCGACATCTGGATATTCAGCCCTACAATATCGCCGGGCTGCGCGTTCTGAACGATCAGGTCAAGATCGCCGGTATCATAAAAGTTAAACTGGCTGCCATGCGCAATGCCGGTGACACCAAAGGCGTTATCTGTCGCCGCAATACAACCCGTTGCCGCCGTACCATGATTACAATCCTGCGTTTCAGCGCGGCTGTTTATCACATTGATATTGCCCTGCAAGTCTTCATGATTACGGTACACACCAAAATCCAGAAAATGGATGGTGGCAAAGCGCCCGGTTTCACCTGCCTGCCACGCCGCCCGGACATTGAGACTACGGCCACTGTTCAGATAGGTCTGGAGATGAGAGAAATCGGGAGTGCCGACGCTGCTTCGCCCCAGCGTCGTTGCCGCGCCCTCTGCCAGAAGCGGCGCGGAGGTTTCTTCCAGCAATTTCGGAGGCAGCAGATCTGTGGTATCCGGATTGAGTGAGCAGGCGTCAATATACGCCAACGTTTCCAGCTCACTGGCTATCAGTTTTAACTCGCCAAAATCGCCGCTGGCCACCACCTGGTACAAATCGGCAAGGTGGGGATTCTCGTCGCCAGGAAATACAGCAGCAATCGCATGGCGGTTAGTTCTGGCAACATCGGCCAGATGTTGTTTTTTGAATGCCGCAAACAGCGGCGTGGCGGCATCGTCCTGGTTATAAAAATGTTCAACGCCGCCCGGCAAAAACTGAATCTCCAGAAAATAGTGACTGATGTTGTCACAGCTCCGGGAAGCATCTTTAATCGTGCTGGTTTCGGCCAGCGTCTGAATACTTTTTAGCAGTCGTGGTTGAGCATGGATGTGCAGCTTACGGCTCAGAACGCGCGGTTGATTGTCACCATCCAGAATATCAGCTCTTAATTCAAATTCACCTGCGGTCTGTCCGCTGAATTTAACGGTGATACCCGCACTCTGGCTACTTTGTTGCGCGACCAACATCTGATTGCAATAAAGCGACAGGGTAATGCAGCTGACCGGCAGTTCAGAATGGAGCCGGGCATAAATACAACCATCAAATTTCAGGCTGCGATAAACTTCAAGAAACTCTTTCATTACAGTCACCTTGAGATAAATATTATTTTTGCTTCTTCAGCAATAGCTCCGGGAGAGCGAATAAAAACTTATTGCTCTTTCCCGTTGTGAAAATAATTAATTTCTGTGCCGGGAATAGCGTGTATTTTTGATAAAAATTTTTAATACTCTTGTGGCGATTAATTAAAAATAATCAGATTTTCATCCACGGCAGGGAATTACCGGATGCCGGCCCGGTGGTGGTTGGCAATCCAGGCTCAACTCCCGCTGCTATCCACCATTTCGCCTGATAATTAGCGCCTTTATGACTTACACGACTTTGCCCCTGATAAGTCGAGGAGGCATTCCATAGTGGATATTGTGGGGTACTGTCGTCACTGTCGCTGTCCGCTCCGCCCTGTGATGGCATGACCAGCACCGGCCAACTGCGCTGTGCCACGTCGCCAACCCGATTGGTAACCGTCAGCGTGATATTCACTTTGGTGGTGGTTGCCACTTCCGGCATCAGGATTTCGGTATCAACGCTCCTGGCAGAGGTAACAACAGCCTTAGCGTCCGCCTGCCAGTGGTAATGCAGCGAGGCTCTGTCCGCATCAGAATGTGGCTGTACGGCACTCAAGGCCACACGGCTTCCTCCCGCTACTTCCAGCGCAATAGCGGCCGTCCGTACCCCGGACGATATTAATGACTGGCTATTCTTTTTCATACTCACACGAAGACCTTTTCGGTAGTTGGAAAATGTTTTTTGCATATGGCGGAATTTACCGCACGGTTCAGTGCAAAAAAGAATGTTGTTCAGCAACCCGCAAAGCTTTACCAAAAAGAGATCGTCTGGCTAATGAAAAATAATTAAAAACGCCAGGTGCAAATCAAAAAAAGGCAGACATTAATTATCACCAGATTTAAATAACTAATTTGTAGAATATGATTTTATGCACAGATAAAATAATCATCGGAGCGTGGAGATGAGAGGTTAATAATAAATTTTCTTATACAGGATTATCGATGCAAACTGCCGGAGGAGAAAACATAAATGATCAGCGAAATCATCCCTGGTAGTCTGGCAGGAGAGAGATAATAAACATTACGCTTAATTATGTGAGAACAAGGCTCTGAAAATCGGTGCTCAGAGCCATCTGACGGGAAACGCCTGCGGCGCAGACGACTTACTCTTCGTCGTACTGCGGTCCGGCATAATTATCAAAACGGGACCACTGACCGTTAAACGTCAGCCTTACGGTGCCGATCGGGCCGTTACGCTGTTTACCCAGAATGATTTCCGCAATGCCTTTCAAATCGCTGTTTTCGTGATAAACCTCATCACGATAGATAAACATGATCAGGTCAGCATCCTGTTCAATGGAGCCGGACTCACGCAGGTCGGAGTTGACCGGGCGTTTATCGGCACGCTGCTCAAGCGAACGGTTGAGCTGCGACAGCGCCACTACCGGCACCTGTAGCTCTTTCGCCAGCGCCTTCAGGGAACGGGAGATTTCGGCAATTTCCAGCGTACGGTTATCTGACAACGACGGCACCCGCATCAGTTGCAGGTAGTCGATCATAATCAGGCTCAGGCCACCATGTTCACGAAAGATACGCCGTGCTCGCGAACGAACTTCTGTCGGCGTCAGGCCGGAGGAGTCATCAATAAACATGTTCTTTTTCTCCAGCAGAATACCCATGGTGCTGGAGATGCGCGCCCAGTCTTCATCATCTAACTGACCGGTACGAATACGGGTTTGATCCACCCGCGACAACGAGGCCAGCATACGCATCATAATCTGCTCGCCGGGCATTTCGAGACTGAAGATCAACACCGGCTTGTCCTGCAACATCGCCGCATTTTCGCAGAGATTCATCGCAAAGGTGGTTTTACCCATCGACGGACGGGCGGCGACGATGATCAGATCGGAGCGTTGCAGGCCCGCCGTTTTTTTATTCAGATCCTGATAGCCGGTATCCACGCCCGTCACACCGTCGTGCGGCGTCTGATAAAGCGATTCGATCCTGGAAATGGTCGCCTCAAGGATCTGATCAACACTCTTTGGCCCCTCATCTTTATTCGCCCGGTTTTCCGCGATCTGAAAAACACGGGATTCGGCGAGATCGAGCAGATCTTCGCTGGTACGCCCCTGTGGATCATATCCCGCATCGGCGATCTCATTGGCAACGGCGATCATCTCACGCACCACCGCACGTTCACGCACAATGTCCGCATAAGCGCCGATATTTGCCGCACTTGGCGTATTTTTAGCTAACTCCGCCAGATAGGCGAAGCCACCCACCATGCTCAGCTCACCTTTGGTTTCCATTGATTCCGAAAGGGTGATCAGATCGATGGGCTTACCCTGCTCCAGCAGGCGCTGCATTTCACTGAAAATCATCCGGTGCGGCCGACTGAAAAAGTCCTGTGCCACCACCCGTTCGGAGACGTTATCCCAACGTTCATTGTCCAGCATCAACCCGCCCAACACGGATTGCTCCGCTTCCAGAGAATGGGGCGGCAATTTCAGCCCTTCCATTTGCCGGTCACGCGGCTCACGGTTTTCAGCGGATTTGTTGGAGGGTTTATTTCCTGCCATAGTGATGAGATACCAAAAATCTGAGGGGGAGAAGTGCGCAAGTATACCCGTTCGCCCCCCTTTCGTCCTCTCTCAATGATGCACAATCAACAGGAGTGATCATGGCAAAACGTATACAAATCAGCCAGCATGGCGGCCCGGAAGTCATGCAGATGATTGATGTGGCGATCCCCGAGCCGGCAGCGGGTGAAGTGATCGTGGAGAATAAGGCGATTGGCATCAATTACATCGATACCTATGTACGTAGCGGATTATATCCGACGCCACTGCCTGCCGGATTAGGCACCGAAGCGGCAGGCGTGGTGAAAAGCGTTGGCGCAGGCGTCACTACATTTAAAGAGGGCGACCGCGTCGTCTATGCACAATCAGCCCTGGGTGCCTACAGCGAATATCATGCGGTACACAGCGACAAGCTGGCGCTGTTGCCTGATGCCATCTCTTATCAACAGGCAGCCGCATCGTTTCTGAAAGGGCTGACGGTGCATTACCTGCTGCGCCAGACGTATGTCGTCCAGCCGGAGGAAATTTTCCTGTTTCAGGCAGCGGCAGGCGGCGTGGGGCTGATTGCCTGTCAGTGGGCGAAAGCGCTGGGTGCTCATCTGATCGGAACGGTTGGCTCAGCGGAAAAAGCCGCGAGGGCAATGCAAGCCGGGGCGTGGGCGACCATTAACTATCGGGAAGAAAATGTCGCGCAGCGCGTCAGCGAACTGACACAGGGGAAAAAGGTGCGGGTGGTGTATGATTCGGTGGGCAAAGAGACCTGGGAGGCCTCACTGGATTCCCTGCAACGTCGCGGGCTGATGGTCAGCTTTGGTAACGCTTCCGGGCCGGTCACCGGCGTGAATCTGGGCATTCTCAATCAGAAAGGCTCGCTGTATGTCACCCGCCCGTCACTTAACGGTTACATCACCACGCGGGAAGCACTGCATACGGCCAGCAACGAGCTGTTTTCACTGATTGCCAGCGGCGCGATCCAGGTGGATGTCCCCGAACATCAGATGTTTACACTGAGTGACGCACAGCAGGCGCATAAAATGCTGGAAAGCCGTGCCACCCAGGGCTCCTGCCTGCTTATTCCCTGACGCCAGAAACGAACAGGGCTTCCCGCAGGAAGCCCTTTTTTCTTTTTTTAGTTCGCGCTGTTTGTAGGGTCAGCGGCAATGAATTCATTTAAATTCAGCGGGAATTATCCTGGCAGAATTCATAAGTAAAAAATATGTTTAACTGGAAAAATCACTGAACAATATCTCAGGTTGTGATCCAGACCGCACCCGGGGGCGTTAATAATATCGCCAACAGATTGAAATCACCGGATTAATCTGTCCCGGGATTTCGACTGAGGTTTCTGAAAAGCACGATAAATCCACACCGCTACCACCGCCAGCAGCAACCACGGTAGCATTTTGATAACAAACGTAAGCATACCGCCGACAACCATTAAAATGGTGGCGACAATCAGCGCGGCAATAATGGCAGGCACCGTAATGCCAATCACCAGCAACATCACAAAAAAACCAACCACAAATAAGATTTCCATCTGGACGCTCCGCAATAAGGTACAACACCTCTGTTACAAGATACGTGCCAGCTTCGTGTCAGGAATAACGTGCTGATTTTATTTAATATTGATTACGAACTGAAAATGATAGTGGTGAAATTCACCACTATATGGTGAGGGTTTAACACGCATTCTGTTTCCAGGGCCGCGGTCAGACCGTTGTTGGCATCTTATCTGCCACCAGGGCCAGCGCCTGTTCCAGCGTTGTGATGCCCGCGCCGGGTTTGTGGGCATTTTCGCTCAGATGGCGTCGCCACTGCCGTGCGCCGGGGATCCCCTGAAATAAACCCAGCATATGGCGAGTGATGTGACCCAGATAAGTTCCCTGTGCCAGTTCTTGTTCAATGTACGGATACATTGAACGAACCACCGCCACCGGATCAACCACCGGTCGATCGCAGCCAAACAGTTCAGCATCCACTCTCGCCAGCAGGCCGGGATTCTGATAAGCCTCGCGCCCCATCATCACGCCATCAACATGTTGCAGATGCACTTTTGCCTCTGCCAGCGACTTCACACCGCCATTGATTGAAATTGTCAGGTGGGGAAAATCCCGCTTAAGCTGCCAGACACGCTGATAATCCAGCGGCGGGATTTCCCGGTTTTCTTTCGGGCTGAGTCCGGACAGCCAGGCTTTACGCGCGTGAATAATAAACATCTCACAGCCGCCTTTTTCGGAAACCTGGCGGATAAAATCACACAGGAACTCATAGCTGTCCTGCTCGTCGATGCCGATGCGGGTTTTAACCGTTACCGGAATAGCGACCTTATCGCGCATTGCTTTAATACCGTCAGCGACCAGCGCCGCTTCGCCCATCAGACAGGCACCAAAGCGTCCGTTCTGCACACGATCGGACGGGCATCCAACGTTGAGATTAATTTCGTTGTAACCACGCGCCTCTGCCTGCACGGCACACTGCGCCAGCGCGGCGGGATCAAATCCGCCCAGTTGCAGGGCAACAGGCTGTTCCTCCGGATTCCAGGCCAGATAATCCCCTTTGCCATGAATAATTGCGCCGGTGGTGACCATCTCGGTATAGAGCAGCGTCTGGCGCGTCAGTTGACGATGGAAATAGCGGCAGTGGCGATCGGTCCAGTCCAACATCGGGGCGACGCTGAAGCGTCCAGGACACTCATTATCTGTTTTAAGAGCTGTAGCGTGGGTTTTCTGGCATTCAGTATTGGTCATAGTATCGTGCATGTTTTTGATAATCGTCTGTTCCTGCTTTCTATGACACGACAGAAAACAGCTGCAACAGGGTGTCCCGGAATGCCGGAACGGTCTGAATTACGGCTGACTATAACACAACAAAGCCTGCAAACGCGGATGGGACGATGCGCCAGTGCTGCATCATCAGTGTTAAATTCAGCGGCAAACCTGTTCACTGCCGGACCTTCAGTAAGCAAGCTATGGCTGACAGAGGTTAAAAGAGCGTGATCGGGTATGGCAGGGGATGCCCTGGGCAGTAGCGCTCAGTTTGACATCTGAATAAATACTGCTCACGATAGCCTCTTAATGGAAAAACAGGGTGTAAGGGATACACAATGCCAATTCAATCATTTCGCTTTACCCGGCTCGCAGATTTACGTCTGGAAGGCGTCGGCTCTGTACATGCCTCTTTTACCTTGCTTCTCAATATAAAAGAGGATGATGTAAAAGAAGGAAAAAAATTAAATCTGTCGGCATCGCTGATATGTAATGCGGCTAAAGCATACGGTTCAGGAAAAGTTGTACCCTGGTGTAAAGTAAGAAATAACATTGACAATAAAGAATACATATTTGATGCAACAGGAAAATCATTTCTCCTTAGTCATAATGAAACACTCATTGGGAGTGCTGTTTTTATCATACCTCGTAAAAAAATGTCATTCCCTCTGTAAAAGTTCAGGCGGGATACATTTTCGATACGGGATACACCGGAACAATAGTGCCGCTCCCATCAGCATTAACTCAAACCATTTTATTACACAAATTTAATTAAACCATTATGAAAAAGACAGCAAACTTATTAACTGTTATCGCTCTTTTTTTCTGTATAAGAACATCCGCTTTTCCTTACCCTGAGCTGATTGCAGATAAGAATTTACACGAAACAGAAATTATTCGGAAGGCCTCCAGGCTTACAATGATTCTGGTGATGGCAGAGAAACAAGACAAAGACAAAATTCTCGAAGAGTTCAGAATGCTAACCATTAAAAATCCCGACAGCAGTATTATTAAGAATATGTATATAAATAATCTTATTGCTGCAAAACATTACCAGGAAGGATTGGATAATCTCAATACCATCAACAAAAATAATTTAACACGCACTAATTTACTTACTGAATGCATGTTGAGAGAAAGATTGGGAATTAAAGATGAAAACTGCTATAAGGAGGTTATTTTCCTTTCCGAGAAAGATAACATAGTCGACTCAGATTATATAAGTGCACTTTTTTTCTCAGATGATCAACGGTTTGAGCCTCTGAAATTAAAATTAATTAAAGAAAATAAATTTAAAGAAAGTGACTTTCTGGTATTTACCTCAGGCAAGGAAAAAATGCTCTACGAGTTTTTCCCTTAAGGTATTTTTTCGGCAGCGATAAATTTATTACCCTGCTCAAAAAAATTCTTACGTAGTTTCAACTGATGGAAATATGCTGCCAGCTCGTTGAGCGTCAGGATCTCTTTAATAGTGGGGGCGAAAACGCGCCCCCATTGTTCAGAAGGTAAATGTCATCTGGGCAACCGCGCCCCATGTCCTGTCATCACCCTTCATACCAGCAAGATCCAGATGCACCTTGTTAAAGGGTGATATACCAAAGCCAGCCGTAGCCACATTCGTCTGATTAGATTTCATATCTGCCCGATAACCGGCACGCAATTGCAGCCAGCTGAGCAGACGGTATTCCGCACCAATTCCGGCATACTGACTGTCACCGACAGTTTTAAAGCCTTTTGTTGGCGTGGCATCCACATCTAACGCTGCGGTGAAACGCTCGGTATGGAAAGAGATACCCGGCGTAACCACTGGACTAATCTGGTAAGTGTCCTTGAAGCCATTGACCTCTTTGGTATCGATATCACGCGAGATCAGATTTTGTGCGCTGACACCCAGCGTCCAGTAATCTCCCAGGTCGGTCGCCATTCCGGCATCAAGGTTAAAACCGGAGTCACTGTTTTTATAGTTGCCATTGGTGAAGTCTGATTTGTCGTAGTCGTAAACCGAGGCATTGTAGTTATACAGATAAACCTTTTGTAATTTAGGTGTGACACCGAAGGAGACCGGATGTCCGGCAATCTCAAACTCATGAGCCAGAGCGATACCATAATCATAAACAATCGCGCCAAGCCCGGTGGCAGAAGAAGTTAACGTATCCTTCGGGTTGGAGGTAGGTATTGCGCCCCCGTCAGCCACGGCCTGCAAATAGTCAATATCGCTCTGCGTCACATCAGTCGCGACATTTGCCGTGCCGTAGGCTTTGGCAACAAAAGCCGCTGACAGCGTATCATTGGGGATGGTGACAGCAAATGCGGCACCCGCCGTGGCGCTTGCCTTAGATCCCTTGATAGCCCGCAACTGGCTGGCCAGATCGCCCGCTGCTGCGCGGACAGTGGCCAGATTTGCAGACAATGCGTTTAAACCAGCTAAAGTAAACGGCGTGGACGCCAGGTTATCATAAACGTCCTCGTAGTGATTAACGCTGTCCGTCAGATTATCGACTTTATCAATCAGATTATTTTTATCCGTTAACTGAGCACCTACCGCAGGAAAAATAATGCTGACATCATCTTCAGGTTTCGCTTTGGTCATCAGCGCCGGGTTCGCCAGCACCGCAGTACCATATGTTGAAGAGGCCACACCCGTGCCGCCCATGGCATCATTACGCGCATCGTAATAATTGCCCGCAGCCAGCGCACTGAGGGGAGCAAAAAAGAGAACCGGCCAGACAACAGGACGAACAGACCTGCTTAACGTACTGTATTTTTTTGCCATTTTACTTTAAACCCGTCCAGAGAAGGAATAAGTGCTCAGCGGAGGCCTGCACAGGAGACTGCCTGTATTTTGAACACAAAGGCAGTAATTCATTGCTGTGAATTAAGTAAGAATGCAGTGGTTTATCTGCTTATTGTTGTTTTATTTATCTGTTAACAGAGAGACGAGTCAGCCATAACAGCAAAGCCTGCCACGTAGCTAATCGCCTCAGATAATTAACAAAAGGTAGTCAGGATGGTCTCAGGCTGCAAATTAGATTAGCAACGTTTTACAGAAATCATATGGCACTGAATTACCCGCGCCGACACATTAACAAAATTTCACCATCAACCCATAACGCAAATACCCTGCATTTCTGTTGTTTAATCGGAGGGTTAGTTTTAATCAGGTGGCTTAAGATGGCCCGATGGCGGGCATTCGGTGTTTCACAGTGGGCGTGATAACATAACATTCCGATCTGGCCTGGGGAAAAACCATGAACATCAGTAGTGCAGAAAAAATCCTGGCGCAGGCAGAGACACTCTGCCAGCAACGCAATGTCAGGCTCACTCCTCAACGCCTGGAGGTACTGCGTCTGATGTGCCAGCATCAGGGGGCGATTAGCGCTTATGACCTGCTCGATTTGCTCCGCGCCAGTGAACCGCAGGCAAAACCGCCCACCGTCTATCGTGCGTTGGATTTTCTTCTGGAGCAGGGATTTGTGCATCGGGTTGAATCCACTAACAGCTATGTGGTTTGCCATCATTTTGAGCAGCCATCCCACACCTCTGCCATGTTGATTTGCGATCGCTGTGGTGCCGTGGCGGAGCAACATGCCGATGGTGTCGAAAAAATCCTCAAATCGCTGGCCCTGCCTTCAGGATTTATTCTGACCAACAGTGTTATCGAGGCGCATGGGTTGTGTCGGGAATGCGTGGAGGTGGAAACCTGCACCCATCAGGATGTGTGTCAGCATGATCATACGGTAACCAGCCGCAAGCGTGGACGTCAGTAGTTTTCATACTGGTGATAATAAGCAGCTGGAGTGGGTGGGGACAGGAGCGGAACGATGAGGGCGGCACCTTCCCTGTGCCGTTGGTGAGACAGTCAGACTATTTCAAAAGCGGTGGTTATTATGGCTTTCCCAGTCGCTAACCTCTTTCTCCGCCTGGTCTTTCGCATAGCCATAGCGTTCCTGAATTTTTCCCACAAGCTGATCGCGTTTACCTTCCACAACCGTCATATCGTCGTCAGTCAGCTTGCCCCATTTCTCTTTCACTTTACCTTTAATCTGTTTCCAGTTACCGCTGGCTTCATCTTTATTCATGGCATTATTCCTTCAATCAGATCTTAACGGATTTAGTGATATCGTCCCAGCAAAACGCTTAACAACAAAATGAAACGCTACAAAAATGCTGAACTTACGGTTAATTCTAGCTGGGATCTGGCAAACTTCCTGCGCAAAACTTCCGGAGAAGTAACCTGAAAAATAAAGCGGGGAAAAAATCATGAAAATAAAAGACTTACATCAATGCCGCATAGGGTAACAAGATATGTCATCAGGCAAACCAGCTGTTGTTCTGCCAGTGTCGTCGCCAGATTAGCCATAACGTCAGGCCACGTAAAAGCAGGAAAACCGTTACCGCCAGCCACAGACCATGATTTCCCAGCAGCGGTACACTAAACAGCGTCAGACCGAAGCCAGCCGCCGCCACCACCATACCGTTACGCATCTCTCTGGCTCGTGTTGCCCCAATAAACATGCCATCAAGCAGATAGCACCAGACACCGCATACAGGCATTAATATTTGCCAGAACAGGTAAGCATCCGCCTGCTGCCGCAATTCAGCAATTGAAGTCAGTAAAGCCACAATATGCGGGCCGGCAATGGCATATATCAGCGAAAAAAACAGCGCCAACAGTCCTGCCTGACGGCAGGCTGCATGCCATACACGCAGCAGATCCTTGCCGTCGCGGGCACCATATGCCTCACCCGAACAGGCCTCGACGGCGTAAGCAAATCCGTCCAGTGCATAGGCGGTAAAGGTCAGGAACATCAGCAGTACGGCGTTAACCGCCACCACCTCACTACCGAGGCGTGCCCCAAGAATGGTCATTGACAGAAAACAGAGTTGAAGCATCAGCGAGCGCAGCATAATGTCACGATTCAGCCGCAGTAGCCGCGACAGATCGCCCTGCCATGCTGTGAGTAACATAGCCAGCGTGATGCCACGTAACCGGATCACCCGCCCTGCCATGTATAACCCGATTATCAGTGAGCAGTATTCAGCAATCACGGTTGCCATAGCAGCCCCCTGCACCCCCCACTTCAGGCCGATAACCAGCCACACATCCAGTACGATATTGACCAGGTTACCCACCACCAGCAGGATAACCGGGGCTCGGGCATACTGTACGCCCAGCAGCCAGCCCAACAGCACCAGGTTGGCGAGGGTGGCAGGGGCGCTCAGCCAGCGAATATTGAGGAACTGCGCGGCCTGATGCAATACCGCAGGGTCGCCACCGATAACCGTCAGGGCAAGATGATTAAGCGGTGATTTGAACAGGATCAGGATGGTTCCGGCCATCAGCGCGATAAGTAGCGGCTGAATCAGCGCACGAGCCAGCGCAGTTTTATCTCTCGCGCCAAACGCCTGAGCTGTCAGTCCGGTGGTACTCATCCGCAGAAAAAGAAACAACATAAACAGAAAGCTGGTAATCGTGGTGCCGACGGCCACACCGCCAAGATAGCTGGAATTATCAAGGTGGCCTGTTACAGCGGTATCAACCAGACCCAGCAGCGGCACGCTGACATTGGAAAGGATCATCGGCAATGCCAGCCGCCAGAGGTGCTTATCAGAGGAGCTGAATAATCGCATCATCGCCCACTGCGTAACGGATTCACCATTCAGCCCTCACTCCAGACGGAACGGTGACCAGTCAAGCTGCATGATTATTGTTGCGCGAGGCATTACAACCAGTTGCCGTTACGGATGACGCCCACTGCCAGACCTTCGATGGAGAGGCTTTGCTTATTAAGATCGACAACAATCGGTTGGAATTCGTTATTTTCCGGCAAAAGATGGACCACGTTGCCCTGTTTTTTCAGACGCTTGACGGTAACTTCATCGTCAATCCGTGCCACCACAACCTGGCCGTTACGCACATCCTGTGTTTTATGTACCGCCAGCAGATCGCCATCCATAATACCAATATCTTTCATCGACATACCGCTGACACGCAGGAGAAAATCCGCCCCCGGTTTAAACAGGCCAGGATCAACCTGATAGTGCCCTTCAATATGCTGTTCGGCTAACAGCGGCTCACCGGCGGCCACACGGCCTATCAGTGGCAGACCTTCTTCTTCTTCCATCATCAAACGGATTCCCCGTGAGGCTCCGGAGACAATTTCAATCACGCCTTTACGCGCCAGAGCCTTGAGGTGTTCTTCCGCCGCATTGGGGGAGCGGAAACCAAGCCGGGTGGCAATTTCTGCCCGCGTGGGCGGCATGCCGGTCTGGTTAATGTGATCACGTATCAGGTCATAAACCTGTTGCTGCCTTGCCGTTAATGCTTTCATCCCGCCCCCTGGTTGTTTATACAGTCGACTGTGAGTATATACAGGTATTTGCGCGTTGAAAACCAGAATTCAGGCAAAAAAACAGTCATTTGTCAGATTATGCGAGCGCTAACGAAAATAGCTGACTAACAAGGTGACCCAGACGAAAATCGCCAGCATGATAGCCAGCAACACTGCGGCGGAGCCCATATCCTTGGCCCGGCCAGATAGCAGATGGAAGTTGCTGCCCGTCCGATCCACCACGGCTTCAATTGCGCTGTTGATCATCTCAACGATCATCACCAGCACGACAGAGCCTATCAGTAAAACACGCGTGACGGCGTCGACGTTCAGCCAGCAGGCAACGATAATCGCCACGACAGCCACTACGGCCTCCTGACGAAAAGCAGCCTCGTTCTGCCACGCGGCGCGAAGGCCTTTCCATGAGTAGCCTGCTGCTTTTATGATGCGGGTCAATCCGCTGACACGGTTTGCCATAGGGGTAAAACCTTTATGTGATAATGACGTCATTAACTGGAGATAGCACATTTTGTAACACCAAAGATCTCAATGGCGCTTTCTGGTATGCTTGCGGCGTTTTGCTAACAAGAGGCTTCATATTGTCTATGTCAGGTTGGCGTAAGTTTTATTATAACATACTGAATTTACCGGTTAAATTTCTGGTAAAGAGTAAAGCAATCCCTGCTGAGCCGATTGCTGAACTGGGGCTGGACACCTCACGTCCTATTATGTATGTGCTGCCATACGATTCAAAGGCCGATCTACTGGCCCTGCGCGAGCAGTGCCGCAAGCAGGAACTCCCCGACCCGCTGGAACCTCTGGAAATCGATGGTACGGTGCTGCCACGCCACGTATTTATTCATGATGGTCCCCGCGTATTCCCCTACTTTGTGCCAAATCTTCAATCGGTGAAGCTGTTTCACGACTATCTGGATTTACACCGCAGTAACCCGCGCCTTGACGTGCAAATGGTGCCAGTTTCGGTGATGTTTGGCCGGGCGCCGGGCCGTGAAGTCCAGGGTGAAGAACAGCCCCATTTGCGGGTGCTGAACGGCATTCAGAAATTCTTTGCCGTACTCTGGCTGGGCCGGGACAGCTTTGTGCGTTTTTCTCCCATTGTCTCTCTGCGCCGTATGGCCACGGAGCACGGCACCGACAAAACTATTGCCCAGAAGCTGGCAAGAGTCGCGAGAATGCACTTCGCCCGCCAGCGACTGGCCGCCATCGGGCCTCGTCTGCCCGTACGTCAGGATTTATTCAACAAGCTGTTGCAGTCCAAAGCGATTGCTAAAGCAATAGAAGATGAAGCGCGCAGTAAAAAAATCTCCCGCGAGAAAGCACAGCAAAATGCCGTCGAACTGATGGAAGAGATCGCGGCCGATTTTTCTTATGAAGCTATCCGCCTGACCGACCGTGTAATGGGTTGGCTGTGGAGCAAGCTCTATCAGGGCATTAACGTCAACGGCGGCGAACGCGTGCGTCAGCTGGCGCAGGACGGCCATGAAATCGTCTACGTCCCCTGCCACCGCAGCCACATGGATTATCTGCTGCTCTCCTATGTGCTCTATCATCAGGGGCTGGTGCCGCCGCACATTGCCGCCGGGATCAACCTTAACTTCTGGCCCGCCGGGCCCATTTTCCGTCGTCTTGGTGCCTTCTTTATTCGCCGCACCTTCAAGGGTAACAAGCTCTATTCCACCGTATTTCGCGAATATCTCGGCGAACTGTTTACCCGTGGCTATTCCGTTGAATACTTCGTTGAAGGCGGGCGCTCCCGCACTGGCCGCCTGCTGGATCCAAAAACCGGCACGCTGTCGATGACTATCCAGGCCATGCTTCGTGGGGGGAATCGTCCTATTACTCTGGTGCCGATTTATATTGGTTATGAGCATGTGATGGAGGTGGGAACCTACGCCAAAGAACTGCGTGGCGCGACCAAGGAGAAAGAGGGCTTTGTGCAGATGGTGCGCGGCTTGCGTAAGTTACGCAATCTCGGCCAGGGCTATGTCAACTTCGGTGAACCTCTTCCGCTGGTAAGTTATCTGAACAAGCATGTTCCGGAATGGCGTGAGGCCATTGATCCGCTGGAGTCACAACGTCCGGCGTGGCTGACGCCAGCGGTAAACGATATCGCTCAGCGGGTGATGGTGCGGATCAACAATGCCGGGGCAGCCAACGCCATGAACCTGTGTGTTACGGCACTGCTCTCTTCACGTCAGCGCTCACTGACCCGCGAGCAGATGATCGATCAATTAAGCTGCTATACCCAGCTGATGCGCAATGTGCCTTATTCGCCAGATGCAACAGTGCCTGAGATGACGTCAGAGAAGCTGCTGGATCATGCTCTGGGGATGAATAAGTTCGAAATTGAGCAGGATAACATTGGTGAAATCATTGTATTGCCACGCGAGCAGGCGGTACTGATGACCTACTACCGTAACAATATTCACCATATGCTGGTGATGCCTTCGGTCATCGCCGTGATCCTGATGCAGCATCGCGAGATAACCCGTGCCGAACTGCTCCGTCAGGTCAGCGTCATTTATCCGATGCTGAAAACTGAGCTGTTCCTGCGTTGGGAAAAAGAAGCGCTGCCATCCTTGCTGGATGCGCTGGTCAGTGAGATGGCCCGACAGAATCTGCTGAATGCCGATGAACATACCCTGCGTCTGAGCACCTTGCGTTTCCATACGTTGCAACTCCTCGCCGCCGGAGTGCGGGAGACGCTACAACGCTACGCTATTACCTTTTCAATCCTCAGCGCTAATCCATCCATTAATCGTGGCACGCTGGAAAAAGAGAGCCGCACTATGGCTCAGCGTTTATCGGTGTTGCACGGGATTAATGCGCCTGAATTCTTCGACAAAGCGGTGTTTTCCACGCTGGTACTGACGCTACGTGATGAGGGTTATATCAGCGATACCGGTGATGCGTTGGTTGAACAGACGCAAAAGGTTTACCAGATGCTGGCAGATTTGATTACTCAGGAAGTGAGAATGACCATTGAGAGTGCGGTGGCACACGAATAGGTGTTGAGCGCGCAATGCCTCAGCCCGGCCAGTACATTAAGCTGAGGCACGCGCGCCAGGGACGGTACCATCGACGGACAATTTTTTTCATCCGACGTTAACCCTCCCTGAACCGTGGCTACTCACAGCCAGCCTGCAACAGGCCCTGTGCTCAGTGCAATGCCAACAAACAGCACCAGTCCGACGTAATTATTATTGAGAAAAGCCTGGAAACAGGCATCCCGATCCCGACCGACGATCAGCCTTTGTTGGTGAATAAACAAGGTGCCAGCCAGCAAAACTGACCAGTAAAACGCCCCACCCAGCTGCATCATCCAGCCCGTCAGCGCCATCAGCATGAGTGTGGCAAATTGCAGTAAGCCAATAATCAGCTTGTCAAAACGACCAAATAAAATAGCGGTGGATTTTACGCCAATACGTAAATCATCATCGCGGTCCACCATCGCATACTGAGTGTCATACGCCACCGTCCAGCAGATATTGGCGAAGAATAACAGCCAGCAGGCCAGTGGCACAGACTCACTCACCGCCGCCCAGCCCATTGGAATAGCCCAGCCGAACGCCGCGCCCAGCACCACCTGTGGCAGATGGGTGTAACGCTTCATAAAAGGATACGTCCAGGCCAGAGCCAGAGCACCAAACGATAACCAGATGGTCATCGCATTCATGGTCAACACCAGACAGAATGAAATCAGTACCAGCCCGGCAAATAACCAGCGGGCCTCTCTGGAGGTTACGGCACCGCTGGGCAGCGGGCGTGAGCGGGTGCGTTTAACATGACCATCAATTTTACGGTCGGCAAAATCATTCACCACGCAACCAGCGGCACGCATAAAAAAAACGCCCAGCACAAAGACCAGCAGTATGTTTAGCGGCGGGATTTTCCCCCCTGCCAGCCACAGCGCCCACAGTGTCGGCCACAGTAGCAGCAGCGAGCCGATAGGCTTATCGATACGCATCAGACGGCTGTATGCCTGAAGTTTATTTATTGGCAGACTTCTTTCCACGCTACAGGCTCCCTTCCGCCAGCTCCGGCCAGTACAGCGGCGCAGGCGGTAAAAACAGTTCAGTCAGTAATAATGGCTTGCCGGAAAGACGTAAACGCGAACGACGCCCCCACAACCCCTCCACCTGACCCGGCTCAATAAAATCGCGCGTCAGCGTTGATGAAGCAAACAGATAGCGGCCCAGAGGACGTGTTCCCAGTTGTTGCAGCATCTGCTCCGGGCCATTGAGCGTTGATTCTGGCACGACGGTGCGACCAGCCAGCCACGGCACATCGTCGCCACACAGAAGGATTTCCCGCAGCCAGTAACGCGGCTCCTGCGGCAGCAGCGCCCCTTCTTCCCCCAGCTGGACGGCACTGATAAATCCCTCATGCTCTACCTTTACCGAAACCTGCTGGCAATGGTTTTCGAAGCGACGGGTCATGGAATCCTCCTCCAGCAGCCAGTCAAGTAGCGCCGTGGTCAACAGGGGGGAGGAAACGGGTAGCCATGCGAGGGCGCGCAGTTGCGACAGCGCGTTATCGTTCATTGGCTTCTCCGGAAAATAGACAGGGGGTCACAGTGTAGCGTAGTGCGCAGCCGAGAACACCTGGCGTTAAACAGAATTTAAGGCGTGGATTTTTCTGCCAACGGCTCGTTGCTTCCCCCATTACATCCGTGCTGGCAGGTATAACGCCGCCAGGCAGGCGTTATTTCGCCGCGATAACCGGGAGCATTATCAGGACCGCGTCCGTTGATCAAACAGATTGTCTGTCTGTGTCGCCAGTACACCACTAATCAGCGCCACGGGTTGATAAAACTCTCGCGCCCTGAAAGCAATTTCAGCTGCCGGGATATCAATCTGTCCAATGCCTGATGCGCGAATTTTTTGCACTGAACTGGCCCAGACAACCCGCGTTATCCCTGCCCATGCAATGGCAGACATGCACATAGAACAGGGTTCTCCCGTAGTGTAAAGCGTCATCTGCTGCCATCCCTGGTTACCGTGTTTGTGGACATACTCGTTAATTGCCACCATTTCGCCGTGAAATGTCGGATTCTCAGCACCGGTATTTACCCCTTCGCTGAAGATTTTTCCTGACTGAAGATCGGCAATGATTGCGCCAAAGGGATAAGCAGGATTTTTAGCCGCCTGAGCGATCGCCTTTTGCATAAAAAACTCATGCTGTTGCCGCTCTTTCGCCGACAGCTCTTCCGCTTTACGCACTGAAGACACGGTGAGGCTTTTAGCCTGAGCCAGCAAAGGTAATGAGCAACATAATCCACTAAACAGCGTCACAAAATTTCGGCGGGAGAAATCACGCATCGGGTGCTCCGTTGATGTCAGGCAGGGCTGTCTGCGGAAGATAAATATAGCACTGAAGTGAACAGCCTGATTGCTCAGCACGCCGTTAACCGGCTTACTGAGCCGCAAAGCCGTGCTGACACTGTTTAACAGCTCAGCCCGAAGGAAAGAGAGAATTATTCGCGCTTCAGTCGGTTGCTGTTCGCCAGCCAGAGCGTAAAGACCAGGATGAGGATGGCGATGGAGTAGGCCAGCGTATCGAAGGGATTCTTATGATCGACGATAATCAACCGGATAATGGCGGTAATGCCAATGTAGACAAAATAGCGCAGCGGGAAGTGATAACCCGACTGAAAATACTTAACAATCAGGGCAATAAATTCGAAATAGAGAAAATAGATGACGATTCCTTCAATCAGCAGATAAGACGAGGTCTGCTCACCGGTATTCAGTAATACATTAGCCAGATGGTAAGTTTCTTTGCCCAGAAAAACAGCCAGAATACAGGCCAGAATAATCAGGCCGATATTCAACACCATCTGTAAAACCCAGGCAATTCGCGTGGCGGTAATCATGCAAAACAATCCTCAGAAGTCACGGTAATCGTCAGGATTCTCCCGACCCGTACACTATGCTTTAGCGTGATGAAGTTCACAAGTTTTTGCGAGATGTCCGGTGGTGTTGCCACTGACGGCACCCTCAGCCCATAAAAAAGGCTGACAAATAAAGAAAAACCCCACGTAAAAACATGGGGTTGGTCACGGCGGCAAAAGCCTGCCTTCATTATTCCAGCAGGCAATGCGCTGGCAGCGCGCCTTAACGGAAGTTCTTATCCCGATCGCTGGTCATATCATACAGCTGGTATTTGCGACCCAACATCTGACCACCGTCACGCGTCAGCGGCGTCCAGTTGACCTGCGCACGTCCACGGGTTGGCGTGGTGGTAAACAGATCCATTGGAATCGAGATGTAGAAGCCTTTGGTGAAATCGCCCTCGCCGTACTCCTGCGCGGAAACATTGGTTTTAGTCGCATAAGCACCGACCATGATACCGCTGTCAAACTGGCGTGAGACATCAATCGTTACCCCTTTATCTTCCGCCAGATACTGGCCGACGCTGGCCTTCACCAATACCTGATGGTTGAAGAACGACGGCCGCCAGTAAGCGGTCAGGTTACCGACTTTGGCCGTGTAGTCGGTGAACTGCATCATATTGTCCCAGTCACGCTGCTTGACGTAGTTGGCATCAACACCCAACGCCCAGTCAGAATCAAGCGGACGATACAGCACCTCGCCACCCACACCACCGTACATCGTTTCCAGATAGCCGCCATAAACCTGACCATAGAAGCCGTTACCCAGCTCGTGCATGTAATTGGCCTGGAGGTTATTGACGTAGACATTGTTCTCGACGTAGTCGCGGATATGGGTTCGCACACGCGGCAGCGTTGAATCGGTTGGCGTACCGTTATAGCTGAACTTATCGTAGTTGTTCGCCAGGTTGGCGAATACGCTGCCGTCCAGCAGCAGATGGTTAGTTACCCAGTAGTTGGCATTCCCCATCACACCCAGCTGATACAGGTAGAAACTTTCCGGACCACCCACAGACTGGTTGAGCACCGGAGAGAGGCTGTAGTTAAAATCGTCAGGATCAATATGATATCCCTGCTCGGTGCGGCCCGGGTCGACCGGCTCCACCCGCTGCTGATCCAACGTTTTCTCTTTGCCGAGCGGATAACCTTCCAGCTGCTGACGCAGGCTGTCAACGCGGGTGACGGTGGTCACCTGCGGCATACGGTTTCGGGTTTCGGTCACGTTCAGCGTATCGATGTTCTGCGGCAGATGATTCATCAGGATCACATTCGCACGATCGATGCCTTCCTGAGTATTACGATACTTCGATTGCTGCCCGGTGACATACAGGGTGTTGCCTTTCACCTGCATATTTGGCGCGTTAAGACCGGCGTTGTACTTCAAATCGGTCAGTTGCTCTGCGGCCACCGTGGGCTGAAGGAAAGTATCCTGTGGCTGCGGCTTGTAAGCAGGTTTAGCTAAATCGGCCGATGCAGAGCGCAAATCGTTAAAGTTTGAACGCAGCGTGAAGCCAGCCATAAAGGTGTTCCCGCGCTCGTAGCTGACATTCACGTCCGCCCAGTCAGTCAGACGATAAATTGCGCCAACGTTAACTTTGCTTTTTTGCTCAAGACGACCGGCAAAGTCATCCTGGTAGTTATTGCCTTCATATTCCACTTTCAGACGCAGCGGCTGCCACGGCGTCTGATACTCAATCCCGCCAAATAACGCTGCAGGGCCTTTGAACATATCTTTGCCGTTGACCGATCCTGCCGTGCCACTGCTGTCTGAACGGTAACAGTAGCTGCTGTCAGCCTGGCAGAATGGGTTTTTCACCGTGCCGCTGTTGCCAAGGTAGCCAAATCCCAGTCCGAGGGTGAAATCAAACGGTCCCCAGGCTTTGGTTGCCACAAAATATTCGCTGTCAAACAGGCCAGTACCGCCCAGGTCACGCGCCCCTACCGACACCTCCGGCAGCCAGTACCCTTCCTGCCACAGACGGACTTTCAGGTCGAAAGCCTTATCTTTATAGGTCTGACTACCGCTGAAGCTTTCTACCGCACTGTAGCTACGGGTTTTGACATCGGTATAGCGGATGGTGGCTTCAAGCCACGGAAACAGCTGCACCGATGAGGAGTAAAAACGGTACTGATCGTTGTAGCGGTAGTTCAGGCTGAATTCACCATCCTTCGCCATTCTCGCAGTGGGCACCTGTAGCAGCCCCACGCCGCCAAAATCAGACTGCGAAGGACCAACAGGATCGGCAAAGGTGTCGGCATGAGCCTGGCACGCGCAAGCCACGGAAATCGCCAGCAGGCTGAAAAGATAGGTTTTTTTCATCAGTCAGGGATCCGGTGCGTCAGAACAGAAATAATCTGCTGGTTAAGATCTTCATACTGGCTGGGCAGCGACCAGGAAGAGAAACCAAGGTAAATGATGCTGCCAGCTTCTGGCTCTGTGTGGCGATGGTTCCAGTAAGCGACCGGCACCTGCGACACTTCACCTGAAGGCGCAATGACCGTGGCGACATTACGCTCCGCACCGTTAAGCCGCTGATGCTCATCAAGATAGTCAACCACCGTACGCCCCGGTAACCACGGCGTTTTGCCACTGCCGCTGACCAGTCCGGCGACCATCAGGGTGGTCGGTTTTTGCAGGGTGTAGACGCTGTATTCTCCTTCCAGACGGCGATTGTCCGCCGCACGCACCCGCACCCAGTCAGGGTCGAGATTAGCAATCTGCCGCCCGGTGACTTTCACGCCAGCTACCTGCTGCCGGACGTTATCGACAATCGCGGCTTTATCGGCATCATCATCTGCCCGTAATTCAGCGCTCCAGCCTTGCAGCCGGGCCAACAGTTGCTGCTGCTGCTGCACCGCCACCGCCGTTGCCAGTTTTTCTGCGATCACCGTTCCTGGCCACCAGGTTCTGCCCATCAGCGCCGGGCTGGTCACCAGTTGTGCAAGATTCTGTGCATGGCTGACCACGGCGGTTTGGGTTTGGCCCGGATAAAAGACGGTCACCTGGCTTTCGGCAGACACCTGCGACGACGCACCAAGCACCATTCCTGCGAGAAGATAGGTTATTTTTTTCATGATTTCGCGGGCTTCAAGATGATGGTTTCAACGGAGAAGTCAGCCCCACCCAGCATCTGCTGCGACTGACGAACCTGTCCTGTAGTGGTATCGAACCAGAAGGTATTGCTCCAGGACTTGCCACTCTCCGGTAGTGTGACCTGCTCCTGCCAGACGCGGCAGGCGACTTTTTTACCGGCCAGATCCAGCACCTGATCATCCTTGCGGGTGAAATGTGATACGGCGGTGGCAGAGCGGAAGTGTCCGGCCTCGGTCCAGCTCAGTGTGCTGGTCCAGCTGGCTCCCTCACGTAGCTGCAATGGAGCAGACAGCGGGTCCTGACCGGCGTTAGTTATGCTGACCAGATTGTCACTGAGTCCCAGCGTTTTCACTACGCGGCCATGCTGGGTGACCAGCACTGACTGGTCACGGGTGATCCATTTTTGCTGACCATTTTCATCGAAGCCCAGCACCACAAAGATACGCTGCCCGTCATTCAGGCGCAGATACATGCTGGCATAAGGAAGGTTATCTATCTGTTCGCTGCTCACTTCAACATCATCTGGCCCGAGCAGCGCGAGTTCGACAGTATCGGTAAGTCCTTTTTGCGTCTGAGTACAGGCCTGCAAACACAGGCATAAAAGCAACAGTGGTATATAGCGCACCGGAGTGGATCCCTGAGCAAAGTCTGACAATGTCAAAAAATAACCACACAATTGTGTGGTTATGATTAATTTACCGAACTTAACGAGTCGTGCCCGTGGTGGTTGTGGTAGTGGTTCCGGTATTAGAACCGTTACCGCCGCTGCTTGCTGCCAGCGCTACACCGACCAGTGCGCCAAGCGCACCCACACCCACCGCGGTTGAGGTGCCGGCGGAAAGCGTTCCCGCCGTTGCGCCTGCTGCACTACCTGCCTCTTCAGGCGCGGCGAACGCAGCAGAAGCTCCCGCTAAGTACACTATGGCTGCAACAGCACATATGACTTTTTTCATAACATTTTCCCTTCATTAAATGAATGGATACTCAACCTGAAGGGTTTCAGGCGCGTTCAGTATAAGGCAATAAATTACCAGAATTCATGGCAGAACAATGAAGGTTGGAGGCGGATTAATTCTGATTAAAATAAAGTTTTTTTGGCATTTTTAAGCGTATTTATAATAATTACGGCAATGTAATAGCATGAATTACTGTAATGAGCTGGTATACCAGTCACACCGACTAATAACCTTACTGAGTGTGCAAAATATATTAGTTATGGAGGAAATCCGCACAAAAATAACAAAAAAATCATATATATCAAAACATTAACCCATCTTAATATCGTAATAAGATCGGTCCGAAAAGGGTAATGTTTCAGAATTATCTTGTTATAAATCCAGCTATTGCAATAAATTTTAAGATTTTTCTCAGGAATAATGGGTCAGATGAATTTAGCAGCATTCAGATATATTGGCGATTTTTTTCTGCGCATCAAAAAGGGCCGTTGCTGTCGCATCCGGCCCTGAAAATAATTAATTCATCTCTGGCAAAAGATTATGCGCGCCAGTTTTTGTAACGATTGATCAGACCATTAGTCGAGCTGTCGTGGCTGGTCACCTGCTCACCACCAGAAAGCTCTGGCAGAATGCGGTTAGCCAGCTGTTTACCTAACTCGACACCCCACTGATCAAAAGTAAAGATGTTAAGGATGGCCCCCTGGGTGAAGATTTTATGCTCATACAGGGCGATTAACGCGCCCAGGCTGTATGGCGTGATATCACGCAGCAGGATCGAGTTAGTTGGACGGTTGCCTTCAAAGACCTTAAATGGCACCACGTGTTCAACCGATTTCGCATCTTTACCAGCATCGGCAAACTCTTTCTCCACCACTTCGCGTGATTTACCAAAGGCCAGCGCTTCGGTTTGCGCAAAGAAGTTTGACAGCAGCTTGTCATGATGATCGCCCAACTGATTATGGCTAATCGCCGGGGCAATAAAGTCACAGGGAACCAGCTTGGTGCCCTGGTGGATAAGCTGGTAAAACGCATGCTGTCCGTTGGTACCGGGTTCTCCCCAGATAATCGGGCCGGTCTGCCAGGTTACCGGAGAGCCATTGCGGTCAACGTATTTACCGTTGGACTCCATATTTCCCTGCTGGAAATAAGCCGCGAAGCGGTGCATATACTGGTCGTAGGGCAGAATGGCTTCGGTTTCAGCACCAAAGAAATTGTTATACCAGATGCCAATCAGCGCGAGGGTTACCGGCAGATTCTGCTCCACTGGCGTGCTGGAGAAGTGCTTGTCCATCGCATGTGCGCCGCCGAGCAACTGCTCGAAATTGTCAAAGCCAATTGACAGAATGATCGACAGGCCAATAGCGGACCACAAGGAATAACGTCCACCCACCCAGTCCCAGAATTCGAACATATTTGCGGTGTCGATACCAAACTCACCGACAGCTTTGCCATTGGTGGAGAGTGCCGCAAAATGCTTTGCCACATGCTTTTCATCACCGGCCGTTTGCAGGAACCAGTCGCGGGCACTGTGCGCATTGGTCATGGTCTCCTGCGTGGTAAAGGTTTTCGACGCAACCAGGAACAACGTGGTTTCCGGGCTGAGATCCTTAACCGTTTCAGCAATGTGCGTGCCGTCCACGTTAGAGACAAAATGCATGTTCAGGTGATTTTTATAGGGCCGCAATGCTTCGGTGACCATAAAGGGTCCCAGATCGGAACCCCCAATACCAATATTCACCACGTCGGTGATTGCTTTGCCGGTGTAGCCTTTCCACTCACCGCTGATGATGCGCTGAGAGAACGACTTCATTTTCTCCAGAACCGCATTCACCTCTGGCATCACATCTTTGCCATCCACCTTAATCGGCGTGTTGCTGCGATTGCGCAGAGCAACATGCAGCACGGCCCGGTCTTCAGTACGGTTAATTTTTTCGCCGGAAAACATTGACCTGATGGCACCCTGTAAATCAGTTTCTTTCGCCAGATCCTGTAACTTACTGAGCGTTTCGCGGGTGATACGGTTTTTCGAGTAGTCCACCAGCATCTGGTCGTCGAAGGTGGCAGAGAAGGTGCTGAATCGATCGCTGTCGCTGGCGAAGAGATCGGCTATCTGCACATCTTTCATCTGCTCAAAATGCTGCTCCAGGGCCTGCCAGGCAGCGGTTTGTGTCGGATTAATACTTTTCATAGCAACACACTCTTTTTCAATTGAGAACCGTAAGTCAAACCGGACGCCATGTTACCTGTTGCGAGCCATCAGCTCCCCTTTTCCTGCAACAGGTTACAGCTATCAGACGAGAGAATTTCTCTCGTTTTGTCCGGGGCTATTTATAATTCAGTCGGCGTGGAGACGATCCGCTCAGCGTTTCAGTATGACCACACTTACTGTCGAAAGGAAAAATTTTATGGCGATGTCTGCCCCACTGCTGTTGGTAATCATTGGATTAAGTTCGCTGGTAGCCCAGTGGCTGGCGTGGCTGCTGCGTCTTCCGGCTATTTTACCTCTGCTGGTTTTCGGCATTGTCCTGGGACCAGTCGGACATATTCTGCAACCCGATGCCCTGTTTGGCTCGCTGCTGTTTCCGCTGGTCTCCTTGTCGGTGGCGATCATTCTGTTTGAAGGCGCGCTGACTTTACGCTTCAAAGAAATACGCGGTCTGGGAAAGGTCGTGCGTAATCTGGTTTCCATCGGGATGCTGATAACCTTTCTGATCATTGGTCTGGCTTGCCGGATATTGCTGGATTTTCCTGCGGAACTCGCAGCCCTGGTGGGTGCCGTCACCGTGGTGACCGGCCCTACCGTTATCGCGCCCCTGATGCGTGTGGTTCGACCAAAGAAAGCGATCAATCAGGTGTTACGTTGGGAAGGCATCGTCATCGATCCGGTAGGGGCCATTTTTACGCTTTTGGTATTCGAATTCATTGTGCTTCAGCAAAAAGCTGAATCGTTAACGCATTTACTGTGGACCTTAAGTCTGACCACTGCAACAGGCCTTATCGCAGGCGCGCTGTTCGGCTGGCTGATGGGCCTGGCGTTGAAAAGGGTCTGGCTGCCCGGCTATCTGCGAAACTTCGCGGTGCTGGCGGTGATGCTCACCGCTTTTGGCCTGTCGAACGCGCTGGCGGACGAGTCCGGCCTGCTGACGGTAACGGTGATGGGGATCTGGCTGGCAAATATGCGTGGTGTCGATCTCAGCGAAATCATCGCCTTCAAAGAAGAACTCTCTGCACTGCTGATCTCGGCCCTGTTTATTATTCTGGCAGCCCGCCTGGATTTGAACGCACTGGTGGCGATGGGCTGGCCGCTGGCAGGCCTGCTACTGGTGGTGCAGTTTGTTGCCCGCCCGTTGTGTATTGCCGTTTCAACCTTTCGGTCGTCGCTACACTGGCGCGAACGCTTGCTGCTCAGTTGGATCGCGCCGCGTGGCATTGTGGCAGCCGCAGTCAGCTCTCTGTTTGCTCTGACGCTGGAGAAAACCGGCTATGCCGGGGCAGACAGGCTGGTTACGGTGGTGTTTGCGGTGATTATCGGCACCGTGGTGCTGCAAAGCCTGACCAGTTCTGTGCTGGCCCGCCTGTTGCGGGTACAACAGCGTCAGCCTCGCGGCATCCTGATTACCGGCGCTAACAGCGTTGCGCGGGCGTTGGCAGCCGCGCTGCAAAAGCTGGATATCCCGGTGCTGCTGACTGACAGTAGCTGGGAACAGTACCGGCTGGCGAGAATGGAGGGGATTCCCGCTTATTATGGCAATGCCTGGTCAGATCATGCGGAGAATTTTCTCGACCTGAGCGAAACGTCACAGGTGATTGCCCTTTCACCTGATCGTCATCAGAATGCCCTGGCGGTGTACCATTTCAGCCATATCTTTGGTGATGAAAACGTGGCTGCTATCCGTTCCGGCGCACCATTAAAGGGACGCCGCGATACTGAAAGCCCGCGCTTTCATCGTCATGAGGTGCTGTTTGGCCAGGAGCAAAGTTATGCCCAACTCAGCAGCCTGCTGGCGAAAGGCGCGGTGATCAAAGCCACTCAGTTGAACGAAAATTTCGGCTGGCTGGCGTATCTGGAAAAAAATCAGGGTGTCATTCCGCTGTTTGTAGAGGAGAAGGGTGTGCTGAAAATGGTACGCGGTGAAAGTACGCCAACGCTTCCCTGTACGCTGGTCGCTCTGGTGCAAAATGAACCCTATACAGACGACAGTAATTGACAGCGGCAGCATAAACGGCTATTTGTAGTCGGCTTGTTGCGCATCCAGGATGCGCATGCCAGAAGAGGCGCGTCGCCCAGGCAGTGTGTTGGAGGAACCGAATCCGCAGATAACACATCAAGGGGTGCGACGCCGAGGTACAAACCACGCGGGTGGTAAGTATCGGCTACAGGGGCTGAATCCCTTGGGTTGTCACCAGGATCGGTTCAATAGTTGGACGATCCCTACCTGATTCACCTGGGTCGCAGCACAACGTTGCCGCCCCGGGTGTTCGGGTCAACAAGGTGGGGCGCTTCTGGGTGACTCGTAGTAAAACCCTTTTCTACGTCTACCCCGTTTCTGCTCTTTCCTTGTGCCAAGGCTGATGGAATCTAACCTGACACGAGGTATGTCAACACATGTCCCAATCTTCATTAATCGTGGCGAAATTTGGCGGTACCAGCGTTGCCGATTTTGCCGCGATGAATCGCAGCGCCGATGTGGTGCTGATGGACCCGAATGTACGCCTGGTGGTGCTTTCAGCTTCCGCCGGGGTCACCAATTTGCTGGTATCGCTGGCGGATGGACAGGAGCAGGAGCAACGTGCTTATCTGCTGGACGAAATTCGCCGTATCCAGTACGCAATCATTGACCAGCTGACGCAGCCGGATGTCATCCGCGAAGAAATCGATCGCCTGCTGGAAAACATCACCATGCTCTCCGAAGCCGCTGCGCTGGCGACATCCACCGCGCTGACTGACGAACTGGTCAGCCACGGTGAGCTGATGTCCAGCCTGCTGTTCGTCGAGGTATTGCGGCAGCGCAAGGTCGCTTCCGGATGGTTCGATGTGCGTAAAGTGATGCGCACCAGCGACCGCTTTGGTCGTGCTGAACCCGATGTGTCACAGCTGGCAGAGCTGGCGCGCACCCAGTTGGCGCCACGCCTTTCTGAAGAACTGATTGTGACGCAGGGTTTTATCGGCAGCGAAGCGAAAGGCCGCACCACCACCCTGGGCCGTGGCGGCAGCGACTATACGGCGGCACTGCTGGGTGAAGCACTGCATGCCAGCCGTATCGATATCTGGACCGATGTGGCGGGCATTTACACCACCGATCCCCGGGTGGTCCCCGCCGCCAAGCGCATTGACGAAATCACCTTTGAAGAAGCGGCGGAGATGGCCACCTTTGGGGCAAAAGTACTGCACCCGGCGACGCTGCTGCCTGCGGTGCGCTGCAATATTCCGGTTTTTGTCGGTTCCAGCAAAGATCCTGCCGCAGGCGGCACCCGCGTCTGTAATCAGATGCAGAATCCACCGCTGTTCCGGGCGCTGGCCCTGCGCCGCAAGCAGACGCTGTTGACGCTGCACAGCCTGAATATGCTTCACGCGCGTGGCTTCCTGGTTGAAGTGTTCGATATCCTGGCGCGCCACAATATTTCTGTGGACCTGATTACCACCTCAGAGGTCAGCGTCGCCTTAACGCTGGATACCACTGGCTCTACCTCAACCGGTGAGAGCCTGCTGACTCAGGCACTGCTGACCGAACTCTCGTCGCTTTGCCGGGTCGAGGTGGAAGAGAACCTGGCGTTGATTGCTATTATCGGCAATAACCTCTCCAAAGCCTGCGGTGTCGGAAAAGAAGTGTTTGGCGTACTGGAACCTTTTAATTTGCGGCTGATTTGTTACGGTGCCAGCAGTTATAATTTGTGTTTTCTTGTTCCAGGTAATGATGCTGAACAGGTGGTGCAGACGCTGCATCATAATTTATTTGAATAGCGTCAAAAAATATTCTGACCGGGCCTGGCCCGGTTTTTTTATTAATTTTGTAATATTCCCGCCGCCGCTTCTTTATTATTTTGTTAATAACAAGACCAGTTGTTGCAATAAATAATCTTATCTTCACATCGAATAATCCTTAATTCACACAAGTCCTTTTTTTACCGTATTACACTTGATCCATTGCATTGAAATACAGCTTATTACGGTAATAATTACGCGCTTAAGAATAAAACTGTGAGGTTAAGGATGAAAAAACTTTTTGCGGAATTTACAGGGACCTTTGTTCTGGTATTTGGCGGATGTGGCAGTGCGGTGCTGGCTGCTGCTTTCCCTCAGCTGGGAATTGGTTTTGTTGGCGTGGCGCTGGCATTCGGACTGACCGTATTAACGATGGCTTATGCCGTCGGCCATATTTCAGGCGGTCATTTTAATCCAGCCGTCACCCTGGGACTTTGGGCCGGTGGTCGCTTCCCGACGTCGCAGATTATTGGCTATGTGGCCGCGCAGGTGCTGGGTGGTCTGGCGGCTGCGGGTGTGCTTTATGTGATTGCCAGTGGCCAGACAGGATTTGATGCCAGCGCCAGTGGTTTTGCGGCAAACGGCTATGGTGAGTACTCACCAGGCGGTTTCTCACTGCTCTCCGGCATGGTGACCGAAGGGATATTGACCGCCGTATTCCTGATTGTCATTCATGGCGCAACCGATAAACGTGCGGCAGCAGGTTTTGCACCCATCGCCATTGGCCTCGCGCTGACGTTAATCCATCTGATCAGCATTCCGGTCACCAACACCTCGGTCAATCCGGCGCGTAGCACCGCCGTAGCCATCTTCCAGGGAAGCTGGGCGCTTAGCCAGCTGTGGATGTTCTGGTTGATGCCCATCGTCGGCGGTGTCGCAGGTGGTCTGATCTATCGCACGCTGCTGGAAACCAAAGAGTAACAGTCCATAAGGCGGGGTCACACTGCACCCGCCTGCGTTGCTTATCCCTTCTTTTTCCTTCCCGTTTTAATGCTATGATTCTGCGTCCACTTCAGCCGCAACCTTTGCTGGCAACCACTCGTACAGAGGAAATCTGGCTATGCTCGCCACTTTTACCCGCCTGTTTCCACTATGGGCGCTACTACTTTCTGCCATCGCTTACTACGCGCCGACGCCGTTTCTCAGCATTGGCCCGTGGGTGACATATTTGCTGATGCTGATTATGTTCGGCATGGGTGTCACGTTGAACATCAACGATTTCAGACGGGTACTGACCCGCCCTGCTCCGGTGCTGGCGGGGACCTTTCTGCACTATCTGGTGATGCCGCTGGCCGCCTGGGGCCTGGCAAAGCTGTTTAATATGCCGCCCGATCTCGCCGCAGGCATGATTCTGGTAGGCAGCGTGGCCAGTGGAACCGCATCAAATGTGATGATCTATCTGGCGAAGGGCGATGTGGCGCTCTCCGTCACCATCTCTTCTGTTTCCGCACTGGTCGGGGTGTTTGCCACGCCACTGTTGACCAAACTTTATGTCGATACGCATATCCAGGTTGATGTAGTGGGCATGTTGCTGAGCATTGTAAAAATCGTGGTGGTGCCCATCACTATTGGACTGATCATTCATCACTCACTGCCTGGGCTGGTAAAGCGCGTGGAGCCTTATCTGCCCGCCTTTTCGATGGTCTGTATTTTGCTGATTATCAGTGCGGTAGTGGCAGGCAGCCAAAGCTTTATTGGCTCGGTGGGCCTGATGGTGATTGTGGCGGTGATGCTGCATAACGCCATCGGGCTGCTTGGCGGCTACTGGGGTGGCAGGTTGTTTGGCTTTGACGAGTCAACCTGCCGGACGCTGGCGTTGGAGGTGGGGATGCAGAACTCCGGTCTGGCCGCCACGCTGGGTAAGCTTTACTTCTCCCCGCTGGCGGCTCTGCCGGGCGCGCTGTTCTCTGTCTGGCACAACCTTTCCGGCTCTCTGCTGGCGGGTTACTGGTCAGGCAAAGCGGTTGATAAAAAGTAATTGATCAACGCCCCTGCCTGCCAGGGGCCATTCACTCTTCACCACGGTCATCATCCGGCTGTTCAAGCACGCTGTAGGCTACCGCACAAAACAACGAGTTAAGTCGTTTCATGTCGCCAAGCAGACCCAGGTGTAATGAGCTGGTTTCAATACTTTGCACATTATGCTGATGCAGGCGATCAACATGTTTATGGGAGTAGCGCCGGTTCAGAATACGAAAGCGATGCTTGGAACGGCGTAACCGTTTGGCCGTGGTGATATCTCGGGATAAAAAGACCGACAGGCTGAGACGCAGGTTGGCAGAAAGCTGTTCCAGCAGGCCGTCCAACTCTTCTCTTCCTTCGATGGAGAACGCACGGCGAGCCGCCAGCGATTTGTCGGCCACGTCGCCACTCATTCTTTCCAGGATATCCCCCGCCATCTCAAGGTTCAGCGCCATTTCAATAATCTCCGCCCAGCGGCGGGAGTCCTCTTCCGGCAGATCTTCCTTGGGCATCTGCGCCAGGTAGAGTTTGATAGCGGTATACAGCACATCCACATCATCATCCAGCTTGCGGATCTCGCGCTCTTCGCGCAGTTCACCGTGGACCACTTTGCCAAAAGCCGCCAGCATCTGTTCCACAACGTCACCAATACGCAACGTCTCGCGCGAGGCATTAACCAGCGCCAGCGCCGGCGTATCCAGCGCACTGGGATCAAGGTGCCGGGGTTTTAGTCGCTGGTCGGTTTCAGGCTCCTCACGAATTAACTTACAGCACAGCGTGGCCATCGCGCCGGTGAAAGGCACCATAATCAGACAGCGGATCAGGTTGTAGAAGACGTGAAAGAAAATCACCAACTCTTCGTCATTGACCGGCAGTTTATGCAGCAGCTCGGACAGGGGATCGATAAAAGGCAGTACGATCAGTGAACCAATAAACTTAAACAGCAGGCTGCCCAGCGCCACCCTCTTACCGGCCGCGTTCGAGGTGCTGTTGTTAAGCATTGCCAGCAAGCCGCTGCCAAGATTTGCGCCAATCACCAGACACAGCGCCACTTTAAAAGAGATAACCCCGGTGGCGGTGAGGGTGGCGGTCAGCAGCACCGCCGCCAGGCTGGAGTAACTGATGATGGCGAATACAGCACCCAACAGCGCATCCAGCATTACATCGCCGGTAAGTGAAGAGAACAGCACTTTCACCCCGGCAGCCTGGGTGATGGGCGTGGCGGCGGCGACAATCAGCTGCAACGCCAGCAGGATCAGCCCCAGTCCGATGCTGGTTCTGCCCAGTTGCCCGGCGCGGGTCTGCTTACGGCCAAGAAAGAACACCACGCCGAAGAAAATAAATAACGGTGACAGCCAGGAGAGATCAAATGTCAGCAGACGCGCCATCAGCGCCGTACCCACATCCGCCCCCAGAATAATCACCAGCGCAGGCGTCAGTCCCACCAGTTCCTGAGCGACAAACGAGGTGACCAGCAGCGTAGTGGCATTGCTGCTTTGCACCAGCGCCGTCACGCCAATTCCGGCGACAAAGGCCATAGGTTTTTTAGACACGCTGCGACTCAGCACGCGGCGCAAGTCAGCGCCGTAGACGCGCATAATCCCGGTTCGCACAATGTGCGTTCCCCAGACCAGCAGCGCTACGGCGGAAAGAAGGTTTAGCAGGGTTAACACTGGTATCGACCTCACAGCCAGGCAAACATAACAGATTCAGGGCAGGCAATTTGCCTGCTGACCCGGTTAAGTTTAGCCGATCCGCTGAAAAAATGTTTTTAATCAGCGTGATAGTTCGTAGCTATCAGGCAACCTCACGCAAAGTAAGCTTATCCAACAGCAGCCCCACCTGATATCCCGCCGGGTGCAAATCGTCCGGAGAACGGTTCAGAACATCAACCCACAGCTCAACTTCCCGCGCCCGTACACGATAGCGAATGACGTTACCCAACAGGCTGTGACTGAGAATTTCTGCGGGGATCCCCTGCGACAATGCACAGAACGCCACCGATTCAGGACGCAGCGCCACCTGTTGTGTAAAGGTGTCTCCGGTCAGGCGGTGGGCCTGCTCGGCCGTCAGCAGGTTGTAATTGCCGATAAATCCGGCCGCGAACAGATTCGCAGGCTGAGTGTAGAGTGATTCCGCGTTACCGTTCTGTACAATTTTTCCTTTGTTCATCAGTACAATACGGTCTGAAAGTGACAGCGCCTCTTCCTGATCGTGGGTGACAAACAGCGTGGTCAGATTCAGCTCTTTCTGAATACGACGGATCTGATCGCGCAGGTGGCGACGGATACGCGCATCCAGCGCCGAGAGCGGTTCATCCAGCAGCAGCAGGCGGGGCCGGGTGACCAGCGAACGCGCCAGTGCCACCCGCTGACACTGGCCGCCGGAAAGCTGATGTGGGTAACGTCTGGCATAATCGTTCAGCTCCACCAGCTCCAGTGCTTCTGCCACCCGCCGCTGGATATCGGCTGGCTTCAGCTTCTGCATTTTCAGGCCAAATGCCACGTTGCGCTCTACGGTCATGTTTGGAAACAGTGCGTAGCTTTGAAACACCATGCCGATTGCACGTTTCTGCGGCGTCAGCGGCACGATATCCTGTCCCTGCAACAGAATTTGCCCGCTGTCGACCGGGGTCAGTCCGGCAAGACAGCGTAACAGGGTCGATTTTCCGCAGCCGCTCGGCCCCAGCAGGGTGACAAATTCCCCTTCACCCGCACTGAAATTAATATCTTCAAATATCGCGGTCGGGCCGTAGCTTTTATTCAGTTGGGTCACATTCAGCCATGAATTCATCTTCAGCCTCTCTCGCGGTTCAGGGCATTTGCCAGCCAGGTGACCAGCAACACAACAAAGAAATAGGAGATAACCAGTGCGCTACTGAAATGCCCACTGGCATTGCGCACGTTATAGAGATAAACCTGTAAGGTTTCATAGTTGGTGCCAACCAGCAGGTTAGCGAATACAAACTCACCAATCAGGAAAGAGAAAGAAAGCAACACCGCAATCAATGCCCCTTTGCGCAGATTGGGCAGCACCACCATCAACGCCGCCTGCCAGGTGGTGGCACCCAGCAGATGAGCCGCATCGATCAACTCTCTTATATTAATCGCCTGCATATTGTTGCTGATGGCACGCCAGATAAACGGCAGTGCGATAGTGAAATAGCAGCCAATCAGGATCCACGGTGAACCGGTCAGCATCAGCGGAGGGGCTGAATAGAGCTGTAACAACCCGACCGATGACACCACAGGCGGGATAGCAAAGGGCAGCAGGATCAATACATTCATTACCACATCGAGTTTAGGAAAGTAGTAAGCGATCACAAACATTACGGGTAGCACCAGCACCAGGGAAAACAGCAACGCACCAAAGCAAATCAGCAGTGAGTGCCACAGGGCCAGCAAAAAGCGCGGATCCTGCCACAGTTGCGCCATCCATTTGAGGGTGAAACCATCCGGCAGGATGGTGGCCCCCCATTCCGTTGCCAGCGCGTAGAGCAGAGTCGCCACCAGCGGCAGCGCCAGAATCAGCAAGACCAGCCAGATAATCACCCGATGATAAATATATTCACTTCTCGACATTGTCCTCTCCTGTCAGCGTGCATTCTGGTAGCTGCGACGAACCAGCCACTGATGAACCACGGTGATTGCCGACATCAGCACCACCAGCAACATCGCCAACGCGCTGCCCATATTGGGGTCGAGGGAAATATCTCCCGAAACCAGCGCCGCAATTCGTACCGGCACCACATTGAAGTTTCCGGTGGTCAGGGCATAAATGGTGGCGTAAGCGCCCAGGGCGTTAGCCAGCAAAATAACGAAAGTACCGAGTAGCGCTGGCGTGAGGATTGGCAGCCCGATGTGCCACCAGTAGCGCCAGCGGCTGGCACCAAGGAGTGCCGCTGACTCCTGCCAGTCTTTTTTCAGCCCGTCGAAGGCGGGATAGAGAAGGAGAAGACCCAGGGGAATCTGGAACCAGGTGTAAACCACAATCAATCCACTGCCAGAGTAAAGCTTAAAACTTTCCATCAGCCCGTGGCTGCGCATCAGCAACGTCAGGCAGCCATTCAGTCCCAGCAGGATCACAAAGGCAAATGCCAGCGGTACACCCGCGAAGTTACTGGTCATGTTGGTGAAGGAGATGAAAAAACGGTGCAATTTACCTCCCCCCAGCTGATGCAGTGAGTATCCCCCCAGCAACGCAATAATCAGTCCGTAGAGGCTCGACCAGAAAGAGATCTCCAGCGAGAAACGGATGGCCTGCTGATAGAAACCGGAGGTGAGAATATCAATGTAATTTCCCCAACCCCAGGCTTCGTTCATTTCGCTGTAGAAACTGTTGATGGCAATCCACACCAGCGGAGCGACCTGAAAAGCAAGATAAAACAGCGCAAAGGGCAACAGACACAGCAGCGCGATTCCTTTTCCTTTCATTATGCGCGCTCCTGATTGAGTAGCGCCGTGCAGACCGGCTTATCGTGCGCCACCCCCAGAATCTCGCACAGGGTGCCACAGAGTTCGGTCTGCAATGGAACCACCGACGTTTGCAGAGAGAAGGATTTACCAAAGACAAACAGCGGCACCTGTGTCTCTTCCGGCAGCGTCCCCCCGTGGCTGCGATCGTCGTTCATTCCGTGGTCGGAAGTCACCACCACCTGGTAACCCTCCGCCAGCCATCCCGGCATCCAGTGCGAAAGATAGCCGTCAGCCATCCGCGCACGATTCCGGTACTGTGCCGTCGAGAGGCCAAACTGATGGCCGGCATCATCAATATTCATCGGGTGGATCAGCAGAAAATGTGGATCAACACGCAGGCGCAAACTTTCCGCATCTTCAAACAGGTGTGAATCCGGATAGCTGTCATCGTGGTAAAAATGACCGTACTGAATCGGCAGTTCCGTGTCTGTCGTGTGACGATCGCGAACAGACAGCCAGGGTGAACGATTATACAGCTCACTAACCCAGTAGTATGCGGCGGCGGCCGTCGTCAGACCGCAGGCGCGGGCGTAGTGAAAAATACTGCGTTCTTTACTTAACCGGTTGACACCGTTGTGAATAATACCGCTGTTCACCGGCGTCACCCCGGTAAGAATGCATTCGTATAAAGGACGGGAAAGCGAGGGCAGCTCACATGTCATCTGGTAGAGCTGTCCGTTTCCCTGAGCACATTCCGCCTGCAAATAGCCCATCGCATGTTGTGCCACGCTGTAACTCAGACCGTCCAGCACCACCAGAATCGTTTTCATCGCCGGTCCTTATTGCTTCATGTTGATAATGACGTTTTCCTGCCACAGACGCGGCAGCATTTTGCTGGCTTTATCCCAGGCCTCGGTATCCGCAATTGGATGGGCATTTTTATACTCAGAGTTGGGCAGCAGCTTTGCCTGAACGTCAGCAGGCAGGGTCAGATGTTCGGCGCGGATCGGGCGGGCATAGCCGCGAGCCAGGTTAATCTGACCGGCATCAGAAAAGATATATTCACGCGCCAGTTTGGCGGCGTTAGGATGCTTCGCATATTTGTTAATGATGGTGGTATAGCCGGAGGTGATACTGCCATCAGAGGGGATCACCACGGCAAAACGATTTTTATCAATCTGATCGCGGTAGTTCAGACCATTAAAGTCCCACACCACCGCCACCTGAATCTCGCCCTTCTCGATATTGGCAATTACCGGATCGGTGACGCCAAGACGACCTTCTTTCGCCAGGTCGCTAAAGAAATTCAGAGCAGGCTTAAGGTTCTTTTCGCTACCCCCCATGGCATAAGCTGCCGCCAGCACACCGTTTGCTGCCTGCGCCGCCACGCCCACATCACCAATAGTCACCACATATTTACCTTTTTTAAGATCGGCCCAGCTGTGCGGCACATCTTTCACCTGATCTTTATTAACGATAAATGCAATGGTGCCGGTGTAAGCCAGCATCCAGTTACCTTCCGGATCTTTCGCCCAGGCAGGCACCTGATCCCAGTTCGTGGGTTTGTAAGGCTGAGCCAGGCCTTTCTGTACGGCAACAGGACCAAAAGCCGCGCCCACATCACCAATATCGGCGCTGGCATTGCTTTTCTCAGCAGCAAATTTCGCCAGTTCCTGGGCGCTTGACATGTCAGTATCACTGTGCTGAATACCATATTTACTGGTGATGTCGGCCCAGGTTTCTTTCCAGTTCGCCCAGCTGTCCGGCATACCGACGCTGTTGACCTGTCCTTCACTCTTCGCCGCCTTTTCCAGCGTGGCAAGGTCGTTACCTGCGGCGTGAGCACCCGGCAGGGCAAGGAAAATGGCACTGGCTAACACAGATGCGAACAAAGATTTCATAACTGCTGCTCCAGGTGATAAGTTGAATGGCTTACTGGACTAGTCCAGCAAGAACCGAGCCAATCTAGCCTGATCCGATGACAGTTTTATGTCAGCGCCGATTCCCACTGGACTAGTCCAGAAAGAGGGCACGATATCAGTCTGGGGAGGAGATGTTTCGGGCGTTCTGATTCTGTGCAGCTTCGCACCAAACTGAGGCATTGATGTGATGAAAGCATTAACTGTGGATGTGATTTGTCAGACGCTGGCCGTACGTATCAGAGAAGGCGATTTTGCCGCCAGTGGCCGACTGCCTTCCGAGCGTGAGCTGAGCGAGCAGTTCTCCACGACCCGCATCACTTTACGTGAAGCGCTGGGACAGCTGGAATCACAGGGAATGATCTATCGTGAACTGCGGCGTGGCTGGTTTATTGCCCCACCACGACTGGCCTATGATCCCCTGTTGCGCAGCCACTTTCACGCCATGGCTGAACAGCAAGGGCGCACGGCGCAGACCGAGGTGCTGGACGCCCGCAAGGTAAAAGTCAGTCTTGACGTCGCGGCGAAACTGGAAATGCACGAAGGGGATGATGTGTATCGCATCTGTCGACTGCGGCGTATTGATGGGCGTGCCGTGCTCTATGTCGAGCACTATCTCAATCCCCACTATTTTCCTGATCTGCTGAGCTTTGATTTGACCCGTTCGCTTACCTGTTTGTATCAGCAGGAGTACGGGATTCGTTATGGGCGGGTAGGGTTTAACATGCTGCCTATGCCGCTACCTAAATCTGCCGCGCCAGCGTTGAAGGTGGCAGCAGGCAGTCCGGCACTGTTTATCACCCGCATTAACCGTGACCGGGATGACCGGATCATCGACTGTGACATTGAGTACTGGCGCTACGATGCATTGTATATTGCCGTTGAGGTCAGAGAGGAGCAGCAGGCCGAAACGCCGTCGGCCTGAAAATAGCGGGCTGCCGGTTTACATCGGCAATCAGTGCAGTTCCGACGCCGGCCAACGTTCGATATTGCACTAGCCGGGTGACAGGCAAACCGGCCATATCTGACGGAAATAATAATTACACGGATATAGCTACAGGCTACTCAAGCGTAGGATTCATATGCCGCAGATCATATGGAGTAATCTGGTAAACGTAATAGTTTAGCCAGTTAGAAAACAGCAGGTTGCCGTGGCTGCGCCAGCTGGCGCGCGGGGGCAATGCCGGATTGTTGTGTGGGAAATAGTTGTGGGGCACTTCAGGATTCAGTCCGGCTTCACAGTCACGATGGTACTCACCAGCTAACGTCAGAGCATCATATTCAGGATGGCCGGTAACAAAAGCCAGACGCTTATCCTTGCTGGCGAACAGGTATGCTCCCGTTTCTTCTGACTCCGCGAAGATATCCAGGTCGGTGTAATCACGTATTAGTTCAGCAGGAAAATCAGCATAGCGTGAATGCGGTGCCAGGAAACTGTCATCGAACCCCCTGGTGAGCAACGCGTGAGGGTGCAGGATTTGATGTTCGAACACGCCAGAGAGTTTCTTCTCACGGGTGTGCTTAGGGATACCGTAAAGAATATTCAGTGCTGCCTGGACTGCCCAGCATACAAACAGTGTGGAAGTAACATGCTCTTTTGCCCAGTGCAACACGCTCTGGATCTGCGGCCAGTAAGCGACATCATTAAAATCGATCAGTCCCAGCGGTGCGCCAGTGACGATCAGGCCGTCAAAATTATCATGCTGTATATCATCAAAATTACAGTAGAAATTATTCAGATGATCCATCGGGGTATTGCGCGATTCACGATTGTCAATTCTCAGCAACTGGATATCGATTTGAAGCGGCGAGTAGGAAAGCAGGCGAAGAAACTGGTTTTCAGTTTCGATCTTTTTCGGCATCAGATTCAGCACCAGCACTTTTAACGGGCGAATTTCCTGAATACTGGCGCGCGAAGACGTCATCACAAAGACATTCTCGTTGCGCAGGAAATTCACTGCTGGTAATTCATCAGGCACCCTGATTGGCATAACCTTTTCCTCAACTAACCATTTAAACGTTCAGACATCCAGACAGCCGAAGATAGCGTGGCACCCGACAAATGTCGAGGCCTCATCTGATAGTTGAAAATGTTTCATCTCAGGCAGAAAAATGTGCCCGATACAGAAGCGATTTTTTGATGCAAATGCGAGGTTTGTCCCTGAAAAACTGGGGATTTTCTCTGACAGCAGGGGGAGGGTAATAAGGCGGGATATCAGTACAAGAAACGGAAAGGAACGTGGCTGGCAGGCGCGTACAGGGGCGTTGGCGGGCCTTTGACGTGTGCGAACCTGCTGCCGGACAGGCCAGCGACCGCAGCATCCCGGTGACGTGCCCCCTGCTGGATCTCAATGACCCGCCGCAGATTGCTGATTTTATTGCCGCATGGCTGCGCAACCGGCGCTGAGGCCTTCAGAGGAAAAAGTCGGCCCGGATGGGGCTGTCCGCTTTTTTTACCCGGACACAACGCAAAAAACCCCGGCCTTCCGGTCGGGGTCTTCGCTTTATATGATGCCTGGCAGTTCCCTACTCTCGCATGGGGAGACCCCACACTACCATCGGCGCTACGGCGTTTCACTTCTG